>NZ_CAUOUU010000004.1:0-203321 GCF_963507905.1 uncultured Rothia sp. | reverse complement strand
AGGAGGCCGCGTAGCGGCTACTATTAAATGCGTCCAAGTTTCGGGGCGCAGTTCATCATGACCCGAGGGCTATACGTTTAGTCGATTTAGGCGTCAGAGCCTTCCACGGTGCCGGTCGCCTCCGCAACCTTCTGCGCACGAATACGCGGCTCCTGACCCTGCACCTTCACCTCCAGGAACTCGCCCACGTGGCGAATCTCCATGGCACTCACGCCGTGATCCATTCCACCCATCTCGTCCATGGTTCCCATATGACCCTGAAAGGGTGCGCTTCATGGTGGAGCCTTTCAGGGTCATATGGGGCAGTGGAGAGAAGTGGTGAATCAGTGGACGGCGGTGGATGCCGGAGTAGGCGTGGTGTGTTCCTCCTTCGGACTGGTGGGAGCCAGGTGGGCCGGGTCCAGATCAATCCGGCGCAGCAGCTGAGCGTTAAGCGCCACCACAATCGTCGACAGCGACATCAACACCGCAGCAGCAGCCGGGGGAAGCAGAATGCCGCTAGAGGCGAGCACGCCGGCGGCCAGGGGCACGGACAAGATGTTGTAACCGGACGCCCAGATGAGGTTCTGGATCATCTTGCGGTAGCTGGCCTGCGAGAGCTCAATCATCGACAATATTGCCCGGGGATCGTCACTGGCCAGGACCACTCCGGCGGATTCCATTGCCACATCCGTACCGGCCCCGATGGCGATGCCGACCTCGGCGCGGGCCAGGGCCGGGGCGTCGTTGACACCGTCGCCGACCATGGCCACGCTCAGGCCACGCTCCTGTAGCTGGGTGACCTTGGTGTCCTTGTCCTGGGGCAGGACCTCGGCGAAGACCTCATCGATCCCCAGGTCCTGGCCAACCGCATGGGCCACCTGCTGCGCGTCACCGGTGATCATCGCGACCTTCACCCCGCGGTCCTGCAGGGCTTTCACAGCGGCGCGGGATTCGGGGCGGATCTTGTCCTCGACGGCCACCGCACCGATAATCTGACCGTCGCGGACAATATGGAGCACACCGGCCCCACGCCCGGTCCAGGCGCTGGTGGTGTCGGTGAGCTCGGCCGGGGTGGTGAGGTTGAACTCGCGCAGCATGTTCGGCCCGCCCACGAGGATCTCAGCGCCATCGACAGTGGCCCGGACCCCCTGCCGGAAGCGGCGCTGAAACCAGTTGCACGGATTTGCCGACGAGAGGCCTCGGGATGGGCGGCCGCGGCCGCCACGATGGCGCGGGCCACGGGGTGCTCGCTGTCGGCCTCCGCGGCGGCGGCCAGGGCCAGCAGCTCGCCCTCGGTGACGCCGACAGTTGCCGCGACACCGGTGACCGCGTGCGCGCCCTCGGTCAGGGTGCCGGTTTTATCGAAGAGCACCACGTCGATGGTGCGCATCCGCTCGAGCGCCATCCGGTCCTTGATGAGCACCCCGGATTTCGCGGCCCGCTCGGTGGAGATCGCAATGACCAGCGGAATCGCCAGGCCCAAGGCGTGCGGGCAGGCGATGACCAGCACCGTGACCGTGCGCACCACGGCATCGTCCGGGCTGCCGATGGTGGTCCACACCACCGCGGTGATCAGAGCAGAGATCAGCGCGAACCAGAACAACAACGCCGCCGCCCGATCCGCCAGGGCCTGGGCCCGGGAGGAGGACTCCTGTGCGTCGGCAACCATGCGTTGGATTCCGGCCAAGGCGGTGTCCCCGCCGGTAGCCTCCACCCGGACGCGGACGGTGTTGTCGGTGGCCACGGTACCGGCGACCACCTTGTCACCGGTGTCGCGGAAGACGGGACGGGATTCGCCGGTGATCATCCCCTCATCGAATTCGGCGGCTCCGTCGATGATGGTTCCGTCGGCCGGCACCCGGGCACCGGCCCTCACCAGCACGACGTCGCCGACGACCAGCTCGGAGATGTCCACGGTGCGGGTGGTCCCATCGATGACTTTCTCGGCCTCATCCGGCAGCAGGGCAGCCAGCGCGTCAAGCGCGGAGGACGTACCCCCGAGAGCGCGCATCTCCAGCCAGTGGCCCAGCAGCATGATGGTCACCAGCAGGGCCAGCTCCCACCAGAAGTCCAGGTCAAAACCGCCCAGCCCCAGAGTGGTGACCCAGGAGGCGACAAACGCCACGGTGATGGCCATGGCAATCAGGAGCATCATCCCGGGTTGGCGGGATTTCAGTTCCTTCCATCCGCCCTTGAGGAAAGGCGTTCCGCCGTAGACGAAGATGATCGTGTCCAGTACCGGGGGAATCCAGGTGGATCCGGGGAATTCCGGGAGGGGGTAGCCGAGCAGGTGGGCGACCATGGGGCTGAAAATAACGACGGGAATGGACAGAATCAGTGACCACCAGAAGCGTTCCCGAAACATTGCGGTGCTGTGCCCGGCGTGTTCGCCGTGACCATGAACCTGGTGGTCTTCGTCCAGGGCAGAGTGCGGGTGACCGTGGTGCATCGCCTGGCCGTGGGTGTCGGCGTCTGCGTGGTGTTCGTGGCTGGCATGATCCGGGTGGTGGGTGTGGTCTGTTTCCGGAGCGGGGTGATCACCATGGTGATCGCCGGAATGGTGGGGAGTGTTCATGACGTTCCTTTCGCTCAACCCGGTCGGGGTCGAGATGATGGGTAAATCGATCAGGATAAGACGGTGTAGCCGGTCGCCTCGATAGCCCGGCGAACCGTCTCCGGAGGTACGACACCGGTGACCGTGACGGTGGAAACACCACCAGCAGCGAGATCAACCTGGACGTCGTCGACCTGGGGGAGGGCCTGAAGGGCCTGGGTCACGCTTTTCGCGCAGTGCCCGCAGGTCAGGCCGGTGACCTGGTAGCTAGAGGAGGACCCTCCTGCTGACGAGTCGCTGGCGGCAGGGTTGGAGACGGTGTCGGCACGTGAGGCAGGTCCGCAACAGCTGCAGCCGTGGGAGGCCATCGGCAAGAGGTGGGGCGGGGCGGTAATCATGGGAAAGCTCCTACGGGTCGGTGGGATGCGGCGATGCTACTCTCCAGCATATACCCCCGGGGGGTATATTTTCAAGGGGTGGGGGCACTGCCCTCATGCGGGGCAGGGTGTGGTCACCGAGCAGCCTCCTCACTGTCGGGAGGGGGCAGTGGGAGGCGGAAGGCGCATCCGGAAAACGCGGCCGCGCCCGCACAGTACCCCAGCACGGAAAGGCGGTATCGTCCGAACGTGACATCAGGGTGCCCGAAGCGAAGCGAGGGCGGGTTCCCTGTAGGAACGAGGACGATAACCACCTTTCCAAACGGAACTACACGTAAGCCCCCGAGTCGTCAGACCCGGGGGCTTTCCATATAGTCGATTTAGGCGTCGGAGCCTTCCACGGCACCGGTCGCCTCCGCAACCTTCTGCGCACGAACACGCGGCTCCTTACCCTGCACCTTCACCTCCAGGAACTCGCCCACATGGCGAATCTCCATAGCGCTCACGCCGTGACCCGCACCGGCGTACAGCACCTTAATGCCGTCGGTGTACTTGCGGATCCAGTCGTAGGTGTAGTTCACTATCTCCTGCGGGATGACGGGGTCTTCCTGGTCGCGGCCGAAGAACACCGGCAGTTCGGTCTTCTTCAGCTCCTCGTCCTTGAAGTACGGCGAATCGGAGTCCACCGCGTAGCCGGACAGACCCACCACGGCGGCGAACTCACCGGGAGCGTGACGCACCATGGAGGTTGCGATGCCCATGCCCTGCGAGAAGCCCAGCAGGGTCACCGAAGCGTACGGTTCGCGGTTTGCGCGCACCCACTCCAGCACGTAGTCGCTCGCCTGCTCAATGGCGCGCTGGTCAGATTCTAGCTGCTGGTTCAGCGGGTACCACTGGTAGCCGATAGCGTCTGCGGCAATGTAGGCGCCGGTCGAGTCCGCGGAGAACTGGGTACCAACCGGCTGGGGTGCGCGCATGGAGGCGTAGGTGAAGCCCTCCTGCGGAAGGTGTGCTGCCAGGGACAGCAGGTCGTGCTCCTGGGAGCCGTAGCCGTGCAGCATGAGCACCAGGTGGGTGCCTGCGCGTTCGTTCTCGGGGCGGGTGTATTCGACGACGTATTTGTTTTCGCTCATGCACCCATCTTAGCGAGGACTCCCCCACAAACCTGCACCGCGGGTTCCGCCGCTAGCTTGACCCTCACCTAACGTCAGGTTCTACAGTGAAACCATGTACGCGAACAGAACACCGCCTGACGGGCAACACGAATACACCGTAGGAGAAGCGGCATCATTGCACGGGCTAACAGTCCGCACCCTGCACCACTGGGAGCAACGAGGCTTACTCAACCCGGCGCATGATGAGTTCAACGGGTACCGGTACTACACCGACGCAGATCTTGAACGAATCACCGTCATTATGGGATACCGCGCCATCGGCATGAGCCTCGACGCTATTCGCAACATACTGCAAGACGAAGCGAACAGCACCGAGCATCTACTCGCTCAACGGGATATGCTTCAACGCAAAATCGCCGCGTACGGGCACATGCTTGAAACCATCGAACACCTTTTGGAGGACACCATGGCACCTAAGAATGAGCAGCTCACCGCCGCCGAAAAAGCAGAAATTATGGGCGAGGGGTTCAGCCTCGCCCACCAGCAGGAAGCGCAGGAGCGTTACGGAAAAACTGACGACTGGGCCGAGTACCAGCGCCGCACTGCCTCAATGGACCGTGCCGACTGGCAGAACGGCAAGCAACAGGTTGAGGAGGTGGAGCACGCCCTCGTCGAGGCATTCAACCGCGGCGTGCAGCCAGGCAGCGAGGAGGCGAACGCGCTCGCCGAGCGGCACCGCGCCTCCCTGTTCTTCTTTGAGGTCACCCCCGCCAAGCACGCGATTCTGGCGCGCGGCTACGTTGAGGATGCCCGTTTCAAGGCGCATTACGAGAAGCTTGCGCCCGGGCTTGCGGACTGGCTACGAGAGGTCATCTTTGAGAACGCTCGCGCACACGGTGTTGACCCGGAGAAAACTACTTGGGGGTAGACTTCCGGGGTGAAGATACCTCGTGACTGAGCCTGAGTAGCTGAGCACGAAAAGACGCCCGGATTCCCTGTGTGGGAATACCGGGCGTCGGCATGCATACCTGCATGAAAATTAGACGGTTATCTAGCGGGTGCCATCGAGGTGACTGCGGTGCTCCTGGATACGGCGGTCCAGGTGCTCAAGGTTCTGTTGCAACCCCGCAATCTCGTTTTCAATCTTTCGGCGGGCTCGCTCCATCACATCGACGGAGAGGGCGTGATCATCCGGGTTGTCCAAGATTGTACGAATGTCGGCAAGACTCATGCCGGCCTGACGGCAGGTAGCAATAAACCGTGCTGCGGAGATAGACTCCTCATCAAAAATACGGGTTCCGTGAGCATCACGGGGCACAGCAATGAGCCCCTCTTTCTCGTAATAGCGCAGGGCGTGGGTGCTCACCCCCAACTGCTCCGCTACCTCTTGAATACTTACCACAGCGTTAATGCTATGGGGTTAGAGCGGGTCTAAAGCAAACCGAGAACCCTTACCTTCCAGTGCAACAGGAGGCTACTTCCGCGGTATCTCGCGGAGCTTTCAAAAAGCGCCAGAAAAACCGGAAAATATTCCCTGACCTGGAACAATAGCCCACAAATATGCGCAAAGAAACGCCGGGTGCTCGCATTACGCAAGCACCCGGCATCTCCTTACCTAACCTTTAGGGTGAAGGTTAATTCTCGGCGGGCGGAAGAACCTGTGAAGACACTATCTGCCGGCACGGAATTTACCCGTATGTAGGTGGCATAAGTAGCATTCAGAAGGCACCTAGTCAACGCCCCCGATGCTGGTGGTTCTAGTGGGTCACGGTACCGTACAGGCGAGTCATCGAGTCCAGCGCCTCACGCTCACGCTGCGCCTCGCTCGGGGTAGCAGAATCCTCCTCAACGCCCAGGGCGCGCGCCAGAATCTTCTCCACCTGCTTCGCCTCAATCAGGAAGCCATCATGGCCGTGGTTCGACTCGATAATGTCCACGGTAACCGGGGTGGGCAGCGCCTCCGCCAGGCGGTGCGACTCGTGCGGGAAGAACAGACGGTCCGTATTCACCGCCGCAATCGTCCACTCGCAATCGGTGTGAGCCAGCGCCTGCGCCAGGGTGCCGCGGCCACGAGCCACATCATGCGAAATCAGTGCCTCGTTGACTGCCAGGTAGCTGTTCGCGTCAAAACGCTCAACCAGCTTGGCGCCGTGGTGGTCCAGGTAGCTTTCGATAGCGTAGCGGCCACGCGGCTCACCCAGGGAGCCACCCACGGTGCTTTCGCCGCGGTTTTCCTCGCGACCGAAGCGGTGCTCCAGCTCGGCGGGGCTACGGTAGGTGGTGTGCGCAATACGGCGCGCCAGGGCAAGACCCGCAGTCGGCGCGGGACCGTTGTAGTAGTCGCCACCGGCGAAGTTTGCGTCCGAACGAATTGCAATGTTCTGGGTGTGAGCCCAGGAAATCTGCTCGGCAGTAGCCGAAGGGCCGGAGGCGATGACCGCGCATCCGCGCACCAGCTCAGGGTTGGTTGCCGCCCATTCCAGGGAACGAGCGCCGCCGAGGGAACCACCAATCACGTAGCGGAAGCTGGTCACACCCAGTGCACGAGCCAGGTGCGCCTCCGCACGTACCGAGTCGCGGATACTGACCTGCGGGAAGCGGGAACCCCAATGCTCACCGGCACCCGGGTAGCCTTCGGGAATGATGCTTGCCGGGCCGGTGGAACCGTAGCAGCCGCCCAGAATATTGGGGGCAATCACGAAGTAGCGGTTGGTGTCCACGACCGAGCCGGGGCCAACGATGCCTTCCCACCAGCCGTCCGATTCGATAGCGCGAATCAGCGGGGCGGGCATATCCGGGGTGGGTACGCCACGGGAGACGTGCGTGTCGCCGGTGAGCGCGTGCAGAATCAGGATGGCGTTGTCGCCAGCCTCGTTGAGGGTGCCCCAGGTTTCGTAGCCGATGGTGACCTGCGGCAGGGTTACGCCGGATTCGAGCTCCAGGTCGCCGATGTTCAGCTGACGCAGGTAGCCTTGCGCTTCGGGGTGCTCGCGCTGGGTGCCCGCCACGGGGATGGGTGCGGTGACAGGCTGGTTGATAGTTCCGGATTGTTTGGAGCTGGACAGCGTGGTGCCGGACTGGCTAGTGCTCTGGGCGGTCATGGGGTCCCTTCACTGGGTTGGCCGGCGAGGTGGTGCCGGGTGTGAGCGGGGTACTCGTCTGTGGGTAGAAGAAGCAACAGGTTGGGCGGCAGCAACGCCGCTCAGTCACAAAAAGCTCCGTAACGGGGAATCCGCAGGTGGACCGAAAAACCGTAGCTTTCCGGTCCACCTGCGGGTTGCATCACCGTTTAGGAGAGGGTGTCGAAGCCCAGCTGCAGGTCGGCGAGAATATCGTCGATGTTCTCAATACCGACTGCCAGGCGCACAAAGTTCGGGTACACGCCAATCTTCTCCAGTTCCTCGGCGGAAAGCTGGGAGTGGGTGGTGGAGGCGGGGTGAATCACGAGCGAGCGCACGTCACCGATGTTCGCCACGTTGGAGTGCAGCTTCAGCGCGTCCACGAAGTCGCGGGTCTGCTCCAGGGTTGCACCCTTGAGGGTGAAGCCGAGCACCGCGCCGGGGCCCTTGGGCAGGTACTTCTGTGCACGCTCGTACCAGGGGGAGGATTCCACGCCAGCCCAGATAACCTTGTCAACCTGCGGGTTTGCTTCGAGCCAGTGGGCGACCTTGGTGGCGTTCTCAATGTGGCGTTCGATACGCAGGGAGAGGGTCTCCAGACCGATGCCGATGTTGAAGGCGTTGGTCGGGGAGATTGCGGCGCCGGTGTCACGCAGCAGGGAGACGCGTGCCTTCAGGATGTAGGAGAGGTTCGCACCGAATGCGGAGTCCTTACCCAGGTCGCGTGCGTAGACCAGGCCGTGGTAGCCGGGTGCGGGCTGGTTGAACTTGGGGAACTTCTCGGGGTCTGCACCGTAGTCGAAGTTACCGGAGTCAACAATCACACCGCCGATGGAGGTGCCGTGGCCGCCCAGGTACTTGGTGGCGGAGTGGACGACCACGTCCGCGCCGTGCTCGATGGGGCGCAGCAGGTAGGGGGTGGGCACGGTGTTGTCCACGATCAGGGGTACGCCGTTTTCGTGCGCAATTGCGGCAATGGGCTCAATGTCGAGCACGTCGTTGCGGGGGTTGGGCACGGACTCGCCGTAGAAGAGCTTGGTGTTGGGGCGGACTGCGGCGCGCCATGCATCCAGGTCGTCCGGGTCCTCAACGAAGGTGGTTTCGATACCGAGGTCGGCGAGGGTGTACTTGAGCAGGTTGTAGGTGCCGCCGTACACGGAGGGCGATGCGACCACGTGGTCGCCGGCGCCGGCAATGTTCAGGATTGCGTAGGTGATAGCTGCCTGACCGGATGCCAGCAGCAGCGCACCAACGCCGCCTTCCAGGGAAGCGATGCGGTTTTCGATAGCTTCCTGGGTGGGGTTGTTGAGGCGAGTGTAGATGGGGCCCAGCTCGGCGAGGGCGAAACGGTTCGCTGCCTGCTCGGCGCTGTCAAAGACGAAGGAAGTGGTCTGGTAGATGGGTAGTGCCCGAGCTCCCGTTGCGGCATCCGGCGCCTGACCTGCGTGAATCTGGCGGGTTTCGAACTTCCAACCTGCGGGGTTGGCGGGAGTCGGGACGGTAGTGTTGTTGCTCATGCGTGGCTCCTAATGGGGATTCTTAGGGGGCCGCATGCCGACGGTACAGGAATCGTCGTCGAATAATCCTGTCACGATTGATGTACCGTTTTCGGTCACATCGGTCCCGCGCTTGCGTCACGCTTGTGCGTGCCGCCTGGTCTTCACCCAGGGCACCCCACCGCGGAGGAGGGTTGCCGGCCAGCTAGCTGGGGCTTGTCGCTGGCGCTCTTGACCTGTATTCAGGGTGTCACAGGGCACGGGGCGGGGTCAAGGGTTTTGTGGGTAGACGGCACTTTAAGACATTTCATTGCAAAGATGACGTTTTTTAACGTCCGTAACAAAAAACCGCCTGCAACAAAACGTTGGTGACAATGCCGGGTGGGGCAGCCGGGTTTGGAGGACCCCCTTCCACATACAGTAACCCCCATCACTTTTATCCGCGCTTTTCGGTACACTGAGACTACAACACTGACTACATATACATTCGCGCAGGGCGCGGCTCACTACGCCGTTTATCCTGCTCAGCATCCCTCCGGTACAGGGGCCAGAGGGTCATACCCGAAGGTTACCTACCATGTCTCTTGTTCTTGATGCGGCGCAGCTCAGCCGCGTCTTTGGCAAAGGTGAAAACGCTTTTACCGCCGTCGACCGGGTGTCGCTTCGCGTTAGCTCCGGCGAGATTCACGCTCTCCTAGGCCCCAATGGTGCGGGCAAAACGACGACCGTGCAGATGTGCTCAACCCTGCTCACTCCTACCGGTGGTAGCCTCACCGTGAATGGCGTTGATGCCATCGCTCACCCGCAGCGGGCACGCCGTCACGTGGGTCTCGCACTCGGCGGGGATAGCGGCTTCTACCCGCGCGCCAGCGCCCGCGACAACCTGCTCTTCTTCGCCGATGTTGCGGGGGTTTCCGGGCGGAGCCGGCGGCGCGAGGTGGACCACGCCCTAGCCCGCGTGGAACTCACCGATGCGGCGGCGCGACCCTTTCAGGAGTTTTCCCGCGGCATGAAGCAGCGGTTGCACATCGCTCGCGCGCTGCTCGGCTCCCCCGCCCTGCTCCTGCTGGACGAGCCGACCAACGGGCTCGACCCCGATATCGCCCTGACCGTGCGAACCCTCATCCGCTCCCTCGCGGAAGACGGCGCCGCCGTTCTGCTGACGAGCCACCTGCTCGGCGAAATCGAGGACCTGGCGCACGCCATCACCGTGTTAGGCGCCGGTTCCGTCGCCGTGAGCGGCAGCCTCGAAGACATCGCCGCGCACGCAGGTATTGCCGCCACGACCGTGGTACAGGTCGAGGCCACCGCCACCGAGGGGCTTGATACGCTCCGCGGGCTCCTCGGCGATAAGGCGGCGGTGCTCTTCGCCCCGCGCGGTTCCGGCTGGGAGCTGACCCTCTACTGGCACGGCGAGCGCACCACGTTCGAGGCGGGAGAGGCGCACCGCATCCTGGCGGAGGGGCTCGCCGCCGCGAACATTGGGGCGAGGACCGAGCCGTACACGCGCCCGGCAACCCTGGAAGAGGCATACCTGGCGATGGCGGAGGGGCTCAAGCGATGAACGTGAAGACGCGACGCTCGGAAGAGTCCCAGCAGCAGGGTCGACGGTACGACCTGTGGCAGGAGTGCGCCCGCCAGCTGCGGCTCATGGGATTTAGCCTGCGCCAGTTCCTGACGGTCCCGTACTTTATTCAACTGCTTATCAGCACGGTGCTCGGGTCGGTCATCCTCCAGGCACTCGCCGTGCACGCGGCGGCGCAGAGCTCCGCGGGTCACTCCGTTGACCCGACCCTCGCGTGGACCCGCGCGGGCATCGTGGGCATGTGGTCGGTCTGCATCGTGTCTGCGGGCATTATCAATTTTGAGCGTTTCCGTGGGACTCTCGTGTACCTGTGTTCCGGGTCCATTTCTCCGGTGCGGGTGCTTGCGGCTATTGTTTCGAGCGCCTCCATTGTGGGTCTGGCGGCTTTGCCCCTATCGTGGGCGGTTTGGGCTCTTGTGACGCTCAATCCGCAGGTTACGGACTTTTCTGCCCTCTGGCCGCGCTACGTTCTGGGCGTTCCCCTGCTGTGGCTTGCTTGCCTGTCGGTCACGTTCATGATTGCGGTGTTCTTCGTGGCGACGCCGAACGCTATCGCCTACGAGGAGCTGCTCCTCGTGCCGGTTTTTATTCTCTCCGGGGTTCTCTTCACGATGGTTGAGGCGCCCACCTGGCTGGACGCCGTGGGCGCGCTCATTCCCCTGCAGGCGCCGGTGCACCTGCTACTGGGGCGCACCCCCATGAACACCCCGGCGGATGCGCTCCTGCCCGTTGCGCAGACGCTCGCCGTGAGCCTCGCTTGGGCGTTGTGCGCCTTCCTCTTTGCCCGGAAGGCTCTCGCCACCGCCCGTCGCCGCGGCACCCTGGGGGCGATGTAGCGTGCGCATTCTCTCTACTGACTCCCTACCCGGCGTGGTGCGTCGGGTGCTGTCTACCGCTTCTATTGGCTGGTCGTCGTCCATTACCTTTGCGACCCTCGGAACGGCTATCACTACTCTGGTGCTCGTGCCGGGCCTCAACGTGCTTTTCACGGTGCTTCTGGGCGCCGACCTCGCCGCGAATGATACTGTACGCATCGGCTGCGCGACCGCCCTGATTGCGACCCTCAGCTCGGTGGCAGCCGGCATTGTTGCGCGCGTCGCTACCGACCGTTGGATTGGTGTCTTCGAGTACGTGTGCACGGCACGCCCGGTGGATGCGGGCTACTGGCTGGGCGCGGCGGCAGTACCCGCACTGCTAGCCTCCGTGACGGGTCTGAGCAATGTGGGCATCGTGTGGCTACTCTCCCTCACGGCGCCCTCCACCGGGGCGACTTCGGGGCTTCTGCTCGGCGCTCTCATACTGATGCCGGTTGCGGTTCTGGGAGGGGTCTGCCTGGGCATTTTTGCCGCCGGGCTGGGCCTGTACCTGTCCGATCCGTACACGGGGTCGAATGTTCTGTCGATTATTCTGCCGGTGAGCGCGGGCGTGATTGTTCCGGTGAGTACCTACCCCGCGTGGCTTGCGTGGCTGTGTTCGTGGGTTCCCGGTTCCCGGCTGGTGCAGGCTCTAGATACCTCTGGCGGTATTGCGGGCGGCGCCGCACCGGATCTCTTCGCGCCCCTGGCGGCAGACGCGGCGCTGGCGGTACTCTACGCCGCGGCGGGGTTGGGGCTTACGCTCCTTGCCGCCCGCCGCATCCGCGCTGGTGCCCGCGCCTCGCTGCTATAGAACGCAGAACCCAAGATAAAAAGAACGAACCTTTTAAACGCTCTCTCTTCTCTCTCTTCCCCCCCCGGCACGCTATCAGGGCATGACAACCAACCGAGCGCCGCAACCACGAAAGACTATTCCCGTGACCCTTACTCCCGCCTCATACACCTTAGAGACCCTCGGCTTCGACCCCTCCTGGCAGGGCTCAGCAATCCGCACTGCATTCACCCTAGACGGCACGCTTGATGATTTCACCCTCGCCCGCGTCAGCGCCGTGCACCGCACCCGTTGCGAGCTACTAACCTGCGAGCGGGGCGAACTCGTGAAGCTCTCCGCTCCCCTGCGCCCGGTCGAAAACGACTACGGCGAAGAAGAGTACCCCGTCGTGGGCGACTGGGTACTCACTCAGCCCATCCCCGGGACCGGTAGCGATAGCCAGCCCGCGGAGCATAAGCCCCTCGCGATTCTGCCCCGCCGAAGCTACCTCACCCGCCCCAGCGCCACCCGCGAATCCGCAGATCAGCCCGTCGCCGCCAACGTGGACATGCTCTGCATTGTTGAGCCGTGCTTCCCGGAACCGTCCATCGGGCGCGTTGAACGCTACACCGCCCTGGCGCATGCCTCCGGGGTGCAGGTCGCGCTGATTCTCACCAAGGGTGATTTGGTGACGGCGGAACAGCTCGCCGGGTATCAGGAATCCCTGGGTAGCGGCGTGGATGCGGTGCTCACCGTCTGCACGGATTACGGCTACGACCCCGCACCGGTCGCGGAGCTCGTCGCAGGGCGTACCGCCGCGTTCCTGGGCCGTAGCGGTGCCGGTAAATCAACCCTGGTCAACGCCCTGCTCAACCCGGGAGCCGACCCCCGCGAGGACAGCTCAGAATACCAGGTGCAGGCTACTTCCGCGGTTCGCGGCGCCGACGGCAAGGGGCGCCACACCACCACCAGCCGCCAGATGATTGTTCTGCCCGGCGCTAGAGAATCCGGCGTAGAAGGGTCCGGTGCAGAGTCTTCAGCTGGCACAGTGCTGATTGACACCCCGGGCGTGCGAGCCCTCGCCGCCACGAGCGACAGCGCCGCCATTGATGAGACCTTCGATGACGTCTCCGGCTACGCCTCCTCCTGCCGGTACAGCGACTGCTCCCACGGCTCCGAACCCGGATGCGCGGTGCAGCAGGCGCTCGCCGACGGCACCCTCGACCCCGAGCGTTTCGAACGCTACCGCAGGATGATGGCGGAATCCGCGCGCCTACGCCTGCGCTCTCAGGAGCGTGAGTACCGGCAGAGTAACCGCGCCTTCACGAAGGCGAACAAGGCGGGCCGCCGCACCCTCATGTCCATTAAGGGACGCGCCAACTAGCCGCCGAACACGCACGCCCCGGCAAGGCTACGGTGAGACTTCAGTGGGGCTTCCACAGGCTGAGCCGGGCAACCCCGCACAAGCCGCAATATAGTAGCCTCCCTCACTCTTCGATACACTAGAACTAGGCGTGCCCACAGTCCCCCGCGCACCCTCACCGCCATCGCGGCGGCGCAGGAACGCGGGCGCAGACGGCACACACCATTCATAAACCCATAACTCATTGAAAGAGGTGGCAGCATGGCTGAACAGAACCTCACCCCGCCCGTACCGAAGAAGGTCGAGCACCGCCGTGAACACCACGGCGACGTCTTCATCGACCACTACGAATGGCTCCGCGACAAGGAAAGCGAAGAGGTCCTCAACTACCTCAAGGCAGAAGCCGAATACACCGAAGCTGTCACCGCAGACCAGCAGCCCCTCCGCGAGTCCATCTTCAACGAGATTAAGAACCGCACCCTGCTGTCGGATCTGACCGTCCCGAACCGTATCGGTGACTGGTGGTACTACAGCCGTATGGTGCCCGGCGGCCAGTACCCCGTCTTCTACCGCTACCCCGCCCTGCACGAAGGCGACGAGGTGGTGCGCTACACCCCGCCGACCGTCACCCCCGGCGAGGTGCTTGAGGGCGAGGTCGTCATCCTCGACTGCAACGAATACGCCAAGGACATGGAGTTCTTCTCCCTCGGCAGCTTCCAGCCCGCACGTAACGGCAAGCTGCTGAGCATCTCCGTGGATGAGAAGGGCGACGAACGCTACGAGCAGCGCTTCCTCAACATGGAAACCGGCACCTTCCTCGAAGACACCATCCCCAACATTGCGGCGGGATCCTTCTTCATCAACCACGCCGAACAGCTCATCTACCTCGTCCCCGACGAGTCGTGGCGCCCCTGGCGTGTCTACGTGCACGACGTCGGACAGGGCACCGAAGACCACCTGATCTACGAGGAACCGGACAACACCATGTGGCTCGGCGCCGCCATGAGCTCCGACCGTTCCTCCGTGGTCATCACCAGCTCCAACTCCGAGTACACGGAGGTGCGCCTCATCCCCACCCGCGAGCCCAAGGGCGAGCCGACCCTGCTCATCCCCAAGAGCGCAGGCATCGAATACTACGCCGAGCCGCTCAACATTGCCGGCGAGCAGCACCTGCTGATTCAGCACGACTACAATGCGCTGAACTCCGAGCTGGTCCTCGCAGACATGCCGCGCGAGGGCGAAAGCCTCGAAGAGTACGCGCAGCGTTGGGTGCCGGTCATCCGCCACAGCGAACACGTGCGCCTGGAGGGCTTCACCTTCACCGCAACGCACCTGGTCGTCACCGCCCGCGCGGACACCACCACCCGCATCTTCCTCGCACCGCGTGAGCAGCTGCCCATCCAGTGGCGCCGCCGCCGCCCCGCCGGTGTGACCTTCATGGAACCTGCCGGCTTCGACGAGGAACTGTACACCGCCTCCGTGCTGCGTGCGGAGAACTACTCCCCCGTGCTGCGTATCGCCTACACCTCGTACCTGACGCCGCGCCGCGTCTACGACTACTTCCCCATGTCGCAGACCCTGCTGCTGCGCCGTGAAACCCCGGTACTCGGCGGCTACAACCGTGAGGACTACCGCGCATACCGCGACTGGGCACCGGCGGCGGACGGCACGCTCATCCCGATCTCGGTGATTCACCGCGCCGACCTGGACATGAGCAAGCCGCACCCCGTCCTCCAGTACGGTTACGGCTCCTACGAGTCGTCCATGGACCCGTTGTTCTCCATTCCGCTGCTATCGATCCTGGACCGCGGCGTTATCTACGTGCTTGCGCATATTCGCGGCGGCGGCGAGATGGGCCGCTCCTGGTACCAGAACGGCAAGAAGCTCGCGAAGAAGAACACCTTCACCGACTTCGTGGACGTCACCAGCTACATTGCGGCTAAGCCGTGGGCTGATGAGGCGCGTATCGGCTGCTACGGCGGTAGCGCCGGCGGCCTGCTCATGGGCGCCGTCGTGAACCTCGCCCCCGAAAAGTACGCCGCCTGCCTGGCTGCCGTGCCGTTCGTGGATGCGCTGACCACCATCCTCGACCCGGAGCTGCCGCTGTCGGCAATGGAGTGGGAAGAGTGGGGCAACCCGATTGAGGACCCCGAGGTCTACGCCTACATGAAGTCGTACACCCCGTACGAGAACATCCGCCCGGTCCGCTACCCGGCGATTGCTGCGGTGACGAGCTTGCACGACACGCGTGTGCTCTACGTGGAGCCCGCCAAGTGGATTGCGGCGCTGCGTGAGCAGATTGACCCGTCGTCGCCGGTGCCGCTGCTGAAGATTGATATGTCGGGCGGTCACGGTGGTGGTTCGGGCCGGTACACGCGTTGGCGTGAGATCGCGTGGGATTACGCGTTCCTGATGAGCAACCTCGGCGTTACTGAGTAGGTTAAGGCACGCCAACCGCGTATACCCTTCCGCATGCAGATTTGGTGCCTCGCGCGCTCGGAATCTGCATGCTCCAGCCCGTTGGCGTGAGATCGCGTGGGATTACGCGTTCCTGATGAGCAACCTCGGCGTTACTGAGTAACACCCAGCAATAGAGAATGCTCCTTCCATATCTTGAAGATATGGAAGGAGCATTTCTCGTTATGGTACGTTGCGTTACTGGAGGGGCGGCGTTCGTCCTCGTTCCTCCCCTCACTAAGCAGGGGCGGGGCGTCGCATATTTCCTCCGCGCCTACGCAGGGGCACCCGTCACCCGGACGCTCCGCTTCCTCCTTGCTTCGCTACGGAGAGCGTCCGGGCTGACACCCTGAGGGCGCATCCGGAAAACGCGGCCGCACCCGCACAGTACCCCAGCACGGAAAGGCGGTATCGTCCGAAGTGACATCAGGGTGCCCGAAGCGAAGCAAGGGCGGGTTCCCTGTAGGAACGAGGACGAATACCGCTTTCCATGCGGAACCGTGCAGAACCTGGAATGGGACAAGAGAGCACAAAAGAGGCGCCGCCTCCCACCTCGGGAGACGGCGCCTCTATTACGTTAGAGCCGGGTCAGCGGAAAAGCTTAGCCTTCCACGCCGCACTCAGCCAGAATCAGCTCACGCACGCGGGCGGCATCAGCCTGACCACGGGTAGCCTTCATGACCTGACCGACGATAGCGCCAGCAGCCTGAACCTTACCGGCACGAATCTTGTCGGCAACGTCGGGCATTGCTGCCAGTGCTTCCTGAACAGCTGCGGTAAGCGCGCCGTCGTCGGAGACCACGGCGAGGCCGCGTGCCTCAACGATTTCGGCGGGGGTGCCTTCACCGGTGAGGACGAACTCGAGCACCTGGCGGGCAATCTTGTCGTTGATCTTGCCTTCGGAGATGAGCGCTTCGAGGGCGACCACGGTTGCGGGCTCCACGCCGAGGGCGGTGAGCTCAACCTCGGCCTGCTTTGCGCGGCGGGCGATTTCGCCCATCCACCACTTGCGGGCTGCTGCTGCGGTTGCGCCTGCGGCGACGGTCTCTTCGATGACGTCGAGTGCGCCGGCGTTGACGACGTCGCGGAACTCTTCGTCGGAGTAGCCCCATTCGCCCTTGAGTCGGCGGCGGCGTTCTGCCGGGGGTTCGGGTAGCTCGGCGCGCAGACGCTCAATCCATTCGCTGTTGGTGACGACCGGTACGAGGTCCGGTTCGGGGAAGTAACGGTAGTCGTCAGCGTCGGACTTGGGGCGGCCCGAGGAGGTTTCGCGGGTGTCTTCGTGCCAGTGGCGGGTCTCCTGGGTGACCTTTTCGCCGCGTTCGAGGATCGCTGCGTGGCGGCGAATCTCGTAGCGGACGGCGCGCTCGACGGAACGGAGGGAGTTCACGTTCTTGGTTTCGGAGCGGGTGCCGAACTTCTCTGCGCCCTTGGGCATGAGGGAGACGTTGGCGTCGCATCGGACGTTACCGCGTTCCATGCGGGCGTCGGAGATGCCGAGGGAGCGTACGATGTCGCGGATTGCGGCAACGTAGGCGCGTGCCAGTTCGGGTGCGCGCTCGCCGGCGCCGACGATGGGTCGGGTGACGATCTCGATGAGGGGCACGCCTGCGCGGTTGTAGTCGACCAGGGAGGAGGTTGCGCCCTGGATTCGGCCGTCTGCGCCGCCGACGTGGGTGAGCTTGCCTGCGTCTTCTTCCATGTGGGCGCGCTCAATTTCGACGGTGAAGATGGTGCCGTCTTCGAGTTCTACGTCCAGGGAGCCGTTTTCCGCGATGGGGCCGCCAGCCTGGGAGGTCTGGAAGTTCTTCGGGGAGTCCGGGTAGAAGTAGTTCTTGCGGGCGAAGTAGGACTTGTCTGCGATGTCGCAGCCCAGCGCCAGGCCGAGCTTGATGGCGGACTCAACAGCGGTCTTGTTCACCATGGGCAGCGCGCCGGGCAGGCCGAGCGATACGGGGGTGACGTTGGTGTTGGGTTCGTCGCCGAACTCGTTGGGTGCGGAGTCGAACATCTTGGTCTTGGTGTTGAGTTCGACGTGCACCTCGAAGCCGAGGACCGGGTCGTACTTTTCGATGGCTTCTTCGAAGCTGAGGACTTCTTCACTCATTACTTGGTTCCCCCAAAGTCAAAGTCGCGGATCAGGGTTTCGGTGTCGGGCAGGCTCTTGTAGAGCGGTGCGCCCCATTTTGCGGTGAGCAGTTCTTCCAGGGCTGCACCGACGCGGTAGAGGCGTGCGTCTTCGCGTGCGGGTGCGGTGAACTGGATGCCGACGGGCAGGTTGTTCTCTTCGGAGAGGCCGCCGGGCAGGGAGAGCGCCGGGACGCCTGCCAGGTTGACGGGCACGGTGGCGACGTCGCCCAGGTACATTGCCATGGGGTCGCCTTCGGTCTTCTCGCCGAGCTTGAACGCGGTGGAGGGCGCGGTCGGGGAGATGAGCACGTCGCACTTTTCGAATGCTGCTGCGTAGTCGCGCTGGATGAGGGTGCGTACGCGCAGTGCGGCGCCGTAGTAGGCATCGAAGTTACCTGCGGACAGTGCGTAGGTGCCGAGGATGATGCGGCGCTTGACCTCGTGGCCGAAACCTGCGGAGCGGGTTGCGGACATGACTCGCTCGATGGTGACGGGGCCGTCTTCGGGTACGACGCGCAGGCCGTAGCGGACGCCGTCGTAGCGTGCCAGGTTGGAGGACACCTCGGAGGACATGATCATGTAGTAGGCGCTGATAGCTTCGGTGACGGAGGGCAGGGAGACCTCAACGATCTCTGCGCCTGCGGCACGCAGCTCTTCGACGGATTCGCGGAAGCGTGCGAGGACACCTGCTTCGAAGCCTTCGCCGTCGCCGCCGCCGAGTTCCTTGATGACGCCGATGCGCAGGCCGGACAGGTCGCGCTTGCGTGCTGCTTCTGCGCCTGCCTTGGCTTCTTCAACGAAGTTGCCGGGCTCATCGGGCAGAGAGGTGGAGTCGAGCGGGTCGTGGCCTGCGATTGCTTCGTGGAGCAGTGCGGTGTCCAGGACGGTGCGGGCGACGGGGCCTACCTGGTCGAGGGAGGATGCCATGGCGATGACGCCGTAACGGGAGACGGAGCCGTAGGTGGGCTTAACGCCGACGCTACCGGTCAGTGCTGCGGGCTGGCGGATGGAGCCGCCGGTGTCGGTGCCGAGCGCCAGGGGTGCCTGGAATGCGGTGACGGCCGCTGCGGAGCCGCCGCCGGAGCCGCCGGGGGCGCGGTCGAGTGCCCAGGGGTTGCGGACTACGCCGAATGCGGAGTGCTCGTTGGAGGAGCCCATTGCGAATTCGTCGAGGTTGGTCTTGCCGAGGATGGGCATGCGTGCTTCGCGGACCTTGCGGGTGACGGTGCCGTCGTAGGGGCTCATCCAGCCTTCAAGCATGCGGGATGCCGCGGTGGTGGGCTGACCCTTGGTGACGATGAGGTCCTTAACGGCGATGGGTACGCCTGCGAGCGGGGGCAGTTCCTTGCCCGCTGCGCGGTCTGCATCCACTGCTGCTGCGGTGGCGAGTGCTTCTTCGGCGTTGATGTGCAGGAAGGCGTTGAGGCCGCTCTTGCCATCGGCGCGGTTATCGCTCAGGGGTGCGCCGTCGGTGGCTGCGATGCGGTCCAGGTGTGCCTGGGTGAGCTCGACGGAGGTGATTTCGCCGGATGCGAGCTTTTCTGCTGCTTCTGCAGCGGTGAGCTGGATCAGTTCGTTCACTTGGTTGTTCTCCTCTTAGTCTTCGTCGAGGATTGCCGGCACGCGGAACTTGCCGTCCTGTGCGTCGGGGGCGCCGGAGAGCGCCTCTTCCTGGGTGAGGGTGGTGACGGGTACGTCTTCGCGGAAGACGTTCTCGAGGGGGATGGGGTGGCTGGTCGCGGGGATGTCGGCAGTTGCTTTCTGCGACATGGTCTCAACGGATGCGACGATGACGTCCAGCTCAGACGCCATCGCGGTGAGTTCTTCATCGGTCATCTCAATGAGTGCCAGCGATGCCAGGTGCTTTACCTGTTCAAAGGTGATGGCAGACATGGTTCTCCCGTAGTTTGTTTTCTTGTCTCTTCTCTAGTGTAGTGGAGGTTGCGTTTTCCGTCTCATTGGGGGTTGGAGGGTTTACCTGCTGGTTTGTGTGTTCAGGCGGTGCGCCTCTGCCCTGTTTTGGGGTTAAATGCTCAACGCCCCGCTCCTCGTGTGAGGTGCGGGGCGTTGGGCTACAACGTTTCCACGTTACGCTTGAGGGTTAATCCTTAGGCGGGGATGGTCAGAACCTGGCCGGGGAAGATCAGGTCAACATTGTAGATGATGTCGGTGTTCGCAGCTGCGATTGCCTGGTAGCCGCCTGCAACGCCGAGCTTTGCAGCGATCAGCGAGAGGGAGTCACCGGGAACCACGGTGTAGGTGCCTGCTGCTGCCTTGGGAGCTGCAACGGGTGCTGCTGCGGGAGCCTCAGCTGCCGGTGCTGCTGCGGGAGCTGCGGGAGCCTCAACTGCGGGTGCAGCGGGAGCTGCTGCGGGTGCCTCAACTGCTGCGGGTGCAGCCTGAGCTGCAGGAGCTGCGGGTGCAGCCTGTGCCGCGGGAGCGGTGTAGGTCTGCTGGGTCTGCGACTGTGCAGCCACGGTGGTGGTGGGCTCGGTGTAGGTGGGAGCTGCGCCGGTCTTGCCGTAGAGGCCAAGCTTAGCGGAGCATGCGGGCCATGCGCCCCAGCCCTGGATAGCGAGCAGACGCTCGCCAGCCTCGATCTGCTGTGCACGGGTAGCGGTCGCGGGGGAGCCGGACATGCCGACGCCGTTCCAGGACTGCTGGGTGAACTGCAGACCGCCGTAGAAGCCGTTACCGGTGTTGATGGACCAGTTGCCACCGGACTCGCACTGTGCCAGTGCGTCCCAGGTAGCACCGTCTACTGCGTTTGCAGCGGGCATCGACATGGTAGCTGCTACAGCGCCACCGATGGCGAGAGCTGCTGCGGTACGACGAATGGAAGTGTTCTTCATAATGCTCCTTGGGGCCGTCCCCGCTCGTTCCGTCCCCGGAACTCTAGCGCGCCGCCGCTCACCCTTTGATAACGAAGTAGGTTACTCATGTTCTGGCTCTACCATGTGAGCGGCTCTCCACCGATTTCATGTCACCGTGAGCGATTCTGCACTTGTGTGCGGAATCCGGGTGGCACTTCCTCGATGGGGACGTGCGGTAGAACCGGGCATCGTTTCAAGCATTCCAAGCTTGAAACCACACAGGTGATTCTCTTGCGAGAATCCATCTGGTCTCAAAGATAGCCGAGGTTTTTTATGATTCCAACCCGACTTCAAGTTCACAGCGAACGTCCCGGGTTCTCCCAGGGTTCTTCCAGGTTAAAAGTGAAGGAAACATTATTTAAGACCTTGAGCCCCTCGCGCCTTAAGGGTTTCACCCCGGAATTTCGGGGTTTTCTAGGGCTTTAACTCGAAGGCGCTCCCCCGCCGAGTTTTCTGATTCGGGGTTGATGGGCACCACCTTTAAGGGTTTTGAACAGCGTGTAAATATTTTTTAAATATTTCTTCGCTTTGGGAGTGTTTTAAGGCGCTTCCGCCTTAAAAGCTATGGTAATTACAAATGCCAGAAATTGGCATTCAGGCCCTGAAGCACGCACTCCAGAGCCTGAATGCTCTATACATTGCAGGGGTCAGATTCAGGTGACCCCGCTACCGGGTCTACTCGGCGGTGGCCTCAACAGCCTCCGGACCACCCTCGAGCAGGGCGGTGAAGCCATCCTCATCCAGCACCTTCAGACCCAGCTGCTGAGCCTTATTCAGCTTCGAGCCGGCGTTCGCGCCAGCAACCACAAAGTGGGTCCTCTTAGATACAGAACCGGATGCCTTACCGCCGCGAGAAATAATGGCTTCCTTCGCGCCGTCACGGGTATAACCGTTCAGCGTGCCGGTCACGACCACGGTCAAGCCCTCCAGGGTGCGCTCCACCGATTCATCGCGGCTATCCTCCATACGCACACCGGCGGCAGCCCAGGAGTCCACGATCTCGGCGTGCCAGTCCTCAGCGAACCACTCAATAATCGAGTCGGCAATCGTGGTGCCCACACCGTCCACAGCGGCAAGGCGTTCACGGTCAGCCTCGCGGATCGCCTGCATCGAACCGAACTCCGCGGCGAGCGCGCGGGCAGCGGTCGGGCCCACGTGGCGAATCGAGAGGGCAACCAGCACACGCCACAGCGGCTGCTGCTTTGCCTTCTCCAGCTCGGCGAAGAGGTTCAGCGTATTCTTCGTGGGCTTCGGCTCGGGACGTGCCTTGGTCGGCTTGGTGTAGAAGTAGGGCACGCGCTCCATCTTTCCGGTGCCCACGCCCTTGACCTTCTTCTCACGTTCGATGGTGACATCGCGCAGGTCCTCAATGTTGAGGCTGAACAGGTGCGCCTCGGTCGTTAGCGGAGGGGTGTCCGGGGTTGCGGGGCTGGTGAGTGCCTTTGCTGCTTCAAAGCCGAGCGCCTCAATGTCGAAGGCACCGCGGCTTGCCGCATAGTACACACGCTCGGTCAGCTGCGCCGGGCAGGAGCGCGGGTTCGTGCAGCGCAGGTCCACATCGCCTTCCTTACCGGGGGCAAGGGGCGAGCCGCAGGAGGGGCATTCGCTAGGCATGACGAACTCACGTTCGGTGCCGTCACGCAGGGCAACCACGGGGGCGACGATCTCGGGGATCACGTCACCTGCCTTGCGCAGCACCACGGTGTCACCGATGAGCACACCCTTAGCCTTGACCACGTCCTGGTTGTGCAGGGTGGCGCGTTCCACGGTCGAACCGGAGACGAACACGGGCTCCATGACGCCGTAGGGGGTCACGCGGCCGGTACGTCCCACATCCACGCGAATGTCTAGCAGCTTGGTGTGCACCTCTTCGGGCGGGTACTTGTATGCCACAGCCCAGCGCGGCACGCGGGAGGTGTAGCCCAACTGAGCCTGGGTCGCGAAGTCGTTGACCTTAATAACGATGCCGTCGATCTCGTGCACCAGGGAGTGGCGCTGCTCGCCGTACTTGTTAATGAAGTCGAAGACCGCCTCGGTGTTTGCGGCAATTTCGCTGTAGGGGCTCACGGGCAGACCCCAGGAGGCGAGCAGATCGTAGGTCTCGTACTGGGTGGCAATATCCAGGCCGGTGCGCGAACCGATGCCGTGCACGTACATGCTCAGCGGGCGCGAAGCGGTCACCGCCGCATCCTTCTGACGCAGCGAGCCTGCCGCGGCGTTACGCGGGTTCGCGAAGGGGTTCTTGCCGGCGGCAATCATGGACTCGTTGAGCTTCTCAAAATCGGCGGAGGAGATGAACACTTCGCCGCGGATTTCAATCTCTTCGGGGTGGTTCTCGCCGGTCAACTGCTGCGGGATGCTCGCAATGGTGCGCACGTTGTGGGTGACGTCTTCGCCGGTGGTGCCGTCGCCGCGGGTTGCCGCGCGTACGAGGGTGCCGTTGCGGTAGAGCAGGTTTACCGCGAGGCCGTCGATTTTCAGCTCGGTCAGCCACTGCGGTGCACTACCGGTGAGGTTGCGGACGCTCTCCTCGGTCTTGGTCAGCCAGGCGCGCAGCTCCTCGAAGGAGAAGACGTCCTCGAGGGAGTACATGCGCTGCAGGTGGGTGACGGGCGCGAAAGCTTCGATGGCTTCGCCGCCGACTTCCTGGGTGGGCGAGTCGTTGGCGATTAGGTGCGGGTGCTCCGCCTCAATGATTTCGAGGCGGCGGTACAGCGCATCGTACTCGGCGTCGGAGAGGAAGGGTGCGTCCTCGTTGTAGTAGGCGCGGCGGGCGGCACGAATCTTATCGGTCAGTTCCGCGTACTCGGCACGCAGGGCCTCGGTAATTTCTGCGGTGTTTTCCACAGAGTTTTCTGCGGGGCTCTCTGCTCGAGTCTCGGCGGGGTCAGTCTGCTGGGTGGTGTTGTTCTCAGTCACCCGTACAGTCTAGCGTTTTTGCTACGCCTCTCCCCTATCTCTCGTCATATTGCCGGGTTCCGCAGGCGCATGTTCACAGCCTCTAACGCTCAGTCTCTATGCTCAGTCACGCTGACTTCAGATACAGTTCACCCCCGCTCCCTACAAGCGCTCAGTCAAGCGTCAGAAGAAAACGGGGGTGAATCACACGGTATGAAGTTTAGGCTTCGACAGCGTCGGCAACAATCACGGTAATGTTGTCGCGGCCGCCCGATCGGAGCGCCTCGTGCTGGAGCACGTCAGCGGCGTCCTGCGGGTGGCGGATTGAGGTGAGTACGCGCGCCATGTACTCGTGCGAAAGCTCACCGGAAAGGCCATCGGAGCAGAGCATCAGGCGGTCACCGGCGCGGGCGGGCAGAACCCAGAAGTCCGGTTCCCAGTAGTTGCCGGTACCGAGGGCGCGGGTAATCACGTTGCGGCGCGGGTGGGTCAGCGCCTCCAGAGCGGTAATCTGACCCTCGTCGACCAGGTACTGCACCTCAGAGTGGTCGCTAGTGACCTGCTCCAGCGAGGCGGAGCCCTCAGCGCCGGGCAGCTTCTCCATGGCGGAGTGGTGGATACCCTCATCCTCACGCAACAGGCGATAAGTGCGGGAGTCACCCACGTTGAAAATAACCCACAGGTTACGGTCACCGATGCTGGTCAGCCAGGCGCCGGTGACGGTCGTGCCGCCGGAGCGGGAGAGCGCCTGCTTAATTTCTTCGTTGGTTTCGCCGAGGATATCGTGCAGGCGGTTCAGGGTGCCCACGATTTCGTTGTTAAGCAGGGTGTTTGCGCGGCGACGGCGCTTGGCGGGATCTTCCTCGTCAATAGCTGCGAGGCGCTCAAGGTAGGCCTGCTGTTCCTCTTCGCTACGGCCACCGGGCATGGTGAAGAAGGGCGAGTAGGCGAGCTGACGCACGCACAGGCGCGAAGCAACCTCGCCCGCCTCGTGGCCTCCCATACCGTCCGCGACCACGCAAAGGGAACCGGCGACGACCATCGAATCTTCGTTATTTTCTCGATGTGCGCCGCGGTGCGTTGCACCACCGGTACGTAGTTTCAGTTCAGTCATGAGAGGTCTATCTCCATTGTGTAGTTCGCGCGACGAGTCACCGCCACGGGGTCTACGTTACCAAAGCTTCTAACGTTTCGCGTCCCTTGAGAGGTGAGAGTATAGCGATTTCCCACCTGTCGGAGCGTGTTTGCTGTCTCATTATCGGTCAGCACGGTACCCGGTTCTGCCAGGGAGACCAGGCGTGCAGCCAGGTTCACGCTGGAGCCGTACACGTCGCCGCGGTTAGCCAGAACCTCGCCCCAAATGAAGGCGACGCGGGCTTCCGGTAGCTGCGGGTCGGCACCGATCTTTTCGGACAGACGCAGGCTAATTTCTGCGATAGCGTCCGGGGTTTCGGTGAGGAAGAAAACTTCGTCACCGAGAGTCTTAATAATGCGACCGCCCAGGGGCGCGATAACGTCCAGGCAGCTCTGCTCGAAGTGGTTGATGAGCTGAGAGAGAGCTGCGGCGTCCAGGTTACGTACCAGGGAGGTGTAGGAAACCAGGTCCACGAACCCTACGCCGCGTACCAGGGGCAGGCGGGAAAGTCCGGAGGTGGTCACATTGTTTTCGCGCAATCCCAAGCGCAGGATTCCGGCGTACATCTGGCGACGGTATGCGTACAGCGCCAGGCGCTCGAGAACGTCAAGGTAGCGCGGGAAGTCTTTGAGGAGCTTGCGGCGGGCATCATTATCGCTGAGGTTTTCGGTGACCATGATGTTGTGCACCAGCGCCTCAATCTGCCAGGCGACGGTGCGGTCGGTCAGTTGACCTTCGGCGCGCACGAGGGATGCCACATATTCCATGCGGATGTCGCCTTCTGCGTCCAACTTCTGCAGGTCGGCGAGCATCTGCACGTCTGTTTCAGTGAAGTAGGGCGCGTGGTCGGCGATGGTCGGGAAGCCCATGTTGTGCCAGATGCGCTGGGCGGTTTCGAGGGGAAGTCCGGCGCACTCTGCGGCTTCTACGGGGGTGTAGCGGCGGCCCTGTCCCAGGAGCGACTTTTCGAGGGCTCGGATTCCTGCTTTGGATTCCTCGTCTCGGTAGATATTGTTCTGGGCGAGGTTCTGCAGAATTTTGAGGTTCAGCATTTGGGTTTCGGGGCCCATGGTGGCGCCGGTGCCCTGCGGAGAGTGTGCAGGTTTCTGGGGGTCTGCCGTGCTCATTGCCGCTGCCGCTCCTTTCATATCTGCCGGATCATCTGTTCTGTCGTGCGGATGCGCTGGCGTGTGCCGTGCGTCGATTGTGCACTGCTTCACTGTATAGCGCCTTGTTAATATACCCCCCACTGCGGTGTTTTGGGCGTCAAAGCGCCCGCACCCAAAGATATTTTAGTGGAGTAATTCACATTTAAGAATACTCTAATCCGCATTTTTTCGGCAGATTTAGGCGCCGGGTTAGGCTCTGAGCCAACCGGTCCACCCTCCTTATAGTGGGCGGACGCACCCCAGAGAGGGCTAGATATAGCGGGAACGCAGGGCGTAGTAGTCGCGTCGAGCGGATTTAATTTCTTTTTCAAAACGCTTGGGTTCAGGAACATAGGTCAGACGGTGGTGCGCTCCGCTGCAGACCACATACACGGACCCATAGCCCAACCAGGCACCCGGTCCGCGTTGTTTTACCCAGCGCTCCCCCATGGAATCCAAGTAGAGGGATTCGTCTCCGGTTCGGGTCATCACGCCACGGCGAACCACGAGCCGGTGCGTGGTCAGCAGGTAGTAGGTGGTAGCCCACCGCCAGGCAGTACGCACAGCACCAAGCAGGGCACCCACCGCACACATCGTGCCGAGAGTCCACAGAATCGGTGAGGACCGTGCCGTGGAAGCGAAGGTAGATGCGGCGATAGCAACCAGCAGGTAGGCGAGCGCGGGTAGCAGTGCACCGTAGTGCTGTCGGGTGGCGATGATGACATGCTCACCGGGGTTGAGTTTTCCGCGCAGGCGCATGGTGTTCCTTAGCTGTGCTGGTTGTTATGTCCCGGCTGGAGGCGCCGGTTTGAGGTGGTGCGGGCGTATTCAGTGTTGCTGTGCCGGGCAAAATTTTATGGGCAGAAACTTTATAGGTTGGTTCTAGTGTGCCTGCTGAAAATCTCCGTAGCTACCGTTGGCGGGGCGAAGATGCTCAATATCGCCCACCGCGTAGGGCTCTATGGTTCCGCCCTCGCGGCGGATAAGGATTCGCCCCTGCGCGTCGAGGTCTTCGGCAACGCCTTCTACGGTGCTTCCGTCGGGCAGACTCATGCGCACGCTGGCGCCGAGAGTGGCGGTGGCGGCGCGCGCCTGGTCAAGCAGGCTGAGGCTATCAGGGGTGAGCGGGTCGGGGCGTTCCGGGTCGCCGCCGGCGCGCACGAAGGCGCGGTAGCGGCGGGTGAAGATGCTCAGCAGTCGGGTGAGCACCTCGGAGGAGTCAATCACAGTACCGGTGCACAGGCTCAGGCTGGTGGCGGTGGGTACGGGCAGCTGTTCGGCGGACATGTTCGTGTTCTGTCCGATGCCCACAATAATGCTGCGCTGCCCCTCGGTGGAGCCGCTTTCGGGAACGAGCTGGGCGAGAATTCCGCACCCCTTAGCGCCCTGCGCGATGACGTCATTGGGCCATTTGAGGGCGGCATCCACGCCGTAGCTGCGCCAAATATCAACCACGCTGAGCCCGGCGATGAGGGTCATCCAGTGGTAGCTACCTTCGGGGAGTTCTCGGGCGAGCGGGTCTGCGGAGGCGTGCGGGCGCACCACGATGCTTGCGGCGAGGCAGGCCCCGGGAGGGGCGGTCCAGGCGCGGGCGAGGCGGCCGCGTCCGGCGCTTTGGTAAAGGCTGGCGTAGACGGAGAGCTCGCCGAGCTGTTCGCGTTCGGGGTCGGTGCCGTCCATGAGTAGTTCGCGGGCGCGGGTGGTGGTGGAGTCAACTTCATCGTAGAGGTTGACGCTGGAGTAGCCCGCCTCCAGCGCGATGATGCGGATGCGCGGCGCGTCCAAAACCGAATGACCGCTCTCGGTGTACATGTTATTCTCCATAGTTTGCACCTTTCTGCCCTACCCGAAACTGCTCTGCAGCATGCCGACCCGTCGCCGAAACCTGCCGATTTCTACAGAGTCGTGTTGATTTCTCACCATATCAATTTCTTGCCGCCGATGATGCCCACCCGGCGCCCGAGACGGTACATTAGACAGTGAGGGTGCATGAAGCACCGACCGGCTGCGGAGGTTCCTCCGCCCTGCTCGAAAGAAGACCGCTATGGCTTATTACGCAATTACTTACGTTTACGCAGCTCCCGAGGAGCAGGCGAAGTACCGTCCGGCTCACCGCGAGTACCTTGGTTCGCAGATTGAGGCGGGCAACCTGATCGTTTCCGGTCCTCTGCTGGACGGCGAGACCCCCGCTGGCGCTCTGCTGATTGCAAAGGTTGACTCCGCTGAGGCTGCCGAGAAGATCGTGGCTAACGACCCGATGAACATTGGTGGCGCGGTTCTGTCTCACACCGTGACCGAGTGGAACCCGGTTCTGGGCACCATCTAAGGTCGAGCACCGCTTCACGCTGGAAAAGCTTGAACGTAAGCCCCCTTTCCGCCGGCAAGGATTGCCGGCGCGAGAGGGGGTTTTCTGCGCTCTTTTGAGCCGCTCTTTTGCACTTTTCGTTTACTATATGCACCTTCTTGGGTACTGAGTGCATAAAAGTGTATCTAGTGTTGATATTCTGGCTTCTCACCTGGCACATGTGCCCTAGTTCGCACTATAGTTGAGGGATATGCACATTGTTCAAGAGCGCTCTTCGGGGCCTCCTGAACAACCATCACCGCAACCACTGGCTCCCGACAATCGGGTGGAGCAGGAACGAGGAATAATGTCCGAGAACCTCCAGCAGGAATTTGATTTGAGCACCACCGCCGGTAAGCTCGCTGATTTTTATGCACGTCGAGAGCGCAGCTTCGCGCCCAGCGGTGAGGCAGCTATCGAGAAGCAGCACGCACGCGGCAAGAACACCGCCCGCGAGCGCATCGAGATGCTTTTGGACGAGGGTTCTTTCGTTGAGTTTGATGCCCTCGCCCGCCACCGCACGACCGCGTTCGGTATGGAGGCGAAGAAGCCTCTGGGTGACGGTTTGGTCTCCGGTTACGGCACCGTGGATGGCCGCCTGGTTGCCGTGTACTCTCAGGATTTCACCGTGTACGGTGGTTCCCTCTCGCAGGTGAACGGCGAGAAAATTGTGAAGGTGCAGAAGTTCGCTCTGAAGAACGGTTGCCCGGTCATCGGCATTAACGATGGTGGTGGCGCCCGCATTCAGGAGGGCGTGGCTTCCCTGGCGATGTTTGCCGATATTTTCCGTATGAACGTGCGCGCATCCGGTGTGGTTCCGCAGATTTCGGTCATTATGGGCCCCTGCGCTGGCGGTGCCGCGTACTCCCCCGCCCTGACTGACTACATCATCATGGTGGATAAGACTTCGCACATGTTCATTACCGGCCCGGACGTCATTAAGACCGTGACCGGTGAGGATGTGGACATGGAGACCCTCGGTGGTGCGCGTCAGCACAACTCGGTGACCGGTACCAGCACCTACCTGGCTGAGGACGAGGAAGACGCGTTCGATTTTGTGCGTGAGCTTCTGGAATTCTTGCCGTCGAACAACCTTGCCGAGCCCCTGCCCCTGGAGCACGACCAGGAGCCCGTGGTGACGGTAGACGATCTGGACCTGGACACCCTGATCCCGGATTCTGCGAACCAGCCTTACGATATGCGTGCGGTCATTGAGTCCGTGGTCGATGACGGCCATTTCCTGGAGATGCAGGCGCTGTACGCTCCGAACGTGATGATTGGTTACGCCCGCGTTGAGGGCCGCACGGTCGGCATTGTGGCGAACCAGCCGATGCAGTTCGCCGGCTGCCTGGACATTTCTGCATCCGAGAAGGCTGCCCGCTTCGTGCGCCATTGCGATGCGTTCAACATTCCGATTCTGACTTTTGTGGATGTTCCCGGCTTCCTACCCGGCACCGATCAGGAGTTCAACGGCATTATTCGCCGCGGCGCTAAGCTGCTCTACGCTTACGCGGAGGCGACCGTTCCGCTGGTTACCGTCATTACCCGTAAGGCGTACGGCGGCGCGTACATTGTGATGGGCTCGAAGAAGCTGGGTGCCGATATTAACCTGGCGTGGCCCACCGCTCAGATTGGCGTGATGGGCGCTCAGGGTGCGGTGAATATTCTGTACCGTCGTGAGCTGGCTGCTCTGGCGGCTGAGGGTGGCGATGTTGAGGCTCGCCGCGCTGAGCTGATCACCAAGTATGAGGAAGAGCTGCTGAACCCGTACCAGGCTGCTGAGCTGGGCTACATTGACGAGGTCATCGCCCCGAGCGAGACTCGCGTGCGCATCATTTCTTCGCTGCGCGCCCTGCACGATAAGCGTGCGGCAACCCCGGCGAAGAAGCACGGCAACATCCCGCTGTAGGCTTCCGTTGTGCCCGCACCGTTTGTGGTGCAGGCGTTCGCACGATTTTAGGTTTCTAAGGAGGCGTGCCTTTGGCAGGCTACAATCCGCTGAGTTATTTCTCGTTCGGCAAGAAGAAGGATAGTTCGGAGTCCGCTGAGGGTTCCGAGCAGCTTGAGCGTGGCTCCGCTCGGTCTTCGGCACGCTCGGCTACCGCGTCCAGCGCAACGAAGGAACCCGTTCAGTCTTCGGTAGATACTGACGCTGAACAAGAGCCGTTGCTGAAGGTGGTCAAGGGCTCCCCCACCCCGGAGGAGATTGCCGCGCTGACCGCCGTGGTGGCGATGATGCAGGCAAGCTCCGCGAAGCAGGAGCCGAAGTCGCTGGTGGGTGCGGCATCGCGTCTGCTGAACCGTCGCCAGCGTCTGGGTGCGTCCTTGCGTCCGGGCCCCGGTTCGTGGAGGCGCGCTCGCCCCATGTAGTGTGGGCGGCTCATCTGAATAGTAGATTCCCGTTGCACCGGCTGGTGCGGCGGGAATTTATTATTTTGCCTCAAATTCAAGATTTATATTGCGCTATTGAACATCTAATGCGCTGATTCTTTCGGTTTTGTCATATTAGAAACGATAAAGTCATGATGATACGTACTGATGCTACGATGTATATACCATCACATTAGTGTTAATAAATTGGCAGGGACCATGGCAAAGATGCTGAATAAAAACCATAGGCCCCCACCGGATGTCTATATCGCGCTTCTGTTGCCGACGCTACGGCGCTTGTCGAAGACTGTACCTCGCACCGCAGCCTATGTTAGTGAGCAGTTGCGGCAGCAGACTAAGGCGTTGGGGTCGAATAAGAACCTTCCTGATCTTGAGTCCACCGATTTTGCGGTGGCTGTACGTACCACCTTGAAAATCTTGGTGGCGCTTCGTTATGCCCAGTTGATGCCTCGTCTGACCCCGTGGGAGAAGAGGAAGTATCTGCTCACTCCCCTGGGCGCCGAGCTGACCTGCACCCCGCACCTGCACGGTTCGGTGCCGCCGCGCGTGGTGAAGCAGGTGCAGGCTCTGTGTGCTCAGAGTCTGACGGCGAGGACCACGAAGAAGCTGAAGAAGCAGGCGAATGCCCTGCTGGAGACTGCGGAGGCGGAGCATCGCCTCATTTTTGGTGCGTCTGATAGTGACGCGGGCACAGGCATGGAACCGTTCCTCCCCGATACCGGGGATTCTGCCCCCGCCCATAAAGCACCCGGTGCAGAGCACCTTGTAAACGCGTTGAATTCTGCGGGCACTGCGGAGGCTGCGGGGTCCTGGCCCGCCGGTCAGTCTCCCCTGGATATTATTTTGCGCGCCAGCGATTCGCCGGTCATTCACGCTCAGGCTGAGTTTGCGGAGCATTTTACGCAGGATTTGATTCAACATATTCACGCGGTGACGCCGGAGTACTTTGAGCAGATTGTTGCCGATATTTTTACGGCTCTCGGTTTTACGACCGAGGTAACCGGCGGCGCCGACGATAAGGGCGTGGATGTTATTGCCCGCTATTCTGACGGTCTGGATTTTGCGCCGATTTATATTCAGGTGAAGCATTATTGCGGAACCATGAAGGTCACCCCGAACGAGATTCAGAAGCTTGCCGGTGCAGTGCTTTTGCACGGCGGCCTGCAGGGTGTTTTGGTGACCTGCGGTGCTTTTGCGCAGCCGGTTCCCGAGTATTTGCAAGGTTTGCCGGGCGCTCGCAATATTGCGCTGGTTGATCGGCACCAGCTGGTGGAGCTGATGATTCGTCACCGTGTGGGTGTTCTTGATGGTGAGGGCGAGTGCGGTTACCGCATTGACGAGGAGTATTTTGCCCGTGGCATGGAGTAGCCGGGGGTGTTTCTGGGGCGAGTATTTCTCTCCGAATATCTCTGATCTTCGCGCATTTCCCGCGTCATTTCACTTAATGTATTTTCACTTTTCCTTGAGGATATTTTTCACATATCGGCTGGTTTTAGAAATCTAGGTTATTTCTCGAACCAGCCGATACAATGAGAAGGTAGTGCGTTATATATTCTTCGCATTATTTCACGAAGTGTATATACCCGTGACGGTCTAGACACTTCACCCCAATTTATAGCGTTCTTTCTGAGTGCGCGTCATAGAAGACGGTGCGTAAGCGGGACGGGTTGAGAAAAAACTACCTACCTTGCTTCTCTTCACAGCGGGATTTCAAAGTGCCGGCCCAAAAATAAAGATGGTGCCGCTCACTTTCGTGATTATTTTCCCGCTCAAATGACTGCACTTCATGAAGAACGCCTGCACGATAAATAACACTAGATAAGGAGCCCGGCGTGGCTTTTGTGAATAAAACAATGCTCCATATCGATCATTCCGAATTGCACTCTTTGCAGCAGGAAACCTCGTGGGAGGCTCTACCCGAGGAAGCACGCACTCTCAGCGTTGCGGCGGCTTTCTCTCTGCTCCGCCATTTTGAGCGCGCGCAGGATCGTGGCGAGAAGGTTTTCTTCCCCGATATGTACACCCCGGTTGGCGTAGACCTGGGTTTCAATATGACTCAGCGTTTCATCGCTGTGGGTGACAATGTCCTCTTCCGTGAGGCGCTTAATAAGCTGATTGCGGCGCTGGTCAACGCTGATTATCTTGAGGTGTCCCTCAGCCAGCTGCATCCGGGCAATCTGCACTACACTCTGAGCGAGGCTGGCCGCGAGCTGTTGGGTACCCCGAAGGAGCAACAGGCTCAGGCTCTCTTGCCGGTTCTGCCCCTCCTCAGCGGCGTGTACCTCTACTACTTGAAGCAGTTCTACCCGGTTCTGCTCTCGCACATTACGGTGCGTGAGCTTCTGCCCATCGTCCTGAGCGTTACCCCGTCCTACCCCGCGGCGGCTCCCGTGAAGATTCGTGAGCTGGTGCTGCGCGAGTGCGGTTTCGTGCAGGGTTGGTACGGTCTGTCGTACCTGGAGCAGCGCATTGTTGAGCCGGTGATTGCTCAGGCATTGAGCCTGCTGACCCGTGAGGGCTACCTGCGCACCAAGACCATTCACGAGCACACGGATTCGCCGCTGACTCTGTACTCGCTGTCCCCGTCTGCGAAGGAGCTGGTGGCTCGTCATGAGGAGACCGGCGTGCCGGCGAGCGAGCTGAGCTCCGTGCTGGCGTTGGTGAAGGATGAGGGCACCTCGATTACCGCTGAGGATATTGCCGCAACCGACGCTCTGCTGACCCACATGGGCGTGCTTCTGCTCGATACTCTCAACGACCACGGCGCCGATGTGGAGCTGAGCCTTCCGAGCCTGGAGCAGGTCTTTGACCGCGACGAGCGTATTCAGCAGGCGTCCTCGAACCCCTATTTTGTGCAGATTGACGCGCAGGATTACATCTACGATGTGCTGACCGCGCACCACTACCTGTCCGAGCGTGAGACCGTCTACTCGCTGGGTTCCGCGTTTGCGCCCACCCTGGCGCAGATGGCTGAGCCGAGCGTTCAGAAGCTGGTGGCTTCGGCTCTGCTGGATCCTGCCGCTGTGGATGCTCTGCCGTACCCGCATCAGCTGCTGTACCCGATTCTGAAGCTCGTGGAGGAGAACCCGCGCATCTCCTACTACGACATTTACGATGAGCTGAAGATCGCCCTGGACATCCCGTACCTGCAGGGTGAGGTCGCGCCGCACCGCTACAAGCTGACCCCGCGTCTACGTAACCGCTATTCGGTGGCGATGCACGTGCTGAAGGGCGAGCGCTACCTGAACGCTCTGCGTGAGGGTACCGGTCGTACTTCCCGCAAGAACCCGGAGCGTTACGAGCTGAGCGAGGCGGGTAAGGAACTGCTCAAGCGTTTCCCGGAGGGCGCTCCGGAGGCGGTGACCGCCCGCATGGCGCCGCTGCCGCCCCAATCGCTCAAGCACAAGCTGCCTCAGGATATTGCCGCTGAACTGCAGGCTCGTGAGGAGGCTCTTCAGGCTGCCAAGGAGGCGCGTGCCGCGGAGCGTCAGGCTCGTCTGGCGGCCCGTGAGGGTCGTGAGCCGTTGGCTCCGGTACCGGGTGCTTCTCCGGCGCTGTTGGCGCGTCCGGCTGGTTCGCCGGTGGCGGCTGCTACGCAGGCTCCCGCTGAGGTTCCGGCGGCTGCGCCGGTTGTTTCCGCGGCTCCGGTTGTTGAGCCGGCTGCGCCCGCTGTTTCTGCACCCGTTGTGGCTCCCGTTCAGCCGGTTGTTTCCGCTCCTGCTGTTTCTGCTGCTGAGCCCTCGACCGCGCTGCAGGTTGCTGCCGCTCAGGTGCGTGAGGCTCTGAAGCGTTACCGTCAGGTCTTCCGCCGCGAGGCTCTGGCACCCGCCCTGGCGCAGGTGTCTGAAGAGCGTTTCCGCAGCATTGGTTTCGACCTGTTCCTGATGCGCGGCTACACCGTGGAGGCTCTGGAGGCTCGGGGTGTGGACGGCGTGGCTACCCCCGCCACCGGCGAAAAAGAGCGAGCGTTCTACGTTCGTACTCTGCGTCCGGCATCTAACGGCGTACTGTCCGCCGGCGTTCAGCCGCAGGACATTACCGCGTTCTTCCTGGCGATTCACGCCCGCGGCGGCCAGCTCGGCACCTTCATTACGAACGCCCCGTTCAGCGATGAGGCGTACGACGAGTTCATCCGCTGCTCGACCAAGTACCCGAACATTCTGGTGGACTTGGTGTCAGGTGATGAGCTGCAGGACCGCCTCATTGCGCACCGCCTCGGCGTGGTCGAGGGTGCGAACGGTCTGCTGGAGCTGAACGGCGAATACTTCGCCGGCTAGCCTCCCCTGCTAGTAGCTTGTAGCCCATCTTGGGCACGCCCCGGTTTTCTCTTTCCTGCACGTTCGGAGGGAGAAAGCCGGGGCGTTTTCGCGCATCCGCCCCTGGGAGTTGTCCACAGGTGTGCCCTTTTTGTCGCGTTCGGTGCCTCTCAGCCCGTAATATTGCCGGTTTATGCGACCCAAATCACCGAAAATCGGGGTTGAAGGCACACCCCTGCGTTAGGATATGAACATGAGCACTTACCAGGAACTTCCCAGCATCTACCGATTGAAGCGCTCGCTGACCGACGTCGATCAGATTGCTAACGAATACTTTGAAAAGGTCCTCGACCTGAACCCCGTCCATGCAACCGAGCTTGGTCGCAAAGGCGTAGAGACCCTGTACCCCGACTACTCGCCCGCAGGCGAGAAGGCTTATGCGCGCCTTGCGAAGAAGACTTTGAAGAAGGTCGATAACGTCCTGCCTATTGATGACGTTGACCTGGTCACCCTGGATGCTCTGCAGGAGCGCCTGAGCCTGTACCGCAAGCAGTACAAGGCTGGCTTTGGTGGCTGGCAGCTGAACAATATTGCCTCCGTCCCGCAGGAGGTGCGCTCGGTCTTTGACCTGATGAAGCGCAACACCCAGCAGGACTGGGAGCACATTATTGGTCGTATGCACCGCGTGACCGAGGCGCTGGAAGGCTACATCCAGACCCTTGAGGCAGCTCGTGAAGAGGGCAAGGTTGCCCCGCGCCGCCAGGTGGATATTGTCATTGAGCAGACCGCCGCATACTACGCTCCCGGTGGTTTCTTTGACGAGCTTGCCGCCGAGGTTGCTGAGGCTGTCCCGTCTCTGAAGGATGAGGCTGCCGCCGGTGCTGAGGCCGCCAAGGAAGGCTACCGCCGCCTCAATAGCTACCTGGTGGAAAAGCTGCAGCCGGTCGCTCCCTCCCGCGACGCTGTGGGCCGTAAGGCGTACAGCCTGCACTCCCGTTCGTTCCTGGGTACCACCATTGACCTGGACGAAACCTACGCCTGGGGCGTGAAGGAGCTGGAGAGCATTATTGCTCGTCAGCGTGAGGTTGCCGAGGAGATTGAGCCGGGCGCAAGCATTGAGCGTGCGAAGCAGCTGCTCGATGAGGATCCGGCACGTCAGCTGCACGGCACCGATGAGCTGAAGGCGTGGATGCAGAAGCTCGCCGACGCCGCGGTGGAGAACCTGGCGGGTAGCCACTTCGAGATTGGCGGCCCCATGCGCCGCATTGAGTGTTGCATTGCGCCCACGAACGAGGGCGGTATTTACTACACCGGCCCCTCCCCCGATTTCTCGCGTCCGGGCCGCATGTGGTGGTCGGTTCCCGAAGGTGAGGACACGTTCACTACCTGGCGTGAAACCTCCACCGTGTACCACGAGGGCGTTCCGGGCCACCACCTGCAGATCGCTATCGCTACGGCTCTGCAGGGCACCATGAACTCCTGGCGCACGAACATGCTGTGGGTTTCCGGTCACGGTGAGGGCTGGGCACTGTATGCCGAGCGCCTCATGGAGGAACTGGGCTACCTGAAGGATCCGGGTGACCGCATGGGCATGCTGAACGCTCAGCGTATGCGCGCCGCCCGCGTGGTCTTCGATATTGGTGTTCACTGCGAGATGCCGATTCCCGATGAATGGGCTGAGCAGCTGGGCGTTGAGCCGGGCACCATCTGGACCTCTGAGCTGGGTTACGAGTTCTTGAAGCTGAACCTGGACGAGTCCGAGGGTCACCTGCGTTTCGAGTTCCTGCGTTACCTGGGTTGGCCGGGTCAGGCGCCGAGCTACAAGATTGGCGAGCGCCTCTGGCTGGAGCTGCGCGATCAGGCTCTGCGCCGCGGCGATGACATGCGTGCATTCCACACGCGTGCGCTTCTGCTCGGTTCGGTGGGTCTGGACACTCTGCGCCGCGCCCTGACCGATGAGATGATGCTTCCTCTGGATACTGAGGATGACGATGATGAGGACGACGAGTAGCCTCTGAACTGGGTCCTCTGAGCTAGGGCCTCTGCATAGGAACTCTATAGACGAAGCCCCCGCTTCAGCTTTGGCTGAGGCGGGGGCTTCGTCGTCTTTTCGTGTCTTCTGAGCACTATCCGAAGTTTGCGGTGCCGGGGTCGGTGGTGCCGAATCCCATGCCGGTGGAGTCGTTCAGATCCACCAGGTGCGGGGCGAAGCGGCACCAGTAGTCGGTGAGCGCGCCGTTCGATTCGCGGATGCCCACGCCTACGGTGCGTCCGTCGACCACCCACACGCCGAGGATGGGGTGGCTGACCGGGTTGATAATGCCTTCGTAGCGCGGTGCCGGGATGTACTCCTGGTAGACGAATTCGCTTTCGGGGGCGTTGGCGAAGAAGTCGTCGTCTTCGGGTTTGATGAAGACGTCGTAGTCGGGGGCGTAGATTTCTACGCCGTCGCCTTCACGCCCGAAGATGGGCTTGCGAACCCAGTTGCGCATGCCGCCGCGGTGGCCCGCGTAGGTGGGCACGAGGTTCGGGTGGCCGGGGTACTTATCCCAGAGCGCGGCGAGCAGCAGCTTATTGGAGAGGAACATCTTCCACGCCGGCTCGATCCAGCGGTCCATGGCGCCGTGGTAGGCGAAGAGGAGCTTGTCGTAGCCTGCTTCGCTGTCGGTGACCAGGTCTTCCCAGGGGTAGAGCTTGAAGAGGTTGGCGATGGCGCGTCCGTGGGCGTCTTCCCAGCTCTTGGTTTCCTCATTGAAGATGACTTCGTCAATGGGAATCATGTGGGTTTTGATGCCCGCCTGCTGTGCCGCGTAGGCGATGAGCCAGAGGTTGTTGTAATCCTCGTTGTTCTCGTCAATCTCGGGGCTCACGTGCGCCAGGTGCAGTACGGGCTGCACGCCGGCGGTGATTTCGGGGGCAAAGATGTGGCGCCAACGGTTGGTGAAGGCTTCACCGATTTCGCCCCAGTGGGCGTAGCCGCGGGTGTCGAGGCGCTGGTCTTTCGCCCAGGTTTTCTGGCTGACTGCCGCCTCCACAATGCCGGTAGGGGTGTCTGCATTGTATTCGAGCAGCTTCATGGGGTCACCGGGCACACCCGAATAGGTGAAATCGAAGCGTCCGTAGAAGTCGGCGTCGCGGCGGTTCCAGGATTCCACGGCGAGGTTGAACGCCGCCTGGGGCAGACCGAGGGTGCCGAACGCGCCGGAGGCAATGTACTCGACGGTTTCTAAGCACATGCGGTGCATTTCTTCCGCTTGGGCGCGCACAGAGTCCATTTCTTGCGGGCTGAAAATGTAGGCGGCGTATTCGTTCCAGTAGTGGTCGGTGTCGTGGGGGCCGTCCACACTGTAGGTGAGGCCTTCCTCAACGATGACGTTCTCCCAGTCGGGTCGGCCGACGGGAAATTCTTCACGGCGCATGAGGGGCTAGGCTCCTTCGAAGTAGTAAATGGAAAATGGTGAGGAAAATGCGGGCGGGACCGTTCAGTCCCTGCCCGCATTCAGCGTGATGGCTGATGGCTTAGCCGCCGGAGCGGCCGCCACCGGACTTCGAGCCGCCACCGAAACCGCCCTTGCTGCCGGACTTCGAGGAAGAACCAGACTTGGACGAGGAACCCGACTTGGACGAAGAACCGGATTTCGAGGACGAACCGGACTTGGAGGTGTTCGACTTACTGTAGGAGCCGGTGCTACCGCTATTGCTGGTGCCCTGCTTACCGCTGGAGACCGAGCCGGTGGTCTTATTACGCACCGAGGAGGTCTTACCGGAGTTGTTGGTGCTGGTCACCTTGCCGGAGGAAACGGTGGAGGACTTCTTCGCGGTGCGGTAGGAATCCTCGAAGCCGCCACCCTTGGAGGACACGCCACTGTAGACGGTGCCGTTGCTGGGGCGGGTGGTGCTACCTCCGGAAAGCTTGGACCCTACAGGAGGAATGTAGTGGGATCCGGAAGAATTAGCGGCACTTTGGCGACCCAGGTAGTACCAGAGGAACGCATTCGAATTATTGTGGGTGGTGGTCGAACCAGAAGTGCCCGAAGACCCAGAAGAGCCCGAGGAGCTGGAGGAACCGGAAGAACCATAAGAGCTTGAGGACTCCGTGGAAGAGGCCGAGGGCGAGTCGGTCGGTTCCTGAACGCCTGCCTTCTCACATTCGCTATCTTCCACGCGCAGGCCAGTCTTCGCGTCCTGGCAGACGCGGGCGTACTCTTCGCCCTGCGACAAGAACGCGTTCTCTTCCTGGTGCATGGAGTTGTAGGCGAAGATGCCACCGCCAACCAGCAGCACGCCAGCGCCAGCTACGGCAATCATCTTAGCGATGCCGGGGCGAGTCGCGCCCAGGTTCAGGGTCTGCTGGGCAGAGGTCTGTGCGGCGCGGGCAGCGAAGTTGGCGACTGCTTCCATGCGGTTGCCGGGCTTCTTCGGGCCGTTGGGGGTGGTGGTTCCGCCGGGGTATTGGGGAGCAGAACTCATGCATCTCTCCTTGAAAGGTGGTGCGTGGCGTAACGCTCAACGCGTACATGAAGCTGAGTGGGTACAGCATCATCCGGCGACTTTCGCCGGATTATCGGTGTGGTTCCAGCATATCAAGCCCTGGCTTTCGGATTATTAGCTGACGGCAAAATCTCAGCAAGCTTCGCCGCATGTTGCGCCGTTGTTTCCCTTCTGTTTGCTTTTGCGGTGACTGCCGGTTAACTATCAGCCGGTCTAACCGCTATTGGGAAGCAGCTACGGCGCTGGTGGATGCGCTGACAGATGCACTGTTGGCTGCGCTGTTGGTTGTACTGCCGAAAGGTACCGCCGGAAGGTGCTACTAAAGGTACCGCCAGAAGGTCACGATTCGTCACACATCCCCTACACTGCACCGGGTTGAAACACTTCTTCACACAAACTCGCGCCGGAGTGCGCAAAAGTTTTAGAGTATGCCACATGTCTACACCGCATGCATCATCTCGTTCACGTCTGCCCAAGTGGGCTACTTCTTTCGGCAACCAAATCATTGCCTCCCTCATTCTGGGTATTGTTCTCGGCGCGCTCGCCCTCTCACTGGGCGGGGACGCGAAGAGCAACCCCAACTGGCTCATGGTGACCTTAGATACCATCGGCTCCTCCTACGTCACCCTGCTGAAGGCGGCTGTTGTTCCGCTGATTTTCACCGCCGTGGTCGCCTCCATCTCTAACCTGTCGCAGGTGACGAACGCGGCACGCCTGGCGGTTAACACGCTCATCTGGTTTGCGATTACCGCGTTCTTCGCGGTGCTCATTGGTATTGCGATGGGCCTGATCGTTCAGCCGGGCGTGGGCGCGCAGGTGCAGGGTAAGGCATACACCGGCTCGACCGGTTCGTGGACCGCGTTCCTGACCGGTCTGATTCCGGTGAACTTCCTGGGTCTGGGCGTCAGCGCTAAGTCCGGTGATTCCGGCATCACCGCCTCGGCGTCCTTTAACGTACTGCAGATTCTGGTCATTTCCGGTGCGGTCGGCATTGCCGCGCTGAAGGTCGGCGAGGCTGCTAAGCCGTTCATTGACGTGGTCAAGAGTGCTCTGGCAATTATTCAGAAGATTCTGTGGTGGATTATCCGTCTGGCACCGCTGGGCACCGTGGGTCTGATCGCTAAGGCGGTGTTCGCGTACGGTTGGGCGTCGATGGGTTCGCTGGTCGCGTTCGTTATCGCCCTCTACATTGGCCTGTTGCTGGTCTTCCTCGTGGTCTACCCGATTATTGTTCGCGCGAACGGTCTGTCGGTCCGCCAGTACTTCTCGGGCGTGTGGCCGGCGCTCCAGCTGGGCTTCGTGTCCCGCTCCTCGATGGGTTCGATGCCGATGACCCAGACCGTTGCCGAACGCAACCTGGGTGTTCCCCGCGCCTACGCATCCTTCGCCGTTCCGCTGGGTGCGACCACCAAGATGGACGGTTGCGCTTCGGTTTACCCGGCTCTTGCCGCGATTTTCGTGGCTCAGTTCTACGGTATTCAGCTGGACTTCACCCAGTACCTGCTGATTGTGATGGTGTCCGTGCTCGGTTCGGCTGCGACTGCCGGTACGACCGGCGCTATCGTGATGCTGACCCTGACCCTTTCCACTCTGGGTCTGCCGCTGGACGGTGTGGGTCTGCTCCTGGCGATTGACCCGATCGTTGACATGGGCCGCACCGCCCTGAACGTTGCCGGTCAGGCGCTGGTTCCCGCGATTGTGGCTCGCCGCGAGGGCATTCTGGACGAGGCGCTCTACAACGCTCCCCGTTCGGAGGGCGGCTTCGTGGCTCAGGAATTCTACGATGAGCGCATCGCCGGTGAGGCGCAGCGACTTCACGAGGTGGAGGAGACGGCACTCCGCTAATCTGGCGAGCTAATCAAGCAAAGGCTCACGCGCACGGCGCTAGGCGGTACCGCTTAGCGCCGTGTAGCTTCTCCGCCGCCCACGCCTCCCCAGCATGGGCGCACAGCACGGACAAAATACATTTATCAAACGTCATAAAAATGTCATTATTGATTCTTCTTTTCTTTAACGTTTGAGAAGAGTTATGATTTTGAACGGCGTGTTCCATCTCCTACGTGGTTGAGGGGGATGGGACACGCTCTTTTTATGCCCGCCGGTTTTATGCCCCTCATTGTTTCCCTCGGCTCGGCACTCCAACCCTCCCGCAGATCCCCCCAGATTATGCGAATGCCCCGTGTTCAACGCTGACGCACCGGCAGAGGGTTCCACCCAGTGACCCTCAACCTGCACCCGAGAGTAAAGCTCCCCAACAACGCTCTAAAATAGAACCCATGACTACCAGCGCTTCATCAACCCGACTGATTCTTGCCTCTGCCTCCCCGGCGCGCCGCAAGCTCCTGGAAGACTCCCGCATCGCGTTCACGGTGCGCGTCTCTTCCGTAGATGAGGACGCCGCACTCGCTACCGCCAACGAACAGGCGCGAGCACAGGGACGTGCGGGACTCACCCCGGCTGAAACCGCATCCCTGCTGGCGCAGCTGAAGGCACAGGCAGTTGCCGCTGAACTCGCCGCCGAGGGTGTGCGCGATGCGCTGGTTCTGGGTTGCGATTCGGTCTTCGAGTTTGAGGGTGTTGCCTACGGCAAGCCGCACACGGCGGAGGCGGCACGCGAGCGCATCAGCGCAATGAGCGGCAACCACGGCGTGCTGCACACCGGTCACGCTCTAGTGGATTTGCGCGGTATTGAGCCGGGCACTGAACCGCCTGCAACTTCTGAGTTGCCCACCGTTTCTGAACTACGTAGCGCCACCGTCCACTTTGATGAGCTCAGCCCCGAGGAAATCGAGGCGTACATTGCTACCGGCGAGCCGCTCTGGGTAGCCGGTTCCTTCACCCTGGACGGTTACGGTTCGGCGTTTATTCGCGGTATTGAGGGTGAGTTCCACACGGTGGTGGGCCTGTCCATCCACGCGCTACGCGATATGCTGCGCCGCCGCGAGGTCGCGGTAACCGAGCTGTGGCTGGCGCCCCAAAATGAAGATTAGATCCAGCGCAATCGTATAAATCTGTCTCAAAGCGCGCCCTGAAATACACATTATTGAACACCAATCGATAAGATAGAACAGTATGATGCGCGTTATATTCGCCAATCCTGCCGATGTATCCTTGGAGCAGGAGATTAAAGGAGAGCTTTAAGTGACTCAGCACCAGGCAGAAGCCGCCAAGAAATTTACTGCAGTCCCCGGCCGTCACACCGGCCCGGTCAGCAAGATTCTGATCGCTAACCGCGGTGAAATTGCTGTCCGCGTGATTCGTGCAGCCCGCGATGAGGGTCTGCAGACCGTCGCCGTCTACGCTGACCCGGACCGCGACGCCCAGCATGTGAAGCTTGCCGATGAAGCCTACGCTCTCGGCGGTGCCACCGCGGCGCAGTCCTACCTGGTGATGGACAAGCTCATTGAGATTGCTATCCGCTCCGGCGCTGACGCTGTACACCCCGGCTACGGCTTCCTTTCCGAGAACGCGCAGTTCGCTCAGAAGTGCATCGACGCGGGTCTGACCTGGATTGGCCCCTCCCCCGAGTCCATTACCCAGCTGGGCGATAAGGTGGCGGCACGCCACATCGCGCAGAAGGTGGGTGCTCCCCTGGTGCCCGGCACCAAGGATCCCGTTAAGTCCGCCGATGAGGTTGTCGCGTTCGCTGATGAGCACGGCCTGCCCATCGCAGTGAAGGCTGCTTTCGGTGGCGGTGGCCGCGGCATTAAGGTTGCCCGCGACCGCGAGAGCATTGTTGAGATGTACGAGTCCGCTGTTCGTGAGGCTACCGCGGCATTCGGTCGCGGCGAGTGCTTCATCGAGCGTTTCTTAGATTCGCCCCGTCACGTTGAGACTCAGTGCCTGGCGGATGCGCACGGCAACGTTGTGGTGGTTTCTACCCGTGACTGCTCCCTGCAGCGCCGCAACCAGAAGCTCGTTGAGGAGGCGCCCGCCCCCTACCTGACCGATGAGCAGAACGAGCGCCTGTACGAGGCGTCCCGCGCGATTCTGCGCGAGGCCGGCTACCAGGGTGCCGGCACCTGTGAGTTCCTGGTCGGCACCGACGGCACCATCTCCTTCCTTGAGGTGAACACCCGTCTGCAGGTGGAGCACCCGGTTTCCGAGGAGATTTCCGGTCTGGACCTGGTTCGTGAGCAGTTCCGTATTGCTCGCGGCGAGAAAATTGAGGAGAAGGACCCGGTTCTGCGAGGTCACTCCTTCGAGTTCCGTATTAACGGTGAGGATGCGGGCCGTTCCTTCATGCCCGCACCCGGCACCATCGAGAAGATGACCGTGCCCACCGGCCCCGGTGTTCGCTGGGATTCCGGCTTCGTTGCTGGTGACGTTATCGGCGGTAACTTTGACTCCATGCTGGCTAAGCTCATTGTCACCGGCGCGGACCGTAAGCAGGCTCTGCAGCGTGCCCGCCGTGCCCTGGCTGAGCTGAGCATTGAGGGTATGCCCACCGTCATCCCGTTCCACCGCGTCGTGCTGGATGACCCCGCCTTCGCACCGGCTGAGGGCGGCGAGTTCAAGGTGCACACCCGTTGGATTGAGACCGAGTTCAACAACACCATCCCCATGTACTCCGGTGCTCCCGGTAGCGTGGATTCGGATGAGGATGAGCGCACCACCGTGGTCGTTGAGGTCAACGGCAAGCGTCTGGAGGTGTCCCTGCCTGATCTGGGTGGCGGCACCAAGCCTGCCGCTAAGCCCGCCGCCAAGACCCGCAAGTCCCGTTCGGCACGCGGCGCGGCGAAGGGTGGCGGCGACGAGCTGACCAGCCCCATGCAGGGCACCATCGTGAAGGTTGCCGCTTCTGACGGCGACACCGTTGCTGAGGGCGACCTGATTCTGGTGCTGGAGGCGATGAAGATGGAGCAGCCCATTACCGCGCACAAGGCGGGTAAGGTTTCTGGTCTGTCGGCTAAGCCGGGCGATACCGTCACCTCCGGTGCGGTGCTGGCGACCATCAAGTAACTCTCGCTAGCGTAGTCTCGCCCCTGCGAGCGCTATAGGTTTTACGAATCCCCCGGGTAGATACGAGGTAAAATCTCGTACCGCCCGGGGGATTTTCTGTATGCACTCTTGTCTGTTTCTGTGGGGTTTGAGCGAGTACCTATTGCGATTACGTCCAGATAGTGACCGTATTTGTTGGGTCTTTTCTGAACAGAGTTATAATGTTGCACTTTAGAGGAGCCTTTCAGATTCCGGCACCCACCCACCTCACCCGGTGCGGTCACGGCACCCGGTACGCGCCCACGGCACACCCGCCTCCCGCGCCGACCGGTCATGGAACACCCACCTCAGGCTCCTCGTGTACACACAAATTCACCATCTCGGGAGTTTTCCTCATGAGCGCCTCTGCACCCGACACGAAAGCGTCTGCTGCATCGGTGAAGAATACGACTCCTCGCAGTCGAGTTATTCTCGCCTCGCTCGTTGGTACCACCATCGAGTTCTACGATTTCTACATTTACGCCACCGCGGCAGTGGCTGTTTTCCCCGTGCTGTTCTTCCCCTCGAAGGACGCAACCACCGAGCTTCTGGCGTCCTTCGCCACCTTCGGCGTCGCCTTCATCGCACGCCCCCTCGGTTCCGTAATCTTCGGCCACTTCGGCGACAAGATTGGCCGTAAGGCAACCCTTGTCGGTGCACTGCTCACCATGGGTCTGGCAACCTTCATCATCGGTCTGCTGCCCACCTACCACCAGATTGGTCTGTGGGCACCGACCATGCTGACCATTATGCGTTTCTGCCAGGGCCTGGGCCTGGGCGGCGAATGGTCCGGTGCGGCACTGCTCGCCAGCGAATATGCTGAGGATGGCAAGCGCGCCCGCGCCGCTATGTGGCCTCAGCTGGGTGCACCCATCGGCTTCGTGCTTGCGAATGGCTTCATGCTGCTGCTGACCAGCTGGATTACCTTCAACTCCGCAACCGACGGCAAGAACCTTGATCACCCCTTCCTCATCTGGGGTTGGCGTATTCCGTTCCTGCTGTCCATCGTGATGGTTGCTGTCGGCCTGTACGTGCGTTTCAAGCTGGAGGAGACCCCCGTCTTCGCCAAGGCTGCCGCTAACAACGAGAAGGTTAAGACCCCGCTCGTTGAGGCATTCAAGGTCGCTTGGTGGCCCATGATTCAGGGTACCTTCATCATGGTTGCATGCTACGTGCTGTTCTACCTGATGACCGCGTGGGTCCTCTCCTACGGTATCGGCAAGGCTGACAAGGGCGGCCTGGCTATCCCCTACCGCGAGTTCCTGATCATTCAGCTGATCTCCATCATTGGCTTCGCGATCTTCATCCCGATCTCGGGTTGGCTGGCTGACAAGTACGGCCGCCGCACCCAGCAGCTGTGGACCACCATCGCTATGGCTGTCTTCGGTCTGTCCTTCGGCCTGTTCATCTCCCCCTCCGTCGTCGGTACCGGTGCAAACGCAAACGCCGCAGTGGTCACCCTCTTCATCTTCATCGGCATGTGCCTGATGGGTCTGTCCTTCGGTTCCATGTCCGCATACCTGCCGGAGCTGTACCCCACCAACGTGCGTTACACCGCCAGCGGTATCGCCTACAACGTGGCGTCCATCCTCGGTGCGGCTCTGACCCCGTTCGTGGCAGTGTGGCTGAACACCTCCTACGGTGTGGCTGCAGTGGGTGGCTACCTGGCATTCGCCTCGATTCTGAGCGTTGTCTTCATCCTGCTCACTCACGAAACCCGTGACGTGGACATGAACGCAGTCAGCACCACGAAGTAAAGCTTCGCGCAAGCTAACGCGTCTCTACGGCAAAGCGGTGGGGGTCGCCTCCTGATTCTTAGGAATTCAGGAGGCGACCCCCGCCGCTTTTGTGCATTTCAGAGATACCGGCTCTCTACAAGCCCAGGGTACCTATGCGCGGGTTACAGGCCGCGAGTGTGTAGCTTGCGTGCCGCCTCAGCAATAGAGCCGGAGAGCGAGGGGTAGACCGTGAAGGTATCCGCCAGGTCGTCCACCGCGAGCTTCTTCTCCACCGCCAGAGCAATGGGGTAAATCAGCTCGGAAGCACGCTGACCAACCACCACACCGCCAATGACAGTGCCGGAGTGGCGGCGAGCAAAAATCTTCACGAAGCCATCACGCATCGCCATCATCTTCGCACGCGGGTTAGTGCTCAGCTGCAGGGTCACCGCGTCACCACGGTAAGCACCCTCGGCAAGGTCCTTCTCACTCACGCCCACGGTCGCAATCTCCGGGGAGGTGAAGATGTTCGCGGCAACCTTATCGGTGCGCAACGGACGTACCGCATCACCCAGGATGTGCGCCATAGCGATACGACCCTGCATCGCAGCCACGGAAGCCAGCGGGTACACGCCCGTGCAGTCGCCAGCGGCGTAAATGCTGTTCACGCTCGTGCGGGACACACCGTCCACCTTAATATGACCGCTCGGGGTCTGCTCCACACCGGCTGCTTCCAGGCCCAAATCTTCAGTGTTCGGAATCGAACCAATAGCCACCAGGCAGTGAGTGCCGGACACCTTACGACCATCCGACAGGGTCACGATGACGCCGGAACCGTCCTCGGTGCGCTCAACAGCCGAAGCACGCGAGCGCGGCATCACTCGCACGCCGCGACGCTCGAAGACGTCCTCCAGCACGCGGGCTGCGTCCTCGTCCTCACCGGGAAGCACACGGTCACGCGAAGACACCAGAGTCACCTTCGAACCCAGACCGTTATACGCCGACGCGAACTCCGCACCGGTCACACCCGAACCAATCACAATCAGTTCCTCGGGAACCTCGCAGAGGTTGTACAGCTGGGTCCAGGTCAGGATGCGCTCACCGTCAGGCATGCCGGTCGCCATTTCACGCGGATGCGTACCCACAGACAGCAACACAAAGTCCGCCTGCAGGGGGTAAACCAGACCCGCCTCGTCAGTTACCTGGACGGTGTGGCGGTCCAGAAGCTTGCCGGTACCGTGAATAATCTTCACGCCCGCAGAAGCCAGGGCGCGCTTAATATCGGCAGACTGCTGCTGAGCCAGGTCGCGGACTCGGCGGTTCACGCGGTCCATATCAACTCGAAGCTGCGGCGCCTTACCCTTCGTGTTTTCGATGCCCAGGCTACCTGCCTCGGAGAAGCGGGTCATCATATCGGCGGTAGCGATCAGGGTCTTAGAGGGCACAACGTCAGTCAGAACGGCGGAGCCACCAATGGCATTACGCTCGATCAGAGTCACGTCCGCGTTGGATGCGGCAGCCACCATCGCTGCCTCGTAGCCACCGGGGCCGCCACCAATAATTACAATTCGCTGAGATGCATAGTTCACCGTTGAAGTCATGCCTTAATTGTGAGCTATGCCGCCTGCGTGGGGCAAACGCACTCGCCGTGCAGATGTGCCATATTGTGGCAATCTGCACGGCGAGCATTTTCTGACGCGGTAGCCCGGTATGACCGGGCGCTCCCCTATTCTTCTAGTCTCTAGTCCTCGAGTGCCTGGGGCTTCTCCGAATAAATCGAGTTAATAAACTTCTCAGCCCACTGCAGCATCGCGCCGTCCACCAGGTCCTTACCGCCCACCGGCATGGTCTTCGGGCGCGGCACCAGCGTCAGCCAGGTATCCATGCCCTTCGGCTGAGCGTGGGTGGACCCCGGGTACACGCGCTTCAGACGCATCTGACGGGACTCCGGCAACGGCGTAGCGGTCACCACGCGAACCTTCGGACCCAGAACCACCAGCTCATGGATACCGGCAGCACGGGCGTGCATACGCACCGTCGCCACGGCAAGCAGGTTCTCTACCGCCTCCGGCAGCTCGCCGTAACGGTCGACCAGTTCTTCGCGAGCCTCCGCAATCTTCTCTTCGGTATCGGCGGCAGCAATCTGGCGGTACGCTTGCAAACGCAGACGCTCCGAATCAATGTAGGTGTGCGGAATATGCGCGTTGACCGGCAGGTCAATCTTCGTCTCGACCTCGCGTTCTTCCTTCTCACCGCGGTAGTTCGCCACCGCCTCACCCACCAGGCGCAGGTACAGGTCAAAACCAACACCTGCAATATGACCGGACTGTTCGCCGCCGAGCAGGTTACCCGCGCCGCGAATCTCCAGGTCCTTCATGGCCAGCTGCAGACCCGCGCCGAGCTCGTTGTGGGTCGCCACGGCCTTCAGACGTTCGTGGGCAATCTCGCCGAGAGTCTTGTCCACCGGGTACAGGAAGTACGCGTAGGCGCGCTCGCGGCCACGACCCACGCGTCCGCGCAGCTGGTGCAGCTGGCTCAGGCCGTAGTTCTGGGCGTGGTCCACAATGAGCGTGTTCGCGTTCGAAATATCCAGGCCGGTCTCCACGATGGTCGTGCACACCAGCACGTCAAAGCGGCGCTCCCAGAAGTCCACGATAATCTGCTCCAGGCGCGACTCACTCATGCGGCCGTGCGCGGTGGCGATGCGCGCCTCCGGCACGAGCTTGCCGATTTCGGCGGCAACATCGTCAATGTCAGCCACGCGGTTGTGCACGAAGAACACCTGTCCCTCACGCATGAGCTCGCGACGAATCGCGGCCGTAATTTGGCTGTCGGTGCGCGGGCCCACGAAGGTCAGCACGGGGTGGCGTTCCTCGGGGGCGGTCGCCAGGGTGGAGGTCTCACGAATACCGGTTAGCGACATTTCCAGGGTGCGCGGAATCGGGGTTGCACTCATGGCGAGCACGTCCACGTTGGTGCGCATCTGCTTGAGCTTCTCCTTGTGCTCCACGCCAAAGCGCTGCTCCTCGTCAATAATGACCAGGCCCAGGTCCTTGAACACTACGCTGTCGGAGAGAATGCGGTGGGTACCGATCACCACGTCCACCGCGCCGGAGGCGATTTCTTCGGTAATCTGGCGGGTTTCCTTCGCCTTCTGGAAGCGGGAGAGCACGCGAATCTTCACGGGGAAGCCAGAGAAGCGCTCGCTGAACGTCTCGTAGTGCTGCTGGGCGAGCAGGGTCGTGGGCACGAGCACCGCGACCTGCTTGCCGTCCTGTACCGCCTTAAACGCGGCACGTACGGCGACCTCGGTTTTGCCGAAGCCCACGTCGCCGGAGATGAGACGGTCCATGGGGATTTCTTTCTCCATGTCCTCCTTTACCTCGTGGATGGCGGTGAGCTGGTCGGGAGTCTCGTTGTAGGGGAAGGACTCTTCCAGCTCTCGCTGCCAGGGGGTGTCTGCGGCGAAGGCGTGACCACGCGAGGCCTGGCGTGCCGAGTAGAGTTTCACCAGGTCGGCGGCGATTTCCTTGACTGCCTTGCGAGCGCGGGACTTGGTCTTAGCCCAGTCGCTGCCGCCCATCTTGGACAGGCTCGGGTTCTCGCCCCCCACGTAGTTGGAGATCAAATCCAGCTGGTCGGAGGGTACGAAGAGGCGGTCGGGCGCACCACCGCGCTTGGCGGGGGCGTACTCGATGACAAGGTATTCCTTCATGGGCTGCACGCCGTTGACCGGGGATGCACCAGCAACCGGGCGGGAGGTCATCTCGACGAACCTGCCGATGCCATGGCGTTCGTGCACCACGTAGTCACCGGGATTCAGCGCGAGCGGGTCGACGGCGTTGCGGCGGCGGCGCGTCTTGAATTTCTGTCCTGCGGCGCCTCGGGGTGCGTAGGTTCCGCGGCGGCCGAGTAGTTCGGCTTCGGTGAAGACGGCGAGCTTAGCCTCCTCGATAAGGAAACCTGCGGAGGCGGGTGCCTCGCAGACCTCGACGATGCCGTGTTCGAGGTCGCCGGCGGGGTCGGCTTCGAGGCTGGTTCGGCGGGCTGCGGGTACGGCGGGTGCCCCTTCGCCGGAGTGGAAGAGGTCGATGAGTCGGTCGGTGGAGCCGCGGCCGTTGGTGAGGGCGAGGACGGTCCACTGTTGCTGGATGAGGTCGCCGACCTGGCTGAGCATGCGTTCGACGGAGCCGTTGAATGCGGTTGCGGGGGTGGCGTTGACGGTGTAGGTGTCGATTCCGTCTTCGATGGCGTCGGCGATGCTCTGGTTTTCGAGTGCGCCTGCGGCGGCGTCTTCGAGCAGGTCTGCGTCGGTGACGAGTTCGGTGATTTCCCACCAGCTGAGTTTGTCTTCGAGTGCCTGTGTGGTGGTTTGGTCGATGGTGCGGAATCCGCTGTCGCTCATGCGGAGCTGTCCGAGGTCGATGGGTGCTACTGCGTCGGCTTCTGCGGAGGTGTCCCAGGCGGCGGCGAGGAATTCTTCGTTGGTGGCGACGAGGTCTTCGGCGCGGGCACGCACACGCTCGGGTTCGACGTTGATAATCATGGACCCAGCCGGCAGTAGCTCGGTGAGGGTGTTCATGGATTCGATGAGTAGCGGGGTGAGTGATTCCATGCCTTCGACGTAGATTCCGCCGGCAATCTTTTCGAACATAGTTGCGGCTGCCGGGTAGTCGGCTTTCAGGCGTGCGGCGCGGCTCATGACCTCGGGGGTGATGAGCAGTTCGCGGCAGGGCAGCAGGGTGAGTTCGGTGAGCTCCTCTCCCCCGCTGAGGGTGCGCTGGTCGGCGACGGAGAAGTGGCGCATTTCGTCGAGTTCGTCGCCAAAGAATTCGAGGCGCACGGGGGTAGTTGCGGTGGGCGGGAAGACGTCGATGATGCCGCCGCGTACGGCGTATTCGCCGCGCTTGGCAACCAGGTCTACGCGGGAGTATGCGGCGTCGTTGAGGCCGCGCACCACATCCTTGAAGGGGTATTCTTCGCCACGAACCAGGTGCACGGGTTCGAGCTTTTCGATGCCGGTGACGATGGGCTGGATGACGGCACGCACGGGCGCGATGACGACCTGCGGGCGGTTAGCCGCATCCCCGGTCATGGCGCGCAGTACCTGCAGGCGGCGGCCTACGGTGTCGGAACGCGGTGAGAGGCGTTCGTGGGGCAGGGTTTCCCAGGCGGGGAAGAGCGCGATGTCGGCGGCAGGCAGGTAGGAGCGCAGCGCTGCGGCGAGGTCTTCTGCCTGGCGGTCGGTGGGGGCGATGATGAGGCTGAGCGCTTCACCGGTGGCACCGCGTACTGCGGTGGAGATGTCTGCGATGAGTGCGGCGTGGGTTCCAGCAACTGCGCCGATGAGGGTGCGTGCACTGCGTTCGCTGGGCTGTGCGGAGGCGGCGGTGCGGATCGCCGCCCAGTTACTGAGTTGGTTGAGGGTGTTCAGGAGGGGCTGCAGGGGCGCCTCGAGGGGCTGTGCGGTAGATTTTCGGGTGGTGCTCACGGGTTCTCCTGAATCTGCGGTCCTCGGGGTTGGCGGGTTTGCCGGTTTTGGCGAGTATGCCAGTAATGTGTGCCGTGTTGGGTACGTACCTGCGTGAGGTTGGGTACCCGAGTGGTTTTGCCTTTATTTCACGGTGCTTTTGTGTGTTTTGGGGTGTTTTTTGCGGCTTTTCCATTGTAGGACTTGTCTGCTTTTTCTGGCATTTTTCTCTTGTACTCTTCTGTGACGGAATATATTCCTTTTTGCACTCGATTGTCGCTTTCGTGGGTGATATTTGAGTATGGTTTTCTTCCGTGTCTGTTCCTGTGCCACAACGTTCATCGCATGGGGCGCAAATCACACACTCACGGGCATCTTTGCACTTTGTGCACCATTATTTTCACAGCTTAATCCTGTACCCTAATCATTAACGCTTACAGAAAAACCAGACAGTATATCCCCTTCCGGATTCTGTTTACCTCTTCCAACCAACCTCAGGTTTTCAGTATTTACTGCGGTTTTTCTAGTGCGCTAAATTCACCGTATCTTTCGATGTTTCTTCCGGAACGTCGCATCAGAAAGACGCATATGACAACCACATACACGAACAAACCCGCTGAAAAGCGCCATGCCCATTCATGGTCTGCTAAGAAGTGGGGTGCTTTCGCACTCGCTTTTGGTACTGCTTTTACTGCGGCACCTCTTACTCCTACTACTCCCGCCTCGGCTGCGACCGGAACCCATGACGGTTCCAGCAGCGATAAGGCGGCTGCTTCCTGTTACGAGGTCAAGCAGGTTAATCCTTCCGCCTCCTCTGGCACTTACTGGCTGTACACCCCGCAGATGAGCGGTCCGGCGCAGTTCTACTGCGATCAGGAAACTGATGGCGGCGGCTGGGTCATGATTGGTCGCGGTCGTGAGGGTTGGACCGAGTCTTACAACGGCACCGGCGACCCGAACCAGCTGCATCAGAACCCCACGGGCCCTTCTGCTTTTACCCCGGTCCAGCTTCCCGCAAACACTGTCGATGCGCTGCTGAACGGTATTAAGCCTCAGGACCTTCCCGACGGCATGCGCCTGCACCGTGCCCACAATGCAAGGGGCACCCAGTGGCAGAACGTTTATGTTCAGCGTCCTCAGACTGAGCAGTGGACCTGGGCAATGAGCTACGGTCAGCGCTGGGGCACCGTGAAGTTCACCGGTGCCGGTATTAACCGCACCGCTCATATGGGTCGTCATGCTTCGGAGATGGCTCCGGGTATTACCACCAGTTCTGTTCGTTTCTTCGCGAACCCGAACCAGGGCTACCAGATTGGTTTTGCGTACGGTGCGCTGGTGAACTTCGGTAATGAGAATCCGGATTCATACATTTACCAGAAGCGTGGTTCCGCTGGTTACTCCATCCCCTTTACTCAGGTGTTCCTGCGTCCGAAGCTGACTCAGCGTGACTTGAACTTCTCGCAGATTGGTTCTGGCTCTGCCGCCAGCAACCGTCGTGCTCTGCCGAATAGCTACACGATGCCCGTTCGTTGGCGCACCAGTGAGCAGACTGGCACCGGCAAGAAGAACGAGATGAACACCTACGTTCAGGCTATTACTCAGGTGGGCGACACCGTCTTCACCGGTGGCGACTTCAAGTATGTGGAGTCGGCTGGTGGCGAGCGCGTGGACCAGTCGTACCTGGCGGGCTATAACGTGGATTCGGGCGAACTGGTTCGCTCTTTCCGTCCGACTTTCAACGGTCAGATTAAGGCTCTTGAGGCTCTGCCGAATAACCGTCTGGCGGTTGGTGGCGAGTTCACCGAGGTTAATGGCGAGAAGGTCAACCACTTCGTCATTCTGGATGCAACCACCGGCCAGATCGACCGCACGTGGGATCTTCAGGTTCAGCGCCGTAATGGCGATGCAGTTCAGGTGAAGACCCTGCTGGTTCAGGATGGTTACCTCTACATTGGCGGTAACTTCACCCACGTGAAGGGCAACACTTCTAAGGCGTACGCTTACTCTCGTGGTGCCGCTCGTATTAATCTTTCGAACGGTGCGGTGGATTGGAACTGGCGCCCGAACTTCAACGGTACGGTCAACGGTATTACCGCTGCATCCGATAACTCGACTGTTCACGCTGCGGGTTACTTCACTGAGCTGAATAACCAGCGTGCCTTCCGCCTGGCTGCGCTGAATGGTTCTAACGCTTCGAACATTAAGTGGGAGTGGGAGCCGTCGCTGAAGCTGAACATTACTGACCGCATTGTGTACGCGTTCCAGTTCGATGTTCAGGATGCCGGCTCGACCGTGTGGACTGCTGGTGCTGACCACCTGATTGCGAACTACTCGAAGAACGGTTACGGCCGTATCTCCACCGCGATTTCTAAGTACGGTGGCGACTGGCAGGATCTGCACCTGAGCGGTAACACCATTTACGGTGCGTGCCACTGCGGTGACGTTCTCTTTGAGGGTTCTACCGGCTACCACACCTACTGGAAGGAGTCGAAGGCGGTTCACCGTATGCGCCTGGTCGCAGCGTTCGATAAGGACAGCGGCGAGGTTGTTGGCGAGTTCAGCCCGGTTCTGAAGGGTGCTAGCGGCTACGGAGTGTGGGAGTCCTTCGTGGATTCTCGCGGCAACCTGTGGGTTGGTGGCGACATCAACCGTTCGCTGGGTGCTAATGGTGAGCAGCGCACTGTCGGTTTTGCTCGCTTTGCGGCTCGCGACATCACTCCCCCGTCGACTCCGTCGAACCTGTCGGTTCAGCGTGATGGCTCGACCGATAAGCTGTCCTGGTCTGGCGTTCGCGAGGTGGGCACCCGTTACCAGGTGCTGCGTGATGACCGTGTGATTGCTACGGTCTCGGGCACCAGCTACGAGGTTGAGCACACCGATGGCGCTCGCTACTACGTGCGTTCCATCGATGCGTCTGAGAATTTCTCGGCTTCTACGGGAGCTGCTCAGGCTTAGGTCAGGTTGCTGATCTAGTTTCTTTGAGCCGCCGCCTGATTCGGGCTCTGCAGGGTTTGCGGGGTCCGGATCAGGCGGTGGTGCACCCGGGGTGTATGCCCCCCCTATAGTTTTGGTTTGGTCCGGATTTCCCAGTTTGCTATCTCTTCGCCCCTGTGGCGGCTATGATGGGTTGGGATTCATTGCGTCGGATGGGTTGCTTCCGTCCTTTTCGATGATGGGCTGAATCTTTGTCTGTGGTGTTTCTTCGCTGTTGGTACGGCAGGGGAGGCTTCACAGATTTTTAGCGTTCCGCTTCGTACGGGTGCGTTGCCATTGTTGGCTTCGTGCCTGATGTTGTGGGGCGTATTCATTCAATTTCCGATAACTACACTCACTGATTCCGGCAGCAGACTCGCTGTTAGTGCAGTTCATACCGCTTCTTCTTTCCCCGATGCGTGGTCACTATGCTGTGCCTTGTGTTGGGTGGGTGTTGCTGTGTGAATTGCATTTTTCTGCTATGTGCCGGTTGAGGTCTCTAGGAGAGACAAATGAATTTTCTTCCGTTCACGCGTGGAGGGCGTTCGCAGGGCGTTGCTTCCTCCGCTTTTGAGGGCTCTCGCGTAGCTTCTCGTTCTGGTTCCCGCGCTTTGGGTGCGGCGGCGGCTTCTTTTGCGATGGTTGCGGCTTCTTTGGGCCCAATTGCTTCGGGCGCTCAGGCTGCTGATGCGCGCTACTACGATGGTTCGTCGAGCGAGCGAGCCGCAGCCAGCTGTTGGGAGGTTAAGCAGAATAATCCGCAGGCTAAGAGCGGCGCTTATTGGCTGTACACTCCTGCGATGAGTGCTCCTGAGCAGTTCTATTGCGATCAGGAAACTGAAGGTGGCGGCTGGGTCATGATTGGCCGCGGTCGTGAGAGCTGGACCGAGAACTACTACGGTCGTGGTAACGCTGACCAGCTGTATAAGAACCCTACCGGTTTTGATGCGGTGCAGCTTCCCTCGAATAAGGTGGATGCTCTATTGAACGGTAGTCGCCCGCAGGATTTGGCGGATGGCGTGCGTTTCCACCGTTCGTTGAATGTTGAAGGAACTAAGTGGCAGGATTTCACCGCTAAGCGTGTGGCAAGCCCCCAGTGGTCTTGGTCTTTGCGTGCGAGGATGTACTGGTCTGATATTACGATCAAGAACCCTTACCCCTACACTCGTTATAACTATTCTTCCCGCGAGTCGCAGATGGGTCGTATTTTCTCCCATGATGCGTACGACTTCCGCGGCTTGTACTTTGTGGAGCAAGCCTCTCAGGGATATAAGCAGGGTTTCTCGTATGGTGTGCATGCCCAGATTGGTAACTGGCTGACTGCGTACAAGATGAACAACCAGTCCTCGTACATTTACCGCCCGGCGAATGATACAAACCCTCCCCTGGTATTCACTCAGATGTTCTTGCGCCCGAAGGTGACTCAGAACGATTTGGCGGCTAAGGGTCTGCACGCTTACGGTCAGCAGGGTGCTCCGGCAAGTAATCGCCGCGCACTACCCAATAGCTACTCTGAGAAGTGGAAGTGGCGCACCAGCGCTGACACCGGCACCGGCAAGAAGGGTGAGATGAACACCCAGGTTGAGGCTATCACCGAGGTTGGTGGCGCTGTCTTTACCGGTGGCGATTTCGCGTACGTTGAGTCGGCAAGCGGCGAGAAGGTTGAGCAGGCGTTCCTGGCGGGTTACGAGGTGGGTACCGGCGAGCTGCGCCGTTCCTTCCGCCCGAAGATTAACGGTCAGGTGAAGTCCGTTGAGGCCCTGCCGAACGGTCTGCTTGCTGTGGGCGGTTCCTTCACCCAGGTGAACGGTGAGTACTACAATGGCTTCGTGATTCTGGATCCGCAGACCGGTCAGATCGCTAAGGACTGGGATATCCGCCCGGTGAGCCGCATTGCTTCTGTCCCGGTGCAGATTAAGACTCTGCATGTGCGTGATGGTTACCTGTATATTGGTGGCTCCTTCACTCACCTGAAGGGTCAGACCTCCCCCACTTATGCGTACGCTAGGAACCTGGCTCGCATTAAGTTGAGCAATGGCGAGGTGGACTGGAACTGGCGTCCGGTCTTTAACGGTACGGTCAACGGCGTGAGCGCTTCTGAGGGCAACACCGATGTGTACGTCGCTGGTTACTTCACTCAGCTCAATGGTGCTGAGGCTTTCCGTATTGCACACATGAAGTCGGGCTCTCAGAAGGGCAGCAATTGGAACCACCAGCCTTCGTATATTCCTGAAGGTGCCCGTCTGAATGATCTGAAGAATGAGCGTCTGATGTGGGGCTTCCAGTTCGACGTTCAGGATGCTGGTTCTTCGGTGTGGCTTGGCGGTACTGAGCACATGATTAGCCGTTACGATAAGGCAACCATGCGCCGCACGTATAGCGCGATTACTCGTGAGGGTGGCGATTTCCAGGATCTGCACCTGAACGGCAACACTATTTACGGTGCGTGCCACTGTGGTGATTACATCTACCAGAACTCAACTACTTGGGAGAAAGCGTGGGAGAGTGCACAGGATGCTCAGACTATTCGCCTGGTAGCTGCCTTCGATAAGGACAGCGGCAAGATGCTGCCGGAGTTCGCACCGATTATGAGCGGCGCGTATGGCTACGGTGTGTGGGAGTCCTTCGTGGATTCTACTGGCACTCTGTGGGTTGGCGGCGATATCCGTAAGTCACTGGGTGCTAATGGTGTGCAGCCGACTATTGGCTTCGCTCGTTACGCACCTCGCGATGTGGCTCCTCCGGTTACCCCGAGCAACCTGAAGGTGACGAAGAACGGCTCGAAGGATCAGCTGACTTGGTCGGGTATTTCCGAACGTAATGTGAAGTACCAGGTTCTGCGCGATGATCGTCCGATTGCAACGGTGACTGGTACGAGCTATTCGGTGGACCACCGCGACGGCGCCCGATACTATGTGCGTGCGGTAGATACTGCGGATAACTATTCGGCAAGTACCGAGGCAGTTCAGGCGGCATAACCCCTCATCAGGACGATATGCACTTTTATGACAAAGAATTTTAGTGACGTTCGTCCTATAGTCCCGGGCTGGTTTTATAACCAGCCCGGGACTTTTTTGCACATAGTGAATCTATTTCATTCATTTACATGAAGGTTTTTTCAGCCAGAGATATACATTTACCTTCTAAATAGGGCATATTAGGTCATTATCTAGGTTCTATTCTCATCATTTATAAAAACGTTATTTTTATGGGTTCAAGTATTCTCCCAGCTTTACGTGTTAGCCTTTAGGTGCCTCGTGACTGCGCGGGGTATTATCTTCCGGAATATAGTCATTCTCACTCCAACCACTAAAGAGGCTTCCTATGTCAGCATTCTTCAAGCAGCCCTCCCGGTCCCGCGTTCTGGGCACTCTGGGCACCCTTGCAGTATCTGCTCTGGTTCTGAGCGCTTGCGCTACTGAAAACCCGAGCACCGACAGCTCCTCCTCCGCTTCTGCTTCCGCAAGCGTTTCCGCTTCTGCACACGCTTCGTCAAAGCAGTCGTCGAGCACCTCTCCCCAGGTCTCTGAGCAGGGCACCGCTTCTGCATCCGCCGCGGCTTCGGGCGAGGCGTCCCCCAAGGCGGACGCTGAGGCTACTTCTTCTGACGGTCAGAAGCTTGAAGAGATTTACACCGGCTCGGAGGAAATGAAGAACGCTTCTTCCGTGCCCGTTGATACTGAAGAAGTGAAGAAGACTACCGAGCTGGTCAATTCTTTTGAGAACATTCTGACTAAGGTTAAGGCAGCTCCTTCCGCTGCTCCCTCTCCCGAACGCACCGCTGACCCGAGCAGCGATGAAGAGGCTGAGCAGCAGAACGTTGAGCAGGCTCGTGCCGTTCTCGATGACGAGACGATTCGCTCCATCGAGGCTGTAGCCGTGGATTCCGCTGCCGCTGAGTTTGCCGTGCAGGCTTCCGAATACGCACTGGCAGGCTGGCACTATGAAGGTTCTTCCACTGTTGTGGGCACTCCCCGTATGACTGCAACTCAGTACAAGGGTCAGCCCGCGCGCATGCTGGAAGTATGCATGGATTCTTCCTCTGTGAAGATCTATGACGAGAATAATCAGCCCGTAAAGGATGACAATTCTCCGAAGCGTTCACTCAATATTTACACCCTCGTTCAGGTCGATGGTCAGTGGAAGATTGCGACCCATGATTTCCCGAACAATCCTGATTGTTAGGGTCTAACTAAAGATGCCGGTTTCCAGCTATGATTCGCTGGAAACCGCGCATTATCGTCCATAGCGCATTAATGTTGATGCGCGTTCAATAACATTTCTTGGCATTCATTTGGAGATATTATGAAAGCCCACCTTGGCATGACGGGCTCAGGCTTTTCTCGTTCTGCTATAACCCGCTCAACTCTTTGCTTGAGCATTGCTACGGCCTTGGCTTTGCCCGTAGCTATCCCCGCTATTACGCCGAGTACCGCTGTCGAACAGACTGCGGATAAAAGGGACTCTGCTTTCTACAATGGCACGACCTCCGAGCGTGCTGCCGCCAGCTGTTGGGAAGCCAAGCAGGCTAACCCCGAGGCAAAGAGCGGCGCCTACTGGTTGTACACTCCCGCGATGAGCCAGCCGACTCAGTTCTACTGCGATCAGGAGACTGATGGCGGCGGCTGGGTCAAGATTGGTGAGGGCCGTGACGGCTGGACCGAAAACTATGAGGGCCAGGGTGACACCTCCCAGCTCTACAGCGATGCCGCCCCCGCATCGTCCGGTTTGACTCTCGAGCAGGGCAAGCCTCTGAGCTCCCTGCCCGCCGCAAAGACCCCGATTCAGCTTTCGGGTACCACTATTTCTCAGCTGCTCAACGGCACCCGCCCCGATCAGCTGTCCGATGGTTACCGTTTCCGTCGCGCTGTAAACACTTCTGGCACTAAGTGGCAGGAGGCGACGGTGGAGCGCCGTCAGACCTCCGAGTGGACCTGGGCTCTGCGTTCGAACGCTGTCTGGTCTAACGCGGTCGTCACGAACCCTAGCGAGTTCTCTTCCTACGACGAGAATGGCCGCAGGGACTGGCTTAACGGCGAGTGGCAGGACCATATGCTGGGCGGCCAGAACTACGGCTTCAGGACGATGCTCTTTGAGGAAATGGCCTCGCAGGATTACCGTATGGGCTTCCGTTACGGTGCGAACGCTCCCATTTCCCAGGATGGTTCTGAGCCGGCGATCACCGATGCGCAGAACTCCTACATTTACGGTAAGGAAAGCAACGGTGAAACCTCTTTCGGTTACACCCAGATGTTCCTGCGCCCGAAGCTGACCCAGAACGATTTGCATCTGGGTGCTATCCCGGATTCCGGTACTCAGGCGAGCGCTCGTCGTGCCCTGCCCAGTAGCCGTTCGGCGGATTGGCGCTGGCGCACCAGTTCTAAGACCGCCTCCGGTAAAACCGGCGAGATGAACACCTATGTTGAGGCCATCACCGAGGTCGATCACGGCAACGGCACCTCCAGCGTGTTTATTGGCGGCGACTTCGAGTACCTTGAGTCCTCTACCGGTGAGCATGTTGCGCAATCTAATATTGCTGCTTTTGACCCGGAAACCGGCGAGTTGCGCCGCGACTTCAAGCTGACTGTTAATGGTCAGGTGAAGGCTGTTGAGGCTCTGCCGAATAACCGTCTGGCGGTTGGCGGCACCTTTACCCTGGTTAACGGTAAGAAGCATGAGAGCTTCGTTGTTGTTGACGCTACGACCGGTGAAGTTGCCCCTGAATGGGCCCAGGTTAAAGTCGAAGATCGCATTCGTACCGAGGTCATGACGGTGAAGACCATTCACCGTCAGGGTGACTACGTGTATATTGGCGGCACCTTTACCCACATTTATGAAAGTGAAAAGGCGGGTGAGGCGTATTCGCGCAATATTGCCCGTTTTAAGTTGGGCGAGCCTTCTAACGGTGTGCCCGGTATTGTGAGTATAGACCGTAACTGGCGCCAGGTGTTCAACGGTACTGTCAACGGTATTAGCGCCTCCGCTGATAACTCTCATGTTTACGTAGCCGGTTACTTCACCTGGCTCAACGGCGGCCTTGCCTACCGCGTGGCTGATATTACTCAGCATATGCAGAAGGGCAGCCCGTGGGCGTACCAGCATTCTGAGATTCCTGCCGGCGCTAATGTCTCTGACCTGCGTAATGAAACCAAAATTTGGGGTTTCCAGTTCGACGTCCAGGATGCCGGTACCGGCGTCTGGGTGGGCGGTACTGAGCACCTCATCTCTCGTTACGATAAGGCCTCTCTGACCCCCACCTACACCGCGATTACCCGCGAAGGTGGCGACTTCCAGGATCTGCACCTGCACGGTAACACCATCTATGGCGCCTGCCACTGCGGTGATTTCCTCTACCAGGATTCGCGTAACAAGCGGACCCCCGTGGGCGGTTCGAGCGTGATTCACTCGGTCAAGCTGGTTGCCGCGTTTGATAAGGACAGCGGTAAGATGCTGCCGGAGTTCTCCCCCGCGATTAAGGGTGACCACGGTTTCGGTATCTGGGAGTCTTTCGTGGATTCGAAGGGCACCCTGTGGGTTGGTGGCGATATTCACCGTTCGCTGGGTGTTCACGGCACTCAGGACACCGTCGGTTTTGCGCGCTTTGAGGCCCGCGATGTGACTCCTCCGGCTACCCCGCAGAACCTGCAGGTTGAGCTGAAGGACGATAAGGACGTTCTGACCTGGGATGCTGTACAGGATACCGGTAGTGTCCGCTACCAGATTCTGCGTGATGACCGCGTCATTGCTAGCACTTCGGGTACGAAGTTCGAGATTGACCACACCGATAACGCACGTTACTTTGTGCGCGCTGTGGACAGCTCGGACAACTACTCTGCGTCCACTCCGGTTCAGGTAGCTCCGGTTCGCCCGACTCCTACCCCCACGGAGACCGCGACCGAGACTCCTAGCGCTGATCCGACGGCAAGTGCTGACCCGACCGCGAGCGCTGACCCCAGTGCTTCGGCAAGCGCTACCCCGAGTGCAGAAGCAACTACTGAGGCACCGAAGGAAGAGAATCCGAAGCCTGAGGAGCCTAAGCCTGCTGATCCTAAGCCCGAGGACCCGAAGGAAGAAACTCCTAAGGACGATCAGAAGGATGAGGCCGCTAAGGACCAGATTGTTCTGCCCTACGCGTCCGAGTGGAAGTACATGGTCTCCAGCAAGGCTCCTAACCGTAAGTACGGTTGGAAGTACAACTTCCACTTCACTTTGGAAGATATCGCGCAGGAAGCATGGCAGACCGGCAAGACCCCGATTGGTGTCGGCTCCGGTAACCTTAACACCTCCGTTAATGTTCCGCTTGTGCGTACCCGCCCCAATATCTACGCCTACACCACCATCCAGCTCACTCGTGAGCAGGCGAGCCGCGATCTGGTGCTGACCACCTACGCGGATGACGCTATTGCGGTGGGTGTTAACGGCGAAGAGGTTGGTCGTTCCAACTTTGACACTCGTGGAAAGCTGTGGAATAGCGCGATTGCATCGAGCTCGATTGATACCGCTACGGCTCAGAAGACTCCGGTGACCTTCACCGTTCCGGCTTCTCAGCTGAAGGCTGGTGAGAACCTCATCGCTGTTGAGGTTCACCCGGGCATTAGCCGACGTAACGTTCGCCCGAATGTGAGCTTCGATCTGCAGGCTACTTCCAAGGCACCGGTTGCTGAGCAGCCCGCCGAGAAGGAAGCCGACAAGGAGGCGGAGGCTCCCGCCGCAAACGAGGCTGAGCAGCCCGTGGTCGATAACGCGAACAACGCAGCAGCCGACCAGGGCGAGCGACGCGTCGCCAATAACGGAGTCGGAACCCGCGTTCCGATGCAGTCCCGAAGGAACTAATACCTTCTAGACAATCTCAGCTAAATGGGGTTTGATTTTCTGAACGATTCAGGAAATCAAACCCCATTTGCGTATGCTCCCCACTTTTCTGTGTTTTTTGCATCATTTATTCCCATTATTTGTGATTCTGTTATGTGTGTCTCTGCACAATGTTCAGAAATATTTTCTAAAGCCAGAATTCACAGGAACAAAGCGCCGATAACCCCGCCTAACAGCACGCCGAACCCACCTAATGAATCCCGCAAATCTGCACTAAAGCGCATTGTCAGGGGCTTTTTGCGACACAATTATTGACCCTGACCACACCCACCCTGTCGCACTTTATCTCGTTGTAAAATATCTATATAGTGGTGTATGTGAAAAAGGGACCAACCACCTCTTTTTTCGCGTGCGGGACTTCCGGACTTTCTCGCAACCACCCCGAAAGGGAGTAATTCACTCTCCTTCACTCCTCTCACCGATTAAAAAGGAATGTGCATGTCCACCTCTGAGGCACCTCACGCCCCGAACTCCGCACCCGCTTCGGGATTTTCTGCGAAGTTCTCCCACACCCTGCGCTCCCTTGAGGCAGCGCAGAAGCCCGGCATTGGCGTTCCCGCCTACACCCGCTGGGTCAACCGCCGAGTAGCACGCTACTTCGCTGCGGCTGCTGTCGCACTGGGCATCACCCCCAACGGCGTCACCGCAATTTCCGCTGCATGTTCTGCAGCTGGCCTCATCGTTCTGATTACCTGCCCGCCTAGCGTTGGCGTGGGTATCTGCGTTGCATTGCTTTTCGCTCTCGGTTACGGTCTGGATTCCGCTGACGGCCAGGTTGCTCGCGTGACCGGTGCGTCTTCTCCCGCCGGTGAGTGGCTCGACCACGTGGTCGACTCCATCCGTGTGCCCTCCGTGCACATGGCGACTCTACTCTCCTTCCTGCTGTACCCGGCACACTACTCTTTCACCGGTTCCAGCGCATTCAACGGCTGGATTATTGCTATGCCGATGATTTTCACCGCGCTGACCGCCGGTCACTTCATGAGCCAGATTCTGGCTGAGCAGCTGCGCAACAACCGCAAGACCGCGGCTCCTCCGACCGGTGGCCCCCTGCGTTCCTTCATCAACCTGCACATGGACGCTGGCACCCTCTGCTGGATCTACATTTTCGTTGGTTTCGGCCCCGTATTCGTCATCGTCTACGCGCTGCTTCTGCTGGCTAACGCCGCAACCGTTCTGCTGTCCATGCGTCGCAAGTACGTTAGCCTCGCGACCCCCGCTGAGTAAGGAGAAACCCAATGATGCACTTCACCTCTCGCACCCCCGCTGTTTCCGCCGTAATCGCAACCAACGGCAAGCGCCCCGAACTGCTGCGCGTGGCGGTCCGCTCCATCCTTGAGCAGAGCTACCGCGGTTTCGTTGAAGTTGTTGTCGTCTTTGATCGTGTTGAGCCCGACCGCCTCGAAGATATTGAGGTTAGCGAAAACCGTGCCCTGAAGATCGTCTCCAACACCCGCTCCGGCGGTCTGGCTGGCGGCCGCAACAGCGGCATTATTGCCTCCAGCGGCGAGATGATTGGCTTCTGCGATGACGACGACTACTGGATGCCGTCCAAGCTCACCCAGCAGGTCGCTCTCTGGCGTGAAAACCCCGAAGCAGCCGCTATCTCTTCGGGTATTACCGTCCGTTCCGGCGGTCAGGACATCGTGCGCCTGGCGCCCGAGCGCGCAACCTTCGCGGACTTCCTGCGTTCGCGCATTACCGAAATTCACCCCTCCGCCATGCTGTACTCCCGCGAGGACCTGCTCGGTGTTGACGGTGAGCCCGCTCGCATCGGCCTGGTCGATGAGGAGCTGCCCGCTGCCTACGGTGAAGACTACGACCTGCTGCTACGTGCAACCCGCCACGGCGATGTACTGAGCGTGCCCGAGCCGCTGATTCTGGTGCTCTGGGACCGCCCCTCCTTCTTCTCCGGCAAGTGGCAGTCCATGGTTGACGGCCTGAGCTACATTCTGCGTAAGTTCCCCGAATTTGAGCAGGATCCCAAGGGCCTGGCACGTATTGCCGGTCAGATTGCCTACGCTCAGGCTTCTCTGGGCAACAACAAGGAGGCGCGTGCTTACGCTCGTGCCGCTCTGCGCCGTGACCCCAAGCAGCTTCGTGCATGGGCGGCATATGTTGTGTCCACCGGTGTTATTAAGCCCGCTACTCTTCTTGATCTCGTCCAGAAGACCGGTCGAGGTCTCTAACCAGGTATCGCACAGACATGGTTTCTTCTTCCGTTCTTTCTCATCCGGGTGCTTCGCCCGTGGCGCTAAAGGATTCCGCGGGGTCGGCTAGTACGCCGCCCAGCGGTATTCTGCGTGCCCGCGCGCGCATCCGCCCGATGTCGACAGCGCAGAAGAAGCTCCCCGCCTGGCCCCTGCTGGCGTTGCTGTACGGCTTCCCGGCGCTGTGGGCTATGGGGTTGCTTCAGATTGCGCCGCTGGTACTGGCTGCGATCATGCTTTTTTACCTCATCATTCGAGGTAATGTGCGTGTGCCCGGTTCCCTGTGGGTGTGGGGCGCATTCTGCGTGTGGGTTGTTGTTGCGGCACTTGCTCTGACCCGTTCCACCGACATGATCGGTTGGGGTCTGCGCTTTGTGAACATTCTCAGTGCAGGCATTTACGCCCTGTACTACTACAACGCGCGTTCCTCTATTAGCCTCAACAGGTTGTTGGGTGGTCTGGCGACCCTGTGGGTGACTCTCATCGTTCTGGGTTACGGCGGTGTTCTCTTCCCCGAATTCCGTCTGCGTACCCCGATGAGCTTCATCATGCCTTCTGGCTTTATGCAGAACCCGCTGGTGCGCGACTACATGCTTCCGCCGCTGGCGGAGGTTCAGCGTCCGTGGGGCGCTCCCGAGGCGTATATTCGTCCCTCCGCACCGTTCCCCTACGCGAATAGTTGGGGTTTGGCGTACACCCTGCTCACCCCGGTGATGCTGGCGTGCCTGCTGCGTCTGCGTTCCATCTGGCTACGTATTGCTCTGCTGATTGGCATGGCGCTTTCTACCGTGCCGGCGATTGCAACCAGTAACCGCGGCATGTTCATTGGTCTGGGTATCAGCGCGGCGTACGTTTTGTTGCGTCAGTTCCTGGCGGCTAATTGGCGTGCTGTAGGTATGGGTATTGCGGCGATTGCGGCTGTGGTTGTGGCGCTCTTCGCTTCGGGCACCGTGGACAATATTCTGGGTCGTCAGGACTACTCGGACTCCACCGGTGGTCGTGCGGCGCTCTACCGTGCCACCTGGAAGGCGACTTTAGAGTCCCCGATTATCGGTTACGGCACTCCGCGTATGGAACCGAGCATTGGTGTGTCGATGGGTACCCAGGGCTACCTGTGGACTCTGATGTTCTGCTTCGGTTTCGTGGGCCTGGCTCTGTTCGCAATCTTCATGGTGTGCACGGTGGCAAGCGGTGCACGGGTGAAGACCGCGTCCGGGTACTGGTTGCATAGTGTTCCGGTGGCGTGCTGCGTTGTCTTTATTTTCTACAGCTTCGATATCGCTCAGCTGACCATTCTGATGCTCGCGTCAATGGCGTGTATTCGTTCCATTCGGGATGGTGAGGGGCTATGACGAAGAATCAGTCCCCTCGTGGTTTAGATACTTCTGCGGTTTCATCTTTCGATGATGCATATTCGACGGGTGGTCATCCTAGCCGCCGTGCGCGTCTGCGTGAGAGCGGCGAGTACGTCGAGCCGGTAGTGGAAGAGGCTGAGTCTTCTGCTGATGAGTTCGCTCCGACGGTGGATGACATCCGCTCGGGTCGTTTTCCGGCGACCACGGCGCTGTCGATTGTGCCTCCGGCTCAGGGCTTCGCCCCTAAGGAGTCGCTCCCTGAGTCTTTGGTAGCGGATTCTGAAGCTACAGATTCTGCAGATGCGAGCGCCACTGCTGCGGCGGGTGCTCATCTGCCCGGTTCCCGACGGATAGCCTTGGCTACTGCTGAGTCTGCCGATTCCAAGGCTCAGGCTGATAGCGGCTCCGTGAAGGATGCGCCGGTCAGTACGCCGGCCAAGAAGGCTCCCGCTAAGGGTAAGCAGCCTAGCTTGGCGAAGAGCGGCTCTCTTGCTTCTCTGTGCGTGATGTACGGTGCGGGTATCGCATTCGTGACCACGATGGTGGTGTCGAATGGTATTGGTGCCGAGGGTTCGGGCGAGTTTTTCCGTCTGATGGCGCTTTTCGCGATTGCGATTTCGCTGGTGACCTTCGGTGCGGATACTGGCTTGGTTCGTACGATGAGTGCTCAGCGTGCGCTGGGTCGGTACGGTGTGCTTCCGCAGCTGATTCGGTACGGTCTGGTTCCATCATTGGTCACTTCGGTGTTGCTGGTGGCGGGTGTGTACATCTACACCGAGATTGTGCCTATGGCTCCCGAGTATCAGGCGGCGATGCGCGTCAGCTCGGCTTTCGTGCTGGTGGCGGCGCTGATGACGGTATTTTTCGGTGCTCTGCGTGGTCTGCACCGTGTGGTGACCTTTACGCTTCTGCAGAATGTTCTGCTTCCTACTCTGCGTTTTGCGGCTGTGGGTTTGGTGGTTCTGTTCTCGGGTCAGCTCATGGATCTGGTGTACGCCTGGACTGTTCCGGTGGCGATTACTGCGGTGGTTGCCCTGTGGCTTTTGGAGCGGGCGTTCCCCTCCGAGGAGCATGTGGAGGTTCTTCCTTCTGAGGATTCTCCGGCCGAGACGTTCCGTTCGTTCTGGGGTTTCAGTTCTGCACGCGGTGTCGCTACCGTTGTGGAGACTATCCTGGAGTGGATTGACGTGCTGGTCGTGACGGCGTTCTTGGGTGCCGCTGCCGGTGGTATCTATGGTGCTGTGAATCGTTGTGTTCGTGTGGGCACCATGATTGAGCACACCGGACGTGTGGTGACCGGACCGTCGATTAGTGCGGCGTTGGCGACTCGTCAGCTAGATCGTGCTCGAGAGATTTTCTTGTCGACCACTCGCGTGTTGACTGCTCTGTCGTGGCCGTTCTACCTCTCTCTGGCGTTCTTTGGTCCGGTGCTGTTGCATTTCTTCGGTAAGGGCTTTGAGGCTGGCGCCGGTATTCTCTGGGTGATTTGCCCTGCGGCGATGCTGTCGATGAGTGCCGGTGGCGTGCAGTCTGTTCTGCTGATGAGCGGTAAGAGTCGCTGGCAGCTGTTGAACAAGCTCTCCTCGCTGGTGGTGGCTGTGACTTTGAACTTCACCTTGGTTCCGGTCTGGGGCCTGTACGGTGCGGTGACGGCGTGGGCATCGGCTCTGCTGATTGATACCTTCCTGGCGAGCTACCAGGTGTTCCGTTTGGTGGGTATTCGCGCTTCGGTCCGTGAGATGGCTCCTTCGCTCTTCTTGGGTGCGGCTGTTCCGACGGCGTGTGCTCTGGTGTCTTTGACTTTCTTGGGTCAGAGCGTATTGGGCGTCATCGTGTACGTGGTGCTACTGGTGCCGGTGTACGGTGCGGTACTGTACCGATTCCGTAAGGCTCTCGGTATTGAGCGTTTCCTTTCCGCCCGCCGCGCGAAGTCTTAGCCTTCCGCTTCTTCTACGTTTTTCTCCGATATATAGTGTCCGTTTCTCTTCCTCTAGGATGTCCTCATGGATAACACCTCTCATTCCTCCTCGGTTACCCTTGGCAGCCAGGTACGTCGCATTTTCCGACACCCTCTGCTAATTCTGCTGTCAGTCGTGGTTTTCGCTGTGGCGGGTGCCGTCTACGGCTACATGACCAATAGCAAGTACACTTCTAAGGCTTCGCTGGTTGTTTACCCGCTGGTGGTTGATCCCGCCGGTACCGGTAGCGCTAACTCCGCGAAGGTGGATATTGCGACCGAGTCTCGTGTTGCTTCCTCTCGCGAGGTTGCACAGAACGCGGCAAAGTCTCTGATTGCTAATGGCGATACCCTCTCTGAGGCTCAGCTGACCAGCCGCCTCATGAACTCCGTCAAGGTGACCGGTACCTCCCAGACTGCTGTTCTGGATATTGAGGTGACCCGCCCCAACGGCACGGATGCGGCACGTTACGCTAACGCTATGGCGAACGCGTACCTGCAGGTTCGTTCCGAGTCGCTGAAGAGCAGTGTTGATTCTGCTCTGCACCAGATTGATGAGCAGATTTCTGCCCTCGAGGGTGACAATAACCGTGCGGGTCTGCTCTCTCAGTTGCAGGACCGTCGCGCTCAGATTCAGCTGACTTCCACTACCGGTGGTCGCGTGATGAGCGAGGCTCAGGTTCCTTCTTCTTCCTCAGCTCTCGGCCCGGTGAAGATGGGTATTGTTGGTGCTGTTGCCGGTCTGCTGATTGGTGCTGTGCTGGCGTACGGTCGTGACCGCACCATGCGTCACGTTGGTTACGCTGATCGCCTGGAGGATGCTGGTATCCCCGTTCACGAGCTGGGTTCCACCTCTGAGGCGAATGACGCGTTCATGCTGCTGCGCACCATCGGTGCTCCTGACGGCGATGTGAAGAGCGCGGGGGCTTCCGGCATTGTGATTCTGCCCGGCACCGACCGCGGTGTTGAGCACCTGTACCAGATGCTGCAGCGTGTTCTGCCCACTGAGTACGCACGTTTCACCGATTACGCTTCGGTTCGTGACGCTCTGACCCGCCACACTCCCGAGTCGCTGGTTGAGAAGAGCGAGACTCCTCTGGTGATTAGCCTGAGCACCGCTACTCCCCTGTCGACCCAGCTGCGTTTCGTTCAAGCTGGCGGCGTGGCTCTGATTCCGGTGACTGCGGCTACTTCTCTGCAGCAGGTTCGTGAGCTCTTCGCTCAGCTGGATCAGCTTGAGGGCGTGAACGCTCTGGCTGTGTTCCTGGACCGCGAGTAATTGCGGGTAATCGGGTTTCTGTTGATGGATGCCTCGCTTCTGTGCGGGTTAGTCCTTCGTCCTTGAGCGTGGGGTGAGGTAACGCCTGTTGAGGCGGATCTGTTGCGGCAGGTCTGTTGATACAGGTGTTGCCGGACCCGGCAGCTCACCCTTATCTTCTCTTCTTATTTTTCTCTTGTATTGGGGCTTTAGGAGAACACTATGACTGAGGCAACTTCCTCTCAGGCACCGAAGAAGAAGCTTCTGCTGGTTTCTAGCAGTGGCGGACACTTGAAGCATCTGACGGCTACTTCTGCTGCGTGGCAGGATTATGACCGTGTGTGGGTTAGCTTTAAGCAGCCCGATGTTGAATCTTCTCTTGCTGATGAGAAGACCTATTGGGCGTATTACCCGACCACTCGAAATATTAAGAACGCTATTCGTAATTTGTTCTTGGCATTTCGTATTTTCCCGAAGGAACGCCCGGATGCGGTTGTTTCTGCGGGTGCGGGTGTTGCTGTTCCTTTCTTTGTTGCGGCTAAACTTTTTGGCGTAAAGACTCTTTATATTGAGTGTTTTGACCGCCCGACTCTGCCGACGATGACCGGCAAGATGCTGTACACCTTTGCTGATCGAATTATTGTTCAGAGTGAGGAGCAGCAGGAGAATTTCCCTGATTCTCGTGTGATTCATCCCATTTTCTAAGAGTGATGAATTTATCCTGGAAATGGCGTCCCCGTGTGTGCTGGGGGCGTTATTTTCAGGGTATAGTATTTATTAAACATACAGATACGCATAAGTCGTGCGCTCCACTGTGGACTCACCATCCAAGCGAACTAACCACTCGCCAGAGAAGCGTATGCGGAGATTACTCACCATTTTCTCCGGCACGACGCCGCCGCGTATACCCATGATGCCCTCCGGATTTTTGCGTCAGGTATACGGGGTTACTACCGATAAATACATAGAGAGGAATAGGCGATGTCTATTCAGAACTTCCCCCACGTCAGTGTTGATACTTCCAAGTTCGACCTGCCCGTATTTACCCCTGCCGTCGCGCCCGTTCGTATTCCTACCAAGACTTACGATTTGGTGGTGTCCCTCGGCACCGACGTTCACACTTTTGATCGTCTTCTGCGCTGGGTTGAGGCTTACCTTGAGGCTCACCCGCAGGTCACCTGCCTCGTGCAGCACGGCCACACTGCGCCCATTAAGCACGCAGACAACCTTAAGCTTCTTCCCGCCTCCGAACTGCTGGACTACTACGCAACCGCACGCGTAGTGCTGGTTCAGGGCGGCCCCGGTTCCATCCAGGATGCACGCCGCACCGGCGCTCTGCCCCTGGCTGTTCCGCGCCGCGCAGAGTTCGATGAGGTTGTTGACAACCACCAGGTCCCCTTCACCACTCTGATGGAGAAGCGCGGCCACGCTGTTGTCGTTGAGAGCCGTGAAGACCTCTTCGCTAAGCTCGATCTTGCTCTGGCGAACCCCTCCCTGTTCCGTACCGCTGAGCCGTACGTCTCCACTCCGGAGATTTCCGCAGCTCAGCTGGGCGAGGAACTGCAGGATCTGCTCGCTGGCAAGACCCACCGCAAGGATTCCTTCTGGGGTCGTCTGAAGCAGGCTGCTCGCGCGCACCGTGCGGGCAAGGCTGAGATGGCTCGCATCGACGCGATGGCTCCCAGCGCCTAAGGTTTTCTTGCTTTCTAAGCTCAGCATCCCCGTGATGCGGTGTGGGAGGTGCCCTGCCGGGTGCTTCCCACATTTTTAGACCGGCATGCGAATCCTCCAACCACCCTGTGAGAGGCTGTGGATGTTTTCCCTTGTTCACGGCATATTCTCAGGTGGATTCGCGTCGTTACATTGGTTGCGAAACCCCGCGCACCGTATCCTTAGTAAGGGATAATGCGCGGGGTTTTCGCGCACTACGAAAGGAACAATTATGGCAGTTCAGGAATCGACCGTTATCAACGCAAGCGTTGAGCAGGTTATCGAGGCGTTCTCCAGCGAGGACTTCGCACGCTTCGTCTGCTCCGAGGTTGGCGTCGAGTTCGGTAGCTTCTCCGTTTCCGGTGACACCTCCGCTGAGTTCACCGCAACCACCGAGCGTACCGTGCCCGCTGATCGCGTGCCGGACATCGCTCGTAAGTTCGTTGGTAGCGGCGTCTCCATGACCCAGGTGGACACCGTGAGCGCACCGGCCGCTGACGGCTCCCGCACCGTCTCCACCGAGGTGAAGGTTAACGGCGTTCCCGTGTCCGCTCAGGCTACCCAGCACCTGATTCCCGAGGGTGACAAGACCCGCCTGGACGTCAACGGTGAGGTTTCCTGCTCCATCCCGCTGGTGGGCAAGAAGATTGCAGCCGCTGCTGAGCCCCAGGTTGGCCGCGTGCTGAAGGTTCTGGGCACCTCCGCTGAGAAGTGGCTGGCACAGCGCTAAAGCTTATGAGACGCTCACCTTTGAGGTGTAGCTGATATACGGCTAGATACGCCAATATACAGAGGATCCCCGTCGTAAGTAATTACGGCGGGGATCCTCTGTTCTTTATGTGTCTCTATGAGCTCTAGCGCCCTGATAAGGGCCTATGCACGTTAGGAAGCGACAATCGCCTCGGAGTACTCGCGCTCACCGAGCAGCTCGGCGAAGCGGCGCATCTCTACGCGCAGGTCGTGCTCTGCTTCGAGCAGGTCAACGACCTTGCGGAGCTTGGTGCTGGAGGTGTGCTCGGTGTAGGGGAAGTAGTGTACTTCCACGCCGACCTCTGCGAAGCGTGCTTCGAGGGCGTTGCCCTTGTCGGTGCCCTTCCAGTCATCGCCCTTGAAGAAGACGTTGAAGGGCTTCTGCTTCCAGGTTTCGAGTTTGTCGGGGGTGGTTTCGACGTGCACTTCGTCCACGTAGTCGATGTGGCTGACGATAGCGGCACGCTCTTCGATGGGGATGACGGGACGGCGGCCCTTGGTCACTTCCAGGACGTCATCGTGCACAACGCCTGCAATGAGGTAGTCGCAGTTTTCCTTGGCCTTGCGGAGAATCTCGAGGTGGCCGTAGTGGAAAAGGTCGTAGGCGCCTGCGGCGTAGCCAATAATCATGGGGCTTCCTTGTGGTTGGTAGCGGCGATGGGTATTCCGGTGTGGTTGAGGTACCGGAGGGTGAGAAACATATCCGCAGTCTGGGGTGAGAGCCTAAGAATAAGTGAAGAATGTGCAATATTGAGAAAATATTTTCTTATTATTGCCCTATTTCTTCTCTCTGTCGTCCCAGAGTATGCGGGTCCGAAAAGAGTTTCTCGAGGGTGCTGGTTGGGCGCCCTTCGTCCTTTTATTTTACCAGTCACCTTTTTGGAGGAAAAAGGGAAAGATATAAATATGAGGCGGATACAGTGTAGTATCCGCCTCATATTTTCTATACGTCGCTTGAAATCAAAGAAAGCTTATATAGATAAACAATTAACCGCTAGATTTTAGCGAAGAGTTTTAGCCAGTATTTTCTGCAGGCTTTGACCGCACATGCTTACGTTCTCGTGCAATATTTTAGGTTGAGTAGCCATTCGGTATTTTCGATTGGCGTTCAAATACTAGCTACTCCCCCGCCGTTTCCGCCTACATTCTCAGCGAAGAGTTAGTTCTTGGCTGCTGCTTCCTTGGTAGCTTCTTCAACAGCAACCCACGAGAGCATTGCGCACTTCACGCGCGCCATGAACTTCGAAACGCCAGAGAATGCCGCCATGTCGCCGTACTCCTCTTCGTCCAGAGTCACCTTGCCACGCGAGCGTAGCATCTCACGGAACGCATCCACGTGGCTCTGCAGCTCGGAGATAGTCATACCGGGAGCCATCTCAGAAAGCACAGAAGCGGCAGCCATCGAAATGGAGCAACCGTCGCCTTCCCAAGAGATTGACTCGATGGTCTTCTCGCCATCCTTCAGCTCGTCAGAGAGCACCACGCGCAGGTTGATTTCGTCACCGCAGGTGGGGTTGTACTGGTGGTTATCGGCGCTTGCGTGACCGGCGGGTACCTCTACGAGGTGCTCGCCGCTACGCTGCTTGGAATGCTCCAGAATAATTTCCTGGTACAGGGATTCAAGAGACACGGTGTTCTTCTTCCGTCAGTTGGTCTGTCTGAAAAATTTGGGGCGCTAGCGTCTAACGCATCTACGTTTAGAAGCCGAAGTAGGGGCGCACCTCAGCAAGCGCCTTCAGGAAAGCGTCCACGTCTTCGGTGGTGTTGTAGATGTAGGTGGATGCACGGGTCGAGGCAGTCACGCCGGCACAGCGGTGCAACGGCTGGGCGCAGTGGTGGCCCACGCGCACGGCGATGCCCCGAGTATCGAGCAGCTGCCCCACATCGTGCGGGTGCACGCCGTCGATTGCGAGGGCTACCAAGCCAGCACGCTTGGAGGGGTCGGCGGGGCCGAGCAGACGCACGCCTTCAATCTTCTGAACACCCTCAACCAGGCGAGCGCCCAGTTCGTGCTCCCAGGCCTCAACATTCTCCATACCCAGGTGCTGCAGGTAGCGCACAGCGGCGGCGAAAGCTACCGCCTGGGAGACGCGCTGGGTACCCGCCTCAAACTTAATGGGGGCGGGCATGTACTCGGCGTCCTGCAGACCCACGCGGGTAATCATGGAGCCACCGGTCAGGAAGGGTGGCAGAGCCTCAAGCAGTTCCGCACGGCCGTAGAGGGCACCGATACCGGTGGGTGCCAGCATCTTGTGGCCGGAGAACGCCGCAAAGTCGACGTCCAGGGCGTGGAAGTCTACGGGCATGTGCGGCACGGACTGGCAGGCATCCAGCACAACGAGAGCGCCGTGCTTACGAGCCATGGCGACCATGCGGGGCACGTCGGTAATCGCGCCGGTCACGTTCGAAACGTGGGTGAACGCCACGATGCGGGTCTTCTCGTTGATGATGCCCTCGGCAGCTTCGTAGTCGAGCTGACCGTCCTCGGTGGAGGGAATGTGGCGCAGGGTTGCGCCGGTACGCTGGGCAAGAATCTGCCAGGGAATGAGGTTCGCGTGGTGCTCAATCTCGGTGGTGACGATTTCATCGCCGGGGCCCAGCGCGAAACGCTCAGCGGCGGGACCGCCAATACCCTGCGAGGCGTTACCAATGGAGTAGGCAACCAAGTTCAGTGCCTCGGTTGCGTTGGAGGTCCACACGATCTCTTCGTCAGTGGCACCAACAAAGTTCGCGACGGTAATGCGCGCATCCTCAAACAGGTCGGTTGCTTCGACCGCGAGGGTGTGGGCACCGCGGTGTACTGCGGAGTTAGCGTGCAGGTAGAAGTCGCGTTCTGCGTCGAGCACCTGAAGGGGTTTCTGGCTGGTCGCCCCCGAATCCAGGTAAACCAAGGGATGCCCGTTGACCTCGGTGTTGAGGATCAGGAAATCCTGGCGAAGCTGGCGTACGATGTCGTCGCTCAGCGGGGTGTTGGCGGGGGTGGAGTATTCAGCCACGGGTACCTTCTTCTCTCGCTCATACGCTCCACGGGTCGGGTATTTTCCCGTCGTGGAGCGTATAACGTCATTCTTTTCTAGCTTATTCCCTCACCGGGCTCTTGCATAGTTAGGTAGAGCCTAGTTCACACCTCGACCCGAATCATGCGTTGCCCCGGTTCAGTGCTTGCCCGGTGCGGTCACGCGCTAGGAGCCTGCGCCGTGGTAGCGCTGCTGGGTTGCCAGCAGGCCTTCCTTCACGAGCATCATGGTGGCATCAGCGGCGTTCGAGATGAGGAAGGGCAGGTCTTTCGATTCGGTGCTGCTGAAGGGCTTGAGCACGAAGTCTGCGGTGTCCATGCGTCCGGGAGGTCGACCGATGCCGGTGCGCACACGGTAGTAGTCCTTGGTGCCCAGTGCCTTGGTGATATCGCGCAGACCGTTATGACCGCCCTCTCCCCCACCAATCTTGAGCTTAATGGTGTCGAAGGGGATATCGAGTTCATCGTGCACAACAATGATATGGTCGGGGTCGATACCGTAGAACTTGGCGACGGCGCTGACCGGGCCGCCGGAGGTGTTCATGTAGCCGAGAGACTTCATGAGGATGACCTTGGGGCCACCAAAACCGAGGCGCCCCTCCACCACAACCGCGGAGGCCTTGGAATGCTTCTTGAAGCTGCCGCCAACTTCCTTGGCGAGCTCGTCCAGAACCATCTGACCAATATTGTGGCGGGTTTTCTCGTACTCCGGGCCCGGGTTCCCCAGACCAACAATGAGCCACGCATCAGACATATCTTCGCCCTTTCCACGGCGCTGTAAAAGGTTTTTTAGAAAATTCATGGACTACACCATTCTATGAGTATGGCCCGCTACCACCTCAGAAGAGAGGTAGCGGCGGGCCATCCACAGATCGCTGTTGCGCTAGGCGCAGGGCGCGGTCTTAGTGCTTTGAGTTATCTGAGTCGTGAGCTTCGCCAGCCTAATCTGATTCCTCGGAAGCTTCAACGATGTCACCCTCGGGTGCGTTTTCGCCTTCTTCACCGGGCTCGGGAACGTCGAGTTCCTCGGGCTCAGAAACGTTAACGATCAGCAGTTCAGCGTCTGCAACCAGGGTTACGCCTGAGGGCAGTTCAACATCTGATGCCAGAACGTGAGCGCCAGCTTCGCGGCCTTCGATGCTCACGGTCAAAGCTTCGGGTGCCTTCAGTGCGTCAGCTTCAACCAGAAGAACGGTTTCTTCCTGGTTAGCAACGGCGCCAACAGCGGGCTCGCCTTCAACGTGTACAGGAACCTCGATCTCAACGCGCTCGCCGCGCTTAACGGTCAGCAGGTCGATGTGCTGCAGTTCGGGGCGGATTGCGTGACGCTGGATGTCCTTGATCATTGCGAGGTGTGATTCACCTTCGATGTCGAGGTCGAGGATAGCGTTGGGGACGCGGGCAGCCAGGGTGGTTGCGTGGCCGGGGAGTACTACGTGCTTGGGCTCTTCGCCGTGGCCGTAGATGACGGCGGGGATGTCGCCTGCCATGCGGATGCGGCGCGCGTAGCCCTTGCCGAAGTCGCTACGTACGGTAGCTGAAATTTTGATGGTATCTGACATGAGTCGTCCATCCTTTCTTGGTTAGAAGTGATGCGCCAAGTGGAATAGGGACTGGCGCCAGAAATCTCTTTCCAACCAGCCACCGTCAGTTACGGACCTACACGTTTCGTGTATTCCACCGCCTTGGCCAAGACAATATTGTACAGGTTCCCGGCTCTTCTTCAAGGGCCGGGAACCTGTGATATGGCGCTTTTCACGCCTTTTATGCTGTTATCAGCAGATATAGGACCAAATCCTAGAGGATTAGGAACCCATTTCTGCAAGGTAGGCGGCGAGCGCCTCGCGGTGATCGCGCGGGGTGAAGCCTGCAGCAATCAGCTTGGACAGGTCCATTGCCGAGTTCGTCGGACGGTGAGCGAAGAGCTCAGCGTTGGCGAAGTATTCCTCGGTGGTGGTGTCGCTGACTCGTGCCGGGTCATGGCCGGTACCTTCGTACACTGCACGAGCAAACTGTGCCCAGTTGATGACTTCACCGGTGTTCGACACGTTGTAAGTGCCGTACTCTGCGCCGGAGAAGAGCAGGTGCAGGGCAGCAGCTGCCAGGTCCTGGGTGAAGGTCGGGCGGCCCCACTGATCGGCGACCACGGACGGGTCAATGCCGCGCTCAGCCAGGGATGCCATGGTACCCACAAAGTTCTTGCCGGCGCCAACAACCCAGCTGGTGCGCAGGGTGTAGTGCTTACGCCATGCGGCGGCGGCAACCTCACCGGCAGCCTTGGATGCGCCGTAGACGCTCAGCGGTGCCAGGGGGTAATCCTCCGGGTATTCCTCCTCGCCCAGGGGCAGGGAACCGTCAAAGACATAGTCGGTGGATACGTGTACCAGCGGCAGGTTAGCTTCTTCACAGATGGAGGCAAGAGCGCTCACGCCCAGAGCGTTAGCTGCCCAGGCGTCGCGGCGACCCTCGGGGGTTTCTGCCTGATCCACTGCGGTGTACGCTGCAGCGTTGATGACCGCGCGGAAGGAGCGCCAGCGGAATGCGTCACACCACTGCTCGGGCTTGCCCAGGTCGAGGCGGTCGCGATCCACAGCCAGGAAGGGTACGTTCTGCTCGGTGAGCTGGCGAACCAGCTCGGTACCGAGCTGACCGCCAGCGCCAATAATCAGGATCGGGTCGGCTTCCAGGGGCTTGATCTCGTTCAGACGCGGGTGGTTACGGTCCTTCTCGGAGAGCTCAGCCTTCGCCAGATCGATGGGCCAGTCGATTGCGACGGTCTCATCGGCAAGGTTCAGGAAGCTGTAGCCGGATACTGCGTCCGCCGACCAGTGGTCGTTCACCAGGTAGGTGTAGGCGGTGTTCTCTTCCAGGGTCTGGAAGGAGTTACCCACGCCGCGGGGCACGAAGATTGCGGTGTCCGGGCCCAGCTCCACGGTGACGACCTTGCCGAAGGACTCGCCGGCACGCAAATCAACCCACGCACCGAAGATACGACCGGTCGCAACAGAAACGTACTTATCCCACGGCTCGGCGTGGATACCGCGGGTGGTACCTACCGAAGCGTTGAACGAAATGTTGTTCTGCACCGGGTTGAAGTCGGGCAGACCGGCTGCGACCATCTTCTCGCGCTGCCAATTTTCCTTGAACCAGCCGCGGTTATCGCCGTGAACCGGCAGGTCAATGATGAGCAGGCCGGGAATCTCGGTTTCAGTAACCTTCAATTCCTTGGTCATTACTGGCCAGCCTTTGCGTACTTCGCCTCAACCTCAGCCTTCAGGGGCTCCCACCAGCCGCGGTTGTCGGTGTACCACTTAATGGTGTCGGCAAGACCGGATTCGAAGTCGGTGAACTTCGGCTCCCAGCCGAGCTCTGCACGCAGGCGGCTACCGTCGATTGCGTAGCGCAGGTCGTGGCCGGGGCGGTCAACCACGTGCTCGAAGTCGTTCTCGTCCTTGCCCATCAGTCGCAGGATGGTGCGCAGAACGGTGATGTTGTTCTCTTCACCGTCTGCACCGATGAGGTAGGTTTCACCAATCTTGCCCTGCTCCAGGATGCGCAGCACAGCAGAAGAGTGGTCGGATGCATGAATCCAGTCACGAACATTCAGGCCCTCGCCGTACAGCTTCGGGGTCAGACCCGAGAGGATGTTAGTGATCTGGCGGGGAATGAACTTCTCGATGTGCTGGTAGGGGCCGTAGTTGTTGGAGCAGTTAGAGATGGTTGCTTCAATACCGAAGGAGCGGACCCATGCGCGCACGAGCAGGTCGGAGCCTGCCTTAGTGGAGGAGTAAGGGGAAGAGGGGTTGTAGGGAGTGGTTTCGGTGAACTTTGCCGGATCGTCCAGCTCGAGGTCGCCGAAGACCTCGTCGGTGGAGATGTGGTGGTAGCGAGTGCCGTGCTTACGGACTGCTTCCAGGAGGCTGAAAGTACCGATGAGGTTAGTGTGGATGAACGGTTCGGGGTTGGACAGAGAGTTGTCGTTGTGCGATTCCGCAGCGTAGTGGACAACAGCGTCTGCCTTGCCGACCAGTTCGTCAGCCAACTCGCGGTCGGCAATGTCGCCTACGACAAGCTTGAAGCGGGATTCAGGAAGACCCTCCAAAGACGCAGCATTTGCGGCGTAGGTCATCTTATCCAGCACAGTAATAGTGTGATCAGTGTTATCGATGAGGTGGTGAACAAAGTTCGAACCAATAAAACCGGCACCGCCGGTAACAAGAATGTGAGCCATACGGTATATTTTACCCACTTAAATAGCGATTTTTATGCCTCAACAACGAGATAAACATGACACAATAAGAAGTTATGAAGGGAATTATTCTTGCCGGCGGCACCGGAAGCCGTTTGCACCCTATCACTCAGGGTATTAGCAAGCAGCTCACTCCGGTCTATGACAAGCCGATGATTTACTACCCGCTGTCCACTCTCATGCTGGCGGGTATCCGCGATGTTTTGATTATTACCACTCCTGCCGATCAGGAGCAGTTCCAGCGACTGCTCGGTGACGGTTCCCGTTTCGGTATTAATCTCGAATACAAGGTGCAGCCTTCCCCTGATGGCCTGGCACAGGCATTTATCCTGGGCGCCGATTTTATTGGTAATGACCCCGTAGCACTCGTGCTCGGTGACAATATCTTCTACGGCCCCGGTCTGGGTACTCAGCTTGCCACCTACGAGCAGAAGGACGGCGCAACCGTCTTCGCTTACCGGGTTGCTGATCCTCGCGCCTACGGCGTGGTGGAGTTCGACGAGAACTTCAACGCGCTGTCCATTGAGGAGAAGCCCGAGAACCCCAAGAGCGACTACGCTATTCCGGGTCTGTACTTCTACGACTCGAAGGTTGTAGAGTATGCACGTCAGATTAAGCCTTCTCCGCGCGGTGAGCTGGAAATCACTGACCTTAACCGCGTCTACCTGGAACAGGGTAAACTGAAGGTTGAGGTTCTGCCTCGCGGTACCGCGTGGCTCGATACCGGAACCTTTGATTCACTCGCTGATGCCACTAACTTCATCCGCACTGTTCAGAGCCGTCAGGGTCTGTCAGTTGGTTGCCCGGAGGAAATTGCGTGGCGCCATGGTTGGCTCTCCGATGAGCAGTTGCGCGACATCGCTACCCCGCTTGTTAAGAGCGGTTACGGTAGCTACCTGCTCGGATTGCTCCGCTAATAAACACCAGGGGATTTTCGTATCCCTTCACCGCCTGCAACAACACTCCACGTTGCAGGTACACTAACTCAAACTTTCTGGAGTATTCTCACTACCATGACCATTTTGGAATTTTTCCGCACCACGAGGGCTAACCTCTGGCTGCTGATTATTGGCATCGTTGTCGGTGCCGCAGCGGGCTTCGGCTATGCATCACTGCAGCCGAAGGTCTACGCCGCGTCCTCCTCGGGCTACGTGACCGTGGGCGAATCCGGTACGGTGGATGTTCTCTCTGGCTCTACAGCCGCTAAGGAGCGCGCTCGCTCCTATGCAGCTATCGTCTCCTCTGAGGCCGTGGCACAGAAGATTAAGCAGAACAACCCCGAATTATCGATGACCACCGGTCAAATTCGCGGTAGCCTCACCGCAACTGCAGGTGAAAACGCTGCACTGATTACCGTGAGCGCTAAGGCTTCTTCCCCGAAGAATGCACAGTTGCTTGCTAACGGTGCATTGCAGGCTACTGCCGACTACATCAAGGAAATTGAGCAGAACCCCGGTAACGCTCAGGCTCTGGTGAACGGCGAAAACACCGGCGCAACCCCGACCGGTGGCAACACCGTTCGCGTGATTCCGCTGAATAACGCGAGCGTGAACCCGCCGCTGGTAGCTCCGAACTACCAGCAGAACGTGCTCATCGGTGCTGGCACCGGTTTGGTTCTGGTCTACGCGGCAATCTTCCTGCGCCGTGCACTGGATCAGCGCATCCGTACCCGTGACGACGCTACCAAGGCAACCGGCGCAAGCGTCCTCGGTGTTCTGCCCGTCAGTGACGACCTGAACGAAGACAACATCGTTAAGGGCGACACCGACGACCACATCGCTCAGGAATCCATTCGTCAGTTGCGCACCAACCTGCGCTTCGTGAACGTTGACACTCCCCCGCGTTCGTTCATCGTTACCTCCGCGGTGCCCGGTGAAGGTAAGTCGACCGTGTCGCTGTCGCTGGCTCGCGCAATGGCTGATGCGGGTTCACCCGTCATCCTCATTGACGCCGACCTCCGCCGCCCGACTGTGGCTAAGAAGCTGAAGCTGGACGCTAAGGTTGGCCTGACCCAGGTTCTGGCTGGCCAGGTTGAGATTGCTAACGCTGTGCACCAGCTTGGTGAGTCGAACCTCTTCGTCCTGCCTGCAGGCCGTATCCCCCCGAACCCCTCCGAACTTCTGGGCTCGGATAAGATGCGCCAGCTGATTAACGAACTCTCCGAAGAGTTCATCGTGGTCGTCGACGTTCCGCCGCTGCTGCCCGTGACCGACGCTTCGTTGCTCTCCCACTCCGTGGATGGCGTGATCCTCGTTGGCTCTATCGGACGAAGCCACCGTGAGCAGATGACTGAAGCTTCCAACATCCTGAAGAAGGTCAACGCGAACCTCCTCGGTATGGTGCTGAACCGTGCACCCCGTAAGGGCCTGGGTAACTCCTACTACGGCTTCGGTTACGCAAGTGCCTACGTTGGCTATGCAACCTACTACGGTTACGGCAAGGAAGGCGACAAGAAGTCGTCAAAGAAGTCCTCGACCAAGAAGTAATAACGTAATAAGCGCCCTAAAACATAGGGAGCGACTTAGGGCGGGATGGGCAGTTTTTCTGCCCGTCCCGCCTTATACTTATCTGGTATACATGTGCACCGAAAGGCTATTGTGACCACTCACTCACCCAATACGCCGGAGCCGCAGACCACTCCTCTTGCGGCACGGATTCGGCTTGCGCACGCCTACTTCCAGCGAATTGCCGACATGCACTCCATCGATATTATGCATGTCAAAGGCTACGCTTTCTCCCAGGAAATTTACCGCAAAGGCAGGTACAGTTCCGATGCCGACCTGCTGGTCCGTCCCTCTCACGTGGACCGCTTTGTAGAGATCCTTTTGGCAGATGGATGGCGTATCCAAGCCCATTTCGAGACAGGCTCCGTGTTCGAACACGCGATGACGCTCTACCACGCTTCATGGGGTCTGACTGATATTCATCGTTTCTTCCCCGGTCTTGGACGCCACGGCGATTATGAGAAGGCTTTTGAACGCGTCTGGGCGGCACGCAAGACCCGTATGATTGCTCACCGTCCCTGCGTTGTCCCCAGTGATTTGGACGCGCGTCTTCTCGTGGTGCTTCACCGCGCCCGCGCAGCATCACGCTACAGCGCAGATATTAACTATCTGGTCTCTCTGCTCTCGTACAGCGATTGGCAGCGCCTGCGAGCCCGCGCGGAGGAGCTTGACTCATCCCTGGCGTATAGCGCGGCTATGGGCGGCTTGGAGCAGTACCGTGACGACCGCGACTACCTGCTGTGGCTGTCTGTCTCTCAGGACGTCCCCCACTATATTCAGTGGGTTGGGCGCCTGCAGGCGGCGACCACCCTGCACGATAAGCTACGCACCCTCAAAAATATTTTCTTCGTGAATAAGGACCACTTGGCGATGCAGCTGGGACGTACCCCCACCAAGGCTGAAATTCGTGCCAAGTTCTTTGAACGTTTCGGAATCAAGGTGAAAAAATGAGCAACCCGGTAGATTCCCGCCAGACCGTCTACGGTATCCCCGAGAACATCGCGTACGTTCATTCTGAAGAGTTCGCTAAGTACTCCCCCACAGCAACGTATCTTGCAAATCTTGCCAATGGTGAGCTGTCTGTTCTTCAGGATTCTGCCTCCATTATTTGGAGTATCTTTGAGGACCCAATGTCTCTACAGGAAGCTATCGATTTGCTCTGCGAAATGTATGAACAGCCCGTAGAGACCATGGGACCGCAGATCGAGGGGTTTATCCCCGAGCTGCTAGCCAAGGGGCTCCTAGAAGCCCGCTAGGCCTCCCAGAAGACACAAAGAAGGCGGGGCGGTAGAAACTTTATAGTTTCTACCGCCCCGCCTTCTTCTATGAGCAGCCTAGCTCTTTTTAGTCTTCGGGCAGAGCCTGCACGTACGTCTTTAGACGGCTAATGAAACGAGCCTCCGAGAAACCGTCAACGTGCTCGCGGATATAGTCAGCGTCCCAGTCAGTCGGGTTGAAAGCCTTGAGAGCTTCCACCAGCTGCTCCACGGTCGGCTGGTTGATGAACATGCCGGTCTTGCCCTCCTGGATGGTGTCCAGGAAGCCGCCCGCACGGTACGCAATCACAGCCTTACCGCTGGCGCCAGCCTCCAACGGAGTAATACCGAAGTCTTCATAGGAGATAGCCAGCAGAGCCAGACAGTGCCGGTACGCGTAACGCAGCTGGGCGTCCGAAATGCCAGAAACGATACGAACAGTGGGGCCTGCAAGCGCTTCAAGGCGTTCCTTTTCCGGGCCGCGACCAACCACCAGCAGCTTCTTACCCAACTCATTGCAGGCTTCAACAGCCTTATCAACATTCTTGTAGGGCAGCAGGCGAGAAACGATCAGGAAATAATCGTCCGATTCGGTGAACTCTTCCAGGCCCGGGATAGGCTCAACCGGTGCGGTGGTGTCTACCGAGTGCGGCGGGAAGAAAATCGGAACGTCCTTCTTACCGTAGACATTCTCAATACGCTTCTTAATGACGCTCGCATTCGCCACATACACAGCCGAGCGGTGAGCAGCCCAGTGATCCCACAGCATCAGTGCAGGACGCAAGGTCTTCAGCAACAGCGGCACGGGACCGGTGCTCTTCTCGCCCAGGTACTGATCGCTCAAGTACAGCCATCGCGCCGGCGAATGGCAGTAAATGAACTTGCGGCCGGCGAAGTTGAAGCCGTGCGCCCAACCGGTCGTCGATACCACAGCGCGCTCAGCCGGTACCTTCAGGAAAGAAGAAGCAATCGGCAGAATTGGCAGAGCCATGCGGTGGTTACGACGTAGGTAACCAATCTTGTTCAGCGGGCTGGTGATGATTTTCGCATCTTTGAACTCCGGGAAGGTGCCCTCCGGATCGTACAAAGTCGTGTAAATCGGCGCGTCAGGGAATGCACGATGCATTGCCAGCACAACACGCTCCGCACCGCCACGCTGAGTCAGGTAGTCGTGGGCAATTGCTATCTCTTCAGTAGCCTCAGGCTTGACCAGCGGCACGTAACGGCGCGCCAGATGGGCAAGCTTCTTGAGGCTCTTCGGGATATCCGCGAGCACCGCGTCAGGGTTCTTCGGCCCGGTAAACGGAGCGGAGGTCAAGAGCTGAGTGAGTGACATTTTCTTTTCCTCCTAAAAGACTTTCTGAGCACGCTCAGGGTAGTGAATACCGGCGTAAGATGCAGCCTCAACCTGCAGTGCCACAAGCTTCTCAGCGGCCTTAGCGGGCAGCTTCAGCAGAATCTTATCGCTCGCATCGCCCAGAGCCTTAATGGTCTTCTCCGTGGTGAAACGAGCGAGGGTCTTGACCAGCAAACCCCACGGACCCGTCGGATTCGGGGCGGGGTGTGCTTCTTCACCATGCTTACGCACGAAGATAGTGCGGGCAGAACCCGAGTGCAGGGCACGCAGGGCACGCACAGCAGTGGTGGTAGCCTCGGCGTAGTGCTTGACCTCAACCTCATCAGAGATGATGATGCGGCCACCAGCGTCATGAACCATCTTGCCCATGTCTACGTCTTCCCAGCCGTAGAGACGGTACGCGGGGTCGTAGCCGCCAGTACGCTCAAAGTACTCCGCAGAGATAGAAGAGTTACCGTTCCAGTACAGCCAACGGCCTTCTTCAGCTACACTGAGGGCGCCCTCTTTGAATCGAGCATCGCGGAAGTTACCGTACACACGAGAGTAGGGAGTGTCCGGGTACACGTTCTTCAAGGTACCAATCACACCGTCATAATCACGGTGCAGGCGGATCTGCGCCTCGACGTAGTCGGATGCCGGCTCAAGATCGTCATCGCAACGGATGAGGACATCCGCATCAGCCGCACGGTGGCCAGCGTTCAGCGCAGCCACGCGGCCACGGTTCTCCTCGAAAACGATCTTGGTCAGGTTCAGCTTGCCTTCGGCAATGTAGCGGTCAAGCACAGCTTCACTGTTATCGATATCGCCGTCGAGGACCACGATAACTTGGAAGTCCTTCTCGGTCTGGGCGGCAAGCGCATCCAGCGGGTAGTGCAGAATATCTGCACCACCGCGAGACGGAATGATAACCGCAGCCTTGTAGCGGTGAGTAGTCGTCATAATTTTCCTTCGGGGTTTGAGTGAGAGGATATCCGTTGGGAATGGCCTATACGTTTAGAGGCACCTTAGCGGATAAAACGCTCCAGAATCTCACCAACACGGACCTTGCCTGCTTCAGGCGAGTAATTCTCCTGCCAACGCCAGAACAGCTCGGAGGTTCGCTCCGCCAGGGCATCCGTATCTTCTCGAAGCTCAGTACCCAGGCTCTTAATGGCCTGCGCAAGAGCTACCGGCTGATCAGCAGGCACAACGTACGGGTACGACGCGCCGCCCAGCACCTCCGACAGAGCACCAGCATCACTGACCACCACAGGGACGCGCGCGCTCATCGCTTCAGCGACCACCAAGCCAAAGGACTCAGGGGCAATCGAAGGTACAACAAGCATGTCAATGTCACCGAAAAGACGGTCTGGGGTAGTCCAGCCCAAACGCGTGCTGAACGTAGCAACACGGGCTAGGGCGTCCTCAACCTCAGCACGTTCTTCATCAGATGCGAAGACAGGCTCGCCACCAATCACCAGGTCGTATTCAATACCGTTAGAGTTCAAGGAACTCATCGCCTGGCACAGGGTCGCGATGCCCTTAGACGGAGTCAAACGCCCCAGGTAACCGACGCGAAGTCGGCGCTCCCCCACACGGTGATCCAGCTCGGTGGATACGCCACTGACCCAGTTCGCGAACAGCTCGCTACCGGGGCAGGCACGAGCCACATAGCGGCTAGGCACCAGGGTGACAGACGCCTTATGGCGGGCAAAGGGTACGAGCTTCGCGTTCACACCGGTAGGCAGCTGGTGCAGGTGCACGATGCGGTTCTTACGGCCGCCCGTTGCCGCTGCGGGAACCAGACCATTGCACCACAACAGAACGTCCTTATGGCGAGCGTGCCAGCTACGCAGAGCCACCATGTACTGTGCGCGGTTCTTAGCCGGCAAGACAATGCGGGGGAACCCCTCATCCGCAGCAGCTTCTACAAGCTGCTTCGGCTCGGAAGGACCCACAATAGTGACCTTGTAGCCAAGGCTACGGGCTGCGCGGGCAATGTTCAGGAGCATGACCTCGCCGCCGCCCATGTCACCGTTATTGGTGGCGATGTAGAGTTCTTTCATCGTTATACTTTCCTCGCCTGCTGACGGATAGAACTGACGTCAAACGATTTAGAAGTAGTCAACTTCTTAGGCGTTTCTTGATGGGTTACAGAGGCAGGAGCTTCATTCTCGATGAGCTCGCCGTTCTGCAGCGCAGGTTTTTCATCGCTACTCTGCACCTTCTGCATAGCACCTGGTTCCTGCTGTCCGCTATCTGAAGCATCCAGATCCTTATCCGGGTTCAGGTACAGCAATGCAAGACCCACCACGATAGCCCACGGCACAGTCAGAATCACCTCTCCAAGACGCTGAGAGGTAATAATGATAATCACCATTGCGGCTTCGGCAATAACAATGCGCTGAGTACGCTGCTGCTTCCAGATGAATGCGGCAGAAATCATCAAGGATACAACCACAATCATATAGACCCATCCGGCCTCCTGGACCAGCGTCATATATGAGTTGTGGAAGTAAAAGTATCGGTCTTGTAGCGGAACCTGTGCAGTACCCAAACCGCCGCCGTACCACGGAACCACATCAATCATGCGGTACATTCCTTCGTCAATTCGCTGACGCAATAGGTCACTACCGAGGCGATCCGAGAAAGCACCAGCACGAGCAAAGTTATCTTCCAGGTAGTTCACGCCTAGATAGAACAGATACGCCAGAACAGCTTTGCCGAAGAGATTCAGACGGTAGGAGAAGTACAACCACAGGACGGCGAATGCGTACGCCGCCAATGAAGTGCGAGAACCAGTCAGCCACAACATGCCCGCGCTAACAGCAATAGCAGCAATACGGTGGCTTGTCTTTCTGACCATAGCGACAAAGAGGAAACCGAAAAGCGCATAGTACAGACCCGATTGGTTCTTATCATTGAGCCAACCGGTCAACGTACCACCATAGTTATCAGGTGCGATACCCGCGTAGAAGCCAATGACGTTGATCAAGAGGCCAAAGGCCACACCAAACAGTAGAGAACGGATATCAATCTTCTTCTGCGCAATCTGCAGAGCAAGCAGTACCACAACCGCCATACGCACAGCACGACGAATCGCATATTCAACAGGGAAGCTGTTGAACGTCAAAGTCTCAAATAGTGCCCAGCCAATGGCCAACAGAAGAATCGTAAAGAACAAGCCGTTGTAGGTGTTCTCGATTTTGGCAGGCTTAGTCAAGTTGTAGAGTACAAGCACCATCACCACAACAGTTCCAACTGGCATGGCGAAGAACGCTGTTGTAATACCAATAAAAATCAGGCCGAACCCCGCCCAGAAATCGAGCATCGATAGCTTGGACACACTACCAGCAAGGTACTTTGCTTCAGCCTTCGCAGCCTGCCCAAAGCGAGTGGCATTGCTCGATGCGGCACCTGGATACTGGGTTCCAGATGCAGGTTGAGAGTGAGCTACAGTCATTTCTTCTCCAAAATACGAGCGTATATCTCGGCGGTCTGAGCAGCCATCTGCGCGTTTGAGATCCAGGTAAAAGGCACCGATTCCCCCTTCTGCAGTTGCGCGCGCATAGCCTGCAGAACATCCTGAGTCAGAGTTGCACTCTGGCGGTCCACCAGCTCATCGGCGCCCAGAATCTCCGGGTTACCACCCACCGCGGTAGCGACCGTCTTCAAGCCGGCTGCCTTAGCATCCAGCAGAGTGTAGGAGCAGTTCTCCCACACCGACAGCTGAACAATCATGTCGCTGCGGCCCATCGCCTCAATCGGGTTAACGAAACCGCTAAAGGTCACCGAATCACCCAGCTTCAGGCGCTGAGCCTGAGCCTGCAACTCGGAAGCCAAATCGCCAGAGCCCGCAATCTCAAGATGAGCCTGCGGGTAATCAGCACGAAGCTGCGCAAAAGCGTCCAGCAGCACGTCAATACCCTTCTCAGGGGACAGGCGAGACAGCGAAAGAATACGCGGACCGCCATCAGCAGGCACACACTGCTGCTCAACAGCTGCATGTACCTCGGGGATATCCACACCGTTATACACCAGCTCCACGCCACGAGCGCCCCACTTGGCGCGCATCTGATCAGCGGTAGAACGAGAAACAGCAATCGCCTGGTCGGTACCCCACAGGCGCACACGGTGCACGGTCTCCATGAGCTTAGAACGCCAGGAGCTGCCGTGATACACCGAATCGTTACCGGCAATACCGTGCTCAGTGGTCAGGAGCTTCGGCACGCAGGTACCACGCTTGATTACACTACGGACGCGCAGAGCATTCACCACAGCGGTTGCGACGACGTCCGCATACGCCAGGTGGCTGTGCACGATATCCGGGCGGACCTGCTCAATAGCCTTCTGTAGAGAAGCAAAGGAAGTCTTAAAACCGTAGTCGGGGCCGAAGTCAGCTTTGATGACGGTGACGCCCAGTTCCTCAAGGCGGTTCATGAGCTTACCCTCGGGTGCGAGAACCACCAGGTTAAAGCCGGGGAGCCCGGCACGTGCCATATCGACAACGTGCCGAGCTACCCCGCCAAAATCGGGAACCGGAACGACCCATAGAGCCGTTGGTGTAGAGGTCATGCCTTAGTCAACTTTCGAGTGAGGAAAGAACGGAAGGATGCAGAAACCTTAGTTTCAATGGAAATATGCACCAGGTAGGCGAAGCAAACCACCAAAACCAATGCAATAATACGTGCCCCCCAGGGACCAGCCACCGGGTAGAACAGATCCACCAGCATATAGCCGACCATAGCGTGGCCCAAGTACAGGGGGTAGGAAATACGTCCCAAGAAATTCAGCGGACCCTTTGCAAGTACCGGAACGTTCTTCAGGTATACAACGATGAAGAACACCAGGCTAATCAGCGCCACACCGATTCCATGAGCAAGATCATGCATCAGCGCTGCGTTGAGGGAAGCCAGAATTGCAAAGTACGGAATGTGCCAGGTGAACTTTCGATCATGACTGTACATGAAGAACATCATGCCCAGACTAAAGAGCGAAGAATGTTCCGCAACCGCAGCCCACACAATCATCTTCGGTGCTCCACCGAGAGAAGCCTCAGGGTGGAAAAGCAGACACAGAGCCGTACCGATAACCGACCAGGTAAGCAGAATCGTAGTCAGCTCCCCACGGTAAATCTTTCCCTTCCTGATAATCAGGTACAGGGCGACCATCACGTAGAACTGCAGTTCAACTGCCAGCGTCCAGTACACCTGATCCACGTTATCCACACGCAGGAAGCGTTGCAACATCGTTGTGTTGATTAGGGTCTGCGGAATCGTAATATGGCGTCCGGGGTTTCCATAGATGAAATACACCAGCGCTGATACAGCCAGCGCAAACCAGTATGTCGGGTAAATACGAGAAAAACGCGAAACCGCGAACTTCAGTGCCGACCCGCTCTTGATAGCGCTGAGCAGGATTACAAAGCCAGAAATAATGAAGAAGAGCTGAACACCCAGCTCGCCCAGAGGAATATCGTAAGGCGAGGGGGCGGTTCGCGGGTAATTTTGAGTAGCCGGAACACCCAGGTGATAAATCACCACGGTAATAGCAGCCAGGCCACGGAACCCGTCTAGCTCCCGGAAACGCCCGGGAGTAATGAAATTCTGATCCAGAATTTCACCCTCCCGAGCTTTTACGGTCTGAGACTTGGCCATAGACGCTAATCCTACAGCCACTTTTCGAGGCGGTCCAGTGCGGTGAAGAAGCCTTCACCGTTGTTGATGTGGCCCTGCCAGATTTCGGGAATGAAGGATGCCTTCGGCGCCAGCTCACGCAGCTGCTTACCCAGGGATGCCCAGTCGACATCGCCTTCGCCAACCTGAACGCCCTCACCGTCAACGCCGGTGCCGTCCACCAGGTGCAGGTGAATGGACAGCGGTGCCAGCTGCTCAACAGCCTCCGACAGCGGAATGTTCAGGAAGTTGCAAGCAAGCATGGTGTGGGAGATATCCAGGCAGAGTGCGGTATCGAATGCACGCGAGAACTCTGCGGTGTCCTTCGGATCCAGGAACAGGTTGTGGTACTGCTGACCACCCATCAGCCAGGGGTACGGGGGCAGAGTCTGAGCGGCCAGGCGAACGCCGGATGCGTCCAGACGCTTCAGCGCCTCACCGATACGCTCGTACTTCTCAGCACGTGCGGATGCGGGGATGTGCTTGTCCTTGGTGAAGCCACCCATGGTCACGACCATGACCGGGTCCTCGTCTACGGTGAAGTAGCGGGTCAGGTCACGGGTAATGTCGATGGTGCGCTGAACCTCAGCGATGGAGCGCTCCCACACCTCGGGGTCCTTCGACGCGAGGTCCACCAGGAAGTCGCCTGCGAACAGGTCGGGCAGGTGGGTGGTGAAGCCCATGTCCAGCTTGGAGTCAAAGACATCGTCGATGTTAATCTCGAGGTCCTTGTAGGAGAAGTGGAACTCCAGGAAGTCCGGCTTCGCCTCTTCAATCAGCGGCTTGTAGTCGTGGTAACGAACCGGCAGACCCCAGGGACGGTCGAACTTGAAGTCGCGGCGGGTCACCAGGTCGTCCTTCAGGTCGCCCTCGAAGAAGAACGAGCCTTCTTCAACGTCGCGCTGCATGGTGCGGCCCAGCAGCTGCGGTAGGTAGTTCGGCTGCAGACCGCGGCCGGGGGACTTCACAGCAACGTCAGCCTCGGTCACGACCTCACCCTTAGCGATGTGGCGGGTAGCAACCAGGGACTTCGCCAGGTTCACGCGGTTCATCAGCTCACCGGTGGACACCTCACGAGGAGCAGCGGAACCAATAGCGGTCTCAACCTCACGGATCTGCTGAACCATTGCCTTGAATTCCTCAGGCAGCAGGGAGACGGTGTGGTCGTTACCCTCGAGGGTCTTGTCGGTGGTGAAGTGCTTCTCGATGATCTTCGCGCCGCGAGCAACAGCAGCAATCGGCACGTGGTAGCCACGCTCGTGGCCGGAGTAGCCGACCAGGCACTGACCAATCTCAGCCAGGCGGTCCATGTACGCCAGGTTGACGTCCTTGAAGGGTGCCGGGTATGCGGACTGGCACTGCAACAGAGCGTAGGATGCGCCAGCGTTACGTAGCAGAGCCACGGACTCGCGGATTTCCTCTTCACGGCTCATACCGGTGGAAACCAGCATGGGCAGGCCTCGGGAAGCCACGTCGCGCAGCAGCTCGTGGTTGGTCAGGTCGGCAGAAGCAATCTTCATACCCTGGATGCCGTAGTCAACCAGCGCCTGAACGGAGGGCGCGTCCCAGGGGGTGCACATGATGTCCATGTCGTGCTGCTTGACGTGGTCGAAGACCTCGTACATCTGGTCAACGGTCAGGGAGAAGCGGGACAGCAAGTCCAGGGTGTACTGAACGCCCAGGTCCTCACCTGCGGTTGCCGCACCGCGCTGGCGGTACAGAGCGTCCATGTCGCGCAGCTGGAACTTCACAGCGTCCGCGCCGGACTCAACAGCCAGATCCACCAGTTCCTTAGCGAAGTCAACGCTACCCTGGTGGTTGTTACCAATCTCAGCAATGATGAAGGAGGGGGAATCCTCGCTGATGGTGTGCTTACCGATGCGCAGAACGTCCTGCTCATCCATTGCCAGTGCCACGAGGTGACCGCGCTCGTCGGTCAGCGGCACGTGGTTGATACCCTTCGCGAAGTATGCGCGCAGGGTCTCGGGATCAGCGTCAGCCGGTGCGGTCTGCGGGTTGGTATTTGCAGCGTCCAGGGCGCTGGTCTCCAGGGATGCAGTGGGGTTAGCAATCAGCCAACGACGGAAGTCGCCGTCAGAGAGCGAACCGCGCAGGATACCGGACTCGTTCACCAGGAAGATGATGCGCTGGCCGTTAGCAGAAATCTTCTGCAGAGCGTTGAGAATCGGGTCTTCAGCGAAGACCACGTAGGGTGCAATATTGCGTTCAATAATCACGATTTTGACCTTTTCGTTTGAGTGTTTAGTTGAATGCCTGAGTGCCGGTCAAGCCGGGAGTAGCAGACGAGGTACCGCCGCTGGTGAAGGTTACTTGCCTTCGGCCAGGATCTGAGTGAGCTGATGCTCTGCCACGGAGAAGTCAATCGGTGCGTCGATGTCGACGCCCTCGACCTCATCCAGCATGAACAAGTCAATAGTACCGCCGGGGTAGCCCGCCAGGCGGTTGTGGTGGTCCATGTACACGTGGGTCTTGGTAATGTACATCGAACCGTTCTCGCGGTAGCGGAAGGTTTCCTTGGTCAGCTCCTGGCGGCGCGGGCGAGCCATAATCTCGAACGCCGCGGTGGGCTCACCGTCAGCGTGCCAGGTCCAGATAAACGGACCAATCGGAATCACACCGACCATGGAGTCCTTACCGTTCTCCGCGAACTGGCGGACCGCACGAGCCAGAGTGCCGGGCAGACGCACGGGGCTGGTTGCCTGTAGCAGCATGACTGCATCGGGTGCCCAACCGTTTTCGGTGTAAAACTCGATAGCGTGCTCGATGACCGGCTCGGTTGCGGTGGTGTCTTCAGCCAGGTGTGCCGGGCGCATGAACGGCACCTCCGCACCATACTCGCGGGCGATATCAGCCAGCTCAGCATCATCGGTGGAGACGACAACACGCAGCTCGTGCTCACCGGCTACTTCTTCCTTAGCAGCCAGTGCCTGCTCGATGGTCCATGCAACCAGCGGCTTACCCGCGATGGGGCGCAGGTTCTTACGCGGAATGCCCTTCGAGCCACCGCGCACGGGGATGACGCAGAGAATACGCATTATGCCTCCAAAGTTTCAATCATTAGTTCAGCGATACGCTGTGCCGGTTCCTTCTTCGGCTGAACCGGTGCCGGGGTCGGCTCCTGACCCCACTGGTTCATGCCGTAGCGGTCCCAGAATTCCACCAGCCATGCCGGCGGTGCCGGGTGGTAAACCCACGCCGGGATTCCGCGGATTGCAGCCTCCAGAACACCGGTAGAGAAGATGGACACCACCGGGTTCGGCACCTCGTTCAGCGGGGTACCGGAGCGGTCAATGCGGATGCCTTCCTTCTCCCACAGCTTGTGGGTCAGCACCGACAGCTTGTCCTTCTCGCTCGGGTGCGGGCGGTAACTTCCGCCGAACTTCTTCAAGAAAGAGTGGGAAGCGTACGCGAAGGATGCGCGCGGCAGTTCCGCACCGTGCATCTGTCCCAGAAAGATCGGTTCGAGGTCGTTCTGCTTCTGCGCCTCAGCACCAGCGGCCTTCTGCGCTGCGAGGTAGAGCAGCTGCGAACCCACCGCGTGAGTGGTGACATCGCGGCGACCCGATGCCCAGAATTCCGCATCAGCTTCGCTGAAAGCCAGCAGGGTGCATCCAACCGGTAGCGGCGGTGCCTGAGGCACCAGCAGGCCGTGCTGAACCACCCAGTACTCAGCGCCAATCGCGCGAGAGAACTCATAGGCTGCCGCACCGCGTGCCAGGTAATGACCAAGGGAAAGAACCACGCGCACACCGGGCAGGAGCTCCTGCAACTGGTCTCCTGTCGCTTCCTGCTCGCTCCAGGCATCGCGGTCGTAACGCTCGGTGGCGTACTGGCCGTTGAGGTACTCCGAAGCGTCCTCAGGGACCCACAGGGCCACACCCACGTTTTCGAGGTACTTGAGCGGCTCCAACAGGGAGTTACGGCTCGTCGGGGAGAACGAATCGAGCACAATGAGCACGCGCGGTACCGCGCCGCGGGTGTAGAGTACACCGCCGACAGGTGCCTCTTGTTCCGCAGCGCCCCCGCGCAGACGGTTCACGAGCTGACGTGCCTCCGTCTTAGCCCAGCGCAGGGTGTTCTGACGCTTCTGCCAGGCAGCCCATGCATCAATATCGATGGGATAGGTTAGGCCCATAGCTGCTCCAAAATCTTTACACGCTGATCAAAGGTGTGCTCAGCCAGAGTACGCTTCTGACCGGCTTCACGAATCTGACGAGCCCACTTCGGCTCACGGAAAATACGGGTACAAATCTCGATGAGCTCATCAATGCTCTGGTAGACCAGGACCTCTTCACCGGGAATGTAGTAGCGATCCACATCGGCACGGTCAATCACCTGCAGAGCACCCACGCCGGGAGCCTCAAAGGTACGCATGGTGAAACCATCCTGATTATTGTGGATGTTCAGCGTTGCCGGGGAGGATGCCATAATGCCGTACGCCTCAGAGCGGTCAATATCGCGACCTGCAGGAACACCGGAATCCTTGAACTGCTTAGTGCGCAGAATATCGTAAAAATGACGTGACCAGGCACGACCGTAAGCACGCACCGGTAGACCGGCTGCAACCAGCGCCTGCAGGGTCTCCTCACGGTTGGGGTACTTAGCGCCCACGAAGTTGATGGAGTCCTCGCGCATGGGGACAACCGGGCAGTGGGTGTCGTAGGCGTTAGGCATGTCGAGTACCTCGAAACCCTGCTCACGCAGGTGCTGCGCATCCAGCGGGCTGTAGCTTGCCAGCGCGCCCAGGTGGTGCAGGTCCTCTTCGGTGTAGCTCATGCGGCGCATTTCGTCGTAGAGCCAGGTGCCGTAGCGAACACCGGAAGTCTCCAGCAGGTCCCACCATTCGCGGGAGAGCATATCGCCCTTAATGACCAGCACAATATCGGGGCGGAACTCGTTGAAAGCGTCAATAGCCTTACGGGTTGCCTGCGCTGCGAAGCTTTCGGGGCGGTACTTCTCGGGCAGCTCGTGGGCAAGCTTGTTGAGGATGCGCTCGGGCAGAGTACCCGGGGCATCGTAGATGTGGGTGCGCACTTCGTATCCGTGCACTTCCAGGGATGCTTGAATTGCCTTCCAGTACCCGTGGAATGCGGGTGAGAGCAGTAGAAGTTTGGGCTGAGTCATATGAGGATTGAATCCTGTCGGCGTTTGCTATAAGAACCCGCAGGGCAGAACCGTGCGGTGCTATGTGTTGGAGTGAAGAGGATCGGAAAGTTTCACCTCTAATTTGAGGTAAAACATACCTATTGAAATTTTACAACGAAAGCAGGAGACGACACACTCGAGTGCACTGTGTCGCCTCCTACGTTCTATATGCGCCTTCTTACGAAGAGAGCTAGAAATCCTGCGGAATTACTCTTGCAGACTCCGCACGTTTCGTGCCTAGTTCTCGCGGCGCTCTGCCTTGGAGATACGCTCCAGCTCGGTGGCGAGGAAGCCACGAGCATCCACGTCCTTATTGCGCAGGCCGCGTACCGAGTTCACCAGGAAGTTTGCGTAGCTGGTAGCACGCAGAGCAACAGCAAGCTTCTTCTCCCAGCCCCACTTATCCGCATAAATGAAACGAGCAGTGGTCAGCCACTGTACACGACGCTCAGAAGGCGAAGATCCGCCACCCTCGTGGGTTACGGTCACCGAAGGAATCAGGTAACGGTCCACACCAGCGTTCGAGAGGCGGTACTGGAAGTCCACCTCTTCGCTGTTCATGTAGAAACGCTCGTCCATGCCGCCAATGCGGTTGAAGGTCGCGCGAGGAACAACCATGCACGCACCCATAACCCAGTCGACCTTCGCATCGGAGGTGCCGGTGCATGCCTCAACATCGTGGCCAACACCGCGGTGCCACCAGTTGGTCGGCTTGAAACGAGCCAGCGGGGTGAACCATTCCCACGCCACATGCGCTGCGGTGGGGAACTTGCGAGCCACCCACTGTTGCTTGCCGTCGTGGCCAATAATCTGCGGGCTAGCCAGCACCTCGCCGTGACGTTCCACGGCTGCGAGCATGCGCGAGACGAAGGTGCTATCCAGCTCCAGGTCGCTGTTGAGGATGAAGACCCACTCACCGGTAGCGGCAGCAACACCGGAGTTCACAGCCTTACCGAAACCACCGTTGACGGGACGGCGAACAACAGTCACGCCCTCAACCTCGGGGAAGGGGGTGGGAGAAACATCATCAGAGACAATAATCTCGATATCGGCGGGGTCAATGCCCTGCTGAGTACGCAGAGTGTCAATAATGGCAAGAACCGGTTCCGGCTCGCCGTAGAAAGGAATAACCGCAGAAACGCGGGGAAGGAAGGTCATGTATTACAATCTTTCTTGAGTGAGAGGGATAATAGAAACCACCGTAGCGGTGGGTGCTATCGTCTCTAGGATTATACAACTTCACTACTTTTTCAGCTGCACTTTTCGATTACCTATACAGGTAACAAATACTCACCCACTATCAACTCGCCATCTTACACATTCGAAAGGGGACTTTCTCGTGGATTCTGATATCCAACCCATCAATGAATCAGAAAGGGTCGCCGTATACACTGTTCAGCAACCCGCTTTCAAACGTGCTGTCACTGCAGCTTACAGCTCTATTCGCCATAAGTATTTGGGGAAATATATTAACCTTCTACGTCGCGGTGAAAAATTTATTCTCCTTTCCTACCCTATCTCCCGGGGAGGCAATTGGCTGTATCTATGGGCCCGCGCTGCGACTCTGCGCCATCACGGTACCGATAAAGCATCTTTGCTCTACGGTCCCGGTATGGAGGCATGGACCGAGGAATTCCCGAAACTTGCCTCTATTACGGCTCCTTTGTCAGAGTACACGTTCTTCACCCGCCGTAGCGGCTACTTCCCGACGGATATTGAGAAAGATATCAGCGAAGAAGATTTGCACTTTTTTATTCGCGAATATCTTCTTTCTTCAGAGGCCTTTAGTGAGCGCCTTGCAAGAATGCAGAATGTAGTGGATGAAAATTCTCTCGTCATTAATGTTCGCCGAGGCGATTACTATTCCGTGCCTCAAATTAGTGAGGTTTTCGGAATTGATACGGTGACCTATGTGGAGGAAGCACTGAAGAAGCTTCAGGATACCGTTACTCCTTCAAAAATTATTTTTGTATCAGATGATCTTCAGTGGTGCGAGGAAAATCTCTCACATCTGAGCTCAGTTGCGCCCTGCATTTTCGAAAAGCAGGGATCTGGCATGTTCGATGACCTGGCCCTTGTGGCTAGCGCGCCTTACCTGATTCTAACCAATACGACCTTCGGCTATTGGGGGGCTTACATCGGTGAGTTGTTAGCTCAGAAGGTTGTCCTTTCCCCTGATATTCATCAAGTTATTCCTGTAGACGATCGTGCCTATCAGAGCCGCCCAAAGATGCACCGCACTCATTGGGTTGCTGTGCATCATCCCGAAGGTAAAAACTGGATTACGGGTGAACTGCTGTGATTAACGCTCTTAAATCCCTCAAGCATCAGCTTTTCCTGCTAAAAATTAATCGTGATAAAAAACGCGAAGCGATTGAGCTCCGTGAGAGTGCTGAGTTTAAAGAGCGTTACGCTTCACTCAACAAAACATTTACCCACGCGGATCTCCCCTCTGGTCCCTTCATCTGGGGCATAACCATGGTGAAAAACGAAGCAGATATCGTCGAGCAGACGATCCGACATCTACTCAATCAAGGTGTGGACCATATCTTAGCAGCCGATAATGGCTCTTCTGATGGGACCTATGAGCTGCTGCTCGAACTCAGCAAGAATCTACCGGTGCACGTTATTCAGGACCGTGAGCTAGCCTACTACCAGTCAGAGAAAATGACTTGGCTTGCTGACCGGGTGATGGAAGCGGGCGCTGAATGGATTATCCCTTTCGACGCTGATGAATTTTGGTATGGTGTTTCTGCTCCGCTATCGGAAGTCCTACGCTCGCAAAAGGGTCATACTGTCGAGCTGACGAAGCTGTACAACGTTTTTCCCAGTATTGAAGGACCTACTCTCAGGATTGATCCAACTCCCCACTGGGATCTGAAAGTGTGTTTCTCACGCTGGGAGAATGCAGTTATCAAAATGGGCAACCATGAGGTCATTGCACCGGGTAAGCAGAAGCTTAATGAAGTTGCTATCATCCACTACCCCTGGCGTTCAAAAGAACAATTTACGCGCAAGCTACGTCAAGGGGCTAAGGCGTTGGAAGCCACCAATCTGCCTGAAGAGATGGGATACCATTGGAGACGTAATGGTGATATAACCGTTGAAAGTGCTACCCCCCTATGGGAAGCACTTTTGCGCGGCGAAGTTAACCATGAAACCGTCACTTGGCATCCAACTGGCCCTCTTACATCTATTGGCTCTTTACCTCAAGAGTTTAAAGAAATCGTTCATTTGCTCAAAGAAAAGACGGCTACAGGTATTTAACACGGATATTTCCAGACGGTAAAAAATACAACATAAACAAAAGAAGGGGCTCTCGTTCATGACGAGAGCCCCTTCTGCTTTAGATATGCAACCTATGAGACTAATCCGGCAACTGGCCCAGCTTCACCAGGTTAGCGAATTCAGCGTTGGCCTGCTGCACCTCCACAAAGGTACCTTGATTAGCAATCTGTCCCTTGGAGAGATAAACCAGCTGGTCAACATTACGAACCGTCGACAATCGGTGAGCCACGATAATAACCGTAATGTCCTTAGAAATACGCTCGATGGTCTTCGTGATCTTGTGCTCGGTCTCGTTGTCCAATGCGCTGGTTGCTTCATCCAGAATCAACACACTCGGGTTACGGTACAGTGCACGGGCGATACCCAGGCGCTGCTTCTGACCACCCGACAAACGGGTGGCGTTGTAGCCAATCTTAGTTTCCAGGCCATTCTCCAGAGAGTCGATAACCTCGGTCAGAGCAGCCACTTCGAGGCAGTACTTGACACGTTCCACGTCAATTTCCTCAGGCTTTAGTCCGAATGCTACAGCCTCCAGCACAGTGGAATCTGCGATAAAGACATCCTGGGGAACGTAGCCGATATGTTGGTGCCAGGAACGCAGGTCCTTCAGAATCGACTCACCATTCTGCAGCACCTGACCACGGGTCGGTGCAAAGAGACCCAGAATAAGGTCAATCAGAGTAGTCTTACCCGAACCAGAACCACCCACAAAAGCAATTGAGGAGCCCATCGGGATATCAAGAGTGATGTCCTTCAGCACAGGCTTATCACCGTCAGGGTACTGGAAGGTCAGATTATCAATCTGAATATTAACAGGCTCAATGCTCTTGTTGATGTAGTCGTGATCCTTCGGGACGACCGGTGCGGAGGGCATCTTGAACATACGCTCTTCAGGGGTAAGGTGTTCAAGCTCTTCCAGCAGTGTATCACTCGCATGTTCACCTGCACGGATGCTACCAAGAGAGGCAACCATACGGGTGTAGTTAGGCAAAATACGAATGCAGGCACCAGCAAAGAGAAGCAAATAGCCAGTGCTATCAGCACCTTGCGTAGCGCTCATAAAGGCCAAGAGAGCAGCAATACCAACAATGAAGATGATTTCCAAGGTGTACTTCGGGAAATCGGAGAGGAAAGCACTACGCATTGACGCATTAACAGAGTCAATTCGCTTTTCCTGGTAGCGGTAGGTGTAGCGTTCAGTCACACCGTACATGCGGATTTCACGGAAGCCCACTACAGCTTCGATAGCCGCGTCCAGCGCGCCCTTAGTCGCATTCAGTACGATGACGCCCTGTTCGCGGTTCTTGCGCTTGAGCACAGCCTGTAGCACGAACGAAGCCAGACCGAAGTAGATAAAGGCGAGAAGAGCAGGCACCGGCATAATGACTAGTAGCATTACCATCAACACAATAATTGACAGTAAGTCACCGATAAAGCCAAGCACACCGTTGACAAAGGTACCGTAGGCCTGACCCACCACATCATTTACGGAGTTCAGCACCGGGGCGGTACCACGCTTACGGTGGTCCAGGTAGGGCTCGCGCATGTAGCGGTTTAGCAGAGTCACTGAAACAGCGCTCTGCTGGGTGGCGATGAAGCCGAGGCTCCAGCGACGAATAATTAGGGAGAAGACACCCTTGAAAACAAATGCTGCGACGAGAGCCACGCCGAAGATAACAATTAGGGTGGGGGTATCCGGATCGCCGAAGAAGTTAGAAACTTTCAGGATGAAGCCTTCACGTGGGGTTCCCATAGCGAGGTTCACCAGAGGAAGCACGAGAGCCACACCAAGCATCTCAAAAAGCGATACCGCAAAGAGACCCAAAATGTTTAGTACCAAGAGCCTAAACTTTTTACCCGGGAAAAAAACCCGAATTTTAGAGTAAACACTCTTCACAATAAAACCTATACCTTCTGTGAATATTTTTTCACAATGAAACGATGAGCTGGACGCTCAATATAATAATGAGCCAGCAGCGCGAGAATACTCGCGATGATAAGAGAAACTACGACGTACACCAGACCCGTTATACCGCCGTGAGCGGATGCAGCCGAAGGTACCGATCGCACGTAAGCCAGCACCAGCTCATGCACCAGGTAGAATGCGAAACTTGCTTCACCAGCAACGACCCCAATCTTCCAGAACACGTTCTTTTCGCGAGGCTGAGCGGAACGTTGGATATCCCAGAGCCCCAATACAAGAATCAATACCGCCCAGACCGGTGCCAGTAGCAGGCCATGAGCCGTCTGTAGCAGGTAGAACTTCGAGCTGACGTACATGGCGCCGAGAGCTATAGCAATCATGGCCAAGCAGTGGTAACCGTGAATCACGGGAACGCGGTAACCATCACGCACCTTGAGAGCAAAGAGGCCCAGAGCCAGGCCGAGTGCGAACTCGCCCGAGCGCAGAAGTGGGTTAGCGTACACCACCACGTCCATAAAGTTCGACTGGGCGGCCAGAATATAGGAGACCGTTGCCATCAGTAGGAACCAGCCACCCAGTAGAGCAGCCTTCACACGGTAGCGCATACCATCCAGGCGGTTCAGTACGAACGGGGTCATGAGGTAGAAGAATGCCTCGCAGGAGAGTGACCAGCTCACCGCATTATTTGAGAAAATAACTTCCCAGGACGGTACCCATGCCTGCAACAGAACCAGATTCAGCAATGCACTCAGCGGGTTGAGGTCTCCAGCAGAGTTAGACACTCCGAACAGTAGAAGACCCAGCAACGCCACGCAATAGAAGAAGAGATGCAGAGGGTATACCCTCGCAAAGCGGCGAAGATAGAAGTTCTTCGCCCCAGCGTTCTTGTTATACGACCATGCCAACACGAATCCAGAAAGAATAAAGAAGAGCGAAACACCCACATAACCGAGGCGCGCACCCGGAAGCCAGTTAGCCCATTGAGTCCCGTGGATAACGTGGTACCCGAACACAAGAAGTGCCGCCGGACCGCGCACAGCAGTCAGAGAATCCAACATAATCCTGGATGCTGGGCGTACGGGCGCTGTCATTAAGCATCTCCCTTAGCAATCGAACCGTCTTCATTCCAGTAACGCCACTGTAGGAATTTGCCCCACACCATCGGCCCCTTAGCTACGAATTTAATACGCTCATCGGGACGGCCATGCGAAATGTTCTCCCATACCTCAGCAATTTCAGCATCGCTGAGCTTGCTACCCGCTTCCCAGTGAGGCGCGAAGTAGCTCAAATCCTCACCAGTACGACGGGAGGTCTCGGTTCCCACGCGTACCTTACGGGCAATCTGAGCAATGCCTCGGTACTGCAGGTGAACAATCTCAAGTCGCTGCTCAATATTGCCAAGACGGCACACATCGTGATTACCTGGGATGACCACAGCGAAGGGGTGAGAGCGGAAAGCACACTTGCCAGGGAAAGGATAGGACGTATCCATCACCAACTCGGTGTCCACGATATTCTCTGGTGAGTCCACAGTGGGTACAGTGTGGTGGAATCCTGCGTAGTAGACACCCATGTTATCGGGTGCATTGCGCAGGAAATCACCGAGCTTCTCATCCTCCGCATACCAAAATTCGTCTCCGTCGAAAGGAATAATCCAGCGAGCGCCGCTCCGCCATGCCAGATGTGAAAGATATGTCATCTTCTCAGACTGAATGTGTCGGTCGCAGTTATCTTCAGCAAAGATAAGTCGCGGATCCTCGTTTGCTCGCTGGCTCAAGTACTCACGAGTGCCATCAGTCGAGAGGTTGTCAGCAACAATAATCCGATCAATTCCCTGGGCAAAAAAATGGTCGAGAACAGAGGGCAAAATATCGAGCTCGTTCTTAACGACAGAAACAGCCCACACTTCCTGACGAGGACCTTTAAGATGCGGTGCAGGAAGGTTATGGACTTTAAGAAAACGAATGGCTTCAACCTGATCTCGCCAGAGTTTAGGAGTATTTCGCCGTTTAAAGGAGTAACTGAGCTGGCCCAATTCTGAACGGATTTTTGAGAGAAGGTTCATGATGCCTTTCTCGACCCGCCATAAATTGCAGACGGGCCCATGTATTTGAGGAGTGATGAGTAGAGTCTAGGCATAATTCTAACATGCAGGCTTTCTTTAGCTTCGGAGACCTTTCTGTACTTTAGGTCATTTTTAAACGGATGTTCCTACGGATACTGTTGCTCTTCTACGCACTTGTAGGGTATTCGCCACACACAGGAAAAGGACCCGTTGAAGGTGCAAGTAACTCGGTATGATAGATACTATTCATTCAGCAAACCCGACACTTCCGGCTTCTCTGTTCACTGTTGGGTACGTCAATTAGAAAAGGCTTTTTGATGGGCATCTTCAACATCAAGTCCCTCAAGGACAAGTACGCGTGGGGTTCCTCCGAGGACAAAACCAACTCAGCAGAAACTGCCGAGGCGCAGCAGGCAACCGCCGCCTCTCCCTCCGCAAATATTGCTGATGGAGTCCGCTCCCTCATTAAGAGCAACCCCGAGCTGGCAGGCAAGAACCGCCACGGGGTAGCCGGTCGCACCATTTCCCCTGACGGTTCCCTCCTCGAAGCAGTAGACGACTACGAGGCATACACCGCTACGCAAACCCATCAGCAGGAAGTCACCCCGGAAGAAGAACTGAGCGCCGACGGCACCGCAACCGTCTCGCAGCCTCTCACCCATACCGATATCGAGGCAGCCCCCGGTGACATCCTCGATGTAGACGGTAAGCCCACCGGCCCCAGCATTATCCGTGTGAGCCAGCACAACGCGCCCATCGTTGATGCCGAAGAGCTCGCCAACCCCGAAGAAGCCAACAGCCAGAACGCACAGGCTTCCCGCCCGGCTACCACGCCCCGCGGCGAACGCCCCTCCCTCTTTAAGTTCTCCCCCAAGACTCTCAACCGTACCGACAGCGCCCGCAAGGACGGCCCCTTCGAAGCGCTCTTCGTGTGCACCGGCAATATTGCCCGCAGCGCATCCGGTGAGGTAATCTCCAAGCACCTCGCCGCAGAGTACGGTCTGGAAGACAAGTGGATTTTCTCCAGCGCGGGCACCGGCGCTCTCGTCGGCCACGGCGTCTACGAACACGTAGCCAACGAACTCATCGAACGAGGATACAACCCCGAAGGTTTCGCCTCCCGCCAGCTCAACGAGCAGATTATTGAAAACGCCACCATCATTCTGGTGGCCGAGAAGGTACACGCCGACTGGATCGTGCGCGAATGGCCCCAACACCACTCCAAGATTAAGCTTCTCAAGCAGGTTGCACGTATCCGTGAGGATGCACGCCGCGCCGAGCCGCTCTCTTACCTCTACTCCTACGGTGCCCGTCCGCTCGATAGCGACAAGTTGGAAGACCCCTACCGCCGCGGCCCCGCAGCAGCGAAGGTTGCCGTGGACGAGGTGGAGCAGTCCCTCCGCGTGATTCTGCCTTGGCTCGCACAGGCGCATCGCTAACCATACGAGGCTAAATACAGCGCTAACCCGGCTGGAACAGATATCTGTTCCAGCCGGGTTAGCTTTAGCCTCTACAACTTAGCCTCAAGAGTAGAAAGTCCCCCGCCGACAGTAGTCAGCGGGGGACTTTCGTTAGGCTTTAGAAGCTTAGTGATCGAAAATCTCGGTCACAGAACCCTCGTCGAAGACCTCGCGGATAGCGCGAGCAATCAACGGAGCAATGGAGAGAATAGTCAGGTTATCGAACTGCTTCTCTTCCGGCACAGGCAGGGTGTTGGTCACGACGACCTCCACAGCACCGCACTGAGACAGACGCTCAGCAGCCGGGTCAGACAGAACCGGGTGAGTTGCTGCGATGATAACTTCCTTCGCGCCCTTGTCCATGAGGACCTTCACAGCGCCAGCAATGGTGCCGCCGGTGTCAATCATGTCGTCAATCAGCACGCAGGTGCGACCCTCAATGTCACCTACAACAGTCTTAGAAACAGCCTGGTTGGGGACATTAATGTCGCGAGTCTTGTGCACGAATGCCAGAGGTGCGCCATCCAGCAGGTCAGCCCAGTGCTCAGCCACACGCACACGACCGGTATCCGGGGACACGACGGTCACGTTCGACAGGTCCTCAACGCGCTCACGGATATGCTTAGCCAGCACCGGGATTGCGAACAGGTGATCCAGCGGGCCGTCGAAGAAACCCTGAATCTGCGAGGTGTGCAGGTCCACGCACATCAGGCGGTCAGCACCAGCAGTCTTGTACAGGTCAGAAATCAGGCGTGCCGAGATAGGCTCACGGCCCTTGTGCTTCTTGTCCTGACGAGCGTAGGGGTAGAAAGGAGACACCACGGTAATAGAGCGAGCGGATGCGCGCTTGAGCGCATCAATCATGATGAGCTGCTCCATGAGCCACTCGTTGATGGGTGCCGGGTGCGACTGAATCACGAAAGCGTCCGCACCGCGCACCGACTCCTCAAAGCGAACGTAGGTCTCGCCGTTGGCGAAGGTGTATGCGGAGGTGGGCAGCAGGTCGTGATCAAGTGCCTGTGCAATCTCCTCGGCAAGCTTGGGGTGTGCTCGACCGGAGACCACTACAAGCTTGCGCTCACCGGGGTTGGTAATCTCGCTACTCATGGTGTTGTTCTTTCCTCGAATTAGGATTCTGCCGGTTCCTGCGCGCCAGCAGCCTTAGCGGCCTCGGCGGGTTCGGTACCAGCACGGTTCTTCAGGACCCAGCCATCGATGGTGCGCTGGGAAGTCTCAGAGTAGGCGAGGGCGCCCGCAGGAACATCCTTACGGATCAGCGCGCCCGCGCCGGAGTAGGCACCGTCACCGACGGTAACAGGTGCAACGTAAATACCCGCAGCACCCATACGGGCGTGCGCGCCAATAACGGAGCGGCTCTTCACCAGACCGTTGTAGTTCGCGAAGATAGAACCTGCACCAATGTTTGCGCCCTCACCGATGGTGGCGTCACCAACGTAGGACAGGTGCGGAATCTTTGCGCCATCGCCAATCTGCGAGTTCTTAGCCTCGCAGAAGGTGCCGAGCTTAGCGTCCTTGCCCAGGGTGGTACCGGGGCGCAGGTATGCGAAGGGGCCAACAGTTGCGCCCTCACCAATGACCGCGCCGTGACCGTGAGCGCGGATAACGGTAGCGTCAGCCTCAACGGTCATGTCAGTCAGGGTGGTGTCCGGGCCAATGGTTGCGCCGGTAGCAACGGTGGTGGAGCCGTGCAGCTGCACGCCGGGCAGCAGGGTCACGTCGTTCTCAATGGTGACGGTAACGTCAATCCAGGTGTTCTGCGGATCAACGATAGTCACGCCGTTACGCATGTGCGCCTCAAGGATGCGGTTGTTGAGCATACGACCCAGCTGAGCCAGCTGCACGCGGTCGTTAGCGCCCTCAACTTCCCAGCGGTCCTCAATAGCCAGAGCGGAGGTGCGGTGGCCCTTCGAACGAGCGATGGACAGAACGTCAGTAATGTACTTCTCGCCCTGTGCGTTGTTGGTGGTCACCTCAAGCAGTGCCTCACGCAGGACAGCAGCATCAAAAGCGTAAATACCGGAGTTAATCTCGGTGATTTCGAGCTCTTCGGGGGAAGCGTCCTTCGCCTCGACAATGGCGGTGACTTCGCCAGCCTGGTTACGAACAATACGGCCGTACGCGCCGGGCTCATCCACGTGGGTGGTCAGCACGGTGACAGCGTTCTTATCTTCCTCGTGGAAAGCAATCAGTTCACGCAGGGTCTCGGGGCGCAGCAGGGGGACGTCGCCGTAGGTCACCAGAACGGTACCGGAAACGGTTTCCTGAGCATCCAGAGCGTTCAGACCGACCTCAACAGCGCGGCCGGTACCGGGAATCTCATCCTGGTCAACGATGGTTACTTCAGAATCGAAAGCCAAAACGTGCTCAGCAACCTTATCGCGCTGGTGGCGCACCACAACAGCAAGACGCTCAGGATTCAAATCGCGGGCAGCGGCGACAGCGTGCTCCACCATGGAACGACCACCAATACCGTGCATAACCTTGGGGGTAGCGGACTTCATGCGCGTACCAGCGCCTGCAGCCAGAACAATCACTGCAGAGGGTGCCAGTTCAGTGTTCACTGGGAAGACTCCTTAGACGAGGTTGTAAGAGTGAGGAGTGAGCGCGGACCGCCAACTCTCTATCAACGGTGCCGTTGAGTGCTTACGCTCCGCCACTAGGACTCGAACCTAGACAAACGGCTCCAAAGGCCGCTGTGCTGCCATTACACCATGGCGGATTATCCATACATCACCGATGAGTCCCCCGAAGGTCATCACCGTCGTTAGCCGCCATTTTGGGCACAGAACAGCGCAATGCAGGAAATGCTTTCCTCAGTTTATCAAATATCTGCCCTCAACCTCGCCGCGCACCCAGGCAAAACCCCGCGGCATTTCTCAACACTGATGTAGCCCCTCATCAAAGCTTCGGGCGCTACTTGAACCGAAGACTCACCCTGTACCCTAGAAGGCGTGGCACATCTACTTGGCGGCGAATCGCTGCACCTCGAATTCCCTACCCGAACCATCTTTGAAGGCATCACGGTCGGTCTGAACGAAGGCGACCGCATCGGCATTGTCGGCCGCAACGGCGACGGCAAATCCACCCTCATGAAGATCCTTGCCGGCCGGCTCGAACCGGACTCCGGCCGCGTCACCGTGCGCGGCGGAACCCGCATCGGCTACCTGGATCAGTCCGATGTTCTCGACGACGACCACACGGTCGGCTACGCGATTGTGGGAGACACCCCCGAATACGAGTGGGCATCCCAGGCGCGCATCCGCGACGTTATCTCCGGTCTGGTCTCCGATCTGCCCTGGGACGCACCGGTTTCCTCTCTTTCCGGCGGTCAGCGTCGACGCGTAGCGCTCGCCTCCCTACTCGCGCAGGAGTGGGACGTGCTCATGCTCGACGAGCCCACCAACCACCTGGATGTTGAAGCCATCACCTGGCTCGCTAACCACCTGAAGTCCCGCTGGTCCAAGAATGCTGGCGGACTCATGGTCGTCACCCACGACCGCTGGTTCCTCGACGAAATCTGTACCGACACCTGGGAAGTGCACGACCGCATCGTCGAACCCTTCGAGGGCGGCTACGCGGCGTATATTCTGCAGCGTGTGGAGCGTGACCGCCAGGCAGCCGTAGCGGAGGCGAAGCGTCAGAACCTGATGCGCAAGGAGCTCGCCTGGCTGCGCCGCGGTGCGCCCGCGCGTACCTCTAAGCCGAAGTTCCGCATTGATGCCGCCAACGCCCTCATTGCGGATGTCCCGCCGGTGCGTGACACCGTGGAGCTGAAGAAGATGGCAGTCTCCCGCCTCGGCAAGGACGTGGTCGACCTCGAAAACGTTTCCGTCGTCTACGACGACCCCTCGATGCCCGGAGGCAAGCGTCCCGTGCTGAAGAAGGTCACCTGGCGTATTGCCCCCGGCGAGCGCACCGGAATCCTGGGCGTGAACGGCGCGGGTAAGTCCACTCTGCTCTCCCTGGTGACCGGCGATTTGAAGCCGACCGAAGGCCGTGTCAAGCACGGTAAGACTGTGAAGATTGCGACCCTGACCCAGCAGCTCGATGAACTCAACGAGGTTGCTAACGACCGCGTCTCGGATGTGATTGGCCGCAAGAAGCGTAGCTACATTGCCGATGGTAAGGAGCTGTCTCCTTCGCAGATGCTGGAGCGTCTGGGCTTTACGAGCGCGCAGCTGTCTACCCCGGTCAAGGACCTTTCGGGTGGTCAGAAGCGTCGCCTTCAGCTCATGCTGATTCTGCTGGATGAGCCGAACGTGCTAATTCTCGACGAGCCGTCCAACGACCTGGACACCGATATGCTCGCCGCAATGGAGGACCTGCTGGACACCTGGCCGGGTACCCTGCTGGTGGTCAGCCACGACCGTTACCTCATGGAACGCGTCACCGATCAGCAGTACGCCGTGATTGACGGTTCGTTCCGTCACCTGCCCGGCGGTGTGGACGAGTACTTGGCGCTCTCTGCAGCCGGTGCTGGCGGTTCTGCCGCCGGTAGCGCACAGGCACGTGCCGCCTCCTCGGCGCAGGCTTCTGCTGAGCCGGATACCCCGAAGGTCTCCGGTGCCGAGCTACGTGCGGCACAGAAGGAATCTGGTGCGATTGAGCGCCGCCTCACCAAGCTCACTGCAGAGCAGGAGAAGCTCTCCGAGCAGATGAGCGCACACGATGCCTCGGACTACGCCGGTTTGGCGGCACTCGGCGAGCAGCAGCAGACCCTTCAGGATGAGATTGACGAGCTAGAAATGCGCTGGCTCGAGCTCTCCGAACTGCTGGGCTAAGGTCTATAGACATAGAAAAATGCCGGTTCTAGATTCAATCTAGAACCGGCATTTGTGTATATATTCACCCCTCCGCAACAGCGGTAGCTATCGGCTTGAGCGTACTTCGCCATGTAATCTGCCGTCTTCGCCGTGGATGTCAAAACAACAGTGTCTTTACTAATGATGCAGAACCGCACTGACCGCACTCACAGCGTGGTTGCCCGTAGCGCGAAGAGCGGACGCAAGAGCCTCCGCCCGAGCCTGCGAAGAAACCAGCAGCAGCACCGTCGGACCGGAACCGGACACCAGGGACGCATACACGCCCTCGCTATCGCGCAGGTTCAGGGTCTGTTCAAGCTGCGGGGCGCAGGACAGCGCTGGAGCCTGCAGGTCGTTACGGAGCAGCGGCGCCAAGGAGGCGAACGCCGCCTCCGAACCGTCATAGGAGCTCAGTGCGGACAGAAGCTCTGCAGGTTCCACCAGCTCACCGGAGGCAGGGTACAGCCCCGAGGCACGGCCCGCATCCAGCTGCTTGAATACGCTGGGGGTTGAGAGGCCAAACTGCGCGGCAACGATTACCAGGTGCAGAGGTTCCCGAGGCGCCGCAACGTTCTGCAGCTCGGTACCGGTCCCCTGCCCCAGGGCGAGGGTCTGCCCGAGCGCGGCGCGCACGCTAAAGGGAATATCGGCGCCCAGCTGCGCGGCGAGACGCTCATAATCCATCTGGGTCAGGAGCGCATCGGTGCGGCCGGTTGTGTGCAGGTAGCGGTCCGTAGCAATGAGGGCGGCAGCCGCGTCCGCTGAGCCGCCAGCCATGCCGCCTGCCACGGGCACAGCCTTCGCAATATGCAGGTGCAGCGCCGGGGCAGATTCAATACCGTGTTCCGCAAGGATTAGCTCGGCGGCACGGTACACAAGATTCCGCTCATCCATCGGCACAGCGGCAGGGTCGAACTGCCCCGCCTGCATCTGCTGATCCACCAGGGAGCCGGGCACAATATCCATGCTCAGGCTCAGCCCCGGTGTCTGCCCCTCAGAGACCGTGATGGTCTCCGTTAGAGAGACCGCCGCAAAAAGCGTAGTCAACGGGTGGTAGCCGTCCGGGCGGACATCCCCCACGGCGAGGTACAGATTGACCTTACCGGGAGCATCAACCGAAATAGCGACCTGGGTACTCATCAGCGCATACACCTTTCGCGCGGGAACTCGCGTGAGAACGTCAGTGAAAATTCAGAGCGGGAAGAAGCTACTCCGCTACGGGCTCAGCCGGAATAGTCAGCGAAGCCTCCGCAATGCGGATAAAGCCGTGAATATCCAGCTTCTCACCGCGTTCCGTCGGAGCGATACCGGCAGCCACCAGAATCTGCTCCGCACGCGCACCCGAACCCGCCCAGGAGCTCAGCGCAGCGCGCAGAGTCTTACGGCGCTGAGCGAAAGCGGCATCCACAATCGTGAACACCAGGTCACGGTCAACGGTAGAAAGAGGCTCCTCGCGCATGCGGAAACCCACCAGGCCCGAGTTAATCTTCGGCGCAGGCCAGAACACGTTCTTGCCAATCACGCCCGCCTTATACACCTCGGCATACCAATTGGCCTTCACCGAGGGCACACCGTAAATCTTCGAACCCGGGGTTGCGGACAGGCGATCGGCGACCTCATCCTGAACCATCACCAGGGCGTGACGAATGCTCGGGAACTGCGCAAACAGGTGCAACAGCACCGGAACCGCCACGTTATAGGGCAGGTTCGCTACCAGAGCATCCGGAGTGCGCGGCAGCTCGGTGACCTTCAGAGCATCCATGAGCACCACGTCAATATCGTCCGCCTTCTCGGGGCGGAACTTCTCAATCGTGTGCGGAAGCTGCTGAGCCAGCGGCGGGTCAATCTCCACCGCCACCATGTCCTTCGCAGCGTCCAGGATACCGAGAGTCAGCGAACCCAGGCCCGGGCCGACCTCCAGCACCGTCTCCTCCGGTGAAATCTCTGCCGCGTTGACAATACGACGAATCGTATTGGGGTCAATCACAAAGTTCTGCCCAAGAGTCTTCGTAGGACGAATACCGAGCATCTCGGCAAGCTCGCGAATCTCAGCAGGGCCGAGCAGGGGCAGATCGTTCACAGCGTTCCTTCACATAGGTGGATGGTGGGGAGGTTACAGTTTAGGTTACCGCGAGAAACGCTGCTTTACCTCATCAAGAGTGGCTTCCAGGGCGTTCTTAGCATTTGTAATACGCTTCTTCGGCGCCAAAGCAATACGCACTCGATCCAGGGGACCAGTACCGTGCTGGAGACTATTCACCTTATCCAGATGACGCTTACCGGATTCCAGGATGACGCTACTGCCCTCCCAGCCGCACAGGCCAGGCTGCACAAAACGCACATCCACGCCCCACTGTTGGTACAGCTTATAGTCATCAGCCACAGTACCCGGCGCCTTACCCTCGAACTGCTTGAGCAGCTGCTCAGCGCCCGAACGGGAAATCAGGTACAGACCGGTGCAAATCAGGGGCCAAGTACCGTACGGCTTACCCATACGGTACTTACCGTGCACAAAAGGAGACAGCAGAGACAGGCGGATGTATTCGACCTGCGGATTCAGCTTGCCGGCATCATTCGCAAAAGAATCGCAGAGGTTCACCAGCTGCACCTGCGGGTACTTCGTGATGATTGAGTTCACCACCGCCTCAGCATCCGGAGAAAGAAGGATGTCGTCTTCAGCAATCAGTGCCCAGTCGGCGTCGCTCGCAACAAAGTCACGCCACATCTTCACGTGGCTGAGCATGCAGCCCTTCTCCGCGGGGCTGGGGTCGCGATGCCAGCGGCTACGGAAAAACTCAACGTCAAATTCTTCATCAGTGACGTGATTATCACGGTTATCCACCGCAGAATAACGGACAAAATCCTGCACAGGTGCGCCCACCGAATAGAACGATTCAAAACGGTTCGCGCCGTCCAGGCCCAGAACATACTTCAGAATCTTTGCCATGTTTTTCCCTTCAATAACTCATCCAGAAGACCTAAGCAGTAGAAGATCGCGTCGGTTAATGATGAGTTTTCAGAACTTCAGACCACCTGCACAACAGAGGGGTTCATCAATCTTAAAAATCAGTGCGTAAACGGCAGGGAGTCTGAAATATTGAGCGTGTGATAAATACGCACACCGCAGTGCAACGTAAAAAGAATTCTATCATTCACCATGCGCCAATCTCAGGTCTCCGCAGGTTAAAACGCGATATGGCACGCGTCGTACTGGTGCACAGCAAAAATCCCCTCCCTACCGCAGATACACGATGGGGAGGGGATACTAGACAGGCAGAAGACCCACATATTTACATTTTTATGTGATGACAGTAGCCCAATCCGTCTCTGGGTTAACGTCCCAGGCGCTGCTTCACATCATCAATGGTGGCTTCCAGAATGTTCTTCGCGTTCGCAATACGCTTCTTCGGCGCCAGAGCGATGCGCAACCGGTCGATAAAACCGGTGCCATGCTGCGTGCTCTTGAGACTTTCCAAGTGACGAACGCCAGAAGTTTGAATGAGGCTGGTACCTTCCCAACCGCACAGGCCGGGCTGCACCAAATATACGTCCACTCCCCATTCTCGGTAGAGGGAATAATCATCAGCAACAACGCCGGGAACCGTCTCGCCATAACATTCTACGAGTCGTTCAGCCCCAGAACGCGAAAGAAGATACAAGGCAGCACCATACAGAGGCTTTGAACCATAGGCACTACCCATACGGTACTTGCCGTACACAAAAGGAGAAAGCAACGAAAGACGGGGGTAATCAACCTGCGGGTTGAGCTTGCCAGCTTCAGAAGCGTAGATATCACCCAGGTTAACCATCTGCACGTGAGGATACTTTTCGATAATCCTCTCCACTACAGGCTGCAGGTCAGGGGAAATGAGGACATCGTCCTCTGCCAGCAAAGCCCAGTCGGCATCTGAAGCGAGGAAGTCCTTCCACATGTGGTAGTGGCTCAAAGCGCAACCCTTTTCGGCAGGCCTCGGCTCTTTACCGTAACGAGTCAAGAACAGCTTGCTATCGAATTGTGCATCAGTGACGTGATTATCACGGTTATCCACCGCAGAATAACGCTGAAAACCTTGAGCGGGTGCCCCCACCGAGAAGAAAGAATCAAACCGGTTAGCGCCGTCCAGTCCCAGAACGTATTTCAGAATTTTTGCCATGAATTTCCCTTTGCTTGGCGCACCCATACGGTCCTGATCTGAAACGACAGAAGCCATGCATGAGTGCCGAGTATTGACTTGGCACCGACAAACACAAAGCACGCCGAAAATATGCGCGCACGATAACAAAATGCCTAGTCAGTGAGTGATGAATTGTATGTATAAAAATACCCTATCACTCATGTGAAGATAGTACCCAACAATTGGCGTGCAGCCCCCTGTTATGTCTCGCACGTTACACGATACCTCACGCGCTAAAGCTGAAAATAACTACAAAAAAGCCCCTCCCTGCCATACATATATGACAAAGAAAGGCTTTCTCAAAGATGCTTACTTATTTCGCCTTGCCCAGACGTTGCTTCACCTCATCAATGGTGGCGTCCAGGGCGTTCTTTGCATTCGCCACCGCCTCAGCATCCGGAGAAATAAGGATGTCGTTCTCAGTAATCAGAGCCCAGTCAGCATCCGAGGCGACTCAGAGTAGCTCTCCGCTACAGGCTGTACGCACCTACCACTGACCGTAAACCCGCTCCGAATTCTCACGAATACGACGGCAGAGCGCCTCCAGCTCCTCACCGCGATGAGCCGCCATAAAACGCACCGTGTAGTTCGTCATGTAGGACGCATTCGGGCGGCCACGGAACGGATGCGGGGTCAAGAACGGTGCATCCGTCTCAGCCAGAATCAGCTCCGGGCGAGCCATCGCCAACGACTCCTGAATACCCTTCGAGTTCTTGAAAGTCACGGTACCAGCAAAGCTCATGTACCAGCCGCGCTCATTGCAGATCGCCGCAAGCTCCGGGCCACCCGAATAGCAGTGGAACACGGTACGTTCCGGCGCACCCTCTTCATCTAGAATCCGCACAACGTCCTCGTGCGCGTCGCGGTCATGAATCTGCAACGCAAGGTTGTGCTTCTTCGCAATGCGAATATGCTCACGGAAGCTGTAGTGCTGCGCCTCCATGCCTTCCTCGCCGGTGCGGAAATAATCCAGGCCAGTCTCACCAATAGCGCGCACGCGGTCAGCGGTGGCGAGCTCGTCGAGGGTGGCGAGCGCCGCCTCCAACTGACCGGCTGCAGCCAGCTCGGGAGCGGTGTTGGGGTGAATCGCAATGGCGGCGAGGACGCGCTCATCAGCCTGCGCGGCGGCGACCGCGTACAGGGAGGAGGGAATATCGCATCCGACCTGCACGATAGCGGCGATGCCGAGCTTTTCGCCGGCGTCGAGTGCGTCGCGGGCGCTGATTTCTACTTCGCCGTCGAGCAGGTCCATGTGGGTGTGGTTATCCACGATGGGGTACGGCAGCGGCTCGGGGGCGGGCGGGAAGACCAGATTGCGGCTGCGGCCGTTCTCGCCGGTGGTGGAGCGGCGGCGGGTTCCTTCTCCGCCTTCGGCGTCACTGATGCCGGTGTAGAGTTCCGCCTTATAGGGCGCAGGTACTTCACCGGGGACAGGCACCCAGCCGTTAGGCAGAGCGGTTGCCTGGAGCGCCGCGGGGGTGGGCAGGGTGTAGTTCGCCAGGGCGGCGAGGGAGTTCAGGTACTCCTGGGTGATTTCAGGACCGGGATGGCTCTGACACATTGATAAATCCTCGGGATAAAACTGCAGGGTAAAGCTGGGGGGGTAAAGCTGCGCGGTGATTCTGAGTTATTCGGAGCGGGCAGCCAGTGCCGCCTCGTACAGGTCACGCTTGGAGGTGCCGGTCTCAGCGGCGACAGCGGCGCAGGCGCTCTTGAGGCGCTCGCCGCCCGCTACACGCTCGAGGACCAGTTGCACTACGTCCTGTGCTTCGGGGGTTTCGGGGGCTTGTGCGCCCTCGACAATAATGACGATTTCGCCGCGGACGCGTTCAGACTCAGCCCATTCGGCAAGCTCTGCCAGGGTACCGCGTCGAACCTCTTCGTGGAGCTTGGTTAGCTCACGGCTGACAGTTCCGCGGCGGTCGGCGCCGAAGGTCTGCACGAAGTCAGCCAGGGTTGCGGCGGTGCGATGCGGGGATTCGTAGAAGATCATGGTGCGCTCCTCCCCCGCCAGCGATGCGAGGCGGCGGGTGCGCTCGGAGCCCTTGCGGGCGAGGAAGCCTTCGAAGGTGAATCGTCCGGTGGGCAGACCGGAGAGCGCGAGCGCGGTCAACGCCGCGGAGGGTCCGGGCACCACGGTGACGGGCAGGTCGGCTTCTGCGACGGCTGCGGCGGCAACGTAGCCGGGGTCAGAGATGGTGGGCATGCCCGCATCCGAGAGCAGCAGCACACGTTGACCGTCCTGTACCGCCTGCACGATGGTTTCGCTGCGTTCGGCTTCATTGTGGTCGTGGTTGACGATGATGCGGCCGCGGGTGCGCACGCCAAGCCCGGAGGCGAGGGTTCGTAGCTTGCGGGTGTCTTCAACGGCGATGAGGTCTGCGGTGGCGAGGGCTGAGCGCAGTCGGTCGGAGGCGTCGGCAAGGTTGCCGATGGGGGTGCCGCCGAGGATGAGCACGCCGCCTTCTTCGGAGGTGACGGCGGTGTTAGCAGTGTCAGTCTGGGGTGCCTCGACCGTTTCTGAGGGGTCGGTGGTTTCTTCGGTGTATTCTGCGGGTGCGGTCATGGCAGGCCTCGTGTTTGTGTCTGGTCTTCGTGTACCCACTAAGTGTAACGCCCGCGCTCAATCCAGTACCGGGTGGGACTCCGCGTCAGGCACAGGTGCCAGTGCGTCATATAAGCCGTTCACGGGCTGAAATGGTGCATCGTGCGTTCTGACCCTTTAGGATTGATGGGGTGAAGATACCTAAGCTACTTTCTCCCGCGTCTGCCGCCACGGCTGGTTCGGCTGGTTCTGCCCGTTCTTCGTCTGAACGTGGTCGTTACAGCCTCGATTCTCTGCTGGATGCGCTCGCTGTTGCCTATATTCGTGCCCCGCGTTGGGGCTGGCTGGCGCCCGCACTGATTGTGCTGGTTGCCGGTATTCTGCGTTTTTATAATTTGGCGCATCCGAATGCCATTGTTTTTGATGAGACGTACTACGCCAAGGACGCCTACTCGTATGTGCATTACGGCTATGAGTTGAGCTGGTCGAAGGACGCTAATGCTTCCTTTGCGGCGGGTCACCCGTCGGGTCTGTTGACGGATTCGCCGGAGTATGTGGTGCATCCGCCGTTGGGTAAGTGGATGATTGCCGCGGGCATGGCAATTTTTGGTGATAATAATCCCTTTGGTTGGCGTGTTTCTGCTGCGGTGATTGGCACCCTGTCGGTGGCGTTGATTGCGTATGCTGGCTGGTTGCTGTTCCGTTCGATGACGGTGGCGACTATTGCGGCTCTGCTGGCTGCGGTGGATGGTCTGATGCTGGTGGAGTCTCGCCTGGCTCTGCTGGATATTTTCCAGATGTTCTGGATTCTGGCGACTTTTGTGTGCCTGGTGCTTGACCGTATTCAGGCGCGGCGCGTGTTGGCGCGCAATATTGCGGAGGCGGCACGCCAGAATAGCGGTGTGCTTCCGCCGATGCCGTGGGGCCCGAGTATGGGTCTGCGCCTGTGGCGTTTTGCTGCCGGTGTGTGCGCCGGTGCCGCGGTGGGTGTGAAGTGGAATTCGCTGTTCTTTATTGCGGCGATGGGTCTGCTGACGGTGTTCTGGGATATTAATGCTCGCCGTATTGTGGGCCTGGATAAGTGGGGTTTGACGGCGCTGGTGCGTGACGGCATCCCCGCGTTCTTCCAGATGATTGGTGTGGGTCTGCTGGTGTACCTGAGCACTTGGGCGGGCTGGTTCCAGTCGTCGAATGCATATTTCCGCCGCTGGGCTGTTGAGAACCCCGGCAAGGGCGTCATGTGGCTTCCTGAGGATCTGCGTTCTCTGTGGGAGTACCATGTGTCGGCGTTTAAGTTCCATTCTGGTTTGAGCAGCCCGCACACGTATTCTTCGCAGGCGTGGCAGTGGCTGGTTTTGGGCCGCCCGACCTCGTACTACTATGAGTCGCCGAAGCTGGGTTCTTCTGGCTGTACCGTGAAGTCCTGTTCCGAGGCTATTTTGAATATCGGTAACCCGGCGATTTGGTGGGCGTTTATTCCGGCGATTATTGTGGCGCTTCTGGTTCTGTTGCTGAAGCGGGATTGGCGTTTTGGTGCGCTGCTGGTTGTGTTCGGTGCGGGCTATTTCCCGTGGTTTATGTACCCGACCCGCACGATGTTCTACTTCTACGCGCTGTCCTTTGAACCGTTCCTGATTCTACTGTTGGCAGGTACTTTAGGTCTGGCGCTGTCGGGTGCTCGCGGTTCGGTGTTGCGTGCGCGTTTGGGTGTGACGCTGGTAGCGATTTACCTGGTGGGCGTGCTCATGTTGAGTGCGTACTTTATGCCGCTGTGGACTGCTCAGGTGATTCCGTATGAGCAGTGGTATTCGCACATGTGGTTTAAGTCCTGGATTTAGGCTCGGAATCTAGCCTCGGGTTTTAGAGCCGGGTTTTAGGCTCGGGTTTTAGGCTCGGGTTTAGACGCGAGCGATGCAAGCTTGGGTATAGCGAAGGGGGCTGGGTTCTACCGTATGGGTAGATGCCCAGCCCCCTTTGTTGTGCCCTCTGCGCTCTAACGCGGGGAGCGAGAAGGCTTATGGAATTTAGTTCTCGCCGACTCGTGCGGAGGCGAGCTTGACGCGCAGCTCCTGGCGTTCCTGGCGGCGGCGTTCCGCCTTGAGCTTGCGGTATTTGGTGGGCCAGGTGGTCACGAGCAGGAGGGTAATCTGCGCTGCCACGAGGACCGCTACGGCGATTGCCGCATCAATCCAGAACTGCGGCGGGTAGAGGCGGATTAGGGAGCTTCGCACCGAGAACTCCCAGTTGCCCTGCGGGAAGAACACCTGGTGGAAGGTGGTGAACAGCCATTCCCAACCGAAGGCGCCCACGACGCCGAGCACCACGATAAGGCCCAGGGTAATCCACGCGCCCGAGAAAAGGCTGCGGCGGATGGTTCCGGGGGCACGCTCGCGCAGGGAGATGCTGCTGAAGAGCGTCACGAGGAAGAGCACGGCAACGGCTACGGTAGCGATGAGCAGCACCCATTTCACGTCGTGCATGTGGTTTACTTCTGCTTCGGTGAAGGCGAGGGTATTGTCGGCACCGGTGGTGACGCGGGCGAGGTATTCTCGCGGCGCGAAGTTGTTGATGTAGTCCACGCCGTAAGAGCCCAGGCGCATCCTCTCGATGAGGTAGTAGCCGTAGCTGTCTTCGGGGAATCCGGGTCGGTGGTATTCAAGCCAGAGGAAGGGCGCGGAAGCGACGGCACGGATCGCGATCATGAGTACGGTCAGCGGTACGGTGAGCGCGATGAGGGTTGCGCGGAGCTTGAGGAGGCGCGGGGTGTCTTCCACGGCGTCTTCGCGTGCCGCGGCGCGTTCAGCGGCCTCGGGTGAGGCTGCCAGGGAGGACAGAGGCGCGTTGGGGTCTGCGACCGCGTGGGTGTGGCCGGTGCGGGTGGTTTCGGTGCGGTACTTGCGTCCGGCGGTGGAGGCGCTTGCCGCCTCCGCGGTAGCGACGGTTTCTGCTTCAGCGGCTTTTTCGGCTTCTGCTGCTGCCGCGGCTTCTGCTTCGGCGGCCTTCTGCATGGTTTCGCGGTTGAGGTCGCTGAGCGTCGGGTTTTTGGGGGTGCTCTGCGAGTCGCGGACGAGGGGCACGAAGCCGGTGGAGACGTTGGTGCGGGTGCGTACGCGGGTGCCGACGCCCTGTTCGCGTAGCTTGCTGCGTGCGGGGACGACGGGTACGTTCCCGGTGGGCAGGTCGGGTTCTTCGGCGACGGTGGGTACGTCTGCTGCGATGCGTCCGAAGGCGCCGGTGTGCGGTGCCGGTTCGCTGGTTTTAGTTTCGGTGCGTCGGGCGTGGAGTAGTTCTTCGGCGTTGGTGCGGCGGATGGCCGGGCGCAGTGCGCCCCACATTCCTCGGTGTGTTTCTTTGCTCATGGATCTCGCGTTCTTTTCGAGTGAATGGTGTTTGAGTGAGTTGCGGGTGTCTGTACTATCTGCCAGTTTCTCATACGCAAAGAACCTTCCGTGTGAATTCACGGAAGGTTCTTTGCATTCGGGTGTTTAAATCTTGGGTCCGAATTCTAGGATTCGATGGTGTCCGCACCCTGGACGGGTACCTTGTAGACCACTCGCCAGCCCTGAGGTGCCGTCAGTCGTGCGGCGTGATCGTCGCAGAGGTCGTAGGCGTGGGGTTCGCGGAATTCAGAGAGTGCATCAATGAGTGCCGTGGAATCTGCGTAGGAGTAGTGGAGAGTAACAGTCGCCTCTCGCTGGCAGGTCTGGCGGGAGCACAGTCGTGCGGTCTGCATGTAGATGGTACCTTCCTGGCTTAGCTCGCCTGCTTGCGCAGTCGGCGGCGTTCACGTTCTGACAGCCCGCCCCAGATTCCGAAGCGCTCGTCATTGTCCATTGCATATTGTAGACATTCTTCGCGCACGGGGCATACACCGCATACCCTTTTGGCGTCTCGGGTGGAGCCGCCCTTCTCGGGGAAGAAGGCTTCGGGGTCGGTCTGGGCGCAGAGTGCTTCAGCTTGCCAGGCGAGTTCTCCGTCTTCGCCTTCGGTTCCGTAGAGTCCTGCCGCTGCGGTCCATACGTCGGTGCAGGCAGGCATGTTTCGTTCTGCGTCTGCGAGAAAGGCGTCGGTGGCTTTTTCGAGAGATTGAGTGGGATTCATGCTACGGTGCTGAGCGCCTGATGCGCGCGCGGCCGCGATGGAGCGGTCCGATGCAATGTAGGAGCCCATGTGTTTTCCTTCCGTGTTCTCATTGTGAGCTTAATGAGTCTGCGGATCCGTCGTCGACGGAATCTTAGTGTGTATGGTGTGGCATGGTTCGCTTTGGCCTCTACGGTCCCTCCAAGGCAAACACGCTTATATATCTATTAGACGTGCGACACGCCGTTTCGTCAAACTAGACTTAAACAATATTTAGATGTATGTGTTAGGGGCGTCATATTTAATGTAAATTTGACCTTTATATATTTTCCCACGCACCACTTACCCTCGCTCACACCTAAGGGACACCCAGGTTTTCCCTTCTCCAGGAGTGGTTTCCATCGCCCGCAAATTCCGCATCCCGACTGCAAATATAAGGGTTCATGACGACCATCCCACACGCCCCATCTCGAGTATAGGGAAAGATTCTAATAATTAGATAAGAAAAACTTATCTTTTTCACCATGCGGTTTCTGAATATTTTTCGAGGCATTGCGAACCATTTACATTTCCAATTTATATTTATGCCACATTCCAAAATGAGACATTAGGGCTGTCAAACATTTTGAGCCATTAGATTTTTTAAGGCATCCTTAGGCGTTTTTACTTTACCCCTGTATCTTTTACTCCCGCGTCGGCTTCTCCACGCGCCCCACCACACGGTGCGGTAGAGTAAAACCCATGGTTACTCTCTCCCCCACCGGCGCCTCCGTGCCCACAACTCTGAACCGCTTCTTTGAGAAGCTCAGCAGCCAGCAGACTCCCGCCCTCATCTGGTATTCGGTAAATGGCGAGCGCATCGAGCTCTCCGGCAGGGTCCTCATGAATTGGGTTGATAAGAGCGCAAACCTGCTGGTTGAAGAATGCGAACTGGAGCCTGGTGAGGACTTTGACCTTCAGGCTCCCCTGCACTGGCGCACTATTGTTCTGGGCTTGGCGGCGCTGCGTGTGGGCGCTCTGCTGAACCAGGATGAGCCGTTGGTTGCCGCAGTCTGCACCGAGCAGGAGGCTGGCTACACGAACGACCCCGCGTACCTTCTGGCGGTTGATCGTGCCCCGCTGGCGCTTTCTTACACCGGTGACCTGCAGGCGCTGTCCTCCTATGCCGATGAGGTGCTCGATTATTGCGCGCTGGTGCGTAGCTTTGGCGACCAGTACTCCGGTATGCTTCCGGATGACTCGGCAGAGGTGCTTGAGGGCTTCACATACGCAGAGGCGTACGAGCAGGCGCTTGCACAGGCGCAGATTTATCGCACGGCGGGTTATGCGCTGCCTTCGGGTCAGCGTGCGCTCGCGCTGGAGTTGAGCCCCGATTACGCTTTTGATGCGTCGGAGGCGACCATGAGCGCCCTGTTGGAGGTTCTGGCGATTTTGCTCTCCGGTCATGCGGTGTTTGTGGCTGACCCGAGCGTGGACTGGCAGGATGAGCAGCTGGCGTCTCTGATGGATTCCGAGCGTGCAGTGGAGATTCCCCGCAGCTAGTTTCCCGCGCCTAGTGAGTCTTCCAAAGTTTCTAGATTTTTAAAAAACTTATCCCCCGATACAGCGTGTATCGGGGGATAAGTTTTTGGAACAAGTCTTAGCTGATGGTCGGCCTTAGGCGGGTCTAGGAGTTCTGCGAACCGGGCTTCGACTGCGCCTCGGATGCAGCCGCTTCAGAGGTTGCCTTACGTGCTGCGGGCTCTTCGCCGTCGAGAATGGCGGCAGCTTCGTCAAACATGCGGCCGAGCTCCTCGTGGTCGGTACCTTCGCCCTCTTCGACTTTCTGGCGGTGCGAACCGTACACCCAGAAGCGGTAGAGGAAGTAGCGAAGGATGGTGCCCAGGATGGTACCGATGATCGTACCGGAGATGAAGGACGCCTCGGGGGTGCGCAGGTTCAGCACGTAGGTACTGAATGCCACACAGCCGGCCTCAACGAGGATGCCGAGCAGATTGACCAAGCCGAATTCGATAGCTTCGCGCTTCCAGTTCTCGGAGCGGGAGTCGCGGAAGGTCCACAGGCGGTTCATGAGCCAGGAGAAGATGGTTGCGACAACACTTGCAACGACCTTCGCCTTAGTGTGGGACTCCGACATGATGGTCATCATCAGCATCCACACCGTCACAGAGTTCACGATGAAGGCGGCGCCGCCCACGGTACCGAATTTGAGCACCTCAATACCGTAGCTGTCCCAGAGGGATTTCAAGCGTTCGGTGAGGGTCGGTTTCGTCTGTGCGCTCATACGGGGCCTATCTAGCGGAGTTTTATCGGGAAAAAGGGGCGATATGCGACGGTGGGCGCTAGTTACGCGGCGACGGTCGAATGCTTCAGCCTCTTTTACAAGCTCTTATATGTTAATACAGTCCTGCTGTCTTCTCTGTACCTCTGAGAGTTTTTCCATGGACCTCCCAGCTATCGGGACGCCTCCGTTCACCTCGCCCCTGATGATGCCAAAGAGGCAAGCTTGAGGGCTTTACCCGCGTATCCGCCGCGTTACATCAACGGCGCAAGAATCTATGCGCTGGATTGTTTCACCTCCCTGGCACTCATTCTGTGACCTTAATGTGGTCTTGCTCCCATAAGCACTCTGAAACCGGTACACTTAGGTGCTGTGACTTACCCTGTGACTGGACCCGTAATTGGCGTCATCGGCGGAGGCCAGCTGGCCCGCATGATGGCACCCGCAGCAACTAACCTTGGCCTCGACCTGCAGATTCTTGCGGAGGCGCCCACCGTCGGCGCCGTGGCAGCGGTACGTACCGCGCCCGTCGGGGATTACAAAGACTTGGACACCCTCCGCGAGTTTGCTCGCGGCAAGGATGTCATCACTTTCGACCATGAGCACGTGCCCACCGAATTTCTGCGCACCCTCATGGCAGAGGGCGTGAACGTTCAGCCCCGCCCCGAAGCTCTCCAGTACGCCCAGGACAAGCTCCTGATGCGCCAGGCCGTTGAGCGCCTGGGTCTGCCGAACCCGCGTTGGGCTCAGGTTTCTACCCTGGACGAGCTGCTCGCCTTCGGTGATGAGATCGGCTGGCCCGTGGTGTTGAAGACCCCGCGCGGCGGCTACGACGGCAAGGGCGTTCTCGTTCTGGATTCCCCCGCCGATGCTCGCGAGCGCAGCGCCGAGTGGTTCGAGCAGCTGCCTTCCCGCACTGATTTCTCCGCCCTGCTCGCTGAGGAGAAGGTGCCCTTCACCCGTGAGCTCTCCGCGCTGGTTGCTCGCCGTGAAAGCGGCGAGGTGCGCCCCTGGCCGGTCGTTGAGACCATCCAGGTGAACTCCATCTGTGACGAGGTCATTGCCCCCGCGCAGAATCTGGACCCCGAGATTGCTGAGGCTGCCGCTTCCGCCGCCGTGACTATTGCTTCCGAGCTGGGTGTCACCGGTGTGATGGCTGCTGAGCTTTTTGAGGTGCCCGGCTCCCCCGCAGGCTTCTACATCAACGAACTGGCGATGCGCCCGCACAACACCGGCCACTGGACTCAGGACGGTTCGGTGACCAGCCAGTTTGAGCAGCACCTGCGTGCGGTGCTTGATCTGCCGCTGGGCGATACCTCCGTGCTGGAGGGCGTTGCAGTGATGAAGAACTACCTGGGCGGCGAGAACGAGGATATCTTCGGCGTCTACCCGCTGGCGCTTTCGGCTGAGCCGCGCGCAAAGATTCACTTCTACGGCAAGGAAACCCGTCCGGGACGCAAGATTGGTCACGTGAACATTACTGGCACGGTGGCTGAGCTTGACGAGTTGCGCCACAGCGCCGCGAATGCCGCCTCCATTTTGCGTGACGGCCGCCCCCTGTAGCCCCTGTTTTAGCCGGTGCGCGGGGTGAGTGCATCCTGCATATCCGGTACCCCCTAGTGATGGTGGTTCGCCACCGCATCCTGAAAGGATATGAGGATTATGTCTCAGTCTCCCTATGATTCCTCCCAGCCCATCGTTGGCATTGTGATGGGTTCGGATTCGGACTGGTCGGTCATGGAGGCCGCAGCCGAGGTTCTGGACGAGTTCGGCATCCCCTACGAGGCTGACGTCGTCTCGGCTCACCGCATGCCCGAGGACATGATTGAGTACGGCAAGAAGGCTCACAGCCGCGGTATCCGCGTGATTATTGCCGGTGCCGGCGGTGCCGCTCACCTGCCGGGCATGCTCGCCTCCGTCACCGCTCTGCCGGTGATTGGTGTTCCGGTGCGCCTGAAGAACCTCGAAGGCATGGACTCGCTGCTGTCGATTGTCCAGATGCCCGCCGGCGTCCCGGTGGCAACCGTGTCCATTAACGGTGCGCGCAACGCAGGTCTGTTGGCTCTGCGTATCCTGGGTTCGGGTACTGATTCTTTCGCCCGCCAGGTGCATGACGACCTGCGTCAGTTCTCTCAGGATCTGCGTCAGAGCGCTATGGACAAGGGCGCCGCCCTGCGCACCCGCGTAGCCGAGGCGAAGGCGAAGGCGAAGGCTGCTGCCGAGCATGAGGCTGAGGAGAGCACCTCCTCGACTCGCCCGGCACCTGCCCCCGAGGCTTCCTCGGAGCCGCAGGCTTACGTTCCCTAAGCTCGGATACACTAGAAGTATGAGCAATATTCTTCAGTCCGATATTTGGGCACGTTTTCAGGAATCTAATGGTCACACCGTAATTCGTAAGAGCGGTAACGGCTGGTCGTACCTTGCGACCGTTGAGGGCGGTGCTACCGGCCGCTACTTGTACAGCCCGTACGGACCGGTTGCTTCGAGCGCTGTGGCCTTCGACGAGGCTCTTGCCTCGTTGAAGGAAGAGGCCGCGAAGCTTCGTTGTCTGTTTGTGCGTATTGAGCCTACTGAGTCCGCCATCTGGGGCGATCAGGATGCTGCGGCGTTCCTGGCTCGTCGCGGTGCGGTTCTGGCTCCTCGCCAGGTGCAGCCTTCGCACACGCAGATTATTGACCTCTCGGGCACCGAGGATGAGATCATCAAGGGAATGATTTCCGGTTATCGTACTCGTCATCGTAATATCCACAAGAAGGGCGTGACCGTTGAGGTGTCGACCAATCCCTCGGATATGTCGATTCTCTTCGGCTTCCTCGAGGAGACCGCGGAGCGTAACGGCTTCAACCGTCAGCACGACGACTACCTGATGCAGGCGGCTCGCGTGCTGATGCCCGCCGGTGCGGCGTCGCTCTACATTGCGAAGCTGGCGGGCGAGAACGGCGAGAGCACCCCGATTGCGGCGGCGTTCGTGTACGATTCGGACGATACCCGCACCTACGCGCACGCGGCGGCATCCTTCGAGCACCGCACCCTTAGTGCCGGTGTTGTGGTGATGACGAACTTAATCCTGGACGCTAAGCGTAAGGGTCTGAAGTACGTTGACCTCTTCGGCATCGCGCCGGAGGATCAGCCGGATCACGAGTGGGCCGGTTTCACGAAGTTCAAGAAGTCCTTCGGCGGCGAGTCCGTGGAGTACCCGGGTACCTGGGATGTTCCGGTGTCCTCGCTGGGTTACCGCGCCTACACCCTGGCGTACAAGGCTCGTCCTGCGGTTTGCGATGCAGTGGCAAAGGCGAAGGCAAAGGTTCAGTCCTTCCGCTCTCGCTAACGACTTCAGGCGCCCCAATCTGGGTAGGTTCTGAGAGCTAAAAGCTAAATATACGAGCCAATATATGGGCTTAAATATACAAGGGAGCCGCCCCCAACCGAGTGATTCGGTTGGGGGCGGCTCCGTATGTTTGGGGGCTACCTCAAAGGCTTAGGCTTCGCCGGGGCTCTTGGTGTGCGAGAGAATCTCGCGCAGACGGGAGAGGCGGTGCTCAGCCTCAACGGTACGCACGGTGCCCGAGGAGGAACGCATGACCAGCGACTGGGTGGTCACAACGTTCTTGCTGTAGCGCACGCCGCGCAGCAGCTTGCCGTCGGTGATGCCGGTTGCGGCGAAGAAGCAGTTGTCGCTGGTGACCAGGTCGTTGGTGGTCAGCACGCGGTCCAGGTCGTGGCCGGCTTCCAGTGCCTTCTCGCGCTCTGCCTCGTCGGTCGGTGCCAGACGGCCCTGAATCACGCCACCGGTTGCCTTGATAGCGCACGCTGCGACAACGCCTTCGGGGGTGCCGCCGGTGCCGAGCATGAGGTCCACGCCGGTGTTCTCGCGGCAGGCTGCGATAGCGCCGGCGACGTCACCGTCGAGGATGATGCGGGTACGGGCGCCTGCCTCGCGAATCTCCTGGATCAGCTTGGCGTGGCGGGGGCGGTCCAGCACGCATACGGTCAGCTCGCTGACCTTCTTGCCCTTAGCCTTAGCGACCAGGTGCAGGTTCTGCTTGACGGGCAGGCGCAGGTCCACGAACTCTGCGGCTTCGGGGCCGGTGACCAGCTTCTCCATGTAGAACACTGCGGAGGGGTCGAACATGGTGCCGCCGTCTGCCACAGCAATCACGGAGAGGGCGTTGTCCATGCCGAGTGCGGTCAGGCGGGTACCGTCGATGGGGTCAACTGCCACGTCGAGGGAGGGGCCGGAGCCATCGCCGACGTTCTCGCCGTTGTACAGCATGGGAGCCTTGTCCTTCTCGCCTTCACCGATGACGACGGTGCCGTTGAAGTTGACGGTGGAGAGGCGGTAGCGCATTGCGTCTACGGCTGCACCATCTGCGAGGTTCTTTTCGCCTGCGCCAACCCAGGGGCCTGCAGCAATTGCTGCTGCTTCAGTCGCGCGGACCAGTTCCATTGCGAGGTTGCGATCGCCGTGATTGTTGTTCGTAGTCATAGACTCACCTTCGAGATTTCTGAATACACTGTCGGCTGGCTGGTTCTTTCCAGCACGAAGTCGCCGACGCAGTAGTGCTCCTTTCAGGATAGCGCGCTCAGGCTTCGTTTTTCTTGTTCTGAACGAGTTTGCGTGCGTGTTGACTTTAAGGTGAGCAGATGCGGCAAATCGGTGAGGGCTTCATCTCTCTTCGGCACTTCATACGCTCTGAGGCGCTGATTTTGGGTGCTGTGAAGGCGTGCCAAACTAGCTATTTTTCGCATATTTAAGGCATATTTGAGGTAGGTTCTTTGCCGGATTCCGGTGAGGAGCTGCACTTCAGCGCGAGCGCTTGAAGCCCCACATACCCGATTCGCAGATTCGTTTGCTCTGGCGCAGGCGTTTTCTGTACTTGTCCGCTAAGGAGCATCACATGGCTGGTATTCAACCGACCCCCGCAGAGGCGTGGAAGCGTCTGAAGGACGGTAACCGCCGTTTCGTTGAGGGTAGCAATGAGCACCCCAACCAGGACACGATTCGCCGTACCGACCTTGCATCAGGTCAGTTCCCGTTCGCCTCGATTTTTGGTTGCGGTGACTCGCGTCTGGCGGCGGAGATTATTTTTGACCTGGGTCTGGGTGATGCGTTCGTGGTGCGTACCGCCGGCCACGTGCTGGAGAACGCTGCGCTCGGCTCGTTGGAGTACGCGGTTGAGGAGTTTGAGACCCCCATCGTGATGGTTCTCGGTCACGACTCCTGCGGTGCTGTGACCGCAGCCAGCAAGTCCCTGGAATCCGGTGAGATGCCGCACGGCTTCATCCGTAACCTGGTGCAGCACATCCTGCCTTCGGTGATGTCCCCGAAGCTGCCGGAGAACCCGGTCGTCAACGATATGGTGCGTGAGCACACCCGCCAGACCGCTATCCGCATTATTGAGCAGTCCCACATTATTTCGGATGCGGTGGTTGAGGGTAAGGTCGCCGTGATTGGTGTCTTCTACCACCTGAAGGAGGGTAAGGCGGAGCTGGTGTTCAGTTCGCAGGACCTGGCCCTGCCGGAGGAGAAGAACAGCGCGCAGAACCCGCCGACTCAGGCGCTTCCGGTGGTCGTGAAGACTCCCCCGCGCGTTGTGGTTGCCGAGAACCTGGACTAGATTTCCTCTTCTCCGCTCGTTGCGAGCCTTAGTGCGAGAACCCACACGCTCGCACTTAACAACAGATTTTTCTATGGGATATCCCCGCCACGGTAGCGTGTTCGCACATCTACCGGGGCGGGGTTTTTCTGCGCCTTCTCACGCCGCAAAATTTATGAGCGTTTTTCCTCTTTTGACACCTTTTCGAGGCGACGTAAGCCACTTTGAACGCCTATCCTAGAGGTATGGCTGAAAACATTGAATACCGCATTGAACATGACACCATGGGCGAAGTTCGCGTTCCGGCTGATGCACTCTACCGTGCACAGACCCAGCGCGCAGTCGAGAACTTCCCGATTTCGGGTCAGACCCTCGAATCCGCCCATATTCGTGCGCTTGCCCTCGTGAAGAAGGCAGCCGCGACCGCCAATGAGGAACTCAAGGTGCTCGACGCTGAGCGCGCCCAGGCTATCCGCGACGCAGCGGATCTGGTAGCAACCGGTAAGTACGACGCCCACTTCCCCATTGACGTCTTCCAGACCGGTTCCGGTACCTCCTCGAACATGAACGCGAACGAGGTCCTGGCAACCCTGGCAACCCGTTCCCTGGAGTCCAAGGGCATTGAGGTTCACCCCAATGACCACGTGAACGCTTCCCAGTCCTCCAACGATGTCTTCCCCACCTCCGTGCACGTTGCAGTGACCGAGGCTCTGGTGAAGGACCTGATTCCCGCTCTCGAGGTGCTCGCTGAGTCCCTGGAGCGCAAGTCCGTTGAGTTCAAGGACGTTGTGAAGTCCGGTCGTACCCACCTGATGGACGCAACCCCCATCACCCTGGGCCAGGAGTTCTCCGGCTACGCCGCAACCGTGCGTTACGGCATTGAGCGTGTGAACGCTTCCCTGCCCCGCGTGGCTGAGGTTCCCCTGGGCGGTACCGCTGTGGGTACCGGCATCAACACCCCCGACGGCTTCTCCGCTCGCGTGATTGAGCTGCTGGCTGAGGAGACCGGTCTGCCCCTGACCGAGGCTCGTAACCACTTTGAGGCTCAGGCTAACCGTGACGGCCTGATTGAGGTTTCCGGTCAGCTGCGCACCCTGGCGTACGGCCTGATGAAGATCAGCAACGACATCCGCTGGATGGGTTCGGGCCCGAACACCGGCCTGGGCGAGCTGCACATCCCCGACCTGCAGCCCGGTTCCTCGATTATGCCCGGTAAGGTCAACCCCGTGATTTGTGAGGCTACCATCATGGTTGCCGCTCAGGTTATCGGTAACGACGCAACCATCGCTCTGTCTTCCACTAACGGCGCGTTTGAGCTGAACGTGGGTATCCCGGTGATGGCCGCTAACCTGCTGCAGTCGATCCGCCTGCTCGCTAACGTCTCCCGCGTTTCGGCTGAGAAGATGATTGACGGTCTGACCGCTAACGTTGACCGTTGCCGCTTCCTGGCTGAGGCTTCGCCGTCGACCGTGACCCCGCTGAACAAGCTGATTGGTTACGAGGCTGCTGCGAAGATCGCTAAGTACTCGGTGGCTCACAAGGTGACTGTCCGTGAGGCAGTTGTGGCACTGGGCTACGTGGAGCGCGGCGAAGTGACTGAGGAGCAGCTGGATGCGGCTCTGGACGTCACCAAGATGCTGGGCAACTTCTAATCTCACCCGCCTGAACCTCGCCTGAGGTTCGCGGCTTAACCATAGAGGGAGGGGCGACTCGCCATGACGGCGGGTCGCCCCTCCTTCTGTGTGTGTTCTCTGCCCCGTCATTGAGTTGGCAGCAGGTCCTCACTATTGTTCAACAATATTGAACACTTTGAACTGTTTATAGTGGACCAGCGTGTAGATGAGGCAGAGTACAGCCGGGATACTGACGACAAGCGCAGCGTTGAAGGAGCCGAGATGGTCAAGCATCAGTGCTACCGCACCCATGGAGTACAGCGTTCCTAACCCAAACACGGCACCGTCAAGGGAGCTGGCACGCCCCAGTAGCTCATTCGGTGTAATGCAGTCACGCAGATTGTTGGAGAAGATGAAAGCTGATGCCCATCCTACGTCCAGGATGAAGAGCAGGGCGCCGAGCACTACGGGGTTATTGCTGACGGTGACGAGCGGTATTCCAAGCAGGGATACGACGTTGGCAACCAGTAGCATTCCTCGTGTGTTCTCGAAAGAGAGGAAACGATCGATGATGAGCGCCGCGACGATACCACCGATACCGCTGCAGGCCATAATCATGCCTACCACTGAGGCTTCAAAAGTGAGTTCCTCATACAGGCGGTAAATAATGATGAGTGAATACGATGCCGTAGCTGCCGCCAAGAAGAACGTGTAGACAAGGATAAGTCTCTGCGGGGCGCCGGAGAACATGTATTGGATACCGTCAAACATGCGGTGAATAAACCCATGTTGTGCGGTTTCGCGTTGCTCAGTTTTAGTTTCCATCTCTACGGATGGCAACGTTGCGTATGAAATAGTTGCCGCTCCGAAAAGGAGCACCGGGACGATAAGACCGACCGTTGCACCCGCGACAAGAACAATAAATCCTGCTGTAGGGGGTGCAATGATTGCGGATATTCCCTCGCAAATTTCACGACGTGCATTGTACGAAAGAAGGTTTTCTCGTCCGAGAAGCTGCGGAATATATCCTGCTTCTGAGGCAGCAGCCAGTTCGGAGAAGACACCGCTCACAAATCCTAGTGCGGCGATGGTGAACCATGACAGCATATGCTGCTCAATCATCAACGCCAAGGTAAGGATGCTGAGGATGTTTACTGCCCCGGCAATCACAATCATAGGTTTTCGAGGCAGACTATCAGATAGGGTTGCTAGTGGATATGCCAAGGCGATATTGGGGATTTGCATGGCTACCGCCATTACGCCAGCCAACCCAATTTCGCCTGTACTAGCGAGAATCGCGATGGGTAGGGCGAAGGAATATATTCCTGTACCTACCAGAGAGCCAATAAGGGCTACGTAGATTCTCCAGGGTATTTTATGTGTTGTCATGCTTTGCTCCTTCCAGGACGCATCAAAATAGCGCCCAAGAATTGCGATGAACACAATGAGCCTAGTTCACAGAAAAATGGCATGCCTTAAAGATTTATAGGCAGAGTAAAAGGAAAGCGACTACGCTCACCAGAACATCACGTGAACGAATCTTTCTCGGGTTACTGACTAATACGGGGCCGTCACTCCCAATGTAACCCGTGTCATATATAAAGCATCTCATGTACACCACTCATAACTCGATACACAGACGCAACTTAAGGTAAAGAAGACAAAAACAAAATAAAACCACGGCAACCTTTAGGCTTCCAGTCCCCCACTCCCACAGAAAAACAGGAAGAACCACCCAATAACATGTAACAAACTGTCATAAAAATGCTGGGAGGGGCGACTCGCCATGACGGCGGGTCGCCCCTCCTTCTGTATGTACAGGTTTAGTTCGGCAGCTTTTACTCAGTCCCAGTAACCGGTCTAGAGCTCTTCCGGCGGCACCGACTCCAAACCAAAACGGCAGTGGCCGTTATAGTTCAGCGCCGCATCAATACGGTCCAGCATCCGATCCGAAAGCAACGCACGCTCCGCCGGGTCAGACACATCCACCCAACGCACCTGCGAAGACTCCTCGTCGTTCACCTTCGCCTCACCAGAAACCCAGCGGCACAAGAACGTATGATCCAAGAACTGGCAGCGGTCACCATTACCGAACTGCATCGGCGGGTCAGCCTTCACCTGCGCCAGCTCCAGCACCTCAATCTGCACGTTCGCCTCCTCCTGCGCCTCACGCAGGCAGGTCAGTGCGGGGCTCTCCCCCGGGTCCACAATGCCCGTAATCGGGGTCCACGCCCCGTTATCGCTACGGCGCACCAGTAGCACCTTAGAATCCTGCTCACGGTACACCACAGCCGTCGCACCGGACAGCCACAGGTAATCCGATCCAATCTGCTCACGCAGCTTACGGATATAGGGAGGAGTAGGCATAACATCAACCTTTCAAAAGCCCCGGCAAGTCTATCGGGAATAGGTGCTAGAGAGCAGAGCAAACAGCCGCGGGCCATACACAGAACGAGCCCGCCACTTAGCCGGACGGTCACCCTACTTCGGAATCTACCACAGAGAATACGCCGGAGCAGCCAACGCCACCAGCGCACCCAGAAGCATAAACGGGCCGAACGCAATGCGGGTGCTACCGCGTGCCTTCGTGAACAGAACCAGAGCCAAAGACACCAGACCACCGGCAAGGAACGTCACCAGCGACGCCCAGCCCAGATTCGCCCAGGACAGGTACCCGAGCACGCCGCCCAGAATACCCGCAAGCTTCACATCTCCGCGGCCCAGCGCGCCAAAAGACAGGATACGCAGAAGCAGGTAGCAGAACCACAGCACCAGACCGGCACCAATCACACGCCAAATATCGGCGGGGCGACCGGCAAAAAGCAAAGACACCGGCAGCGCCGTATAGGTGGCAATAGCCAAAGGAATCAGGATGCGGTGCGGCAGACGGTGCTCCCGCACATCAATACGCCACAGCCGCAGGGCGCACCACAGAAAATACAGCAGGTAGCTGCCGAGCACCAGAGCGGCAATTGTGGAGGCGCCTCCAGCGTTGTAGAGGCGGGAAAGCTCAGCGAGCATAGAACGTCCATTCTGTATTGCTGGAGGCTGTACTACCGGAGGCTGCTAGCCAGGAACCAACTAGTCAGGAACCAGCCAGCCGGCCGAGAAACATGCACCGATGGCGCTAGGGCATCCAAGTTCTAGGAACCGAAGCGGCGGGAACGGTTCGCGTAATCCCGCAGGGCACGCAGAAAATCAACGCGTGTGAAATCCGGCCACAGGGCGCGGCAGAAGTAAAACTCAGAATACGCACTCTGCCAGGTCATGAAACCGGACAGGCGCTGCTCGCCCGAAGTGCGAATCAGCAGGTCCGGGTCGGGCATATCGGCGGTGTACAGGTGCGAAGAAATATCCTCCACGCTCAGCTGTTCGGCAAGCGAGTCCAAGGATGCCCCCTCAGCGGCAGCCTCGCGCAGAACCGAGCGGACCGCGTCCACAATCTCCTGGCGGCCGCCGTAACCGACCGCAATGTTCACGCGAACACCGGGCAGGTGCGCAGTCTGCTCAATCGCCCAGTCCAGGCGCTCGTGCAGCTGGCGAGGAATCAGGTCAATATTGCCGATAGCGCGCACCGGACCGCAGGCGGACTCCACCAGACGCACCAAGAACGCATCAATCACAGCGACCAGACCGGTCAGTTCCTTCTCGGGGCGTTTCAGGTTCTCGGTGGAGAGCATGTACAGGCTCACCTGCGGAATCGACAGCTCAGTGCACCAGGCAAGAAAATCAATAATTCGCTCCGCACCGGCGGCGTGGCCCTCACGGGTGCTCAAGCCGCGCTGAGCCGCCCAGCGACGGTTACCGTCCACCAGCACTCCGATATGTGCCGGCAGGGATTCGGGGCTCAGCGAGCGCGCCAGAGCCTGCTCATAGACGGTAGGCTCAGTGACAGTACCGGGGTTGCTGGCGTGGCCGTGCACAGTAATCACGGGCAGGGCGTTGGCGCTCATAGCTCATACCTCATTCGGCTGTCGTGGCAGATGATTCAGAGGGCTCCTAACGAAAGAGCCCAAGCTCTTATTCTACGCCGCCGCGCCGTGCCTTCGCGGCAATCGGCATCACGGTTGGGCTGAGAATCGGCTCAAAATTTGTGGCGGCAGGTAAGGGCGTATGGGGCGCGCGAAGGGGCGGCACACCTCGCGCGCATAAGAAAAGCTGATGCCCTTCACCCACGATTCATATCGCCGGTAAAGGGCATCATTCGCTAACGTGGGGCGATACACCCCACCCTAGATAACGTAGTAGTCGCTCAGGCCCTCATCCAGGCTAGATTCGGGCAGCTGAACCTCAGCGTGCGAGGCAGCCAGCGTGTAGTCCTCCCAGGGCCAAATATCCTTCAGCTGCTCACTGGGAACGGCGAAGAACACTCCGTTCGGGTCCACCTGCGAGGCGTGCGCACGCAAAGCCTGATCGCGCTGCTCAAAGTGATCGGTCACCAGGATGCGGGTCGTAGTCTCGTGGCGAGGCGCTTCACCCGAAGCGGCGCGGTGCGCGATGTTCTCAATCCATCCGCTCAGCAGGCTCTCACCGTGCGTATCGAGCAGGTGCTCGTGCAGGGCGAGGGTGCGTTCGGGGTTGAATGCGCGGTCGTAGTAGAGCTTCTGCGGGGTCCAGGGCTCACCCTCCCCCACATATGCCTCGGGGTCGCCCGCCTTCTCGAATGCCTCCACGGCAACCTTGTGGGTCATGATGTGGTCGGGGTGCGGGTAACCACCGATTTCGTCATAGGTAATGATGATGTGCGGGCGGTACTCACGCACCAGGCGCACCAGCGGCGCGGCGGCACGGTCCAGGGGCATAGTACCGAAGCTACCGAAAGGAAGCGGCGGCATCGGGTCGCCCTCGGGCAGACCCGAGTCGAAGAAGCCAATCCAGCGGTGCTCAATGCCCATAATCTCGCGGGCAGCCGCCATCTCGGAGCGGCGCAGACCCGGCAGATCACGGTGCGCGCGCGGGCTGTTAGCAATCTCCTCGTTCAGGATGTCGCCGCGCTCGCCGCCAGTCATCGTCGCCACCATGAAGCGGGCACCGCGGGCAATATACGCGGAAGCGGTGCCGGCGCCCTTAGAGGACTCATCATCCGGGTGAGCGTGCACGGCAAGGATGCGCAGGCCAGTGTAGTCCTCCTCCAGCGGTTTAATAGAGTCCACGGGAGGGTGAGTCGGCAGGTTTGCCTTCAGCTGTTCGATGGCTTCGCTCACGGTGGTCTCCTTTAGGTGATGCGCCTTTAGTTGATGCGCCAAATCGGGTGGGTGCGGGGTGCGGCTGATGTGTCTGTGGTTCGCGAATGCGAGCGCCACACTGCGGAAATTTTACGTGTGTAGCTTCTCGTATGATACCCAAGGACAGCACCGGTACACTAGCGCAGATGACGCCGTGTGACATCGTGAAACGTACCGTCATATCCGCGCAACCACTTGGTAACCAGCCGGCAGAAACCGCCACCAGGTTCAGCTACCGGCATGCACACCGGCAAGGATGCGCTCAGAGGTGAAGATACGACCGGCATAACAGCCGAAAATCCTCCGGTGCTCTAGAATAGGTCTGTTGATTCATTCCGTTACCGGCATCGCCGCCCCCTTTCTGAACGCGGCACGCGGTAGCGGGTTTATTCGTTTCGCACCGGCAAAGCCGGCGCATAAGCAAAGGACACGCATGGCTGAAAACACCGGTGCATGGCTCACTCAGGACGCCTTCGACCGCCTCACCCAGGAGCTGGAGCACCTCTCCGGCCCGTACCGTCAGGAAATCGTTGACCGCATCGCGCAGGCTCGCGACGAGGGCGACCTCCGTGAGAACGGCGGCTACCACGCTGCACGCGACGAGCAGGCTAAGAACGAGGCGCGCATCAAGCAGCTCAAGCACCTGCTCGAAACCGCACAGATTGGTGAGGCACCCGTTGATGACGGCGTGGTCAGCCACGGTATGGTCATCGAGGCTGAGGTTGCAGGCCGCACCCTGAAGTTCCTGCTCGGCTCCCGCGAAATTGAGGACACCCTCCCCGCGGGCACCGACCTGAAGGTCTTCTCCGAGAAGTCTCCGCTGGGTGCCGCAATCATGGGCGCTAAGCAGGGCGACGAGGTTTCCTACACCGCTCCGAACGGCAAGGAACTGAGCGCCAAGATTGTCTCCGTGACCCCTTACCAGGGCTAAGCTCTGGGCGCAAAAGGTTTCAGGTGAAAACTCGGGCTACTCGTATAGTCCGGGTTTTTATGTAACCGTTATAGCCCACCTTCAAGTGCCCGCTCCCCTGGCCGTTTCGGGCGTATCCCTTGCAATATCCCCTCTTAAGGAAAACTATGGAACCTGTAGATTTTGACGATATTCCCCTCGAGATTTTTCTGGAGGATATTATGGACCTCACCCGGCTGTTTCCGGAGGATTTTCCTGCGGAATTCGCTAAAATGGCCGCACGTATCGGGGTGGAGAAACAGCACCTGTTCATTACAGACTTCATCGAAGACACCCGGGAACATGTGGTAGAGCACTATCTGGGGTATGTCTTTGATGCGCTCAACCGCAGAATGTACCAGTACGAGATTCGGGGCGGGAACAAGCTCTATCTTAAGGAAGTCCCGGTGGAGGACCTCACTGTACGCGATACGTACAGTGTGAAGGTTCTTGACCTGCTCTAGTACGGCGGCACCCGGGCAGGATGCAAGCCCCGCCCCGTTGCAGCACCGACAGGGTCACAACGGTACCGGTTGGTATAGTGCGGGGGCTGCCCACGTTCGGGTCTTTAGTAGACGATAATCGGGCGGAAGCCCTCATCCTCCAGGGCAGAAATAACCTGGCGGCAGTGCTCCACACCCTTGGTCTCCATGTCAATCGTAATCGACACGTCGCCCATGGAGAGCGAACCACCCACGCGGGTGTGGTCCACACCGGTCACATTCGCGTCGTTCTCAGAGATGATGCGGGAAATGGTTGCCAGCTCACCCGGACGGTCAGAAAGCATCATCTTCACAGTCATGTAGCGGCCAGCCGCAGACAGACCGCGCTGAATCACCTTCAGCATCAGCATCGGGTCAATATTGCCACCGGAGAGCACACACACGACCGTACCCAGATCGCCGTACTCCTCCTTCAGCTTGCCGTTCATCAGCGCCGCCACGGGCACCGAACCGGCAGGCTCCACCACAAGCTTGTTACGTTCCATCAGGAAAATCAGGGCGCGAGCGATATCGTCTTCGCTCACGGTCGCCACATCGTCCACCAGCTCCTTGATGATGGAGAAAGGCATCTGGCCGGGGCGACCCACCGCAATACCGTCAGCGATGGTAGAAACCTTCTTCAGCGGCACCAGAGCATCCGCGGCAAGGGACAGCGGGTACGCCGCCGCGTGCTCCGCCTGAACACCAATAATCTTGATCTTCTTGCCGAGCTTCTGCTCCTTCGCGCGGATAGCAGCGGACAGACCCGCCAGCAGACCGCCGCCGCCAACACCCACGATCACGGTGTCAACGTCCGGAACCTGCTCCAGAATCTCCAAGCCGATAGTGCCCTGACCGGCAATAATGTCTTCATTGTCGAAGGGGTGCACAAACACAGCGCCGGTCTCTTCGGCGTAGCGCTTTGCCTCCGCCAGAGCCTCGTCCACGGTCACGCCGTGCAGCTCAACCTCAGCGCCGTGATCACGGGTCGCAGTAATCTTCGGCAGCGCCGCACCCAGCGGCATGTAAATACGAGCCTTAATGCCCAGACGGTCAGCCGCCAGCGCCACACCCTGAGCGTGGTTACCCGCGCTCGCCGCCACGACGCCGCGCTTCTTCTCCTCCTCGGAAAGCTTCGCCATACGCACGTACGCACCGCGCACCTTGAAAGAACCGGCACGCTGCAGGTTCTCACACTTGAAGAAAACCTCGGACCCGAGGCGCTGGCTCAGCGCACGCGAATGAGCGACGGGGGTGCGTTCAATAACGCCTTCGAGCAGCTCTGCGGCACGTTCAATATCGGTGATGGTCACGGGCAGGGAGTCGAGATTTACGCTCACGAGGTTTCCATTCTGATGGTGCGTTGCCCCGCGGGCGCGGGGCGGTGATGTATTGCTCATCCCATTTTAGAGGATGGGTACAGTGAAGGGGGCTACTCGGTCGCGAGTAGCCCCCTAGCGAGACACCGCCGTAGACGGCATCGCGGCCGGCGGTATCGCCGGGACGAGTTAGCGGTGCGTTATCGAGGATGGCGGGGTGCCCTACGCCAAAACCTCCCGCTCGATGCGGGCCCCTAGTCTTCGGAGGAGTCCGAAACCTCGGGATCCCGATTCTCAGGCTCCTCAGCCTTCTGATGGCGCGGCACTCGGGAGGCCAGCTTCTTGACGCTCTCCTGCCGTTCCAGGGCCTTCTCCTCAGCCTGCTCGCGGCGAGCCACCTCGTGCGGGAAGAGGAACTCCTCATCGCGCAAGCCGGGATCGTGTTCCCAACCGCGATCCGCCAGGTAACGCACCACCGCGTTGACCACAGCCAGAGTCGGCACAGCGAACAGAGCACCCACCGCACCAAAAATCATGGATCCACCAGCCACCGAGAAAATAACCGCCAGCGGGTGCAGGGAGACAGCCTTACCCATAATGAGCGGCTGCAGAATGTGGGATTCGAGCTGCTGAACCAGCAGAACAATACCGAGCATAATCAGCGCCTGCACCGGGCCCAGAGCAACCAGCGCCAGCAGCACAGCCACAGCACCGGAAATGAGAGCACCAATCACCGGAACGAAGGAGCCGAGGAAGACTAGCACACCCAGCGGGATAGCCAGCGGAACACCCAGGATTGCGGCACCAATACCGATGCCGACAGCGTCAATAGCCGCCACCAGAATCTGAACGCGCACGTACGCACCCAGGGACTTCCAGCCCGCACGACCCGCACCGTTGACGGCGGCACGCGCATCCTTCGGGAAGAGGCGGGTGACGAACAGCCAGATACGCTCGCCCTCCATCAGGAAGAAGACCAGGGTAAACAGGGTCAGCAGGGTACCGGTCGCAACCTCAGCCGCAGTAGAACCCACCTGAGACACACCGTGCAGCACAGAGCTGGGGTTATTGGTTGCAGCACTCTCCATCTGATCCAGCAGCTGGTTCAGCTGGTCGGCACCGAACTCGTAGCCGAGATCCTTCAGCCAACCAATCAGCTGCTGGTAGCCCTGCATCGCCTTATCCGCCATGGACACAAAACCACGCACAATCTGCTGACCGGTCAACGAAATAATACCGGCGAGCACCAGAATCATACCGATTTCGGCAATAGCCGCCGCCCCACCGGCACGAACGCCCTTCTTACGCAGAAGCATCACGGCGGGGCTCAACAGAGCCGCCAGCAGCAGAGCCACCAGAAGAGAAATAACCAGCAGGGAGACGTGCCCCAGACCCTTCCAAAGGATCCAACCGGCACCGGCAATCATAATGATGCGCCACGCCCAAGCACCGGCAACTTCCATAGCAAAAGGCACCCGGTAGCCGCGCTCCTCCTCGGCTACATGTTCTTCTGCAACAGGTGTAATTTTCACGGTGTCTCCAAATCGTTATCGGTGTTGCCCCGCGCGGGGCAGCTCGGCTACCCCAGCGGAGGCGATATGTGGTGATATTGTCGTGCCCCTCCCCTGCGCCTCGATACATCGGGGAAGTAAAGCGGCAAAGGCGGCGGCACCATCACGGTACCGCCGCCTCATCATGAGCTTTAGTCGTTGCTAAAGATGCTTGCCAGGTACATGAGAACACGCAGGATCTCAACGTACAGCCAGACCAGAGAAGCGGTCAGGCCGAATGCAAGGCGCCAGGACTCACGCTCGGGCAGGCCAGCCTCCACAGCTTCGGAGGTGGTGGTGAAGTCCAGCAGCAGCGAGTAGGTTGCCAGCGCAACAGCGAACAGACCAACAACCAGGCCCAGCGGGATACCACCGATCGAGAAGCTGTTCAGCGAGGAACCGAAGATACCCGCACCCAGGATCGAGATGAAACCGTACGCCAGGTAGCCAATAGCGCCGATCATGAAGATCTTGTTGAGCTTGGGGGTTGCACGCAACTTACCGTTCGCGAACAGAGCCAGGGTAGTACCTGCAACCGCGAGGGTTGCCAGAACAGCCTGAATTGCCACGCCGGGGTAGCGCATGTCCACAACAGCGGACAGGCCACCGAGCAGCAGACCTTCCATGAGCGCGTAGGTCATGACCAGGACCGGGGAAACCTTCTTCTTGAAGGAGTTCACCAGACCCAGGACCAGACCGCCCACCATGCCCAGGAACAGCAGCACCGGCATGTACCATGCAACAGCGGCACCGACAGCGACCAGGCCCAGGTTGATGCCGGTCTTAACCATGACATCGTTCATGGTCAGACGCTCACCGGCGGGGATGGGCTCCGAGTAGGTGGGGGCTGCTACGCCGTAGTCAGCCTCACCGTACGGCTGGCCGTACTGTGCCTGCTGACCGTACTGGGGCTGGCCATACTGCTGACCGTAGGGCTGCTGGCCGTACTGTGCCTGCTGACCATACTGGGGCTGGCCGTAGGTGTTCTGTCCGTAGCCCTGCTGGTCATACTGCTGACCGTACGACTGCTGACCATACTGGCCATAGGTCTGCTGCTGACCGTACTGTGCCTGCTGACCATACTGTGCCTGCTGGCTGGTCTGCTGCGGCTGCGCACCAAAGCGACCGAAACGAGAGTCACCCTGAGTGACATTCTTCGTCATTGAATTCAGAAGCGGGTTTCCCGCCATCATGCTCTCCTTCATACGGGGACAAAACTAATTCTTGTTAATTCTATCGGATAGATTCTGCGCTCACGGGCGCTGTTCGTTACCAGCAAGCGCATCTGGCGACCTTGCCAGAATATTTCAGGGCGGTGTTTACCTGAGGTTCATCCAAGTCCACACCGCCCCGCATGCAGACCCTCCGGCGCACCTCTTTGTGAAGCGTCTAGTGCGAAGCTTCCAAACGATCCAGGAGTTGCTCCAGATAATCCAGAACTGCTTGCTCCTCGTTCGAGCCGATCACCTCGTCAGCAGCATTCCGCACAACCTCCGGGGCGTTAGACATGGCGACACCCCAGCCCGCATAGCGGAGCATCTCCATGTCATTCTCGCCGTCACCGAAGGCAAGAATGCCCGCAGGGTCAGCATCCAGACGCTCGCACAGGTCCTTCAGACCGGTCGCCTTGTTGACACCGGTGCGCACCAGGTCAATGGCACCGAAGCCGCTGACCATCGGGGTAACGGTCTGCGGAAGAACCTCACGCAAGTAGACGCTCAGTTGCTGCGTCTGCTTAGGCGGAGTCAGCAGCGGGAACTTAATGGGTGCACCCTCAAAATCTTCAATAGAGTCAACCATGACCGAGCCGGGGAAGAAGAACGCCGCAAAGTCCTCCAGGGTGAGGGTTTCGGGAAGCTCCTGACCGGTGTCTTCAAAATAGCCGCGAATCATGTGCACAATCTGATCGCAACGATCCTTGGGCAGGTAAATACCCTCGGTGGTGCACACCAGCAGACCGATCTGGTCCAGCCCCTGCACTACCTCAATAATGCGCGGGATATCCTCTTCCTCAAAGGGATGCACGGCAAGCTGACCGCTGTCATCGGCGAGGTACGCGCCGTTCTCAGCAATGTAGGTGAGGCCCTGGTCCTCGAAACCGCGCATATAGTCCTGTAGCTTGGCATGGGTATTTCCGCTCGCCACGACGAAGTGGATTCCATGCGCCTGCAGGCGGGGCAGGATGCGCGCGAACCGTTCGGTGTCGAAGGTTTTGGAGTCGGTGAGGAAGGTGCCGTCCATATCGACGGCAATGATGGAGGGTTTAGTCTGCATGCTGTGCCTTTCTGACTCTGCTCCCCCGTTCAGGCAGGGGTGCGTCTGTGGCTGTGTCTCTTTATAGGGTCTCACGTTTTTTGAGCTCCGGAAGACGGTTCGCGGGTGTTTTAGGGCGTGGAGCCCCGTCACAAAACGTCATCTAAACCCCCTGTTTTGCACTCTTTTTCTCCACAAACTAGACTTACTTGAAGTGTAAAACTTTACTTGTCAAGCTTGAAGGCATGAACAACACCACGAAATACAGCGGCGCAGGCAAGTTCTCCATCGACGCGCTCGTGACCGCGCGCCGCAAGTAAGCTTTGAACCGCCTCCTGCCTCCACACATGACCGAGGCAGGCAATCACCTGCAGGTTCACCAGACTTCACCGCCAGCCGTCCTGATTCCGGCAGAGGACGAGCTCTTCTATCCGCGGTGAAGAGAGTGCGCGGAATGCCATAGCCCGCACCGCCACTCCACGATGCCCCCGATAGTATGGGTCGGGGGCATCGCCTTTTAACTTCCAAACAGCAAACCCCAAACCTGTAAACCTTCAGACACGCAAGCGGCGGCCCCTCCCCCACGGGAAGAGCCGCCGCTCACTTATATATGCCTATCGGCTCTATATTGCCTCTCAACGCAGTGCCCCCACTGGGACTCGAACCCAGAACACAAGGATTTTAAGTCCTCTGTCTCTGCCAATTGGACTATGGGGGCGCACCCCGCATAGTTCGGGGCACAAACACCTATTATTCCACGAAAACGCACCCGAACCTAAGCAGAAACACATTTCAAACAGTTCCCCGCACCCCGCCGTAGCAAGCATCATGCAAAAGCACTGGTGGGCGGCTAAGCTAGACAGCTCGCAAGCACTCAGGCACACAATGGGCGGTGCGAAAGACTAAAGTCTTCCACACCGCCCATTGCTTTATCTCAAGTGCGCTATCTCAGGGAGATAGACCCCTAAGTCAGGCTATTTTAGAGCTTTGCCTTCTGGCGTGCCGGTGCAGTACCGGTTGCTTCCTGGAATGCCAGGCGCGGGGAGCGCTGGTGGCGAATCGAGGAGGTATCGCGACCGAAGATCTGGTTCAGAGCCCAGGTGGTCATAACGCGAACGGTACGCTCGGTGGTGGGGATTGCAGAGCCGTGGTAGCCGCGGTGCATGATCCATGCCAGCGGGCCGCCAATGGTCTTGCCCTTGAAGTTTGCAACGCCCTTCCACAGGCCCAGACCTGCCACAACACCGATGGTCTCGTGGTAGTAGTCGGTCAGGGGCTCGCCGCGGCGAGCAGCCAGCAGGTTCTTAGCCAGAACAACAGCCTGGCGGGAAGCGTGCTGAGCGTTGGGAACGCAGAAGCCGCCCACGCCGCCACCGGAGAGATCCGGAACAGCCGCATTGTCGCCTGCAGCCCAAGCACCCTCAACCACGCCGTCGTCGCCGGTGACGCGCAGGTCTGCGCCCACGCGAACGCGGCCACGCTCGTCAATCGGGAAGTCGGTGTTCTTCAGCATCGGGGATGCTGCCACACCTGCGGTCCAGATCAGAGTGTCGGTCTTAATCTCGCCTGCGGGGGACTTGTCAGCCATGTTGATCAGCTGCAGGTTGCCGTCGGTTGCGTCGGAGAGGGAGGTGTTCAGCAGGATCTCGATGCCGCGTGCACGCAGCTCTGCAACAACCTTCTCTGCACGGTCTGCGGGGACCTCAGGCATGATGCGCGGTGCAGCCTCAACCATGACGAAGTGCAGGTCGGAAACGGAGAGACGCTCGTTGCGCTCGACAGCAACGCGTGCCATGTCCTCGAGCTCGGAGATGGTCTCAACACCAGCGAAGCCACCACCCACGATGACGAAGGTCAGGGCGCGGCGGCGTGCCTCAGCGTCGGACAGCATGGATGCAACCTCAATGCGGTCCAGAACCCAGTTACGAACGGAGACTGCCTCTTCAATGGTCTTCAGACCGATAGCAACCTCTGCCAGGCCCGGAATCGGGAACGCACGGGTCACAGCGCCTGCGCCGAGAACGATTTCGTCGTACTTCAGCTCGAAGGGCTCACCGTTGTCGGTGGGCTCAACAACAGCGGTGCGGTTTGCGTGATCGATGGAGACAACGCGACCGGGGATCAGCTCGGTGTCGCGCAGGTGCTGGCGCAGCGGCACAGTTGCGTTACGGCCTTCCATGGAACCTGCTGCAACCTCGGGGAGGAAGGGCTGGTAAGTCATGTAGGGGTTCGGCTCAACGATGGTGACGACGCCACCGGTCTCCTTGATAGCCTTCTGGATCTTCTTAGCAACGGTGAAGCCGACGTAGCCGCCACCGACGATCAGGACGCGAGGACGGTCCTGTGCCACCTTAGTGAATGCCATTTTGTTACTTCCTAGTCTTTAGGTACCGAGGTTCGGTAGCCCCGGTAGGTTGGTATGTGCAACTTTCGGCTCGTTCCGAAAGCTCCCCTGACGAACAAAGCGGCTCGCTCTGGAAGTCCTTGCGCAACGCGAAGTGGCTAGCAGCACGAGCCTGTCTATCACATACCTGTTGTCTTCTATTTTACGCCTTTGTTTAGGTAATTTCGCACTTATGCTCCCTTTGAGCTGACCCTAAGTTAAAAGTTTTGAAGATATGAACAGAGTTCATCTCGTGATGCGGGTTACGGTCAAAATTACCCTTTCCGTTTTTTGCGCGGCATGTTCGATATTTTCGTTTATTGATGCGTGCCGTCTTCCGAAACTTAGGTTCCAACAACAAAGCCCGGGGCCAACTCAAAAGTCAGCCCCGGGCGAACAGAAGAAGCTCCCATAGAGAAGAAAAACACCGGCAACCCAGACTCACGAGAGCCCTAACGAGTCCCCTTCCGGGCGCCCTGCTGCGACCCCTTTGAAACACGACTCTTTCCGTGATGAGCACCCGGATGATGCGCCATCTCACGAGCCATACGGGCAGCCTGCCCCGCACTCACATGCATCCTATGCAGACGATGCACCGAACCAGCCGTAATAATCGTCAACCACAACGTCAGCGCCGCCAAAATCACCGGCGGCAACCAGCCACGATCCTCCGGAGGACGACGCGCATCCGGCGCAGCCGCCTTCACAATGCTCTCACCCTCCTCATGCACCGGAGCAGCATCACTCGGAGTCGGCTCACTCACCTGCTGCTTACGATGCACCGCGATCCACTCAGAAATCGAACCCAGCGGATTCGCCGTCACCTTAGGCGCAGGCAAAGCCATCGCATCCTGCGGGTTAAACACGCCGTAACCGTACAAAGGGTCACGGCCCGTCGCACCAGCGTCATCAGCCGAAGCAATCAAACGCTGAGCCAGCTGAGCCGCAGACTCCTTCGGATACTTCTGCTTCAACAACGCCGCAACACCCGTCACCAGAGGGGCAGCCGCCGAAGAACCCGACCACAGCATGTACCCGTTACCGGGAGCCGCCGCAATCATGTCCGTACTCGGAGCAACCACAGCAATCGAAATGCCCTGAGTCGACGAGCCCTCAGAAACCTGCTTATTCCGGTCAATACCGCCCACCGTCAACACGCCAGGAATCGTCGCCGGAGCACCAACCTGCGTCAAACCGCTACCGCGGTTACCCGCAGCCGCAACAATCAGCACGCCCTTCTGCTCAGCGTAGGCAAACGCCTCATCCCAGCTCTGCGGCCAGCTCGTCTTATTCGAACCAATCGACATATTGATAATCTGAGCCCCGTGGTCGACCGCATAACGCACCGCTGCCGGAATCTGCTCATCAATGCTCTTGCCACCGGTCGTACCCATATTCAGCGAAATCGGCAGAATCTTCGCCTCGGGAGCCACACCAATCATGCCGGTCGGTTTACCCGGCTGCCCGGCAATCGCAGAGTAACCCTGCGTATCGTGGCCGTGACCTGCAATCAGAGAAGCAACCTCCGTGCCGTGCATCGGCTCAGCACCCAGGCCCTTCCAGCCGTCCTCGCTACCCACACCCGAGACATCGGTACCACGCAACACATTGCCCTCAAGATCCGGGTGGGTACCATCCACGCCCGTATCAATCACGGCAACCGTCACGCCCTTACCCGTAGCCTGCGACCACAGCGACGTAATACCATACTCGCGCAACCAATACTCGCGGTGACGTACGTCGTCGCCATTTGCCGTATCCGCGCCCTGACTTGGAGTTGCCGAAGTCTTTGGCACCGCAGTACCCGACGGCGAAGGAGTAGCCGTCACCTCCCTCTTCGGGCTCGGGGACGCAGAAGCTGAAGGCGTCGGGTCCGTCGCCCAGGCGGCAGGCGCCAGCGGGGTCCACAACGGCAGAAGAGTCAACGCGGCACTAGCGCCCAAAGCAGCAACCTTGCGGGCACGGCGAGAAGCGCCTCGATCAGAAACAACCGAGGCGCGCGAGGCGGATGCACGAGACGCAGAAGCAAAAGACGGCACAAAAGACCAGCCAGTCAGGGGCGTACCTCGCCGATGTTCAGAACGAAGATGCTCAGAACGAACCATTAAAACTCCTCAAGCTGAGCCGCGCCGCGAACCACCATCGGTTCACGGCGCGAGCACTCTAGCCTACAGCTGGGACAGAGCGATACCGTCCAGAATGTCGTGCTCGCTGACGGTCACCGAATCAACGGCGCCGTCAGTCATCTCGTTCAGACGGGTCAGGATGCGGGCGTAAATCGTTGCGCCGGCACCAATCACATCCACCCGGCCGGGGTGCATGTAGCCGAGTTCCTCGCGTTCCTGGCGGTTCAGCGAAGCCAACCAGCGGGCGGTCTTCTGAACGGTCTCCACGGAGAAGCTCTGAGCGTTAATAGCCTCAGAATCGTAGCGGTCCAGACCCAGCGCGGCGGCAGCCACAGTGGTTGCGGTACCAGCCACAGCCACCACGCGGCGTGCATCCTGCAGGGGAACCGTCTTACGCGCTACCTCGAGAGCCTCGTCAGTATCAGCCTCAACACGGGCAATCTGCGAGTCAGTCGACGGGGCGCTCATCATGTGACGCTCAGTCAGGCGCACACAACCAATATTGACGCTGCGGGAAGCCTTCACACCCGACTCGTCGCCGAGCACGAACTCAGTCGAACCGCCACCCAGGTCGAACACCAGGGTATCGCCATCACCGTAGCCGACAGCGCGCACCGCACCCGCGAAGGACAGCGCTGCTTCTTCGTCCCCGCTAATGACCTCGGGCTCAATACCCAAAATCTCGCGGATACCGTCCACAAACACCTGACGGTTACCCGCATCACGGGTCGCACTAGTCGCCACGAAACGCACCGAATCAGCGCCGTGCTCCTTCAGCAGCTGCGCATACTCACGCGCCGCAGCGAAAGTACGGTCCAGCGCCTCCTGCGCCAGCCAGCCGGTCGCGTCCACGCCCTGACCCAGACGCACAATGCGCATCTCACGCACAACGTCCTTCAGGACGGTCTTCTCGACCCCGTCCACCACCTCAGTAGTGGAATCAGCAACCAGCAGGCGAATAGAGTTCGTACCGCAGTCAATCGCACCAACGCGCACGGTGGGTTCCTTTCAGGTCTTCAATACCAATCAGTGCCAAAGGCAACGCGAGCGCCGCAGGCGAAAAATTTTCGCTTTTCGGCGCTCTTTCTTCTATCTATTATGCGCCCGCACCGTCCTTCAAGACGATGCGGGCGCACCAGAATCAATATTTAGGCTTCTTCACGCCACGCGGGGTCGCAGGAGCAGACCTCGGGGGTCCACCACTCGGCGATAGCGTCCAGGCCGCGGTCACCCATCGGGTTCACGCCGCGACCCACCGACAGGGTGTGGCCGATAACGGCGTGCAGGCACTTCACGCGGGTCGGCATGCCGCCGGCAGAGATGCCGTCAATCTCCGGGACCTCTTCGGTGCCGCTGATCAGGCGGATGCGCTCACGCTCAGCCAGGTAGTTCTCGTGTGCAGCAGCGTACTGTGCCGCCAGGTCCGCATCCTCAGCGAGCGAGTCGGTCATCTCGTACATCAGGCCGCCCGCCTCCAGACGGGAAGCCGCAGCGGTAATCACCGGATGCGCCAGGTAGAACACGGTCGGGAAGGGGGTGCCGTTGCTCAGGCGCGGCGCGGTAGCAGCCACGAGCGGGTTACCGCACACGCAACGCGCCGGAATCTCGACCACGTCGCGGACCTTACGGCCCAGCTGCGCGGAAAGAACGCGGACGTCCTGCTCGGTGGGGGTCAGAGTTTCAACAGTTACGCCGAAGCCGCCGGGGGTGCGTGCCTTCAGCTCTTCAATGGTGTTTTCGGTGCTCATAATCCTAAGTTTCTGGAACGAGGGGTCGCCTCGTCCACTTGTGCCGGGTGTCTGCATGTGCAGGGTTGCTGCCGGCAGCTGGGGCTAGTTCTTCTCGAGAGAATTCCAAACCTTAGTAGTCCAGGCTTCCTCGGGGGCGTTCTTCGCATTCGCAGAAGTACCGTCCGCCTTCGTAGAGTCCTCGGTAATGCCGGTGACCACGTAGGGGGTGTCGCCGGGGTTCACATAGTAGAGGCGGCTACGTGCCTGCTGGCGAACATAGTTGTCGTCGTTCCACCAGGTCTGCTCCGCCTTCAGCTGCGCGTTCTCCTGCTGCAGCTGAGAAATGTGCGTGTTGATTCGCTTAATTTCCCGGTCCTGGTCAATGTAGGTGACCACCGGGTATGCGGTACCGAGCGCAATCACGCCCACCACAACAGCGGTCAAGAAGCTACGGCCGGAGAACATGTGAGCCGCCACGGGGGCGTCATATCCGCCCTCTTCACGGCCCTGCTGCGCCGCGGCGCGGCGGCGGGCACGTTCCTCACGACGAGCCTGCGCCTGACGTTCACGCTCAGGATGACGCTGGTTCAAACCCACGCCAAAGAAGAGGGCGCTGGCCTTCTTCATCAGGGAGGTGCCGGCTTCCTTCGCGGCTCCACGCGGTTCCTCGGAGGTGGTAGCGCCCTGAGCGGGTTCGGTGGAACTCGTAGAGTGCGACCGGGTCTGCTGGTTTGCTCGCTGGCTCATTGCTCTATCCTTCGTTCCTTCTGTACCGCTAAACGCTTCCTTCATATTCTACCGGGTTTGTAGCACCACTTTTCTTCACGGGTGAGGCAGAATCTGAGGATTATAGAATCTGTCGTTGACGCAGAATATCGAGCAAATCCTGCGATTTTTCAGCATCAACTTTTCGGATGAACCACTTGCCTGACGCATCAATCTTCTCAAGGTCACCGCTATGTAGAAGAGCAGGGTTCTCGCGTTCAGGATCCCAATCAATGTAATGGTGGTAAACCTTGTTCTCTTCCTTCATAGTTCCAGGAACAAGCTGACCATCAGTATCCCAGTTGGCAGCATGTTCCTTCGCAGAAGAATTCAGGAGAGCAGTAGCACCCCAAATCTCATCAGAAACGTGGGTTTTTCGCAAGAACTTCTGCATAGCCTTGCCCTGGTTGGAATCGAGGAATTTCACCATTGCCAGCGCTCCTTCACGAGAAACAACCCAAGAAGAAGAGCCACGGTAAAACTGCACCGGATACTTCATACGAGGCCGGCGAGAGTAGTATACGTCCCAAAGTTTCTGAACCAGGGAGTACATCTTATTGCCCAAACGTGCTTTCAAGTCATAGGAACGCGGGTACTTCAAAACAGTGTAGAACTGCGTACCCGGTGCCATTGCATAGAAGTTCATCCAGCATCGGTCACGGTTCTCTTCTCGGCTTAGGTACTCAATGTATTCAGTGAGTGGACGAGCCGGATAATCTTGGCCAGACAAGAAAATATAGTGATGAGCGTCGGGGAAGGTCTGCAGAGCCTCACGCAGCAGAACTTGCATAGCATGGGTTAGGGAATAACCTCCCCAGTTAACGTTAAACCGGCGGCTGACAAAATGAGCATCAGCAGTTTCAAATTCCTGCAAATTAGCTTTTTTATCGATAAAAGCGACTGTTTCTCCACCCGAGTTTTTAATGATTCGGGTGAGTTCAAGAAATTGCTGAGGTCGCGAATGGGCGAGGATCATAAAACATACAGTCATGACAGTCCTTTAAGAAATTGAGTGGAAAAATCTGGGTGTCCTATCAAGGCATAAAAATAAGGTCGCACCGTAACTATCTGTCATGAATCACATCACGATATAGTCAGGTACGACCCGAGTAGCCGAACAGAGAGCACCAGTTAGCTCATAGGTTTAAGTCGTCAATTGACGTCTTAAACCATTTGAAAGTATGAAGCGTGAGTGAGTATATACCCAAGATTATATGCCTCTAACAAGGAAAAACCGGGTCGACCCACAATACATGACGTGATGAATTACCTCACGATGTATCCGGATCGACCCGGCCTGTTCAGGGAAGTTCAACAGAACATCCCTTATAAGCTTTCAAGCGTCATTATGCCTTGAAGCGGGGGAAAGCGGACTTGCCAGCGTAAACAGCTGCATCGCCCAGCTCTTCCTCAATGCGCAGCAGCTGGTTGTACTTAGCAACGCGCTCGGAACGTGCGGGAGCACCGGTCTTGATCTGGCCAGCGTTGGTTGCAACAGCCAGGTCAGCAATGGTGACGTCCTCGGTCTCACCGGAACGGTGAGAAACCATGCAACGGTACTCGTGGCGCTGAGCCAGCTCCATTGCGTCCAGGGTCTCGGTCAGCGAACCAATCTGGTTCACCTTCACGAGCAGAGCGTTAGCAGCGCCCTCCTTGATACCGCGAGCCAGGCGCTCGGGGTTGGTCACGAACAGGTCGTCACCAACGATCTGGACCTTGTCACCAATCTGCTCGGTCAGGGTCTTGTAGCCCTCCCAGTCGTTCTCATCCAGGGGATCCTCGATGGAAACCAGGGGGTACTTTGCAACGAGGTCAGCGTAGTATGCGCTCATCTCAGCTGCGGACTTCTTCTGGCCCTCGAACTCGTATGCGCCGTCGTTGTAGAACTCGGAGGAAGCAACGTCCAGTGCCAGTGCAACCTGCTCGCCCGGCTTGTAGCCAGCCTTCTCGATTGCCTCAACAATCAGGTCCAGTGCAGCTGCGTTGGACTCCAGGTTGGGTGCGAAGCCACCCTCGTCGCCCAGGCCGGTTGCCAGGCCGCGGTCGTGCAGCACGGACTTCAGGGAGTGGTAAACCTCAACACCTGCGCGCAGAGCGTCAGAGTAGTTGTCGAAGCCGATGGGAGCAATCATGAACTCCTGGATGTCAACGTTGGAGTCTGCGTGAGAACCACCGTTGAGGATGTTCATCATGGGGACGGGTAGAACGTGAGCGTTCGGGCCGCCGAGGTACTTGTACAGGGGCAGGTCAGCGGACTCAGCAGCTGCCTTAGCAACAGCCAGGGAGACACCCAGGATTGCGTTTGCGCCCAGCTTGCCCTTGTTGTTGGTTGCATCCAGAGCAATCATGGCTGCGTCAACAGCGCGCTGGTCGGAAGCCTCAATGCCGATGACCTCTTCAGCGATTTCTTCGATAACAGACTTCACTGCACCCAGAACGCCCTTGCCCAGGTATACGGACTTGTCGCCATCGCGGCGCTCAACAGCCTCCCACTCACCGGTGGATGCGCCCGAGGGCACAGCTGCGCGTGCGAAAGCACCGTCTTCGAGCAGAACCTCAACCTCAACGGTCGGGTTGCCACGGGAATCCAGGATCTGGCGTGCGTGAACTGCGGTAATAACAGCCATGAATTGTTCTCCTTATGAGATGTCAAGGATGTGAACGGCTCACCCGGTAGTGGACAAGTCGCGTCCCCTAAATTCTAGCAAAACTCCCACACAAACACACTAGTTGCCACCGCTTTTTTATCGCCATAATGAAGGTCTCAATAACCCTTAGTCAGGCGCTACAAAGCGGAACAAGACCCACACTCCCCCACATTGGGAGAGTGTGGGTACCCGCCCAAAGCACAACATGAGCCCAAATACCGCGGTAGAACGCACAGGTAACCAGGCGAGAAATAAATCCCCATCCCGGCACCCCCTGTCCCCTACGACAACCCTAGAAGTTCCGTGTACAGTTGCTCATCACGTTCAGTGAACACATTGAAAACCACCGCGGGCACCATTTGATGCGCCGCGCGTGCCGCATCCAGCTCCTCACGGACCGTTTCCACGGCACAGCGAGCCGCTTCGTCCTGAGGGAACCGGAACTCGCCGGTACTAATGCAACACAAGGCAACAGAACGCATACCCTGCGCTATCGCAGCCCGAAGGCAAGAACGGTAGCAAGAAGCTAAAGCCTGCCGGTCGGCGTCCGTCAACTCCCCGGTAATAATCGGCCCGACCGTATGCAGCACATAGCGGCTCGGCAAACGATGCGCGTCAGTCACCATCACCGAGCCGGTCGGCTCCGGCATCGGACGTTGAGCGACCTCTCGGGCGCACTCAGCACGCAAACCAACCCCGGCAGCACGGTGAATCGCGTTATCAATGCAACGATGCTGCGGCACAAAACACCCCAGCAGACGTGAGTTCGCCGCATTCACAATGCCATCAACCCGCAGACGGGTAATATCTCCGCGCCACAGATACATTCCCGCATATTCACCCTCCGCTGCAGTAGCATCAGCCAAACTAGCTAGCGACGGCAACTGCGCCTCATATTCGGCGAATGCCGCCTCCTCCAAGGCGAGAAGCTCCTCCCCTGGTTCAGCTGGAACACGCACAGCGTTAAGGGAACCAATCAGCGTCCACAGCTGATGCGGGTCATCAGGCAGAGTTGGCAACACCTGACCGGAATTCTGCGCATACTCCTCCGCGAGAGCGAGAGCATAGCTTTTGAGGGCGTTCACGAGGCGACCTCCTCACCTTGAGCCTCTGCTACCGAGGTACCCTTCTTCGTCAGCAGGTCCCGTAGAACCTGGTGCATATCCTCAGCAAAAGATACGGTTCGTTCCTTGTTCTCTGCCATAGCCTCCGGATGGTCACGGTTCAGCCGCACAAGGGTTGCAGTCTCCAGCACATGCGTAATCCGTTCAAAGGGGAAACGAATCCAGACCGGGGTCATAAAACCAACCCCAAGTTCCAGAAGAAGAACCTTCTTACCCGGCATGGACTGCAGAACCTCTTCCCACCGCTTCTCCTGACGCTGACGAGCCGACGAATTCACAAAAGAACCGTCAACACGCAGGTGAGTGGTCAGAGGTGCACCGCATCGCGGACATACGGGCACCAGATTCGAAGGGATACGCAGATTCTCGTCCGTCTGCTCAACCATGGCACGGACCATCTCTTCGTTACTGTAGACCTCCTGACTACAGGGTCGAGAGCACTGGAAATCACCGTAATTGCCCTGCTGCTCAAAGATGCGCTCAGGATCAAAACCGGCCTTAGCAAAGAGAGAATCAACGTTAGTGGTCAGCACAAAATACTCTTTACCCGTCACCAGTTCACGCAACTGCTCGTACAGGGGAAGACTACCCGGTTCGTAGCGGTTCACAAGGATGTGCCGAGCCCAGTAGCCCCACTTCTCTTCCAAGGTTTTGAAGGGATAGAAACCAGCCGAGTACATATCGGTCATACCGTATTTCTGGATGTACGGGGCAAAGTTACGCGTGAAGCGCTCCCCACTGTAGGTGAGTCCGGCGGCGGTAGAGAAACCCGAACCGGCACCAATCACAACAAGGTCGGCTTCTTGAATAGCCTTGGCGGCACGCTCAATCGACTGAGAGTAGGCAGATTCAGCAGACATTCCGTGCATACTCTGCTGGGCTTTCGGGCTGGACGAGGTGGTCATTCTTCCTCCTGACAGGGCTTCCGGTCATTACTATCTTTTAGAAACTTAGTGATACTCAGATAGTAAAAGAGGGCCCCGCAGTCACTTCAACGTAACTACGGGACCCTCAAAAAGTAATTTGCCCCACAAAGAAGCTCAAGTGTGCCTAGAAGCTCGGCTCGTCATGAGTGTGCTGAGCAATGTAACGGCGAGTGTACGAACGCAGGGCACGCTCGGCATCCAGGCCGTTACGCTGGGCACGGCTCACCAGCGCAAACAGCAGCTCACCGAAATCCTCCTCAGTATGCATATAGCGCAGGTCGTCCTCCATGCTCGTAGGCTCCGGCGGCAGAATAATACCCGCCTTACGTGCCTTCACAGCAGTCTTCTCCGCCATAGCGAGCGCCGGCAGATGAGGAGGCACACCATCCAGCGCGCCGCGGTCGCTCTTCTCCTTCTTCTTCAGTGCATCCCACGCCACCTGCTGTTCAGCTGCGGTGCGGGGCGCCTCCAAAGAGTTCTCGGACTCAGCTGCGAACACGTCCGGGTGGCGCGAACGAAGCTTCTGCACCAGACCCTCAACCACCTGCACAATGTCGAAGCCCTGGGGGTTCGCCGCAGCAATATCGGAGTGGAATACCACCTGCAGCAGCACGTCGCCGAGCTCTTCACGTAGCAGCTGCATGTTCGGCTCGCCGCCGGTTTCTACCGCCTCGACAACCTCGTAGGCTTCCTCCACCAGGTAGCGGATTAGGGAGGCGTGGGTCTGCTCAGCGTCCCACGGGCAACCGCCCGGGGCTCGCAACAGCGCCATCGTCTCAACCAAGGTGCCAAAAGCTTCAGCCGCGCGGGCGGCGGTGTCCTGAACGTTCTGCGCCGCAGAAGTGTCAGGCGTATTAGGGGTATCAGTCATAACAATCTTCCTCATCGAAAAAATGACAAACATAGCACGCCGCGCCGACCCCCACACGGGGAGCCGGCGCGGCGCACCTTACAAGGGTTTAGAGGTTCCAGTGCGACAGGGCGCTCGTCATATGAGCCGGAATCTTCGAACCCAGACGCGGGAACATGCGCAGCTCCTCAACGTAACGTTCAACATCCAGCGGACGCGGGTAGGTGACAAACGCCTGCTCATTCGCATAATCGAATGCCGCCTGAACCGGCACGCCCGGAGTGAAGGTCAGGCTCATGGCCAGCGGCGAGCCCTCGCCCTCGCTGTACGAGTCGGTCTTCAGCGCCGGGATGTCCAGCAGGGTCTCGGGGATCAGCTCGAAGGTGCGGACCTGCTCCCAGAAGCCGTTGCGACGCACGTGAGTCAGAGCATCGTAGTAGGAACCGAGCGCACGCACGCGAATCAGCACGGTGGTTGCGTCCTTTGCGGTGCCGTTCTCGCCGAAGAGGTGCTCGACGACCGGTGCCAGACGCTGAGCGACCTGAGCCTCAGTCAGAACCAGGTTGCCGGTTGCCAGCTGAGTCTCCGAGGGAACCAGCGGGCTCTGCACCGCGGCGGAGGGGGTGTCCGGCTCAGCCACGATGGTGGGCAGCTGGTTGTGCTCGCTCAGAGCCGACGCAGAGATGCTGGAGGAAAGGCCCGCGGGGGCGGTCTCCGGCAGAGCGGCGGGTGCAGCAGGGGCAGCCTGAGCGGCGGTCTCGGATGCAGGCGCAACCGCTGCGGGAGCCTCAGCACCCTTCTCAGCAGTTTCTTCCTTCGCCTCAGATGCCTTTGCTTCGGTTGCCTTCGCAGCGGCGCCGGCGGTACCCACAGCGGCAGCTGCGGCAAGAGCACCTGCCAGGCCGGGAGCGACAGATGCGCTCTCAGCGACGGGCTCAGCGTCTTCCAGGGCAGGTGCCTCAGTGTGCGCTTCAGCGGAAGTAGCGGAGGTCTCCTGCTCGGGCAACAGTTCAGAGTCATCCAGGAACGCGGGCAGGGCGGGCTCTTCAGCCTTCTCTGCGACCGGTTCTTCAGCGGGTTCCTCAACAGACTGGGTACGATCCAGGGTGAAGGACTCAGCAACCACGGGGGCGGCAGCCTTCGACTCCTCCACAGCGGGCGCTTCCTCAGCCGGAGTTTCCTCAGCAACTGCGGCAGTTTCCTCAGCGGCAGGAACTTCTTCCTCAGCGTCCAGCTTCTTCTGAGCGTTGGCAACGATGGCAGCCAGGGCGGCTTCCATATCTTCGCCGGTCTCTACAGAGTCCTCGGCAGATACCTCGGATGCCTCAGCGGCAGATTCTTCAGCATGCTCGGTTTCGGGCTCTACGGTAGCGGCACCGAAGACCGGGTCGTTCTCGTAATCGTGCTCGAACTCAGCTTCAACCGGCGCAAACTCAGCCTGAGCAGGCTCGTCAGAAGCTTCGACAGATTCCTCTACGTCTTTCTTCTCCTGAGCGGAGGCGACAGCAGCACCAGCCGCTACGGTACCGGCCGCAGCAAGACCGGCGGCAGGCAGCAGACCCGAAGAAGTAGCCTCATCAGCAGTTTCAGCAACGGGCTCTTCAGCGGCTTCAACAGCGGCCTCAGCCTCGTTAGCCGCCTGCTTCTGAGCAAGCTCAGCCTCCAGCTCACGCTCGATAGCCTCACGCTCAGCATCAACCGAGTCAACGCGCTGAACAGAAGCTTCCTGAGTCTCCTCCTGCGAGGTAGCCTCAGCAGCCTCAGCGGTTGCAACGGGCTTAGCCTCGACAGCAGCGCCCTCCAGCAGGAAGCTCTCACGGGTGGTCTCGCCGTCCACCATACCCAGGTACGATGCGTGAACCTCCAGGCCGTCACCCAGACGCGGGTTCAGGGAGACCGCCGCACGGTTCCAGGTTGCGCCAGCCTGCTGAGCCTCGGTGTACAGTGCCGCCACGGGCGCGAACCAGTCAACACCGGGCACCACAATGCCGGTTTCAACCTCACGGCCGCGGTGCAGCAGACGGTAGTGCATGTCCTCATCTACTTGGCGCAGTTCCAGGCTCATGGTGCCCGAACCGCGGGTACGCATGAGCTCCGCCAGGCTGTAGAGAGCGCGCTGCTTGGGGAGAGCGGGCAGGGTTGCCGCGCCCTCGGCGGGCTCGCTCAGGACGATGGACTCGGCAACCAGCTCAGCCTCGTCTTCGCTAATCTTCTGCTCAGCTTCCTTCAACTCTGCAGCGGGCTCTTCACGAGCGGAAGCCTCCTGCTTCTCCGCTTCCTTCTTGTCGATGGCCTCTGCGGTCAGGGCGACACCCTGAGAGGTGCCCTTCTCAGCCTTCTCCTCAGCCTTCTCCTCAGCCTTTTCAGCCTTTGCGGCGGAGGCAACAGCAGCGGCAGCAGCCACGGGTGCAGCAACAGCGACAAGAGCAGGAGCTACAGAGGCGCTCTTGGCAGGCTCACCTTCCTCAGAAGCGGAACCTTCAGCTGCGGAGTCCTCAATCTTGGTAGCAGGCTCTTCCGTAGCGGTTTCTTCCACGGTGCTTTCTTCAACAGCGGAAGCGTCAAAGATCAGCTCTGCGGTGTTCTCTTCTTCAGCGTCGAAGTCCTCAGCCTCGAGCGCTTCATGCTTCTCCTCAACGGATACAGCGGAGAGCAACTCGGTCTCATCAGAGACCGCGTCTTCTTCCTCAGTAAGTTCAGATGCCAGCAGTTCGGGTGCCTCAACGACGGCCTCAATCGGCTCTTCCTCACCAGCGGCAACAGGCTCTGCAGCCTCTTCTACGCCTGCGGTAAGGTCAATGGTCTCTTCGGCTTCGAAGTCTTCAGAAACCTCAGCAACAGGTGCGGGTGCCTCAGAGGCCTCAGCGTCTTCGACAGATTCAGCAGACTCTGCTTCCTCGGCAGCTACCTCATCAGCAGGAGCTTCTTCAGCGATTACCTCATCGGAGGCGACCTCGCCAAAGGTCTCCTCTTCGCTATCGAGGGTGATGCCCAGGCGTGCCGCATAGGCTGCCGCCAGGTCGTCCAGACCGGTGTTCTGTGCCTCGGTGACGGCGGCGCGGGTACGGGCAGCCTTCATGTCTTCTACGGTCAGGGACTCCTCAGCATCAGCGGGAGCATCCTCAGATGCAGGCTCAGATACAGAATGAGCGTTCTCAGACTTGTTGTCGGTGGGTTCTACAGATGCTTCGACGACCTCATGTTCTTCGCTGTCTTCTGCCTCGCCTACAGTCTCCTCAGCGACCTCAGCGGCAGTATCTTCGGTGTTCTGGGCACGCACAGCACGCAGGTGCTCCTCAAACTGGGAACGCGCGTCCTCAGCGGCATCCTTAGGTTCCTCAGCCTCTACAGATGCGTCCTCGGCTTCAGTCTCTTCGTCATCACGCAGGAATGCGGGGGTAGCGGGCTTAGCAGCCTCAGCAACCGGGGCGGCTTCTTCTTTAACGTCCTGGACCTCAGTAATCTGCTCGACCTCAACAGGCTCCTCAGAATCCTGGGGGAAAGCGCCAAGCGCCGCCAGCAGGCTACGGCGCTCCTGCTCCTCCGCCTGTTCCTCGGTCAGCTCCTCAGCAGCGGAAGATTCTTCAACCTTCTCATCGCCGTGCAGGAGGGCACGCTTGAGATCCTCAACAGCGCGGTGCTCCTCGCTCTGCTCTTCGTCGTGGTTCTGGTGGCGTGCGCTCTCAGACTTCACGAAGCGGCGCAGGGAGTCCTCCCACTGCTGCTGTTCCATAATCTTCTGGCTCAGTCGTGCATTCTTGGGAGCGTCTTCGCTTGTCTGTTCTTTCTGAGCCTTGGCAGTTTCGGCGCTCTGTTCTTCGCGCGACTGTTCATCCAACTTCTTCTTGCCGATTCCAAAGAAGCTCATTGGGTGTCCTCCTCCGGCGTGCGCCGTGTGATGATGCGCTATCTCCTTCATCCCCCGAGGGTGTGTGAGCACGGGGTCGGGAACATAACGCAAATGTCCTCATAATCCTTTTAATTCTATCGCGTGCATAGAGTTTCACCCCGTCACTCGGTGAGAGGTAACGGGGTGAAACTTGTACAGCTTTCAAGGCTTGATGCGGCTATATAGCCGTACTTTCAAGCCTGGCTTATAAGCTTTCGAAAAGCTCTTTAGCGTGCCTCATCGCGGATGGGGTTTGCCGCCTTCGCTGCCTTCGCCAGCTCAAAACGGACGGCACGCAGGGCAGTTGCCGCCATGACGCGCACACCAATGCCGATCGCCTGCTCGCTCGGGGCGTAATCACCCTGGTGCAGATCATAGGTGGGGTCGCCGGGGGCGCGGGTACCCAGGCGGAACATGGAGCCGGGAACTTCCTGCAACATCCACGCGAAGTCTTCGCCGCCCATGGACTGCTCGACCAGCACGATGGAGTCTTCGCCCAGCTCGGCGCGAGCCGCGTTCTCCAGCATGGTGGTTTCCAGGTCGGTGTTCACGACCGGGGGCACGCCGCGGATGTGCTCAACTCGCGCGTTCACGCCGAAGGGCACAGCGACCTGCTCGATGACTTCATCCAGCATGTTGCCCGCCTGGCGCCACACCTCAACATCCAGGCAACGCATGGTGCCCGCCAGGTAGCCCTCGGCGGGAATAGCATTGGGAGCAACGCCAGCACTGACCTGGCCCCATGCCACCAGCACGCCCGAACGCACGTCGGTGCGGCGGGTCAGCACGGCGGGAACCTGCACAGCAATCTGACTCATCGCGTAGATGAGGTCCTCGGTCAAGTGCGGGCGGGAGGTGTGGCCACCGTGACCGCTCAGGTGAATCTTCACGGTGTCGGATGCACTAGTAATCGCACCGATGCGGGTACCAATCTGGCCCAGGTCCACCTTCGGGTCGCAGTGCAGGGCAAAGGCACGCGGGATGTCCTTCAGCAGACCCTGCGAAATCATCTGCACCGCGCCACCGGGAAGCTGCTCCTCGGCGGGCTGGAAGAGAATACGGACGCTACGACCCAGCGGGGTCTTCTCGTTCAGTTCGTGCAGTGCCAGAGCCACGCCGAGCATGACGGTCTGGTGAATATCGTGGCCGCAGGCATGCATCACACCGGGCACGGTGGAGGCGTAGGGCAGGTCGGTCTGCTCAACAATGGGCAGAGCGTCAATATCGGCGCGCAGAGCCAGGGCGAAGGGGCCGCTTCCAATGTCGACGTAGCAGCCGGTTCCTTCGCAAGCGACCGGGTTCATGCCGGCTTCTCGCAGTCGATTCATGAGGCGCTCAGTGGTCGCCACCTCACGGAAGGAAAGCTCCGGGTTAGCGTGCACTTCGCGGCGGAACTGCACGAGGGTACCCATCATGCGCTCCACCCAGTCGTCAAAGACGGGGGTAGACAAATCGTAGCGAGAATTAGCGAAAACCATACACAGTAGAATAACGCCGCACACCGAGGTTTACCTACCTACTCCCCCTTTCTGACAGCCCTCGAGAATATCTATGACTTTATGACAGATTGTGAAGAGTTTTTGTGTGCCCCGGAGCCCCGATTGATGCTCTGTTCAGCCTTTTCTGCCGGGCCTTTTCTGTCAAACAATTCAAGCCGCCACCCGGTGTGGGTGACGGCTTGAATCGTCAATGCTGTATCAGCTGATACCGCGTGCTCAGATTAGAGCGAGCGGCTCAGGATTGCCTGCTTCACCTCGGCAATAGCCTTGGTGATCTGGATGCCACGGGGGCAAGCCTCGGTGCAGTTGAAGGTGGTACGGCAACGCCATACGCCTTCCTTATCGTTGAGGATCTCCAGACGCAGGTCGCCTGCATCATCGCGCGAGTCGAAGATGAAGCGGTGTGCGTTCACGATAGCGGAGGGGCCGAAGTACTGACCGTCGGTCCAGAAGACCGGGCAGGACGAGGTACATGCTGCACAGAGGATGCACTTGGTGGTGTCATCGAAACGTGCACGATCCTCAATGGTCTGCAGGCGCTCACGCTCAGGCTCGTTCGAGTCGTTGATGAAGAACGGCATGATTTCGCGGTATGCCTGGAAGAAGGGCTCCATGTCAACGATGAGGTCCTTTTCGCAGGGCAGACCCTTGATGGGCTCAACGGTAATCGGCTTGGACAGGTCAAGGTCCTTCAGCAGGGTCTTGCAAGCCAGGCGGTTACGGCCGTTAATGCGCATTGCGTCCGAGCCACAAATACCGTGTGCACAGGAGCGGCGGAAGGAGACGGAGCCGTCTACTTCCCACTTGATCTTGTGCAGGGCATCGAGCACGCGGTCGGTGCGGTACATGGTCAGCGGGAATTCGTCCCAGTAGGCCTCGGAGGAAACTTCCGGGTTGTAGCGGCGAATCTTGATGACCACATCGTACGTGGGGATGGAATCGGAGTCGCCGCCGGTCATACCCTCAAACAGCTTGACGGATTCCGGTTCGGGGAGTTCGTTTTCAGCCATTTTAGTACTTACGCTCCTTCGGCTCGTAGCGGGTGTAGACAACGGGCTTGGTTTCGAATCGCAGGCCCTTGACACCCTCAAACTCGGATTCGGGGTCGAGGTAGACCATCGAGTGCTTCATGAAGTTGACGTCGTCACGCTTGGGGAAGTCCTCGCGGTAGTGACCACCACGGGATTCCTTACGGTGCAACGCGCCAACGGACATGACCTTTGCCAGCTCAATCAGGAAGCCGAGCTCGACAGCCTCGAGCAGGTCGAGGTTGAAACGCTTGCCCTTGTCCTGGATGGAGATGTTCTTGTAACGCTCTTCCAGTTCAGCAATGGTTGCCAGTGCTGCGCGGATGGTCTCGTCGGTACGGAACACCTGCATGTCAGCTTCCATAGCCTTCTGCAGGTCTGCGCGGATAGCGCCGACCTTCTCGGTGCCCTTGCCTTCGAGGATGCCGTTGAGCATGTTCAGAACGCGATCTGCTGCGTCATCCGGAACGGGTACGAACTCAGCGGATGCTGCGTACTCTGCAGCCTTGCGGCCTGCACGCTTACCGAACACGTTGATGTCCAGCAGGGAGTTGGTGCCCAGACGGTTTGCACCGTGGACGGACACACAAGCAACCTCACCAGCTGCGTAGAGGCCGGGGATGGTCTCCTTGCTGTTGTGGTAGACCTCGGTCTCGTTGTTGGTGGGGATACCGCCCATTGCGTAGTGCGCGGTGGGGAACACCGGGATGGGCTGGTGGTGCGGTTCCACTGCCAGGTAGGTACGAGCGAACTCGGTAATATCGGGCAGCTTCTCGTCGATGTGGGAGGGCTCCAGGTGGGTCAGGTCCAGCAGCACGTAGTCCTTGTGGGGACCGCAACCGCGGCCTTCGCGCACCTCGTTTGCCATTGCACGTGCCACGATATCGCGGGGTGCAAGGTCCTTAATGGTGGGTGCGTAGCGCTCCATGAAGCGCTCACCGTCAGCGTTACGGAGAATACCGCCTTCACCACGAGCACCCTCGGTGACGAGAATGCCCAGGCCAGCCAGGCCGGTCGGGTGGAACTGAACGAATTCCATGTCCTCCAGGGGCAGGCCTGCACGCAGTGCAATAGCCATACCGTCACCGGTGAGGGTGTGTGCGTTGGAGGTGGTCTTGAAGATCTTGCCGCAGCCGCCGGATGCGAAGATCACGGACTTAGCCTGGAAGACGTGGACCTCGCCGGTTGCCAGGTCGTAGGAGACGACGCCGGCGGGGCGGGGCTTGCCCTCTTCGTCCTTGACTAGGATCAGGTCGAGAACGTAGAACTCGTTGTAGAACTCCACATTGTGGCGAACGCAGTTCTGGTAGAGGGTCTGTAGAATCATGTGGCCGGTACGGTCAGCTGCGTAGCATGCGCGGCGCACAGCAGCCTTACCGTGGTCACGGGTGTGACCGCCGAAACGGCGCTGGTCGATGCGGCCTTCGGGGGTTCGATTGAAGGGAAGACCCATCTTTTCCAGGTCGAGCACAGCGTCGATAGCTTCCTTAGCCATGATTTCTGCTGCGTCCTGGTCGACCAGGTAGTCGCCGCCCTTGACGGTGTCAAAGGTGTGCCACTCCCAGTTGTCCTCTTCAACGTTTGCCAGAGCGGCGCACATGCCACCCTGTGCCGCACCGGTGTGGGAGCGGGTGGGGTATAGCTTGGTCAGTACCGCGGTGCGAACTCGCTGGCCGGCCTCAATAGCGGCACGCATACCTGCGCCGCCGGCACCGACAATCACTACATCGTACTTATGTACCTGCATGATGTTCTTTCTGTGTTTTAGATGTTTTCGTTTGTCTCGGATACGTCGCCGTTAGCGTGCCGAGCAGAAGCTGGGAAGCAGTTCAGCCGCTGCGCCGGAGGGGCAGGGGTCGAACGCGAAGATGGTGAGGGTACCAATCAGCAGGACGAATGCGCATGCAGCAAAGAGGATAACCTTCAGCCAAACGCGCAGGCGGTCCTTCTCAGCGTAGTCATCGATGATGACGCGGATGCCGTTTGCACCGTGCAGCATAGCCAGCCAGAGCAGCAGCAAATCCCAGACCTGCCAGAAGGGGTTCGCCCACTTGCCGCCCACGAAGCCGAAGTCGATGGCGTGGATGCCGTCGCCGACCATGAGGTTGGAGAAGAGGTGGCCGAAAATCAGCACGACGAGTACGACGCCGGACAGGCGCATACCGAGCCAAGCGAACATCTCAAAGTTGTTGCGCTTGGAGGAGGAGCGGTTGTATTTCACACCGTCGATGCGGTTGTCACGCAGACGGGGTACATAGGTGCGGGGCTTAAGCGGAGTAGCCATAGTTTAGTGACCTCCCATGTGCGAGAAAACGATCGGCAGGTGACGTGCGGCGAAGCCAGCGACGGTAATTGCCCAGAGGAAAAGCACAACCCAAAGAATCTTGATGTGCGTGTAGGTTGCCTTCTGGCTGATTTCGACGTTGCCATCCTTGTTCTTCGCCTGGATGTGCTCCACGTGCGAGTTGGTTGCCTTACCCCAGAAGTCGATGAGGATAATGCGAATACCGTTGAACGCGTGGTAGACGATGGCGGCGACAAGCGCGGTCTCACCCAGACCCATGATGGGGTTCTTGTACAGGCTCAGTACGCCGTTGTAGGCCTCCGGGGAGATACGCACGACGGCAGTATCCAGGATGTGTACAAGAAGGAAGAAGAAAATCGCGATACCGGTAATGCGATGAGCAACCCAGGACCACATGCCCCAGCGGCCGCGGTAGAGGGTTCCTTTAGAACCATTCAACACTGAATAACCTCCTGCTGCGACGGCGAGCATCTGGGTTCTGGTACCGCATTTTTAGGCCCCAGCTTCCAGGCACAGCTGTGTGCTCACCGACTGCTTTTTGTTCGTCTGTTACTTCCAAGATATCAGGTAAATTCACAGCTTACTGACACCCTGTTTAGGGTTTTTTTACAGGTTCTAAAAGGGAATTAGGGCATGTTTTTATTGCGATATCGCCTACTTCCCCGTGTTTGTACGGGACTTACCTTAACCTAACCTCAAACATCGCCTAAATGAGAGCCGCCTGACACTTTTTTGTTAAAACCTAAAAGAATTCGATATATGACAAATTCACCCGCTATTCTTGAAGCGATGAATACTGCACTCACTCGATTCCGCCCGCTCATTCCCGCCGGCGGTGTTGGCTCGCGTTTGTGGCCCCTGTCCCGCGCGCACGCCCCGAAATTCCTGCTCGACCTCACCTCGTCGGGCAATTCTCTGCTGCGTGACACCTACGACCGTCTCATCGACCTCAGCAACGGTTCCGTCATGGTGGTTACCGGCACTTCGCACGCCAATGCGGTCACCCAGCAGATTCCTGAACTGCGTGCCGCTGACCTGGTGCTGGAGCCCTCCCCCAAGGATTCGGCTGCAGCTATCGGCCTGGCTTGCGCTATTATCCACCGCCGCGAACCGGACGCCATCATTGGCTCCTTCGCAGCTGACCACGTGATCAGCCCCGTGGATGAATTCCACCGTGTTGTGACCGAAGCTGTCATCACCGCGGCAACCGGCAAGATTGTCACCATCGGCATTACTCCCACCGAGCCCTCCAGCGCGTTTGGCTACATTCACGCCAGCGAGTCCTTGGGCATCGAGGGTGCCCCCAACACTCAGGCTGTGGACACCTTCGTGGAGAAGCCCGATGCCGCTACCGCGCAGAAGTACCTGGATTCCGGTGAATACACCTGGAACGCAGGCATGTTCGTGGCACCGGCGGCCCTGATGCTCAAGCACCTCGAGGCGAACGAACCCGAGCTGTACGCGGGCATCATGGAAATCGCTAACGCTTGGGACACCCCCGAGCGCGAGGCTGTTATGGACCGCGTCTGGGAGACCCTGCCGAAGACTGCTATCGACTACGCTGTGGCTGAGCCCGCAGCAGCAGCAGGCGACGTTGCAATGGTTCCCGGCTCCTTCAGCTGGGACGACGTTGGAGACTTCGACGCCGTGGCACGCCTGAACACCGAGAAGAGTGGCGAAGAGCTGACCATTCTCGGCGAGAAGGACAACGTCATTAACCACGGTTGCTCCGGCATTATTGTCGCGAACACTGACCGCAAGATCTCTATCATTGGTCTCGATGACATCGTTGTGGTGGATACCCCCGATGCTCTGTTGGTCGCTCCGCGCTCCAAGGCTCAGGCTGTCAAGGACGCTGTGGGTGAGGTCAAGGCGCGAGGCCTGAACAACCTCCTTTAAGTTTTTAGCCCCGAGTAGGTACGTGAACCCTATTCGAGCAAAAGACACCTCTAGAAACCGGCTCTCTTCTTTTCAGAAGGGAGCCGGTTTTTCTTATGCCCTGATGAGACACTTCGCGGGTCGGTTCAAGGCTTTCGCATAGTGGGGCCGGGAAGGAATCCCCCTTCGAATGAGAAGAGCGCAGGACGCCCTGCAGGCCCGACGCAGACTGCACTTCCAGACTCTGATATGAGCCAAGGAGTAGCTTCTATAGAGAACCATTCTCATGTTAATCTTGGTGCATGCACATGACCCGTAAGTTTTTCCTCACCCGTGCCGGCGCACTCGGCGCAGTAGCCGCCCTCGCCCTGACCGCATGCGGCTCCCAGGCCACCCAGAACGCACAGACCAGCCCCAGCGCTTCCACCTCCGCGAGCGCAACCCCCGCACCCATCACCGAAGGCAAGGGCGCAGCAAGTCGCGTCGCCATCACCTACGACGGCGGCGTACTCGTATACGACGCCAAGGACATGAAGCTGCTCGCAGACATCCCCAAGGAAGGCTTCCTGCGCCTCTCCGACGCTGGCGATAACCGCCACCTCGTCGTTGCAGACGGCAATAGCTACACCTTCCTGGACACCGGCGTATGGTCCGTAGCGCACGGCGACCACTCGCACTACTACACCACCGCGCCCTCCCTGTCTTCTCTGTCTCTTGCAGCTGACCACACCGGTCACGTCATCAAGGACAACGGCAAGGTTGCGGCCTTCGCCGACGGCACCGGCTCCTTTGCCGTGTACGATCCGGCGAAGCTGACCCACGATAAGCGCACCGCCTCTTCCCTGGAGACCACCACCGTCACCCTGCCGAAGCCGCACCACGGCTTCGCAATCCCGCTGCCCAACGACCAGTACCTGGTAGCAGTCGGCGACTCAAAGACCCGCACCGGTGCCGCTGTTGTGGACGCGCAGGGTAAGACCGTTCTCGAGAGCCCCGCATGCCCCGGCGTTCACGGTGAAGCTATCGCCAAGGACGGCGCGTTCTCCATCGGTTGCACCGACGGCGCGCTGGTCTACAAGGACGGCAAGTTCACCAAGATCACCAACCCTGAAGACCCATACTCTCGCTCCGGTAACCAGGCGGGCAAGGCTGACTCCCAGTACGTTCTGGCGGACTACAAGACCGACAAGGACGCTAAGCTGGAGCGCCCGGAGAAGTTCTCAATCATCGACACCGTTGCGGCAACCCGCACCGTCTACTCCCTGCCTTCTGGCGTGAGCTACACCTTCCGTTCGCTGGCTCGCGGCCCCCAGGGTGAGGCACTGCTGCTGACCACCGACGGTAAGCTGCGCGTCTTTGATCCGGCAACCGGTGCCGAGCTGGGCTCCGTACAGCTCATGGAGGCGTGGACCGAATCTGAGACCTGGCAGGACGAGCGTCCGGCGCTGTGGGTGGACGGTAAGACCGCCTATGTGACCGACCCGGCAACCAAGAAGCTCATTGCGGTGTCCCTGTCGAACCCGGCAGCACCCAAGGAGCTGATGAGCGTGGAGCTTCCGAAGACCCCGAACGAGATCCTGGGTGTTTCCTCCGCGAACGCTGCACCGGTTGAGGCTGAGGCGCACGGCTCGCACGGCGCGGCTTCCTCCTTGGCTTCCGCTGACGCGCACGAGCACGAAGCACACGAGTCCGGCGAGGCTCACGAGGGCCACTCCCACTAGGACGCTCCCACCAGCACGCTCACACTGAGATAAACCTAGCGAAAACGTAAAGAGAGATGCGACCGATAACCTATCGGTCGCATCTCTCTTTATGTATGCCGGGTTTATACGCCAGCTCCTAACGCAGCGGCAGAACCCCAATTTCTTCCCAGTTCTGCCCGTCGTAGGAGTAGTAATGCAGATGATCCACGGTGAAGGTACGCTGCTCGGCGGGCAGGGCATCAAACACCTCGTGGGCGTTCGCTACCTGCTCCTCTGTGAGCCCGTGGCCCAGGGTCACGTGCGGCACGTACGGGAAGGACGCCGCACCGGTGCCGAACAGGTCAACCAGCTTCTGATGAATCTGCTCGAACTCGGCCTTGCCTGCCTCCAGGTTCAGGTACTCCACCTCGGTGACCGGGCGGAAGGATTGTACCGAGCCCCAGCGCGCCTCAAAACGCGGTGCGTCCAGCGCCTCGCGGAACTGCGGGGACTGCACCGCAGCCAGCAGCGATTCAGTCAGCTCCGTCAGGTACACGGTCACGTGCGTGCTAATCGGTGCCGCAGCACCGCCAACTACCGTGCGCTTCCACTCTTCCAGGCGCTGAACATTCTCACCGCTCACATGCGCAATAACGCTCAGGTAGCGGTGACCGGGTTTCAGGGTCGGGGATACAGGAGCCGTCGTGGGGCTCGAAGAGTTCTCTTGTGCTGTCATCTCAATCGTGCAGGTAATGCGGCGCCTCAGCCGGGCAGGCTGAACAGCGCGCTAGATTGCGGCGGCAGGCAGGAAGCCAACCTTCTTGTACACGTTCTCAATGGTGACGGTAGCGATCTCGCGGGCAGCGGATGCCCCCACAGCCAGCAGGCGGTCCAGCTCGGCGGGGTCGTCCATCAGCTCGAGGGTGCGCTCACGCACCGGGGTGAGGCGCTCCACCACGATGTCGGCAAGGTCGACCTTCAGGTGGCCGTACATCTTGCCCTCGTAGCGTGCCACGATCTCGTCAATGCTCTCGCCGGTCATTGCCGAGTAGATGGAGAGCAGGTTGGAGACGCCGGGCTTAGCCTCGCGGTCGTAGGCGATGACGGAGCCGTCATCGGTCACGGCGGACTTGATCTTCTTCTGGGTGACCTTGGGGGTGTCCAGAAGCTTAATCAGGCCCTTATCGGATGCCGCCGACTTGGACATCTTCGAGGTCGGGTCCTGCAGGTCGTAAATCTTGGCGGTTTCCTTCAGAATCACCGGCTCGGGCACCACGAAGGTCTCACCGAAACGGGAGTTGAAACGCTGAGCCAGGTTACGGGTCAGCTCCAGGTGCTGACGCTGGTCCTCGCCCACGGGCACGCCGTCCACCTGGTAGAGCAGGATGTCGGCAGCCATCAGAATCGGGTAGGTGAACAGGCCCACGGAGGCATTCTCAGCACCCTGCTTCTGGGACTTGTCCTTGAACTGGGTCATACGGGACGCCTCACCGAAGCCGGTGAAGCAGTTCAGAATCCACGCCAGCTGGGCGTGCTCGGGCACGTGCGACTGCACGAACAGCGGGGTGCGGGTCGGGTCGATACCGGAGGCGATGTACTGCGCCGCGGTCAGGCGGGTACGCTCACGCAGCTCCTCGGGGTTCTGAGGAACGGTGATGGCGTGCATATCCGGGATAAAGAACAGACATTCGTTATTCGGGTCGTCCTGCAACGCCACCCAGTTGTTCACAGCACCAATGTAGTTACCCAGGTGCATCGAATCAGCCGACGGCTGCGCACCCGAGTAGATACGTGCCTTCTGCTGAGAGGCGTTAGGGATGAGGGACTTATCCTGCTTCTTTTCGTCTGCCATAGTTATTTCCTGTGCAGTTCTTCCTGTGCGGTGCTGCGGACGGTGCAGCACATCTTCAAAAACTTATCTGTAGGTGGGTCCGAGTCTTACTCACCGATGCGGTAGTCAACCACGAGCGGCGCGTGATCGCTGAAACGCTCATCGTAGCTTGCCGCACGGTCCACGACCGCTTCCACGGCGCTTTCGGCGAGCGCCGGAGTCGCCATGTGGTAGTCGATACGCCAGCCTGCGTCATTATCGAACGCCTTACCGCGGTAAGACCACCAGGTGTAGGGGCCGGGCACCTGACCCGCCAGCTCACGAGCCACATCGCGGTACCCGATATCGCCGAAGAAACGGTCAAAGTAGGCGCGTTCCTCCGGCAGGAAGCCGGCACGCTTCTGGTTCGCCTTCCAGTTCTTAATATCTAGCTCGGTGTGGCCCACGTTCAGGTCACCCACAATGAGCACGTGGTCCGAGTGCTTTGCGAGTTCGGGCATGCGCACCAACATACGCTCCAAGAAGCGGTACTTATCGTCCTGCTTCTGGGTACCAACCTCGCCGGAGTGAACGTAGGCGCTGACCACGGTCAGGGTCTTGCCATTGGGCAGAACGTAGTCCGCCTCAACCCAGCGGCCCGAGTCGTCAAAGTACTCTTCACCGATGTTCGAGCGGGTTGCGACCGGCTGGTTCTCCAGAACCTCACCGGCGGAGTTCGGGGTGCGGCGGGTCGCCACCAGCACGCCCGCACGACCCTTAGCGGCGGCCTCCGCGTGCAGAATATGCCACTGGGATTCGTCCAGCAGCTCACGCACGATAGCGTCGGGGGCGCGCACCTCCTGCAGGCAGAGAATGTCGATGTCACGGTTCGCCAACCACGCCGCCATATCCTTCTTGTAGGCGGCTCGGATACCGTTCACATTCACGCTTGCCACGCGAAGCAGACCGCTCGGGCGCGGTGCAGGAGTAGTAGAAAAATGCATAGTCTTAATTATGCCAGTTTGAGGGAAGAGAAATTTTCACTCGTGCGCGTTTTTTCTCTGGCTGAACGGTAAACTATTGGGTGATGAATTCACACTCCTCACAGACCACCGACCACGGTGCCCCCTCACATTCTGCAGGCACCACCGCATCCGAAAGTACCGCTCACAACGCTGAGAGCCGCTACGAGCTACCCCCGATTCCCGGCCCGAAGTATGAGCAGGTTATCCACTACATTGAGCAGCGCTACATTATTCCCGGCAAGCCCGGCGATAAGCTGCCCACCGAGCGCATGATTCAGCAGAACTTTGGGGTGAGCCGCCAGACGGTTCGTAGCGCCCTGAAGGTTCTGGTTGAACGCGGCCTGCTCTACAACGTGCAGGGCTCCGGCACCTACGTTGCTGAGCGTAGCGACGCGACCTACATTCCGCGCGTGGACACCTTCGTTGATGATATGCGCCGCCGCGGCTTTGAAGGCTCCACCCGCATGATTGCGACCCGCTGGGTGGACGCTACCGAAGAGATCTCCACTCACCTATCCGTGCCGGTGGGCGAGAAGGTGCTGTTCGTGCGCCGTCTACGCCTTGCCGACCACGAAGTCATTGGCTTTGAGCGTTCCTACTTCGTGAAGGCAGCCGCAAGCAGCATCCTGGACGCCATGATGGCAGAAATGTCCGGCACTTCGAGTTCCCTCGATCAGCTCGCTAACACTCCCAACGCAATCAAGCACGCTCGCGTACGCACCAGCGCGGCGCTCTTCACCGACGCCGATGCCGAAGCATTCAACCAGCAGGTACCCGTGGGCGAGGCGGCGTTCAAGGTCTGCGCAACCGGCTACACCGAGGAAGGTAGCCCCGTCGAGTATGCAGAGACCCTGTACCTCGCTGATGCCTACTTCTACGAGATGATTCTCTAGCATCTGCCTTTTCTTGTGATGACAGTGTGAAGGGCGGTGCCCCGGTAGATTGTTCTACCGGGGCACCGCCCTTTTGAGTTATCAGCTCTGAAACGTTGCGAGCCTTATGCCGCCTGACGCTCCGCGGTCTCAACCACGTTCACCAGCAGCTCGGCACGGGTCATCGGGCCCACGCCACCGGGGTTCGGGGAAACCCAGGACGCCTTCTCAGCCGCCTCCGGAGAGACGTCGCCGAAGAGCTTCTTCTTGCCGGTCTCCGGGTCCTCAGCGCGGGAAACACCAACGTCCAGCAGGATTGCGCCGTCCTTGACCTGGTGAGCCTTCAGCACGTGCGGAACACCCACAGCGGCGACAATGACGTCAGCCTCGCGCAGCACCTCGTCCAGGTTCTCGGTACCGGTGTGAGCCAGGGTTGCGGTCGCGTTCACCTCGCGGCGAGTCAGCAGCAGGCCCAGCGGGCGACCCACGGTAATGCCTCGACCGAGCACGACCACATTCTTACCGTTCCAGTCGATGCCGTGACGCTTCACCAGCTCAATCACACCGTTCGGGGTGCAAGGAAGCGGGGAATCCAGCGGCTCAGAAACGTTCAGCACGAGCTTGCCGAGGTTGGTCGGGTGCAGGCCGTCAGCGTCCTTCTCGGGGGCGATGCGCTCCAGAACGCGGTTGGTGTCCAGGTGCTTGGGCAGGGGCAGCTGCACAATGTAGCTGGTGCACGCCGGGTCGTTGTTCAGCTTGTCAATCTCTGCGTCGAGCTCTTCCTGAGTGATGTCACCGGGCAGGTCCACGCGGATGGAGTTAATACCGATCTCTGCGCAGTCGCGGTGCTTAGCGCCCACGTACGAGCGGGATGCCGGGTCGTCACCGACCAGGACGGTACCCAGGCCGGGGGTGATGCCCTTAGCCTTGAGCGCCTCGACGCGCTCCTTCAGCTCCGCCTTGATGGCTGCGGCGGTTGCGTTACCGTCTAGAATCTGGGGCATTGTTTTTCCTTCCATAGATTGCGGCGGGTTCGCCGAAACGGATGGTCCATGTGTTGGGTTCTAGGGTGTGCCCCTAGAGGTGCCACTCCCCCGTTACATCCCTCGACGGATGTGGCGGGTAGAGCGGCAAAAGTAAGAGGGCGAAATAACCCCGCCCTCGCATCAGCCACACAGGCGGATGCGCGAACGGGGTTATTCATGGGTCTACCAGTTCTCGCTGCCCTGGTAGAGGGGGTACTTGGCGCAGAGCGCATCAACGCGGGCACGCAGAGCGGCAATGTCCGGGTTCGGCAGCAGAACGGAAGCGATGATGTCGGCAACCTCGGTGAAGCCCTCGGCGTCGAAGCCGCGGGTCGCCAGCGCGGGGGTACCGATACGCAGACCGGAGGTCACCATCGGCGGGCGAGGGTCGTTCGGCACAGCGTTACGGTTGACGGTAATGCCGGCGTCGTGCAGCAGGTCTTCTGCTTCCTTGCCGTTGAGCGCGTGGTTGCGCAGGTCAACGAGCACCAGGTGAACGTCGGTACCGCCGGAAGCGATTGAAACGCCGGCGTCCTTCACGTCCTGCTGCAGCAGGCGGTTCGCCAGGATCTGTGCGCCCTCAACGGTGCGCTTCTGACGGTCCTTGAACGCGTCAGATGCGGCGACCTTGAACGCGGTAGCCTTCGCAGCAATCACGTGCATGAGCGGGCCGCCCTGCTGGCCGGGGAACACTGCCGAGTCAATCTTCTTCTTCAGTTCCTCAGTGCAGAGGATGAAGCCGGAACGGGGACCACCCAGGGTCTTGTGCACGGTGGAGGAGACCACGTGTGCGTGCGGGACGGGGTTCGGGTGCAGACCCGCAGCCACCAGACCAGCGAAGTGAGCCATGTCCACCCACAGGTATGCGCCGATTTCGTCGGCAATCGCGCGGAATGCGGCGAAGTCCAGCTGACGAGGGTATGCGGACCAGCCGGCAATAATCAGCTTGGGACGCTCAGCCAGCGCCAGTTCACGCACCTGATCCATGTCAACGCGGCCGTTCTCATCCACGCTGTACGCAACAACGTTGTACAGCTTGCCGGAGACGTTCAGCTTCATACCGTGGGTCAGGTGGCCACCGTGTGCCAGGGACAGGCCCATGATGGTGTCGCCGGGGTTCAGCAGTGCGTGCATGACGGCGTTGTTCGCCTGCGCGCCGGAGTGGGGCTGAACGTTCGCGTGCTCTGCGCCGAAGAGTTCCTTCACGCGAGAGATAGCGAGGGACTCAACGATGTCGACGAATTCGCAGCCGCCGTAGTAGCGGCGGCCGGGGTAACCCTCAGCGTACTTGTTGGTCAGCACCGAGCCCTGGCTTTCGAGGACGGCACGGGGGACGAAGTTCTCGGATGCAATCATCTCGAGGGTGTTCTGCTGGCGCTTGCGCTCCAGCTCAATGGCTTCTGCAACCTCGGGGTCGAGGTCGGCGAGGGGCATCTCGAGGATCTTCTGCTCGGACATTACGCTCCTGGGAGTGTTTTTGCGTTATCTTCGGTCGCTCATCATCGGGGTTGCCGCGGCGTGTGCCGGGCGGTCTTCGGGAGGCGGCGGGCGCCTCCAGCTGAAAACCCCGAATGAAAAAATATGAGCTACACCTCATAATACCGTAAAGCCCGCTTTCCTTCGAGAAGGAAAACGGGCTTTACCAAGCATCACGATGAAGTTTTACAGCGCCAGTACGGCACCAGCGCGGGGCGCACAACACACCCCGACAGGCTTATCATGGCAGTTTACGTAGGTCTGTGCGCCCTACGCCTGACGCAGAATAGCGGATGCATACTCCAGGTACGCCTCGCGAGCGCTTTCCTTCTTACCGCCAGCCACCAGCTGGGTCTGCACCACATAACCGGTCAGCACCGACAGCACCGCGGCACCAATTACGGTCAGCCACTCTTCAAGCTCCTCTTCGGTGAAGTCCAGCTCAGCGGCGCCCCAGGCGCGGTAGCGCTCCAGGGACTGATCGCGCAGGTAGCTCAGCTGCTCAGAAACCACGGTCGCCAGCTGCGGCATTGCCACAGCCTCGCCCCAGGTGACGAGCAGGTGACGGCGAATCTTGGGGGTGTCCAGCACCTTCAGGCACCCGAACACGTAGTCCCAGGGCTGTTCGGCGCGGATGCGGTCGAAGGGCGCCATGTCCATGCGGGCTGCCGCCAGGATAATCTCATCCTTGGAAGAGAAGTGGTTATAGATCGCTCCAGCAGACAGGCCGGTGGCCGCAATAATGTCGCTCATCGAAGCCTTCTGATAACCGTGCTTGATGAAGCATTCGCGGGCGGTCTCTACAATCTGAGAACGCCTGTTCTTTTTGTATTCTTCGCTGACTTTAGGCACAACCTAATCCTAGCGAACTTTTAGCCAATCCGTGCGCATCCGGGTCACCGTTGACGCGCCCTCATGCGCAAATCCGGCGCAAAATAGAGCAAAAATTCTATAAATACGACTGCCCACAATACGGATGCACGGGCACCAGGTATGAAAGCGGGGCACCCCGGGTTTACCCCAGGATGCCCCGCTCACAGCAGGTAGCTCAGCGCGTACTGAGCCCGCTACACATGTTTAGTGGAAGAAGTGGCGGGTACCGGTCAGGTACATGGTCACGCCAGCAGCCTTAGCCGCCTCGATAACTTCCTCGTCGCGGATCGAACCGCCCGGGTGCACGACGGCACGCACGCCGGCGTCCAGCAGAACCTGCAGGCCGTCAGCGAAGGGGAAGAACGCGTCGGATGCGGCAACCGCACCGCGGGCACGCTCGTTACCTTCACCGCCGAGGGTGTTCGCGCGCTCCACCGAGAGCTTGCAGGAGTCCACGCGGTTCACCTGGCCCATGCCGATGCCCACTGCGGCACCGTTATCGGCAAGCAGAATAGCGTTGGACTTGGGCGAACGCAGTGCACGCCAGGCGAACTCGAGGTCGCGCAGGGTTGCCTCGTCAGCTGCCTCACCGGCGACCAGGGTCCAGTTCTTCGGGTCGTCACCCTCAGCCTGCAGGCGGTCAGCCTCCTGGAAGAGTGCGCCACCGGAAATGGGGCGGTACTCGATAGCCTCACGGGCGAAGTTCTCGGGCAGAACCAGCAGGCGCAGGTTCTTCTTCTCGCGCAGGATCTCCAGCGCCTCGGGCTCGAAGCCGGGAGCCACGACAACCTCGGTGAAGATGCCCTTGACGGTCTGAGCCATAGCGGCGGTCACCGGGCGGTTAGCGGCAATCACGCCACCGTATGCGGACAGCGGGTCGCATGCGTGCGCCTTCGCGTGAGCGTCCGCAATCGGGTCAGCCGCGCCGGGGGTTGCCACAGCAATACCGCAGGGGTTGTTGTGCTTGATAACGGCAACAGCCGGCTCGTCGAAGTCGTAAGCGGCACGCAGAGCGGCGTCAGCATCAACGTAGTTGTTGTAGCTCATCGCCTTACCGTGCAGCTGCTCCGCCTGAGCAATACCGGGGGCAGCGGCGGGGTCAACGTACAGGGCGGCACGCTGGTGCGGGTTCTCGCCGTAACGCAGGGTCTCGCTGCGCTCAAAGCCCAGGCCAGCGTACGGGGGCCAGAAGTTAGCATCCTCATCCTGCAGGAACTGGGATGCGGTCCAGGTAGCCACAGCGGTGTCGTATGCGGCGGTGTGGGCGAATGCGCCAGCGGCAAGGCGGCGGCGCTCGTCCAGGGAGAAGCCACCGTTCTTAGCGGCCTCAACGGTGCGCGCGTAGTCGGCGGGGTCCACAACAATAGCGACGGCGTCGTGGTTCTTCGCGGCAGCGCGAACCATGGAGGGGCCGCCAATGTCGATCTTCTCGATGATGGCGTCCTGATCGGCACCGGATGCAACGGTCTCAACGAAGGGGTACAGGTTCACAACCACCAGGTCGAACGCCTCAACGTCCAGCTCGTCGAGGGTGTCGATGTGCTCCTGCTTGCGGCGGTCCGCCAGAATACCGGCGTGGATGCGCGGGTGCAGGGTCTTCACGCGGCCTTCGAGGCACTCGGGGAAACCGGTCACTTCGGTGACCTCGGTGACGGGTACGCCTGCTGCCGCGATGGTGGATGCGGTGGAGCCGGTGGAGACCAGCGCGACGCCAGCCTCGTGCAGGCCGCGGGCGAACTCCTCCAGACCGGTCTTGTCGTAGACAGAAATGAGGGCGCGGCGCAGGGGCACGCGATCGAGCTCAATGAGAGACACAAATACTCCGATGCTTTAGACGTGCACGCCGGTTCTCGGCGGCACAGCTGGTGGATGGACGTAGCCTGCCCGGATAGACAGGATATGTGTGGGGGTATTCCCCGCCGCTGTGCGTGACGCTAAGGTGAGCGCGTCAAATGGGCACAACGGAACGTGTGTGGGCGGCGGGGTTTGAGCTCGGCTCATTCCGCCGCGAAAAATTTAGTGGGCGAAATTAGCTGTCAGATGCAGTGCCGCGGGATTCAGCGCCGCGGGATTCAGCGAGAGACGCGATGGTCTGCACGAGCAGGCGGCGCTCCTGCACCTTAATGCGTTCGTGCAGGGTCTCTTCGGTATCGTCGTCCAGAACGGGCACTGCCGCCTGGGCGAGGATGGGGCCGGTATCAACGCCGGCGTCGACGAAGTGCACGGTCAGGCCGGTAATCTTCACACCGTGCGCCAGGGCGTCACGCACGCCGTGCGCACCCGGGAAGGAGGGCAGCAGGGCGGGGTGGGTGTTGATGATGCGGTTGCTGAAACGCTCGACCAGCTGCGCGTCAACAATGCGCATGAAGCCAGCGAACACAATGTAATCGGGGTTGTAGGAAGCGATCTTTTCTTCCAGCGCGCGGTTCCAGGAGGGGCGGTCGGCGTAGTCGCCGGGCTGAACCAGGAAGGTGGGTACACCCGCCGCCTGGGCACGCTCAATGCCCAGACAGGGCTTGTCGGCGCCCACTGCCGCAATGTCGAGGGGAAGCTCGCCCGCTGCTACAGCGTCGAGGATGGACTGAAGATTCGTTCCGGAGCCGGATACCATAACCACAATTCGCACCCGACTAGTATAACCCGTCTCACACCCTTATCCAAAGGGGGTAAGAGGTTCACAAAACACCCAAAGCCCAAAGGTGAGCACAAAGAAACCCCGGCGGGATGAATCCTCACCGGGGTTCACTGGAGTTCATGGGGGTTCATGGGGGTTCATGGGGGTTCATGGGGCTTCACCGGGGTTTGCTGGGCGCAAACTCAACAGGGCACGCACTCAATAGGTCACGGGCGCACGGGACGGTACCCTTATAGGTATGTCTACTCCCCCGCAGAACACTCCAAACAACGCACCGAACAACGCACCGCAGCAGCCCACCCCGAGCAACGGCGCACCGCAGAACCAGCAGGTTCCGCCGCGAGCGCCGCAGAACATGATGCCGCAGCCTCGAGGACCTCAGGGTAAGAAGCCGCGCAAGCCCATCGACCCCATCGAACAGCAGAAAGCGAATATTCGCACCTCGCTCATGCTGATTGCTGCCGCGCTGGTGATTTTTGCGGCGTCTTCCTTCGTGCTCTCCACGATGCCGCTTTTCTTGGCGCTCTTCATCTTCGCTCTCGCCGGCATTACCCTGAGCATTATTGCGATCGTGCGCACCGCGGTCTACCGCGGCCCCTGGTTCTTCTACATTGCCGCGGGCGTCAGCATTATCTACGGCGCGATGACCCTGCTGGGCGGCATTGGTCTTGCCCTCATGCCCGGCGCGCAGGAGTACCGCGAGTGCCGCGCCGCCGCGCTGACCCAGACCGACATGTACACCTGCGACCAGAAGTTCCAGGGCACGATGGACAAGCTCACCGGCACGTCCAGCTCTAGCTCTTCTGCAGCTCGTTAGGGGTTCTGCGCGCTAGTTCTTCTTGCGGGCGTTAGAACCCTGCGCATTAGAGCCCTGGGACTTCGAGGAGCTGACATCCAGCGGGGGCAGCTCCACGGTAGACGCCTCATCGGTCACCAGCGGAAGGATGCCGGTCTGGCTACGAACCTCAAAGATGCGGCTCATCGCCTGATCGGCAGAGAGGACATCCAGCTCGCGATCCACAAAATCACGCTCTAGGTCGTTCTTCTGCTTCTTGCGTGCCGCCTTGGCCGCCTTCTTCGCCTCGCGCTTCTGCGCACGCTCAAGCGCGCGGTCCTGAGCGGAATCCTGCGGGGCGGGTTCAGCGTGGGCGCTCTCTGCCGCCTCTGAACCCTGCGCTGCGGCGGGCTGCTCAAGACCAAAACCGAAGTACGCCATAATGCGGCTCGCACGGCCCTTCGAACGCGGCGTCTGCTCTGCGGGCTCTTCAACAGCGTTCTCACGCTCAGCTGCCACAGGTTCGGCAGCCTCGTAGACGGGCTCCTGGATCAGCTCGCGAGTCTCCTCCTCGGAGGGGTCATGAGCGTATACGGCGGGGTCATAGGTGCTGTGTTCGTATGCAGTGTGCTCGTTGGAGGCAGGCTCAACAGATGCTTCAATGCTCTCGTAACCCTCAGCCTGCCCAGAGTCAACGTAGGCAGAGTCAGCGTGGGCAGAGTGCAGGTAATCGACCTGCTGAACGGCCTCAATCGGCTCGTACTCCTCAGCGGGGCTCTCTTCAGCAGCAGCCTCTTCGGAAGCGGGCTCTTCAGCCGCCTCTTCACGCTCTTCAACGATGTCTGCAAAAGCGTCCGCCGCCGCACGCTGCGCCAGCTGTTCGGTCGCCTCCACGGGGACGGCAACCACAGGCTCCTGCGGATGCACCGGAACGTGACCGGTCGCGACCTCAGATACAACAGACTGTTCAGGCTCAGCAACGTTCTCGGAAGTCTGTGCGCGTGCCGCCTCCTCAGCTTCACGTTCAGCCGCCTCACGCTCTGCTGCTTCACGCTCTGCCGCTTCACGTGCGGCGGCTTCCTCAGCCTCACGCTCCATACGCTCCGCACGCGCCTGCGCACGCTGCTCACGGTACTCCGCAAAACGCTCACGGGTCGAGGCAGTAAAGCTCATCAGACGCTCACCCAGGTTCGGGCGCTCATCCGCAAAACGAGGCAGCTCACGGCTGCTGTCCGGCACCAGGGCGCGGCTCAGCAGCATACCGAAAGTCACGCCGGCACCCACCGTCAACGCGGTATGCGCCGCGAAGGTCAGCGGCTCAGCACCAACCTCCGTAAAACGACCAATACCCAGGGAGCCGTACGAAATCCAGCCCAGCCACAGGGCACCAAAGGACGTCAGAATACCGGTCACCACGCCCAACGCCACAGCAGAAATCAGCGCAGACAGCGGGCGGAAGGGAACCTTCAGCGCAACCCACTCATCCAGGTGATCCTCACCCTCACGCAAGAACCACCAGCCAGCAATCGCACCGGCAGCCAGCGGCACCAGCAGACCCAGCAGGCCGGCGCTTCCCAGGGACTCGGGCACAGCGCCCAGAATCGGAAGCATCGGCAAAGTACCGGCATCGCTACTGGTCAAACCAACCGAGGTACCCGCGCCAAAGGAGAAACCGGCACCGGTCGACCACGCAATCGCATAAATCACCAAGTTCGGCAAGAAACCCAGCTGCAACAGAGTCACCGCAGTATCACCCACAGCACCCGCGTGCAGCTCCTGGTAGGTGGCAACAATCTGCGACCAGCCCGCCAAAATACCGATACCCAAAAGCACCGCACCCAGACCAATCAGCGCCACAAAAGCAACCACCGCGGCACGCACCACAGCCCAAGCGTACGAACCCGCCCACCGCGAATACTGACTCATCTGCGAAATCTGCTCCGCAGTATCAACACCCACCATGCGCGAAAGCGAACGCGCCTCACGGTAGCCACCCCACATCAGACCAGCCACCACAATACCCAACGGCACCAGGGCAGCATTCAGCGCCTGAAGAGGCTGAGGATGCGGGCTCGCCCAACCGTACATCGCCGAACTAATCAGCGCATAGGTCACCGAACCGGACAGCACCGGAATCAAAAACTCACCCTCATACGAGGCGCGCGCCAGGCGACGACCCGAACGGTAACAAAGCAACAGAGGCAGAATACTCAAACCCAGCGGCACCAGCGTCATCGTGCCGGCAGAAGCACCAAAAGCAGCCGCAAGATCCAGCGGAACACCGTGAATCAGAAGCCACAGGTGCGCCGACATGGCGGCCACGGAGGAGAACTCCATGTCGCCAAAACCCTTAGTCGCCCACACGGCAGACATCGCCGCAAACACGGCAAGCGCAGAGAACAGGGCAGTAACAATTAGCTCAACAACACCCTGAAGCCACAGAGGCATGGGCATGGAATAACGCGAGATAGGTGAGGTGCTTTTCATCGTCCTTCAATCATGCCACGAATTAACGACGAAACCCGCCTCCGATTAACACTCGAAAGCGGGTTCTCACAACTATTCACACAGGTATGCACGCGAGGACGCGCATCCGACAAAGTTTTAATCCTCAGTCCACGGGTTGGAAGCTTCAACACCCCAGGCGCGGTACACCTGCGCCTTAGAAGAAATCAGCTCCAAATCATAGGCACTCGCGCTCGCCGCCATCAGACCCTCCAGGGCGGCGGTAGGCAGCGGACCGGCATCATCACGACCCACAGCATGCACGCCGCGCGGCGCCTGACGGCCCGCCCACTCGAGGCTCACGCGCGCATCCACATTAATAACGTGGTCGCCAAAGCGCTCAAGAAGTTCGGTAATCCAGCGATCAGTTTCCGGGTAGGGGTACAGGCCCTTCAGCTCGCCAATACTCAGCACAGAAATGTACATGTGCCGGAACGAGCGGCGGCGCAGAAAAGCGACCACGGCGGGGTCTGGATCCGCCTTACGGATCTCCGCAAGAACGTCGGAGTCCAGGAGCATACCGGAGAAATTCATACCCCTAATGCTACGCTACGCGCAGACCGGCGTACTCAATAGCGGGGATGCCCTCAGGGTTCGGCAGAAGAAGGAAGTTCAGGAACTCGTCGCGCTTAGAAGAAATGCGGGAGTAATCGTCAATGCTGACTGCGGTGTATCCGCCTCGCGCGGGGACAGCTGCGGCACGCAGGCTTTCCTGGTAGGAGCGGGAGGGGTTCAGAGAGATTGCTGCTTCGGTTGCAGAGCCGTTGTACATGTGACAACCTGCGCCGTGAGTGGCGCGATCCTTTCGCGTTGCTCTTGTCTGTACCAATTACCACCGGTTATTCCGGTGGTGAATACAAACCGCTTCGTCATCCGAGCCACCCGTGAACATGGGGTTGGCGTTCGACCATAGTCGGAGCTTATCAGTCGAAACTCTTGAAGCTGGGTTTAGCTTACAGCATTTTCTCAAGTTAAGTAAAGCGTTTTTTGAAAGAGATTTAGATTATTAGCGTTTTGGCTTGTGGGAACGTTTTAAATGGGGTGAATTTTTGATACTGTGCGGAATATCTTATGTGAATACCGGTGTTTTTATGCGTTAAAAACTCCCCCACCACAAATACGAAATACACCCCAAACCACCGCTCAATAGTCGCCCCGGCAACCAGCCCGGCAGTCAGTCCAACAGCCAGCCCGGCAGCCGCCAGCAAATGACCGGCGACAAGGCGCATACCCGCACAATACGCGATAATGAGCTGGTGAGCGCCAACAATCCCTTCCCCGAAATTCCCGTCACCGTACCGCAGATCATTCGCCAGGCCGGGCACCGCACCTACCAGCGCGGCGTCGCCTACCAGCGCAACCGCGAAGTCATCCGCTACAGCTACGACGAAGACGAGCGAACCCTCACCGGGCTCGTCAACGGAAGCACCATCATCCCCTACGAAGTGACCATTCGCTTCTTCCCCGCCGTCAGCGGCTCCGCAACCTTCACCGCCCGCTGCACCTGCCCCGTGCTCACCGATTGCAAGCACGCCGTAGCACTCATGCTCACCGCGCTCGACCGCGCCTCCGTAGCGAAAAAGGCACTCAGCGAACACCCCGGACCGGTCGGCGTACCCGGTGCCGCGGCAAAGGACGCGGCAGAGGCAAAGGGACCCGCAGATTCAAAGAGCGCGGACGTTGCGGAGGCGAAGAAAGTCGCCGACCCGCTCGCGGCGCTACGCGCCTCCGGTGCGCTCACCACCGCGGCGAAACTGCCCGCGCCCGATGCAGCGACTGCCGAGCCCGCAAACCCCCAGGGAAGCTTTGCACTCAACGAGCTAGGCGCCTCCCCGAGCCTGCAGGCAGAGGCATCCGCAACCAAAATCTCGGCATGGCGACGCGATCTCTCCTCCGTTCTTTCCGCACGTCAGGACCTTGCAGGCATTGATTCAATGCGCGTGAGCGGTGCCCTGGATTTCTCGCTGAGCGTCTCCGGCTCCTACGCGCGCGGCCGCAATATGCCCGGCGCAACCCCCAGCATTAACCTGCTCGCCCGACCGCTCATGGCGTCCAAAACCGGGCGCTGGATCAAGGGCGGACTCAGCTGGGAAACCTTCGCCTCCAGCGTGGGCGGGCCCGTCGGGCGGCACGAAATCTACCCCGAACACGAACGATTCTTCGCCGAGCTCTACTCGATTGCCCGCCCCTGGCAGAACATGTACTCCTCGCACCGCGACTGGATCTCAATCAGCGCTTCTGCCTCCACTCTGCTCTGGGACGTACTCGCCCGCGCGGAGGATATTGGTCTGCCGCTGCTCGTCAACGGTCGCGAGGTGAACTACGCCGTGCTGAGCCCCGCGCAGGTGCGCCTGCACGCCGCCGCCAGCGAAGAGAAACACGCGGAAGGCACCGGACTGCAGCTTCAAGCCGCGCTCAGCTGGGAAGGACGCGAAGGCGAACTACTGCGCCAGCTCTGGCTACCCGCCGCCCACTGCCACCCCATCGGCACCCCGCGCACCGGCTTCTTTGCCCTGGGCGGGCTCGCCCAGCAGGAGTACGAGCAGGCGGCAAAGGCGGTGCACTGGAAGACCGCGCGCCCCGGTGCGCTGGACGAGGTGGGTCGCGAATCCTTTGTGCAGAAGGAGGCGCCGGCTGAGGAGGCTGAGAATAGCGCGCCGACGATTGCCCCGGTACAGGGTGAGCGGGTGCGCTACTCCCCAGCTGTGCCCGAGCTGCCCGAGGGTGTGGAGCTGGCGCTCATCCCCCTGGTTGAGCCGCTCGATGCCGCCTCCGAATCGCTCATTAGCGCCGGAACCGTGCACATTCCCGCCGCGGAACGCGCCACGTTCCAGAAGGAATACCTGCCCGCGCTCAGTCGTTCCATTCCCTCGCTGACCCCCGATCCGGCGCTGGCGCTGCCGCGCGTGAAGCCGCCGCATCTGGTGCTTGAAATCAGCTTTGACGAGCAGGTACGCCACGACGCGCAGCTGAGCTGGCATTGGGAGTACCCGCTGAACCCCTTCGCGGAGGACAGCGCAGAGGAGGCGAGCGCCGAGGATGCAAGCGCGCAAAATCCGGCGACTGGCTCCGATGTGCTGTCCCTGCCGGTTTTCGGTTACCCCGGTGAAGAGGGTGGCGAGGTTCGCGATGAGCGTTTTGAGGCGCGCGTACTGCGTTCGGTGCGCACCATTCTTGCCGCTCACCCGGCGCTTTCCGGGCTGGAAGAGCGCCGCATCGAAGGCTGGGAAACCCGCGAGCTGCTCAGCGCGATTCTGCCGAAACTTCGCCGTGTTTCCGCTGTTCAGGTGCGTTTTAACGGCACCCCGCCACAGTTCGTGGAGACAACCGACGCGCTCATTGAAATCACCGTGAACGAGGGCAATTCTCGCGACTGGTTCGGCCTGGGCATTGCGGTGAAGGTCAACAATTGGACTGTACCGTTTGCACAGATTTTTGAGGCGCTCGATCGCGGGGCGGACCGTATTCTGCTCGGTAACGGCACCTATTTCTCGCTGCGTCGACCCGAGTTTAAGACCCTGCGCACCCTCATTGCGGAGGCTCGCGAACTCGACGATGCGGGCGGTGAGCTGCGCATTAACCGTCACCAGGCGGGGCTGTTCTCTGAGCTGGAGTCGCTGGCGGCGAGCGTGCATACGACCGCGCGGTGGGATGCTCAGGTGCGTTCGCTGCTGGAGCTGGTTGAGGGCCTGGAGGATGCCGAAGAGAGCACCGAAAAGGGTACTGAAAAGGGTACTGAAAAAGCATCTGACAAGGGTGCTAAGCGTTCCTCTGCATCTCAGAAGGCTTCCCGTCGGGTGATTGCTCAGCGCCCGGTGCCCACCGGCCTGCAGGCGACCCTACGCCCCTACCAGGTGGAGGGTTTCCAATGGCTGTCCTTCCTGTACGAGCAGCGTCTGGGCGGTATTCTCGCAGACGATATGGGTCTGGGTAAAACCGTGCAGGCTCTCGCCCTGCTCGCCCACGCGATCGAGGAGCATCGTGCCGCCTCCGAGCGTGCTGCCTCTGAACGTACCGCCTCCGAACATGCTGCCGGGCGCGGTGAGAGCGTCGAGCCGTTCGCGCCTTTCCTCGTGGTCGCGCCGACCTCCGTCATCGCCAATTGGGCGGCGGAGGCTGAGCGATTCCTACCCGAGGCGAAGGTCGTGACCATCACCGAAACCACCGCCGGTAAGACCCCGCTGGCTGAGCGCATCGCGGGGGCACACCTGGTGCTGACCAGCTACACGCTGCTGCGCATGGACGAGGACGCGTACACCGGCTACGCCCGCACGCTGGGCCGCACCGTTGACGAATCCACGGGCGAACTCTCCGCCCCCGAAGGCTGGGGTGCGCTCCTGCTGGACGAGGCGCAATTCGTCAAAAACACCGGCACCCGCGCCTGGTCCATCGCCCGCGCGATGCCCGCCCGCACCAAGATCGCGATGACCGGCACGCCCATTGAGAACAACATCATGGAGCTGTGGGCGCTGCTGGCGATTGTGGCGGACGGCCTGTTCCCCTCCGCCCGCGCGTTCCGTGACCTGTACGCTCGCCCGGCGGAGTCCGGTGAGGACCCGGCGCACGCCGCGGCGACGGCTGCTCGTCTGCGCCGGCGCATCCGCCCGCTCATGCTGCGCCGCACTAAGGAGCTGGTGGCGGCAGAGCTTCCGGCGAAGAACGATACGCGCGTGAACCTGCCGCTGGCTGCCGGTCACCGCCGCATCTATGACACGCATCTGCAGCGTGAACGTCAGAAGGTGCTGGGTCTGCTGGAGGACATGGACAAGAACCGTTTCACGATCTTCCAGTCGCTGACCCTGCTGCGCCGCCTGGCGCTTGATGCCGCGCTGATTGACCCGGAGGCCTACGCCGGGGTGTCCTCGGTCAAGCGCGACTACCTGGTTCAGCAGCTACCCGACCTGCTAGAGAAGGGCCACCGCGTGCTGGTGTTCAGCCAGTTCACCGGCTACCTCAAGAGCATTTCGGCGCGCCTGGCGGAGGAGGGCATCGGCCACCTGTACCTGGACGGTTCGACCCGCAACCGCGCCGAGGTCATCGAGGCGTTCACGAGCGGTCAGGAGCCGGTGTTCCTCATTTCGCTCAAGGCTGGCGGTTTCGGTCTGAACCTGACCGAGGCGGACCACGTGTTCATCATGGATCCGTGGTGGAACCCCGCCGCCGAGCAGCAGGCGGTGGACCGTATTCACCGCATCGGCCAGGACAAGGAGGTGCACGTCTACCGTCTGGTCGCCGAGGGCACAATTGAGGAGAAGGTCATGCAGCTCAAGGAGTCGAAGGCCGCGCTCTTCGATGCGGTGGTCGGTGAGGGCGAGTTCGCCTCCGCGGCGGTGACGGCTGAGGATGTGCGTGAGCTCTTTGCGCCGGCTGTCGAGCGATAGCCGCCCTCGAGCCCGAGCGGTAGCCGCCCTCGAGTCTGAGCGGCATTTCTGGCACCCGTCATTTTTTGTCATTTGGTTACGCCTCAGGCTAGATTCGCGCCCGATTCTGCTGCGGCTCTTCTCAACGGGGGCTCTGGGGCGTAGCCTTGAAGGACTACTTACGGAGGCGCCGCCTCCCCATAGATTCCAAAGGAGCAGCATGAGCTACAACGTACCCAACGTAAAGTTCAACAACGGTCGATCCATTCCGCAGCTGGGCTACGGCGTGTGGCAGGTTGAGGACGAGGTTGCCGAGAAGGTCGTGGCCACCGCCCTGGAGATCGGCTACCGTCACATCGACACCGCCGCTATCTACGGCAATGAGGCGGGCGTGGGCCGCGCTATCGCTAACTCCGGCGTGGCTCGCGAAGACATCTTCCTCACCACCAAGCTGTGGAACTCCGACCAGGGCTACGAGAGCGCTTTTGAGGCGTTCGAGGCGTCCCTGGAGAAGCTGGGCACCGATTACGTTGACCTGTACCTGATTCACTGGGCTAAGCCGCAGCAGGGCCTGTACCTGGATTCGTGGCGTGCGCTGATTGAGCTGCAGAAGCAGGGTAAGGTCCGTTCCATTGGTGTTTCGAACTTCCCCGAGGAGCAGCTGCGCGAGATTATCGAGGAGACCGGTGTGGTTCCGGTCATCCACCAGGTTGAGCTGCACCCCTACTTCTCGCAGGAGGCGCTGCGCGCCGTTCACGCCGAGTACGGCATCGCGACTCAGGCGTGGAGCCCGCTGGGTAACGGTAGTGACCTGCTGCAGAACCCCGTGCTGGCTGAGATCGCGGAGCGCCACGGCGCAACCCCCGCGCAGGTCGTGCTGGCGTGGCACCTGGCTAAGGGCACCGTGGCTATCCCGAAGTCTGTGACCCCCTCCCGCATTGAGGAGAACCTGGCGTCGGTGAACGTGAAGCTGACCGCCGAGGACATCGCGGCTGTAGATGCGCTTTCCAGCCCCGAGGGGCGTATTGGCGCTGACCCGGCGAACATTGACTTCTAAGGTGTAGCTCGGGCGTATAGCTCGATACACACCTAAATAAAGCCCCGACAGGCACGGATAGTGCTTGTCGGGGCTTTTGTACACTCTTGCGGGAGCTAAGGTTTTAGAGAATGCTCATTCGCGGATTGCTCGATAAGTCGGCGAGCGATCGCACTCTCCCCCGCTAGTTCTCGTCCTCTACCAGCAGGGAGAGGGAGATGCGGCGGCGCGCCGGGTCGACCTCCACCACGCGCACCTGCACGATGTCGCCGCTGCGCACAATATCGTGCGGGTTCGCCACGTAGCCGCGGCTCATCTGCGAGATGTGCACGAGGCCGTCCTGGTGCACACCAATATCCACGAACGCACCGAATGCCGCCACGTTCGAGACGGTACCCTCGAGCACCATGCCGGGGCGCACATCCTCGAAGTGCGAGACGGACTCGGAGAAGCGGGCGGTGCGGAAGCTACCGCGCGGGTCCAGGCCGGGGCGGCGCAGCTCGGCGAAGATATCCTCGACCGTGTACACACCGGCGGCGGCTTCGTCCGCGCTCACCTGAGTATCGGTCTGAGTGCCGCTATCCTGCACGTAGTCGGCGGGGTTCAGCCCGGCGAGCGGGTCGGTTCCATCCGAGGTACCCAGGGCGCCGGCAACCCAGTGGGCGCCGTTGCGTGCCTGCGCGTCGGCAATGATGCGGCGCGCGAGCGGGTAGGCTTCCGGGTGCACCGCGGAGGCGTCCAGCGGCTCCTCACCGCCGCGGATGCGGATGAATCCTGCCGCCTGGCGGAAGGTCTTCGCACCCAGTCGCGGCACGTTCAGCAGCTGCTGACGGTTCGTGAAGGGACCGTGTTCGGTGCGGTAGGCGACGATGCGTTCGGCGGTTGCGGTGCCCACGCCCGCCACGTGCGCGAGCAGCTGCACGGAGGCGCTGTTGAGGTTCACGCCCACGGCGTTCACGCAGTCTTCGACGGTGTCGTTGAGGGCGCGGCGCAGGGCGGCGGGCGGCACGTCGTGCTGGTACTGGCCCACGCCAATGGACTGCGGGTCGATTTTGACGAGCTCGGCGAGCGGGTCCTGCAGGCGGCGGGCGATGGAGACGGCGCCGCGTACGGTCACGTCGTAGTCGGGCAGTTCGGCGGCGGCGAGGGCGGAGGCGGAGTAGACGGAGGCGCCCGCCTCGGAGACAGTCACCTTCTGGGGCGCGTCTACGCCTTCTTCACGCAGGGTGCGGATCAGTTCGCTGGCGAGCTTGTCGGTTTCGCGGCTTGCGGTGCCGTTGCCGATGGCGATGAGTTCCACGCCGTGCTCGCGGCAGGCGGCGGCGAGCTCGCGCAGCGCTTCTGCCCACTGGTTGCGCGGGGCGTGTGGGTAGACGGTGCCCACGCGCAGCGGCTCACCGGTGCCGTCAACTACGGCGTATTTCACGCCGTGGCGCAGGCCCGGGTCCAGGCCGAGGGTGGTTTTGTGGCCGGCGGGTGCGGCGAGCAGAATATCGCGCAGGTTGGAGGCAAATACCTCGGTGGCGTGCTGTGCGGCGGCGTCGAGTAGCTGGTGGCGAATGCGTTCGGCAAGCCGCGGGCGCAGGTGGCTGCGCCATGCGGTGCGGACGGTGGCGGCGAGCCAGCCGAGTACGCGGTCTTCGTCGTCGACGGTGTTGAGCACCTGCACGGGGATGCGTAGCGCGGCAGCGACTTCACGCTCGTATGCAGAACGGACGTTCTCGTAATTTTCGGCGGCGGCCTCAGCTTCGGCACGGGCGGCACCGCGCAGGCGGCTGAGCGCCACGGGGGCGGGTGCCACATCCACCTTGAGGCGCACCACGCCGGCGTCCTTGGCGCGGTGCAGCGCCAGCACGCGGTGCGGCGGAATGGAACGAATACGGTCCGAGAAGGCGAAATAGTCGGAGAACTTCGCGCCGGTGCTTTCCTGACCGGCAATCACGCGGGACTCAATCACGCCGCCTTCACGTAGGCGCTTGAGGAGCTTTTCGCTGAGCACCGGGTCGGTGAGGGCGCGGTCAATCAGGATCGCGCGGGCACCGTCGAGGGCCTCTTCGGCGCTGTGAATCTGCAGGGCTTCGTCTGCTTCTGCCGCCTCAATGCCCTCATCCTCGTCGTCTTCGTCGTCTTCGGTGCCGTCGGTAATGTACGCGGCGGCAATGGCGTGCGCCTCGGCGAGGGGCACCTCCAGCAGGTCTTCAACGAGGGAATCAAGCCCGGCGGCACGCGCCATCTGGGCGCGGGTCACGCGCTCGCTGCGGTACGGGGCGTAGATGGCGTTCACGTCTGCGATGGTGGCGGCGTTCATGAGCGAGGAACGCAGCTGCAGCAGGGTGAGCGGGTCGATGAGGCCTTCGTCGGCGCGTTCGGTGAGCGCTTCGAGCACGCGGTTGCGGCGCTCTTCGAGGGCGCGGAGCTGACCCAGACGCGACTGGATGGTGCGCAGCTGGGTGTCGGTGAGTGCGCCCGTTGCTTCTTTGCGGTAGCGGGCGATGAAGGGTACGGAGTTGTCGGCGTCGAGTAGCACCACGGCGGCGCGGATGCGGTGCGGCGCAATGCCGGTTTCTACGGCGAGCGCGTTGATGAGGTGCTCGGCGGGCGGCTCAGCTGCGCCACCGGTTTCGTGTTTTTCGCGGTGTGCGGCGCTGCTGGGCGCGGGGTCTGCAGCTCGATTCGCACGCGGGCGGATACTGCTCGGGAGGGGGTGTTCGCTCATCCTTCCAGTTTCGCATATTTCGCCGCGGCTCACGGGTTGGCCGGTGATGCTGGGGGTAGAGTCAGCGTGGGGCGTATTGTGCTCGTCTGGGCGGGTGCGGGTGAGCGTATTTTTCCGCCGTATTTTCTAGTGCAGAATGCGAGTCTTTGTGCACATTTTGCCCTGTGGGTTCGCTAAACGTTGTCATCTTTACGTAAGAAACCGTGTTGAGGGTTCACCTATTTGAATAGTGGTAAGTTTCAGCGATAAATTTAGATAAAAGAGGATATTTTTTGAAAAAATATCTCTTATTTGTGCAGATAAGGGGTGGCATCACACCACGCAAACGCCCTTGTCTGCGTGCACGCATTCAGGGTTTCGGCGGCACGGTACGACAAGGTGCTGCCACATCCCGCAGATGAAAGAGGGACCCATGCGCGAACAAGCCGCGCTATCAAACGCTCCGGAGGGCTACTTAGATTTTCACGACGAGTACGCGGAACTTATCGCCGAACTCGCCGCGCTGGGGTTCACCCCTAGCCAGGTTCTCCGCCGCCTCAACTTTCTGTACCCGCACATCAACAAGAAGCATCTGAACTATGCCCTGAACTCCGGTATCTGGCAGTTTGGTCCGGTCACGGCAGAGGCCCCGAGCTACACGGTGCTCGCCTGCGGCCTCTGGTATGTTTTCGCGGAAGCCTACGATCTGCCCCCGGAGCCCGAGTACACGGCGCTGATTCTTGATTGCGATATTATCCACGACCTGCCGCCCGCGTTGGAGGCGCGCCACTTCAATAGCGAAGACATCGCCCACATTCTGGCGAAGATCGGCGCTACGCTCAAGTACCTTGCCGCACACCCCTACTCCCAGCTGGAGGAAGAAGCCTACGCGCAGACCCTCGAGGACATCCGGCAGCGCGGCGTGAAAGAAATCGGTACCGAGGGCGGTAGCCTGTACACCCTGCTTGCCGCCAGCATGGAGGGCGAATCGGCGTGGCCGGCACCGGTTCAGACCGTCAACGATTACCTCGGCGACGGCGACTGGTCCCTGGGCATGCTCCGCACCGGCATCTACCCGGCAGAAGCGCTCGAGAACGAGTGGTATATCGACGCCGCGGCGGTACCCGAGGATTTTGCGCCGAAGACTCTGAGCCTCTTTTTGAGCTATTGCGCCCGCTACGACCGCGAGCCGACGGCGCTGAACTACGGCTACTGGTCTACCATTCCCACGCTCATTGAGCAGGTGCCGCCCCTGGGTGCGGTACGCGCCAAGTTCGGCTCCTGGCAGACAACCCTGCATCGCGGACGCACGCAGATTGCCCGCGAGCTACGCCTGTGGACGAGGAACGAAGCCAACGTAGCTGCCGTGGAGGCGAGCGCCACTGAGTCGAACGAGGCCGAGGCGAGCGCCGCTGAGGAGCTTGAGCTCCTCGACGCTGAGCTGACTAACGCTGAGCTCACCGATGCAGAACTAGCAGAGCCGGATACCCCGGACGGCTCCCCTGCGGGCGCTCCCGCAGAATCGGCAGAACCCGCACGTCTGAGCGCCCGCGAACTCACCGAGCAGGGCATCGGCGTGGTGCAGACCGCCCACACCGACCTGGCGGCGTACCACCGCACCCAGTGGGAGCAGACGGTGGAGGTCTTCGGCGAACGCCTCGCGCAGCTTGCCTGGAACCGCCGCCTGAGCACCTACTACTTCTTCGATGGCGCCTCCCTCGAGGACGCCGACCCGACCCCCATGGTGACGATTTTCCGCTCCCCCACCGGCTTCCTCTGCGAGTTCGAACCCACCGTCGAGGCGCTGCCCGCCTTCGACCCGGAGTTCCTACAGGGGCACGGCTGGAGGCACCCGGTGCCGGTGCACGCGCTGTGGAACCTGCACGCACTCGACCCGATGGAGGCGGCTGCCGCCGTCATCGAGGCGATGCGTTCCGGTTGCGGCTGTGAACGCTGGGATTTCTACCGCACCGATGATGACGAGGATCCGCTGGCGGAAGAAGCTGAGGTAGCGTCCGTCTAAGCAAGCACTCCCGCGAGCCTCTCGTCGGGTTCATCCCTGGAGACAGCGAAAGCCCGCGTCCCCGCTCCCTGAGAGGAGCAGGTGACGCGGGCTTTACGCATACGCTGATAGCCGGTACTGGCAACCAGTATGGCTTAGCGTGGGTGTTTAGCGTGCCGAGAAAATCTCGGACGCCTCCACAATCGCAATCTGCGCGGTGCGGGTCGAGATTGCTTCGTGGCGGCGGGCATCAGCGCGGCGCTTGAAGACCCAGCCGATACCCAGAATCACGAACCAGATGGGCATCGCGAGCAGACCCATGAGAGTTTCCTCGTTCATGGTCAGCACACCAATGGTGAAAGCGAAGAACGCCAGCGCCAGCCACGCGGAGAAACGGCCGCCAGGCAGACGGAACTTCGACTTCTTGTGGCGCGAGGGGAACTTCTTGCGGTACATCAGGTAGCTGACCATAATCATGGCCCACGCAAAAATCACGAGCACCGCAGCCACGGTGGTGACCAGGTTGAACGCACGAGAGATCGAGTCGCCCGCGTAGAGCAGCACAATCGAGGACAGCAGCATCACGGCGGAGAGGAACAGCGCGTTACGCGGCACACCGTTCTTAGAAATCTTGCCCAGGAACTGCGGGGCGCTGCGCTCGCGCGCCAGACCGAATGCCATACGCGAGGTGGAGAAGATACCGGAGTTCGCCGAGGAGGTTGCGCTGGTAATCACCACGAAGTTGATGATATGCGCGGCGATACCCAGGCCCGCCAGAGTGAACATGGCGACGAAGGGGCTCTTATCGGGGCTGACCAGGCGCCAGGGGGTGACCATCAGGATGACGGCGAGTGCACCCACGTAGAAGACCATAATACGTACCGGCACGGCGTTAATTGCCTTGGGCAGGGTCTTTTCGGGGTCCTTAGTTTCTGCGGCGGTGGTACCGACCAGTTCGGAGCCCATGAACGCGAAGACGGCAATCTGGAATGCACCGAGGAAGCCAAGCAGGTGGTTGGGGAACATGCCGCCGTCATTCCAGAGGTTTGCAACGGATGCCTGTGCGCCACTGGGTGAGGTGAAGCCGACGGCGATCATGCCGCCGCCAACGATGATCAGGGCGACGATGGCGACAATCTTAATCATGGAGAACCAGAATTCGATTTCGCCGAAGTTCTTCACGGAGACCAGGTTCAGGGTCAGCAGAACGCCGATGACGGCGAGCGCCGGGATCCATGGCTGCAGGTCGGGCCACCACATGTGCAGGTAGCCGACGATTGCGATGATGTCCGCGACGGCGGTGACCACCCACATGAACCAGTAGGACCAGCCGAGGAAGAAGCCCGCCATGGGGCCGACAAGGTCGGTGGTGAAGTCAGAGAAGGACTTGTACCTCAGGTTGGAGAGCAGAATCTCGCCCATAGCTCGCAGTACCAGGAAGATGACGGCGCCGATGAGCATGTACACGAAAATAACTGAGGGACCCGCCATGGAGATGGCGCGACCGGAGCCCATGAACAGGCCCGTGCCGATGGCACCGCCGATGGCGATGAGCTGGATGTGGCGGTTGCTTAGACCGCGGTGTAGTCGCTCTCCCTGTTCGGGAGCTTTAGGATTCAGGCTGACGTTGTTCTGTTCAGTCACGACGTCCTCTTTTCAGCGGTTGTACCCCGTACCGCATGTACCCCTAGTGTAATGAGAATCATTAAGATTCAGGAGGTATAGCTAATGCATGAATATGCGGCCATTTGCTTGCGGGGTGTCCCCGGATTTCGGGGCGAGGCTGAGGCTCTGCCAGCTACCGCGCAGTATTCGGAAGTGTCACACTATCGATTGACGCGGAGTTTTTCTGAGAGCCCTCACAGCTACTTGGATAGTTATTCTACAGGTATTAAGTGCAAGAAAACAGGATTTACGGCAAAAATGTGACCTATTTCTATTATTCACGTCATATCAAGCGGTGTAAAAAATGCCGCCCGGAACGTAAACAGGCAGGCACGAGGGCACGCGAAAGCCCCGCCTCCGCATCCTAAAAGAATGCAGAAACGGGGCTTACCAACAGCGCCGCAGAAAGAGCAGAAACTACTGCTGACCAGCCTTGTCAGCAGCCTTGTCAACAACATTGCCAGCAGCCAGCGCACGAGCATGCTTAGCGGCGTGACGGCGGGTCAGAATCTCGTAGCCAATAGCCAGAGCAATGAACCAGATGGGGGTCAGTGCCAGGCCGATTGCGGTGTCCGGGTACAGGCTTAGGGCGTAGACCATGACGGCGAAGAAGACCAGACCAAACCAGCTCATGCCAATACCCCAGGGCATCTTGTATGCGGATGCCTCGTGGCGTTCGGGGAACTTCTTACGGTAGACCAGGTACGCAATCAGGATCATGCTCCAGGTGAAGATACCCATCATCGACGCCACGGAGGTCACCACGGTGAACGCCTCCATGATGCCGCTACCGGCATACAACATGACCAGGCTAAACAGCAGCATCACGGTGGTCAGGTACAGGGCGTTAGCGGGCACACCGTTCTTGGTGAGCTTACCCAGCGCGGAGGGTGCGGCACCGTCGTGTGCCAGACCGTAGACCATGCGGGAGGTCGAGAAAATACCGGAGTTCGCCGAGGACGCCGCGGAGGTCAGCACCACAAAGTTCACCAGGGAGGCGGCAACAGCAATGCCCGCCAGGGAGAACATGCCCACGAAGGGGCTCATGGACTTATCCAGCTTGTCCCAGGGGGTGACGGCGAGGATGGTCAGCAGCGGCAGCGCGTAGAAGAGGCCAATGCGGAAGGGTACCGCGTTAATTGCCTTGGGCAGGGTGCGTTCAGGGTGTTCGGTTTCCGCCACGGCGGTACCGACCAGCTCAGCACCCACGAAGGCAAAGAGCGCAATCTGGAAGGCACCCAGGAAGCCCGTCAGGCCCTGGGTAAAGATACCGCTACCGGAGGGGCCGGGGTGATCCCAGAGGTTTGCCACAGAGGCGACGGTACCGTCGGGCGCGGTGAAGCTGAAGGCAACCATGAGCGCACCAACAATAATGAGGGCGACAATCGCGACGATTTTAATGACTGCGAACCAGAATTCGATTTCACCGAAGTTCTTCACCGAGGGCAGGTTCAGCAACAGCAGAGCCACGATAACGGTCAGCGCCGGGATGAAGGCTGGGATTTCCGGCCACCAGTATTTGATGTAGCCGGTAATGGCAATGACGTCCGCGATACCTGTGACGACCCAGAAGAACCAGTACGACCAGCCGACGAAGAAGCCGGCGCGCAGACCGAGGATGTCGGTAATGAAGTCGGTGAAGGACTTGTACTTGGGGTTGGAGAGCAGAATCTCGCCCATGGCGCGCAGAACAAAGTAGATGACGCTACCGATAATCGCGTACACAAAGACGATGGAGGGGCCGGTCAGAGCGATGGTCTTTGCTGAGCCGAGGAAAAGGCCGGTGCCGATGGCGCCGCCAATAGCGATCAGCTGGATGTGTCGGTAGCTCAGTCCGCGCTGGAGCTTGGAGTGCTCAGCCTCCGAATCTAGGCCGGTGACGGAGTTCTGCGGCGTTGGCTGCTGTGTCACGTATTCCTCTTTTCTACGTCAGTTACCCTGTTGTTGCTCGGGGGCGATTCCGGGTGGTTGGTATTCACGCATATTTCTTAACGGCGTACGGGAAGGTGAAATTCCTGTTTCCGCAACCCGTGCCGGTTTTGGGGCTTATGGGCTCCAGGGGCGCGGGTTTGCCGGGGCTTGTATCACCGATAAGAAATATACAGAGAATGCATAATTTCAAATTTTACCCCCTCATACCCACACAAGCGCAATGAATCCAACATGGCTAGGATTTGAGACGGGGCGAGCCTGTGGCATCCCTCAGCCTCCACCCGGAACACACCCCGCATCACCCCTGAGCCGCCGCACTTTTGTCTGCGCGCTAAATTTCTACGCCCGCCGGACGTACACCGCACCCACCCCACGCCCGGCTAGTTCAGCGTCATGCCAGCCCCGCACACCGCGAAACCGCACGGTGCAGCGGCCCTGCGCTATTCTTTTAGGTATGTCTACTGAGAACACGCAGCCTAGCCAGGCACCCGAATCCACCGAAGAAAAGGCCAAGAAGCCGGTTCCCGAGGAATTCTTCCGCCAGCCCTACTCCTTCGTCCGCCGCGGCGACCGCCTCACCGCGCGCCGCCAGAAGGCGTGGGACACCTACTCCCCCACCCACGTGCTGGACATTCCACGCCTGCGCACCGACACTTCCGTCGCGCCCGAGGCGACCTTCGACCCGGTTAAGATTTACGGCCGCGAGGCGTACCAGGTCGTCGAGATTGGTTCCGGTCTGGGCGAGGCGATTGTGCACCGCGCAGCTGAGGTGCCCGAGGCGAATTTCCTCGCCGTTGAGGTGTACACCCCCGGCATCGCGGACCTGCTGCTGAAGATGGGCAACGCCGGCGTGGAGAACGTGCGTGTGGCTCAGGCGAACGCACCCGAACTGCTCGACAACATGCTTGAGGAGAACTCCGTGGACGAGCTGTGGGTGTTCTTCCCGGACCCCTGGCACAAGTCCCGCCACCACAAGCGCCGCCTGGTGTCCCCGGCGTTCGCTGATAAGGTTGCACGCGTGCTCAAGCCCGGCGGCATTTGGCGTCTGGCGACTGACTGGGAGGAGTACGCCCTGGTCATGCGCGAGGTTCTGGAGGCGCACCCCGACTTTGAGAACGTGAACCCCGGCGCCGGTGCGACCGAGGAGGATCCGCTGGGTGGTTGGGCTCCGCGTTGGGAGGGTCGTACCCTCACCAGCTTTGAGCGTAAGGCTCAGGAGGCGGGCCGACGCGCGCACGATCTGACCTACCGCCGTAAGTAAGCGGAGCAGCGCTAGTACGCGACTTATACGTTAAGGAGGTGAGGCTCCCCGGTCATTCGGGGAGCCTCACCTCCTTGTGTGTGGGTCCAAGTGCATGCGGGGCGGGGGTCTACCCTACCTCGCGGCGCATGACACAAAGACTCACAAGCCTATATGGGCGGCTGACTAGCACAAATGAGCTAGAACAGCCGAACCGTTTATCCAAGTGTAGCGGGTTTAGCTGGTTTAGCGCTGCGGCTTCGCGTCATCCGCCGTAGCCGACTGGTGACGCTGACGGTACAGCACCACAGCCGAAGAACGCTGACGAGGCGCCGGGCGGGTACCGCGGGCAATATGCACCACATCGCCACTGGTACCGGCTGCGAACACGCGCTCCGCCATGCCCAGCTTCACCTTCGCGTCCTCAACCTGATGCTGCAGCGCCGCAATCTGCTCCTGCTGATCCTCCACAAGGGACTGCAGCTCAATAATACGGCGAATACCCTCCAGGGAGACGCCCTCCTGCGAGAGCTGCTGAATCTGCTGCAGACGGTTAACGTCACGCTGCGAATAGCGGCGCGCCTTACCGGGCGCACGCGAAGGCTGGACCAGGCCGATGCGGTCATACTGGCGCAGGGTCTGCGGGTGCATGCCCGCCAGCTCAGCCGCCACAGAAATCACGAAAACCGGCAGGTCCACGCTGTGCAGCGGCTTGCCGCTACGGGACTTAGATGATGATTCTCGAGATGCCATGGTTTACTTCGCCTTCTTCAACAGATCCTTACGCGGGTTCTCCTGCGGTGCCAGTTTTACGAACTTATCGAATGCTTCCTGCGCCTCTGCGCTCAGCTCGGTGGGCAGTACAATCTCCGGGATGACCAGCAGGTCGCCGTCGCCGCCCTTAGCCTTGAAGCCGCGGCCCTTAGCGCGCAGTCGGCGGCCGACCTGGCCGGGTGCCAGGCGCAGCTTCACGGTGGATGCGTCGGGCAGAGGCACCTCAATCACTGCGCCGTCGACGGCCTCGGCGAGGGTGACGGGTGCGCGCATAATCAGGTTGTTTCCCTCGCGCGAATACACGGAGTCATCGGAGACGCGCACGGTGACCTTCAGATCGCCGCCGCGCAGACCCTTGCCGCGCAGGCGGACCTTCTGACCGTCCTTAATGCCTGCGGGGATGCGTGCCTCGGTGTGGGAGCCATCCGGCAGGAACACAGTCACGGTTGCGCCGGTGTATGCCTGAGCGAGGCTGATGCGGGTGCTGGTGCTGCTCTCTTCGGGGGCTGCGTGCTGTGCACTGCCGAAGCCGCCGCCGCCCATGCCGCCAAAGTCGGCGCTGGTGAAGCCTGCGGAGCGTCGGGAACCGCCGGCGCTACCGCCGAAGAGGCCGCCGAGCAGGTCGTCAATGTTGATGCCTGCGCCGCCGTTGCTGAAGCCGCCGAATGCGTCCGCGCCGGGGTAGCCGCCGCTAAAGCCGCCTGCACCGAAGCCGCCCGCGCCCATGCCTGCGGCGCCGTAGCGGCGAATCTGGTCGTACTCCTCGCGCTGCTTCTTGTCGGAGAGCACGTCGTATGCTTCCGAGATTTCCTTGAACTTCTTCTCCGCCTGCTCGTCGCCGGGGTTCAGGTCCGGGTGGTACTTGCGGGAGAGCTTGCGGTACGCCTTCTTGATGTCGCTCTCGCTCGCGTCTTCGCTCACGCCCAGGGCCTTATAAAAATCGTCGGTTAGCCAGTTTTCGCTTGCCATATGTTTGTTTCTCCTCTCGCGGTGATGCGCCGCCCTCCTCGGTTACGGGACGGCTAGCAGGGCACCACGTTCTTGTCTTAATGCTCTATATAAAAGTTTAGTCTACTTGACTCAATTTTGGAAGGGGGTAGACCAAAATTTAGCGCCCTACAAGGCTTTTTAACCACCGCCGCTACATACCGAGACCACGCACATATCGCAAGCAAACAACAGGGCGGGCGCTCCCCCGTCTGGGAGAGCACCCGCCCGTCGTTAGTTATTCAGCCAATGCCTAGCCTGCCACCTTACGGTGCGACAGCCACAGCCACCTGAGCGGTACGAACCACACGGTCGTTCACGCGGTAGCCGTAACGCAGAACCATGGAGACATGGTCCTCAGGCACCTCGTCGGTGGGCTGCTGCAGTACAGCTTCGTGGATGTTCGGGTCGAAGGCGTCGCCTACTTCACCGAAGCGCTCCACGCCCTGCTTGCCGAGCAGCTCTTCGAGCTTGGTAGCGATGGAGGCGAAGGGGCCGTCCTGCAGGTCGCCGTGCTTGCGTGCGGCGTCGATATCGTCGAGCACCGGCAACAGCGCGGTCACCAGTTCACTGGTTACGAAGCCTCGCAGCTGCTCCTTTTCGCGAGCGGTGCGGTTCTTGAAGTTAGTGAACTCTGCCTGCAGGCGAAGCAGGGAGTCCAGGCGCTCCGCGGCGAGTGCCGCATCCGCAGATTCTGCCTCGACAGCGTCCTGGAGCTCAGCCTCGACGGCTTCCGCGGCTTCCTCGGGGCTTTCGACCGATTCAGCTTCGGGGTGGCCTTCCGCTGCGGGGGCATTGAATGCCTCCTCCAGCGGGTCGGGGGTGATGTTTTCCTGCTCAGCCATGATTACTTCTTCTCGTCTTCGTCGATGACCTCGGCGTCGACAACGTCCTCATCAGCGGCGGGCTTGGACTCGGAAGCGTCAGCCTGTGCTGCTGCATAGAGTGCCTCGCCCAGCTTGGATCGGGATGCCTGCAGCTTCTCGAATGCGGACTTCACTGCTGCGTCGTCTTCGCCCTCGAGTGCCTTCTTCAGCTCATCAACGTCGCCCTGAACCTCGGTCTTGACGTCCTCGGGCAGCTTGTCGCCGTTCTCCTTCAGGAGCTTCTCAGTGGTGTATGCGACGGACTCGGCTTCGTTGCGGGTGTCAGCAGCCTCGCGGCGTGCCTTGTCCTGCTCTGCGTGTGCTTCTGCGTCCTTGACCATGCGGTCGATGTCGTCCTTGGAGAGGGAGGTGCCGCCGGTGATGGTCATGGACTGCTCAGCGCCGGTGCCCTTGTCCTTTGCGGAGACGTGGACGATGCCGTTTGCGTCGATGTCGAAGGTGACCTCAATCTGGGGCACGCCACGGGGTGCGGGGGCGATGCCGGTCAGCTCGAAGGTACCCAGGTTCTTGTTGTCGCGAGTGAACTCACGCTCACCCTGGAAGACCTGAATGGTCACGGAGGGCTGGTTGTCCTCTGCGGTGGTGAAGGTCTCGGAACGCTTGGTCGGGATTGCGGTGTTGCGCTCGATCAGCTTGGTCATCACGCCGCCCTTGGTCTCGATACCGAGGGAGAGGGGGGTGACGTCGATCAGCAGAACGTCCTTACGGTCGCCCTTCAGCACGCCTGCCTGCAGTGCTGCACCCATTGCCACGACCTCGTCAGGGTTCACGCCCTTGTTGGGCTCGCGGCCGGTGAGCTCCTTGACGAGCTCAGCGACAGCGGGCATACGGGTGGAGCCACCAACCAGGATGACCTCGGAAATCTCGGAGATGGACACGCCAGCTTCCTTGATTACGTCGAGCACGGGCTTCTTGGTACGCTCGAGCAGGTCGCGGGTCAGTTCCTCGAACTTTGCGCGGGTCAGCTTCTCATCCAGGTGGATGGGGCCTTCGGGGGTCACGGACAGGTACTGCAGGGAGATGTTGGTGCTAGAAGCGCTGGACAGCTCCTTCTTAGCCTGCTCAGCTGCCTCCTGCAGACGCTGCAGTGCAATCTTGTCCTTGGAGAGGTCTGCGCCGGTGTTTGCCTTCACCTGTGCGAGCAGCCACTCGACGACGCGGTGGTCCCAGTCGTCACCACCGAGGCGGTTGTCACCGCTGGTTGCGCGAACCTGGATGGTGGAGAAGCCGTCGTCGTCCTTGCCGACTTCCAGCAGGGAGACGTCGAAGGTACCGCCACCGAGGTCGAAGACCAGGATGAGCTCGTCTTCCTTACCCTTGTCCAGGCCGTATGCGAGTGCTGCGGCGGTGGGCTCATTGACGATACGCAGGACGTTCAGGCCTGCAATCTCGCCGGCTTCCTTGGTTGCCTGACGCTCAGCGTCGTTGAAGTATGCCGGGACGGTGATGACGGCGTCGGTGACCTTGTCGTTCAGGAATGCCTCTGCGTCGCCCTTCAGCTTCATGAGGATACGAGCGGAGATTTCCTGCGGGGTGTACTTCTTGCCGTCAATCTCGGTGGTCCAGTCGGTGCCCATGTGGCGCTTGACGGAGGAGATGGTGCGGTCGACATTGGTCACTGCCTGACGCTTTGCAACGCTACCGACCAGAACCTCGCCGTCCTTGGAGAATGCGACGACGGAGGGGGTGGTGCGGGTGCCCTCTGCGTTAGCGATGACGACCGGATCGCCACCTTCCAGTGCTGCTACGACCGAGTTGGTGGTACCGAGGTCAATACCTACTGCACGTGCCATATATTTATTCACTCCTTGTGATCAGTGCCCCGCTTCTTCTAATGCGAGGCGGGATAGTTTGAAAGTTTTGGAGGCGGTCGGTGCTGCGCGCGCCGCCCCGTGTGGAGTGGTCTGCGCGGCTGCTTTGAGCCTCATGTACTCAAGTATGCACCCTCTCAGAGGGCGTGTCAATAGGGTTGAGCGAACTTTACTCAACTTTTTTATGTGGAGGGGCATGAGGGGTGGGTTTTTCGGGGCTCTAGAGGGGTATTTTGCGGGCAATTTTGGGGCGGCGATGAGGCGCGGACGGGCGGTTTTGCCGCGGAATTCCGGGGTTTTTGGTCTGGATGCGGGCGCGGTGCGGCGATTCAGCGCACGGCGGACATGGGCGGGCTAACTGGGCGAAAAATTTTTTAAAAAGAGGGTGAAAAACCTAAAAATTGGGGTGCGAGAGGTGCTGCGAGATTCCTATACAGAGAAGGTACGGGCAGATTTTTGGGTCTGGGAACTCAACCTCTAGCAGCGCTGTTAGAGCCGGGGTGAGACGTCAGAGGTTCACCCCTCTTATATATAGAAGACCGCCTGCAAGCTCCATCGCTCGCTTTATAGAGGTATCTCCGCTTGTCCGGTCCGCAATTCCCCAACCTTCACCTATGGCTTGAGGCTACCCGTCTGCCGTATGCTGGTTACGACCATATTCTCTCAAAGTAGACAGGAGATTATTGTGCCTCCCCAGGAGACACCTCCCAAGGAAAGTCCTGACCCAATTAATGTACTTATCTCAATCATAAAACCGGGGTGGAAAAGGGTGCTTTTCCTTATTCTTCCCGCCATTGGGCTAATTATTGCGCACTTTATATGCTACTCAGATTCTCCTTCTACCCGCATTAATATAATCAGGCTATGCTTAACAATAATCACTGTTATATATATTGGAGTCAGCATTGACGAAGCATATAAGAAAAAATCTGACATTGTAGATTCATTTCAAAAAAATCAGCCTCAATTTTTTACAATAATTGTTATTCTCGGCGGCACACTCGCAATCTTAATTCCGATGATTATGAATGTCACAAAGCTCATTGGAGATGGCGCTCCTCTGACAACTGCATTGCTTGGTATTACGGGTGGAATTATTGCCATATTCGGATATTATAAAACTCACCAGAAAAGCGAGCTTGAACGTGAGCAATTAGATACCCAGAAACAGAAAGATGCTCGAGACCATATTCGTCAGCTCCATGATTCCTACAACGATCGTTTTGATAAAGCAGTTGCGGAGCTTAACAGCAACGATGTGAAATCTGCTTATGCAGCTGTACCTAAATTAGCTAAACTTGTCGATGCTTGGTTAGATTATAAAGATCTCAGCGATGATAAGAAAGAATTGAAGAAACTGAAAAAGAAGGCAAAGAAAGAAGCTCAAACAATCATAAACATTCTTTGCAAATATATACGCACCATGCCTGGTGAATACACAGAAGAAGACCTTAAAAACATAGGTGCCCTAAACAGCGCAGACCAGGATAAACTTAAAAATGAATCCGAGGTTCGCCGTCTCATTTTCTCCGAGATTAGTGATCGGTCCAGTACGGTTATAATTAAAGAAGACGAAATATCCATCATTCCTGGCACATGGAGCAACTTCGATTTCGATTTCAGTCGAGCACCAATTTTCTACCCACTCAATAACCTCACAATTGAGAAAGGTAATTTTTCTTCTGCCAAGTTCTACAGCAACGCAGACTTCAGCGGGGTGACTTTCACCCAAACCGCAGACTTCAGCTGGGTGACCTTCACCCAAAACGTGCGCTTCAGCGGGGCGACCTTCGCCCAAAACGCGGACTTCAGCTGGACGAAATTCGCCCAAAACGCGGACTTCAAGAGAGCGACTTTCGCCCAAAACGCGGACTTCAAGAGAGCGACTTTCACCCAAACCGCAGACTTCTACGAAGCGGCCTTCACCCAAACCGCGGACTTCAGCGGGATGACCTTCGACCAAAAGGCGAACTTCAACGGGGCGACCTTCGACCAAAACGCAGACTTCAACGGGGCAATCTTCACCCAAAACGCAGACTTCAGCAGGGCAATCTTCACCCAAAACGCAGACTTCAGCTGGGCAACCTTCACCCAAAACGCAGACTTCGCGGGGGCAACCTTCGTCCAAAAGCGGAGCTTTAAGGATGCGTTCTTCAAAAATTGTGCGCCAACCTTTATGAACGAGATTTTGGGAGCCTGGTTCTCCGTTCACACGGTTCAAGAGGACTACATTTTTTCAGTTTCTAGCGGCAGTAAACCTATCCCACCGGGTGAGGCCGAGCTTGACGGAATAGAACGCCAGATTCCGGTCGGAGCTGCGCTCTTCGACCTCGATTCAGGCCGTATAAGTGAGCCTGCGAAGCCCATAGAAGAGTCTGATAATCAGGGAGAAACCCCCTCCAAGTAAGGCTCATTAGAGATGCCCCGCCTGCACGAGATGTGCAGGCGGGGCTTCTTCTTTTGCCCAGTGCGAGCGCACAAGGGTGGGGTCCTCCCCTATGCTGGATATAAGCCAGCACCGGAGCAGGAAGGGAACACCACCATGAACCTCAACAAACTCTTCACCGCGCTGCGGCAACGCAAAAACACCCCGGCACACAACCTGCAGACTGAGCGGCGCGAACGCTACACGCACGCTCTCGAACAATTCCTCGACGGGCAGCCCGCCTGAGATTTCAGAGATTCGCCCCTCTTATATATAGAGGACCTGTATGCAAGCTTCATCGCTCGCTTTATGAAGGTATCTCCGCTTGTCCGACCCGTAATTTTTCAACCTTCACCTGTGGCTTGAGGCTACCCGCCTGCCGTATCCTGGCTAGGACCATATCCTCTCAAAGCAGACAGGAGACTCCATGCAGCACTCCCCCATTCAACCCACACCAGATGCAACTCCTCCAGATACCAACGGCAAAAAGGCAACTATCCGCAATTTCTTTGCTAATAACTGGATACCACTTATTATATTTTCAATATTCACATATATCGCAATTTGCTTTTTCCTAGATGTCCAAAATATATCTCATGAACATCTAAACAAGACTCAACAGTTGCTACAAGAAATAAAAGAAGGCAGAGACGCAGCCAATGAAACAATCAAGGAAATCGATAGCCTTCGAAACAGCTTTTCAATCCATGGGCTTCTTCTAATTCTATCTCTGATTATTCTTGTCTCTTGCTTCTCAAAACCTATAATGAAACTCCTAAATGAGTATCCCCAGCGAGTCTTTGTCTCAAGTATCGCATTAGGCGGAATTCTCGCGTTCTCGATACCTCAATATTTGTATTCATATAAATACATTGGGGAAACCAAAGATATAACTACTTCACTTTTAACTGTCACCGGCGGAATTTTGGCAGTCTTTACACTGCTAAAGACGCATCAAAAAAGCGAGCTTGAACGTGAGCAACTAGATACTCAGAAACAGAAAGATGCTCGAGATCATATACGACAACTACACAATTCGTACAGTGATCGATTTGATAAAGCCGTAACAGAACTTAATAGCGGCAAATCAAAGGATGCTTTTGCAGCGGTGTATAAACTCGTCCACCTTGCCGACGATTGGTTAGAATACAAAGATTTATCGGACAACAAGGAAGACCAAAATAAATTAAAAAATAGAGCCCAAAAAGAGACTCAGACAATCATCGATATCCTTTGCAAGTATATTCGAACCATGCCTGATGAATATACAGAAAAAGACATAGAATCCTTAGACGCCACAACACAGGATAAACTTAAAAATGAATCTGAGGTTCGCCGTCTCATTTTCTCCGAGATTAGTGATCGATCCAGTACGGTTATAATTAAAAAAGACGAAATATCCACCATTCCTGGCACATGGAGCAACTTCGATTTCGATTTCAGCCGAGCGCCCATTTTCTATCCCCTCAACGCCATCACAATTGAGAAAGGTAATTTCTCTTCTGCCAAGTTCTACAGTAAAGCAAACTTCGACAAAACGACCTTCATTCAAACCGCAGACTTCAGCGAGGCGACCTTCACCCAACCCGTGAGCTTCTGGGAAGCGAACTTCGCCCAAACCGCAGACTTCAGAACGGCAACCTTCACCCAACCCGTGCGCTTCTGGGAAGCGAACTTCACCCGAGCCGTGAGCTTCTGGGGAGCGGACTTCGCCCAAAGGGCGGATTTCAGCGCGGCAACCTTCAGCAGCAATGTGGACTTCGAAGATGCGACCTTCAAGAGATTTGAGCCGACTTTCACTGCAGATTATTGGGGGAAAACCCAGTTCTCCGTCCACACGGCTCAAGAGGACTACGATTTCTCAGTTCATAGCGGCAGCAAGCCTATTCAACTTGGCAAAGCTGAGCTTGACGGAATAGAACGCCAGATTCCGGTCGGAACTGTGCTCTTCGACCCCGATTCAGGCCGTAGAAGTGAGCCTGCAAAGCCGCTTGAAAATTCAGATACTGAGGAAGAAAAGCCCACTGCATAAGGCTCACTTCTAAAAGACCCCGTCTGCACACCTTGAACTGCCTCCCGTTTCTTGGACATCAAAACTAAAGTCCAAGAAACAGGAGGCTTTTCATGTCTATAAATCTGGGATTAAGACATGATCGTTTGCTCCGGGAGCAAGCAGCGCAAATGTTCGAGAGAGGATTCGGCTATGGTCTGACCGCCAGGAAGCTTGGTGTGTCCGCCGCAACTGTGAGAGAGT
>NZ_CAUOUU010000003.1:0-208606 GCF_963507905.1 uncultured Rothia sp. | reverse complement strand
TGAAGGAACTCTTCGAAGCTTCGAACGCAGTCATCCTGACCGAATACCGCGGTCTCTCTGTTGCACAGCTCAAGGAGCTGCGTCGCGCACTCGGTGCAGAGACCGAATACGCCGTGGTGAAGAACACGCTGGCTGCTATCGCAGCTAAGGAAGCTGGCATCGACGCATTCGACGGCCACCTCCAGGGTCCCTCCGCACTGGCATTCATCAAGGGCGACCTGATTGATGCTGCTAAGGGCCTGCGTGACTTTGCCAAGGCTAACCCCCAGCTGATTGTGAAGAACGGTTACTACGAAGGTGCCGCTCTGACCGAGGACGACGTCAAGCGCTACGCTGACCTGGAATCCCGCGAGGTTCTGCTGTCCAAGGTTGCAGGTGGTGCAAAGGCTACCATCGCACGCATCGCACAGGTTGTGGACGCACTGCGCGTCAAGCTGGAGGAGCAGGAAGGCGCAGCTCCCGCTGCTGCCGAGGAGGCTTCGGAAGAGGCATAAGCCCCTTTCGTGCTACTGCACCAGCGCTGAGATACTCAGCAGCGTGAACGCGAATAGCGTGTAACGCACCCTAAATTTGACCGACCCTCTCGGGTAGGTACTGAAGATTTACACCGCGGGCGTCAGCCCGCACCAGATAGTGAAGGAGCCAAACAATGGCTAAGCTGTCCATCGAAGAACTCATTGCAGCATTCAAGGAACTGTCCCTCGTTGAGGTTTCCGAGTTCGTCAAGGCATTCGAGGAAGAGTTCGACGTCACCGCAGCTGCTCCCGTTGCAGTTGTAGCAGGCGGCGCAGCAGGCGAGGCTGCTGAAGAGAAGTCCGAGTTCGACGTTATCCTGGAGTCCGCTGGCGACAAGAAGATCGCAGTGATCAAGGAAGTTCGTGCCCTGACCTCCCTCGGCCTGAAGGAAGCAAAGGACCTGGTTGACAGCGCTCCCAAGGCTCTGCTCGAGGGCGTTTCCAAGGAAGACGCTGAGAAGGCTAAGGAGCAGCTCGAGGCTGCTGGCGCAACCATCACCCTCAAGTAATCGACTTCTTCTCGATTCTTACGCGGGCGGTGCATCCATCGGATGTGCCGCCTCGCGGCATTTAACGGCCCCGAACCCGCCCGGTATGAAGACCGGGGACAGGTTCGGGGCTTTGCCGTGTTCGCCTTTTCTCCTGTAGCAAACGGTGGCGCTGTCCCATCTGACCGCGCTCACCTGCAGAAGTCGCTGTGACCGCCCTGTGCCTCGGATGAGAGAGGCTGAGAGCATTGTGGTGCCTCTCTCCTAGAGCCCGGCAACGGGGCAGAGGTGCCGTATGATGGGATGAGACAACCCAGACATTCCTTTGCACGAAAGCGGATAGACATGAGCGAGCAGAAGAAAAAGAAGAAGAGCGCAACCGAGCGACCCGCCCGCGATCTGGCGGCTGAAGCACAGCAGGTCCTGGACGCTTTCGGTGCCGGTGTTCGTGAAGACCGCGATTACCCGGCACTGCACCTGGCGCCTCCCGTGGGTCGCCTGAACGACCCGAACGGTCTGGTCTTTGACGGTAAGCGCTACCACGCCTTCTACCAGTACTCGCCCCTGCATCCGGAGCGTATGGTCTACTGGCGTCATGCGGTGAGCGAGGACCTGACCCACTGGACCGATGAGGGTACCGCGCTGGTTCCCGATAGCCGCTACGATTCGCACGGCTGCTACTCCGGCTCCGGTATTAAGGTTCCCGGTGGTTTTGAGTTCTTCTACACCGGTAACGTGAAGGATGAAAAGGGCAACCGCGAAACCTATCAGATCCTCGCAACTGCGGGTGAGGATGCGAAGCCGACCCGTCAGCTGCCCCCGCTGATTTCTGGTCCCGAGAAGGGCTACACCGCGCACTACCGTGACCCGCACGTCTTTGAGCGTAACGACGAATGGTGGATGGTCATTGGTGCTCAGCGTGAGGACCTGACCGGCGCCGTGGTCGTGTACACCTCCGCAGACCGCCGCGAGTGGACCTTCCGCGGCGAGCTGGGTATCAAGGATAAGACCCTCAAGGGCACCTACATGTACGAGTGCCCCTCCCTGCTGAGCATGCGTGATGAGCTGACCGGCGAAATCCGCGACGTGCTGATTTTCAGCCCGCAGGGCATGCAGCCCCTCGGCGAGAAGTACAACAACATTTTCCAGAGCGGCTACATTGTTGGTTCGCTGGATAACGAGACCCTCAAGTTCACCGTGGAGACCCCCTTCACCGAGCTGGACGCCGGTTTCGAGTTCTACGCACCGCAGACCATCTCCGGCACCGGCCTGACCGCCGACCCGAAGGCACCGCACGATGTATGCGGTGACGCCCCGGTAATGATTGCGTGGCTGGGCAATGCTGATCAGGATGATTTGCCCTCGTGGAGCCACCGCTGGGTGCACATGTTTACCTACCCGCGTGAGCTGCACTTGCGTAACGGCAAGATTTTCCAGCGTCCGGTGCCGCAGCTCAACGACGCGATGAAGATGACCCCGCTGTACCGCGAGGAGGAGAAGGGCAAGCTCGTAGAGCTGAAGAATGCCCTGACCTTCCGTCTGCGCGGCCGCGTGAATGTCTCCGATGAGCGCGTGAAGCTGAAGATCAAGGACACCCACGGCGTGGCTCTGAGCATCGTTCTGGATAAGGACTTTGTGCAGATGGACCGTGGCGGTACCCGCTACACCGAGGGTGGTAGCCTGCGCCGCCGTACTCTGAAGCGTTCGAAGATTCGCGAGTTTGACCTGCTCGTGGACGGTTCGGCTACCGAATTGTACGTGGGCGGTAAGCTGGTTGCCTCCATGGGCGCTGAGGTTATGACCGCTCGCACCTTCTTCAAGGGCGATAAGCGCCGCGTCCGCCTGACCGGTGGCGAGGTGCTGTCCCTCGAGTATGGCCGCCTCTAAGCCGTTTTCTATGCGTTGGGAGCCGCCTACACGGGTGGTTTCCGGTAATTTCTGAATATGTCTGAGGGCTCACTCTCCGCATGGAGGGTGGGCCCTCGCTTTTAAGAACTTTCCCGTGATACCATGTTTTACATCTGATATGTCAAACGTATGACATACACATGACATGCACACACAGACATGTCACCCCAACTCATTCACAAAGCATCATCCGGTGGTGCTCCAAACAAAGGAGAGCGAGCGTGGACCACAAGTCAGTGGCACAGCGCGTGCTGAAGGACGTCGGTGGCGCCGGCAACATCGTTGCAGCCGCACACTGCGCAACCCGCCTTCGCCTCGTCCTGAAGAACCAGGACAAGGTCGACCAGGCAGCAATCGACAACGACGAAGACCTCAAGGGTAGCTTCCTCAATGCTGGCCAGTTCCAGATCATCGTCGGCCCCGGCGACGTCAACGAGGTGCATAAGCACCTAATCGCCGCTGGCGCACCCGAGGCATCCAAGGACGAGCTCAAGGAAATTGCCTCCAAGCAGGGCAACATTGTCTCCCGCTTCATCAAGACCATTGCTGACATCTTCGTGCCGCTCATCCCGGTGCTGGTCGGTGGCGGTATGCTGATGGCGCTCAATAGCCTCCTGACCTCTAAGGGTATTTTTGGCCCCCAGGCAGTTATTGAACTTTTCCCTGAGTGGGCTGACTTTGCGGATATCGTCAACCTGCTCTCCGCAGCTCCCTTCGCCTTCCTGCCCGTGCTGGTCGGCTTCTCCGCCACCAAGGTCTTCGGTGGTAACCCCTACCTGGGTATGACCATGGGTGCCGCAATGGTATCCCCGGCACTGATGAACGGCTACAGCGTCGCAGCATCCCTGGCAGGTGCTGAAGGCACCGACCCGATGAAGTACTGGAACCTCTTCGGTCTGCAGGTTCAGCAGGCGGGCTACCAGGGTACCGTGCTGCCCATCATGCTGGTCGCATTTATCCTGTCCCACGTCGAGAAGTTCTTCCACAAGGTCCTCAAGGGAACCATCGACTTCATCTTCACCCCGACCCTCACCATCCTGATCACCGGCTTCCTGACCTTCCTGTTGGTTGGACCCCCGATGTTCCAGCTGGGCACCTGGCTGGGTGAAAGCATCAACTGGCTCTACACCGTTGCCGGCCCGCTCGGCGGTCTGCTCTTCGGTACCTTCTACGCATTCATCGTGATGACCGGTATGCACCAGGCATTCCCGCCCATCGAGATGAGCCTGTGGGCTACCGGTGGTTCCTTCATCTTCGTCGTTGCCTCCATGTCTAACGTGGCTCAGGGTGGTGCCGCAGCCGGTGTCGCACTGACCACCAAGAACAAGAAGATTAAGGGTATTGCTTCTGCAGCCGCACCTTCCGCGTTCCTGGGCATTACCGAGCCCGCAATGTTCGGTGTGAACCTGGCTCTGCGCTGGCCCTTCTACATTGCAATCGTTTCTGCGGGTATTGGTTCGATGGTTACCTCTATTCTTGGAATTAAGGCGGGTAAGCTGGGCGCTGCTGGTTACCTTGGCTTCCCCTCGATTGAAGCAACCGTCGGTGCAGGTATCCCGGGCTTCTTGGGCTGCCTCGTCCTGACCACCGTCATCGCTTTCGTTGCCTCCTTCATCTGGGGTAAGAAGGTCGAGGCTGGCAGCACTGAGGAAGCTGAGGCACCCGCTGCTACCGCTCCCGCCGCTCCCGTAGCAGCTACCGCAGCTCCCGCTGCCGCTGTAGCAACTGATGCTGGCGAGAGCGTCGAAATCGGCTCCCACATGGTCGGTTCCGTGGTTCTGCTGGCTGACGTCAAAGATCCCACCTTCTCCTCCGGCGCACTGGGCGCAGGTACCGCAGTGGAGCCCACCGAAGGTAAGCTCTACGCACCGGCTGACGGCAAGATTACCGTTGCATTCCCCACCGGCCACGCATACGGTCTGCGCACCGAGGACGGCCTGGATCTGCTGATGCACATCGGCATGGACACCGTTGAGCTCGACGGCAAGCACTTCGAGCCCAAGGTTGCTAAGGGCGACACTGTCAAGCGCGGCGACGTCATCGCCGAGTTCGATATTCCCGCCATCAAGGCGGCTGGCTACCCGCTGGCAACCCCCATGGTGATCACTAACGCCAAGAAGGCAGCTGCTTCGGTTGAAGATGTCCAGGTTTCGGGCGCATCTGTGACCAACGCAGATTCGCTTCTGAAGGTTGCACTGAAGGCAAAGGCTAACGCATAGTCTGCACTCTTAGTGAGTAGATAACCTCAACGTGATGTACACCCCGTACCGCTCTTCCTAGAGTTGGTGCGGGGTGTGCAATTTTTCCTGCAAAAACATGTAAAAGTAGTGTGAATAAATATGCATAAAAATTATGCATAATAGTGCAATATAAGTTGGCACATATTTGGTGCATGGCGATGAAAAATGTCTTGATAAGGCACAATTTATTGGCCAGGAGTGAATAATCCAGCTAATATTTATGTATAGTTTCAAGCTTTTGTAAAGGGTGAATATGACCTCAGCTTCCTATACCGTCCGCACCGCCGAGTTTCATGAATATGCAGATGCGCTCGAGGTGCTGATTGCCGCATTCGACGGAGACCCCGCCATGATGGCAGTCATCGCAGGCGGTAGCCGCCGACAGGAACTTGCCAAGCTCCGCGCTATCATGACCCTGCAGGTCTACGGCAACTTCCAGGGTCGCGGACGTATCGACATCGCTATCGATAACTCCACCGGCAAGATTGTGGGTGTCTGCCTCTGGAACACCCCCGAATCCCACGAAGGTTCCTTCGCTAACGAGCTCAAGCAGTTTGGCGCCTACTACAAGGCGCTCGGTTGCAAGACCCTGCTGAAGGCGATCCTGATGGAGCTGCACCTGCTCAAGTACCGCCCCGCCTACAAGCACTGGTACCTCTTCAACATCGGTGTTCTCGAAGAGTATCGAGGCCGCGGCATCGGATCCCAGCTACTCGACTACGGCACCGAACGCATCGGTGACTACCCCGCCTACCTCGAAGCATCGACCTACGACAGTGCACGCCTCTACGAGCGCCGCGGATTTTTCTCCCTCGGCCCGCTCCACGGCATCTTCTCTGACGCACATGCCGTCGGTATGGTCTACCCCGGAACCGGCCCGACCGAGATTGTGCAGCGCACCTCCTAAACTTCCGGATGCCAACACAAACCGATAAATACATAAACGAAAGCCGCCCCACCGTGAGCACTCGCACGGTGGGGCGGCTTTTTATGGTCAAAGGATGAGGCTTCTTATTGCAGCTCATCCGGGGCAGAGGTATCAGGCTGAATCTGATCCAGGTTTGGGATAGAACGCACCGTTGCCCCCAGGTGGAGCTCAACGGGGAGTACATCCTCAGGCTGGCTAATCGGGGGAGCATCTTCCTCAGTAGATTCTCCCTGCTGCAACTCAATGAGCTGCAGCAGACGCTGCGCGGTACGCTTCGCCATACCCTCAATCGGCTGAACCACCGTCGCAAGCTCCGGCATGAGCAGTTGAACGCTCTGCGTACCGTCGTAACCTACCACCTGGAAATCCTCGGGAACGCGGATGTTTCGAGCACGTGCCCACCCCAGCGCCAATGCGGCGTAATTATCGTTGGAAGCAAAGACCGCGTCCACCGGCTCGGGGCTTTCGGCGCGTTCATCCAGGTAACGGTAGAGCACCTCGCGCTTAATACCTAGCGAGGGGCGGAAACCCAGCTCCACAAACTCCGGTATGAGCCCCGCCTCAAGCATTGCCTCGCGGTAGCCGCGCTGACGCTCATTATGCTCGCCCAGAGTAGAAGTCACGTGGACGATATTCTGCGCACCCGTGGCAATGAGGTGCTCCGTGGCGGCGCGGGCGCCTCCGTAGTTATCGGAGCGGATATTCGGGTAGAAACCGCTTTCGAGGCGGTCTACGGTCACCAGGGGAGCCTGTGCGTGGGGAATATTGACCAGTGTGTCTGAGTGGGCGCCACTGATGATGCCGTCCACCTGATTGGCAAAGAGCATCTCCAGATAGCGCTTTTCCTGCTCGGGGTGATCGTCGCTATTGCAGAGAATGACCCGGTAGCCTGCCTCGGCGAGGTGGCTTTCGAGGCGGTACACCATCTCCCCGTAGAAGGGGTTCGCGACCGTCGGGAAGATGAGGCCCACCATCTGCGAGCGCTGACCCTGCAGGCTGCGAGCGATGGCGTTGGGTTGGTAGCCGAGTTCCCGCATTGCCTCGTGGACTTTGGTGCGGGTGCTTTCGCTCAGGTAGCCGCGGTTATTGAGCACGCGGGAGACCGTGGTGGGGGAGACACCCGCTAGTGCTGCAACGTCGCTGAGTTTGGGCTTAGCCACGGAGGCTCCCTTCGGTATGCTAAACGATTGACATATCTCTCTACTATACCCCGACCGCATACCGCATAAACATTCCAACGCCGGAAAATAGCGCCTTACTACAGCACCGGAATAATCGGAACCCGAGCCCCCACCTCATGGGCAGAACCCCGAACCGAAGAATCATCCAACACCGCGCAGTGAGTAGCCGCCGCCAACGACGACAGCATATGCGACGCCGACTTCGGCAGAGGATACGCCACACCATCACGCACCGACACGGGAAGCAGACGAGCCCCCGCCGGCTTACGCAACGTATCAACAGGCTCACCCAGAACCGCAGAATCCAGCTCCGGTAGAGGCATGTCCCTCATACCAGCCAGAAGCGGCGGCAAATACGAATACAGGGCAGTGTAAGCCGCCAAAGGATTACCCGGCAGACCCAGCACAAAACGCTCACGACCCGAATTCGGGCCTGTCTCCGGAACCGGCAGGCGCGCAGCCAATGCAGGGTGCCCCGGACGCACATCCACCGACTCAAACAGATACGTCGCACCCATATCGTTGAGCACCTTACGCACCAAATCAACACCCGAAGTGCTCGACCCGCCCGTAAACACCAGCACACGAGCCGTCGACGTGGACAAGAACGTGCGGAACTCAGACTCAACATCCGCCAGGCGAATCGAAGGGCGCGCCTCACAGCCAGCAGAAATAATCGCATGCTCCATAAAGCCGCCAAACGCATCACGCACCTGACCCGGCGCCGGCACACCAAACGTAATGACCTCATTACCCGTAAACGCGCAACGCACCGGAATCGGAGCATACACCGGCAACTCATCAAAACCATTCGTGCCCAAGAACGCCGCCATACGCGCAGAGATACGGTCGCCGTGGCGTGCCAACAGCTCGCCACGCTCCAGCTCAGCACCGGCATGGCGAATATCAGCACCCGGCGCCGGAGGCTCAAAACCCTCCGCAATATCCAGGTAATGAATGCTCGACTGAGTCTCCAAATGAGCGCTCACGCCCGGACGAGAAGAAGCCTCAGCACCCTCATACAGGCGGGAATGCTCCTCACGCACAATCGCCTCAGCGCCCTCCGGAATCAAACCACCCGTCAGAATCGGAGTCGCCTCACCCGGAGCAATCGGCACCGTCAGACGGTGAATATTTGCGCGAGAATCCTCCGGGTACGCCGGGGTTACCAGACGCCACGGAGGCGCACCCGCCACAGCGTAACCGTCCATCGCCGAAGAGCTGTAGTGGGGCACCGGCATCATCGAATAGACATCGTCCGCCAAATAGTGGTCAATCGTCGCCAACAGCGGCAAAGACTCCGTCTTCACATGGTGAGCAATCTCCAGGCCCTGCTCATGCAGAATCTGGCGGGCCTGCTGCCACGAAACAGAAGGAATATGGTGAGACATCGTACCTCGTAAAAGTGTGTGCGGGACGCGCAACAGCGCGCGAGCTCAAAAACATCGCCCGGTCGGGCGTTAAGACCTACCACTAGGGTACTCGTAGCTTGGCAACTAGCGCTCCCGCGCGCCTCAGATGCTAATAACTCGTGCTAATAACTCGACCAGAGCGAGGTCGTATAGCCGAGAGCCTGCGCCTGCTCCCAGGTATCAACATCGGCGGTATCAGCGGCAGACATCTCCACCGCCGCGGGGTTCAGACGGCGCAAAAAAGAACGAACAGAAGCGTCAGTCGTACCGGTCGAAAAGACCGAACGGATCGCCTCAAAACGGTAAATACCCACCAGCGGCTGATAGATGCCCTCAGAAACACCCCAGAAACCCTCAGAAGCTTCAGAGTCACTGGGCGCTTTAGAACCGGTGGGGGAGAGGGTAGCCGCTACCTGCTCAGCACTTCGTGCCGCGGCAATCAGCTGCTGAACCGCCGGAGCAATACGCGGAGTATCCACACCCAAAATCAGGCACCAGCCCGGCAACGGGGTCTGCGAGCGCTCACAATCCGCCGCAATACACTCCAACCCGGCATGAATCGCCGCGGCAGGACCCGAAAACGGCGGATCCTCACGAGTACGCAACACCCCGGTAGGCAACGGCAAGCTCTCAGGACCCACCACCACACGCGGAAAAGCAACCGCAGCTGCGTTCAAAGCACAATCCAGCAGAGTGCTGGTGCCATCAGACAGAGACGCCTTCGGCACGTGCCCAAGACGGCGAGAAGCGCCTCCGGCAACAATGACCGCGGCGCATGAAAAATCACCCTCAGCGGGGAGCGGGGAACCGGGCATCTTATCCGCCGGCATTATCCACCCGCAAAGGGAGGCAGAACGTCCACACGGTCGGCATCCTGCAGGGCAACATCCGCCTCCGAGCGGGCACCGTTGACCAGGAAGGAGCACTGCTCCATCACCTGGGCAAGAGTCAGACCAGAAGGAGTCGTACCCTCCAGGGTCCGACCCAGGTGCTCAATGAGCGCGCCAAGAGTCGCGGACGGCAGCTCAGCCAGAGGCACCGACAGCTGCGCGGTACCCGCCGCAGAACGCGCGGCAGCGAAAAAATGAACCTGCATAATGCTCCTCAATCCTTACGTCAGGGAACAGCCGAAAATCACGGACGTAAGAGCCAACAAAAGCCTTATCCGCGCATCTTCGGCTGATGAATCAGCGGCTTTCCTAGCCACCAATAGCGCTCATCGAGCGGCTCGCCTTCGCGAACTCCTCAATATCGAAGTCAGCGTCTTCCTTACCGTGCGCACGCGGCTTAAACCACATGCCCTCACGCCAGCGCAGAGCCAGCTCCTTATCGTCAGCGCCAGAACGCAGAAGCTGCATCAGATCAGTCTCGGTATCGGAGAACAGGCAGGAGCGAATCTTGCCGTCCGCCGTCAGACGGGTGCGGGTGCACGCATTGCAGAACGACTCCGTCACCGACGCGATAATGCCCACGCGGCCCAGCGACTCGGTGCCGTCGGTCGGGAAGCCTGCCTCATCGAGGGCAGTACCGAGCGGGTACACCTCCCACAGCTGAGCGGGGGAGTCGCCGCGAGCCTCAGTCACCGAACCCAGAACGTACTCAGCCGACAGCTTCTCGCGAATCTCAGCGGCAGTAATGGTGCCCTCACGGGTCCAACGGTTATCTGCATCCAGTGGCATCTGCTCAATGAAACGCAGCTGATAGCCGCCCGCCAACGCCCAGCGCAGAAGCTCCGGAGCCTGATCATCATTCAGGCCCGGCATCAGCACAGCATTAATCTTGATGGGCCACAGACCAGCCTCCGCCGCACCGTCAATACCCTTGAGCACGGCGTCGAGCTTATCGCGGCGGGTCAGCTCGGCAAAGGTCTCACGGCAAATCGTATCCAGAGAAACATTGATGCGGGTCAGACCAGCCTCCGCCAGGGCGGCGGCACGCTTCTCCAAACCAATACCGTTCGTCGTAATCGCCAACGGAATGCTCGGATGCGCCTCATGGATGCGAGAAATAATGTCCACCAAATCAGCGCGGACCAGCGGCTCACCACCGGTAAAGCGGATCTCCTCCACGCCCAGCTCAGTGATCGCAATATCGGCAAGGCGCGCAATCTCCTCGGCGGAGAGCAGATTATCCTTCGGAAGCCACTGCAAACCATCCGCCGGCATGCAATAAATGCAACGAAGATTACATTTATCGGTCAGAGAGATACGCAGATCCGTCGCCACGCGACCCCAACGGTCCAAGAGCGGACCGCTGTTCGTAATATTAGGGAGCTTACGCGCAGGCTTGACGCCGCTCTCAGATTTTTCGGGCGTAACAAAAGCAGCCCCGTTACCCTCCGCAGAAGATAAGGTGCTTAACGTTGGGCCCGCAATGAGTTCAGAAGAGGCCGAATTCGCCGTGTACGCCATGTAAAACCTATGTGGAAAATTTGCATATTTCAGGTGACAATATGATTATTCCATGTTCCGGCGCCCCGTACATAGTGTGTGCAGGGTAAGTTACAACTGCGCCACAGCAGACAACCACGACGAAGCAACGCCGCGTGTACAAGCTAGGGACGTACACGGAACGTCACATAAAGCCCGCACATGGACGCACCTCACCTTCAATAGCAGTACGAACCAACCAAGGAAATACCTCATGAAGAGCCCTCTCGCAGCCCTCAGCGCGCTCGCGGCAGCAACCCTCGCCCTCACCGGATGCGGCGCCACCCAGAGCTCCTCTTCGTCCACCGCATCTGCTGCAAGCAGCCAGGCAGCCTCCGGCAAGGTAGAAGTCTTCGCCGCAGCATCCCTGAACAACGCCGGTGCAGACCTCGAAAAGGCATACGAAGCCGCCAACCCCGGCGTAGACGTCACCTTCGTCTACGAAGGCTCCGCAAAGCTCGTCAATCAGATCGAGCAGGGCGCAACCCCCGACCTGCTCATCACCGCAGACACCAAGAACATGGACAAGGCAAAGAAGCTCGACCAGTTCTCCAACTCCGAAACCAACGTTCTGGTCACCAACAAGCTCGTGCTCGTCACCGCCGAAGGCAACCCCGGCAAGATCAACAGCCTCGACGACCTCAAGACCACCGAAGGCGTCGTCGCAGTCTGCAAGGAAGACGTTCCCTGCGGCACCATCGCCCACCAGGAACTGAAGAAGCACGACATCACCCTCAAGAACGCAACCACCGAAAGCAAGGTCACCGACGTAGCAACCAAGGTCACCACCGGTAACGCCGACGCGGGCTTCATCTACACCACCGACCTCGCCGCAGCCAAGAAGAAGGGCGCCAACCTCGGCTCTGTCGAACTGACCGACGTGGAACGCAACGAATACCCCGCAGCGCTGAGCAAGACCGGCTCCTCCTCCGAAGCCGCGAAGAAGTTCAACGAATGGCTGAAGAGCTCCGATGAGGCGAAGAAGATTCTCACCGACTACGGCTTCAGCACCGCAAAGTAATTCAACACAGTAGGGAACAACCCGCGTCTCGCCACCCATGACAGACACTACCGCTACCCGCCGCAACGCCGGAACCTCACGCACACCCGGAAGCAGGCTCTTCGCCTCCGTGCCCGTGCTCTTCCTGGTTCCGGCGTCGCTGGGTATTTTCCTCATTGCCGGACCGCTCCTCGGGCTCTTCCTCAACATCCCCTGGAGCCAGCTCGGCAGCATCTTCACCCCGCAGGTGCTCGGGGCGGCAAACCTCTCCCTCAGTACCGCCGCCGCCTCCACCCTCATCTGTGGGCTTCTTGGTGCACCCCTGGCGCTCGTGCTCTCCAAAGTGCTCAACCGCTCGCGGCTACATCGGTTCGGGTCGGTCCTCTACGCCATCATCTACACCCCGGTGATTCTCTCGCCGGTCGTCTCCGGTCTCGGGCTACTCTTCTTCTGGGGACGCAAAGGCATGATTGGCACCTACCTCTACCAGGCAGGAATCTCCATTCCCTTCACCCCCAACGCGGTGATTATCGCCCAGGTCTTCGTCGCCCTACCCTTCTTCGTTGCCACCGCGGTCACCACCCTGCAGGCTATTCCCCGCGAATACGAAGAAATCGCCCTCGTCGAAGGCGCTAAACCAGCAGAAATCACCTTCAAAGTACTGCTGCCCCTCGCCGCGCCCGGCCTGGCCACCGCCTTCCTGCTCTCCTTCGCCCGCGCCCTCGGCGAATACGGCGCAACCGTCACCTTTGCCGGTAACGTGCAAGGCAAAACCCAAACCATACCCCTCGCTATCGACCTGGCCATCAACAGCAGCGACATCCCCAGTGCCCTCGGAAGCGCCCTGATTCTCATCAGTCTCTACCTAGGAATCTTCGGGGTCCTCGGCCTGATTCGCGCCCTGAAAAAACTACGCGAAAGCACCCGATAAACCACCCCATCACTTGCCCCGCACGCCCCCGGCACACACCGGTCATTAGGCAAAACTGCATTTACCAGTACACAAACACACGCCTACACTAGTCATAACTGCCGCCGCACGATTGGAACCGCCATGATTTCCCCCGAATTCAACGGAACCCCCAGCACCGAAGAATACCGCGCCTACCTGGCACTACTGCTACGCGAAGTCTTCATCGGCACCGCAGAAACGGTTCCCCTCTACCAAGCGGCAGGACGCATCCTCGCCCAAGACGTCACCGCACGCATGGATGTACCCAGCTTCGACAACTCCCAAATGGACGGCTACGCCCTCACCGCCGAAGCTGCAGAACGCGAAGACCGCATCTTCACCGTCGGACGCGAAATCCCCGCCGGCCGCCCCCTCCAGCGTTCCCGCTCCTCCGACGACCTGACCTACCCCATCATGACCGGCGCACCCATGCCCAAGGGCTACGACGCCGTCATCCCCGTCGAACAGTCCGAACGCATCGAATACCCCGACCTGCCCGAATCCTTCGGCCGCCCCAGCGAAAAGGTTAAACTCGCCCCCGGCAAGCCCGGACAGTTCGTGCGCCGCCGCGGCGAAGACGTCGTCACCGGCCAGATCCTTGCACGTGCCGGCGAACGCATCACCCCCGCCCTGCTTGGTGCGCTCGCCTCCCAGGGCTATGCGCGCCTGACCGTTGCGGCCGGTCCTCGCGTGCTCGTGTGCACCGGCGGCGACGAAATCCTCTCCGGCGTTGAAGAAGACGGAAGCGCCACCACCCAGGAGCTCGGTCAAGGCCAGATTTTTGACGCCAACGGCCCCATGCTCACCGCCATGCTCCGCGAAGACGGGGCGGAGGTGCGCCGCATCGCTATCGGTGACGACCCCGTAGAGCTGCTGCACCGCCTCGCAGCAGAATACGAGAGTTTCGCGCCGGACATCATCATCACCTCCGGAGGCATTAGCCACGGTAAATACGAAGTGGTGCGCAACGCCATCGCCAAGGCACACGAAGCCGACATCCTGGTGCCCGTCTCCTGGTTTGGGCATGTCAGCCAGCAGCCCGGCGGACCGCAGGGCGTAAATGTTCTCGATTTCAAGGGACACCGCGTGCCCATGATTTCCTTCCCCGGCAACCCGGTGAGCACCCTCATCTCGTACGCCCTGATTCTGCGCCCCTATCTGCGTGCCGGCGGCCCCTACGGAGTGCCCTATGCGGTCGCCTCCGAACAGGCAACGCTGAACAACGCACCGCGCGGCGTGCTCGTCACCGACACCCCGCTTACCGCACCGGCGACCAAGCGCCAGTTCCTGCGCGGTACCCTCGCCATGGTCGAGGTCGAGCCCGGAACCTACCGGGTGGAGCTCTACCCCGACGTGCTCTCCGGCTCGCACCTGCTACACCGCGCCGCACAGGCGGATGTGCTCATTGAGCTGGCGCCCGGAACCACCTACACCGGGGGAGAAGCGGTACCCTACCACCGCATCCGCCTCACCGATAACTAGGCGACGCACCCCCGCATTGTTCCCAGCCAGAGCGACAGGGAATAATTGAGACTCACACCAAGTAACGAATCGCGGCAGAAGAACACCGCGCAGAAGCCAGGAGAAACGATGACCTCTACCTCTCAGCCCAACCAGGAACTGACCCACGTGCGCGCCGACGGCTCGGCACACATGGTGGACGTTACGGAGAAGTCGGTCACTACCCGAACCGCCCTGGCTGAGGCGACCGTGCGCACCCGCGAAGACGTGATTGCCATGATTTTTGATGCCGATCTGCCCAAGGGCGACGCTCTTCCCGTTGCACGTGTTGCCGGCATCATGGGCGCTAAGCGCACCCCGGAAATCATTCCCCTCTGCCACCCGCTGCCCCTGGGTAAGATTACGGTGGACTTTGAGCGCGGCACCGACTTTGTGCGTATTGAGGCGTCCGTGAAGACCCGTGGCGTCACCGGCGTAGAGATGGAGGCGCTCACCGCCGTCTCCTCGGCGGCGCTGACCGTTTTCGACATGATTAAGGCAGTCGATAAGCACGCCGTCATTACCGATATCCGTGTTCTGGAGAAGAGCGGCGGCAAGTCCGGCGACTGGTCCGTCCGCGAGGACTCCTAAGCTGCGGCGGCGCACCGCCCCCCTCGTCATCTGATAGATACAGAAAAGGAATTCCAATGAGTAGCGAAGACTACACCATGCCCGAGAACCTCACCGGCTTGGTTATTGTCGCCTCCACCCGTGCAGCCCGCGGCGTGTACGAGGATAAGTCCGGCCCCATCGCTGTGGAGTGGCTGCGCTCGCGCGGTTTCGACACCCCGGATGCCGTGGTCATTGAAGACCGCGATATTGTCGAGTACTTCAACACCCTGGTGGCCGAAGGTAAGAAGAACGGTAACCTGCCGACCTTCATCCTGACCAGCGGTGGTACCGGTCTGAACTCTGACGACCAGACCGTGGAGGCGGTTCGCCCCCACCTGGACAAGGAAGTACCCGGCATCATGCACGCCTTCTGGATGAACGGTCTGAAGAACGTTCCCGCGGCGGTGCTTTCACGCGGCGTGGCGGGTGTTATTGACCGAACCTTCGTGATGACCCTGCCCGGTTCGCGCGGTGGCGTGAAGGACGGCGTGGCAACCCTCGACCCGCTTGTTGAGCACATTTGCCGCCAGATGGAGGACTACCATGACCACTAAGACGCAGAACGAAGAATCCCTGGACCATTCGGGTGCGCACGGTGCTGAGCCGAGTGGTTCGACCGTGGTGTTCACCGATATTACGGAGGCTCCCTTGGAGCCGCTGTACGCGGCGGCTAAGGCTGAGGTCATGACTGACGCTATGGGTGCGCTGGTAATTTTTGACGGTATTGTACGCAACCATGATCACGGTAGTGCGGTGCGCGGGCTGTCCTATAGTGCGCATCCGCAGGCTCGTGAATATATTGCGGAGGTTGCCGCCGAGGTTGCTGCCGAGCTGGACGGTGTGCGTCTGTGGGCTGTGCATCGTGTGGGTCCGATTGCTATTGGTGAGTCGGCTCTGACCGTGATAGCGGCGGCTGCTCACCGTGGCCGCGCGTTTGATGCCTGTGAGCTGGTGGCTGACCGGGTGAAGGCTCGTGTGCCGATTTGGAAGGAACAGGAACTGCTCGATGGAAGCATCGAGTGGGTTGGTGTGGACACTTCGCCTGCTTAGCCTTCTGAATATTCTGATATCTCTATATAAGCCTGTCAGGGGGATTTCTCTCGGGCAGGCTTATTCTTCTTGATGCTTGGCGCTCTGAAAGCGCAAGCCACCCTCTACTACGTGACTCGAGGAATCCCTATGTCTTCTCAGCCTTCAACCGGCGCGAGCGAGCTCTCTGCCGCTGAGCGTGCGTTCTATTCTCGTCAGCTGATCCTGCCCGAAATGGGGTATGAGGCTCAGCTGGCGCTCAAGGGCGCGCGTGTGGTGGTGCTGGGCGCCGGTGGTTTGGGTGCTCCCGCTCTGCTGTACCTGGCGGGTGCCGGAGTCGGTCAGATTGTGGTGGTTGATGATGACGTCGTGGATGCTTCGAATCTGCACCGCCAGGTGATTCATACGCACGCCAGGGTGGGTAATTCTAAGGCTGAGTCCGCCGCAGAGTCTTTGCGCTCGCTGAATCCTTTTATCGAGGTTGTGCCGGTGCGTGAGCGCCTGACGGAGGCGAATGTTGATGAGCTTCTGGCTGACGCTGATCTGGTGCTGGATGGTAGCGATAATTTTGAGTCGCGTTATGTGGTGTCGGCGGCGGCAGCGCGTGCGGGGATCCCGCATGTGTGGGCTGCGATTCTTGGCTTTGATGCGCAGCTGAGTGTGTTTTGGGCGGGGCGCGGTCCTGTGTATGAGGATTTGTATCCTCATGCTCCTGCGGAAGGTAGCGTGCCGTCGTGTAGTACCGCCGGTGTGGTGGGTGCTATGGCTGGCGTGGTGGGTGCTGCGATGGCCATGGAAGCGGTGAAGCTGCTGACCGGGGTGGGGGAGCCGCTCATGGGTGAGGTTGGCCTATATTCAGCGTTAAGCGGGAGGTGGGAATATATACCTCTTGTAGCTAGCGTGCAAGCTGTACCTAAGAAAAGTGCCATTTTGCCTCAAGAAACGAGCCATAAGCCCAAAAATCATGTAACAATTCGTAATATTTCTCAGGATTTTATAAGCCCTTCTGTCGACTCGAAGCCCCGCTCGATGAGCGCTCAGGACCTTAAAAAGGTGTCATCGGGTGAAAATATTGCCCTTTTGGACGTTCGTGAGCGGGTGGAATTCGATGCTTTTGCGATTGACGGTGCTATCAATCTGCCTCTCACTGAATTGCTTGAAGCGGCTCGAAATGGCTCCCTCAAGGCCTTGATTGAGCGTAAAATCCCCGCAAATGCCCAGAAAATCGTTATTTACTGCACTGGATACACCAGAACGGTTGAGGCTGCTCGTGAAATAGCCCCTCTGGAGGAGCGTTCTGTGTACATGCTTGAGGGTGGAATTTCTGCCTGGCTTACGGTCTAAAACACCCTTATTTCGTATGAATTAGGCAAGGTTTTTATCTCGTATTTTCCATGCCAAATATCCGATATATTGGGCAGTATGGAACAAGCATCACAGATTAAGGGCCCGGACGGCCCCCTTACCGATCAGCTGATCAAGTTCGGTAAGTTCTTCTCCCGCTGGGATGAGACTGAAGACGGCCGCGCCGTCTTCCGTGAAGGCGGCCGCGAAGGTGACGCCTTCTACCGCGACCGTTGGAGCCATGATAAGGAAGTTCGCTCTACCCACGGTGTGAACTGCACCGGCTCCTGCTCCTGGAAGGTGTACGTCAAGGACGGCATTATCACCTGGGAAGCACAGGAAACCGACTACCCCTCGGTTGGTCCCGACCGCCCCGAGTACGAGCCCCGCGGTTGCCCCCGCGGTGCAGCATTCTCGTGGTACACCTACTCTCCCACCCGCGTTAAGTACCCCTACGTTCGCGGTCTCCTGCTGGAGATGTACCGCGAAGCGAAGGCAATCCACAACGATCCCGTGGACGCATTCCACTCCATCGTGTCCGACCCTGCCAAGCGTGCACGCTACGTGAACGCACGCGGTAAGGGTGGTCTGGTGCGCTCGACCTGGGCTGAGGCTCTCGAGCTGATGGCTGCTGCTCACGTGCACACCATTAAGTACTACGGTCCCGACCGTAACACCGGCTTCACCCCGATTCCGGCAATGTCCATGGTCTCCTTCAGCGCGGGTGTTCGTTACATCCAGCTGATGGGCGGCGTCATGACCAGCTTCTACGACTGGTACGCTGACCTCCCCGTGGCTTCCCCGCAGGTGTTCGGCGACCAGACCGACGTGCCCGAGTCCGGCGACTGGTGGGACGCTGCATACCTCATCTTGTGGGGTGCAAACGTTCCGCTGACCCGTACCCCGGATGCTCACTGGGTCTCCGAGGTTCGCTACCGCGGTACCAAGGTTGTCACCGTGAGCCCCGACTACGCCGACAACACCAAGTTCGCTGACGAGTGGCTGCCCGCACAGGCAGGTACCGACGCGGCACTGGCAATGGCGATGGGCCACGTCATCCTCAAGGAGAACTACGTCGACCAGCGTGTCGAGTTCTTCGAGGACTTCTCCCTGACCTACACCGACCTTCCCTTCCTGGTCACCCTGGAAACCCGTGAAGACGGCGTTAAGGTCCCCTCCAAGTTCCTGACCGCAGCTAAGCTTGCTGGTGAGGCTGAGCAGCCGAACGCTGACTTCAAGCCCGTCCTGATGGACCGTGAGACCGGTGAGGTCTTCGTACCCAACGGCACCATGGGTCACCGTTACGCTCAGGAAGACCAGGGCAAGTGGAACCTGGACCTGCAGGGTCGTAAGCCGATTCTGTCGATCCGCGACCTGCCCCAGGGTCAGACTGCAGCTGCAGAAATCAAGATGCCGACCTTCGACAACCCGAAGGGTCACGGCGACGTCATTACCCGCGGTGTGCCCGTAGCCTACGTTGAAGGCCACGAAGTCACCACCGTCTTCGACATCATGCTGGCACAGTACGGTGTGGGCCGTGAGGGCCTGCCCGGTACCTGGGCTAAGGACTACGAGGACTGGAACGTTCAGAACACCCCTGCATGGCAGGAGCAGATTACTTCGGTCCCCGCTGAGGCTGTTATCCGCGTTGCCCGCGAGTTCGCCAAGAGCGCCCTGGACTCCGGCGGTCGCTCCATGGTCATCTTCGGTGCGGGTATCTGCCAGTGGTACCACGCTGACACCACCTACCGCGCTATCCTCGCCCTGCTGAACCTGACCGGTTGCCAGGGTCGTAACGGTGGCGGTTGGGCTCACTACGTGGGCCAGGAGAAGGCACGTCCGCTGACCGGTCTGACCAACATTGCGAACGCTCTGGACTGGAGCCGCCCGCCGCGTCACATGATCGGTACCGGCTTCTGGTACATGCACACTGACCAGTTCCGTCAGGATGCATACTCCACCGACTACCTGCAGTCCCCGCTGGCTAAGGGCGAGTTGCGCGACGTTCACACTGCTGACGTTGTGGCACGTTCTACCCGTATGGGCTGGATGCCGTTCTACCCGCAGTTCCCCGAGAACTCGCTGGACCTGGCAGACAAGGCAGAGCAGGCTGTGGCACGCGGCGAGGCTTCCTCGAACGCGGACTACATTGCAAAGCGCCTGAACTCCGGTGATCTGGAGTTCTCCGTTGAGGACGTTGACAACCCCGTCAACTGGCCTCGTACCCTGACCCTGTGGCGTTCGAACCTGTTCGGTTCCTCCGCTAAGGGTGAGAGCTACTTCCTGAAGCACCTGGTCGGCAGCATGGACAACGTCCAGGGCTCCGATTCGGAGAAGCTTCCGAACGAAGTGAAGTGGGTTGACGACGCACCTCAGGGCAAGCTGGATCTGCTGGTCACCTCGGACTTCCGTATGACCTCCACCACCCTGCTGTCTGACATCGTTCTGCCGACTGCAACCTGGTACGAGAAGCACGATATCTCCTCGACCGATATGCACCCGTTCCTGCACGCGTTCTCCCCGGCAATTGACCCGCCGTGGGAGGCAAAGACCGACCACGAGACCTTCAAGGCTTTGGCGTACGAGTTCACTCGCCTGGCTAAGAAGCACCTCGGCGTCCGTAAGGACATCGTTTCGGTCCCGCTGCTGCACGACACCCCCGGCCAGATTGCTCAGCCCGGCGGTCACGCACCCGACTGGAAGAACACCCCCGGTATGGAGGGTGTACCCGGCAAGAACATGCCGAACTTCGTCACCGTCGAGCGCGACTACGGCGCACTGTACGACATGTACACCACCGTTGGCCCGCTGTTCGACAAGCTCGGTGCAACCACCAAGTTCATCACTTATGACCTGAAGGACGAAGTCGCGAAGATGGCTAAGGAATTCGGTGTGATGGACTCCGGTAAGGGCGCAGGCCGTCCTGCACTGGACACCGACGTGAAGATTGCCGAATCCATCATGATGATTTCGGGTACTTCTAACGGTGAGGTTGCTATCAAGGGCTTCAAGGAGCTCGAGAAGCAGACCGGTCTGCACCTGATGGACCTGGCAGAAGGTAACGAGGAACGTCGTATCACCTTCCCCATGACCCAGTCTGCACCGCAGCCCGTGATGACCTCCCCCGAGTGGTCCGGTTCGGAGACCGGCGGTCGCCGCTACGCTCCGTTCACCGTCAACATCGAGAAGAAGAAGCCGTTCCACACCCTGACCGGCCGTATGCACTTCTTCCTCGACCACGACTGGATGCACGAAATGGGCGAGGCTCTGCCGATTTACCGTCCGCCGCTGGACATGACCGGTCTGTACAACGAGCCCGAGCTCGGTACTACCGATGGTGTTTCGGTTGCTGTTCGCTACCTGACCCCGCACAACAAGTGGGCAATTCACTCGCAGTACTTCGACAACCACTACATGCTGAGCATGTTCCGTGGTGGCCCGACTGCATGGATGAGCCCGCAGGACGCTGACAAGATTGGCGTCAAGGATGGCGAGTGGATTGAGTGTGTGAACACCAATGGTGTCTTCGTTGGTCGTGCGGTTGTTTCTCACCGTATGCCCGAGGGCGTCTGCTTCGTCTACCACGCTCAGGAGCGTATGGTTAGCCCGAAGTCTGAAGTCACCGGTAAGCGCGGTGGTATTCACAACTCGGTGACCCGTATTCTTCTGAAGCCCACCCACATGATTGGTGGCTACGCTCACCAGGCGTTCGCCTTCAACTATCTCGGACCGACCGGTAACCAGCGAGACATCGTCTCGTACATCCGTCGCCGTAAGTCCCAGGAGGTAACTTTCTAATGCGCGTTATGGCACAAGTTGCTATGGTGATGGCGCTCGATAAGTGCATCGGCTGCCACACCTGCTCCGTGACCTGTAAGCAGGCATGGACGAACCGAGCCGGTACCGAGTACGTCTGGTTCAACAACGTTGAGACTCGTCCCGGTCAGGGTTACCCCCGCCGTTACGAGGATCAGGAGAAGTGGAAGGGCGGCTGGGTGCTGAATAAGCGCGGTCGTCTGGAGCTCAAGAGCGGTAACCGCTTCCAGAAGCTCTTCACGATTTTCGCTTCCCCGATTCAGCCCGAGCTGAACGACTACTACGAGCCCTGGACCTACGATTACCAGAACCTGACCAGTGCTCCTCTGGGTGATGACTTCCCGGCTGCTAAGCCGGTATCCCTCATCACCGGTGAGGACACCAAGGTCGAGTGGGGTATGAACTGGGACGACAACCTGGCTGGTGCGACCGAGTACGGTCACCTGGACCCGCTGGTTGAGAAGGTTCGCAAGAAGGCTGAGGACAAGATTAAGTTCGAGTTCGAGCAGACCTTCATGTTCTACCTGCCTCGTATTTGTGAGCACTGCCTGAACCCCTCCTGCATGGCTTCTTGCCCCTCCGGCGCTATCTACAAGCGTGCTGAGGACGGCATCGTTCTGGTTGACCAGGACCGTTGCCGCGGTTGGCGTCAGTGCATCACCGGTTGCCCCTACAAGAAGGTGTACTTCAACCACAAGACGGGTAAGGCTGAGAAGTGTACCTTCTGCTACCCCCGTATTGAGGCTGGTATTCCGACCGTGTGTGCTGAGACCTGTGTTGGTCGTATGCGCTACATCGGCATCTTCCTCTACGATGCAGACCGCGTGACTGAGGCTGCTTCGGTTGAGGACGAGAAGGATCTCTACGAGGCTCAGCTGTCGCTGATGCTTGATCCTTCGGATCCGGCTGTGATTGAGCAGGCTCGTAAGAACGACATCCCCGATGCGTGGATTACTGCAGCTCAGAAGTCGCCCGTGTACAAGCTGGCGAAGGAGTGGAAGGTGGCTCTGCCCCTGCACCCCGAGTACCGCACCATGCCCATGGTTTGGTACGTGCCGCCGCTGTCGCCGATCGTTGACCTGCTCAAGGAGCAGGGCCACGACGCAGAGAACAGCAACAACCTGTTCGGCGCTATTGAGTCTCTCCGTATTCCGGTTGAGTACCTGGCTGAGCTGTTCACCGCTGGCGACACTGAGGTTGTTACTAACGTTCTGCGCCGCCTGGCTGCGATGCGTTCGTACATGCGTGACATCAACCTCGGTGGCGAAGGCAACGAGGAGATCGCTCAGGCAGTTGGCATGACCGGTCAGCAGGTGTACGAGATGTACCGCCTGATGGCTATCGCTAAGTACAACGAGCGTTACGTCATTCCGAAGGCTCACATGGAGGACGCCCACAACCTTGAGGAAATGGGCTGCTCCCTGAGCGTGGATGGCGGACCCGGCATGTACGGCGATGCGTTCAACGACATGGAGGGTCGCCCGACCCCCGTGTCCACCGGTGTCTACGAGGCTAACAACAAGGTCAGCTTGTTCAGCTGGGACGGTTCTTCCCGTCCTGACGGCCTCTTCCCGAATACCACCGGAAAGAAGTAATAAGTGGCTGGATTCTTTTCCAAGCTCATGGGCAAGGCCGGTTCCGAGGCTACTGTCTCGGAGCCGGCTCAGCCGGAGAACCCGTTTGATATCGATTACGGTCCCGGCGAGGATAAGGACTCGGTGATTTACCAGGTGAGCGGTATGCTCCTGGGCTACCCCGATGAGGAGACTCTGAAGGTTCTGCCTGAACTGGTGGAGATTACCGCTTCCACCCAGGATGAGGCTTTCATTGCTGCCGTTGATGCGGTTCAGCAGTGGCTGACTTCTAAGGACCTGGAGGATGTGCAGTCCGAGTACGTGCAGGAGTACGACCTTTCACGTCGTCATTCTCTGCATCTGTCCTACTGGACCGATGGTGATACCCGCCGCCGTGGTGAGACGCTCCTGCGTTTTAAGCAGATGTACCGCGACTCCGGTATGTTGACCGTTTTGAATGGTGAGCTTCCGGACTACCTGCCGCTGGTGCTGGAGTTCTGTGCGTTGGTGGATCGCCGTAAGGGACGTTCCGCTTTGCAGGCGTACCGTCCGTCCCTTGAGCTTCTTCGTCTGTCCATGAAGGACGGAAATCTGCCCCACTACGGGTTGTTGCAGAGCATCTGCGATACCCTTCCTGGCGTCTCTCCGCAGACTCAGGAGGAGGTCCAGAAGATGGCTGGCTACGGCCCTCCCGTCGAGACTGTTGGCCTGAATGGCTACGCTGATCATCAGCTGCTCCAGCAGGCTTCGGCTCGTTCTAACTAGTTTTATCCCTTGTGAGGAGACAACACGTGTACGTACTTGCTTCTGAGAACGCAGGACATGCTGCACAGGCTGTAGCCGATCCGGGTATTGTTGACATCCTGCTGTGGGGCGTTCTGCCCTATGTTGCACTGGTCATTCTGATTGGTGGCACCATTTGGCGTTACCGTACTGACCAGTTCGGATGGACTACCCGCTCGTCCCAGGTCTATGAATCGAAGCTGTTGCGCATCGCTTCGCCCCTGTTCCATTACGGTCTTGCGGCCGTTTTCCTTGGCCACGTTGGTGGTCTGCTGGTGCCTAAGGCATTCACCGACCTGGTCATTTCGGAGGACACTTACCACATTGTGGCGCTGGCTGGCGGTTCTGTTGCTGCGGTCGCAACCATTGTTGGTATGTTTGTTCTGATTGGTCGCCGTGTTTCGAACTCTCGTGTGCGTTCGGCTACCACTCGTAATGACGTTTTCATGTATGTCGTTTTGGTTCTGGTGATTCTCGCCGGTACTGCGGCTACTCTAATTTCGGCAGTGAACCCCTCGGGTGGTTTGCCTCCGGTGAATGGTCACGAGGTTCACTTCAACTACCGTGAGACCATTTCTGTGTGGTTCCGTTCGCTGTTCTACTTCCACCCTGAGGTGGCTCTGATGGTGAATATTCCTGTGGCTTTCAAGATTCACATCGTGGTGGCTATGGTTCTGTTCATCATTTGGCCGTTTACCCGCCTGGTGCATGCACTGACTGTGCCTCTGCACTACCTCTTCCGCCCCTACACCGTGTACCGCTCTCGTGGCGGCCAGCGTGTTGGTGCACGTCGAGGTTGGGATCCGGTTGGTACTCTCCCGCGTGAGCGCGCCGACCGCTAATACACATATCCATATTGCAAAAGAGGAAATATGAGCACCCCTGCTGCACCGAGCTACGACCTGAAGAATGGTCAGCTCCGTAACGTTCTGCTTGCAACCTTCGCCTCGACCATTGGTTTCTGGGCGTGGACCGTTGTTGGCCCGCTGGCCAAGATGTACGCAAAGCAGATGCACCTGGACGCTGGTATGACCAGCCTTCTGGTTGCTATGCCGATTTTCATCGGCGCTATCGGCCGTATTCCCGTTGGTGGTCTGACTGACCGCTACGGTGGTCGTATTATGTTCACCGCTGTTCTGGCGATTAGCGCACCCCTGGTCTTCCTGGTTGGTGTTGCTGGTCAGATGAACTCGCTGCCCATGCTGCTTGTTGTGGCGTTCTTCCTGGGTATTGCGGGTACCGTGTTCGCTGTGGGTATTCCCTTCAGTTCCGCATGGTATGACGCTTCCAAGAAGGGTTTTGCGACCGGTGTGTTCGGTGCCGGCATGGTGGGTACTGCAATTTCTGCATTCGCTACCCCCCGCCTGGTGCAGGGTATTGGTTACTTCCAGACTCACGTTCTGATTGCTGTTATCTGTGCTGTAACCGCTGCTATCTCTTTCTTCTTCTTGAAGGATTCCCCGGCAACCATCGGCCGTGAGGTTACTCCGCTGATGCCGAAGATTGTTCAGGCATTCAAGGTGAAGACCACTTGGCAGCTGTGCTTCCTCTACGCTGTTGTGTTCGGTGCGTTCGTGGCATTCTCGAACTACCTGCCTACTTACCTGAGCAACATCTACAACTTCAACGCTAACGACGCTGGTATGCGTGCGGCTGGCTTTGCGGTTGCTGCTGTGATTGCTCGTCCCTTCGGTGGTGTGCTGGCTGATAAGTTCGGTCCGAAGATTATCACCCTCATCTCCCTGGGTGGTGTGGTGATCCTGGCAGTTATTACCGCGTTCCAGCCTGATGCTGAGCACGTGTATGGTGCTGTTTTCATCCTGATGGCTGCTCTTCTGGGTCTGGGCCACGGCTCGGTCTTCGGCTGGGTGGCTCGTGCGGCTGATCCGAAGAACGTTGGTGCGGTGTCCGGTGTGGTTGCTGCTGCTGGCGCTCTGGGTGGTTTCTTCCCGCCGCTGGTGATGGGTGCAACCTACAACCAGGCTGAGAACAACTACTTCATCGGTCTGATGCTGCTGGCTGTGACTGCGGCTCTGGCTTTCCTGTCGGCATTCCTGGTGCCGCACGGTGGCAAGCCCAACCACGCTAAGTAGGTTCTTCTAGTACATCCTTCTGCAGGATGTATGCGAAGTTTGCTTTGACTGAGTCCGGCTCGTTTTCTCTTCGGAGGGAACGAGCCGGACTTTGTGCTTTTTTGCTGTTTTGTCGTCTGACAGGGGTGGGCTTTGGCGGGGCAGAAGAGTTTGATGTTTGGGCATGTCGAATGTTGGTAAAGCTAGCGAAACTTTGTGGAGATGTGGGACACTTTAAAGTGTTCGACTCGTCGCAATAGCGCGACGTGACCCCTCTACGGTTTGCGCCGACCAATAGGAGAATCCTATGTCCTTTATTGATCGTCATCTCGGCCCCCGTTCCGCAGACGCAGAGCAGATGCTCGAAACCCTGGGATACTCTTCCCTGGATGCGCTGATGGACGCTGTCGTCCCCTCCCAGATTCGCCTTGACGGCGAATTGCAGTTGCCTGCTCCGCTGTCGGAGCATGAGGCTCAGGCAAAGATCGCCGGCTATGCTGCGAAGAATAAGGTTCTCGCCCAGATGATTGGTGCCGGATACTACGATGCAGTAACTCCCGCAGTTCTGCGCCGTAACATTCTGGAAAACCCCGGTTTCTACACTTCTTACACCCCGTACCAGGCTGAGATTTCTCAGGGTCGTCTGGAGGCTCTGCTGAACTTCCAGAACACCGTGATGGAGCTGACCGGCCTGGAGATTGCAAACTCCTCCCTGCTGGATGAGGCGTCAGCAGTGGCTGAAGCAGCTGTCATGATGTACCGTGCAAACCGCAAGGTGAAGAACGGCTTCTTTGCTATTGACTCCCGTTGCCTGCCTCAGGTTATTTCGGTGACTCGCGGCCGTGCAGAGATGCTCGGCATTCCCTTCGTCATTACTGATTTCTCTGAGGGTCTGCCCGAGGGCGACCTGTACGGTATCGTCCTGGCGTACCCCGGCAATGAAGGCGATATTCGCGATATTGAGCCGCTGATTAAGGCCGCTAAGGAGCGTAACGCCCTGGTCACTGTGGTCGCTGACCTGTTGGCTCTGACCCTGCTGAAGTCTCCGGGTGAGCTGGGTGCTGATATCGCTGTGGGTAACACTCAGCGTTTCGGTCTGCCCTTCTTCTTCGGTGGCCCCCACGCTGCGTACATGGCTGTTCACAAGGGCATGGAGCGTACCATGCCTGGCCGTCTGGTGGGTGTTTCTAAGGATTCGGCTGGTAAGCCTGCGTACCGTCTGGCTCTGCAGACTCGCGAGCAGCACATCCGCCGTGAGAAGGCTACTTCCAACATTTGTACTGCTCAGGCTCTGCTGGCGATTGTTGCTGGCGCTTACGCGATGTACCACGGTCCTGAGGGTCTGCGCGCTATCGCGAACCGCCTGCACACTAACGCCGCTCGTGTTGCTACCGCGCTGAAGGCTGCGGGCTACGGTATCACTCACGATACTTTCTTCGATACCGTCGTGGTGGAGGCTGCTGGCCGTGCCGACGAGCTGGTTGCGAAGGCTCTGGAAGCTGGCGTGAACATCCGCCGCTTCGACGAGAACCGTGTTGGTATTTCCGTGGGTGAGTCTCACGGTGAGGAGCTGCTCAAGGGCCTGGTTGAGGCTCTGGGCGGCACCCTGGGTGAGGCAGATGCACAGTACGATCTGCCCGCTGAGCTGCTGCGTACCGATGACTACATGCAGCACCCGATTTTCCACAAGTACCGTTCCGAGACCGAGATGATGCGCTACCTGCGTCACCTCGCTGACAAGGATCTGGCACTTGACCGCACCATGATTCCGCTGGGTTCGTGCACTATGAAGCTGAACGCGGCCGCTGAGATGGAGCCCATCTCCTGGCCTGAGTTCGCGAACATCCACCCGCTGGTCCCGGAGAATCAGGCTGAGGGCTGGCACGAGCTGATTAAGGATTTGAGCGAGTGGCTGGTTGCTATTACCGGTTACGATGCTATCTCGCTGCAGCCGAACTCGGGTGCGACCGGTGAGTACGCTGGTCTGCGCGCTATCCGTTCCTTCCATGAGGCTAACGGTGACCACGAGCGCGATACCGTCCTGATTCCGCTGTCTGCTCACGGCACCAACGCGGCATCTGCTGCTCTGGCTGGTCTGAAGGTTGCCGGTGTGGCAACTGCGGCTGACGGTTCGATTGATGTTGACGACCTGAAGGCAAAGATTGAGAAGTACGGCCCCAAGGTTGCCGGCATCATGATTACCTACCCTTCCACTCACGGTGTGTTTGAGGAGCAGGTTGCTGAGGTTTGCCAGCTGGTTCACGAGGCTGGCGGCCAGGTGTACCTGGATGGCGCGAACCTGAACGCTCAGATGGGCTTCGCTCAGCCCGGTAAGTTCGGCGGCGACGTTTCGCACCTGAACCTGCACAAGACCTTCTCCATTCCTCACGGTGGTGGCGGCCCCGGTGTTGGCCCGCTGGCTGTTCGTGAGCACTTGGCGAAGTTCCTGCCCGGCGACGCATACCGCGCTGATGCTGAAGGTAAGCTCCCCAACGATGCTGCACTGCCGATTTCTCAGGCGTTCTTCGGTTCTGCCGGTGTTCTGCCGATTAGCTGGATGTACATTGCGATGACTGGTGCTCAGGGTCTGAAGGACTCTTCGCAGTACGCGGTTCTGAACGCTAACTACATTGCGAAGAAGCTTAACGACAAGTACCCGGTGCTGTACACCGGCCCCGGCGGTCTGGTCGCTCACGAGTGCATCCTGGACCTGCGTCAGCTGACTGATCAGTCTCACGTGACTGCTGAGGACGTCTGCAAGCGTCTGATGGACTTCGGCTTCCACGCTCCGACTCTGGCGTTCCCGGTTCCGGGCACCCTGATGGTTGAGCCGACTGAGTCTGAGTCGAAGGAAGAGCTGGACCGCTTCATTGAGGCAATGGAGACCATCTACGACGAGATTATCGAGGTGGCTGAGGGCAAGGTCGCTGTGGAGGATTCGGTTCTGCGCAACGCACCGCACACCGTTGATGTGGTGAGCGCTGATGAGTGGGATCGCCCCTACAGCCGTACCCAGGCAGCTTTCCCTGTACCGAGCCTGCGCGCTAACAAGTACTTCACTTCGGTGGGTCGCATTGATGGCGCTGGTGGTGACCGTAACTTCGTGTGCGAATGCCCCCCGATGGAGGCTTTCGACCTGGAAGCATAAGGAGCCTATAACGCTCCTGGGTAGGCTGTAGCGGTCTGCCTGCCCCGTCCGTCCTCAGGTTTCTGGGGACGGGCGGGGGATGCCTCCGCAGCGTATCTCGTGTCTGTGGGGGCGAACTAAATCTACGACGATTGAACGATAACAGCACAAAGCTGTGCGTGAGGAGAATCCAATGTCCCCCAAGAAGACCTCCCTGTACCCGGTTCACGAGAAGCTGGGCGCTTCTTTCACCGACTTTGGTGGCTGGGATATGCCCCTGAAGTACGCTAATGACGTTGCTGAGCACGAGGCTGTCCGTACCCGTGCCGGTATTTTCGACCTGTCCCACATGGGTGAGTTCCGCGTGACCGGCCCGGATGCGGGTGCGTTCCTGGATTACGCTCTGGTGTCTAACATGTCCATCCTGAAGGTTGGTAAGGCAAAGTACTCGATCCTGGTCAACGACAAGGGCGGCGTGATTGACGACCTGATTACTTACCGTCTGGGCGATGAGGAATTCATGGTTGTTCCGAACGCTTCGAACATTGACACTGACTTCGCTGCAATGAGCGAGCGCCTGGGCGATTTCAACGTTGAGTTCGTGAATGAGTCGGATCAGACTTCTCTGGTTGCTGTTCAGGGTCCCCGTGCTGAGGAGATCCTGCTGGCTGCTGGTGTTTCTGATGAAGATGCTGTGCGTGAGCTGAAGTACTACGCTTCGGTTCCGCTGACTGTTGCTGGTGTTGATGTTCTGCTGGCTCGTACCGGTTACACCGGTGAGGATGGCTTCGAGCTGTTCGTGCCGAATGAGAAGGCTGTTGAGCTGTGGGATAAGCTGGCTGCTGCTGGTGAGCCTTTCGGTATGATTCCTGCGGGTCTGGCTTCTCGTGACTCCCTGCGTCTTGAGGCTGGCATGCCGCTGTACGGTCACGAGCTGGGTCTGGACATCACCCCCTTTGAGTCCGGTCTGGGCCGTCTGGTTGAGATTGCTCTGGAGAAGAAGGCTGCTAACTTCGTTGGTCGTGAGGCTCTGGCTGAGCTGGCTAAGAGCGATTCGAAGCGCATCCTGGTTGGTTTGAAGGCTCAGGCGAAGCGTCCTGCTCGTGCCGGTTCTAAGCTGGTGGATGCTGAGGGTAATGAGATTGGTGAGGTTACCTCCGGTATTCCTTCCCCGACTCTGGGCTTCCCGATTGCTATGGCGCTGGTGAACCGTGAGTTCTCTGAGGTTGGTTCTACTGTGGATGTTGATATCCGCGGTAAGCGTGCTCCGTTTGATGTGGTGGCTCTGCCGTTCTACAAGCGTGAGAAGTAAGAGTTTTTCTGCAGATAATCTGTAGTGCAAAGGCGTCGTGTCCCGTGTGGGCACGGCGCCTTTTCTGCGCTGTAATGCGGGGCTGAGCGGCGGGGGAGTGCTGGAAGTGTTCTGAGCCTTAGTTTGTGATGGTTCTGAAGTGCGTTAGGATTAGAGCGGCCAGTCAAGGGTGATTGTCCGCACGTATAGACCGCAGATTGATGTGTGGTTCCTCCGCGGAGGGGCGCATGTCTTTTGGTGCGGCGCACAGACGACTATTTCGAAGGACAGAACGTGGCTATTAACCAGAGCGCACCCAGTAGCGCCCAGAAGAAGGCAGAGGCTCTGCCGTATGACATCAGTGTTTTTGAGATGTTCAGCATTGGTGTGGGTCCTTCGAGTTCGCATACGGTGGGGCCGATGCGTGCTTCGAACCGTTTTGTGGCGGAGTTGATTGATGAGGGTCTGCTGGACCGCGTGACGGGCGTGCATATTGACCTGTATGGTTCGTTGGCGGCTACGGGTGCTGGTCACGGCACGATGAGTGCTGCGTTGAAGGGTCTGTGCGGTTTCGTTCCGGAGACTATCAATATCGCTGAGTCTGAGGCGATGATTGAGCGCAATAGCGTGGATGGTACTTTGCCGTTGGCGGGTTACCCGTCCTCTGCGTATGGCGTGACTGCTCCAGGTGGTGAGGAGCAGAAGGTGTACGGCCCGGTGGTGAATTACCGTGAGCTGGATATGACTCTGCGCCCTCTGACGGTTCTTCCGCGCCATACGAACGGTATGAAGATTGCGGCGTTTGCGGGTGAGCAGCTGCTGCTGGAGCGTACCTACTATTCGATTGGTGGTGGCTTCATTGTCGAGGGTGATGAGGAGGCGACCGGTGGTGCGTCGCTGATGAACCCTCCGTATCCGTTTGGTTCGGCTGCTGAGCTATTGGAGATGGCGAATGAGTCTGGCCTGTCGATTGCGCAGTTGAAGATGGCGAATGAGTGTTCTCTGCGTTCTGAGCAGGAGGTCCGTGACGGCATCCTGCATATCTACCGTGTGATGAAGGAATGCATTGGTTCTTCGTTGGCGCGTGTGGGTTATTTGCCTGGTCCGCTGAAGGTGCGTTGCCGTGCGGGTGCGTGGCACCGCGATTTGATGGTGGAGGATCCTTCGAAGTCTCCTGAGTTCGCTATTGACTGGGTGAACCTGATTGCTTTGGCGGTCAATGAGGAGAATGCTTTTGGTGGTCGCGTGGTGACTGCTCCGACGAATGGTGCTGCGGGTATTATTCCGGCGGTGCTGCATTACGCGATGAATTACACGCAGGGTATTCGCCATTGCGGTCAGGCTGCTCGTGATCAGGCTGTTGTTGATTTCTTCTTGGCGTCTTCTGCTGTGGGTGTGCTGTATAAGAAGCGTGCGTCGATTTCTGGTGCTGAGGTGGGTTGCCAGGGCGAGGTGGGTAGCGCCTCCTCGATGGCTGCTGCCGGTTTGGCGCAGGTGATGGGCGGTACCCCGGAGCAGGTTGAGAATGCTGCTGAGATTGCGATGGAGCACAACCTGGGTCTGACGTGTGACCCGGTGGGTGGTTTGGTGCAGATTCCGTGTATTGAGCGTAATGCGATGGCTGCGTCGAATGCTGTGACGGCGGCTCGTATGGCGTTGCGTGGTGATGGTACGCACCGTGTGTCGTTGGATCAGGTGATTGAGACGATGCGTCAGACCGGTTTGGATATGTCTCACCGCTATAAGGAGACGTCCATGGGTGGTTTGGCTGTGAATGTGGTGGAATGCTAGGTGCACGCTGTGGCAGGTTTGCACTCCTGATGAGGGTGTGGTAGACAGAAGGGATTTCTTCCTGTATCGTTAGTATTTACGCTTTCCCTAACCTTTGTGCCTTCATATAGCGGTGGGCACGGGCTGAAGGTGACGTTTTTCCGTCCGACTCTATAGCTTCGAGCACCGTTCTATTCGGGGGCTGAGGTTGTCGTGTCGCTGGTAATGTCGCCGGGAGGCTGATTGCTAACAGACATGTCTGTGGAAGGATCCCCATTTTGGTCGCTTCGAGCACCTCTAACCATGACGCCGCTAACGGCGCAGAGAACGTCTCGCGCCGAATTTCATTCGCGAAGATTAACGAACCGCTGAAGGTTCCCAACCTGCTTGCTATCCAGACCGATAGCTTCGACCGCCTCGTTGGTAACGAGCGCTGGGCGGAGCGTCTGGAGAAGGCGCAGGCTGCTGGTGACACTTCTGTCCCCGCTCAGTCCGGTCTGGCTGAGATTTTTGAAGAAATCTCCCCGATTCGTGACTTCCAGGAGACTATGCAGCTCTCCTTCTCTGAGCCTGAGTTTGCTGACCCCAAGTACTCTGTTGAGGAGTGCAAGGACCGCGACGCAACCTACTCGGCTCCGCTGTACATTAAGGCTGAATTCATGAACCTCGCTACCGGCGAGGTCAAGCAGCAGACCCTGTTCATGGGTGACTTCCCCCTGATGACCGAGGCCGGTACCTTCGTTATTAACGGTACTGAGCGTGTGGTCGTTTCTCAGCTGGTGCGTTCCCCCGGTGCTTACTTCGAGAAGGCTCCGGACCGTACCTCCGATAAGGACATTTACTCTGCCCGCGTGATTCCTTCCCGCGGTGCATGGTTCGAGCTTGAGATTGATAAGCGCGACCAGGTTGGCGTGCGTCTGGACCGCAAGCGTAAGCAGTCCGTGACTGTTCTGCTGAAGGCTCTGGGCTGGACCGAGTCCAAGATTCTGGCTGAGTTCGGTCAGTACGACTCCATCCGCGCAACCCTGGAGAAGGACTCCGTCAAGGATCGCGACGAGGCTCTGCTGGACATCTACCGCAAGTTGCGTCCGGGCGAACCCCCGACGGTTGAAGCTGCCCAGGCTCTGCTGGACAACATGTACTTCACCCCGCGCCGCTACGACCTGGCGAAGGTTGGTCGTTACAAGCTGAACCGTAAGCTCGGTGTGGACGTTCCCATGGATTCCCCCGAGGCTTCCGTTCTGAGCCAGGACGACATCGCTCAGATGATTCGTTACCTCTGCGCTCTGCACGCAGGCGAGACCAGCATCCCCGGCGTCCGTGACGGCGAGGAAATCTCCCTCAAGATCGATATCGACGACATCGACCACTTCGGTAACCGTCGTATCCGCACCGTGGGCGAGCTGATTGAGAACCAGATCCGTACCGGTCTGTCCCGTATGGAGCGCGTGGTTCGCGAGCGCATGACCACCCAGGACGTGGACGCTATCACTCCGCAGTCCCTGGTGAACATCCGCCCCGTTGTGGCAGCTATCAAGGAGTTCTTCGGTACTTCTCAGCTGTCCCAGTTCATGGACCAGAACAACCCGCTGGCAGGTCTGACCCACAAGCGTCGTCTGTCCGCACTGGGCCCGGGCGGTCTGTCCCGTGACCGTGCAGGCATGGAAGTTCGAGACGTCCACCCCTCGCACTACGGTCGTATGTGCCCCATTGAAACCCCTGAAGGCCCGAACATTGGTCTGATTGGTTCGCTGGCAACCTACGGTCGCATCAACTCCTTCGGTTTCATCGAGACCCCCTACCGCGTGGTGACTGACGGCCGCGTGACCGATGAGGTCCGCTACCTGACCGCTGACGACGAGAAGTCTGTTGTTATCGCGCAGGCAAACGCGCCGCTGAACCCGGACCGCACCTTCGCTGAGAACGAGGTTCTCTGCCGTGCGGGCGATGGTTCTGGTGAAGCTGTTCTGGTTGCTCCCGGTGCCGTTCAGTACATGGACGTCTCCCCGCGCCAGATGGTGTCCGTGGCTACCGCCCTGATTCCTTACCTGGAGCACGACGACGCTAACCGAGCACTGATGGGTGCTAACATGCAGCGTCAGGCTGTGCCCCTGCTGGAGTCTGAGGCTCCCGTGGTTGGTACCGGTATGGAGAAGTACGCAGCACTGGACTCCGGTGACTCCGTGCTCGCGAAGAAGCCCGGTGTGGTTTCCTCCGTGGACGCTAAGACCGTTATCGTCCGTAACGACGACGGCTCTGTCTCCACCTACCCGATCATGAAGTTCTCCCGCTCGAACCCGGGTAACTGCTACAACCAGCGCGTTGTGGTGAAGGAAGGCCAGCGCGTCGAATACCGCGACGTTATCGCTGACGGCCCCTCCACCGACGGCGGCGAGCTGGCACTGGGTAAGAACCTGCTCGTGGCGTACATGCCGTGGGAAGGCCTGAACTACGAGGATGCGATCATCCTCTCCCAGCGCATGGTTTCTGAGGACGTGCTGACCTCGATCCACATTGAGGAGCACGAGATTGACGCCCGCGACACCAAGCTGGGTCCCGAGGAGATTACCCGCGATATTCCGAACGTGTCCGAGGATGTTCTCTCGGCTCTGGACGAGCGCGGCATCATCCACATCGGTGCCGAGGTTGAGGCTGGCGACATCCTCGTCGGTAAGGTCACCCCCAAGGGTGAGACCGAGCTGACCCCCGAGGAGCGCCTGCTGCGCGCAATCTTCGGTGAGAAGTCCCGCGAGGTTCGCGACACCTCCCTGAAGGTTCCTCACGGCGAGTCCGGTACCGTCATCGGTATCCGCATCTTCGACCGCGAGAACAACGATGAGGACGATCTGCCCCCGGGCGTGAACCAGCTGGTCCGCGTGTACGTGGCTCAGAAGCGTAAGATTACCGACGGCGACAAGCTTGCAGGCCGCCACGGTAACAAGGGTGTTATTTCCAAGATTCTGCCGATTGAGGATATGCCCTTCCTGGAAGACGGTACCCCCGTGGACGTTATCCTGAACCCGCTGGGCGTGCCCGGTCGTATGAACATTGGTCAGGTTCTGGAAGTCCACACCGGTTGGCTGGCTAAGCAGGGTTGGAAGATTGAAGGCGAGCCCGAGTGGCTCAAGCACATGCCGAACTTCCCGAAGGAATCCGGCCCGACCCGCCTGGCAACCCCGGTGTTCGACGGTGCCCACGAGGACGAGCTGTTCGACCTCATGGACCACTCGAACCCGAACCGCGATGGTGACCGCCTGATTAACCGTTCCGGTAAGGCACGTCTGATTGACGGCCGTTCCGGTGAGCCGTTCCCGGACCCGATTTCGGTTGGTTACCAGTACATCCTGAAGCTGCACCACCTGGTGGATGACAAGATTCACGCTCGTTCCACCGGTCCGTACTCGATGATTACCCAGCAGCCCCTGGGCGGTAAGGCGCAGTTCGGTGGCCAGCGCTTCGGTGAGATGGAAGTGTGGGCGCTGGAAGCATACGGCGCCGCATACACCCTGCAGGAAATCCTGACCGTCAAGTCCGATGACGTGGCGGGCCGTGTGAAGGTTTACGAGGCTATCGTGAAGGGCGAGAACATCCCTGAGCCGGGTATCCCCGAATCCTTCAAGGTTCTTATCAAGGAAATGCAGTCTCTGTGCCTGAACGTCGAGGTGCTCTCCACTGACGGCAAGATTATCGAGATGAGCGACTCGGAGGAAGAAGGCTTCCGGGCAGCAGAAGATATGGGCGTGAGCCTGACCCACGACGAGCCTAGCTCCGTCGACGAGGCATAAGCACCGCCTCCTTCTAGGGTGGGGAACCCCGCATGCGCTCGCGTGCGTTGTGGGGTTCCCGCCCGCTAACCCAAGTCTTCAGAAACTTACAGAAAGAGATTAGGACCGATATGTCCAACGAATCTTCGCTTGGTTTGATGCGAATTGGCCTCGCCACCGCCGACGACATCCGTCGCTGGTCCTTTGGTGAGGTTAAGAAGCCCGAGACCATCAACTACCGTACCCTGAAGCCCGAGAAGGACGGCCTCTTCGACGAGCGTATCTTCGGCCCCACCAAGGACTGGGAGTGCTACTGCGGTAAGTACAAGCGCGTGCGCTTCAAGGGCATCGTGTGTGAGCGCTGTGGCGTTGAGGTGACCCGCTCCAAGGTTCGTCGCGAGCGCATGGGCCACATTGAGCTGGCTGCTCCCGTGACTCACATTTGGTACTTCAAGGGTGTTCCTTCCCGCCTGGGTTACCTGCTGGATCTGGCTCCGAAGGACCTGGAGAAGGTCATTTACTTCGCTGCGTACATGATCACTAAGGTTGACGAGGAGGCTCGTCACGAGGATCTGCCGATGCTGCAGGCTGCTCACGACCGTGAGAAGCAGGATCTTGAGGCCGCTCTGAACGCTGATGTGAACGCTATCAGCCGTGAGGTTGAGGCTGAGCTGGCTCGTATTGAGGCAGAGGGCGGCAAGGCTGCTGAGAAGCGTAAGCTGCGCGATAACGCTGAGCGTCAGCTCGCGTCGGTGCGTAAGCGCTACGAGCGCGAGGCTGAGCACCTGGATCGTGTGTGGGATCGCTTCAAGAACCTGAAGGTCGCTGACCTTGAGGGTGATGAGGCTCTGTACCGTTCCATGATTGATAAGTACGGCCTGTACTTTGAGGGCGCGATGGGCGCAGAGGCCATTAAGAAGCGTCTGGAGTCCTTCGACCTGGAGGCTGAGGCTGAGGCTCTCAAGGAGATTATTCAGACCGGTAAGGGTCAGAAGAAGACCCGCGCCCTGAAGCGTCTGAAGGTTGTTAACGCCTTCCTGACCACTAACAACTCTCCGCTGGGTATGGTCCTGGATGTCGTTCCGGTTATTCCGCCGGAACTGCGTCCGATGGTTCAGCTGGACGGTGGCCGTTTCGCGACCTCCGACCTGAACGACCTGTACCGTCGTGTGATTAACCGTAACAACCGTTTGAAGCGTCTGCTGGAGCTGGGTGCTCCGGAGATTATCGTGAACAACGAGAAGCGTATGCTGCAGGAAGCTGTGGACTCGCTGTTCGATAACGGTCGTCGCGGTCGCCCGGTGACTGGCCCCGGTAACCGCCCCCTGAAGTCTCTGTCTGACATGCTGAAGGGTAAGCAGGGTCGTTTCCGTCAGAACCTGCTGGGTAAGCGTGTTGACTACTCGGGTCGTTCCGTGATTGTGGTTGGTCCCCAGCTGCAGATGCACCAGTGTGGTCTGCCCAAGCAGATGGCTCTGGAGCTGTTCAAGCCCTTCGTTATGAAGCGTCTGGTGGAGCTGAGCCACGCTCAGAACATTAAGAGCGCTAAGCGTATGGTTGAGCGTTTCCGCCCGCAGGTTTGGGACGTTCTGGAAGAGGTCATTGCTGAGCACCCGGTTCTGCTGAACCGTGCACCTACTCTGCACCGCCTCGGTATTCAGGCGTTTGAGCCGAAGCTGGTTGAGGGTAAGGCTATTCAGCTGCACCCGCTGGTTTGCTCCGCGTTCAACGCTGACTTCGATGGTGACCAGATGGCAGTTCACCTGCCGCTGTCTCCCGAGGCTCAGGCTGAGGCTCGTATCCTCATGCTGTCCTCGAACAACATCCTGAAGCCGTCGGATGGCCGCCCTGTGGCTGTTCCTTCGCAGGATATGATCATTGGTCTGTACCACCTGACTACTCCTCGCGATGGTCAGAAGAACGAGGGTCACGCATTCTCCTCGGTGTCTGAGGCTCTGATGGCGATGGATCGTCACGAGATTGAGCTGTACACCAAGGTGAAGATTCGCCTTGATGGTGACCAGTTTGTTGCTCCTGAGGGCTGGGAAGCTCCCGAGGGTTACAAGCCTGGCGACCCTGTCCTGCTGGACTGCACCGTTGGTCAGGTTCTGTTCAACCAGGCTCTGCCGAAGGATTACCCCTGGTTCTCCGGCGTGGCAGATAAGAAGGGCCTGGGTAGCCTGATTAACGATCTGGCTGAGCGTTACCCGATGGATGTTGTGGCTCGTGCTCTGGATAACCTGAAGAACTCCGGTTTCTACTGGGCTTCTCGTTCGGGCGTGACCGTGGCTGTTTCCGATATTGCTACTCCCGCTGAGAAGCCGGCAATTATGGAGCGCTACGAGAAGCAGGCTGCTGCAATTCAGGACGACTTCGAGATCGGTACCATCGATGACGAAGAGCGTCGTCAGGAGCTGATTAAGGTTTGGACTGAGGCTACCGACGTGGTTGCTGAGGCTATGCGTGAGAACCTGAGCTCTCACGGTGGTCTGAACACCATTTACCGTATGGTGACCTCCGGTGCACGTGGTAACTGGATGCAGGTCCGTCAGATTGCGGGTATCCGCGGTCTGGTGTCGAACCCGAAGGGTGAGATTATGCCTCGCCCGATTAAGTCCTCGTACCGTGAGGGCCTGTCGGTTCTGGAGTACTTCATCGCGACCCACGGTGCACGTAAGGGTCTGGCGGATACCGCACTGCGTACCGCTAACTCGGGTTACCTGACTCGTCGTCTGGTGGACGTTTCGCAGGACGTTATCGTTCGCGAGCACGACTGTGGCACTCGCCGCGGTCTGGTTCTGCCTCTGATTGATGAGGATGGCGGTCTGCACCAGGATGTCGAGACTTCGATTCACGGTCGTACCCTTGCGGTTGACGTGAAGGACGAGGCTGGCAACGTTCTGGCTGCTGCTGGTTCCGATGTCTCTGATGAGCTCATTGAGAAGCTCTTCAAGGCAGGCGTGAAGGATGTTCGCGTCCGTTCGGTTCTGACCTGTGAGTCCGCTATTGGTGTGTGTGCACTGTGCTACGGCCGTTCGATGGCTTCGAATGTGCTGGTGGACATTGGTGAGGCTGTTGGTATTATTGCGGCTCAGTCGATTGGTGAGCCCGGTACCCAGCTGACCATGCGTACCTTCCACACCGGTGGTGTGGCTTCGGCTGACGATATTACTCAGGGTCTGCCCCGTATTCAGGAGCTGTTCGAGGCTCGTACCCCCAAGGGTGTTGCCCCGATTTCTGAGGTGTCCGGTCGCGTGACCATTGAGGATACCGAGAAGTCCTACAAGATTGTGGTGACCCCGGACGATGGTTCCGAGCCCCAGTCCTACACTGTTCTGCGTCGTGCAGCTTCTAAGCTGCAGAACGGCGATCACGTTCAGGTTGGCGATCAGCTGGCTACCGGTTCTGTTGATCCGAAGGAGGTTCTGCGTATTCGTGGTCCTCGTGAGGCTCAGAAGCACCTGGTGAGCGAGGTTCAGGGCGTGTACAAGTCGCAGGGTGTGGAAATCCACGACAAGCATGTTGAGGTTATTGTTCGCCAGATGCTGCGTCGCGTGACCGTGATTGAGTCCGGCGATACCGATCTGCTGCCTGGTGAGCTGGTTGATAACATTGCTTTCCAGACTGCTAACCGCAAGGCACTGGTTGAGGGTAAGAAGCCCGCAGCTGGCCGTCCGGAAATGATGGGTATTACCAAGGCTTCGCTGGCTACCGAGTCCTGGCTGTCGGCGGCCTCCTTCCAGGAGACCACCCGCGTCCTGACTCAGGCTGCTATGGAGGCGAAGACTGACCCGCTGCTCGGCCTGAAGGAGAACGTGATCATCGGTAAGCTGGTTCCCGCCGGTACCGGTCTGGCACGTTACAACGATATTGAGGTTGAGCCCAGCGCTCAGGCTACCGCGGAGCGTATGCAGGCTCTGGACACTTTCGGTGGTTACCCGAGCGCATTCCAGATGGATAACGAGGTGTACACTTACGGCAACGGCGGCTTTATGGCTGTTTCGCTGGATGAGTACGGTCGTGGTCTGGACTAAGGCTTCTGCCGTGAGGGGCAGGTTGGAGGTTTAGAGACCCGGCTTGGTCCTTGATAAAGAACGCGGATATTCGAGTTTGTCTCGGGTATCCGCGTTCTTTGTTGTTTAACGAATAGGTGGGGGAGAGGCGACTTTCTTTTAACCGGTACTTTAATATTCTTTATCCTTCAGGGGAAGGTTGCATATTTTTTGCCTAGTGGACGGATTTATTTATGAAAAAATTATTGGAGTGCATGATTTTTCAAACTGGGAAAATTTCTTGAATGGGCAAGAAATTAGATGGCGGTCAAATATTGTGAGACCCCTTGTAATTCGCCCTAATAATGCCATATATAGAATACTTGCTCGTTTTTCTTTGGGTTATATAAAGAATAAATATTCTATATTTAAATAATGCTAATTCAACTTGGAAAGCCCTTTGACTAGGTTCTATTCTTGAAAGCATGCATATCACTCCATTCTCTTCCGGACGGGTGACGAATCAGGGTACCCGACTGTCTTCCGGAGCATCTCGACCTCAGATGTCTGAACAGAATTCCTCCTTGTCTGCAGGGGAGCAAAAGCGCTCCTCTGTTTTTTCGCGTTTTAAGGCACCCACCCACTCTCTTGCTCGCATTGGTGCAGCATGCCTTATTGCGGCGTCCGCAATTCTTCCCGCCGGTCAGGTTGCAACCGCAGCCCCTGCTTCTCAGAGCGCTAGCGCTACCCCCTACCTGGTAGGTGCGGGTGCGGCGGATATTACCGGCGAGCCCGGTGAAGTCGGCTTCATGGGCTACGGCGACTCTTCCCAGAAGGGTAGCGGTGTGCATACTCGTCAGTACGCACGTGCTTTCATTGCGGTGGACCGCGCCTCGGGTAAGCGCAACCTCATCGTTGTGCTTGATACGCTGACCAGTTGGCAGTCGTTGCGTGATGAACTGGTGAAGCGCATCCGTGCAGAGTTTGGCTCCGCGTATGACGAGTCGAACATTATGATTACCGCGACTCACACTCACGCAACTCCGGGTGGTATTACGCACCAGAGTCTGTACAACATTACGACTCTGGGTTTCCATCAGGACACCTTCAACGCCCAGGTGGACGGTTCGCTGAAGGCAATCCGCCAGGCAACCAAGGATTTGGCTCCTGGTAACCTGACGATTTCTTCTTCGAAGCTGACCGGTGTTGGTGCTAACCGTTCCCGTGAGGCGTTTAATCTGGATTCTCCTGAGCTTCGTTCCAAGTTGCCTGGCGGTACCGATCCGACCAATATGACTCTGCGTTTGGAGCGTAACGGCAAGACTCGTGCGGTGCTGAACTGGTACGCGATTCACCCGACGTCTTTGACCTCGAAGAATACTCTGATTTCGAGCGATAACAAGGGGTATGCGGAGTACCTGCTGGAGACTCAGGATCACGGTGTTGACCGCAATGTTCCCGGTAGTGGCGATGGTTTCGTGGCGGCGTTTGCGAATGCTAATGCTGGTGACGTTTCCCCGAATACTTGGTTGAAGCCCGGCCAGGGGCCGACCAATGACCAGTTCAAGAACGTGAAGATTCAGGGTGAGAAGCAGGCTAACGCCGTGCGTTCTCAGCTGAAGAGCTCGGGTACTCCGGTTGGTAAGGGTCTGGATTCGCGCATTTCGTACTTCAACTTCTCGGGTATGAACGTGGATGCCAAGTACACCGGTAGCGGCCAGAATGAGCGCACCTGTCAGGGCTTCCTGGGTACTCCGTTCGGTGCGGGTTCCACTGAGGATGGCGGCGGCGGTTGGGCTGTCTATAAGGAAGGCTCGGGTCGCCCCTCTATTCTGGGTACTTTGGTGTTCACTCCGAGTGCGGCGCAGACGCGTTGTCAGCAGCCGAAGGGCATTCTCTTCTCTGCAAAAAATGGAACGATCATTCAGGAAAAGTATCCGGTGCAGATTATGCGCTTCGGTGACTACTATCTGCTGGGTATGCCCGGCGAGTTTACCGGTGCAGTAGGTGTGCAGTACCGCCAGGATGCTGCCAAGCTCTTCGGCGTTCCTGAATCGCACATCATTCTGCAGGGCTACACCAATGCCTACGACCACTACGTCACGACTCCTGAGGAATACGACTCGCAGCAGTACGAAGGCGGTGCGACCCTCTTTGGCCGTTACACCTCCAGTGCCTTCCGCCAGACTATTAACGTTGTTGGAACTTCCCTGAAGAACGGCACCCCTCTGGGTATCGGTGATCGTCCGAATGATCGTCGCCCGGTAGCTAGCCTGCAGGGTAAGGTCGTCTACGACACTCCGATGTTTGGTACGCGCTACGGTCAGGTGACCCAGCAGCCCCAGGATGCTATTGCCGGCCGTCAGGAGGTATCAGCACGTTTTGTGGGTGCGCACCCGAATAACAACATGCATCACGATGGTAGCTACTTCGTGATTGAGCGTCGTGTGGGTAATACCTGGAAGTACTACACCGCGGATAACAACCCGGACACCTTCTTTGAGTGGAAGCGCATTGGCGTGTCTGCGTCTCAGGTGACGGTGCGTTGGAACGTTCCGGCAAATACCCCTAAGGGCCAGTACCGCATCCGTTACTACGGCAATGCCAAGAAGAACTCGAAGACTATTACCCCGTTTGAGGGGCAGACTCGAGTCTTCCAGGTGGTGTAGTTCGGCAGTCGCTACGGTGAACCTATAACTGAATACTCTCTTGCGGGAGGTGGGTGCAGTTTTGCGCTCGCCTCCCGCAGTTGTTGAGGCCGTCAGGAATCATTGAGATGGTTCTTGGCGGCTTTCTGCTTTAAAGTGCGTCAAGAAGGTGGCGAGGGAGGAGTAAATCCCAACAATGTAATTTAAGTGAGGTAAATCATTGGGTTTAACCCCTTGGGCGGGGCATTAAAGCGAAGAATCCCAGATCTGGCGCTAGATTAAGTGGGATTTAACCTGTATAGTCTTATCCGAAGTACTTGAGCTCGGTGCACAAGGATCCACCCCCGGTGGGTTTACGCGGGATTATCCCGAGGGCACGGGCATGATGAATCAATGGCAGTATGGATACCGTCCTTTGGTGTTGCTTTTTGCTGACGCCTAAATGCCATTTTTAAGCGTGCCCAAAAACTTTTTCACCTCTGACGGTGAGGAATTTTAGCCCTGAGAACTCGCCGAGATGTCGAGGAACCTATAGAAACCAACCGGATATGCATCCGAGCGTTTCTGATAACCGAGAGCACCCATCCAACGTGATGGGGGCCAGTAAGTTTATACGGGCTTCTCTAACGAGAAACCTGATCAAGCAACGGAGAAAACGTGCCTACTATTCAGCAGCTGGTCCGCAAGGGCCGGACTCCCAAGGTCGTTAAGACCAAGGCGCCCGCACTGAAGGGCAACCCCATGAAGCGTGGCGTGTGCACCCGTGTGTACACCACCACCCCGAAGAAGCCGAACTCGGCACTGCGTAAGGTCGCTCGTGTCAAGCTCAACGGCGGCGTCGAGGTTACCGCATACATCCCCGGTGAGGGTCACAACCTGCAGGAGCACTCGATCGTGCTCGTTCGCGGTGGTCGTGTGAAGGACCTCCCCGGTGTTCGCTACAAGATCGTTCGTGGCGCTCTGGATACCCAGGGTGTTAAGGGCCGCGGCCAGGCTCGCTCCCGCTACGGCGCTAAGAAGGAGAAGAAGTAATGCCTCGTAAGGGTCCCGCTCCCAAGCGTCCCCTCGTAAACGATCCTGTTTACGGTTCTGCTCTGGTCACTCAGCTGATCAACAAGGTTCTGCTGGACGGCAAGAAGTCCGTCGCAGAGCGCATCGTCTACGGCGCCCTCGAGGGTGTCGAGAAGAAGACCGGTTCTGACCCGGTCGCAACCCTGAAGAAGGCAATGGACAACATCAAGCCTTCTCTCGAGGTTCGCTCCCGCCGCGTTGGCGGTGCAACCTACCAGGTTCCGGTTGAGGTTCGCCCCGGCCGTTCCACCGCTCTGGCTCTTCGCTGGCTCGTTGGCTTCTCGAAGCAGCGCCGCGAGAAGACCATGACTGAGCGTCTGATGAACGAGATCCTGGATGCGTCCAACGGTCTCGGTGCCGCTGTGAAGCGTCGCGAGGACACTCACAAGATGGCCGAGTCCAACAAGGCCTTCGCACACTACCGCTGGTAATTCTCCGTTTAGAGCCTGCCGGGTTTCCCGTCAGGCTTTCGGAGTATCTCATTTAGGGAGAAAAACGTGGCACATGATGTGTACACTGACCTGAACAAGGTCCGCAACATCGGTATTATGGCGCACATCGACGCCGGTAAGACCACTACCACTGAGCGCATCCTGTTCTACACCGGTATTAACCACAAGATCGGTGAGACTCACGATGGCGCGTCCACTATGGACTGGATGGCTCAGGAGCAGGAGCGAGGTATTACCATTACCTCCGCAGCAACCACCTGCTTCTGGAAGGACAACCAGATCAACATTATCGACACCCCCGGTCACGTCGACTTCACCGTTGAGGTTGAGCGCTCCCTGCGCGTCCTCGACGGCGCAGTTGCTGTGTTCGACGGCAAGGAAGGTGTTGAGCCCCAGTCTGAGACCGTTTGGCGCCAGGCTGACAAGTACGATGTCCCCCGTATCTGCTTCGTCAACAAGATGGACAAGATGGGTGCTGACTTCTACTTCACCGTTCAGACCATCATCGACCGTCTGGGTGCACGCCCGCTGGTTGTTCAGCTCCCCATCGGCGCTGAGAGCGACTTCCTCGGTGTTGTTGACCTGCTCGAAATGAAGGCATACGTCTGGCCTGGCGACGCCAAGGGTGACGTGACCATGGGTGCCTCCTACGAGGTTCAGGACATCCCCGCTGACCTGGTTGAGAAGGCTGAGCAGTACCGCGCTGAGCTGGTTGAGGCTGTTGCTGAGGCTAGCGAAGAGCTTATGGAGAAGTACCTCGAAGAGGGCGAGCTGTCCATCCCCGAGATCAAGGCTGGTATCCGTCAGCTCGTGATCGCAGGCGAGGCATTCCCCGTTCTCTGTGGTTCTGCATTCAAGAACCGTGGTGTTCAGCCCATGCTGGACGCTGTGATTGAGTACCTGCCCTCCCCGCTGGACGTTCCGGACGTTGTCGGCTCCAACCCCTCCAACGAGGAAGAGAAGCTGACCCGTAAGGCATCCGCTGACGAGCCCTTCGCAGCACTGGCATTCAAGGTTGCAGCTCACCCGTTCTACGGTCAGCTGACCTACACCCGCGTGTACTCCGGTGTTGCAGCTCAGGGCCAGCAGGTTCTGAACTCCACCAAGGGTAAGAAGGAGCGCATCGGTAAGCTCTTCCAGATGCACTCCAACAAGGAGAACCCTGTTGAGGAGATTACCGCAGGTCACATTTACGCTGCGATTGGTCTGAAGGACACCACCACTGGTGACACCCTGTGCGACCCCGCACACCCGATCGTTCTCGAGTCGATGACCTTCCCCGACCCCGTGATTTTCGTGGCTATCGAGCCCAAGACCAAGGGTGACCAGGAGAAGATGTCCACCGCTATCCAGAAGCTTTCCGCTGAGGACCCCACCTTCACCGTTTCGCTGAACGAAGAAACCGGTCAGACCGAAATTGGTGGTATGGGTGAGCTGCACCTGGACATCATCGTTGACCGTATGAAGCGTGAGTTCAAGGTTGAGGCTAACGTTGGTAAGCCTCAGGTTGCTTACCGCGAGACCATCAAGAAGGCAGTCGAGAAGGTCGACTACACCCACAAGAAGCAGACCGGTGGTTCCGGTCAGTTCGCAAAGGTGCAGGTCTCCTTCGAGCCCCTGCCCCTGGATGGCGAAGAGCTGTACCTGTTCGAGGACAAGGTCACCGGTGGCCGCGTTCCTCGCGAGTACATCCCCTCGGTCGACGCTGGTATCCAGGACGCTATGAAGTTCGGTGTCCTCGCTGGCTACCCGATGGTGGGCGTGAAGGCAACCCTGATCGACGGTGCTTACCACGACGTCGACTCCTCCGAAATGGCGTTCAAGATCGCTGGTTCGATGGTCTTCAAGGAAGGCGCTAAGCGCGCTAACCCGGTCCTGCTCGAGCCGCTGATGGACGTTGAGGTTCGTACCCCCGAGGAGTACATGGGCGACGTTATCGGCGACCTGAACTCCCGCCGTGGCCAGGTTCGTTCCATGGAGGACGCATCCGGCGTTAAGATCATCAAGGCTATTGTGCCCCTGACCGAAATGTTCGGTTACATTGGCGACCTGCGTGGCAAGACCCAGGGTCGTGCAGTGTTCTCGATGGCATTCGATAGCTACGGCGAGGTTCCCAAGAACGTCGCTGACGAGATCATTCAGAAGAGCCGCGGCGAGTAATTTCCGCGTCTTGTCCGTGGGCCACGGGCCAAAAACCTGTGGCCCACGCCAAAATTTTCAATTAAATCCATTATTGAGAGCATGAACAGTTTCATCTCTGCGGCGTAATCCGCTATTGTAGACGCTAGACCGTTTTATAACGGGATGCGCCGGAGCGAAGATCCGCGTGCATGTTTTCAATCGTTCTAGGAGGAACACTCTTGGCTAAGGCTAAGTTCGAGCGCTCCAAGCCTCACGTTAACGTCGGTACCATTGGTCACGTTGACCACGGTAAGACCACCCTGACCGCAGCAATCTCCAAGGTTCTGGCTGACAAGTACCCGGACCTGAACGAGAAGCGCGACTTCGGTATGATCGACTCCGCTCCCGAGGAGCGCCAGCGCGGTATTACCATTAACATTGCTCACATCGAGTACCAGACCGAGAAGCGCCACTACGCACACGTTGACGCTCCCGGCCACGCTGACTACGTCAAGAACATGATTACCGGTGCGGCTCAGATGGACGGCGCAATCCTCGTGGTTGCAGCTACCGACGGCCCCATGGCACAGACCCGCGAGCACGTTCTGCTCGCTCGCCAGGTTGGCGTCCCCACCCTGCTGGTTGCACTGAACAAGGCAGACATGGTTGACGACGAAGAGCTCCTCGACCTCGTCGAGATGGAGGTCCGTGACCTCCTCTCCTCGCAGGAGTTCGACGGCGACAACGCTCCCGTTGTTCGCGTTTCCGCACTGAAGGCTCTCGAAGGCGACCCCGAGTGGGTTGCTAAGGTCGAGGAGCTCATGGACGCAGTCGACACCTACATTCCGGACCCCGTGCGTGAGAAGGACAAGCCCTTCCTCATGCCCATCGAGGACGTCTTCACCATCACCGGTCGTGGCACCGTTGTTACCGGTCGTGCAGAGCGCGGTACCCTGAAGATCAACTCCGAGGTCGAGATCGTCGGTATCCGCCCGATCCAGAAGACCACCGTTACCGGTATCGAGATGTTCCACAAGCAGCTCGACGAAGCATGGGCAGGCGAGAACTGTGGTCTGCTGCTCCGTGGTCTGAAGCGTGACGATGTCGAGCGTGGTCAGGTTGTCGTGGAGCCGGGCTCCATCACCCCCCACACCGAGTTCGAGGCAAACGTCTACATCCTCTCCAAGGATGAGGGTGGCCGTCACAACCCCTTCTACTCCAACTACCGTCCTCAGTTCTACTTCCGTACCACTGACGTGACCGGCGTTATCACCCTCCCCGAGGGCACCGAGATGGTTATGCCCGGTGACAACACCGAGATGACCGTTACCCTGATCCAGGAAATCGCAATGGAAGAGGGCCTCGGCTTCGCTATCCGTGAGGGTGGCCGCACCGTTGGTTCGGGTCGCGTTACCAAGATCATCAAGTAATTGCCGTAAATTTACGACAATTCGCTAAAAATCTGCCGGAGGGGAGACTCTCCATCAGGTAGCGATACTCAAGGACCCCCGCATCTGCGGGGGTCCTTTTGTTATGCCCTTTTGCGGGTTGCTGAAGGCTCTGGCAAAGGAGAGAACGGCATTATCTGCTGGACTGTACGAAACCGCTCTGAGCGTTATCAGTTCGTCCTAGTAGCCGCTCAAGGCTTCTGAGGGGGTATGCGTGGCTGATAGTGGAGTTTACGGTGAATCTGTAACGGCAGGGAACACCCTCCCCGGCGGCGGTATGACATATCCGTACCCTCTAGCCGTAGATTCTGAACTCCTGGATATGGAAAGAAGCTGGATGTGGAAAGCCCTGGGGCAGGGGAGCAGAGGAACGACTGCCTACTCCGTTCAGAGATCTGCTGGCTCGGAGACAGAAGCTGGGTCATGCGGACCGGCTTACGGCGGGGGAGCGTCTAAAGACCCTGCAGATAGGAATATAAAATCTTCGGACAAAGAAAAACGGTTCCCAGCCCGAAGGCTGGGAACCGCAATTCGAATGACTGCCCCTCGGAAGGGACATAGGTAATCCTACTACAGAATGCCGTAGGAATAGAACCTATACGTGCTGATAGCTAGATGTTTTCCTCATGACGAGGCTCGTAGCCTTGCTGAGGAGCCGGGGGCTGCTGCATCTGGACATTGCTCTGAGGGTACATACCCGGCTGATTCTGAGACGGCGGGAAGTCCTCGAGCTGCTCAGAACCCTGGTGCGGAGCTACCACATCCTGCTTATTCTGTCGCGCCAGCAGACGCCAGATAACGCCGGCAATAAGCAAAATCGAGATGATTAGCAGGGTCAGCGGGTTCAGACCGTTGAGCAAAATTGCCAGGTCGAGGGTGACCAGAGCAGTTGCGATATAGGTCCAGACTCGGTCGAGCAGCAGAGCGCTCAGGAGAGTCAGGGCAATACCGAGTACCAACACCACGATATCCGGACCATCAGCGGGAACTGCCCACGTTACCAGGGTGAGGAACACCTGCAGACCCAAAGCCCAGTACAGAGGAGAATCCGATACCTGCGTATCTACAGGCCTCTTTGCGATGAAGTTCTTGAGAACCTTGGCTGCCACAACAGCCAGCAGAATCAGGAGAGCAACCTCAAGAATGACGCTCAGGGGGTTGGACTTCGAGTAATCAATGACCAGACGGGCGATGAAGAGGCTGAACGCCGTGGTGCAGACAATCGGCAGGTTCTTCGCCTTGGTGACAGATACGAAGGACAGAGCACCCAGACCCCAGAGAAGTGCGTTGAGCTCCACCTGCCTGGGCTCAAAAACCAACCCAACGAAGGTGTAGAATCCCAGCACCGCCAGAGCGGGAATCATCAGCAGCGTATTGACCGGTGCATAGATACCCTGGCTCAGGGGACGGCGAGACATGAAACGCGCGTAGGGGGCACCCAGCGGGCCGTGCATCGGCAAATCAACCATCGTATTACCGGCCGGAACAGCGATGCGAGGACGAACATTTGCCCTCACACCGAAGACCTCAACCGGGAGCGTGACCTTCAGAACGAACAGGGTGATGACGGCAATCAGAGCGTAGTAGCCCAGAAGAGTCATCTCCATTGTGCTTTCCCTCGTGTTGAAGAGATTCCACAGAGCACCGATGCAGAAAGTCGTGATGCTGATGGAGGCACCAATCTGCATGCGGGAGACCCTGAAGATAAGGGCAAGCACCCATACAGAGATGAAGATAGCAGGAGTTGCTACCGCGAACAGAAGATTATCAAAATCGCCAATGAAACGGCCTGCGCTCAGGACAGAACCGAGCGTGAAGAAAATCGCCGCCGCGTATGCTTCGTAGTTTCGCTTGGAGTACGCGTAGAGTAGCACGCTGCACAGAGCCTGAACCGCCAGCAGCGCAAGTACGAGGAAGTCTACGAGCGATTCCTTTATATTGCCGGTGATCGCGAGCAGAATGACCGACCAGCAGATGGGGAACCGCGCAACGGTGAGTAGCTCCGAACGAATCGAAGAGCCAACCGGCATAAAGAAACCAAGCGCACCATAAACGACGGTCAGGAGCGCCGGCAATGCTACAGCAATGTACTCCTTCTGCAAGTCGTACAGCAGGTAGTGTCGCGAGCCAATCGTCGCGATAAGCAGAGTCGCGTAGAACGCGATACGGACAAACATGACAAGCGTGGAGCGGAAGGAACCAACATCCGAAAGTCGTAGCGCGCGGGCCAGAATAAGAGCGCTCAGGACGCTCAAGAAGAGGACGGCACCCGAGAAGAGAGGGAAACCAACCCAGAATCGGCCATGTGCTCCGCCATCAGCATGGTTAGCTACGTACCCCACGAAGAGAGCAAAAACGCCCAAGAAGAGGTACGTCGACATCTCTACAAGACGGTAGCTTGCGTTCTGCGCTGCAACGCCCTGAGAGAGGACAAAAGTCAGTAGCGCAATAGCGGCGCAGACCAACGCAAACATCAAAAGTGACTCAGAAGTCTGCATCTCAGGAATGAGAGCGAGGAAGAGCTGAATCATACCAATGGCATAACCGATGTTGCTCAGTACCGCTCCAGCAGTACGTGCCTCGGGAGCCTTAGCAGTGACCAGATAGATGACTACAGCCGCGGCAAAGAAGAGGTAGAACGTTCCCTGGTTGCCAGGGGAAGCATACATGCCAATGACCGGGATGAGCGCTACAAAACTCATGAGCACCAGAGGCTGAATTGCCTTGCGGTACAGCAAGAAACTGACAATGCAGAGGACACCAATAACCCAGGGCGCGGGGAAGACACCTTGATTACCCTCTGCATAGGGAAGGAAAGTGCTCCAGCGCGTTGCGTAGGTAACGCTATCAGCGACGTGAGCAGTGTAGAAGGCATCAAGGAGAGCAAAGAAGGAGAAGAATACGCCGACGCATGCGTCAATTGCCGGCAACCACTCTATCTTGCGAGCGGGTTGGTGAAGAGCTTCCTTCGCCCAGGGGATAGCCGGGGTGCTTTGCACCTGCTCGGACTGTTCAGCGGCAGCAGGAGCGGAATCAGCAATAGTCTTCTGCAGACGAGGAATAAATACGTAGGCAGAAATCAGGTTAACAACCAGAACAGAGACGAAGAAGATACTGGGGAACCACGGGCCGTGATCCGAGTCCATGATGAAGGAGAGAATGGATGCAATCGGGTAGATGCGTGCCTGGGCGTAGTAATCCGCCGTGCCGTTCAGCCAGGTGAACAGAATGGCGTGCACAGACATGACCGCAAAGGCAATACCTGCATCCGTGTAGCTCAGATCGTTGGTAAAGAAGAAAATGGCGACGGCAGTAGCCGGGACGAAAATACGGGAAGAATCAACAAGACCTTCGCGGATACCCTTCGGGGCAGCATTCGGGGCAAAGTGCAGAATCAAACCCAGAACAGTGGCAACGGCAGTCAGAGAAACGAAATACCAAACGAAAGGCAGAGCCGCCACCTTCGTAGCTGCCAACGAGTCCGAAACGATGAACGAAATCAGCAGGTACGCCATCACACGGTTACGCATGAGGGCGCAGGCTCCAACAATAGCTGCAGTGCCAACCAGAGACGTGAGGAGCCAGATGTAGCGTCCTTCAGTCCAAATCTTGAGGACATAGATAGCAACGCCGGTCAGAGGAATAAACGCAAGACCCGTTGCTGCAAAAGAGTAGGAGGCAATACGCAGGCGCTCTACGAAACGGTAGGTGAGCAGACCGGCTCCGTAGAAGACAATTGCTCCAAGCGCCATTGCGAGGACACGGAAGATAGCCGTTTCATCCTGAGAAGAAGTCACCGAGGTGACAAAAAGACCTGCAGCGCCGATGAGCAGGAGCGAGCCGATGTACAGAACAATATTGAGGAAGATATCCTCATTGACCCGGCGTCGCTGCGCAGGAGGCTGAGGATACGGACTCGATAGGGACGGGGGAACGTACAAGCCGAGACCTTGCGGCTGAGCATACTGAGGGCTCTGAGACGAAGAGTGAGAGCTAGAGGATGCCTGATGAGGTTGTGTCGGCTGAGACATGGTTTCTCCTTAGGCTGTAGTGATACTTCTACGATACGAGAGTCTTTAGGCCTAAAAGCTTTATTAAGAGCAATAAAGCGCATGGAACTTACTGAAAGTAGATTGAAAGCTCCCTGAGAGTTACATCGCGGGAGTATCCTCAGGTTGACAGCAACAGTTAAGTGTTCTTAAGCACTTAACTTGTGTTCGTATTGCATCAGGGCTCTAACTCTGAGAGAATTGACGACGTTGTCAAAGCGTCTACCTGCACTAAAGGTAGGCCCACGTATGACCCGGTCCGAAGGATGACGGGACGAGTTTGTCTAGAAAATAGGCGACACGCCCGAGTTCGGGGGTCGGTACTCAGGCGGGGTGAGGAACCCGGCAAAGCCGGATTCAGTCCGTTCTGAGTGGCGCACGTGATGAATATATCGCGTTCCTTAAGCGCTATAACAAAGGGGCAAAAGCTCCGATACAGGGAATACATCAAGAAAGAGAGTCCGACAGATGGCGGGACAGAAAATCCGCATCCGTCTGAAGTCCTATGATCACGAGGTCATTGATTCTTCGGCACGGAAAATCGTCGAAACGGTCAAGGGTGCAGGCGCAACTGTAGTTGGCCCCGTGCCGCTGCCGACCGAGAAGAACGTCTACTGTGTTATTCGTTCTCCCCACAAGTACAAGGACAGCCGCGAGCACTTCGAGATGCGTACGCACAAGCGTCTGATCGACGTTGTTGATCCGACCCCCAAGGCTGTTGATGCCCTCATGCGTCTCGACCTGCCGGCAGACGTAAACATCGAGATCAAGCTGTAGAGGATCGCATCTAATGACTAACAAATTCGAGCGCCAGGTGAAGGGCCTGCTGGGCACCAAGCTCGGCATGACCCAGGTCTGGGACGAGGACGGCAAGTTCGTGCCCGTCACCGTCGTCAAGGCTGATTCTAACGTTGTTACCCAGATCCGTAACCAGGAAACTGACGGCTACGAAGCTGTTCAGATCGGTTTCGGTGCAATCGACTCTCGCAAGGTTACCAAGCCCCTGGCTGGTCACTTCGAGAAGGCCGGTGTTACCCCCCGTCGCCACATCGTCGAGCTGCGTACCGCAGATGCTTCTGAGTATTCCCTCGGTCAGGAACTGACCGTTGAGCTCTTCGAAGCAGGCCAGAAGGTCGACGTCGTTGGTAAGACCAAGGGTAAGGGCTTCGCAGGTGTTATGAAGCGTCACGGCTTCAAGGGTGTTGGCGCGTCTCACGGTCAGCACAAGAACCACCGTAAGCCCGGTTCCATCGGTGGCGCATCCTACCCCGCACGCGTGTTCAAGGGTATGCGCATGGCTGGCCGTATGGGCGCAGCACGTCACACTACCTTGAACCTGACTATCCAGGGTGTGGACGCAGAGAACAATGTCCTGCTGATCAAGGGCGCAATCCCCGGTCCCAAGGGCGGCGTTGTTCTGGTTCGTACCGCTGTGAAGGGAGCCTAATACATCATGGCTGTTAAGACCCTTAAGGTAGACCTGCCCGCAGAGATTTTCGACGCGCAGGCATCCGTGCCCCTGCTGCACCAGGTTGTCATTGCACAGCTCGCTGCTGCACGCCAGGGCACCCACAAGACCAAGAACCGCGGCGAGGTTTCCGGTGCAGGCCGTAAGCCCTTCAAGCAGAAGGGTACCGGTAACGCACGTCAGGGCTCCATCCGTGCACCGCACATGACCGGCGGTGGCGTTGTTCACGGTCCGACCCCGCGTAACTACGCACAGCGCACCCCCAAGAAGATGATTGCCGCTGCACTGCGCGGTGCTCTCTCCGATCGCGCTCGTCACGACCGCGTCCACGTTGTCGAGAACTTCATCTCCGGTGAGACTCCCTCGACCAAGGCTGCAAAGGCTGCATTCGCAGCTATCACCGAGCGCAAGAACATCCTTCTTGTGATTGCTCGTGCAGAGGACGTTGTGGCTCTGTCCGCACGTAACCTGGAGAACGTCCACGTTCTGTACGCAGACCAGCTCAACACCTACGATGTGCTGGTTTCGGACGACGTGGTCTTCACCAAGGCAGCATTCGACGCATTCGTTGCTGCAGCTCAGAAGAAGGAGGGCGCTAAGTAATGAGCGTTTCCACCAAGTCTGTATACGACGTGATCATCGCTCCCGTCGTTTCCGAGAAGAGCTACGGTCAGCTCGACGAAGGTAAGTACACCTTCGAGGTCGCTACCGATTCCAACAAGCTGGAAATCAAGCAGGCCATCGAGAAGATCTTTGACGTCAAGGTTGCTTCCGTCAACACCATCAACCGTCAGGGCAAGCGCAAGCGCACCCGTTTCGGTTGGGGCGCTCGCAAGAACACCAAGCGTGCGATTGTGACCCTCAAGGAAGGCACCATCGACATCTTCGGCGGTCCGCAGGCATAAGCCCCGCGGAGACCACTTTAACGAAGGAAGAAATATCTAAATGGGTATTCGTAAGTACAAGCCGACGACCCCGGGTCGCCGCGGTTCGAGCGTTGCTGATTTCTCCGAGATCACCCGCTCCACCCCGGAAAAGTCCCTGCTTCGTCCGCTTCACAAGACCGGCGGCCGTAACAACACCGGTCGCATCACCACCCGTCACAAGGGTGGCGGCCACAAGCGCCAGTACCGTCTGATCGACTTCCGTCGTCACGACAAGGACGGCGTTAACGCACGCGTTGCACACATCGAGTACGATCCCAACCGTACCGCTCGCATCGCGCTGCTGCACTACTTCGATGGTTCCAAGCGCTACATCATCGCTCCGAACAAGCTCGCTCAGGGCGACATCGTCGAGTCCGGCCCCGCAGCTGACATCAAGCCCGGTAACAACCTGCCCCTGCGCAACATCCCCGTTGGTACCGTGATTCACTGTGTCGAGCTCCGTCCCGGTGGCGGCGCAAAGCTGGCTCGCTCCGCAGGTGCTTCTGTACAGCTGGTTGCTAAGGAAGGCAAGTACGGTCAGCTCCGTCTGCCCTCCGGTGAAATCCGCAACGTGGATGTTCGCTGCCGCGCAACCGTTGGTGAAGTTGGCAACGCTGAGCAGTCCAACATCAACTGGGGTAAGGCTGGCCGTAACCGCTGGAAGGGCATCCGCCCGACCGTCCGTGGTGTGGTCATGAACCCGGTTGACCACCCGCACGGTGGTGGTGAAGGTAAGACCTCCGGTGGTCGTCACCCGGTTAACCCCAACGGTAAGCCCGAGGGTCGTACCCGCCGTCCCAACAAGGAAAGCGACAAGCTCATCGTTCGTCGCCGTCGTACTGGCAAGAAGCGCTAAGGAGCCTGAAACATGCCTCGTAGTTTGAAGAAGGGCCCTTTCGTTGATCAGCACCTCTACCTGAAGGTTGCAGCTCAGAACGAGAAGGGCACCAAGAACGTAATCAAGACTTGGTCGCGTCGCTCGATGATTATCCCCGACATGCTCGGTCACACCATCGCAGTGTACGACGGTCGCAAGCACGTGCCGGTGTTCATCACCGAGTCGATGGTTGGTCACAAGCTCGGTGAGTTTGCTCCGACCCGCACTTTCCGCAGCCACGTGAAGGACGACCGTAAGGGCAAGCGTCGCTAATCGGTCCACACCGATAAGCTAACGTTTCCCTTTCGGCAATAGACGAAAGAGAGATAGGCAATGGAAGCCAAGGCATCAGCGCGTTATGTTCGCGTTACGCCTATGAAGGCCCGCCGTGTCGTCAACCTGATCCGTGGTAAGCAGGCGGAAGAGGCTCTGGCGATTCTGAAGTTCGCCCCCCAGGCAGCTTCGGAACCGGTATACAAGATCGTTGCTTCGGCAGTAGCTAACGCTCGTCAGAAGGCAACCCAGCAGGGTCTGCCCTTCCGCGAGGAAGAGCTGTTCATCAGCGAAGCATTCGTGAACGAGGGCCCGACCATGAAGCGCATTCAGCCCCGCGCTCAGGGTCGCGCATACCGAATCAACAAGCGCACCAGCCACATCACCGTGGTAGTTGCTACCCCGGAGAAGGAGGAGGACCGCTAAATGGGTCAGAAAATTCACCCGAACGGTTTCCGACTGGGCATCACCACTGACCACGTCTCCAAGTGGTTCGCTGATTCCAACAAGCCCGGCGAGCGTTACGCTGACTTCGTCCGCGAGGACGTAAAGATCCGCGAGCTGCTGGCAAAGAACCTGGATCGCGCAGGCGTTGCAAAGGTCGAGATCGAGCGTACCCGTGACCGCGTGCGTGTGGACATCCACACCGCTCGTCCCGGTATCGTGATTGGCCGCCGTGGCGCAGAAGCAGACCGCATCCGCGGCGAGCTCGAGAAGCTCACCGGCAAGCAGATTCAGCTGAACATCCTCGAGGTTGCTAACCCCGACCTCTCCGCTCAGCTGGTTGCACAGAGCATCGCAGAGCAGCTCGCATCGCGTGTTGCATTCCGCCGTGCCATGAAGAAGGCAATCCAGTCCGCACAGCGTGCAGGCGCAAAGGGTATTCGTATCCAGTGCTCCGGCCGCCTGGGTGGCGCTGAAATGTCCCGTTCCGAGTTCTACCGCGAGGGTCGTGTGCCCCTGCACACCCTGCGTGCGAACATCGACTACGGCTTCTTCGAGGCTAAGACCACCTTCGGTCGCATCGGCGTGAAGGTCTGGATCTACAAGGGCGACCTGACCGACAAGGAGCTGGCAGCTCAGCAGGCAGCAAACAACCGCCGTGGCAACCGCCGCGATGGTGACCGCCGCCGCCAGGGCAACCGTGGTCCTCGTCGCGAGCGCCGCAACGAGAACGCTTCGGCAAAGGTCGAGGCCAAGACTGCAGAGAACGGTGAGGCATAAATGCTTATTCCCCGTCGAGTAAAGTACCGCAAGCAGCACCACCCCAAGCGTAATGGTCTCGCAAAGGGCGGCACCGAGGTTAGCTTCGGTGAGTGGGGCATTCAGGCCCTGTCGCCCGCATACGTGACCAACCGCCAGATTGAGGCTGCACGTATCGCAATGACCCGTCACATCAAGCGTGGCGGTAAGGTCTGGATCAACATTTATCCCGACCGTCCGCTGACCAAGAAGCCCGCTGAAACCCGTATGGGTTCCGGTAAGGGTTCGCCCGAGTGGTGGGTCGCAAATGTCAAGCCGGGTCGAGTCATGTTTGAACTCTCCGGTGTGTCCGAAGAAGTGGCTCGCGAGGCAATGCGCCTGGCAATCCACAAGCTCCCGATGAAGGCACGTGTTGTGCGTCGCCGCGAAGGTGGTGAATAAGCGAGATGGCAGTAGGATCCAAGGACCTGAGCATCGATAAGCTCGCAGAGCTCTCCAACGAAGAGCTGGCTGCAAAGCTGAGCGAAGCGAAGAAGGAACTCTTCAACATCCGCTTCCAGGAAGTCACCGGTCAGGCTAACGCAGGTCGTCGCCGCACTATTAAGCGCGACATCGCACGTATCTACACCGTGCTGCGTGAGCGCGAGCTCGGTATTCGTCCCGCAACTGAAGGTGAGTCCAAGTGAGTGAAGTAAAGAACGAAGAGCGCGGCTACCGCAAGACCCGCCGCGGCTACGTTGTCTCCGACAAGATGGACAAGACCGTTGTCGTCGAGGTCGAGGACCACGTGAAGCACGCACTGTACGGCAAGGTCGTTCGCCGTAGCTCCAAGATCAAGGCACACGACGAGCAGAACACTGCTGGTATTGGTGACCTCGTTCTGATTGCAGAGACCCGTCCGCTGTCCGCTTCCAAGCGCTGGCGTATCGTGGAGATCATCGAGAAGGCTAAGTAAGCCCTCTAATGACTCTCTGCTAGAGCAATAAAAGGAGCCCTCTCCTACTTAGGTAGGAGAGGGCTCCTTTGCGTTTAACCTTTATCCGGGAGAACTCAGCGGGAAGTTCTGTGGGCTACAGAATCAACGATAGAAGTCATGAAATGCCGAATAAATATTTGTCATAAAACTTTTGAAGATGTCATACAGAAAAGTGGATACTTTTACCGGACAACGCTATCAAAGAGCCACGTAGCTTGAGCTGGAGGAAGAAATCCCCTTGTGGAGCGTGTATGCGGGGCTTTAGGGAGGATAGCGAGGGTGGCTAAAAGAGTCGTGAGAAGCGTGGGCGCTGATAAAAGCTGCTTGAAAATAACCTAATGAGGCACTTATTATCAACTTTATAATTGCTTAGTCTAGCCTTGCCTAATCCATAGGGGCTTAGCTACGCATCTTCCGGAGGTTGCACGACCTTTGGAGAAGTACCACTACACATCATCGAGGATCAGCATGACTTCTTCACCCAAGCCCTCACGTAAGCTGCTCGCCATTGCTGGCGCACTTTCCGTTGTCGCAGGTTCTTTCGCTGCGGTTCCCGCTACCTTTGCGGCAAACGTCTCCGCGTCTGTCCCCGGAGGAAACTCCCAGACCTCTGCTGAGGAATGCCGCCACATCGCAGTGAGCGCTACCCAGTACCAGGGCCTGCCCGGCCAGTACCAGCTGGCATACTCGGCAGCAACCTCCTCCCTCTACACCTCCTTCTCCTCCGGCCGCCCGCCGGTACTGACCGGTGGTGTCGGCACCTGGAACGTTGCATCCACCCCGAGCCTCTCCACTGTCTACCAGTTCCCGACCACTGACTTCACCGCTCGTGGCGCTACCGCACCGACCGGTAAGCAGATCGAATCTCCCTACGGTATTGCCTACGACGAAGCAACCGGATACGTATGGGTGACCCAGACCCGCGTCAACAAGGTATCTGTCTTCGATCCCGCGACCAACAAGATTATCTGGAGCAGCGCAGAAGGCGAGGTCAACCACCCGCGCGAGGTACGCATCGATCCCTCCAGCGGCAAGGTCTTTGTCTCTGGCTCCGGCGGCATTAGCGTCTTCGACACCACCCTGCACGCTCTGGTCAAGAAGATTGAATTCACCGATGCCAAGGGCGAATCTGACATCGCAATGAACATGCACGTGGACTCCGCCGATGGCAAGCTCTACGTTCCTTCCCTGAGTGCCGGCACCGTGAAGGTAATCGACACCAAGAGCTACGAGGTTGAGAAGACCATTCAGCTGCACAAGGACAATGCTGAAGCCGACCTGAACGCCTCTGACGTCACCATCGACAAGTCTCTGAAGGAAATCTACGTTAGCTCCCAGGGTGACCGTAAGGGCACTAACTCCGGTATCACCGTCTACGACCTGGAAACCGGCGCCTACAAGAAGACCATTCCTTTCGGCTCTCAGGCTCTCGCCCTTGCCTCCGACGAAGCCCGTGACCTGCTGTACGTGACCGATTACGGTACCGGCAACGTCGGCGTTGTTGACGCACGCACCGGCACCGTTGTGTCTCAGGTGTCCACCGGCGCAACTAGCGGTGCGAATGATGTTCTGGTCACTGCAGACGGTAGCGTATACGCTGTAGCACGTAGCATCGAAGGCGCTTCCGCCATTGAAACGAACTACACCATCGATAAGACCACCGGCGAATACCGCACCTCTAGCACCGAGCCCAAGGGCAAGGACAACGCAGATTCCCCGATTACCCCCGGCGTCATGGTGAAGATCAGCACCACCGTTGAAACCACCGCAAAGCCGGCAGTGCAGACTGCTTCTGAAGAACTGGTGAAGACCTACGCTGACGGCGCTAAGCTCTACGCTGTGAAGGACTGGACCACCGGCGAAACCCTGAAGTTGCGTGGTGAAGGTTTCAAGACCCAGGACGGTTCGAAGGGCTCCGTGCTCGCTGTCAAGCTGAACAAGGGTCGTATCTCCGCTAAGGAAGAGCCGAAGTTCAACGGTGTTGAGGGCAACAGCGCAGGTGTTTGGGCATACATCCAGGCAGACGAGAACGGTAACTTCACCGCTGAGTTGCCGTACCCGACCACCGAGAACTCCAACCTGACGGAAAACCTGAAGAGTGGCGACAAGGTGTCGGTCTTCCTGCTCTCCGGCTCCATTGTTGAAGGTGACACTCCTCGCGGTGGTGAAGCGCTCTCCGCAACTGTTGCAGAGAAGAAGGCAGACACCGCTGAGACCTGCGCACCGGCAGAAACCACCCAGGTCGCTGCTACTCCTTCTGGCGTGACTACCACTTACCCTGCCGGCACTAAGCTGAGCCTGCCGGATAGCGAACAGCCCACCCCGGCTCCGAGCGAGTCTGCTAAGCCTGAGCCGACCACTCCGGCTCCGAGCGAGTCTGCTAAGCCTGAGCCGACCACTCCGGCTCCGAGCGAGTCTGCTAAGCCCGAACCCAGCACCCCGGCACCGAGCGAGTCTGCTAAGCCCGAGCCGACTACCCCGGCACCCTCCGAAAGCGCAAATTCCAATGAGGTTGTGCACGAGTACAAGGACGGCGCTAAGGTCTACTTCCCCAAGACCTGGGACGGCCAGAAGCTGACCTTCCGCGGTGAAGGCTTCAAGACTCTGGACGGTAAGGGTTCTGTTATCGCCGTCAAGCTGAACAAGGGCGCTATTTCCGCGAAGGAAGAGCCCAAGCTCGAAGGCGTTGAAGGCAATAGCGCAGGCATCTGGGCATACATCAAGGCGGACGAAAACGGTAACTTCACCGCAACCATCGACCGCCCCACCGTGGCAAACTCTAACCTGACTGAAGAACTGAAGACCGGCGATAGCGTTGCTATCTACCTGCTCTCCGGTTCCCTGGCGGAGAATGATAACGCACGTGGTGGCGTCGCCGTAGAGTACACCTTCAGCACCGAAAATCAGGTACCTGCACCTAAGGTATCGGAGCCGAAGGCATCCGAGTCGGCTAACGCACCTGTAACTAACCCCTCTGCTGCTCCGTCTGCACCAGCAGATTCTAAGGAACAGGCAAAGGACCAGCCTGCTAAGGATCAGTCCAAGGCTCCCGTGGACTCTATGAATTCCGAGACCCAGAAGAAGGACAACACCGCCCCGAAGACCTCCGGCTCTTCGTCGCAGAATGTCACTTCTTCCAGCAACGGCTCCACCTCTTCGAACTCCTCGAAGTCTTCGCTGGCTAACACCGGTGCTTCGGGCGTCGTCGTTGCAGCCGGAATTGGTGTTCTTGCCCTGGTCGTTGGCGCAACTGTACTGGTAGCACGTCGCCGCAAGGCATAGTCCGTACCCCACGGCAGCCCACGCTACTACCGCTCGGTAGTAGCGAAAGAGGTAGACCGGGAACTGCTAGATATTCAAGCACCCGATTGACTCTCTGAAACTGCCAATACATGTTGAAAGGGGCGGTACCCATCAAAGCGATGGGTACCGCCCCTTTCAGTGTGTCCATATGCCTGTTATTTAGGCGGAATGCCTAGAGCAGGGTCAGAGGTAGCAGCGGGGAAGAGGGAATGAGTAGAGATGGAGGAAGGCGAGGCGCCCCCCTGTACTAGCCCCGCCTATATTTGACGAGTTAACAGCCCCCAGAGAATGAAATGTAGGGTTCTAGCGCCTCAGATATAAAGAAAACCCGCACCGAAGTGCGGGTTTAGTGTCAAAGCGAGGTTCGGTCCCTAGACAAACGGATTAGCGAGGAAAAAGGGACCCAAGAAATCTGTCCGATAAGGACCGAACCTCTTATTTGACGCATGCGTCTCTTCTATTATGGTACATCTCGCTGATTTTCGCACCTCGAAGCGCGTTTATTACCAAAAAACTTGTTTTTTGAAAAAACGACCCTTAATTTCTAAATTTTTAAGCAGATTTTTTCAGAACACTACTTTGATGGGGGTTCAGGGGTGACGAAATATTACGAAATCCATACCTCTAGACGCCTCGGAATAAGCTTATAAATTCCATAAGCTGTCACATTCTCTAGATTGATGTCTATTATAGTGATTGTATGTAGAATGAGAAGCTTTCATTGAGCAAATCTGCCTTACTCAGAGCCTGGGGGAGAGCGTTATATGCTACCGGTATAGAGTGTCTCAATCATGAGCGGTGTAGTGCGTGGCCTGTGCTAGAAAAGCCTCAACATGGAGGATAGGAGTGTCTTGCTATCGATAAGACAGGGAGGGTATCTCGCAGCTGAGGTTCCCTACGTGCTGGATGTGCGCTCTGGCAAATACTACGAGGCTGCAGAAGAGAACCGGCCGGGAGAAGAACCTCACCCTATCATCCGTGACGGTATCGCGAAAGTATATGTGCCCTAGCTGTTGGACGAAGATCAGCTGATATATCAACGTAGTGCGTGCCGTGCTCTAGTGCTGTGTGCACGCTTGCGGGGTGGGGGAGTTGGGCCGTCGTGGTCTCTCGCTAGCCCTACGGCAAGTCTGTCGTGGAGGAACATTAAAGCGTAGTAAAATATAAATATCTATCATCCTTGTTTGACATATTGTTTGATAGATTTCTCGAGGCCCCTTCAGTTTCTTATGCGTCAGGAACTACACGAAGGGGCCTCCTGCTTTAAGTGTCAAATAAGGGGCCTTCTCGATCGATGCTGATGTGGGATATGGGGTTTTTGCTCCCTAAACCCGGCTATCTCCAGGGATAGGGTGGGGGAGACTGAAATCATAATCAGCAAACTCTTGCGCTACATGCCTGCCTCCTGTACAGTGTTAAGACTGTGTGGCTATATCCAAGTGGCCGCACAACCACGGGCTTCTCGTGCCAGTGCATAATGCCGCTACTTACGGGTGGGATACGCCCGCTTCACGCGGGTCCAAATGCTTCTGGCATGGGTTTGCCCCAGGCGTTTCCGCTAACCCCTTCCGCAGAGATGGGGCCCGGGGCGTCAACCAATCCCGTAAAAATGTTCCGCAAGGCTGGCTCGCGCCTAAGGCGAGTCGGAACCGGCGAGACGACAGGAGAAATATGATTCAGCAGGAGTCGCGACTGAAGGTCGCCGACAACACTGGTGCGAAGGAAATCCTGACCATCCGTGTTCTCGGTGGTTCCTCGCGTCGCTACGCAGGCATTGGCGACATCATTGTCGCAACCGTCAAGGATGCAATCCCCGGCGGTACCGTAAAGAAGGGTGACGTTGTCAAGGCAGTCGTCGTCCGCACCAAGAAGGAAACCCGTCGTCCCGACGGCTCCTACATCAAGTTCGACGAGAACTCCGCAGTGATCCTGAAGAACACTGATGGTGATCCCCGTGGTACCCGTATCTTCGGCCCCGTGGGTCGTGAGCTTCGCGACAAGAAGTTCATGAAGATCGTTTCGCTGGCTCCGGAGGTGCTCTAATTCATGGCTAAGATCAAGTCCGGCGACCTGGTTCAGGTTATTTCCGGTGCAGATAAGGGCAAGCAGGGCAAGGTTCTGAAGGTTCTCCCCAAGGAAAACCGCGTGATTGTTGAGGGCGTCAAGGTCGTCACCAAGCACACCAAGGCTAACCCCCTGACCGGCGCAGCAGGCGGCATTCAGAAGGTTGAGGCACCGATCCACGTTTCTAACGTTGCGATTGTTGACCCCGAGACCAAGAAGCCGACCCGTGTTGGTTTCCGCCTCGAGACTGTAGAGCGTGACGGCAAGGAGCGCACCGTTCGCGTGCGCGTTGCTAAGCGTTCGGGTAAGGACATCTAATGACCGAAACCAAGATCACCCCCCGCTTCAAGACCAAGTACGCTGAGGTCGTCGTTCCCGCTCTGCAGGAAGAGTTCAAGTACGAGAACGTCATGCAGACCCCGAAGATCGTTAAGGTCGTCGTAAACATGGGTGTCGGCGAGGCAGCTCGCGACGCAAAGCTCATGGATGGCGCAATCCGCGATCTCACCGCAATCACCGGTCAGAAGCCGATTGTTACCCGCGCTAAGAAGTCCATCGCACAGTTCAAGCTGCGCGAAGGTATGCCCATCGGCGCACACGTCACCCTGCGTGGCGACCGCATGTGGGAATTCCTGGACCGCCTCGTCACCCTGGCACTGCCCCGAATCCGCGACTTCCGCGGCCTCTCGGACCGCCAGTTCGACGGTAACGGTAACTACACCTTCGGTCTGACCGAGCAGTCCATGTTCCACGAAATCGATCAGGACTCGATCGACCGCGTGCGTGGTATGGACATCACCGTGGTGACCTCCGCGAAGACCGACGAAGAAGGCCGTGCAATCCTGAAGGCACTGGGCTTCCCGTTCAAGACCAACTAACGACTACGTTGTAGGTCCAGACCCCGTTACCGCGGGGTAGGGAAACCACAACGAGGAAGGGCTAAAGCCCACAATGACTATGACTGATCCGGTCGCAGATATGCTGACCCGTTTGCGTAACGCAAACTCCGCATACCACGACACCGTATCCATGCCCTACTCCAAGCTGAAGGCTCGCATTGCAGAGATCCTGAAGGCTGAGGGCTACATCGCCGACGTGAAGGTTGAGGATGCAAAGGTCGGCAAGACCCTGACCCTCGTCCTCAAGTACGGTCCGTCCCGCGAGCGTTCCATCGCTGGCGTGCGTCGTATTTCCAAGCCGGGCCTGCGTACCTACGCAAAGTCCACCAACCTGCCCCAGGTTCTGGGTGGCCTCGGCATCGCAATCCTGTCCACCTCTTCGGGTCTGCTCACTGACAAGCAGGCAGCGAAGAAGGGCGTGGGCGGCGAAGTCATCGCTTACATCTGGTAGTCGGTTAGAAGAGAAAGGAAGAGAATAATGTCACGTATTGGACGTCTCCCCATCTCGGTTCCCGCCGGCGTTGAGGTTAAGGTCGATGGCAACCTGGTCACCGTTAAGGGCCCGAAGGGCGAGCTCTCCCACAAGGTAGCTTCCCCCATCACCGTGGCTCTGAACGAAAACGAGATCGTTGTATCTCGTCCGAACGACGAGCGCCTGTCTCGCTCGCTGCACGGTCTGACTCGTACCCTGATTCAGAACCTGATTATCGGCGTTACCTCCGGCTACGAGAAGAAGCTGGAAATCGTTGGTACCGGTTACCGTGTGACCCCGAAGGGTAACGACCTGGAGTTCGCTCTGGGCTACTCCCACCCGATCAACATCACCGCTCCCGAGGGTATTACCTTCGCAGTGGAGGGTGCTAACAAGCTGACCGTGTCGGGTATCGACAAGCAGCTCGTTGGTCAGGTTGCAGCAAACATTCGTGGTCTGCGTAAGCCCGATCCCTACAAGGGTAAGGGTGTTCGCTACGCAGGTGAGCACATCCGCCGCAAGGTCGGAAAGGCTGGTAAGTAAACATGGCTATCAAGTCGAAGGCAGCGCAGCGTGCACGTCGTCACGCTCGCATCCGCAAGTACGTTTCGGGTACCGCTGCGCGTCCGCGCCTGTGCGTCACCCGTTCGACCCGTCACATGTTCGTTCAGGTTATCGACGATGTCAAGGGCGTAACCCTGGCATCCGCTTCCACCATGGAAGCAGAGCTGCGTGCAGCTGACCTGGACAAGACCGCTAAGGCAAAGCGCGTTGGTGAGCTCGTAGCAGAGCGCGCCAAGGCAGCTGGTGTTGAGGCAGTCGTGTTCGACCGCGGTGGTAACAAGTACCACGGCCGTGTTGCAGCCGTTGCTGACGGTGCACGCGAGGGAGGTCTTGCACTCTAATGAGCGAGCAGAACGTAAAGGAAACTCAGGTGAGCGAAGCAGTAGTAGCTGAAACCGCTGAGACCTCCAACCAGCGCGAGGAGCGCCGCAACAACCGCGGCGAGCGTCGTGGCCGTGGTGAGCGCCGTAACAACCGCGCTCGCGAGGAGGAGAAGGACAAGTACATCGAGCGCGTTGTGACCATCAACCGCGTTTCCAAGGTCGTCAAGGGTGGTCGTCGCTTCAGCTTCACCGCACTGGTCGTCGTTGGTGACGGTAACGGCCTGGTCGGCGTTGGCTACGGTAAGGCTAAGGAAGTTCCCGCAGCAATCTCCAAGGGTGTCGAGGAAGCAAAGAAGAACTTCTTCCGCGTTCCCCGCATCGAAGGCCGCACCATCCCGCACCGCGTGCAGGGTGAGGCAGCTGCAGGCGTTGTGATGCTCCGTCCGGCAACCGCTGGTACCGGTGTTATCGCAGGTGGCCCCGTGCGTGCAGTACTCGAGTGCGCAGGCATTCACGACGTGCTGTCCAAGTCGCTCGGTTCCTCGAACCAGATCAACATCGTTCACGCAACTGTTGCAGCACTCAAGGAGCTCGAGGAGCCCCTGGCAGTGGCAGCCCGCCGTGGCCTGCCCACCGATGAGGTTATCCCCAGCTACCTGCGCAACACCAAGTCTGAAAAGGCAGGTGCGTAGTAATGGCCAAGCGTATTCAGCCCAGCGACGCAAAGCTGGAAATCACCCAGGTCAAGTCCTATGTTGGTCAGAAGCAGAACATGCGCGACACCCTGCGTTCCCTGGGCCTCAAGCGCCCCGGCAACAAGGTAGTCCGCACTGCTGACCCCGTCACCGTTGGCATGGTTAACACCGTTGCTCACCTGGTGAAGGTTGAGGAGGTCAAGTAAAGATGGCAGAAGCTATCAAGATTCACGATCTGCGCCCGGCACCGGGTGCCCACAAGGCAAAGACCCGCGTTGGCCGCGGTGAAGGCTCCAAGGGTAAGACCGCAGGTCGCGGTACCAAGGGTACCAAGGCACGTTACCAGGTTCGTGCAGGCTTCGAAGGCGGCCAGCTGCCGCTGCACATGCGCCTGCCGAAGCTGCGCGGCTTCAAGAACCCCTTCCGCACCGAGTACCAGGTTGTTAACCTGGACCGCATCCAGGAACTGTTCCCCAACGGTGGCGATGTCACCGTCGAGGCACTGGTTGCTAAGGGTGCCGTTCGCAAGAACGAGCTCGTGAAGGTTCTGGGCAACGGCGAAATCTCCGTCAAGGTGAACGTTGTTGTCGACAAGGCATCGGCTTCCGCTATCGAGAAGATCGAGGCCGCTGGCGGTTCTGTAACCGTTAAGTAGTCTTCAAGACGAGAAAGCCCCCGTCCGTACACTGTACGGCGGGGGCTTTTTGCTGCTTGAAAAGATTCACAACAGGGCTATATTCCTGTATTTGCATATTTGAGCGCTTGGTGTGCGCCACATTTTGTGCTCAAAAATCACGCTAAGAGAATATAAAAGCTACATAATCTGCTAGGGAGTTATCGTTACCCGCTCCAAACACGATAGACTGGAAGATGTGTTTACTGCGCCCTAAAACTCTTTGAGAGGGATGGGCGCCCCATAGACTTACAGGAGGACATGTGCTGAGCGCATTCGGGCGAGTCGTTAAGACCGCCGATTTGCGGCGTAAGCTGCTGTTTACCCTGGCAATGATTGTGCTGTACCGCGTGGGCACTTTCATCCCCGCGCCAGGCGTTTCCTACGGAAACGTACAGCAGTGTCTGAACGCCAATGTTACGAGCGGTGGCGTCTACGATATCGTCAACCTCTTCAGCGGTGGCGCACTGCTGCAGCTTTCGATCTTTGCCCTCGGCGTGATGCCGTACATTACCGCGTCCATTATCATCCAGCTGCTGCGCGTGGTCATCCCGCGATTCCAGGAACTGCACGATGAAGGCGCGCAGGGTCAGGCAAAGCTCACCCAGTACACCCGCTACCTGACCATCGCTCTTGCTCTGCTGAATGCAACCACCATCGTCTCGATGGCACGCTCCGGCGTTCTGCTGGGTAACTGCCCCGGCATCATCCCCCAGGACGACGTACTGCACATCCTGCTGATTATCGTCACCCTGTGTGCGGGTACCACCGTCATCATGTGGATGGGCGAGCAGATTACCGAGCGTGGCGTCGGCAACGGCATGTCCCTGCTGATCTTCACCTCCATCGCTTCCTCCTTCCCGAGCGCTCTGGGCTCTATCCAGCGCACCCACGGTTGGGGTATCTTCGCGGCTGTCTGCGGTATTGGCCTGCTGGTCATGCTCGCGGTGGTCTACGTGGAACAGTCCGTTCGCCGTATTCCCGTGCAGTACGCAAAGCGCATGATTGGTCGACGCACCATTGGTGGCACCAGCACCTACATCCCGCTGAAGGTCAACATGGCCGGCGTGATTCCGCTGATCTTCGCCTCCTCCCTGCTGACCCTGCCCGGTCTGATTGCCCAGTTCAACACCCCCACCAACGGCTCCACCCCGCCGGACTGGGTTAACTGGATTAACGCATACCTGGTGCGTGGCGACCACCCGCTGTACATTGCTCTCTACTTCTTCATGATTATTGGCTTCGCCTACTTCTACGTGGCGGTCACCTTCGACCCGGTGGAAGTAGCGGACAATATGAAGAAGTACGGTGGCTTCATCCCCGGTATTCGTGCCGGTAAGCCGACCGAGCGTTACCTCAGCTACGTACTCAACCGAATTACGTTGCCTGGCGCACTTTACCTGGGTGTAATTTCCATGATTCCCCTGGTAGCGCTTATCCTATTCAACGCAAACCAGAATTTCCCGTTCGGCGGCGCCTCGCTGCTGATCGTGGTGGGTGTTGGTCTTGATACTCTCAAGCAGATCAACGCTCAGCTCCAACAACGAAACTACGAAGGACTGCTCCGATGAACCGTCTGCTCATCGTCGGCCCTCCCGGTGCAGGTAAGGGCACCCAGGCCGTCAAGATCGCTGAAGCGCTGAAGATTCCCGCAATTTCTACCGGCGATATCTTCCGTAAGAACATCAAGGAAGAGACCGAACTCGGTAAGGAAGCGAAGTCGTACATCGACTCCGGTAACCTGGTTCCCGACTCTGTCACCAACAACATGGTGCGTGCACGCCTGGACGAAGGCGACGTCGTCAACGGCTTCCTGCTCGACGGCTACCCCCGCAACACTGCACAGGTGCACGAGCTGGACTCCATCCTTGAAGCTAAGGGCGAGAAGATCGACCGCGTTCTGCTGCTCGTTGCAGATAACGACGAACTCGTCGAGCGTCTGCTCAACCGTGCAGCTGAGCAGGGTCGTACCGATGACAACGAAGAAGTCATCCGTCACCGCCTGAAGGTCTACGAAGAGGAGACCGCGCCGCTGATCGCAATCTACCGCGAACGCGGCATCGTCAAGGAAGTTAACGGCCTCGGCGAGATTGCTGAAGTCACCGAGCGCATCCTCGACGCTCTGAAGTAATCTTCTGCTGTACCCCCGCAATTTGAGGTGCATGATGCATCACAAAAACTTGCGGGGGTACAGTGCTGTCTGTAGAGTTCTAAGCTTGGGCATACCGCCCCATACACCTAAGGAGCCAGAATGGCACGAGTCGAAATCAAAACCAATGCACAGCTTCAGCAGATGGCTCGTGCAGGTGTTATCACCAGCCGCGCACTTGACGCGGCCGTAGCGGCAGCCCGCCCCGGCGTAACTACCGCAGAGGTGAATGCCGCCTTTGAACGCACCCTGCTGGAACTGGGCGGTACCTCCAACTTCTACGGCTACTACGACTACCCGGCAACCGTATGCACCTCCGTCAACCACGAGGTCGTTCACGGTATCCCCGGCGACTACGTTCTCAAGGACGGCGATATCCTCTCCATCGACGGTGGTGCATACGTGATTGACCCCGCCACCAACCGCCAGTGGCACGGCGACTCGGCACGTACCGTTCTGGTCGGTGACAACGTAAGCGAAGCGCGCGCGGAGCTCTCTGCCGTGACCCGCGAGGCGATGTGGCACGGTATCGCGGCTCTCGCGACCGCAAAGAAGGTCGGTGAAATCGGTCTGGCTATCGAAGCATACGTGACCGAAGAATACGGCGATAAGTACGGCATCATTGAAGACTATGTGGGCCATGGCATCGGCTCGCAGATGCACATGGCTCCGGATGTGCTGAACTACGCTGTGCGTGACATGGGCCCGAAGATTAAGCCCGGTATGGCTTTCGCTATCGAACCGATGCTCGTCACCGGTTCCATCGAGACCAAGGTGCTCTCCGATGACTGGACCGTTGTGACCGTTGACGGCTCCGATGCATGCCAGTGGGAGCACTCCGTTGCTGTGCACAGCGACGGCATCTGGGTTCTGACCGCAGAAGACGGCGGCGCCAGCGAACTTGCTCGCTTCGGCGTAACCCCGGTTCCGATTCCCGCCTAAGCCCCACCACTGGGGGAGGGGAACACCTTTAGTTGCCCCACCTCCACCCGAAGAAACCGGCGAATCCGGTCCGGTGCGTGATAGCGCATCCGAAAGCATCCACATCACAAGGAAGAAGCTCCATGAGCGAAACTCTCAATAGCGGCGAGGCAACCGCGCCCGCTGCGACCAAGGTGCCGGTTGAAATCTCGAACGTTCGCCCCGCACCCGGCCAGATTGCCCTGAAAGCACCGCGCCGTGCGAAGCCGCCCAAGCACATCGCTGACTTCGATATGGCTGGCCGCCGCGAATTTCTGAAGGAACTGGGCTACCAGTCGTTCCGTGCGTCCCAGCTGTCCAAGCACTATTTTGAGCGTCTGGTCACTGATCCCGCCGAGATGACTGACCTGCCGGCTAAGGATCGCGAGCAGATGGTTGCTCAGGCGATGCCCCAGCTTCTGACTCCGGTCCGTACCCTCGAGGCTGACGGTGGCGACACCCTGAAGGTTGTGCACCGCCTCTTTGATGGTGCGCTCATTGAGTCCGTCATCATGCGCTATGACAACCGCGTGACCATGTGCATTTCTTCGCAGGCTGGCTGCGGTATGAACTGCCCCTTCTGTGCAACCGGTCAGCAGGGTTTGACCCGTAACCTCTCTACTGCAGAAATTGTGGAGCAGGTCGTAGCTGGTGCCCGCTACCTGAAGCAGATGAAGGGTTTGGAAGAAGCAGAAGGCGGTTCTGAGGATACTCGTCCTCTGCGTGTTTCCAATATTGTCTTCATGGGTATGGGTGAGGCGCTCGCTAACTACAAGGCAACTATGGGTGCTGTGCACCGCCTGATTGACCCTTCGCCCGAGGGCCTCGGTATTTCTGCTCGTGGTCTGACCATGTCGACCGTGGGTCTGGTACCCGGTATTCGTAAGTTTGAGCTGGAGAAGCTGCCCATTACTTTGGCGCTGTCTCTGCATGCTCCGGATGATGAGCTGCGTGATGAGCTAATCCCGATTAACCAGCGTTGGAAGGTTGACGAGACTCTGGACGCTGCGTACGACTACTACCGTACGACCGGCCGCCGCGTCTCTATTGAGTACGCGCTGATTCGCGATATTAACGATCAGGGCTGGCGTGCGGATTTGCTCGGTAAGAAGCTGGCTCAGCGCGGCCGCGGCTGGGTGCACGTGAACCCGATTCCGCTGAACCCGACCCCGGGTTCGAAGTGGACAGCATCCCGTAAGGGCGTTGAGCAGAACTTTGTGGAGCGTCTGCGTGCCCACGGTATTCCGACGACTATTCGTGATACTCGCGGTTCCGATATTGATGGTGCATGCGGTCAGCTGGCTGCTAAGGAAGACTAAGTAGCTGAGCTGTGACCGGTGAACGGTGCCCCTTTCCTGCGGAGGGAAGTCATGAAGACTTTCAGGAACGTGGGGGAGGGGCTTCTTCCTTTTAAACATTAAGTGCCTGATGTCATAAAAATCACGGTTGTTTTTCCATGGTCTTTGCCGTAGAGTTAACAGTTGGTTGTTTGTGCCAGTGTTAAGTGCGCCTTAAAACGCCCTAGCACCTCACCGAGGTGAGCTCACAAACAGAAGATACAATTGCCCGCCGCACCTGCGACGGGCACCGACGTTAGCGGAGGATATGGCTAAGAAAGACGGCGTCATCGAGATTGAAGGCTCTGTGGTTGAAGCTCTGCCCAACGCGATGTTCCGTGTTGAGCTGGATAACGGCCACAAGGTTCTCGCACACATCTCGGGCAAGATGCGTCAGCACTACATTCGCATCCTGCCTGAGGACCGAGTAGTAGTGGAACTGAGCCCCTACGACCTTTCCCGAGGTCGTATCGTCTACCGTTACAAGTAAACCCGAGATAAACGTCGCCCCTGGCGGCGTTTAAATCGTGTTCAAAGGGATAACGCAGTTCCCCAACGTAAGTGAGGGAACCTCTTATCTCGCCAGTAATCAAGTTGCAATCAAAAGGAATGCGATGAAGGTCAAGCCGAGCGTTAAGCCGATCTGCGATAAGTGCAAGGTGATCCGCCGTCACGGTGTGGTCATGGTGATCTGCGAAAACCCGCGCCACAAGCAGCGCCAGGGCTAATCCCTAGTAGCTGACTTCATAACCGCTCCAACAGAGGGCGGAATTGTCATAGGCACCGCTCCGAAGCAACGCCCACGAGGCGACTTCGGATACCTCCGGACTCAGAGGCCGGGGACCGGGTCAGAACAACCCGGGCAGTGATGCTATAGACCTCTGGAAAACAACAAGGAGAAGCCAGTATGGCACGTCTCGCTGGAGTTGATATTCCCCGCGAAAAGCGCGTGGAAGTTGCTCTCACTTACATCTACGGCGTGGGCAAGACCCGTGCACACGAAACCCTCGCTGCTACCGGCGTCAACCCTGACACCCGCGTCAAGGACCTGACCGACCAGGAGCTCGTGGCACTTCGTGACTTCATCGAAGGCAACTACAAGGTTGAAGGTGATCTTCGCCGCGAGGTTGCAGCTGACATCCGCCGTAAGGTTGAAATCGGTTCCTACCAGGGCCTGCGCCACCGCCGCGGCCTGCCGGTTCACGGTCAGCGCACCAAGACTAACGCACGTACCCGTAAGGGCCCGAAGCGTACCGTCGCAGGTAAGAAGAAGTAAGACACGTTGCTCTGTTGGATATCTCTATCCGACCAACGTATAAGTAAACCTTTGTAGGAGAATCAAAAATGCCTCCCAAGACTCGCGCTGCGGCAGCTCGTAAGACCAACCGCCGCAAGGTTAGCAAGAACATCGTTGCTGGTCAGGCTCACATCAAGTCGACCTTCAACAACACCATCGTCTCCATCACCGATCCCACCGGTGCAGTGATCTCCTGGTCCTCCGCTGGCGACATGGGCTTCAAGGGCTCCCGTAAGTCCACCCCCTACGCCGCACAGCTGGCTGCTGAGGCTGCTGCAAACCGCGCCAAGGAGCACGGCGTCCGCAAGGTTGACGTGTTCGTCAAGGGCCCCGGTTCCGGTCGCGAAACCGCAATCCGCTCCCTGCAGGCTGCAGGCCTCGAGGTCGGTTCGATCCAGGACGTTACCCCCGTTGCTCACAACGGTTGCCGTCCCCCGAAGCGCCGCCGCGTCTAATTAGGTCTCTGACCTAATCCCTCGAAGGGTACACTCCACGGAGTTGTACCCGGAGAGCACAGACACCCGTCTGCTTCCTAAGATATGTTTTCCCCAACCTGTGGGCTCATATAGCGGAGCTCACCGAAAGGAAACAAAGTGCTTATTGCACAGCGCCCCACTCTGACTGAAGAGGTCGTAGCGCCCAACCGCTCGCGCTTCACCATCGAGCCTCTGGAGCCCGGTTTCGGCTACACCATGGGTAACTCCCTCCGCCGTACTCTGCTGTCCTCCATCCCCGGCGCCGCTGTTACCAGCGTCCGCATTGATGGCGTACTGCATGAGTTCAGCACCGTTCCCGGCGTGACCGAGGACGTCACTGAGATCATCTTGAACATCAAGAAGCTCTCCATCTCTTCTGAGAACGACGAGCCCGTCGTGGCCTACCTGCGCAAGCAGGGCGAAGGTGAACTGACCGCAGGCGACATCGAGGTTCCCGCTGGCGTGGAGATCCACAACCCGGAACTGCACCTGGCAACCCTGAACGCCTCGGCAAACTTCAACGCTGAGCTGGTTATCGAGCGCGGTCGCGGCTACGTGACTGCAGCTCAGAACAAGGTCGGCGATGGCGAGATTGGCCGTATTCCGGTTGACTCCATCTACTCCCCGGTTCTGAAGGTTACCTTCAGCGTGAACGCGACCCGTGTTGAGCAGCGCACCGACTTCGACAGCCTGACCCTGGACGTCGAAACCAAGGAAGCCATCGCACCGCGTGACGCCGTTGCTTCTGCAGGCAGCACCCTGGTCGAGCTCTTCGGCCTGGCACGTGAGCTGAACATTGCAGCTGAGGGTATCGAAGTTGGCCCGTCGCCCGCCGACGAGTCCATGGCCGCCGATCTGGCACTGCCGATCGAGGACCTGAACATGTCCGTCCGCTCCTACAACTGCCTCAAGCGCGAGGGCATCCACACCGTGGGTGAGCTCGTGACCCGCAGTGAAGCTGACCTGATGGACATCCGTAACTTCGGTGCTAAGTCCATTGACGAGGTCAAGGCAAAGCTCATCGAGCTCGGCCTGGCTCTGAAGGACTCCCCTCCCGGTTTCGAGCCTGCTGCACGCCCGCTTGATGACGAAGACGGTTCCGGCGAATAATTTCGACCGAATAGTTCACCCGGTTCCACCGGGATCAGTCAAACTTGATTCCCTAAGAGGCTCCGCTGCTGGGGCGTTAGGGAACGCAACTATGGAGATTTAACTATGCCTACTCCCACTAAGGGTCCCCGCCTCGGCGGTTCCCCGACCCACGAGCGCCACATGCTCAACAACCTGTCGGCGCAGCTGTTCCAGCACAAGCGCATCACCACCACCCTGACCAAGGCAAAGCGCCTGCGTCCGGTGGCAGAGCGCTTCATCACCTTCGGTAAGAAGGGCGACCTGGCTGCTCGCCGTCGCGTGCTGCGTTCCATCACCGACAAGTCCGTCGTGCACGAGCTCTTCACCGTTATTGCTCCGGCAATGGCAGAGCGCCCCGGTGGTTACACCCGCATCATCAAGATCGGTAACCGTAAGGGTGACAACGCTCCCATGGCAGTCATCGAGCTCGTCATGGAGCCCGTTGCAACCAAGGGTGCAGTTGCTGAGGCAACCAAGGTTGCTGAGAAGGCAGCTGAGGCTCCCAAGGCTGAAGCAGCTGAGGGCCTGCCCGCAGGTTCCCACGCACCCCTGGAGTCCGGCGAGGCTCCCGAGGGCTTCGAGGTTAAGGGTAACGCCGATTCCATGAAGTACCACGTGCCCGGTTCCCGCTGGTACACCAGCACCAAGGCTGAAATCTGGTTCGACTCCGCTGAGTCGGCAGAGGCTGCAGGTTACGCCCCCGCAGGTGGCGCAGCAGCACAGAAGGTTTCCGAGTAATACGGATCCCAGCTGATCTAGGCTAAGCCTAAATATGTCAATCCGCCGTCCACTGCTGTGGGCGGCGGATTGGTGTATCTGCATACTTAAGAGGACACGGTTCTTTGCGTATTCGCTATCCAAGAGCCGGTCCGTATTCTTCAACCGTCCGCTACTGCTGAAAGGCACACAATGCATAACGCTACTGCTTTAGAGAATCACGAAGAGCCGCTCTTCATCGCTACGCACCGCGTGCGCATTGATTGCGCTTACGACGGTTCCCTTTTCAGTGGATGGGCTGCCCAGCCGAACCTGGTCACCGTGCAGGGAGTCATTGAGAACGCCCTTGAACTGATTTTGCGTGTACCTCACCGCGTGGTGGTCGCGGGTCGAACCGATGCCGGTGTGCATGCGGAAGCCCAGACCCTACATTGCGATCTGAGTGATGAGGACTGGACTCGCCTGCAGGGGCGAACCGGGGAAGATGACCCGACGGCTGCACTGGGGCGCCGCCTCACCGGTGCTCTTCAGCGATGCCTTTACGATGCGGAAGAACAACTCAACCTGCCGAAGAACGTTCGCGGTATTTTGCAGGGGGCTATTCAGATTCACCGCGTGAGCGAAGTGCCCTTCGATTTTGATGCGCGCTTCTCAGCTACCGGCCGCCGCTATGTTTACCGCATTGCAGATGGTGCAGCGGACGGTCTTAACCCCCTGCACCGTACCTACACCTGGGCGGTACCCGAGCACCTGGATTGTGTTGATCTGAACGAATCGGCACAGCAACTACTCGGCCTGCGCGATTTTCTCTCCTTCTGCAAACCCCGTGAAGGCGCGACCACCATTCGTGAACTGCGGGAACTCAGCTTTACCCGCACTGAAAACGGGCTGATTGAGGTACGCGTAGTGGCTGACGCCTTCTGCCATCACATGGTGCGTTCACTTGTCGGCGCGCTGGTTCTCTACGGTACGGGCAAACGCGACGCCGCCTGGCTGCGAGAGCGGATCGAGAACCCGGGACGCGAGGCTTCGCTGACTCTGGCGCCTCCGCATGCGCTCGCTCTGGCTGAGATTTACTACCCTGTTCCTGAGCTCTACGGTGTGCAGGCGGAGCGTGCTCGAGCAAAGCGCGAGGACCACGAAGCACAGAGCGCTTAACGCCCTGTGCATATTGAACCTCGTCACTTTGCTCATGCTCCACGAAGCACCGCGGGGGAGCGCAACTACCGCGGGGGAATTACACGGATGGAATTTAAAATGTGTTTAAGGCAAAAAAGCCCTATTTTTAAGGCTTTGGCGGTGGATTAAGCACTCGACGTCCTGTATAGTCTTGATATGTTGTGCGTGTTCTACCCGAGCGCGCTCTAAATCGCTGTCTAGTTGCAGGACGTTAAGGCGGTATAGAGTACGGGCAGAACGGGCGGCAGCTCGGTCCTCACCCGGGTGTTCGTCATGCACGTAAGTAAAAGGCGCGATACCCAACTAAGCGCCGTATGTACATTTCGAGACAAAGGCCAATATTTTGCGCACTTATACTCCCAAGCCCGGCGAAGTCGAGCGCCAGTGGCACGTCATTGACGCCACCGACGTTGTTCTCGGCCGCCTCGCAAGCCAGACCGCTATCCTGCTGCGCGGTAAGCACAAGCCGACTTTTGCTCCCCACGTTGACACCGGTGACTTCGTTATCATCGTGAACGCTGAGAAGGTCGCCCTGACCGGTGCAAAGCTCGAGCAGAAGCGTGCATACCGCCACTCGGGTTACCCCGGCGGTCTGAAGTCCGTGAACTACGCAGAGCTGCTTGAGACCAACCCCGTTCGCGCGGTTGAGAAGGCTGTCAAGGGCATGCTGCCCAAGAACAAGCTTGCTGCACAGCAGCTCAAGAAGCTGAAGGTCTACGCTGGCCCCGAGCACCCGCACGCGGCACAGCAGCCCAAGACCTACGAATTCAACCAGGTCGCCCAGTAATTCGGGCCTACGAAGAAACAATAGGAGAAATCGTGGCTCAGAACGAAGAGCAGATCGTAGTCGAGGAAGAGCTGACCAGCTACACCTCGGAGTCCGCTGCCCCCGCAGCGGCTAAGGCAGCACGTCCGGCCCTGACCGTTGCAGGCGCAGCAGTTGGTCGCCGCAAGGAAGCAGTGGCACGCGTTCGCGTTGTGCCCGGTTCCGGCAACTGGACCATCAACGGCCGTAGCCTGGAAGACTACTTCCCCAACAAGCTGCACCAGCAGGACGTCAACCAGCCCTTCAAGCTCCTGGAGCTCGAGGGTGCATACGACGTCATCGCACGCATCAACGGTGGTGGCCCCTCCGGTCAGGCAGGTGCTCTGCGCCTGGGTATCGCTCGTGCACTGAACGAGATCGACCGCGAGAACAACCGCCCCGCACTGAAGAAGGCTGGCTACCTGACCCGTGACGCACGCGTCATCGAGCGTAAGAAGGCTGGTCTTAAGAAGGCACGCAAGGCTTCGCAGTTCTCCAAGCGTTAATCGCTGGTTTTCACGAAGCGTTACGCCCCGCTTCTCCTTCGGGAGAGTCGGGGCGTTTTGCGTATCTGCTCACCGTGAGCGTTACAAGGTTATAGGGTGCATATAACTGTTACGTTTGTTCATCGAAGAGCACACCGGTAGAGTTAAAGAGTCAAAGCAGACAGGAAGAAAAGAGTACTCATGGCAGAGCAGAATCCCTCCACCCAGCCCGAAGAGAAGGCAGTGGAGGCTCCTCAGACTGAAGCCCACCAGCACGCCGCTGGAGGCGCACACGCACACACCGGTTCTGAGAAGAAACAAGCCATCAAGGAAGCCCTGAAGCCCCAGGCACGCCGCACCTCCGTTGTCGAAGACTACTCGGCAGAGCTGGACGAAATGGCTTCCCTCACCCGCGCCCTCGGCAAGGACAAGAAGGACGACGAAACCTCGCAGGCATGGAAGAAGGGTTATCCCTACGACACCAAGCTCAGCCGTAAGGCATACGAGAAGGAAAAGCGTGCCCTGCAGATTGAGCTGCTGAAGCTGCAGCTCTGGGCTAAGTCCACCGGTCAGAAGATCCTCATCATCTTCGAAGGCCGTGACGCAGCAGGTAAGGGTGGCTCCATCAAGCGCTTCACCGAGCACCTGAACCCCCGTGGCGCTCGCGTTGTGGCACTGGAGAAGCCGACCGATATCGAGCAGACCCAGTGGTACTTCCAGCGTTACATCAAGCACCTGCCCTCCGGCGGCGAAATCGTCCTGATGGACCGCTCCTGGTACAACCGTGCCGGCGTTGAGCGCGTTATGGGCTACTGCACCCAGGCACAGTACTTCGAGTTCATGCGCGAAGTTCCGGACCTGGAGCGCATGCTGGTGAACTCCGGTATCCATATCATCAAGTTCTGGTTCTCCGTCACCCGCGAAGAGCAGCTCGCACGCTTCACCTCCCGCCGTACCGACCCGGTTCGCCAGTGGAAGCTTTCCCCCACCGACCTGGCATCCCTGGACAAGTGGGACGACTACACCGCGGCGAAGGAAGCAATGTTCTTCTACACCCACACCGGTGACGCCCCCTGGACCGTTATCAAGTCCAACGACAAGAAGCGCGCACGCCTGGAAGCAATGCGTTACGTGCTCTCCCAGTTCGACTACCCCTCCAAGGATGAGGCAGTTGTGGGCGAGCTCGATTCGCTGATTGTCCGCTCCGCATCCGACGTCTTCGAGGACGAGTCCGGCGACTCGCCCGACGGTTTCCCGGTCGTTAAGTAAGCGTTGATAGGTAGGGGAGAGCAACAACTCAACCCTGCGGCGATATAACCGCCAAACAGCGTGCACTATAAAGGCGCCTGCTTCTCTTTTCCCGCTCTGGGAACAGAGAGCAGGCGCCTTTGCGTGTTTGCAGAAACATTAGCTATGAAGCACATATGTAGCCGCTGAAAATCACTTTCTGATTCTGAAGAAAATGCAGTGTATACGCCTGAGGAGAGTTATGCACATCGTAAAATAAAAGGGTGACTGAACGACTTTTTGGAACCGACGGCGTACGCGGTCTGGCAAACGATGTAATTACTCCCGCCCTGGCTATGGAGCTCGCGCAGGCGGCCTCTATTGTGCTGGGCTTTGACACGGTAGAAGAGGGCGTACGCCCCCGTGCCGTGATCGCAAATGACTCCCGATCCTCTGCAGACTTTATTGTCTCTGCGATGAAGGCTGGCTTCGCTAGCGCAGGTGTTGACGTGCTGGACGCCGGCATTGTCCCCACCCCCGCAGCAGCTTACCTGGTGGCACACACCGGTGCTGACTTCGGCGTGATGATTTCTGCATCGCACAACCCGGCAGCGGACAACGGCATTAAGTTCCTGGCACGTGGCGGCCAGAAGCTGGAAGACTCCGTTGAGGACGCCATTGAACGCGTTTATCGCGAGAAGTCCTTCCGCTACCCGACCGGTGGTGCTGTGGGTACCGTCAAGCCCCTGGAGAACGGTACCGAGGCTTACGTGAAGCACCTGGTCTCCACCCTGCCCGAAGGCAAGCCCCTTGCCGGCATGAAGATTGTTCTGGACTGCGCAAACGGTGCGGCATACGCAGCATCTCCCGCAGCCTTCGAAGCGTTGGGTGCAGAGGTTATCGCACTGGCTGTAGAGCCCAACGGCACCAACATCAACGACGGCGTGGGCTCCACCCACCCCGAGAAGCTGCAGGCAGCAGTCGTTGAGCACGGCGCGGACCTCGGCATCGCCCACGACGGCGACTCCGACCGTTGCCAGGCAGTTGACGAAAAGGGCAACCTGGTAGACGGCGACCAGATTATGGCTATCCTTGCTGTTGCTGCTAAGCGCGAAGGCAAGCTCGCAAAGGACACCCTCGTCGCAACCGTGATGAGCAGCCTGGGCCTGGAGCTGTACCTGCGCGAGCACGGCATTACCCTCGGCCGCACCGCTGTGGGTGACCGCTACGTCCTCGAGTCTATGCGCGAGCACGGCTACAACCTCGGCGGCGAGCAGTCCGGCCACGTTATCATGAGCGACTACGCAACCACCGGTGACGGCGTTCTGACCGGCATCCAGCTGGCTGCAGAGGTGGCTCGTAGCGGTCAGACCCTCTCGGAGCTGGCATCCCGCATGCAGCCCACCCCGCAGCGCCTGATCAACGTCAAGGGCGTTGACCGTGCGGCGGTCAAGACCAACGAGGCGCTCGCTACCGCTGTGAGCGAGGCTGAAGGCGTACTGGGTGAGAGCGGCCGCGTGCTGTTGCGTGCATCCGGTACTGAGCCTCTGGTTCGCGTGATGGTTGAGGCTGCAACCCAGGAGCAGGCTGATGAGGTTGCTCAGCAGCTGGCTGACGTCGTGGCTAAGGAATTGGCACTCTAAACGTATTCTTCCGGTGCGAAGACCGGAATGGAGGATAGAGAAAGGGCTGGGAAGGTGTTACCTTCCCAGCCCTTCTTCGTTATCTTAGGCGGGCGTAGGGGATAAGGATGCGGAAAACCCCCGTATCCACGGGGGATGCGGGGGTTTGAAGGTTAGTGGTAGAGAGCAGAGAAATTACTTCTTTGCCAGAGCGTCGCGGATCTCCTTCAGGAGTGCGATCTCGGTCTCTTCCTCTTCTTCCTCTTCCTCAGCCTTGTTCTTTGCAGCCAGCTCGGTCAGCTTCTGAACGGGCACAACAACTGCGAAGTACACAGCAGCTGAGATCAGGATGAAGTTGACAACAGCGGTCAGGAACACGCCAACCTTGATCTGGTCGAAGACCAGGAATTCATCGAAGTTGGGGGACTTAACCAGCATGGAGATAGCCGGCATCAGGACGGACTGGACAAGTGCGTTCACCACAGCGGTGAAGGCGGTACCCATGATCAGACCAACTGCGAGGTCGATGACGTTACCGCGGATCAGAAAATCTTTAAAACCCTTAAGCATGAGATATAGAATAACGCCTTTTAGGTGTTCAAAAAGCAGTATCTTGAGAAAATTTTCGTTGTAAAGCATGTGTTTTTCTTCACAGTAGTTCTGTGGTGCCCAATACTTAAGGTCTAGGTCACATAAAGTATGAGTAAGAATCTCTGAAACCTGCGAAAAACCGCGGATTTACGGGGTGTGTGCGCGAAAAAATATGCATCTACTGTGCCTATTTATTCCCGGTACGAAACCTAGAAATACGACACACATCACCGCTTAGCGCACCTGGCAAAGCTGAAAGCTTAGCCCAGAGCCTAGCTCGCACTTGCATAATCGGGTGCCGCACCCGTACCGATAAACTCCTCAAAAGTCTTCGCACCCGAAGACACATACTCCTGAGCAATCTGCACACCCACATAACGGTAATGCCACGGCTCAAAACGATAACCGGTCACCGACTGACGACCATCAGGGAAACGCAAAATATATCCGTAACGCGGAGCATTCTTCGCCAACCACTGACCAGCCAGCGTATCGCGGTAACACTCCTCCAAGCGGCAACCTTCAGGAGAGGCAAAATCAATCGCCAAACCCGTCTGATGCTCCGAATAGCCGGGACGCGCAGACAACTGGTCCGCTACCTGCTGACCGTTCACCGAAACCCAATACTGATAGGTCTGCTGCTGCACCGCATACGAACGATACGCGCTAGAAACAAGCAGAGTCACGCCGTCGGTCGCCGCCGCATCAATCATCGTGTCCGCCGCCTTAGCCGCCTCAGCACGCAATTGATGACCGTAGAACTCCACCAGGTCACTCGGCTCCCAGTCCTGTTGCTCAAAGGGGCGCATCTTATTTACGAGGCAACGCAACGAGTCCGGCTGAGACTCAACACTAGGCTGAGCAAGAGCCAACGGGGTAGAAGACGCGCTCGCAGAAGTCGAAGCGCTGGCAGAAGCACCGGTTGCAGAAGCAACAGGGGAGGGCGCGGCAGAAGAGGCTGCCGCAGTGGAAGAGACACTAGAAGAAGCCGCCGAAGCCGTCGCAGACTCAGAGGCAGAAGCGCTCGCTGCAGAAGATGACGAGGCGGCACCCTGACCCTGCGAGCCACCCTGCGAACCACAAGCCGCCAATAGTGCGGTACCGCCAACCCCCAAAGCGGCACCCAAGAGGGTGCGGCGGTTTACCGCAGAACCATTAAGAGACTCCTGAGCGGTAGACGTACGGTGCAGAGACAACACAATAACTCCTCATCATGGCGTAGATGCAAACAAAAAGCGCCGGAAGCCTAAACCCACCCAGCGAGGGAGTGGAGCCTCCGGCGCCTTCTACTAGAATGCACCACAATACCGGCTAAAAGCCGCACACGAACACTAAAAACCTAAAGAACCTCTAGTTCTTACGCAGAAGAACCTGCTCCACGGTATGCTCGGCACCCTTCTGCAGAATTAAATGCGCACGAGCACGAGTCGGCAAAACATTCTGCACCAGATTAGGCTCATTCACGCTCTTCCAAATGCCGGTCGCTACCTCAACCGCCTGCTCATCGCTCAGCTCCGCATAACGCTTGAAATACGACTCCGGATTCGCAAAAGCCGAAGAACGCAGCGTCAAGAAACGATTCACATACCAGCGCTCAATATCCTCAGTGCGGGCATCCACATAAATAGAGAAATCAAAGAAATCACTCAGCGTCAGATCGGAAGTCTCCGGACCCTCAGCCTGAGAAGGCGCCAAAACATTCAAACCCTCAAGAATCAGAACATCCGGTGCGGTGACCTCAATATGCTCATCCGGCATGATGTCGTAATACAGATGCGAATACTTCGGCGCCACCACACGCTCGGCACCGGACTTCACCTGCGACACAAAGTTCAACAGGGCACGGCGATCATAAGACTCCGGGAAACCCTTACGGTGCATAATGCCGCGACGCTGAAGCTCCGCATTCGGGTACAAGAAACCATCCGTAGTCACCAACTGAACCTTCGGAGTCGAAGGCCAGCGGCTCAAAAGAGCCTGCAAAATACGAGCCGTCGTCGACTTGCCCACAGCAACAGAACCCGCCACACCAATAATGAACGGGACGCGACGCTGAGACACATGCAGAAAATCATTCGTCATATGGTTCAGCGAGGATGCGGCAGTTACATACAGATTAAGAAGGCGAGAAACCGGCAGATAAATACGCTGCACCTCTTCAAGGTCGACAGTTTCACCCAGGCCTCGAAGAGACTCAATTTCCTCAGCACTGAGGGGGACAGAAATCTCATCGGCTAGGTGCGACCAACGGGAACGGTCAAGATGCATGAAGCGGTCATCGCCAGAAAAATACGGTGCGGTGCTCATTTATCTAAGTGTACGAACTTTCAGCCCGCGGGGAAAATATCTACTCTCATGGTTTGTGCGAAGAAATAAATTGATGGAAAGAAAAGGGTAAAACCTGAAAAGCTAGGAAAGCCACATTAAACGTGACGCATAACGGTATTTCACCGTGCACATATTCGGATACTTGTGGGATAAACTTATAGCATGTGTGGAATCGTAGGATATGTAGGTCTGGACACTGCTCCGGACGGTAACAAGTTTGACCACAACGCATACGATGTGGTCCTCGAAGGTCTGCGCCGTCAGGAATACCGCGGCTATGACTCTGCTGGCGTGGCACTCGTGTGCCCCGACGGCATCGTATTCCGTAAGAAGGCTGGTAAGCTCCTGAACCTTGAGAACGAGGTCAAGGAACACCCCCTGCCTGACTCCCAGATTGGTATCGGTCACACCCGTTGGGCAACCCACGGTGGACCCACTGACAACAACGCTCACCCCCACGTTGTCGACAACGGTCGCCTCGCCGTCGTACACAACGGTATTATCGAAAACTTCGCAGAACTGCGTGCCGAACTGCTCGCCGAAGGCGTAGAGTTCGCATCTCAGACCGACACCGAGGTAGCTGCAGCAACCATCGCAAGCATCTACAACAAGCTCGGCACCGGTGACCTCACCGAGGCAGTACGCGTAGCATCCAACCGCCTCGAAGGTGCATTCACCATCCTGGCTATCCACGCCGACCACCCGGACCGCGTTGTGGCAACCCGCCGCAACTCCCCGCTGGTTATCGGCCTGGGCGAGAACGAGAACTTCCTCGGCTCTGACGTCTCCGCGTTCATTGACTACACCAAGGAAGCCGTCGAAATGGGTCAGGACCAGATCGTGACCATCACCGGCACTGACTACTCCATCATCGACTTCGAAGGTAACCCCGCAGAGGGCAAGCCGTTCCACATCGAATGGGACGCAGCAGCAGCCGAAAAGGGCGGCTACAACTCCTTCATGGAGAAGGAAATCCACGAGCAGCCCGCAGCCGTTGAGCAGACCCTCATGGGCCGCCTTGACGAGAACGGCAACCTCACCCTCGACGAGCTGAACATCGACGACTCGGTGCTGCGCTCGATTGACAAGATCATCGTTGTTGCATGTGGTACCGCAGCATACGCAGGCCAGGTGGCACGCTACGCCATCGAGCACTGGTGCCGCATCCCCACCGAGGTCGAGCTCGCACACGAGTTCCGCTACCGCGACCCCATCGTGAACGAGAAGACCCTCATCGTGGCACTCTCGCAGTCCGGCGAAACCATGGACACCCTGATGGCAGTGCGCCACGCACGCGAACAGGGCGCAAAGGTTATCTCCATCTGCAACACCCACGGCTCGACCCTGCCCCGTGAATCCGACGCTGCCCTGTACACCCACGCGGGCCCCGAAATCGCAGTGGCATCCACCAAGGCATTCCTGGCACAGATCACCGCAGCATACCTGCTCGGCCTGTACCTGGCACAGCTGCGCGGCAACAAGTACAAGGACGAAATCGCTTCGATCCTCGCCGAGCTGCAGAACATGCCCGCAAAGATTCAGAAGGTCATCGACAACGACACCCAGGTCAAGGAACTGGGCGTCGAAATGAAGGATGCCTCCTCCGTGATCTTCCTCGGCCGCCATGTGGGCTTCCCCGTCGCAATGGAAGGCGCACTCAAGCTCAAGGAAATCACCTACATCCACGCTGAAGGCTTCGCAGCAGGCGAGCTCAAGCACGGCCCCATCGCGCTGATCGATGAAGGCCAGCCGGTCATCGTAGTGGTTCCCTCCGCAAACGGTCGCGACTCCCTGCACGGCAAGGTCGTCTCCAACATCCAGGAAGTGCGCGCTCGCGGCGCCTTCACCATCGTCATCGCCGAGGAAGGCGACGAGGCCGTCAAGCCCTACGCAGACCGCCTCATCACCGTCCCGGCATGCCCCTCGCTGTTGCAGCCCCTGCTGGCAACTGTGCCCTTGCAGATCTTCGCATGCGCACTGGCAGAAGCTAAGGGCCTGGACGTTGACCAGCCGCGTAACCTCGCAAAGTCCGTGACCGTGGAGTAATCCTTAGGAGTAATCCTCGGAAATCGCCTCAGCGATAACGAAAGGGCGGTGGTTGAGTTCTTAGAGAACTCGACCACCGCCCTTGTCGTTTAACCACTCGGTTATTCATGGATGGTCCAACAAAAATAGGACACTGTGAAACAGGCATCAACCGGGCGTCATATTTGACGGTAAACCGCCCAAAAGAAACGAATCTCGCTAGACTTAAAACAAGAGAAACCGCAAACAGGACGCGGCACCACCCCTAGCGCAGAAGGTGAAGCTCATGATCATGGGAATCGGCGTAGATACCGTCAACATCGAACGATTCGAACGAATCGTCACCGAAACACCAGCCTTCGTTCGCCGCGTCTTTACCCCCAACGAACGCACCCGGAACGTGCGCTCCCAAGCCGTACGATTTGCTGCCAAAGAAGCCGTCGCAAAAGTACTCGGAGCACCCGCCGGACTCAACTGGCAAGACTGCGAAGTCGCCACCGCCGAAAGCGGTCAGCCCTACCTCATCATTCAGGGCACCATCGCCCGCCGAGCCAAAGAACTTGGCATCAACCGCATTCACCTCTCGCTGACCCACGACGAACCCATGGCCATCGCCATTGCAACCGCCGAATACCTCAGCGATGCAGAACTGGCGCACCTGCAAAAGTTCAACCCCGAAAGCTACCGACTCAGCGTCATCGCCGGTGACGACACCGAGGACTAACGCAGAGCCACACCAACACCACACCAGGTGACCCCTAAGGCCCGCACGGTGCCACCCAAGGAGACAGCAATGAAGCTCATCTACACTGCTTCCCAGGTACGCGAAGCAGAAAAGCCCTACATCGAAGCCGCCGACTACGACGGCTACCTCATGCAACGTGCCGCAGATGCCGTCGCGGCCGAAGCACAGGACCTGCTCCGCGGCAAGGACAATGCCAAAATCCTGTTGCTCATCGGTCCGGGCAACAACGGCGCAGACACCATCTACGCCGGCGCCCGCCTCAGCGCCAAAGGCCACCGCGTTGATGCCGTCATCTTTGACCCCAGCGAAAAGAACCTCGAACTCATCGCCCGAGAAGGCGGCGAAGGCACCCGCGTACTCGACCCCGAACACACCCTCGAACACCTTACCGGCTACGACCTGACCATTGACGGCATCCTCGGTACCGGCTCCAGCGGTGCCGTACGCGGTAGCGCCGGCGAATACCTGGGCGTACTCCGTGCAGCGCAGCTCGACGGTAAGCTCGGCGCAGTCCTTGCCGTAGACACCCCCTCCGGAGTCGACAACAACCGCGGAACCGTGCACGAACCCTCCCTGCGCGCCGATCGCACCGTCACCTTCATCGGCCACAAGCTACCGGCAGGCACCTGCCACAGCGTCCACTCCGGAGACATCAAACTCTACGACCTGGGCGTTCCCGAAGCCCTCAACTCCCACAAGCCTGCCCTGCGCGTCCTCGAGCGCGAAGACTACCGCGAGCTTATCGAAGTACCCGACGAACACTCCCACAAGTACACCCGCGGCGTACTCGGCATGCTCACCGGAAGCCTCGAATACCCCGGCGCAGCCCTCATGAGCGTGCGTGCCGCTCTCAACACCGGCGTGGGTATGGTTCGCTTCAACGCCAACTCCCACGAGCTGCGCCAGCTCATGATCGCCCACAACCCCGAAACCGTCTACTTCAGCGGCGCACCCGCCCTGCAGAGGGTCACCGTCTGGGCAGGCGGCTCAGGATCCAGCCACGACTCGCTGGATAAGAACCGCTACCTGCTCCACTCGCCCGAACCCGCCATCCTCGACGCGGGCGCCTGCGACCTGGCGGCAGAATACATGGCAACCGGCAAGCACCTCGGCTCCCATAAGATTCTCACCCCGCACGCGGCAGAACTCGAACGCTTCCTGCGCATCGTGCACGAGCTCGCCCCCGAAACCTGGACAAAGCACCTGGGCGACGCCATCGTACCCAGCCGCAAGGACATCGACGCAGAGCCCTTCCGATGGGCCCGCGCCGCCTCCGAACTCTCCGGCGCCACCGTCATGCTCAAGGGCGGCTACACGCTCATCGCGGCGCCCAACGGCGCCACCTACAGCGTTGCTGGCGGAAGCCCCTGGCTCGCCACCGCAGGCAGCGGAGACACCCTCACCGGCATCTACGGAGCACTGCTCGCCCAGACCGTAGCAGCCTTCGATGCTCGCGGAGAAGCGCTGGAAGGCTGCACCTTCGCCTCCATCGGTGCGCTCGCCGTCTACCTGCACGGCGAAGCCGCACGCGCCAGCGCCACCGGAAGCGTCAAGGACGCCCGGCCCGGCCCGGCACCCGCAACCCGCGTCGCGGAGATGCTCCCCGAAGTTATCGCCCGACTCATCGCAGAATAGGGGAGCGGGAACAAAGCTAGCACACTGAAGCTCTGACACTCGTCTCAAGACGAAGAGAAAAGCCCCCAGACACCCTGGGTATGCAGAAGGGGCGTGAATCCATCGGAAATGGATTCACGCCCCTTCAACGCGTTTACATCAATGCACGATACCGAGCTGCCTGTGCCGGGACAGCATCACTAAAAACCGGCATACGCATCGGCGGGAGAAACTCCCACCATCTTTCTTAGTACGCGCCTTCCTTAGCGAAAACCGCACGGACAGTACGCAGAAGAATAATGAAGTCACCGGTAAGCGACCAGTTCTCAACATAGTAGAGATCCAGACGAACCGACTCCTCCCAAGAGAGGTCACTACGACCCGAAACCTGCCACAGGCCGGTAATACCCGGCTTCACCAGAAGGCGGCGGTACGCAATATCTTCGTACTGCTCAACTTCCTCAACCAGCGGAGGACGCGGACCCACCAGCGACATATCGCCAATGAACACGTTCCACAGCTGAGGCAGCTCATCAATCGAGTACTTACGGATGAACTTACCGATGGGGGTAATACGCGGGTCGTCCTTCATCTTGAAGAGCACGCCGTTACCCTCGTTCTGCTCCATGAGGCGCTTCTTAACCTCTTCAGCATCAGTACGCATCGAACGGAACTTCACCATCTTGAAAAGCTCACCGTTCAGACCCACACGGTTCTGAAGGAAGAAGACCGGGCCGCCATCACGCTTAACCAGCAGAGCAACCACCAGGAACAGCGGAGAGAGCAGAATCAAACCCAGACCCGAGGACACAACGTCCACGGCGCGCTTGAAGAACGCCGACAGACCGGTAATACGCGGAGTCGACACGTGCACCAGCGGCAGACCGTTCAGCGGCTGCATGTGCATACGCGGACCAGCAATATCGGTCGTAGCCGGAGCCATAATCAGCGAAATATGCGCATCCGCCAGCTTCCAACCCAGCAGACGAACCTGGTCCGGGCTCAAATGGTGGCCATTCGTAACAGCGACCATGTGAATATCGTTCTCGCGGATAGCTTCCATAATGTCAGCCGGAGAAGTGCTGTAACCAAGCACCGGAATCGGCGCACCAGCAACAGTAGTACCGGGAGTGAAACCGGGCAGGTAGAACGCAGCGGGGGACAGACCGGAAGCAACCACATCCTTCAAATTCTTGTACAGGTGCTGACCGGTCGTCACATCAGAAATAATCATGACGCGAGTCAGCGCGCGACCGCGAGTACGCGAACGCACCAGGCCCTGACGAATAACCCAACGCTCCATCAGCAGGAAGAACAGGCCCAGCGGATAAGCAATCAGCAGGTACATGCGGGTGACGTCAACCTTGAGGAAGAACGCCACAATAATCAGCAGACAGAAGAAATAAGTACTGCCGCGAGTAATGAGGCGGTACTCCTCAGTACCGAAACCCATAATGCGCAGGCTACGGGAGCCATTCACCTGGAGAATAAACCACCAGCCAATGGTCAGGCCAATACCCAAGAAGATATAGTCCATCGCGGGTACGCGGCCATCGAGAACATTAATAGGCCAAACGTTCACATAGGGCAGGTCAGCATTTTCCCACCCGAAACGAATCAGATGCGCAGCGACAACCGCAACAGCAATGGCGAAAAAATCGCCAAAGTAAAGGGCGCGCTGAACCTTGGGATGCCAGCTTCGCTTGATAACGAAGTCTGAACCCCACATTTTTTTAAGACGATCTTGTACTTTCAACGGTGTAATCTTCCCCGGAAATTTGTCCTGTATTGCGGACTGAGAGCGGCGAATAGGCACATTTACCCCTAATTATCGGTGTAAGGGAGACGTGTCCTAGTCTTTGTCCTGATGAATGAGTGAACCCTTAATCTTGCTGAGTGAATAATGGCAGAGACTACGGCAAAGGCGCTGGTAAGACGCCTAGTGGAGCGTTATATGAGCCCGCTGAGCGCATAAACGTGTTCCGTAAACTATTCTACGGGGTCGGGGGTCTTCCGTCTCGAAGAATGAAGAGGCAAAGTCGCTCCGGTGTGATGAAATCAATCACAGAAAAATAAGAGAATAAGAGCCTCCGGGAAGAATGCCTAGTGGAGCTAAGAAACTCCCAAAATTACCGGTATGTTTCACGCATCTGCAGAAAAACAATAACCGGCATATAAAAAGACAAATCCCGGAGTCTCAATAACAAGCCCTACGCACACGGCGTAAAAGGGACATTAAGGGCGCTCAAGCCCCGCACGATCCAAAATGAAATCAATCATCGGTTCATAACGGCGCGGCGGAACGTTATCGTCCATCGGCACACACACCGGCAAATCTCCCTGCTCAGCCGCAACAAACAGACCGGGATCATTACAATCCGCAATGCCAATCGTCAGCAGCTTACGAGTAGACGCCGCATAACCACCCATACCGTGATCCGAAACCACCAGATCCGGGGTCACGCCACGCGCCTCCAGCTGATCCAAAGCGATGCGCATCGGGCCGGGGAAATGTGTATGCTGCAGGTTGCCGTACTGCTCAAACATCACGACATCCATAATCTGGCGGACGTCGCCGTCGAGGAAACGCTCGCCCTCCTCAATCTGAAGAACCTCAGCACCCGCAGCCTTCGCCGCTGCAGCCATTACCGCGTAAATGGGGAACAGGCCCGCCGGGTGACCGGTCGCAAACAGGATGCGGGAACCGGCACGCACCGCCTCGCCGAAGATACGGGCGTACTCCTCCAGGGCGCTGATGCACTGCTCGGCACCAATCGTGTCCTGACCGTGAGTATGCGAACGGTCCGGGTTCAGACCCGCACGGCGGACCATCACCTCAAACACCGAATCGTAATCCCACTCGCGGGTCCACTGAACACCAAACTCAAGGTGCTCATTGCCATCCAGGAAACCCTGAATATGGTCCAGATTATTCTCGCGCGGGGTCGCCACCTCGCCGGTAATACGCACCGAATCCAGGTATGCGGCGAACTCATCGCGGCTCATGGAGAAAGACATTAAAACTCCTCATGACGTGAAAAATACATTACTGCGAGATACCTTCACGTACCTCGGCATAAGCTTCTAGGGTCTTACGCGCCGTCTGGTCCCAACCCATCGTGCGGGCACGCGCCGCAGCGTTCGCGCCCAACGAGTGGCGCAGATACGGGGCACGCACCAGACGCTCAATAGCCGCAGCCCAACGCTGCGGAGTACGAGGAGCCACCAGCAGGCCCGTACGGTGGTTCTCCACCGCATAGCGCAGACCGTCAGCATCCGTAGCGAGCACTGCCGCGCCGCACGCCTGCGCTTCCAGAGCCACCAACCCGAACGTTTCAGATGAGGACGGGGACGCCACAATATCGGCAGCGCGGAAAATATTCGCCAACTCAGACGCCGGAACCGGGTCCTTCAAATGCACCCGATCTGCCACACCCAGCTCAGTTGCACGCTGCAGCAGGCGGCGCTCATAATCCGAATCGGAACGACCAATAATATCCACGTCCACCCGCAAATCATCGGGGAGTAGCGCGAGCGCCTCCACCAGCAGATGCGGGCCCTTCAACGGCTGAGGCCTACCGGCAAACACAATGCGGCAACGAGTCTCCGAGGTGTCATTGAGCGGATGCACGCCAGGAATCGTATGGAAAATCGAGGTGTCAACACCCGGGGGGATAATGGCAAGCTTCTGCGCGTCCGTACCGTAGTACTCGCCCATCTGCTGCGCCTCCAGGGGAGTGTTCACAATGACCCGGCTCGCGGAGCTACTCATCAGGTACTCAGCGCGGTAGCGTTCCTCGGGTTCGGGTGCCTCGCCTTCGCCGCGGCGCGCATCCTTGGTGGCAGCCGTTGTGTGGGGAGTAAAGAGAACAGGAACGGGGGAGCCGGCACCCTTCGCCGACCACAGCTCGGATGCGCGAGCCGCCGCCTGACCCGACAGCCAGTAGTGGGCGTGAATAATATCCGGGGTGTACAGCGCCTGCTCCACGCACGCCTGCGCAAAATCATCGGTGACCGTAGCCAGCTCATTCTTCGAAAGACCACGGGCGGAGGGCAGATCAAGACTGTGGCGCACAAGGCGCTCGCCGGGCTGAGGAGGCTGACGGAACGGCGAATCAGCCGGAAGCGCCTCACCGCGGTCCAGGGTGAAAACCTCAACCCGCAGCTCGGGATCCAGCTCCAGCATGGCATGCACCGACCGGGCAATATAGACGTTCATGCCGCCTGCATCTCCGCTACCGGGCTGCGCAAAAGGGTCGGTGTGCATGGAATACACGTGAACCGTCCGAACCGGCGGCAGAGTGCTCATCGATGCTTTCCTCTCTAAAGGGGTACCTGACCTAGTGTAGCGCGACAGGACTTTCGCACAGCGGGAGGTCTAGAATTTAGTAGAAGAGAGGCTGCTCAAGCACAGCCTGTAGTACCCGCCCGTCAGAAACGAAGGACCATGACTCACCCTCAGCAGCCTGCCGAACCGCTTTACTGCCCGCCCTGCACTCCCGGCCAGGTGGAACGTAGCGCCACGATTGACCTTGACGCGCTGGAACATAACGTGCGCCGCCTCAAGGAACTCATTGGTGACCGCATGCTCATTGCCGTGATTAAGGCGGATGCGTACGGTCACGGCGCGTACCCGGTGGCACGTTCAGCTATTGCTGCCGGTGCCGACCTGCTGGGCGTGGTGCACGTGAACGAGGCCCTGGAACTGCGTGCTGACGGTATTGACGCGCCGCTCATGGCGTGGCTGCACACCCCCTCCACCGACTTTGATGCGGCACTGCAGGAGAAGATTCGTCTGGGCGTTTCCGGCTGGGACCTGGAGGCGGTAGCCGCCGCCGCTGAACGCACCGGCGAGCGCGCTATCGTGCATCTGAAGGCTGATACCGGTCTGGGTCGTAACGGCGCCACCGCGGCGGATTGGCCTGCGCTGGTCGCTCGTGCCGCTTCTCTCGAGGAGTCCGGTCTGATTACGGTTGAAGGTATTTTTAGCCACCTGGCGGTTGCTGATGAGCCGACCCGCGCCGAGACTGCACAGCAGCTCGACACCCTGGATACTTTTGTGGCTCAGGCTCGTGAGGCCGGCCTGGACCCGAAGATGGTGCATCTGGCGAACTCTCCGGCTACCCTGACCGCCTCGATGGAGGGTTGGGATGCGGAGGAGCGTCTGCTCGGTGACGGCGTGCGTTGCGGCCTGGCGCTCTACGGCCTCTCCCCGCTGCCGGAGGTCACCGCTGAGGACCTGGGCCTAAAGCCCGTCATGACGGTGGGTAGCTACATTGCCGCTGTGAAGGAAGTTCCTGCAGGTCAGGGTGTTTCCTACGGTCTGCGCTACCACACCGAAAAGCCGACCACCCTGGCGTTGGTGCCGCTCGGCTACGCTGACGGTGTGCCGCGCATTGCGGAGAACGCGCCGGTGCGCATCTACCCGGGCGCGCAGAACGCACAGAATGCACAGAATGCGGAGGACGGCTCCGCGCCTAACAACGCGGAGGGTAAGACCTACCGTGTGGTGGGCCGCATCGCCATGGACCAGATGGTCGTTGACCTGGGCGAACCCGGCCTGAGCGACCCTGCCCTGGGTTACCTGGGTGCCCCCGCCATCCTTTTTGGTGCCGGTGAGAACCCGCCCGTGGAAGAGTGGGCGGACGCCGCGCAGACCATTAACTATGAAATCGTGACCCGCATTTCGCCCCGTGTGGAGCGTCTCTATGTTGGCGGCTCCTGGGTTGAAGCTGAACTGAACGAGCTGTGGGGCACCGGTTGGGAGCAGGAGGGCTAATGAGCACTGAGTACATTTCTACCGCCCTCGACCTGGATGTGACCGGCCCCGACCATACCCGCCGCCTGGCGCTCACCCTGGCGCAGCATCTGAACGCCGGGGACGTGCTGTTGCTTTCGGGCGAGCTCGGCGCGGGTAAGACCACGTTCACCCGCTCCCTGGGTGAAGGCCTGGGCGTGCGCGAAGGCGTGATCTCACCGACTTTCGTGCTCTCGCGCGTGCACCCGAACCTGCCGGACGGCCCCCGCCCCGGTGGCCCCGACCTGGTGCACGTGGACGCCTACCGCCTCTCCAGTGCCGAAGAGCTCGATGACCTGGACCTGGAGTTCTCCCTGCCGCGCTCGGTGACCGTCATCGAGTGGGGCCGCGATAAGGCTGAGCACCTGAGCGATTCCCGCCTGGAGCTGGACTTCACCCGCCTGACCGGCGCGGATGCGCGCTTCGCCTACTCGGGTGCCGAAGAGTTCAGCTGGGACGACGAAGACGAAGACGAAAGTGACGAGGATGCGGACACCCCAGAACCTCGCCTGCTGCGGGTGCGCGCCTTCGGCCCCCGCTGGGAGCACGCTTTCGACGCCCTGAAAGAGGCCCTGCAGAGCGCCTAGAGCCCGCGCGTTAGAATGATAGGGTGCTAGTACTTGCCCTTGATTCATCCGCCACCGCATCTGTGGCGCTCGCCCGTGTGCACGGCTCCGAAGCCGGTGCGTCCTTCGAAATCCTCGCCCGCTACGAGAGTGAAGATACCCGCTCCCACGCTGAGGTCATGGGTCCCTACGCGCAGGCTGCCCTGCAGGACGCTGGCGTGCGCGGCGAAGATTTGGATGCGATTCTGACCGGTACCGGCCCGGGACCTTTTACGGGTCTGCGTGCCGGTATCGTTACTGCGCGCGCTCTGGGTTTTGCCTGGTCGGTGCCGGTGTACGGCATGATGAGCCTGACCGCCCTGGCTGAGCGCGCTGTGTCTGGTGTGGTTGCCGGTGAAGCTGGTGCAGCTGCTGGTGAAGAAAACGCAGAACGAGCGTTCGCTTCTGCGGATCTTGTCGAAGGTGCTGAGCTGCTCGTGCTCTCCGATGCGCGCCGCCGCGAAGTCTACTCCGCCCGCTACCGTGTGAACGCCGAAGGCTACAGCCTGGTGGACGGCCCGAACGTATGCCCCGCCTCCGAAATTCTGCCCGGTGGGGCTCCCTCCTACGCCTACGGCTACGGTGCCGGCCTATACTCCGAAACTCTCGAAGAGCACGGCTGGACCATCGTCGATTCTGCCCGCGAGGTTCACCCCCACGCCGAGTACCTGGTTGCCGCCGCGGCACGCCTGGGCGTAGAGAACCTGAGCGAGGACACCTCCGCCCAGTACCTGCGCGACTCGGACGCAAAGGTCCCCGCCGCAATGCTCGCCCGCCAGCAGAAGCAGGCAGCTACTCAGGGTTCCGCCGCGCAGACTGCCGCGCATGAAACCGGGCAGAAGGAGAGCTAAATGAGCGCTACCGAAAATATCGTGCGAGATGACCTGGCGCTGAATAATCTGGCTCTGGGCGCCCGCCTGCGCATTGCCGAACTTGCCGATGTGCAGGCCATGCACCGCATGGAAACCACCCTGTTTCCCGCCGACGCCTGGCACATCGACATGTTCCTCGAAGAGCTGACCCACCCGACCCGCGCCTACTACATGCTCGAATTGCCTGCAGAAGGTTCGGAAGATAACGAGGGCAGCTGGCGTGCTATCGGCTACTGCGGAATCATGGTCGTAGCCGACACCGCTGACGTTCAAACCATCGGCGTGCTCCCCGAGTACGAGGGCCGCGGCTTCGGCCGCGCCATGCTCGAGCAGATGCACGAGCGCGCCCGCGAGCAGGGTGCCGAGCGCATCCTTCTGGAGGTGCGTGCCGACAACCCGCGCGCCCAGCGCCTCTACGAACGCAACGGCTACCGTGCGATTCACGTACGCCGCGGCTACTACGATGACGGAACCGACGCCATCATTATGGAATGCGCGTTCTAAATACTCCGCTGGGCTAAACGGTACTCCCCGCAGCAGGGGTAAGCTTCCGCCGCCCTCTACAACGCAGTATCCCTACATCACAGCATCCCTACATCACTGCAACTAGAAGCACTACGCGCAGACAGCGCAACAGAAAGACGAACTATGAGCACTCGTGAACCCCTCGTTCTGGGCATCGAATCCTCCTGCGATGAGACCGGTATCGGCATTGTGCGCGGTGCACAGCTGCTCAGCAACACCATCTCCTCCTCCATGGAAGAGCATGTGCGCTTTGGCGGCGTGATCCCCGAAATCGCCTCCCGCGCCCACCTGGACGCCATGATTCCCGCCCTCAAAGCGGCACTCGCCGAAGCAGACATCACCCTCGATCAGGTGGACGCTATCGCCGTCACCGCGGGCCCCGGCCTGGCTGGCGCACTCATGGTCGGTGTCTCCGCGGCGAAGGCGCTCGCTATTGCCACCGGCAAGCCCCTCTACGGCATTAACCACCTGGTCGCCCACGTTGGCGTTGGTCTGCTTGAGGATAACGGCACCGAGGACGGCTCCGACCTGCTGGCGAATGCCGGTTCCGGTGGCCTGGGTGCGCTGCTGGTTTCTGGCGGTCATACCGAAATCCTGCAGGTGCGCGACATTACCTCCGACGTGCGTCTGCTCGGCGCGACCCTCGATGATGCCGCAGGCGAGGCCTACGACAAGGTCGCCCGCCTGCTCGGCCTCAACTACCCGGGCGGCCCCGCGATTGACCGCGCCGCCGCCGATGGTAACCGCAACGCCTTCGTGTTCCCGCGCGGCCTGTCGAACCGCAAGTTCATGGGCACCGCCGAGGAACCCGGCGCGCACCGCTACGATTTCTCCTTCTCCGGCCTGAAGACCGCCGTGGCGCGCGTGATTGAAAGCTTCGAAGCGGCCGGTGAAGAGGTCCCGGTTGCCGATATTGCCGCGTCCTTCCAGGAGGCAGTCGTGGACGTCATCACCAAGAAGGCGATGCTTGCCTGCCGCGAGCAGGGCATGAAGACCCTGCTGCTCGGCGGTGGCGTGGCGGCTAACTCGCGCCTGCGTGAGTTGCTTGCCGCCCGATGCGCCTCCGAGGGGGTGCGCCTGATTATCCCGAAGTTCACCCTGTGCACCGATAACGGCGCGATGGTTGCGGCACTGGGTGCCCGCCTGGTTGCCGCCGGCCGTGAGCCCTCGGGCGTGGACTTCAGGACGGACTCCTCGCTGCCCGTGACCACCGTTTGTTTCTAAACGGCAATGCGAGCGCGTTGAGGCGGCTTGCCTCGAAAATGCTCATGAAATACTCATAGAAATGCCTCGGCACAGTCTGACGAAGGACTGCGCCGAGGCATTTCTGTATTCAAACCTGGGGTGCGGGGGGCGGCTCTAGCGCAGCGCTCGCGCACGGGACTGCGCGGCAACATCCAGCGCCACCTCACGCAGAGAGCCGGTCTTCTCAAAGACCGCACGCTGACGATCCGCACCCGTACCCTCTGCGAGGATGCGGCGTACCTGCGCCAGCTCTACCTCGCAGTCAAGGTCGCGTGCCACCGGCTCCAGCTTGGGCAGAAGCAGCTCAAAATCTTCACGCAGGGTACGCTGCACCGGCTCGTTAGAGACCACGATCTTAGCTTCCAGGCCGTAGCGGGCAACGCGCCACTTATTCTCCTGCGCGTGCCAGGGGGCGAGCACCTCAACGCTTTCACCCGCCTCAATCTGGCGGGAGAAGTACTCCACCAGGCACTGCGTGAACGCCACGATTGCCGCAACATCCGGCAGGGACGCGAGGCCATCGCAATAGCGCATTTCAATGGTGCCGTAACGCGGAACCGGGCGAACATCCCAACGGTCCTCGCTCGGGTCGTTGATCACGTCGGTCGCCACGAGTGATTCCAGGTACTCGCTGTACTGCTCCCAGGTGTCAAAGTGGAAGGGCAGACCGTTCGTGGGCAGCTGCTGGTAAAGCTGGGTGCGGTGCGAAGCGTAACCGGTATCGATTCCGTCCCAGTAGGGGGAAGAGCACGAAAGCGCCAGCAGGTGCGGCCCGTAGTTGGTCAGCGCGTCAATAAGCGGCAGAACCTTATCGCGGGAATCAACACCCACGTGCACGTGCACACCGTAAATGACCATGTGGCGGCCCCAATACTGGGCGCGCTCAACCACACGCTGGTAGCGTTCCTTCGCCACAACCGGCTGGTCAGCCCAGTGGGAGAAGGGGTGAGTGCCGGCGGGGTAGAACTCAATGCCGAGCTCATCGGTGATGTCGCGCAGGGTATCCGTCAAATCCTGCAGCTGACGGCACGCCTCAGCGACGGTGCGGCAGATGCCGGTCACCACCTCGACGGTGTTCTCCAGGAACTCGCCGGTCATATGCGCCCGGTCGGAGGCGGGTTCGAGCAGCTCGGGGCGGCGCTCGCGCAGGATGGATAGCACCTCGCTGGCGCGCTGGGTCAGTGCGCCGCTTTCACGGTCGATGAGCGCAATCTCCCATTCCACGCCGAGAGTGGACTGCGGGGAGGTAGCAAAGTCGATCATATTGCCTTTCCTGCGTCTGGAAATAGGGTCGTGCATGGTGCCGACTATGGAAGTTATTATCGGTGGGCTCTGCCCGGCTGTGCGCTAACTGGTGAGAGCCGGATCCTTGGGGAGTGCCTCTACTAGGCCGCGTATCTTTGATCGGGCACAGTGTCTTTATCAGGCACAGTATCTAGTGTACGGTCTTGCGGTGCCCGGTGCCCTGTCGAGTGCAGAATCCGGAACGGAAACGTCATGAATCGTCACGAACGGTAACCCGTCCTCGGGGCTGGGTCGTCAGCACTGGGCAGTCAGGGATGGGTAGTTAGGGGTGGTGAGGTTAGAGCGGGCGCACGTGCCAGCCGACGCGGCGTGAATCCCTGCCCGAACCGATGCGGGTAAAGACCAGCGTTGCCGGACGGTAGGTAGGCTCCTGTGCACCCGAAGAAGAATTAGCATTCTTTTTCTGTTTCTTTTTGGAAGGCTTAGAACCCGCAGAACCCAGCAGACGCGCACGCAATTGCTCCGGAACAATATCCACGCCACGCTTCTTAATCGTCAGCGCCGTAAAGCCCTGCTCACGCACCCAACGCTTCAGCTGCTTCTCCTGCAGGGGAATCTCCTCCAGCACCTCGTAGCAGGCAACCAGCGGATGCTCCACCGGCTCGGCAGAACATAGGTACGCCAGGTGCTCATCCAGCAGATGCGCGCCAATACTCTGCGCAAACTCAGCGACCAGATGCGAGCGCACAATTGCCGGGGCGGGCTCCAACAGGTATTCACCCGGCTGTGGCAAGGATGCCGGAACGTCAACGCTCTGCTCCGCCTCTTCCGCCGTCAGGGAGCTGCGGAAGCTCACCGCCTTATAGGGAGGTAGTAGGGCGCTGGTTTTGTTGGAGTCTTCGGTGGAGCTTTCGTTGGAGCTTTCACCGAGACAGGCTTCTTCAGCGGGCAGCTCACGCACCGAGGTTGCCGTGCGAGCCACCCCCTCCTGAGCCAGTGCGTTAAACCAGAGCACCAACTCGGCGAGGGACCCCTCCGACTGGATCCACTCCGCCTCAACGCGCGGGTTGGGGTTTGCCTCCGACGCAATATCTTCGGGCGAGGGGATGCCCTCATGCGGAAAACCGGGACCCAACTTCACGCCCATCGGTACGCCAGTGCGCGCCAGATTCAGCACGAACGAGAACGGGGGAGAGAACGCCTCCGGATCAAAAAGGCGCTCCGTCTGAGCCTTCTTCGCACCGCGCAACTCGCGGCGTGCCGGGTCCATCCACACAATGCCCACCGGTTCACCGGCGGCGTCCAGAAGTTCACCGTGCACGTAGTCGGTCACATCCCCCGAATACACGCGCGCCTGCGGGCAAAACTCAAGGTTCTTCGCCGCAAAAGAAGCCGTCAGCGGATCCAACTCCACCGCAACCACGGCACCGCGATCAGCCGCATACACGGCAGAATCCGAGGCGATACCGCAACCCAAATCAGCCACCGTGCCGCCAACCGGGCGCAGACGCTGAGCGCGATAATGCGCAATCACCGGGCGGGTCGCCTGCTCCGCCGCCTCCTGAGTGAGCATGAGGGTGCGGGCGCGCTCGCCGAACTTGGCGCGCGCACGGGTACGAGCCTGCGCCAGCGAAATAATCTGTGCAGACTCCTCGGGGCTAAAACCTCGCGAACGCAAAGAAGTAACGGCGCTGAGCGTATCCGAGCCCAGCGGGTAGAGCTCATCGGCTGCCGCGAGCGCTTCGGCGCTGAACGGAAGCTTGGCGGCGGGAGTAAAAGGGGATGCGGGAATAGGCATGCTCCTCATTTTACGGGGTGCCGATTTTGGCAGGTGGGAAGCCCAATCTGCTCGGCTTTTTGCTCAGCGTTCGCCTTGCGGTGAAACACCCCGGCGCAGGGGCGCTTTTCTTGACCGAAAGCACAGGTGAAACTAGAGTTGAGGTAGCACTCGAGACAGTCATCGGGCGCGCCACTGCGCCACTGTCTCGCATCAAACGTAAATCCACAACTCGGAGGAACCGATTATGGCTATCAAGCCCCTGGAAGACCGCGTCGTTATCAAGATCGAGCAGGCTGAGCAGACCACCGCATCCGGTCTGGTCATCCCCGAAACTGCGAAGGAAAAGCCGCAGGAAGCACGCGTTGTCGCCGTTGGCCCGGGCCGCGTGGATGAGAAGGGCAACCGCATTCCCGTAGACATCAAGGAAGGCGACGTTGTCGTGTTCTCCCGCTACGGTGGCACCGAGGTTAAGTACCAGGGCGAAGAGTACCTGATTCTCTCCGCACGCGACGTTCTGGCAATCGTCGACTAATACTTTCAGATGCTCATGCGCCGTACCGCTCATCCGGTACGGCGCATGAGCTATCATCTGCCCCTTAAAAATTTTCTTTCTGTGACGCACTAGGAGTAGCGAACACATGGCTAAGCAGCTTGAATTCAACGATGCCGCCCGCAAATCCCTGCAGGCTGGCGTCGATAAGCTGGCAAACGCGGTCAAGGTAACCCTCGGCCCGCGCGGGCGCAACGTTGTGCTCGACAAGCAGTGGGGTGCACCCGTCATCACCAACGACGGCGTGTCCATTGCCCGCGAAATTGAACTGGACGACCCGTACGAGAACCTGGGCGCCCAGCTGGCGAAGGAAGTCGCCACCAAGACCAACGACGTAGCCGGTGACGGTACTACCACCGCAACCGTGCTCGCACAGGCACTGGTCAACGAGGGCCTGCGCAACGTCACCAGCGGCGCGGCACCCGCCGACGTCAAGCGCGGCATTGAGGCTGCTGTGGAGGCTGTCTCGGCACGCCTGCTCGAGAACGCACGCCCCGTGCAGGGCCCCGAGGTGGCGCACGTTGCCGCTATCTCCGCCCAGTCCGAGCAGATCGGTGAGTTGCTGGCTCGCGCCTTCGAGAAGGTCGGCCAGGACGGCGTCATCACCATCGAGGACGGCTCCTCCACCGAAATTGAGCTGGACATCACCGAAGGTATGCAGTTCGACAAGGGCTACCTCTCGCCCTCCTTCGTCACCGACGCTGAGCGCGGCGAAGCAGTGCTGGAGAACAGCCTCGTGCTGCTCTACCAGGGCAAGATTTCCACCATCGCAGAAATCATGCCCGTGCTCGAGAAGATCGTTCAGGCGAAGAAGCCGCTGACCATCATCGCAGAAGACGTTGACGGTGAGGCGCTCTCCGCGCTGGTTGTGAACAAGCTGCGCGGCACCATCAACGTGGTCGCTCTGAAGGCTCCCGGTTTCGGTGACCGCCGCAAGGCCATCATGCAGGATTTGGCAATTCTGACCGGCGGCACCGTCGTGACCGGTGAGCTCGGCATCGACCTGCCGCAGGTCACCCTGGAGCACCTGGGCTCGGCACGCCGCGTGACCGTCACCAAGTCCCACACCACCATCGTGGACGGCGGCGGCGACCCCGAGGCAATCGAGGATCGCGTGCAGCAGCTACGCCGTGAAATTGAGCGCGTGGATTCCGAATGGGACCGCGAGAAGCTCAAGGAGCGCCTGGCTAAGCTCGCCGGCGGCGTGGGTGTCATCAAGGTCGGTGCCGCAACCGAGGTTGAGGCGAAGGAACGCAAGCACCGCATCGAGGATGCTGTGTCCTCCACCCGTGCAGCCCTGGAAGAGGGCATCGTCTCCGGTGGCGGTTCCGCACTGGTTCACGCGCTGAAGGCACTGGACGGCATGGACCTGGGCAACCACGACGCAAACGTGGGTGTACAGATTGTTCGCCGCGCCCTGGTTCAGCCGCTGCGCTGGATCGCTGAGAACGCTGGCGAAGACGGCTACGTCGTCGTCTCCAAGGTCTCCGAGCTACCCGTGGGCCACGGCTTCAACGCCAAGACCGGCGAGTACGTGGACCTCATCGAAGCCGGAGTTATTGACCCGGTGAAGGTGACCCGTTCGGCTCTGCAGAACGCCTCCTCCATCGCGGCTCTGGTGCTGACCACCGAGACCCTGGTGGTTGAGAAGCCCGAAGAAACTGAAGAAGCCTAAATAGCGTGTGTGCCCGGTGCCGCCCCCTCCATCGTGGAGGCGGTACCGGGCACTCGCTGTCGGTAGGCTCGGGTGCGCTCGCGTTCGCGGGGGCGTTAGAACAACCTGCCGACAGCCTCCCGCTGAGGAATGCTTACTCTGAGTGCTTCTCAGCAAAGAAACCTCTAGCGGTTTACTATAGAAGGTAAGCTGCTCCCGTTTGCGCTCAAACCACCTTGTGGGGTGCGGGCAGACGGTTCGTACCGCATCTTGACATATGCAACGTATAGGCTGAGCTTCTCACCGATGAAGCCAGCATCCGAAAGGTAGACAATGACCATTCCCACCGCTCTGTCCGAGGATCCGTTCGGCTTCACCGGCCTGACCTACGATGACGTGCTACTGCTGCCCGGCAACACTGACGTCATCCCCTCCGATGCGGACACCTCCACCCGCCTGTCTAAGCGCATCACCCTGAACACCCCCATCATCTCCGCCGCAATGGACACCGTGACCGACTCCGCGATGGCAATCGCTATGGCACGTCTGGGCGGTATGGGCGTTATTCACCGCAACCTCTCCATCGAGGACCAGGCGGCACACGTGGACCGCGTGAAGCGTTCCGAGTCCGGCATGATCATTAACCCCGTCACCATCGGTGCTGACGCAACCATCGCCGAATACGACGAGGTCTGCGGCTACTACAAGGTCTCCGGTCTGCCCGTCGTCAGCGAAGAGGGCGTGCTGGAAGGTATCATCACCAACCGCGATATCCGCTACATCTCCCGCTCCGACTACGAGGGCATTCGCGTCCGCGACATCATGACCCCCATGCCGCTGGTCACCGCGCACCCCAGCGTCACCAAGGACGAAGCATTCGCGCTGCTGTCCCACAACAAGATTGAGCGTCTGCCCCTGGTCGATGACGCAGGCAAGCTCGCCGGTCTGATTACCCTGAAGGACTTCGTCAAGACTGAGCAGTACCCCAACGCTACCAAGGACGAGGACGGCCGCCTGCGTGCCGGCGCCGCTATCGGCTTCTTCGGCGACGGCTACGAGCGCGCAATGACCCTGGTCGAGGCAGGCGTTGACGCACTGTTCGTGGACACCGCAAACGGCCACTCCCAGGGCGTGCTCGACATGATCGCCCGCCTGAAGAAGGACCCCGCCGCAGCACACGTGGACGTCATCGGCGGCCAGGCTGCAACCCGCCTGGGCGCACAGGCAATCATCGACGCCGGCGCTGACGGCGTGAAGGTCGGCGTTGGCCCCGGCTCCATCTGCACCACCCGCATTATCGCCGGTGTTGGTGTTCCCCAGGTGACCGCTATCAACGAGTCCGCTAAGGCGGCAATCCCAGCAGGCGTGCCGCTGATTGCTGACGGCGGTATGCAGCACTCCGGCGAGATCGGCAAGGCACTGGTTGCCGGCGCTGACTCCGTGATGCTCGGCTCCCTGCTGGCTGGTACCACCGAGTCCCCCGGTGAGCTGATTTTCATGAACGGTAAGCAGTACAAGGCATACCGCGGCATGGGTTCGCTCGGCGCGATGCAGACCCGCGGCCGCCACAAGTCCTTCTCCAAGGACCGCTACTTCCAGGCTGACGTCTCTAGCGAAGAGAAGCTGATCCCCGAGGGTATTGAGGGTCAGGTTCCCTTCCGCGGCCCGCTCTCCGCAGTGATTCACCAGCTCGAAGGTGGCCTGCGCCAGACCATGTTCTACGTCGGTTCCCGCACCATCGAGGAGCTCAAGTACAAGGGTCAGTTCGTGCGCATCACCCCCGCAGGTCTGAAGGAATCGCACCCGCACGACATCATGATGACCGTTGAGGCACCGAACTACCGCGGCTAAAACGCCTCACCAACGATGATTCGCCGCATGGTGTGCACACCATGCGCCGTTGAGCCCGCCCCATACCCGTTCAGGTATTGGGCGGGCATCGGCGCGAATAACGCCCAGCGGCACCCCTCAAACCGAATTCGAAAGGATTCACCCCATGTCTGAAATTCAGATTGGCCTCTCCAAGAACGCCCGCCCCACCTACTCCCTGGACGATGTGGCGCTGATTCCCACCCGCCGTACCCGCGATCGTCGCGACGTTGACACCTCCTGGCAGATTGACGCGTTCAAGTTCGACACCCCCATCATTGGTGCGCCCATGGACTCGGTCATGTCTCCGGCGACCGCCATTGCGCTGGGCAAGCTGGGTGGCCTGGGTGTGCTGAACCTCGAGGGCCTGTGGACCCGCTACGAGGACCCGCAGCCGCTGCTCGACGAGATTGTTGAGCTGCCCGAAGCGGACCCCGCCTCCGCGACCACCCGCATGCAGCAGATCTACTCCGAGCCGATTAAGCCGGAACTAATCACTGCACGCCTGGAAGAGATTCGTGACTCCGGCGTGGTTGTTGCCGGCTCGCTGAGCCCGCAGAACACCCAGGAGCACTACGAGACCGTGGTGAAGGCTGGCGTTGAGCTGTTCGTCATCCGCGGCGCGTCCGTCTCTGCTGAGCACATTTCGACCTCCCACGAGCCGCTGAACCTGAAGAAGTTCATCTACGAGCTGGACGTTCCGGTCATCGTTGGTGGCGTGGCTGGCTACTCGCAGGCTAAGCACCTGATGCGTACCGGCGCGGCCGGCGTGCTGGTGGGCTTCGGCGGCGGTTCCGCACAGACCACCCGCCAGGGCCTGGGCATCTCCGCACCGATGGCAACCGCTATCGCTGACGTGGCTGCGGCACGTTCGGACTACCTGGATGAGTCCGGCGGCCGCTACGTGCACGTGATTGCTGACGGCTCCTTGGGCCGCTCCGGCGACATGGTGAAGGCGCTCGCACTGGGCGCTGACGCCGTCATGCTGGGTGCTCCGCTGGCTCGCGCATCCGAGGCTCCCGGCCAGGGCTGGTACTGGGGCAACGAGGCGCACTCGCTGGACTTCCCGCGCGGCGTGCGCACCCCGTTGGGTGTTGTTGGCTCCCTGGAAGAGGTCCTGTACGGTCCTTCGCACCACGTGAACGGCACCAGCAACATTGTCGGTGCGCTCAAGCGCGCAATGGCTAACTGCGGTTACCTGGACCTGAAGAAGTTCCAGAAGGCGGACCTGACCGTGGTCCCCGCGTACCGCGGCTAATGTAGCTTCATGAATCACCGCTTGGCGGTTGGCAGGTTTTGATCTGCCGGTCGCCGGGCGGTGCTTTCTATACGCACGCGCTACCCCCGTTAGGGCATGTAGCGGCATCCCGGGATGGGGGAGTGGCTACGTACCGTCGGCGGCGTACAGCGATAGCGTAAAATAGATGTATCCCCGCGCAAGTGCGCGGATTAGTACCAACACGTTGAGGTAATTTTCGTGACCAACTCTGTGAACCTGGACCAGCTCGAAGAGCGTCCCGTCCTGGTGGTAGATTACGGTGCACAGTACGCGCAGCTCATCGCTCGTCGCGTGCGTGAAGCCGGCATCTACTCCGAAATCGTCCCCCACTCCATGAGCACCGAGAAGATGCTCGCCAAGAACCCTGCAGCCATCGTGCTCTCCGGTGGTCCCTCCTCGGTCTACGCCGATGGCGCACCCAAGGGTGACAAGGCCCTGTTCGAAGCTGGCGTGCCGATCTTCGGTATCTGCTACGGCTTCCAGGTGATGGCTCAGACCCTCGGCGGCACCGTCGCCCAGACCGGTCTGCGCGAATACGGCGCAACCGACGCTGTGGTCTGCGCTGAGAACTCCTCCTTCCTCACCGGCACCCCCACCACCCAGAACGTGTGGATGTCTCACGGTGACTCCGTGACCGAAGCCCCCGAAGGCTTCGAGGTGCTGGCAAAGACCCCCGGCGCATCCGTGGCAGCATTCGTGGACGAGTCCCGCAAGCTCGGCGGCGTGCAGTGGCACCCCGAGGTGAAGCACTCCGACTACGGCCAGGTCGCTCTGGAGAACTTCCTCTACAATGTGGCAGGTCTGAAGCCCACCTGGTCCACCAACAACATCATCGAAGAGCAGGTCGCTAAGATCCGCGAGCAGGTCGGTAACGACCGCGTCATCTGCGCGCTCTCCGGCGGCGTTGACTCCTCCGTGGCAGCAGCACTCGTGCACAAGGCTGTTGGCGACCAGCTCACCTGCTTCTTCATCGACCACGGTCTGCTCCGTGAGGGCGAGCGTGAACAGGTCGAGCAGGACTACGCCGCATCCATGGGCATTAAGGTCATCACCATTGACGAGTCGGAGCGTTTCCTCTCCGCACTCGAGGGTATCACCGAGCCCGAGGCGAAGCGTAAGGCTATCGGCCGCGAGTTCATCCGCTCCTTCGAAGAGGCACAGCGCAAGCTGATTGCCGAAGCAGGCGAAGAGGGCGCAGACATCAAGTTCCTGGTCCAGGGCACCCTGTACCCGGACGTTGTCGAGTCCGGCGGCGGCGACGGCACCGCAAACATTAAGAGCCACCACAACGTGGGCGGCCTCCCCGACGACCTGACCTTCGAACTGGTTGAGCCGCTGCGCACCCTGTTCAAGGACGAGGTTCGTGCTATCGGTCGTGAGCTCGGCGTTCCCGAGAAGATCGTGGCACGTCAGCCGTTCCCCGGCCCCGGCCTGGGCATCCGCATTGTCGGCGAGGTCAACCGCGAGAACCTGGAGACCCTGCGTGCCGCTGACGCTATCGTGCGTGAAGAGCTGACCGCAGCAGGTCAGGATGAGCACATCTGGCAGTGCCCCGTGGTTCTGCTGGCTGGCGTTCGTTCCGTGGGCGTTCAGGGTGACGGCCGTACTTACGGTCACCCGATTGTTCTGCGCCCGGTCTCTTCGGAAGACGCAATGACCGCTGACTGGTCGCGCCTGCCGTACGACCTGCTGGCTAAGATCTCGAACCGTATTACCAACGAGGTCAAGGACGTTAACCGAGTGGTGCTGGACGTTACCTCCAAGCCCCCGGGAACCATTGAGTGGGAGTAATCCCGCTGTGGGCTACCTAGCTTTGTAGCGGGGAACCTATAAAGAAAGCCGCCCGGTGCATCCTGCTTGTGGATGCGCCGGGCGGCTCCTTTGTATCTTCCTAACGCGAAAATAGCGGGTTGGAAGATAAAGGGGTTGTCATAGTACTGAAAGGAAAATATAATGTGGCTACGTAGTAACATTCTTTATGTTTTTGTGTTGTGCGTAGAAGGGGAAATCATGACCGTTATGACTAGCCGCGAGTTCAACCAAAATCTTGCCAAAGCCCAGAAGCAGGCTCAACAATCACCCGTTATTATCACTAAGCGTGGTGAACCCACCTATGTCCTTATGACCTATGAAGAGTATTCGCGTAGTCAGAATGAGAGCTCTTCCCTGTATGACTTCTTCGCCAACTACCCTCAACCTGCTGGGGATGTAGACCTACCTGAAGATTTTCCTGTGGCTGAACGTTCCACTCATCAGCGCCCCGTCGTAGAGTTCTAGGGGTAACGATGTATCTGCTTGATACCAATGTCATTTCTGAGCTGTGGAAATTCTCTCGAGGTAAAGCTGACCCTGTCTTTGAATCGTGGTTTCGTGTTTACTCCGATAGACCGCTCTATATTAGCGTCGTGACCCTGATGGAGCTGGAGCGTGGAGTACTCGCCATGGAGCGTAAAGATCCGGCACAAGGAGCGTATCTGCGTGAATGGTGCTCGACGGTTCGAGAGAAATTTCAGAAACGAACTCTTGTTATTGACGGGGCTGTAGCTGATTGTTGCGCTGGACTTCACGTGCCGGATAAAGCGCCGGAGAACGACGCGTGGATTGCTGCGACCGCGCTGGCACACGGTCTTACCCTTGTAACGCGCAATGTCAAAGATTTTGAGCGCCTCCCGGTCCGACTCCTCAACCCCTTCGAACCCGCAATATAGAGAAGGCAAGGTCTGTGAAGAAGCCGCCCGATGCATCCGAATGTGGATGCACCAGGCGGCTTCTTGTATCAAGTCGTGTAGAAAAGGGGAGAAGCGTTTTGGGACGTATTAAAAAATCCTCATTTATTTTTTTAAACACGGGGTCTAAATAAAAGAAATGCATTCCGAAAATACCCGAAAAAACACGCCGAAAAACTACACCCAGATATAAACCTTTTTAGTGCGGGCGATGCGGGTGACGAATCGAATCACGCCAATGAGCGCTCGACCCCAACCCAAAATGCAGAGCAAAAAACGTACCAAAACAGCAGAACCCAAACGCGCACGCCATATACACGCCGTAGGTCAGCATCATAAACTCAGAATCGTGGCTCACCCCCGAGGCGACATTCAACGCCAAAGAGACGCCCAGAATCACAAGCCACGCAGCGCTCGCAGCCGCAATCAGCCATGAGATAGCACTCAGCACCGGGTGCGGGACCCTAAACGTACGTTCAGGACCGCTCATAGGCGCTACAGGCGCATTATCAACGGCGACAGGTTCAGCTACCACGGTCGAAACATTCGAGGCTGAGGGAGCCGCAGAAGAGCGCCACGGAATATGCACACCGGCGTGCTGCCCCTGCGCATTCGCGGGGTTCTTTGCGGAGCGGTGGGGGACGCCTCCAGATTCGGGAGGAGAAGAAAGATACGGTTGCTGCATTGCGGGCTCCTGAGCGTATAACCTCGCATGAGAAGAAACAACAGCGCGTCTAATGATGCGAGAAAATGAGTGTCGGCGATAGATTGAAAGAATACGGTGAGGACATATTCTTTCTATATTTCAAGACTAGAAGCGAACCGCATAAAAAACGAGGATTTAGCGGAATATGATGCAATATGACGCGAAAAATCCGAAAAGAGCAGAGAAAAAATAATCAACCTCAACTTGAAGGTTCAGGGTAGGGTTATTAGACACGCCCCATCGCGGCAAAAACAGCAGAGCAACAGCGAAAGGAACGAGCATGGGAATCCTCCTCCCACTCATCTACCTAGGTCTAGGCCTGGGACTTGCGCTACTGCTGCCCGAACGCTGGAGCACCCGCCTCAAAGAAGGCGCCTCAACCCTGCTGACCCGCTGGATTATCCCTGCCGTCATCATCTACACCGTCGCCACTAGCCGCCCCGAGCTGTTCTTTGTCGCCGCCTCCACCATGGTGCTGATGCTCCTCGGCGTGCTCTGTGCCGGGCGCATCACCGGCGACCCCGTGCAGAAGCTCGCCTTCGTCTACCTGAACGCGGGACTCTTCGGCATCCCCGTGGTTGCCGGATTCTGGGGTGAAGAAGCCGTGCGCGTGTACATTGGCGCGTACATCGGCAACTCCATCATGGGCAATATCCTGGGCACCTCGCTACTACGCAGTGGATTCAAGACAGATGCCGAGGCAGGGGAGGGCAATGCACCGGATACACGAGCCACTAGGAGCCGTGGCGGAACCCTCCGCACGGTGCTGCGGGGTCTGCGTACCAGCCCGCCCGTTATCGCCGTGGCAGTGGGTCTGCTCTGCCTACCCGCCGGCCCCTTCCTGAGCCAGCACGGGGCGGGCTTCTACCGGGTACTGACCTGGGTTTTCAGCTTTATCGGAATGATCGTTCTGGGCATGTGGCTCGGTGCCGCCAAACTGCACCGCACCGATTTGACCCGAGCTACCGGATGGGCTCTCCTCCGCGCTGTACTCGTGAGCGTCTACAGCGTCGGCGTGCTCGCGTTCGCCCGCTGGGCACACGATACGGCGGGCGTGCACTTCGACCAGCTGCTGGCGCATCCGCAGGTGCTCTTCATCCTTGCGGTCCTGCCGCCAGCCGCCAACATCGTAATCCTCGAAACACACTACCGGCACGAAGGCACCGCAGCCCCCGTCATTGCCGCCGGGGCGGTCGTCAGCGTGGGAATGATTGCGCTCGCCGTGCCAATCCTGCAGCTCGTGTTCGCCAGATAATTAGAGCCAAGAAAGCACGCTGGGACAACCAAGAAGACAACAAGAAAGACAGCAAAAGGAGGGCGGGGCATAGGCCTCACCCTCCTTCTACTGTCTATTCACCTTATCGGCACGCGGTAGCACTCAACGAGCTACAGCGCTTAGCGTACGATGTGGTACACCTTCGCCTCGTAGGGGCGCAGGGTCGAACCCGCATCGTCCTTGTAGTTCGAGCTCACCAGCTCAACACGAGCGCCAGCCTCACGAGCCTCAGCAAGCACAGCGAAGTCACGCTCCTGCTCCTGGTCGGTGAAGTTCGAAATCACCAGCAGAGACTCATTCGCGGGGGAACCGTCCGCGCCACCGGTACGGGTGTACGCGTACACGGCCTCATCCTCGTTGTGCGGAACCTGCACCGAATCCACCGGAGCGAAGGACGCGTAAACCATCAGGTCCTTCAGCTCGCCGCGGCGCAGAGCCACCAGCTGCTGGTAGTGGTAGAAGATCGAATCCTCATCCGCCAGAACAGCCTCAGCGTTAATCGCCGGGTAGTTCGGGTTCACAGCAATCCACGGGGTCACGCCCTCGGGGCTGAAACCACCGTTAGCGGAAGCATCCCATTGAACCGGAGTACGAGCGTTGTCGCGACCCTTGATGTAGATAGCCTGCATTGCCTCTTCGTGGCTCAGACGCTTGTGGTCCACGTGCATGTCCTCGTAGAAGCGGATCGAGTCACCGTCGCGGTAATCCTCAATCGAATCAAACTTCACATTGGTCATGCCGATCTCTTCACCCTGGTAAATGTACGGGGTGCCCTGCATGAAGTGCAGAGTGGTCGCCAGCTGCTTAGCGGACAGGGTGCGGAACTCATCCGAATCGTTACCGAAACGGGAAACTACACGCGGCTGGTCGTGGTTGTTCCAGTACAGCGAACCCCAGGCATTACCCTCCAGGGTGGTCTGCCAGTCGTTCAGGATGCGCTTGAGCTCGGTCAGCTTGTACGGCGCGTAGGACCACTTACCGCCCAGGGAGCCGTTCGGGTCGTTATCCACGCCCATGTGATCGAAGTGGAAGATCATGTTCAGCTCACCGGTGTGGTATCCAGCCCACAGCTTAGCGTCCTCGGGGCTGGTTGCACTAGTTTCGCCCACGGTCATTACATCGTAGCGGCTGAAGGTCTCGCGGGTGAGCTCCTTCATCCACGGGTGCACCATGGTGCCGTTGGAGATAACGAACGGAATCGAGGAGGTGTGCTTCTCAAAGTCGGTGGAGGGGTCATCCGGGAAGCCCTCGGGCTTGGAGATGATGTTGATAGCGTCCAGGCGGAAGCCGTCAACGCCCTTGTCCAGCCACCAGCGAACCATGGAGTACAGGTCCTCGCGAACCTTCTCGTTCTCCCAGTTCAGGTCGGGCTGTTCCTTGAAGAAGATGTGCAGGTAGAACTGGCCGGTCGCCTCGTCCCACTCCCACGCCGGGCCACCGAACTCGGACGCCCAGTTGTTCGGAGGAATCGGGTTGCCGTCCTCGTCGAAGCCCTTCGGGTCCTTCCAGATGTAGTAGTCGCGGTAGGGGTTGTCCTTGGAGGAGCGGGACGCCTTGAACCAGGGGTGCTGGTCGGAGGTGTGGTTTGCGACCAGGTCCATGAGGATCTTGATGCCGTGCTTGTGGGCGGTCTCAAGCATCTCGTCGAAGTCTTCCATGGTGCCGAAGTCACTCATGATGGCGAAGTAATCGGAAATGTCGTAGCCGTTATCCACGTTCGGCGAGTCGAACACAGGGGAGAGCCAGATGACGTTGATACCCAGCTTAGCCAGGTAGGGCAGCTTCTCGGTGATACCCTTCAGGTCACCGATACCGTCGCCGTTCGCGTCGTTGAAGGAACGGGGGTACACCTGGTACACCACGGCTTCCTTCCACCACTGGCGGCCCTCGTAGGAGGGAACCTCGTATGCCTCGGAGTTGCTCATAATTGCCTTTCTGTACCGGCGGTTACGCCGAAGAGGGAAAAGGTGTCTGTGATTGAAGTATAGGGCGAAGGGGGACCGGAATGTCTGTTCCGGATCCCCCTCGCGCATTACATTTTTGGGGCGTGCCTACTCGGCGTTGCCGAAGAGGTAAACCTTCGCCTCGTAGGGGCGCAACAGGGTGCCCTCGTCGGTGAACTCGCGGTTCTCATCGCGGTAGTTCGAGCTAATCAGCTTCGGGGCGTTCTCGATAGCCTTCAGCTCGTTCGGGGAGAGAGCCTGCGAGTTGGTCAGAACCACCGAATCCAGGTTGCCGCCCGCGTAGTTCAGCTGAACGGTGTCATCGGTGAAGTTAGCTACGACCAGCAGGGCGCGCTCGCCGGTTGCAGCGGCGTCCTCATCGGAGTTCACGCGCAGGTAGGCGTAGACCTGCTCGTCCTCTTCATCCAGGAGGCGGTACTCACCGGTCAGGACGATCGGGTGCTCGCGGCGCAGGCTAATCAGGTCGCGGTAGTGGTAGAACACGGAATCCGGGTCTGCGAGCTCTGCTTCTGCGTTGATTTCGGTGTAGCGCGGGTTCAGCTTCAGCCACGGGGTGCCGGTGGTGAAGCCTGCGTTCTCGCCGGCGGTCCACTGCATGGGGGTGCGTGCGTTGTCGCGGCCGGAGGCGCTGATGTAGCGCAGCATATCCTCGGCGGAGACGCGGCCCGACTCTTCAACATACTTGCGCCAGGAGTCGTGAATTTCCAGGTCGTTGTAGTCCTTGACGTCGTCGAAGAAGACGTTGGTCATGCCCAGCTCTTCACCCTGGTAGATGTAGGGGGTGCCCTGCATCAGGTGCAGTACGGTGCCCAGCATCTTGGCGCTGACGGTGCGGTACTCGGGGGAGTCGTTACCGAAGCGGGAGACGGTGCGGGGCTGGTCGTGGTTGTTCCAGTACAGAGAGTTCCAACCGCGGCCGTGCAGACCCTCCTGCCAGTGGGTGAGGACCTTCTTCAGGTCAACCAGGTTGAAGCGGCGGTCGGACCACTTGCCCGTCACGCCGCCCTCGGAGGCGTCCACATCCATGTGCTCGAACTGGAACACCATCTGCAGCTCGTTGCGGTCGAAGCCGGTGTAGAGTGCGGCGTCGTCCACGGTCACGCAGGGGGTTTCGCCCACGGTCATGACCGGGTACTTGCTGAGCACCTCGCGGTTCATTTCCTGCAGGAACTCGTGCACGCGCGGGCCGTTAGCTGCGACGGCAAGGGAGTTGTCGAGGCCGCCAGCGAGGACTGCCGGGTCCTCGGGGAAGGAGAGATCCTTAGAGATCAGGTTGATGACGTCCATGCGGAAGCCGTCCACGCCCTTGTCCAACCAGAAGCGCATGATGTCGTAGACCTCTTCGCGGACCTTCGGGTTCTCCCAGTTCAGGTCGGGCTGCTTGACGGAGAAGTAGTGCAGGTAGAACTGGCCGGTCGCCTCGTCCCACTCCCATACGGAGGGGCTGAAGCAAGAAATCCAGTTGTTCGGCGGAATCGGCTTGCCGTCCTCGTCGAATCCCTTGGGATCGCGCCAGATGTAGTAGTCGCGGTAGGGGTTGTCCTTGGAGGAGCGTGCCTGCTTGAACCATTCGTGCTCGTCGGAAGTGTGGTTGACGACCAGGTCCATCATGAGCTTGATGCCGTGCTTGTGCGCGGTTTCGAGCAGCTCATCGAAGTCTTCCATGGTGCCGAACTCGGTCATGATGGCACGGTAGTCGGAGATGTCGTAGCCGTTGTCGTCGTTCGGGGAAGCGTAGATGGGGGAGAGCCACAGCACCTGAACACCCAGATCGGCGAGGTACGGAATCTTCTCGGTGATACCGGGCAGGTCACCGATGCCGTCGCCGTTGGAGTCGTTGAAGGAGCGGGGGTAGATCTGGTAAACAACGGGTTCCTGCCACCACTGGGTCTGGGTCGTCATTGTTCTTCCTTCCCTTGGTATGGATGAGTGTTGTGTGGTGCCGCTCTGCGGGCGGCTAAAGTCTGATGCCCCTTTAGGACTGGCTGGTGAGGGGAGTAAGGATGCTCTCCGGTGCCCAGCTTTCAGGGTCAATCTCCAGGAGCAGACCGCTGTGGTCGGAGATAGCTTCGGGGGAGTTGTCGCGGAAGACTACCGCGTGCGAGGTGACCGTGAGCAGGCGATCGGCGAAAACGAAGTCGATGCGCTTGGCGTCCGTGCTACCTTCCCATCCGGCAATTTCGCGGTGGACGGTGTTCTCGCCGTCGGTGTGCTCCGCCAGGGAGCGGGTATCAATCATGCCGCTGGAGGTGACCAGCGCGTAGCCTTCGTTGGGCAGGTGCGCCGCGGAGTTGAAGTCGCCGCCGAGCAGTACCGGGGCGGTGCGGGCGCACTCGGCAAGCTCCTGCGAGAGGTGTGCGTATTCCTGGGCGAAGAGGGGCTCGCCGTCGAAGTCCCACCAGGACATGTGGGTGGTGGCGCACCAGAAGGTGCCCGTCTCAGTTTCGATGAGTGCTGCCTGGGCGGCGCGGCGCTGTACCTGGTGGTAGCCGTAGCCGGGGGACATATTGATGGGCTTGATGCCGCGAATCGGCAGGCGCGAGAGGATAGCTACGCATTCGTCGTAACGGTCCCAGCCGATGTGGGTTTCGGTGAGGGTCCACTCGTAGGTGGCGCCCATTTCGTTGAGCGCCTGTACGAGCAGCAGGGCGTAGTTGTCTTCGCGGACCGGAATGCCCGCGCCGCCGCGGTAGTTGAGGGGCTCCTTCACCACGGGGGTGGAGGTGAGCTGGTTGACTTCCTGCAACGCAATGACGTCCACCTGCTGTTCAATGATGAACTTGGCGAGGGTACGGATCTTGGCAATCTGGTGGATTTCGCACCAGCTGTGCGTATTGAGGGTGAGGAAGCGCATGTATTAAGTCCGGGGTATGTGTGAGGTTGAAGAATGATATGCGCACCGCGTATTGAGGTGGTGAGTGTTTATGCACTCTGACCTATGGGTGCACTGTTTATGCTATCGATTCTGTGCGCTAGGTAATAGGGAAAAAGTCTCATCTGCAGCAAGTATTTTTAACCAGTGCCGGGATATGTTTCAGGTTCTGAAAAACTCTTCCAAAACTCCCAGTTTTGGTACCTGTGGGTAGGTATTACCTGGCATTATTGTTTCTGTCTAAAACACATTCGGCATTTAGCGCACGCAGGATATGTGGCACCCGTCTCATATACTTTCGTTTGAGGGTATAAAGATGCGGCGCAGCCACTGCAGACTGGCAATGATCGCCACCCCTGCGTCCGCTCACTCGACAACCCGAAAGGGCGTATAGCCTCATGATGGAAAAAGTACAGAGGTTCGGCTCTGCCATGCTGGCACCCGTTCTTCTCTTCGCATTCGCTGGCCTCGCGGTCGGTATTGCGATCATTGCACAGAACGGCGACCTGATCCCCCTCGCTGCTGACAAGGAAAGCGCGTGGAACCACTTCTGGTCCGTTTGGGAGTCCGGCGCATGGACCGTCTTCAACCAGATGGAACTGCTCTTCGTGATCGGTCTGCCCATTGCACTGGCAAAGACCGCTAACGCACGTGCAGTGATGGAAGCTGCAATGGTCTACCTGACCTTCAACTACTTCGTCGGCACCATGCTCAAGGTATGGGGCAAGGGCGGCACCGGTTTCTTCGACCTGGACTACACCACCGACATCTCTAAGAGCGCGGCAGGTACCGGTCTGAAGATGATCGCCGGTATCAAGACCATGGACACCGGTATCTTCGGTGCAATCATCATCTCCGCAATCGTGGTGTGGGCACACAACCGCTGGTTCGACAAGAAGCTGCCCGACTTCCTCGGTATCTTCCAGGGTTCCCAGTACGTCTACGGCGTCTGCTTCTTCCTGATGATGCCCGTGGCATTCCTGTTCTCCTGGCTGTGGCCCTACGCTCAGCACGGCATCTCCTCCCTGCAGGGCTTCTTCATCGCATCCGGCGCACTCGGCGTGTGGGTTTACACTTTCCTCGAGCGCTTCCTGATTCCGACCGGTCTGCACCACTTCATCTACTCCCCGTTCGTCTTCGGTAACGTTGTTACCCCGAACGGTATTGCTAAGGACTGGCCGACCCACCTGACCGAGTTCGCAAAGAGCGACAAGCCCCTGAAGGAACTGTTCCCCGGCGGCGGCTTCGCACTGCACGGTAACTCCAAGGTCTTTGCACCCATCGGTATCGCAGCGGCGTTCTACACCACTGCTCGTCCCGAGAAGCGCAAGGAAGTTCTCGCTCTGATGATCCCCGTCTGCCTTACCGCAATCCTGATCGGTATCACCGAGCCCCTCGAGTTCACCTTCCTGTTCCTGGCACCCCCGCTGTTCCTGGTCCACGCAATCCTGGCAGCATCCATGGCAGCAATCATGTACCAGCTGGGTCTGGTTGGTTACATGGGTGGCGGTCTGCTTGACTTCCTGTTCCAGAACTGGATTCCGCTGTGGGCAAACCACTCCGGCACCTACCTCATGCAGATTGGTGTGGGCCTGTGCTTCACCGTCCTGTATTTCCTGATCTTCCGCTTCATGATTCTGAAGTTCGACTTCAAGACCCCCGGTCGTGAAGAAGACGGCGGCGAGACCAAGCTCTACAGCAAGGCAGAGTACAAGGCAGCTAAGGCTGCTGAGAAGAACGGCGGCGCAGCTGCTGAGCCCGCTGACGGCGACCTCTACGCACCCCGTGCAGCTGGCTTCCTCGAACTGCTCGGTGGCGCAGAGAACATCACCACCGTGAACAACTGCGCAACCCGCCTGCGTGTCTCCGTTGCTGATGAGTCCCTCGTCAGCCCCTCGGATGCAGACTTCAAGAATGCAGGCGCTTTGGGTCTGGTCCGCAAGGGCAAGGCATTCCAGGTGATCGTCGGCATGGACGTTCCCCAGGTTCGCGAGCGTTTCGAGACCATGGTGAACGAAGCTAAGACCCTCTCCTAAGAGAGTTCAGCTTTCAACCGTCTGACGGTATGACGCCTCATAAGGTATAGACTTCGCCGGCGGTATCGGATAACACCGATGCCGCCGGCGAAGCTGTACCCGGGCGCGTGCCTGGACTCAAATCTGCACGAGGCACCCACCCAAAGTGAGCGACGACCATCCCCACCCACCCTGGCCGATAACCCTAGAGCGTGTACTATTTATATATTGCTCACCATCGGATTCAGGAGCTTTGAGTGGATTTACAAGACGTCGTGAATGCGAACCAGCACCGATTCAGTGAAACTGAACGGGAAATTTTGGCATTCATGCTAGAAAATGAAGAGTTCGTTGCGGAGTCAACGATCAACTCTTTGGCACATAAAACGTATACTTCGACCAGCTCAATTATTCGCCTGACGAAGAAGCTGAACTTCTCCGGATTTGCTGAGTTGAAGTACTTCATTAAGTCCTCTCTGAACCGCAGCGAACCCTTCAACCCGCGGTTCATTGAGAGCGGCCGCGAAGATATTCAGCGCACCTACGACTACCTCGAGCACATGGAACTGAGCGGACTGCTCAAGCGCATCCATGAGGCTCGTACTGTGTACTGCTTCGGTACCGGCTACGCTCAGCGCAATGCGGTGCAGGAATTTACCAAGTCCATGCAGGTTTGCGGTAAGTTCTGCCAGGTCATCCCGGCACGCAATGAGTTCGAAAGCGCCATGAACAATATGACCCAGGACGACGTGGTCATCATTGTGTCCTTCTCCGGCCAGACCGAGAACATGCGCGAACACATTAAGATGCTGGCGCTGCGCCGCATCCCCATGATTGCGGTGACCGCCATTGGTGTGAACTATATGTCCTCGCACGCCGAGTACTCCCTGCACTACCAGACCACCCCCACCCACATCAGCACCCAGCGCAAGCCCTACTACTCCTTCGTTGCGCTGTCGGTGCTACTGGACTACATCGTGCGCCGCTACATTGAATTCGTTGAGAATGAGCGCCGCGAGTCCCTGCAGGACCAGGTGGACCACGCTCTCAACACCGGGGACGAAACCGGCGCCTGACAAGGCATTAATGTGCCTTTCTGCACCCTCTACTACTCATCCTGAATCCGACCGAATCCGACTGAGACCATCCGAAAGAGACACCCAGTGACCGCAATTTTCGCGCTCATCGAAAACACCGAGAAGATGCGTAAGTACCTGTTCTGGTACCTCATGATCATCCCCGCGCTGTTGCTGCTGTGGATTGCGCTGGGTGCCGCAAACTCCCAGATGGATTTCCAGGCAGCCCTGAAGATTCCCTTCTTCACCGTGGCGTTCCTGAACGCCTGCCTCAGCCTGCTGCTGGGTGGCACCCTCAAGTTCGCAGGCGCGGAGAACGAACGCACCGAACGAGCCTACGCCCTGTACCTGACCATTCTGCTGGTCATTATCGGTAACCTACCCGGCGCGATTCTGAGCTTCTTCCTCTTCCGCTCCCTGCGCTTCGGCAACCTAGAAGGCGAACTGGCGCCCAAGTACCGTTGGGCGCTTCTGCCCGCCATGGTCTTCTACGTACTGGTGACCGTAGTGTTGCTCGCCGCCAACATCGCAATGTGGTCGAAGTAAGCGCGTAGGAACAGACAGCAAGCACGCGGGTACACTCAGCACGCAGCAGGCGCACGCTGACACCCGCTCCGCTTGAAGCACAGCATGAGGCACACCGGGCAGAGGACCCCGGAAGAACCACCATCTTCGGTGTGTACGCGCAAACGTACACCGCACTGACCCACAAGGACACTCACGACGTGAACCAGATTCCCGAGCCTACCGACGCGCAGCACGCACCCGGCACCCCGGCTGATACCGCTCAGCCCGCCGCAGCGGCCGCGACCTCAGCAGAGGAAACCCACGAAGTAGCCGACGAAATCAACATCGCCGAGCTGCCCGCACATCTGAACCCCGCCCACGAGGACTTTGACCCCTCGGCGGGGCTTGAGCGCTGGGCAGAACAGATGGACGTCTACACCGGCCCCGACGCGATGCTCGACTTCAACCAGGTCGACTACGTGCACATCGACCTGTCCGAGGCGAACCCCTCCGGTCTGGCGCAGTTGCTCGCCGGACGCAAGACCCGCCTCTCCACGATCCTGCGCGACAAGTCGCAGCTGGAGGCGGGCATGCGCTCCGCACGCACCCTGCGCACCAAGATTTACGAGCTTGCCACCGACCACGGCCTGGACTCCGGCTACTTCGTGGCGGGTACCGCCTCCTGGCTGTCGCACGACACCCGCGAGGATGCCGCCGCCTACGAGAAGCGCTTCATCGCGCCGATTCTCATGGCGCCGCTGAGCATCACCCCGCACCCGAAGGACGACGACTTCGAGCTGCGCCTCGCCGGTTCCGCGCGCCTGAACCCGGCGATGGTCCGCCAGATCAAGCAGGAGTACGGCATCGACCTGGGCACCATGGACGTGGCGCAGCTGGCGAACTCCATGTCCCGTCTGGATCCCGAGCCGGTCATTGAGCGTATGCGTGCCTCCGCCGGTCGTATTCCCGGCATGACCATCGAGTCGAAGTATTTCATCTCCACCTTCGCTGACCTGAAGGAAAGCCTGGGCGAGCTGCCGCACACCGCCATCACCCCGCTGGTTCGTGACCTGGCGGCGTTGAAGGTTCCCGGCGTGAAGCCGCGTGAGCTCAACGCACACAATCTGCAGCAGCCTCTGGATCAGCGCGACCCGGCAGAGGAAATGCTCCTGCTGGACGCTGACGCCAACGCCCAGGAGATTATCGACACCGCGGTCAGCGGCTTCTCCTTCACTATCACCGCGGCACCCGGCACCGAGCCGCTGCGCACCGCCGTGAACATTGCTTCTGCACTGATGGGGCGCGGTAAGTCCGTGCTCGTCGTGGGCGAGAAGCGCTCCACCCTGGCTGAATTCTCGGCACTGCTCAAGCGCACCGGCATCGATGGTCTGCGCTACGACCTGCTTGCCGAGCACGATTCTGAGGCTCAGCGCGCCGAATTCATTCGCGCGATTGTGCGCAACGAGAGCGCCGAAGAACCGAACTCTGAGGACCTGAACGAAGAGCTCGTGGCGACTCGCGCCGCGCTGCTCGACCATACTCGTGCCCTGCTGAGCAAGGACACGAACTGGCAGATTTCCGTCTACTCGGCGCTGCAGCGTCTGGCTGAGCTGACCGCCTCCGAGGACGGCCCGGCAACCCGCGTGCGTTTTGACCGCCCCATGCTTGATTCGCTCATGGAGCGTGAGCAGGTGCGTGCCGAGCTGGTACGCCTGGGCGAGATTGACGGTTTTGCGTCGGCTTCGCGTACCTCCCCGTGGTACCGTGCCCGCCTGGTCAATGACGAGGAAGCCGCCGAGGCGTACGCCCTGGTCATTACCCTCAAGTCCTCCCTGCTGAACCTGCGTGAAGCGATGAACCAGACCAGCGCCATGCTGGGCCTGCGCCGCGGCCGCACCATCTCTGAGTGGGAGTCGCAGCTGGCGATTCTGATGCGCATCCGCGAGACGCTCAAGCGTTTCCGTGCGGACGTGTATGACCGCCCGGTGACCGACCTGATCGCTGCGACCGCTTCGGGCGCGTGGCGCCGTGAGAACGGCATCGAGATGAGCAGTATGCAGCGTTCCCGCCTGCGCCGCGCGGCTAAGGAGTACATCCTGCCCGGCGTGAATATCGGTGACCTGCACGAGCAGCTGAAGATTGTTCAGGCGGAGCGTGCCGAGTGGATTCGCCACATTGAGGCGCCCCGCACCCCGCAGATTCCGGAGAACCTGGATCAGCTGGCTGCAGCCCTGAACTCCCTGGTGTCTGAGCTGGCGGGTCTGGGCATTGTTCTGACGGACACCATCGAGGGCACCGACTTCGTGCGCACCGACCTGGATGCTCTGGATGCGCGCCTGGACGCCCTCATGGCGGACCGTGTGCTGCTCATGACCCTGCCTGAGCGTGACGCTCTGACCCAAAAGCTGCGTGAGCGCGGCCTGTCGGAGTTGCTTGATGACCTGTATGCGCGTCAGGTTCCGACCGAGGTTGTTTCCGCTGAGCTGGAGCTTGCCTGGTGGCAGTCTGCCCTGGAGTTCTTGCTGCAGCATCACGAGGGTAAGCTGCTGGACGGCGACCGTCTGCGCGATACGGAGTCCCGTTTCCGCCGTGCCGACTACGCCCACATGACCAGCGCCCCGGCGCGTCTGCTGGCGAAGGTTGCGCGCGTGTGGACCGAGCGTATTGAATCCGAGCACGACCAGGCGGCGTACCTGAAGAGCCAGCTGCGCGGCTACGAGTTCGTGCTCGAGGAGCTGCTGACTCACGCCCCGGTCATGGCGCGTACCCTGCTTCCGCTGTGGACCGCGAGCCCCTTCGCCCTGGCGCGCAAGGTTCCCGCATCCATGCGTTTTGATACGGTGCTGCTGCTGGATTCTGAGTCGACCCCGCTGGCGGCGAACCTGCCGGCGATTACCCGCGCCGACCAGGTGATTGCCCTGGGCGACCCGCACTCGGGTTACCCCTCGCCGTTCATCGTGTCCGCGCCGACTTTCGGTGCGCCCGAGCCGGCCGACGAGCAGCTGGACAGCACCTTCGACGTGCTCGCTACCGTACTGCCCAACCGCACCCTGGCGATGCTGCACCGCAGCATGGACCCGGTGATTCTGGACTACCTGAACCGTGAGTTCTACGGTTCGCAGCTGCATGCGGCTCCGGTGAGCCGTGCCTCCGCCCAGCCTGCCGGTTCTCTGACCGTTGAGTACATTGATACTCGCGGCAAGGTCAGCGATAACGCGAACCTGGATTCGCCCGGCGTTGAGGTGGAACGCGTCACGAACCTGGTGCTCGAGCACGCGTACCGCACCCCGGACCGTTCGCTGGCGGTTGTGACGGCTAGCCCGAAGCACGCTCAGCGTGTGGCTGAGTCGGTGCGTCACGCCCTGAGCCTGTACCCGCAGCTGGCGCCGTTCTTTGCCGCCGGTGAGGAGTCGTTCCGTGTGGTCGATTTGACCCGCGCTGAGACCCTCGAGCGCGATACCGTGATTTTCTCCCTGGGCGTAGGTCGTGCCCGCCTGGGCCAGGCGTCCTACGATTTGGGTCAGCTGTCTGCCGAACACGGTCGTCAGGGCTTTGTGGTGGCGTTGACTCGTGCCCGCCGTGCCCTGCGCATTGTCTCGTGCATTGACCCGTCGGAGCTGGATCCGCAGAAGCTGCATCATGGCGCGGTGGATTTCTACCACCTGCTGCGTGAGCATGCGGAACGTCAGGCGCGTGAAGAGGTGGAGGCGAAGGCACAGCGCGTACCCGAGACCCTGCCGCGTAACGCGTTCTTGGCGGCTGACGATGCGGACACCCCGGATCTGGGCGACTGGCTGCTCAACGATTTGGTGGCGCGCCTGCAGGCTCACGGTGTGCGTGTGACCCGCGGTGAGGGCGACATCGCTCTGATCGCGCACGCCCCGGAGAAGCTGGCTGCTGAGCCGGTGCCCGCGCTGGGTGTGGCTCCCGTGGTCTCTTCGAACCCGAGCGTTCCGGCGGCTATGCCGCTGGTGGCGTGCTCCGATGGCGAGCCGAACTATGCGCGCGCTTCGGTGCGTGAGCGTACCCGCCTGCTGCCGGAGCGTCTGAGCCGCACGGGCTGGAACTACATCACCCTGGGCACCCTGGAAGTGTTCGCTGATCCGGATGCCGTGGTGGCGCGTGTGCTGCACTACCTGGATATGGATGAGGGCGCTGAGGTTCGTGGCTAGTTATTCGTCAACGCCGAAGCCTCGCCGAGGGCACCGTCGCGTGAGCGGCGGCGGCTCGGTGAGCGGGGCTGAGCCTCTGCTGGTGGGCGTGACGACGCCTCCGGTTGCGGCTTCGGGTACCTCGTCTGCCGCGGGTGCTTTCGCGAAGAAAACCGGCGCTCAGCAACAGAACTCCCAGAAGGCGAGTTCTCAGAAAGCGGCTACTTCCACGCAGCCTCTAACCCCGGAGGAGCGTGAGCGTCTGGAATGGATGCGTCAGCAGCGCCCTCCGCACTGGGGTAACAATATCGTGTAGCGTCTTCCTGCCGGGAGTGCTTCTTAAACGCCGAGGGGCGGGGCAACCTGTGTTGCCCCGCCCCTTGTTTTGGCTGGTGTGGAACCCCGTTTAGGAGTTGCCCTTGTCGGTGCTGTAGAAGCCGGAACCCTTGAAGGTCACGCCGACGGTGTTGTAGCGCTTGCGCAGGGTTTCTTCGCCGCACTGCGGGCAGACGCGCAGCGCATCGTCGCTAAAGGACTGGCGCTGTTCAAAGACGTGGTTGCAATTCTTGCACTGGTAAACGTAGACCGGCATTTTGTCCTTCTGTATCCGTTTTCGCTGGGATGGTTTATTAACGTGGTTTGAGTGTACCGCTTTTGAAACGTTGGGAGCTATTTGCGTTTTCTTCTCAAAAAGCTATTTCTGGTTTCTTTTTGCCTTTTTCCTGAGTGATTTTGTGGGTGTGTCCCGAATATCTTTGTGCTTTTGCAGAAAGATGCGGGGTGTCAATCAGGAGTGAAACGGGCACGAGAGAATCGGGTACTTTTAGACCTGCTAACGGGTGCGGTAGATACCCTGCTCGGTGAGGATGACCGGCAGAATAGCATCCCACTGGTCGTAGGGGACAGCCTCGTAGATTTCGTCGCTGAAGACGATACCGATGCTCTGCTCCTCCAGCTGTTGTGCGCTGAGCAGGGGAATAATGCGGTCGTAGTAGCCGCCTCCCTGACCGAGGCGGTGCCCGCCGGCATCAAAGGCGAGTGCGGGGATGAGGCGCAGGTCGGCGTCGACGAAGGCGCGTTCGTCCTGTTCTTCGCCTTCGGGTTCCGGGATGCCCATGGGGCTGAGCGGATGCTCGACGGCAGGATCCCAGTGCACCCAGGCGAGTTTGCGACCGGGGCGTACGACGGGCACGAGGATGCGGTGTCCGTCCTTGTGCAGGCGGGTTAGTGCTTCGATGATGGGCGGCTCGGACTTGGTGGGCAGGTACGCCGCAATGGTGCCGGGGGAGTGGAGCCGCTGCGCGACCGCCTCGAGGATGTGGGCGGTGAAGAGCTCCTGCATCTGCTGCTGACCGCGTTCGCCGCGGTGGCTGCGCGCGGTGAGGCGGCGCGGGCGGATCTGGGAGCGGAGAATGTCTTTGTCCAGGGAGATGTCGTCTGGGCTGGCGCCGGCGTCGGAGTTGCTGGCGGCGGGTGCGGTGTTGAGGTGCATGGTGTGTCCCATCGTCGTTGCGGGTTGCGGGTGAAGGGGGAGCGTCCCGTAGAGGGAAGGGAGATGTGTTATTCCCGGGCTGAGAGGTATCCGCGAGTAAGGACGAAAACATCCTTGTAGGCTACGAAAATACCCGATTCTGCCGGGGCTGTAGATTCCACTTTTTAGTATAGGGTTTGAGAAAAATAGCGCTGAGTTCTGCGGGGCGCATTTTCTTTGCACGTCGAAGAATGTACTTGCGCGGATATGCAGTTAGTCACGTTGAAGATTTTTTCATGTCATAGTCGCGATAAATCGCCTTAAGTACTTTACAACTTAGGGTATTCTTGTGGCATGGCTACTGAAATTAAGTCTGTTACTAAGGCAGTTATTCCTGCTGCTGGTCTGGGCACCCGATTCCTGCCCGCAACGAAGGCAACCCCCAAGGAAATGCTCCCCGTCGTTGATCGCCCCGCGATTCAGTACGTGGTGGAGGAAGCAATCCGTGCCGGTCTGAACGACGTTCTGATGATTACCGGCCGTAACAAGCGTGCTCTCGAGGATCACTTCGACCGCGTTCCCGTTCTGGAGCAGCAGCTCGCTGAGCAGGGTAAGGACGCCCTGCTAGCATCTGTTGTTGAGACCAATGAGCTCGGTGGCGACCTGCACTACGTGCGTCAGGGTGACCCCAAGGGCCTGGGGCACGCTGTTCTGCGCGCAAAGCGCCACGTTGGTGACGAGGCATTCGCTGTTCTGCTCGGCGATGACCTGATTGACGAGAAGGAAGACCTGCTCTCCCGCATGGTGGAGGTTCAGGAGCGCACCGGCGGCTCCGTCGTTGCCCTGATGGAGGTTCCTCGCGAGGCTATTTCCGCTTACGGCGCAGCTGCTATTGAGGCTGTTGAGGGCGAAGACGGTTTCGTGAAGATCACCGGCCTGGTTGAGAAGCCTGCTGCTGATGAGGCTCCCTCGAACTACGCTGTGATTGGCCGTTACGTTCTGAGCTCGAAGGTCTTCGAGGTTCTGGAGAACACCGCTCCGGGCCGCGGCGGCGAGATTCAGCTGACCGACGCTCTGCAGACCCTGGCTCAGGGCGAGGGTGAAGGCGAAGGCGTCTACGGTGTGGTCTTCTCCGGCCGCCGGTTCGACACCGGTGACAAGCTGTCTTACCTGAAGGCAAACGTTATTCTTGCTGCTGAGCGTCCCGAGTTCGGTGACGACCTGCGCGCATGGCTGAAGGACTTTGTTGCAGAGAACTGCTAATTACTCTGCATCCGCTCTCTGATGAGGGCAACCGATAAATACCAACCACGCTGAGGAAGGCGTTCTTTCCGGTGGGGCGTTTTAGCCCCCATGGGAGGGCGCCTTCCTTTGCGTCGTTCGTGTCCGTTATGCGTGTGGCGTGCTGCTGGGTGAGGGTCCAGAGTGTGTCTTGTGCAGGGACGCGACGACGTCGTAGTGCGCATATTCCTTCTGGGGTATATGCGCATATCCAGCCCGATTCTTGCCGCTTATGGAAAGCATCGGGAATATAAGGGTATGATTAAAGTCTAGGGATAAAGGGACGATAGAGGGCGACCTGATATGACGCTGTTGAACACCTCGGGTGTGTTGGTAATTCTGACCGTGATTTTGCTGCTGTGGTTTGTGCCCAGGAGCCTGCGTCGCGCGCCCGCTGGTCCTTCCGTGGAGCCCGAGCGTCCCTTGATTAGTGCCGAGCGTACTGCGGAGGATATTCTCGCCTCCGCTGGCGTGCTGTTGAATGAGTCGGAGGCGTACCAGTCTTCCGATCACGCGGTGGCGCCGGGTACTTCTCTGCCTTCTTCTGCTCTTCCGCAGGCTTCTTCCCGTTCCTCCCACGCTGTAGAGGATGCCGTTCAGCCTGCCCCGGATACGGCTTCTATTTCGCAGATTCGCGATTCTTCCCCGACTGCTCCCTACACCGATGAAATTCCGGTGGTGGAGGAGCCGAAGCCCTCGCCGCTGTCCTACTTTGATACCTCGAGCCCGAGCGGTATCGCCCTGCTGGTTGCAGCTGGTCTGGGCGTGCTTGCCCTGGTGACCGGTCTTCTGGCGCTCTTTGGCGTTCTGGCGTGGGGTTGGGCTGTTCTCTTCCTGATTCTTGCTGGCGGCGCATGGGCTGTGAGTCGTTTTGGTCTGCTGGAGTCTGTCTCTAACCAGGTCAAGGCGAGCCGCGATGAGCGCCGCGCCAAGGCAGAAGCAGAAGATGCCGAGGGTACTGACGCTGAGGCGTACGAAGAGTCCGACGGCGAAGAAGCTTACGATGACGCTTCCGAGTCGGTAGAGGACTCGGCTGCCGAGGGCTCAGATTCTGAAGCTACTGAAGAGCCTGAGGCTCGCCCCGCAACCCGTGAGGCAGCTGCCTGTAAGCCGGTGCGCGGTGTGAACCGCGAGGCGGCACGCCCGAGCCGCGCGCACATTGCGGTGGACTCCTCTGAAGAGGCACACCAGGCAGAAGCAGCTCAGGCAGAAGCGCCTGCAACATCTGAGTCTTCTCACGCTGCCCGTCCCGTACCTGCTCGTTCTGCCGCCGCTCGTTCGGCGGAGGCGTCCGCGGGTCACCGTCAGGAGCGCCGCCAGCAGCGTCCAAGCCGCTTCCAGCCGATTCGCCGCGGAAGCGTGCTCTTTGACCAGGAGAGCGGTTCTGCTGCTTCCTCCACTGCACCACGTACTGCGGCGCAGCCTCAGCAGGTAGCGCAGGCTCCGGTTGCTCCGGTTACTCCGAGCCAGCCCGTACAGTCCCAGCCTGTTCAGCCCCAGCGCACTCAGTCCGTGCCCTCTGCTCAGCCCGTACAGTCCCAGCCTGTTCAGCCCCAGCCTGTTCAGTCCCAGCGCGCTCAGCGTGTGCCGTCTGCTCAGCCCGCACAGCCTGCTCAGCCGGTAGCACCTCAGTCTACCCAGGCGCCTGCCGCTCAGCAGCAGACTCCCGCGCAGCAGTCGGCTATTCAGCCGGCCCAGCCGGTGGCTCGCCAGGCGCTACGTGATGGTTCGCCCGTCCGCCAGGCACCTGCTGCACCTGCTGCTCAGGCTCCCGCTCAGCCGATTCCCGAAGAGATTCCTCTGCCGGACGTCCTGGATGATTCCGAGTTCGATGCACTGGATATCGCCTCGTTGAACAATCCGGCGCTCTCGACCGGCGCTACTGTGACCGGTGGTGTCCGTTCCACGAACCGTCACCCCGGTGCTGGCTCCTCCTTTGAGGCAGTGAGCAACACCTGGAACCCGGTTCAGCTGCCCAAGCCGCTGAGCGCTCTGCACCGTCAGGACAAGAACCAGGGTAAGAAGTAGACCTTGTTCTAGATATGCATAAAACCCCGACAGTTCGTACTGTCGGGGTTTTGTTTTGCTGGGAATGTGCCTCGGGAAAGGAACGATAAAAAGAAAAGGAACCCCGTCCATGGGGTTCCTTTTCCAGCATCACACACAGGAAGAAAGTCTTCTAGACCGATTAGGAAGGCCTTCCCACAAGGCCTGCCCTATTCGGTAATAAAAATATATCCTAATTCATTCACGGGTGACAAACTGAAAATAGCGACACCCTGTCAATAAACTAAGGTTGACCTAAGTAAAATCCGCGCCATTGCAGGCGAAACGGGGCGATACCCCTCCCAGAAAAAAGTTTAAAAAAATTTTTGAGCCCCTCCGGTACCTGAACAAGAAGCCTCGAAACGGGTCAATATTGCTGGTCCGTGAGAGAATATCCGGGTGAAAGAATGGTTTAACACACTTCCGTTTGAGGTTGCCCTACTCTTCATGTGGGTGGTCGGCATTGTCCGCACCAGCATCGTCTACGCCCTCGGAGCGCTTGCCGCTGAGGGTGGCTCCCGCCTCGCCCGCATCCGCAACGCGATGAACAGCCCGCTCTACCGCAAGGCCCGCGCCTTCATCAACCGGTGGGGCGTTATCGCCGTGCCTCTCTGCTTTTTGACTGTGGGCCTGCAGACCGCCGTCATCATCACGACCGGTTTCACGAAAATGCCGCTGCGCCGCTGGGTGCCCGCCATGCTCGCCGGAACTTTCATGTGGGCGTGCATCTACACCAGCTTCGGTTTTGCGCTGCTTGCCGCGCTCGGCCTGGAACCGTGGATGTTCCCCGTCGCCCTCGCCGTTGTGGTTACGGTACTGGTGGTCTCCGCCCAGATTCGCGAACGCCGTATTAACCGCGAACCCGTTGAGGACGTTGCCGAGAACTAACCCTCTTAGCCTCAACCTCTCTTAACCTCAGCCTCTCTCCGCGAACGGGGGAGGGGACCTCTCTTTCACCGCAGGGCACAGCGCCCCAGCAGCACCGCCCCTACCGTCACGGGATGGGTGTTTACCGACCTTAATGCCCGCTCCTAATCTGTGCTAGCGTGGAGGGATGACTTCTACCGCATCCTCCACCGCAGGTACCCCCGAAGAGCAGCCCATCAACGAACATGCTCTCACCGAGCCCAATGCCGAGTTGAGCGCACCCGAAAACACTACCGACCGGGTAGAAACCGAAGCGCCCGCCGAGGCTCCCACCCGCGTGTACCTGCACCCCGAGCAGCTGGCAATGATCCAGACCCCGGAGGCTCTGCCCATCCCCGTGCTGCAGCGTTCCATGCTGCGTGTTAGCTACGTGCCCGCGATTATGCCCGGCAAGTGGTTCAACCGCTGGCATGAGCGTTACGGCGACCGCGTGCAGCTGGCGGAGGTGCCCGTGCGTGAGGCGCGCGGCCTGGACTCCCTGCACCAGGATTTGTGCCTGATTGATCCTGCCCTTGAATCGGCGGCAGAGGGAGAAAACGCTGCCGAGGCGCCCGCCGAGGCTACCGATCACGCCCCGGTACCCGTCGTTGAGGTGCCCGAGAACCCCTTCGCACACATGAGCATTGTGCGCCCCGACCGCGAACCGGCAAGCACCGACGGCGAAAAGTACCATAGCATCCGCCTCTACGAGGAGCTACCCGTGGTCATTCTGCCGGTGGACCATGTGCTCACCGTGCTTGATGAGGTGCCCGTGGAGGAGCTTGCTGAAGAGTTCCTGCTGCAGCCCGCCTCCGATATTCCCGCCTATGAGGAAGTCTCCCGCGCATGGCGTGAGAACGCCGGTCGCATCGTGCCCGAGGGCCTGACCGATAAGGAAACCATCGAGCTGGTTGCCGCTGGTGTGGGTCTGTACATTGTGCCCATGTCCATTGCGCGTTTCTACCACCGCAAGGACCTCACCTACCGCCCCGTTGCGGGCCTGGACACCTACCCGGTGCACCTGGTCTGGCCGCGTGCCCCCAAGGGCGAGCCGCGCAGCGAAGAGCTCGAAGCGCTCCTGCAGGACTTCATCGGCATTGTGCGCGGCCGCACCGCAACCAGTGAGCGCGGTAGCGAAACCCGGCAGGCACGCGCCGAACGCATCGCCGCTGAAAAAGCAAAGGAAAAAGCGAAGGCACGAGCCGCCAACGCCCGCCGCGAAGCACGCGATAAAAAGCGCGCCAACGCCAAGAAAAACGGTAACGCGCGCCAGCACGCTCGACAGTCCGCCAAAGCCGCCAGCGCACGCCGCGGCAAGAAACGCTAACGAACGATAGACGGTAAAATCAAACCATGGCATTAGCAATGGAAACCCGACCCGCAGCCTACGCAGTGATCATTGAGCAGGGCAAGCTGCTCATGACCCGCTGGGTGCCCGAAGACCGCGCGCTCAGCCCCCTCTGGTCCCTGCCTGGCGGCGGCATGGAACCCGGCGAACAGGCCGACGAAACCGCGCTACGAGAGACCCTCGAAGAGACCGGTTACAGCGTCGCCATTGAAGACATTCTGGGCGTGCACGCCGGACACTTCCCCGTGCGCTCCACCCAGAAAGACCCGCAAGCGCTACCCTTCTGCGCCCTGCGGGTGGTTTTCCGTGCCCACATTGTCACCGGCGAACTGCGCCACGAAATCAACGGCTCCTCCGACACGGCACGCTGGGTACCCATCGCTGAGCTGGACACCATCCGTTACGGCACCCTCATCGACGAGGTCGCCTCCATGATGGGCTACTCTAACGCCGCCAGCTGGGCACGCGAATACCGCGAATTTCTTGCCGACGAAAACGCACGGAAGCTTCCCTAATGAACCGACTGACCCTCACCCGCCGTGCGGCGCTCACCTCCCTGGCGCTCGTGCCAATCCTTGCCGCCTGCGGTAGCAACGACACCACCCCGCATGTGGACCCTTCCGCCTCCAGCTACGGTACCCTGCGTATCGGCTACGGCGCCCTGCGTGAGATGCGCGCCGTAGCGCACGTGTACGCGCGCGCCCTGCGACAGGTCGGCTACACCGTCGAACTTGTTGACACCGATAACAGCCGCGCCGCCGCCCTGCGCGGGCTCATGGTTCCTTCGGCTAACTCTGCCACCCCTACCGCAACTCTGCCCGACGACGAGGAAACCGGCAGCACCACTGCCGCCGCCCCTGAATCGTTGGACCTGGTCATCGACTACAGCGGAGACCTGCTGCTCTACCTGACCGACGACGGCAAAATCAGCCCCGCCGCCGCACAGAACGAACGTATTGCCGCCTCCGTGAGTGCCTCCGCTCAAGCCGCAGGCGTGACCCTGCCCCCGGCGGCCACCCCCACCGCGGAGGAGAGCACCGCCTCCGCGCATGCTACGGACGGTACCGCGAGCCCCTCGGCAAGCTCCACCCGCTCCGCAGACCCCATCAACCTGCGCGCCATGAGCACCACCGACATGACCAACGCCATCTCGCGCATCCTGCCCGAAGAGCTCATGCTCCTCAACGGTGCCCACGCCACCAACAAGGATGTACTGGTCACCACCCGCGCCGTGAGCGCCCGCCACAAGCTCAACTCCCTCGCGAACCTGCGTGAGGTGCAGTCTTCCCTGGCGTTCTCCATCCCGACCGGGTACTCCAGCGGCACCTACGGCGTGGATTCTTTGCGTAGCCTCTACCGTTACCGTGTGCACGACCCGAAGATTCAGGACGACCCCGCCGAGCGCGTCAACGCCCTCACCGCAGACACCGTGCAGGTGACCCTGCTGCACAGCAGCGACTCCGCGATTGAAGAGAACCGCCTGGTCACCCTGGAAGACCCCTCGACGGCGCTTTTGCAGCAGCAACTGGTGCCCATTATCCGCCGTACCCTGCCAGATAGCGCCCGGACGGCAATTAACCGCGTATCATCTACATTAGACACGGGTAACCTCTCGTTCCTGCTGCGTCTGACTAGCGGTTCCAACCCCATCGCAGATGATGACGCAGCACAATTCATTTTGGATCACCCTAGAAAGTAAATCATCATGACGAAGTACCGTCAGTCCTCAAAGTTGAGCAACGTCCTGTACGACATCCGCGGCCCCATTCTGGATGAAGCCAATCGCATGGAAGCGATGGGCCACCGCATCCTCAAGCTGAACATTGGTAACCCCGCGCCCTTCGGCTTTGAGGCGCCGGATGCCATCATGATGGATATCATTCGTCACCTGCCCGAAACTCAGGGCTACTCTGACTCCCGCGGCCTCTACTCGGCACGTACCGCCATTGTGCACCACTACCAGAACCGCGGCATCATGAACCTCGACACCGAATCTATCTACTTGGGTAACGGTGTGTCTGAGCTGATCCCGATGACCCTGCAGGCACTGTGCGAGACCGGCGACGAAATCCTGGTCCCCATGCCCGACTACCCGCTGTGGACCGCAGCCACCGCGCTGGTCGGCGGCAAGCCCGTGCACTACCTCTGCGATGAGGAAAACAACTGGTACCCGGACATCGAAGACATTAAATCGAAGATTACCGAGCGTACCAAGGGCATCGTGGTTATTAACCCGAACAACCCCACCGGTGCCGTCTACCCGCGTTCCGTGCTTAAGCAGATTGTGGATGTGGCACGCGAACACGGTCTGGTCGTGTTCTCTGATGAGATTTACGAAAAGATTACCTACGATGGCGCAGAGGCCATCAACATGGCGACCCTCACCGGCGACGACGTGCTCTGCCTGACCTTCTCCGGCCTGTCCAAGGCATACCGCGTCTGCGGTTACCGTGCGGGTTGGGTCGCTATCACCGGCCCGAAGAAGGACGCTTCCAGCTACCTGGAAGGCATTCACCTGCTCGCCTCCATGCGCCTGTGCGCCAACGTTCCGGCACAGCACGCCATCCAGACCGCGCTCGGCGGCTACCAGTCCATTAACGAGCTGATTGTTCCCGGCGGCCGCCTGTACGAGCAGCGCACCCTGGCGCACAAGATGCTTAACGAGATTGACGGCATCAGCTGCACCAGCGCGGACGGCGCGCTCTACCTGTTCCCGAAGATTGATGTTGAGCGCTTCGACATTACCGACGATGAACAGTTCGCCCTGGACCTGCTCAAGAGCCAGAAGATTCTCTTCAGCCACGGCCGCGCGTTCAACTGGAAGGACCCGGACCACTTCCGTCTGGTGTTCCTACCCGATACGCAGACCCTCACCAGCGCCCTGGAGCGCCTGGGTAACTTCATGGCTGACTACAAGCAGAAGCACTAGCCCTGCTGTCTCTGCCTTGTGACAGATAGAAATAGCCTGCCCCGCAGTTCTGATGAGCTGCGGGGCAGGCTATTTTTATTTGACAGCTGGCGGATGTGCCAGAGCGGGTGCTGGAAGCGGCTTTAGTTTGCCAGGTTCTCCTGACCAGCCTGTGCACCGCGTGCCGCGTTCAGGCGCTCCTGCGCGCCCTGCAGCCACGCCTCGCAGCGGGCGGCAAGTGCCTCGCCACGCTCCCACAGGGCGATGGAGGTCTCCAGGTCACTGGCGCCGGACTCCAGCTGGCGCACGACCTGCTCCAGCTCGGCACGCGCCTGCTCGTAGCCGAGGGTTTCGACGGGTGCGCCCAGCTCGGCGCTGTTGAAGCTAATGTTCTCGCTCATTGAGGAACCTTTCAGAGGTAAAACCTAGGGATAAAAACTAGAGGTAAAACGTAGGGGTATCGAGGTTTAGGAGATGTTTGAGGGGTCCGTAGAAGTCACGGCCGCCTGCGCCGAACCGGTCGCCGCGCGTACCATAATCTGCTCGCCCTCGCTCAGCGCCGAAGCGTCACGCACAATAGCGCCCGCGGCATCCTGAACGATAGAGTAGCCGCGGTTGAGCGTCTGCGCAGGCGAGAGCGAACGCACCCGCGCCAACGTATGCGACAGAGTCGCCGACTCACGCTCCAGATGGTGCTGCACCGAACGGTGAGCGCGCTCGCGTAGCTGGCTCAGCTCTTCCACACGCATGAGCAGGGAGGACTCCGGGTGGGTGAGCACCGGGCGGCTCCGCAGCTGCGCAATGTAGTTCATCTGCATGCCCACGTAGCCGAGCACCGCACGGTCCAGGCGGGCGCGGGCCTCGGTGATGCGGGAGGTTTCCTCCGAAATATCGGGCACAATGCGCTTACCCGCATCGGTGGGGGTGGAAGCGCGCAGATCGGCGACCGCATCGAGGATGGGGGAGTCCGCCTCGTGACCGATTGCCGAGACCACCGGGGTGGTGGCCGCCGCGACGGCGCGGATGAGCGCCTCCTCGGAGAAAGGCAGCAGGTCTTCGAAGGAGCCGCCGCCTCGGGCGATGACGATGACGTCCACCTCCGGGTGGGCATCCAGTTCGGCGAGGGCCGCAATGACCTCAGCCGCCGCACCCTCACCCTGAACGCGGGTATTGCGCACCTCGAAGACCACGCCGGGCCAACGCAGGGAGGCGTTGCGGATAACGTCCTTCTCCGCGTCAGAATCGCGACCGGTAATCAGACCCACGCGATTCGGCAGCATGGGTAGCGGCTTCTTCCGCGCGTCAGAGAACAGCCCCTCGGCGGCGAGAGCTTCACGCAGACGCTGCAGCTGCTCGTGCAGGTTGCCGGTGCCGACCGCGTACACTTCCTTGCCGATGAGGGAGAGCTTGCCGTTCTTCCACAGGCTCGGCTTGGCGCGGGTGACGATGCGAGCGCCTACGGTCACATCAGCCGCCAGGCCGCTACCGGCACGCCCGAAGAGCGCGAGGGTGAAGGAGAAGTCTTCGTTGAGGTCTTTGAGCTCCATGAAGACGTTGCCACCGCGGCCGTTGAGGGAGGCGACCTGCGCCTCCACCCAGAGCTCGGGAACCTTGTCTACGTAGTTTTTGAGGTTCTGCGCGAGCAGGGCGAGGGGCCAGGGGTTGGTGGCGGTGGTTTCCTGAGACTTCCCGGGAAGCTGCCGCTCGTGCACGGGTGGCACCACCAGTGCGGGTGCCGGCTGCGCTGCGGAGGGGTTGTAGAAGTTCATACTCTCTATTGTCCCTGATTGGTCGGTTATGCGCCTGCGCGCAGGTCAGCCTGGCGACTCGGTAGCTTGCACGGAGTGCAGGAAGAACTTAGCTTCTGGCGCATTCTGCGGGTCTGAATCGGCTTTGAACACCGTGAGCGGGTACCCTAGGCTCATGCGCTCACCCGATCAGTCAGCACATCAGAACAATGCCCTCAACACCGCCGCGGCTTCGTCAGCGGCGGGTACTGGCGCGCAAAACTACCCGGCGGACGCGACCCGAGTCGTGGGCACCCGGATTACCCGCACGGACGGCTACTACACGGGTGGTTCCTCCACCGCGGATGAAGACACCACCCTGCTACAGCCCACGCGCACGCTCGGCCATCCCGCAGCCCCCACCAAAGCTGAGTTGCAGGCCGCCCCGGAGCCTCCCTTCGCAGCAGGTTTGCGGAGGTTCCTGACCGTTGTGCTGTGCGCCCTGGCCCTGGTGACCGGTCTGGGTGCGACCACGGGTGCCTGGGTGAACTCTAAGCTCATGTCAGAGCGCGGTTTCTCGCAGATTTCCTCCACCCTGGCGGAAGATTCGCAGCTTGCCTCGCGCATCGCGGACGGCGCAGTGGAAGACCTTATGAACTCCGAGGCTATGACAACCTTCCTCGACGGCACCAAAGAAAGCGGCTTATACTCCATTCTTGTAAAGCCGACACAAGACGGCATACGTTCCCTGCTCAACCGTTCCGCGGCTGAGCTGTCAAAAACTGAAGAATATCGAAGCCTCTGGAAGGAAATAGCCGAGGAAACTCGCCGCTACAACCTTGAACACCAGGGCGGCCCCGCCGTCATTGTGCTCACCCCCTTCTACCGTGCGCTGGATGCGAAGATCGGCTCTATCGGCTCCTTCGACCCGGACCTGACGAAGCTCGGCCCTGAAACCCTCAACATTGACCGGGTAAAGGACGGCAACAACCAGCAGGAGCAACAGGAATGGTACCTGCACGCCGGCATTAACCGTGCCGCCGCGCTGGGCAAATCCACCGTGCCGCTGACTATCATCTCGGTGCTGAGCCTGCTGCTGGCTACGTTGCTGGCACCCAGGCACCGCATCCTGGTGCCGGTGGTCACGGCCCTGCTCTACGCCCTGCTGGGCTGGGGCGCCGCAGGCTGGTTTGGCGCCCAAAGCCCTGAAACCTTGGGAATTACCAGCCACAGCACCGCCGGAACGGCACTGATTACCGGGGCATGGAACCAGCTTGCACCGTCACTGACCGGGCACTTGCAGGCGGCGGCAAGCTACGGGCTGGTCATGGCGATTCTCGCCCTGCTGCTCGGTATTCTGATTCGCCTCATCGCCCTGGGACGTAGCCCTGCGAGCGGTGCCACAGTCATCACACACTAAAAGTCCGAACAACGTAGGATAGTAACCATGTCCACTGAAACTATTGCCCTGGGCCTGCCGCCCGTACCCCGCGAGCGCCGCAGCCGCGCCGACGTTGAAGCCGCCGCACCCGTCACCGGTGAGAAGAAAGTCCTGCTCGCCACCCCGCGCGGTTACTGCGCAGGCGTTGACCGTGCCGTGATCGCTGTTGAGAAGGCGCTGGAGCACTACGGTGCGCCCGTCTATGTGCGCAAGCAGATTGTTCACAACCGCCACGTGGTGGAGACCCTGGAAAAGCAGGGCGCTATCTTCGTTGATGAAGTGGACGAAGTCCCCGAAGGCTCCGTGACCGTGTTCTCGGCGCACGGCGTGTCCCCGGCGGTGGTTTCCGCAGCCGGCGACCGCTCCCTGAACACCATTGACGCGACCTGCCCGCTGGTGAACAAGGTGCACCGCGAGGCTGTGCGCTTCGCCAAGCAGGACTACGACATCCTGCTCATCGGCCACACCGGCCACGAAGAGGTCGAGGGTACCGCCGGTGAGGCGCCCGAGCACATCCAGATCGTGAACTCGCCCGACGAAGTGGACCAGGTGACCGTCCGCAACCCGGAGAAGGTCGTCTGGATTTCTCAGACCACCCTGTCCGTGGACGAAACCCTGGAAACCGTGGCGCGTCTGCGTGAGCGTTTCCCCTCCCTGCAGGACCCGCCCTCGGACGACATCTGCTACGCAACCTCCAACCGCCAGGGCGCCATCAAGGAGATCGCTCCGCGCGCCGACCTGGTCATCGTGGTTGGTTCGGCAAACTCCTCGAACTCCGTGCGCCTGAAGGAAGTGGCACTCGAATACGGCGCTAAGCGTGCCGAGCGTGTGGACTTCGCACACCAGGTGGACGAGTCCTGGTTCGAGGGCGTGGCGACCGTGGGCCTGACCTCCGGCGCGTCCGTGCCCGAGGTTCTGGTTCAGGAGGTGCTGGCTCTGCTCGCCGAGTACGGCTACAGCACCATTGAAGAGGTGGAGACCGCGAAGGAAGACATTCTCTTCTCCCTGCCGAAGGAACTGCGTTCCGCCCTGAAGAATGATGAGAACGTGGGCCGCCAGCTCGGTGGCCGCGGTGCTAAGCCCAATCGCTAAACTCTTATACTGATGACCCCGTGTCCTCTTCCCGCTTTGGGGAGAAGACACGGGGTTTTTGCGTCTGATGTGCGGGATGCGCGGTTTGGGATGCTTGTGCAGCTTCGCGCTCACGCTACGCGGGGGAGTGCCCCCTCTTCAGCGCCTGGGGGCGCTTCGAGGACGGAGCCCCCGCTTCGCGTGACCGCCTCCGCTGCAGGGGAATGTCACCTCGCCCCAACAACGACTGACACAGGCGCTTCGAGGACGGAGCCCCCGCTTCGCGTGATCGCCTTCGCTGCGGAGATTACCTCGTTGCCATGCTGTATTACCGCTGAAAATGCCTCGCTAGAACAGCCGCTCCGCGAACTCATGACATTTGTCATGTGCAGGTCATGACACTCTGTACCGCACCGGCGCGAAAACCGGCGGTGTAATAGAACCATGAACACCGCAGCACTTCAGAACAGCAAGCACAACACCGCAGAAACCGTTATTTCCGCCCGCTCCCTCCGCCAGGTTTTCTCCACCCGTGCGGCAGGCACCGTGGTCGCCGTCAACTCGATTGACCTGACCGTCAAGCGCGGCGAAATCATCGCCCTGCTCGGTCCCAACGGCGCGGGCAAGACCACCCTCATCGACATGATTCTTGGTCTGACCCAGCCCAGCGGCGGCGAGTTGAGCGTCTTCGGTCGCAACGCCTCCGAGGCGGCACGCGCCGGTCTACTCGGCGCGGTGCAGCAGACCGGTGGCCTGCTCAAGGACCTGACGATCCGCGCCACGGTCGAGATGATTGCCGCCCTGTACCCCAAGCCCATTGACGTGGATGAGGTACTCGCCGGCGCCGACCTGACCGATATTGCTAAGCGTAAGGTCGGCAAGTGCTCGGGCGGTCAGCAGCAGCGTCTGCGTTACGCCCTGGCGACCATGCACTCGCCGGAACTGCTGATCCTGGACGAGCCGACCGCCGGCATGGACGTGAATGCGCGCCGCACCTTCTGGGAGCGTATGGAAGCCATCGCCGAGCGTGGAACGACCATTCTTTTTGCGACGCACTACCTGGAAGAAGCACAGAACTTCGCCCAGCGCATCGTGCTCATGGAATCCGGCTCCATCATCGCTGACGGCTCCTCCGACGAGATTCGTGCCCTGACCGGCCACCGCCACCTCAGCTTCCTCGCACCTGCACCCATCACCGACCTGGACGTGCCGGTTGAGGTCACCGAAGAGTCCGGCGGGTACCGCCACCGCATCTCCGTGGTGGAGATTGAACAGGTACTGCGCACTCTGCTGAACAACTACAGCATCACCGACCTGGAAGTCACCAAGCCCTCCCTGGACGAGTCCTTCACCCTGCTGACTGAGCAGGCCGCCGCCTCCAAGGCATCCGACGCCTAAACATCAGACTGCCTAAACACCACACCATCTAAACGCTACACCGCCGCTACACACCTCAAGGAAAACATCATGCTCCGCTACGCACTCTACGACATCCGCGCTTCTATCCTCTCGACCGACCGTTTCTTCTTCGGCGTGGCACTGCCGATTGTCTTCTTCCTGCTCTTTGGCGCGATGCAGGACTACTCCTCCCAGCAGATGGGCGACGGCAACGTAGCGGCCTACGTCATGATTGGCATGGCGCTGTACGGTGCCGTGCAGAACACCGTGGCGATTAGCGGCAGCACCGTCACCGAGCTCTCCAGCGGCTGGAACCGCCAGCTGGCGCTGACCCCGCTGACCACCGGCAAGTACCTGGGCGCGAAGGCGCTGACCGCCCTGGTGATTTCTGCGCTGCCGGTGATTGCGGTGAACATTGTGGGCATGTTCACCGGTGTTGAGATCCCCGTGAACCAGCAGCTTGCCGCCGGCGCGCTGACGGTGCTGTGCGGTCTGGTGTTCGCCTTCTACGGCATCATGATGGGTCTGCTGATTCGTAACGAGAACGCCGTGTCCATTGCGAACGGTCTGCTGGTGATTATGAGCTTCTTCGGTACCGTGTTCTCCCCGCTGAGCACCGACCTGCTGAACTACGCACGTTTCACTCCGCTGTACGGTGCCGCTGAGATTGCCCGCTACCCCTTCAGCTCAGGTCGGACCATTATTTCGGGCGGTGAGGACTGGCTCGTCACCGAGCCGCTCTGGTACGCCGTGGTGAGCCTGGCAGCGTGGGCGGCGATCTTCCTGGGTGTTTCTGCCCTGCTGATGCGCCGCGCAACCCGCCGCTAAACGCTTCTTCCCGCCGCAGCCTTGAACCCTAAGGCTGCGGCGGAAGCCGTACCCACTCACACCCCATCTGCTAACACTGCCGCGCCGGTGGTATCTGCACCCGCGGCACCCGCACCCTTGGCACCCGCACGTTAGGCTAGAACTATGACCGAAACCCACACGCACCCGCACAATACTGACCAGGCTCGAGCTGAGCACGAGGCGGCACCCTCCGCCGCGAAGCGCATCCTGGGTAAGCACCGCTTCCGCTTCCTCCACCGCGAACGCCGCGGCAACGTGAACTGGCTGGCGCTGGGCTTTAGCGCCCCGTGGCTGGTGTTTCTGCTTATGCCGCTGGACAGCTTCCTCACCACCCCGGAGCTGGCGCCGGTGCGCTGGGCCGGTGTGGCGCTGATTGCGCTGTTCGCGGTGGTGAACTGCTCGGCGTACGCGGTGCCGTGGCTGGTGCCGGTCGCCTCCACGGTGCGCCGAAGCGTCATCTGGACGGCACTGATGATTCTGCCGTTGGTAGGTATGGCGGTGTTGACCCCGAGTGACATACACGTAATTCTGCTGGGCTTCGGTATGTACTTTGTGGCGTTCTGGATTTTTGGCACGATTGCCCCGTACCGTCTGCGACTGACCGTCGCGGCGTCGATGGGCGCAATCTGCTGGTTGACATTCGTTACTGTGAGCGGTTTCGATTTCTCCTCTCACGGAGGCATTGCTCTCTTTATCGGCGCGCCGCTGCTGGGTCTTCTGGGCTTCTCTTACCTGATTGAGCTGGGTGAACGCGCGGACGTAGCTCGTGCCTCCCTGGCGCTCTCCGAGGAACGCGAGGAGATTGCCCGCGACGTGCACGACGTGCTGGGCCACTCCCTGACCGTCATCACCCTCAAGGCGGAGCTGGCACAGCGTCTGCTGGAGATTGACCCCGCCCGCGCCGGCGCCGAGATGGAGGCAATCGCGCAGCTGTCCCGCGCATCCCTGGCGGAGGTCCGCTCAACCGTGACGCGCCTGCGCGTGCCCGACTTCTCGGGCGAGATTGAGGGCGCGGGACGTGCCCTACAAACTGCCAGTATTCGCGCCGAACTGCCGGAGGCTCAGAACGCGCTCGCGGTGGCCGGTGTGAACGCGAAGCTGTTCTCCTGGGTTCTGCGTGAGGCGGTCACGAACATGGTGCGCCACTCGGGTGCGAACGCGGCGCGGGTGCGTCTGAGCGCAACCGGTCTGGACATCCTCGATAACGGCGTGGGTGTGGGCGATGCGCGCGGTAACGGTCTGACGGGTATGGCTCAGCGTGTGGCGGCGTCCGGCGGTAGCGTGGTGATTGAGGCGGCGCCCGAGCAGTGGCTGGCGGAGAACCCTGGCGGTGGGGTGGGTACGCGCATCCGTGTGAGCATGGACGGTGACACCTCACTGCTGTAGGTAGGTTCTGCAGATTGTGGAACTTGGCGCCGCGCCCTGGACGGGGGAGCTACCCGCCCCTGTATGGTGGTGGTAGACAACCTCACGCGGTTGTTCCGCCCGCCTTATCACCCCGTCTTCAGCCCTGGGAGGCTCCATGATTCGTGTTCTGCTCGCTGACGATCAGCAGCTCATCCGTGAGGCTCTTGCCGCTCTGCTGGGTCTGGAGGTTGACCTGCAGATTGTGGGTCAGGTCGGTAGTGGTGACGAGGTGTTGGGCGCTGTCGCCCTATTGAAGCCGGACGTGGTGCTGTTGGATGTGCAGATGCCCGGTACTTTGCTGGCTGATGGTATTGAGGCGGCTGCGGCGCTACGTGATGCGGGTGCGGTGAGTGAGTCGGGTGAGCCGGTGCGTACGCTGATTGTGACGACGTTTGGCCGTCCGGGTTATGTGCGCCGCGCCCTGGAGGCTGGTGCGAGTGGTTTTGTGGTGAAGGATACGGGTGCTCGCCAGTTGGCGGAGGCGATTCGTCGTGTGCATGCGGGGTTGCGTGTGGTGGATCCGTCGTTGGCGGCGGATTCTTTGGTGACGGGTGCTTCTCCGTTGACGGAGCGTGAGGCGCAGGTGCTGCGTGAGGCGGCGTCGGGTGGTACGGCTCAGCAGATTGCGTCGGCGTTGTTTTTGTCGGCGGGTACGGTGCGTAATTATTTGTCGGCGGCGATGGCGAAGACGGGTGCGTCGACTCGTCAGGATGCGGTGCGTATTGCCACGGAGAACGGCTGGCTCTAGCCCCCTGCTCTCATCAACACGGGCGGCTCCTGCCCGAACACGGTAGAATGGTAGTGTCTATGCCCGCAGGCGCCCCGCACCCGTTTCTTCCTGAGACCGCCGGTGCCGCGCTTGGAAGCGGGCACCATTTTCGCCCTGTGCCCGCCCGCACCCGCCGCATCACGTACGCGGCGCATCCTGAGTGTTTGGCGGGGTACATGATTCGAAGGAAAACTTGTGGCTCTAACTATCGGCATTGTTGGCCTGCCTAACGTGGGCAAGTCCACCCTGTTCAACGCTCTGACTGGCAACACCGTGCTGGCGGCTAACTACCCGTTCGCGACCATTGACCCGAACGTGGGCGTGGTGAACCTGCCGGATGCGCGTCTGAACCGTCTGGCTGAGATTTTTGGTTCGGAGCGTATTCTGCCTGCGACTGTTTCGTTCGTTGATATTGCGGGTATTGTGAAGGGCGCTTCTGAGGGTGAGGGCCTGGGTAACAAGTTCCTCGCGAATATTCGTGAGGCGCACGCTATCGCCCAGGTGGTGCGTGCGTTTGATGACCCGGATGTTATTCACGTGGACGGCAAGGTCGATCCCGCCTCCGATATGGAGACCATTAACACTGAGCTGATTTTGGCTGACCTGCAGACTTTGGAGAACGCTATTCCGCGTCTGGAGAAGGCTGTGAAGATTAAGAAGGGTGACGCCGCTCAGCTGGAGACCTACAAGGCTGCGCAGAAGATCCTGGAGGATGGTGACACCATCATTTCTCGTGCGAAGGACGAGAAGCTGGAGCTGGCTCACCTGAAGGAGCTGAACCTGCTGACTGCTAAGCCGTTCATTTACGTGTTCAACGCGGATGAGGGCATTCTGGCGTCTGAGGAGAAGCAGCAGGAGCTGCGCGATATGGTGGCGCCGGCTGAGGCTGTGTTCCTGGATGCGAAGCTGGAGGCTGACCTGGTGGAGCTGTCTGAGGAGGAGGCTCGCGAGATGCTGGAGATGAACGGTCAGGATGAGTCCGGCCTGGACCAGCTGGCTCGCGTGGGCTTCTCGACCCTGGGCCTGCAGACTTACCTGACTGCTGGCCCGAAGGAGGCTCGCGCCTGGACTATTTATAAGGGTGATACTGCGCCGCAGGCTGCTGGCGTGATTCACTCTGATTTTGAGCGCGGCTTCATTAAGGCTGAGGTTGTGTCGTTCAAGGACCTGGATGAGGCTGGCTCCATGGCGGAGGCGAAGGCTCGCGGTAAGGTCCGTATGGAGGGCAAGGACTACATCATGCAGGACGGCGACGTAGTCGAGTTCCGCTTCAACGTCTAATCTACGTCGGTTCCAAATACCATAGGGGTAGAAGAATAATGGATACAAGATTACTCGTACCTTCATTTGCAGAAGATACTGAGAAGTTCCTTATGACTGGGGCTGGAGACCTCCGGAACACAACAACTTTCGCAGATAACATGAAGCGTCCTGTTCACAGATGGTTCCGATACAGCGCTGGCTACTCAGCAGATTGGGCCGGTAGCTTGATGCGGCATTGGGGAGCGCAAACGGTACTTGATCCTTTTGGAGGCTCTGGAACAACTTTGCTCGCTGCGCAAGAGCAGAAAATAGAATCTGTGGCTACAGAAGCCCATCCAATGGTCGCGCGTATCGCAAGTGCAAAGCTTTTATGGACCGAAAATCCAGATGAGCTACGCGAACGTGTAGATGAGGTATTGGCGGCAGTTAAAATAGATCGTCCAGTTCAGGTACCTACAGCACCTCTTATTGCCAAGTGTTTCCCTGACTCAGCATCATTACATACACTTTTGAGGATTCGCGATGAGGTATTGAACCAGCAGAATACGGATGGAATCGCTGAACTATTATGGCTTGCGTTCATCTCGATTATCCGTGCATGCTCTCCGGCAGGCACTGCGCAATGGCAGTATGTATTGCCGAATAAAACCAAAAGTCGCGTAGCTGAACCGCTAAGTGCTTTCGCGTCTGCTGGTGAGCTTTTTGCATCAGATATGGAAAAACGACAATTTTTGCTTGGGGATAACCCTGCAACGGCTACCATACTTCATTCTGATGCAAGAAATCTGGTAGGTGTTAAGGATAATTGGGCTGAAGCGGTAATTACATCCCCCCCTTACGCTAATAATTATGATTATGCTGACACTCTTCGCCTGGAGCAGATTTTACTTGGAGAAATTGAAGGGTGGAAAGACTTGCGAGAACTACGAACTGTTTTGTTACGATCCGCTACACAAAATATGGGGCGTTGGAATGCAGAAGAGGCCCTTGAATCTCCTCTGATGAGTCCTATCATGAATGAATTTATGCCTGTGTATGATGATCTTACAAAAGCTCGTAAAGAACGTGCAGGGCATAAAGCATATAACACAATGCTAGCTGGCTATTTTTATGATAATGCAAAGGTATTTCACTCGCTGCGACGTGCGACTAAGACAGGAGCAAAAGTGTGCTACGTAGTGGGAGATTCAGCTCCGTATGGTGTTCACGCTCCAGTAGAAAAATGGCTTGGCGAGCTTGCTGTAGCAGCAGGGTTTAACTCCTGGTCATTTACTAAAGTTCGAGATCGTAATACTAAATGGAAAAACCGTAAGCATAATCATCCTCTGCATGAGGGATATCTATGGATTGAGGGATAATATGGCTACTTCACCTTCGCACGCGTTGGGGCAAATTGCTGGCTATATGATGGAACAAGCTTTTTACGATATGCTTCTTCCTATTGCTTATGAATTTGACCTATATGTTGACCGCCAAGGTCCTAGACCTGCGCGAGGCCAAAAGAAGAAAGTTACATGGGTCGATGTGCACCAAAATAAACATGACCTAGACTTCGTTTTGGAACGTGGAGGTACACAGGAGATTATCGGCACTCCTGTTGCCTTTATCGAAAGTGCTTGGAGGCGCTACACAAAGCATTCAGTTAATAAGGCTGGTGAAATTGCTAATGCGCTTATCCCGCTGAGGATAACTTATCATTTTGCTAATCCTTTTCTTGGTGCTTTAGTGGCAGGTGAATGGACTCAAGGTGGTATTAGCCAGATGGAGTCTCAGGGAATTGATGTTTTGCACTTTCCAATGGAACTGTTAGTCGACTCATTTCGGGTCGAAAATATAGACTTTTGGTTTGATGAGAAGACATCTGCGGACCATATGGCGGCTCAAGTTAAGCGTTGGGCGTCGATTGGGGAGGCGGGGCAACAAAATGTTATTTTGTCCCTTCGTGAGAATGCTGAAAATCAATTTAGTAATTTTGCTGGACGATTGCGAGAGCATCTATCCCGTAAAATTGACAGCATATTTATTCTTCCCCTGTATGGCGTAAATTATGTTGCTCAGAATCTTGATGAAGCTCTTGGATTTCTCGCAAGAATGAAAAACTCTAAAGGGATGCCTGATGATCTTAAATTTACGCGGGTCGAGATTCAGATTAGATATTCTAACTCAACTGACATAAATGCATCATTCAATTCGTACATGGAGGCGATTGCCTGGTTGCGACAAAATTATATGTAATAGTAAATGTGGTTTAGATAGTTTCTGGCGTTAGTCTTGTAAAAAAATACCTTTACTGTAGTTGATATGAAGCGAAGGAAAAATCCAGGGTGATACTGCGCCGCAGGCTGCCGGCGTGATTCACTCTGATTTTGAGCGTGGCTTCATTAAGGCTGAGGTTGTGTCTTTCAAGGATCTGGATGAGGCTGGCTCTATGGCGGAGGCGAAGGCTCGCGGTAAGGTCCGTATGGAGGGCAAGGACTACATCATGCAGGACGGCGACGTGGTGGAGTTCCGCTTCAACGTCTAATCTGACGGGTCGATAGGACTTTGAGAATCCGGTGACGGAGGGATGACGAAATTCATCTCACTGTCACCGGATTTTTTGTACCCTTAATGCGTAATGTAAGCCGCTATATCAAAAAGAGATTGTAAAAATTATCGTCAATACATTACTACAACTCGTCGTGCGGGGGAATATCTCACACCTCCGCCGGCAGAAGTAACTGAGGAAACGCAGAATATTGCTGATGCATGATGACTTGGTTGAGCTCGGCTTCAGTGTTTAGGAGGCAAGAAATGATAATCGACTGGTGGAATTCTCTTTCAGCTAAATTGGCGTGGGACGACCCGATGTTTCTCGTGGGCTTAGCGGCCCTCATAATCCCTGTTGTGTTATGGGCGCTAGGATTACGGCAATCAAAACGTGACAGCAAGTCGCAAGCCAAACAAGCAAGACGTGACAGTGAGTTGCAAGCCAAATTCCTCGAGAGTCAAACGTTAGTTTCTCAACGCCAGCGACGCGATGAGCTACCGGGGATTATTAATCGAGCCACAGAACCCCCGCATCTGGTGACGTTATGGGAGGAAGTTAGTGGGTATAAGAAAGAGGACCGGGAATTCCTTCTCACTCTTCTTCGCGACAATCCTGCTCTTCCGCTTCCTGGATCGTCCGACGGCGTGAAGGTGCAAGATAACCTAACTGATGCTGTTGTGAGCCATTATGTTGACGGGTTCGAGCGCCGTTATGCAGAAAGTGACGGACACCAACCCTATCCCGGATTGCTCGAATTTATTAAGGAAGCAATAAGACAGGGAGCAACGATTGAGGACTCGCGTATCGTCGCGCTTGTTACGGGACCGACGGCAGAAAAGCAACGTCCAGGTCACTCCTTCTACCGGGATCTGGTTAATCTCCATCCCCCTGTAGCAAGCGGTCTTCTTGAAGCGGTTGAGAGGATTGATTCCCAGGCTCCTGGAGGTCTTAAACTGAATGTTCTGACAGGTACCCTCCTGGCAGTCAGAGATTTGGAACCGCGGTGCCAAGACGGGAGGTTATTTGAGGAAGAGGTAAGGGCGCTGAAATATGGAATTGCTACAGCTCTTGCTTCTCTGCTACGTCAAGGTGCCCTATGCTCGTTTGATGAGTGGGAACTTGAAGGAGCGACTGAGCGCGTGACTGCTACAGCCGCCTGGCTCATCAGAGCGGTTGGATGGGTTGCCGATGTCGATGACCTTCAATCGAAGTGGATGATTGAGAATCTAGCTTCCGCAATTGAATCGGATTGCATAAGGGACTGGGGAATTGATGACGCCGATGTCCGCCAGGGATTCGAGTGGATCAGTGAAAAGTGCCCCAAATTGTGGGAAACCTATGGGGAAGGGCTGGAAAAGGCAGCCACGGAAATTGGACCCTGGAATGGGGCCTCTCCTCGTAGGTTATCGCTTACCACCCTGAAACGTCGAGTTACACCGTGACGTGGTGGAGTTCCGCTTCAATGTCTAAGCGATAAAAGCATAAAAGCGGAGCCCCGCACTGTGTGTACAGTGCGGGGCTCCGCCCTATTACCCCTTGCGCGCCACAATAGGCAGCCGCCCGGGTGTAAGTCTTATTGACCGGGATTAGTGGTCAGCACCAACCATAACGTTGGAAGCCTTGATGACTGCGTAAGCGGTCTCGCCAACCTTCAGGCCCAGTTCCTTAATGGACTCGTTGGTGATGGACGCAGAGATAACAACCTCGGGAGCGATCTCAATCTTAACGATGCCGTTGGTTGCACCCTCAGTAATCTCAACAACCTTGCCAGCGAACTGGTTACGTGCGGAAAGCTTCATGAAGCCGTGCCTTTCACTCAAAAAACGTACAAATACTTAAGCACTTTACACGCCGCAGCCACTGAGAATCATCTTCCAACCAAAATATTACGCACAAACCATGCAAATTTTATTTTCGGCTTCACCCACGCCCCGAACCCACCCCCAAAGACCAGCAAAAATCAGCCCCGCACATGCGGTTCGCACCCACCAAATGGTATAGTCAGCACGAACGCGAGAATCCTCGCACCCTCCACCGTCGCACCCCGCCCTCGCTGACGCGCGCCCACACGCCGCAGCACCACCGCAGTAATACTGCAGCATCACCGTGGCAGGGGAGCGGCGCATCCGCACAGATCGAAGAAGGAACCATGAGCGAAAACCTCAACGAAATCGAAGCACCCGCCTGCCCCGAATGCAACGAAAACTACACCTACGAAATGGGTGAACTCTGGGCATGCCCCATGTGCGGCCACGAATGGGAACGCACCGCAGCAGGCGAAACCGAAGAAGAAGCAGGCGCCAAGGTTCTGGACTCCGTCGGTAACGAGCTCGTCGACGGCGACTCCGTCACCATCGTCAAGGGCCTGAAGGTCAAGGGCGGCGCAGACATCAAGGCAGGCACCAAGGTGCGCGGCATCCGCCTGCTCGAATCCCCCGTCAACGGCCACGACATTGAGGTGAAGGTCCCCGGCGCAGGCCAGATGTACCTGAAGTCCTCCGTCGTGAAGAAGGCATAAGCCCAGAAGGTATAAACCGAGAAGACGTAAAGCGCTTCGCACAAGGCGCAGAAAAGGCGGCACCTCCCGCACTAGCTCACGCTAGGGGAGGTGCCGCCTTTTGCTTTATAAAAATTGCTTAGGTTTTAAAAGAAATTGACGAATATTTCTTTACTTTTTACCGGTCAAGCCCATGTACAGGGAAATGGTCAGCATTGCGGCAATAATTGAGATAATCCAGCGAATCCAGTCAATGCCGCGAGTGTCTGCAACACCCAGCTGAGTTGCTGCCCAGGTACCGATAGCGGCGCCGACAGCACCGCAGATAATGGTCCAAAGAATCGAAATGTTCTGGCGGCCTCGCATGAAGAAGCGTGCAAGTGCACCAATAATTGCGCCGGTAATAATGGTGCCAATAAAAGTACCCATTGTAATCTCCTTGGGTTTATATATCTGCCACGTTGGCAGATAGTATGTTGTTTTCAATTATACGTAAATATGGTGTAAGAAGAGCTTATATGAGCTTTTATTAAGCTAAAAGCACCTTAACGTTTTATCTCTAAAACACTAGGGTGCTTTTCTCATTAATGAGATGCGTGTCGAACGCATCGAATGATGAATGTATTGGCTACTTCGACTTACGCCAAATCTTCAGAGCGCTACAAATCATCGGCAGCTGCAGGGGCAGACGACCGTACGCAATAGCCTTACGCTGAGTGGACTGGTTACGCGCATCCAACGCCATCTGAATATTCGCGGGGAACACTGCAACAAACAGCAGAGCCGCAAGCAGACCACCGGCACGGCGGGTCTTCTCATTAGCCAGCAGGGCGGCGGTGCCCAGCTCAGCCGCACCCGAAGCGTGAGTGTATGCGTGCGCATGACCCGGCAGGTACTTCGGCACAATCGAGTCGAAGGGATCCGGGATGATGAAGTGCAGCGCACCCATCACAGCGAGGGCGCGAGCCATGCGAGTAGCCGAGCGCTCAGCGCTGTACTCTTTCTTCTTAAAAATACTCATGCTCCCATTATGCGCCTGTCAGAGGCATATTCCTTGGCTCAATGGCACGCTGAACCGCTGCGTGTTTGCGCGTGTTTGACTGTCTAGAATGCGGACTCAGCGCGCCAAACGGAAATACATTGTTCAAAGGCAGGTAAGATAGGGAACAACGGCACCACGTGCGGATGACGCCCCGCCTGACCCTCGCCTTTAGGTGAGTCGCCAGATGGAGTAAAACACCGGGTGCCTACCGGAACAATCAAAGGAGTAATACCGTGAAGAAGATTCTGTGCATCGCTATCCTGGCAGGCGCCGCATACTTCGGTTACAAGAAGTTCGTTGCCTAAATAGCTAGCCCTCGGGCACCCTACATATCCTTAAGCAACGAAAACCCGCCGTCTCACATATGCACCATATGTGAGGCGGCGGGTTTCTCGTATGCCTAACTTCTTAGGCTCAAACGCGTAGATTCGGGGCCGCGAGCCTATGAGGCGGGCTGCCTAGTAGCTCGGCGGAACCTCACCGGTCATCACAACCTTGTTCTGCGAAGAGCTCCAGGTAAACTCAGCGGTCGCGCGGCCGCTTGCGTTGTGTACCTTCTCGTCTTCCTTCATGTAACGGTAGGTCACACGAATCGAGCTGTCGGAGGTGCGGGTAATCACCGGGGAGAACGAGTACGGCTCATAGGTTGCGGTACCAATGAACTTGCCGCGGTGGAACAGCAGAATGTGGTGCACCATCGCCGCGGTGCAGCACGAAGACGGGGAAGAACCCGGAACCGCGTCAATCCACGACAGCTCAGCGCAGGGGTCGTAACCTTCGTAGCTTTCCGAGACGTTCGTCCACTGATCCCAATTTTTCTTATTCTTCAAATCGCGCAGAGCCTTAGACACCACGGTCGACGCAGAATCAGACGCGCAGGTGGAGTCCTTCTTCGGCTCAGACTTGGAATCCGACTTCGACTCAGAGGTCTTTGACTCGGAGGCGGTCGGCTCAGCATGAACCGTAATCGTCACCACCGACGGCACCGGAGCAGGCGACGAAGCACTCGGGGTAGCACTCGCGGATGCGCTCGGGCTCGCCGACGGGGGTCGGGAACAGTGCCTGAGTGGAGGTCGCGCTCGCCGAGGCAGAAGCGCTACCAGAAGAAGACACCACGGTACCCGAAACAGCAGAATCAGTGCTTGCCGAGCAGGACGTGACAACAAGAGCTAGAGCGGCGCCCAACGCGGGTAGAGCCAAAGCGGTGCGGCCGGTAAAGCGGCGGCGAATAGAAGACATGAATACTCCTGAAGATGCGCGACAGCGCGCATCGGTGCTGGTCAAGAAGCGAATAGTGAACTCGTCCAGTATAGGGAAAAAGAGGTGGGCACGCAGGGCGCGCGGTCAGCGCCGCTCGTTGCCGTGGTATGTCGTTACCGTGGCATGCGCGAGCAGCTGCCCGGCAACAAAATCCTCAACAAAAACCGGCTAGCAGACCTTATCATCCGTCAGATAATGCACCAGCCAGGCACGCCGCGCGGTCGCAATACGCGCCGTAATTCGCGGAAAAACCCACAGACTAATAGCGCCCTGCGCCCACAAAATCAGCGAAAACAGCAGCGGCCTGAACGCATTATCGCGTGGATGCGTTCCGGGATCGAAGATGCGGATGATTGCATCAGACAGGAAAATCGACGGGAACATCAGCGACATCAGCACCGTACCCAGCACCCAACCCGGACCGAAACAGAGCAGAACCCAGCGGGCGCTCATCCGCAGGTTCTTACGGTGCGCCCAGCGGAACTGCCAGCCGCGCAGACGATACGGATACACCACGCCCAGAATTGAGCCCAGGGACACCACAATAGCCGGCGCCACAAAGAACGACAGGGACATCATGAGCGTGGGGGTCAGGTGCTTGTCCTGACTGTGCAGAATCAGTGCCAGCAGGGTGCCGGAAACACCCGTGATCAGACCGATTGCAATAGCCTTCGTGCGCACGAACAGGCGCAGGGCGTGCGGGTCGCTACTGCGCAAGGCACGCAGCGCATGCTCCTCATCGTGGCCCATCAGATTCGTTGAAGGTGACGTCCGCAACCATCCAGCCGACCATCACCAGCGCAAAACCAGCCGGGCCCTTAAACTCGCTAAACAACCACGAACGCCAGGCTTCCGGGAGTAGGTACCAGCAGATTGCCGCCAGCAGGGCATTACACATGAGCGTCTGCGTTTCCACGGGGAGGGGGCGTGTGAACATGCGGCGCAACTCGGCACGCACACTCGGCCGGTACGTATTGTCCGGATCAATGAGGGCACGACCCTCCACCCGCTGACGGCGCAGGTCCTGACGGAGTGCCCTGAAATTCGTCACGGGATGCGCCAGTGGCGCAAGGCGGGAAGATACGTGCCTCAAAATGCTCACCTGCTCATTGTAAAGGCGCGCTATGGGGTTACCGGCCGGGAATACCGCTAGACAGCGGCTACAACAGAGCCCAGAAGAGGCGAAACAGCGTAGCCGGAAATCAGCTATGCGGAAACTCCGCCCACTAGTGCCTGTGTCCCCTTGCACACCCGCCCTATCCAAGGGACAATGAAGGCATGGCTGAAGTAACTCTACATAACGAACTCGTAATCCACACCAACGGCGACCTGCCCGCAGTCGGCGCAAAGCTGCCCGAATTCTCGGTTCTCGCGGCTGATCTCTCCGAGATCTCCTCCGCAGATTTCGCAGGTAAGAACCTGGTGCTGAACATCTTCCCCTCCATCGACACCGGTGTGTGCGCAAACAGCGTCCGCACCTTCAACAAGCAGGCTGCAGGCCTGGAGAACACCGTCGTGCTGTGCGTCTCCAACGACCTGCCCTTCGCAATCGGCCGCTTCTGCGCAGCCGAGGGCATTGAGAACGTCGTCACCTCCTCCGCTTTCCGCTCCTCCTTCGGTGAGGACTTCGGCGTAAAGCTTGTGGACGGCCCCCTGGCTGGTCTGCTGGCACGCTCCGTGGTCGTCGTGAACCCCGAAGGTGAGGTTGTCTACACCGAGCTGGTTCCCGAAACCACCAACGAGCCCAACTACGAAGCAGCCCTGGCAGCTATCAAGTAAGCAGCTATCAAGTAAGCTTAGTACGGGAGCCGGACGCAATCCCGGCACCCGCACATACTTCCGTCAGGGACACCTGGCGGTACCAGCACAGCAGATACTGAACGTCTACAGCGCATGATCTAGGGTTCACCCACACATGCGGCTGGCGACAGCATAACGCCCCGCCCACCCGGTATTTCGGGTGGGCGGGGCGCTTTACTATATCCAGGCGCTAGTGCGCGATTCAGACTTAGTGCGCGGAGGCGCCGGGATGACCGGCAGCGTCGGAAGTTTCGGAGGTTTCGGCGGCTCCGGCGGGCTCCTCATCCGCGACCAGCATATGCTCCGGCAGGGTGCCGCGGCGCTTAGCCACCACAAAACGCGACACCAACAGCAGAATGTACACCACCATCGAAATCAGCAGCATCGACTGCGGCGCCAACACCAGACCAACCGCCGCAGACACGGCAGCCATCACGCCAATCACATGATCCTTCGACGCATGATAAGCATCAATAGCGAGCACCGCAAAAAGCGCGGTCATCACAAAATCCACGCCCTTGAGGTCACTCAAGAAACTCGCACCCAGCACGTAACCAAGCGTTGCGCTCGCCAGAACACTCAGGTGCAGGCCAGCATGAATCCACAGGATGCGGGAACCACGCAGCTTATGGCGGTCCGGTCCGGTGTTCAGCGCGTACGCCTCATCAATGAGGGTGTACACGGTGTAGAACTTCGCCAACCCACCGCGCACACGCTCAATCGGGTATGACAGGCCGTACATGAGGTGGCGCGAATTAATGAGCAGAGTCATCACCGCAATAGAGAACAGCGACGCATGATTCGAGACCATGTCAATCAGCACGAACTCCACCGAACCGGCAAACACCAGCACCGGCAGCAGGGGAGCCACCCAGAACGGCAGACCGTAACTGTGCACCATCACGCCCAGACCAATGCCGACAAAGAACAGACCCAGCATGATGACACCGGCAACGCGAATCGCCTCCGCAAAACCGCTCTCGCTCGGTTGCTGAGAGCCCTGGGCATTGGGGGAGGCGGTCGCCTCCACTACCGGAATCATGCCGGTCAGCGGAAGAGCAGAGGCAATAACCTGCTCAACCTGCTCCGGGCTCGCCTGGTGAGGTGCAGAACCTGAACCCTGAGGCGAAGAAGGCTGAGAGGAAGAAGCCAGAGAGGGCGAAACAGCGTTGTTTTCCTGATCCTTAGAGATGCTCATCGTAACCCCCTAGAAAACCCAGTTAGCCAGCACAACGCAGGTGACGGTACCCGCCACCATACTCAACACCATATTCTTACGCCACAGGTGCACCGCCACGGTCACCACCAGACCCGCCAGGTACGGTGCCGCCGTAGCGAACGAAGAATAATCAATCTTCGCCACCGCATAGATGGCAAGCAGCGCGACTGCGCCGAGCGGAATCCAGTGGCTGAGCGCATCCAAAAGTTCGGAGCCAGCCAGAGCCTTCTTCAAACCGAAAGGCAGCAGGCGCAACAGAAAAGTAATAACCGCAGCAACAAGTATTGCCGCAAGAATATAGCCGGTGGTCACTTCACTATTCATGAAGATTTTCTCTTTCTGCACGTACTCAGCGAAAGAACCCGAAAAGAGCGGAAGAACCCTGAACGAGGCGTGCGGGTGAAGCCCTGAAAAGCATCCGCGAAAAAGGGTAGGGAGAGCCCAACCGAAGAGAGGCAGGGTGCTAAGTAGTGCGGTAGGTACGTGAGTTGATGAAAGCCGCGAAACATGGAGGCGGAGGGCCGTTCCTCCTGCACGAGTTTTACGCAAGTTTTCTGCGCGGGTAGTTGCGCGCGTCAGTAGTTCTCGTGTGTTACCTCGGGTGATGCCGCTCCCGGTGCGGTGTTACTCCGGGGCGGCACAGCGTTCTGCGTCGCTAGTTTCCTTAGCGGTGTCTTTCATCTGAGTCATGGGGTACCTCAACCTCTGGGAGCCTCCGCGCAGGTTCACGCGGGAGGCATTATGCGAATCCTAGAAATAGAAAGAGGGGAGAGCAAAGCTCCACTCATCTATCCTAACCGGTTTTGAACACGTATGTAACGTTCTTACCGCTGTGTGGAAGCGGGCGCATCAGCGGTAGCGGCGGTGGCTGGGCTCTCTGCTGTGGCGATTGGGCTCTCTGCGGCGCTTTCAGCTTCAGCCGCTACCTCATGCCCCGCACGATGCGGCAGAGTACCGCGGCGCTTTGCCACCGGGAAGCGCGCCAGCAGCAGCACCACATACGAACCCAACGCCACCACCAGGAACGAGGACGGCGCAAAAATCAGCGCCACCGCAGCCGAAGCCGCGACAAAGAGCGCCGTCACACGATCCGGGTTAGCGCGGTAGCCGTCCATCGCAAGAACCGTAAAAATAGCCACCATCACAAAGTCCACGCCCTTCAGATTGCTGAGAAAGCTTGCGCCCAGCACATACCCGAGGACTACGCTCAGAATCCACGACACGTAAATCAGCACGTTCACCCACAGAATGCGCGCCCCCGAACGCTCATTACGGCCGGGACCGGAGTTGAGCGCAAACGCCTCATCGCAAAGAGTGTGAATCGCCAGAGCCTTAGCCCAGAAACCCTTCACATTGTGCAACGGGTAGGAAAGACCGTACACCAGGTGGCGCGCATTCACCAGGAACACCGTCAACGCAATCGACGCCAGAGGCGCGCCACCACTGACCATGCCCACCATCAAAAACTCCACCGAACCGGCAAAAACTAGGGCAGAGAGCAGCGGTGCGGTCCAGATGGGCAGACCGTGCGCGTTGAGGATAATACCCAAACCCAAACCCAGCACAGCGATACCGAGCATCACCACGGAAGAATCCGCAACAGCCAAGCGGAAATCACTCTGCGTGCTCGTACGTTCAGTGCCGGGATGCTCAGCGCCGGGGGTCTGTGCCATAAAAGAGTTCCTTGTGCCTGTTGTGCTCTTCAAAAAATCTACTGTGTGCGTGAGGGACTTCAAAGCTCCACTGCGGTTTTCCAGTGTATAGGAGCGGCCGGTTGACCGACGAGAAAAAGAGTCCGGGAATAAAATATGAGAAACACGCTTATAGTGAATGACACTAAACAAAGAACCACCCGAAAGGGCACCCCGAAAGGAACCTCAATGGCTGATCAGAACGCCTCCCAGAACACCGCAGAAGAGCAGAAGAAGGTGTACTCGCGCCAGCAGGAACGCCGCGAACTCGAAAACTACCGCCAGACCAAGATCGAGCGCATCGACCGTCTGCGCTACCGTGCCTACGGTGCTAACGGCGCAACCCTCGACTTCGGTGTGGGTGAGGGGCTGCTGACCCCCGTCGAGCTGTTGCTTGCCGCAATTGCCGGCTGCTCCTCCGTGGACGTGGACGCGGGTACCTCCCGTCGCGCCACCCCCGAGGTGTTCGAGGTGCTCGCCTCGGCGCTGAAGCAGAACGAAGACGGTGCGGTGCGCCTCGACGATGTTGAGGTGGACTTTGATGTGCGATTCCCCGAGGATGAGCAGGGCGCCAAGGCTCAGAAGATGGTGGACCGTCTGATTCAGCTCAGTGAGCAGAAGGACTGCACCGTTTCCCGTACCGTGGAGCACCCCACGAACGTTTCGTTCCACAACCTGGCTGACTAAAGCCGGGTGAGCTGAATAAACCGGGTGAATTCGCCTGAGATGGAACCCTCCCGTACCGCTTGTGATGAGACGGTGCGGGAGGGTTTTTCTGTGTTTTTGTGGTTTTGGGTGGAAAAGCGCCTGAAAAGCGGGTAGGATTGACCCTCAGATTAGAAAAACTTACGGTACGTAAGAAATCCTTATGATTGAAGAATTTCTTGACCGCAGGCCAAACCTTCGGCGGCACCATGCACAGCAAGACTAGACTGGACACCAGACTAGACCGCTAGCAAACGCACGAAGCAATAGCCTCAGAAAGAAGACCTGACATGGCACAGCCTACAGAGACTTCCGGCGCTGCATCGGAAGCCACCCCCGCAGAGGGTGAACTGAAGCGAGGCCTCTCCGCCCGCCACATGCAGATGATCGCAATCGGCGGCGCAATCGGCACCGGCCTCTTCGTCGCCTCCGGTAAGACCATCTCCACCGCAGGCCCCGGCGGCGCAATCCTCGCCTACGCCCTCATCGGCGTCATGGTGCTCTTCCTCATGCAGTCCCTCGGCGAGATGGCCGCGCACCTGCCCGTCCCCGGCGCATTCCAGACCTATGCGGCACGCTACGTGTCCCCGTCCTTCGGCTTCGCCATGGGCTGGAACTACTGGTTCAACTGGGCGATTACCGTCGCCGCCGAGCTCGTCGCCGTCGGCGAGGTGATGAGGTACTGGTTCCCGGACATCCCATCCTGGGTGTGGGCGGCAGGATTCCTTGTGCTGCTGACCGGCATCAACGCCCTCTCGGCACGCTCCTACGGTGAAAGCGAATTCTGGCTCGCAACCATCAAGGTCGTCACCGTGATCGTCTTCCTCATCGCAGGTATCGCCATGATCTTCGGCATCCTGGGCGGTAGCTCCCCGGGCGTCTCCAACTGGACCGTCGGTGAGGCACCCTTCGTCGGCGGCGCCCCCGCCGTACTTGCCATCTTCATGGTGGCAGGCTTCTCCTTCCAGGGCACCGAAATGATCGGTGTGGCTGCCGGCGAATCTGAGAACCCCCGCCGCGACGTGCCCCGCGCACTGACCAGCGTATTCTGGCGCATCATGCTCTTCTACATCGGCGCGATGGCCGTCATCGGCTTCCTGATTCCTTACTCCGACCCGAACCTGCTCACCGCAGCGGACGGCAACATCAACATCTCCCCGTTCACCCTCATCTTCGAGCGTGCGGGCATCGCCTTCGCGGCAGCCATTATGAACGCCGTGATCCTCTCCGCAGTGCTCTCTGCAGGTAACTCGGGCCTGTACGTTTCGGCTCGTATGCTCTTCGCGCTCGCCCAGGAGGGTAAGGCACCGAAGATGTTCACCCACATCAACTCCGGCGGCGTGCCCATGAACGCGTTGCTGGCAACCGCAGCTATCGGTGCGGTCGGCTTCATCGCCGCACTGCTCTCGCCGGATGGCGCGTACCTGTGGCTGGTGAACGTGTCCGGTCTGGCTGGCTTCATCACCTGGGTGGGTATCGCCGTGGCTCACTACCGTTTCCGCCGCGCATACCTGAAGCAGGGCAACAGCCTGAAGGATCTGCCCTACGTGGCGCCGTTCTTCCCCGCGGGCCCGATTATCGCCTTCCTCATGTGCCTGGTCGTGATTGGTGGCCAGAACTACGAGGCGTTCCTGAGCGGTGACTGGGCTGGCGTACTCAGCTCCTACATTGGCCTGCCCGTGATTATCGCGGTCTGGCTGGTACACCGCGTGGTCACTCGTGACCGCATCATTCCGCTGGAGCAGATTGACGTGAGCGGCATTGAGGTTAAGGCTTCGAAGTAACGCGAACGCCTGCTGATAACGCCTGCGCCAGCTGATTGAATGAGCTAATGCGTAAAGAGCCGCCGGTTCCCCTGATGAGGGGAGCCGGCGGCTCTTTACTATCCGCAGTTTATTCCGGACAGGTGAGCTAGGCTGTATGCCCTGCAGCTCTTAGGAGCCGCGGCGCGAGCGCAGAACGCTCAAACCCAGACCCGCACAGATCGCGGCAACACCAAGAACAACAATCACGCCAACACTGGATGCACCGGTGTTCGCCAGGGTAGCCTTCTTGGGGCTGCTCTCCTGAGCTAGATGATCCTTAGCAAGGCGGTCCTTTGCCAGGTTGTCCTTAGTCGAGTGGGCCGCGGTCACCGGAGCCTCCTGAGCGGGCTTGCTCTTAGGATGCGCTACGGTTGCGTCCTCCAGCTTGTCAGCGTTCGGGGTCTTATCGGCAACCGGTGCTTCCGGCAGTGCGGGAACGGTGGGTGCGTCGGTCGGGTTTACACCCACGGTTGCTTCCGGCAGGGGTGCTACGGTCGGTGCGTCGGTCGGGTTTACACCGATGGTTGCTTCCGGCAGTGCAGGAATGGTGGGTGCGTCAGTGGGGTTTACACCGATGGTTGCTTCCGGCAGGGGTGCTACGGTCGGTGCGTCGGTCGGGTTTACACCCACGGTTGCTTCCGGCAGGGGTGCCACGGTGGGTGCGTCAGTGGGGTTTACACCGATGGTTGCTTCCGGCAGGGGTGCTACGGTCGGTGCGTCAGTGGGGTTTACACCGATGGTTGCCTCCGGCAAGGGCGCTACGGTGGGCGCGTCGGTCGGGTTCACGCCAACGGTTGCTTCCGGCAGCGGTGCTACGGTGGGTGCATCGGTCGGGTTAACACCCACGGTTGCCTCGGGCAGAGGTGCCACCGTCGGGGCATCGGTCGGAACCGCCGAAACCACGGGCTCCTGCGCGAAAAGCTCAAGAGGCTTCTGAGCATCAAACGAACCGTACTCGGCACCCTCAACGCCGGCAGCCATGGTGCCCGCAATGTACTTGTGAGAGGTATTCAGCGTCGCCGCAACATCCGCCGGAACCTTCACCTCCGTCTCAAAGACACCGTTGTGAATCTGCGAAGCAGGTACCGTCACCTGAGCCACGAAACGCATACCCTGCTGGGGAAAACGGCCGGGAACCCACACATTCGTGTCAGACACCACCACACGCACACCGTGCGGGGTCGCCTCACCCGTGTAGCCGGTACCGCGCACCTTCAACACGGTCTCACCCTTGGTGTTCAGACGCGGCGAATCCACGTGCAGAACCGGTGCGGCGCTATCCTTCACAACGTTCATGCGCAGAACCTGACCGCCCCCGTAACCATCAACGATGATATTAGCGACGAAGCTGTAGTTCTTCGCCGGGTCAATCAGGCTACCGGGAACGTAATGGGTCGCAGTCGCCGTGCCGTCCTTGAACGGGCCGTCAACGCGCACCGTCTGAATCGGGTTCAGGAACGGGAAACCCCTATGGTTTGCCTCATGCAAAGCCGGGGAAAAAGCAGTAGTTTTTGCGGGCAGCTTCGTCGCCTTGAGCGTAATCTTATTCTGACGCAGGGCGGTCTTCAGCTCACGGGTATTGGTCTCAACCTTGTAGTTGTAGACCGTAATAACCGGCGGGTTAACCGGATCCGGGGTATTAGCCGCCGCAACAGAAGGCAGAGCGCACAGGCTCAACGACGCGGCAAGAAGAACAGAAGCGCCAGCGCTACCGTAGCGGCGGGAACGAGAAGAGTTAGCCATCATGAAGTTCCTTCTACATGAGTGATTGAGTGATCCGCACTCTTCCTGTATCGCGCCAAGTCGAGTGCGTATACGGTACCGCGACATCGCGGTTAAATACACCGTAACACGCGCCTAAACGCATGAACCGGACATAAGATAACTCGCCGAAATATTACATAAAACCAACGCCTACAGGGCGCACAATAGGGCGGATGTATAAGACAAACAAGCACTGTGCCGAGTGGAGGATACGGAAATGCTAGGGTAGAAAGATGCCCACGCAGAAGAATTCGCAGAACCGAGTAGAAGCAGCCCAGCCCACCGAACACAGCGCTACTGAGCACAGCGCCATCGACAGCACGCACCGCGTCGTAAACGTGTGCGCTGTAGCAATCCGCAACCGGGACGGGCTCGTACTCACCGTGCGCAAGCAGGGCAGCGACGGGTTCATGATGCCCGGCGGCAAACCCGAACCGGGGGAAACCCCGATACAGACCGCCTGCCGCGAAGTGAGCGAAGAAATCGGACTCACCCCAGACCCCGCCCGGATGCACCACCGCGGACTCCTCGAAGCGGCGGCACTGAACGAGGCAGGCTTTACGGTACGCGCCGAAACCTACGAATACGCACCCACCGACGAGCAGCACGAACAGCTGGCTACGCTGGTGCCGCAGGCAGAAATCGCTGAGCTGCGCTGGGTCAACCCAGCCATGAGCAGCCCCTCCGATTCTGCTGCACAGGCACCGCTGAATACCGAGCAGATTTTCCCGCTGCTGGCGCGTACCCCGCTACCGTAACCACCGCGCCTAACGTGCCCCTGAACTGGCGGGTGGCACACATGAGGTACACAGGTGCATCCGGTACCCTCAACACAACAACATCTATCGCGGGTAGAACGCATAGAGGCGCTCCACCCCGCAACCCCATACACCCCAAGGAGAACCATGAAGAAGACCAACTACAACCTTGCCGTCTACTGCGGTGCACGCTCCGGCAACGACCCGCTCTTTACCACCCGCGCCCAGGAGCTCGGCACCCTCTGCGCCCAGAACAATATTGGCGTGGTGTACGGTGGCGGCCGCACCGGCCTCATGGGCACCGTCGCGGGCGCAACCCTGGACGCTGGCGGCGTGGTCTACGGCGTGGTCACCCACAAGCTGGTCGGACTGGAGGGTGTGTACCCCGGCCAGACCACCCTCGAAATTGTGGATACCATGCACCAGCGCAAAATCGCCATGATCGACAAGGCTGATGCGTTCGTTGCCATGCCCGGCGGCCCCGGCACCCTCGAAGAGTTCTTTGAAGTTTTCAGCTGGCAGTTCCTCGATATTCACTCCAAGCCGGTCGCCCTGCTGAACGTCAACGGCTACTGGGACAAGCTCATCGACGCCATGCACTACATGGCGTCCACCGGCCTGCTCAACGAACGCTACCTGGACGAGCTTATCATCGTCACCACTCCCGAAGAGCTGCTGGAGGCGCTTGCCAAGGACCTGGAACGCCGCGCTACTGAAAAGAACGCAGCCGAAAAGAACACCGCCGAAAAGAACGCTGCTGAATAAAGCCAACACTGCATAAAACCAACGCAGGAAACGAGATTGACCATGGCAACCACCCCCAACCAGGCACGCACCCTGTTGCTGACCTTCTTCGGCCCCTTCCCCGGCGTGCCCGTGAACCCCACCGTAGCGCTCGCCGAAGGCGCTCAGCGTCTGCTGACTCAGATGCGCCCGGATTTGAACGTCATCACCCGGGAGCTGCCCGTCAGCTATGACGGTTCCAGCACCGCCCTGCGCACCGCCCTGCAGGATGTGCAGCCCGACGCGCTCATTAGCCTGGGCGTGGCGGTCGGCCGCGACGTGGTCAGCCTCGAGCAGGTTGCTATCAACCTGGACTCCGCCGGTATTGAAGATAACGACGGCGACAAGCGCTGCGATGAGCCGATTGCCCCCGGCGGTCAGGAGGCGTACTTCTCCTCCCTGCCGGTGCGCGCCAGCTTTGAGCGCCTGCGTGCGGCGGGGGAGCCGGTCGAGATTTCGTACACCGCCGGAACCTACGTGTGCAACCACGTGTTCTACGAGGGTCAGCGTATCAGCCGTGAACTGGGCTTGAGCATCCCCGCCGGATTCGTGCACGTGCCCGCAACCTGCGCCGACGGCGAAGAGACCACCGAAAGCACCGGCATGACCGCCCACCGCGACACCGGTGGCGTAGTACGTGACGAGCAGGGCATCCCGCAGCTGCCCGAATCCACCGTGGTGCGCATTATTGCCGAGATCGCCTCCGACACCCTGCCCGCAGTGAACTAACAGCACGGCATTGAGCTACAACCCGTACAACAAAACCGCCGGATAGCCTCCCAAACGGGAGCCTATCCGGCGGTTTGTGCATCTGCGCTGACCCTATACAGCCGGGCTACAAAACCGGCACATGTAGGTCTGCGCTACTACTTGGTGCGGTTCTTCAGGTAGTAGTCAATCAGCGAAGCGGTCGAAGAATCCTGGCGCTCCAGAACCTCGCGGTCACCCTCAATAGCGGGAACCAGGTCCAGGGCCAGCTTCTTACCGAGCTCAACACCCCACTGGTCGAAGGAATCGATGCCCCAGACAACACCCTGAACGAAGGTGATGTGCTCGTACAGGGCAATCAGGGAGCCCAGAACGCGCGGGGTCAGACGCGGCGCCATGATGGAGGTGGAGGGGCGGTTACCGCTGAAGATACGTGCGTTGACCACGTGCTCTGCGGTGCCCTCTGCGCGAACCTCTTCCTCGGTCTTACCGAAAGCGAGAGCCTGAGACTGTGCGAAGAAGTTAGCCAGGAACAGCTCGTGAACGTCCTGCTCGCCGTCCTTGGTCGGGTGGACCGGGTTAGCGAATGCCAGGAAGTCCGCGGGAATCAGGCGGGTACCCTGGTGGATCAGCTGGTAGAAAGCGTGCTGGCCGTTGGTGCCGGGCTCACCCCAGAAGACCTCACCGGTGTCGTAGGTGACGAAGGAGCCGTCCGCGCGAACGGACTTGCCGTTGGACTCCATGGTCAGCTGCTGCAGGTATGCGGGGAAGCGGTGCAGGTACTGGTCGTAGGGCAGAACCGCGTGGGTCTCTGCGCCGAGGAAGTTCACGTTCCAGATGTTCAGCAGACCCATCAGAACGGGCACGTTCTGAGCCAGGGGAGCGGTGCGGAAGTGCTCATCCATTGCGTGGAAGCCGGCGAGGAATTCAGCGAAAACCTTCGGGCCGAACACGATAGCCAGGGAGGTGCCGATAGCGGAGTCTACGGAGTAGCGGCCGCCAACCCAGTCCCAGAAGCCGAAAGCGTTCTCGGGGTCAATGCCGAATGCTGCAACCTTGTCGAGTGCGGTGGAGACAGCCACGAAGTGCTTAGCCACTGCCTCGGATGCTTCCTTACCTTCCAGGGCGCCAGCCTCAGCCAGTGCGGACAGCAGCCACTCGCGTGCCACGCGTGCGTTGGTCAGGGTCTCCAGGGTGCCGAAAGTCTTGGATGCGACGATGAACAGGGTGGTCTCGGGATCCAGGCCGGAGACCTTCTCAGCCACATCGGTCGGGTCAATGTTGGAGATGAAGCGCGCGGTGATGCCTGCATCTGCGTAGGGCTTGAGAGCCTCGTACACCATGACCGGGCCCAGGTCGGAGCCACCGATACCGATGTTCACAACGGTCTCGATGCGCTTGCCGGTGATGCCGGTCCACTCGCCGTTGCGCACGCGCTCAGCGAATGCGTAGATCTTCTTCAGCACGGCGTGAACGTCTGCGTCTACGTCCTGGCCGTCAACGGTCAGCGCGGGGGTGTAGCCCTCGGAGCGGCGCAGCGCGGTGTGCAGTACGGCGCGGTCCTCGGTGACGTTAATGTGCTCGCCGGAGAACATTGCCTCGCGAGCCTGTTCCAGCTTGACCTCTTCAGCGAGCTTGAGCAGCAGCTCGACGGTTTCGGAGGTAATCAGGTTCTTGGAAAGGTCGACGTGCAGTTCGTCGGCGGTGAAGCTGAGCTTCTGCGCGCGTTCCGGGTCAGCGGCAAACCATTCGCGCAGGTTCGGGGTGAGGGATTTGTGATGAGCGGACAGAGCGGACCACGCGGAGGTGGTCGTGGGGTCAATAGAAGTAGTCATGTTTCCATTCTCTTATTTTCGGGTGCCTATGTCACCTCTTTCTGGGGTGATATGGAACGATACGGCGAAAAAATCGAAACCCGGCACTGCTGTGCGCAGCGCAGAATCGGGGCGGGTAAATCGAAGAAAACGAAGAGGGTAACGTGCCTTGTCGGGCGTGCATCCCTCGAGAGAGTGAATGAATCGCACAGGGAATAGGATAAATCCCGCAAACCTTGAAGTTCAGCTTTAAAAAACGTTAGACTAGTCGGAATACTGTCTGGAGTGCAGAAACACCTCGAGGACTGCCACCTCACCCCGCGCCCAGACATCCCTATGAGATTCTTCCGCCCGGTACGACCTTTGGGGCTGAAGACTCATACCAATCTCTCAAGCACACAACACTCAGGACAACTAAACATGGCTTTTAACCTCTTCCAGGGGATTCGTGTGCCTAAAAACAATACGAATCCTCCCTACGAGTCTTTCCTGGAAACCCGCGGCTTCCGCCCCGAAATCCAGGGTCTACGCGCATTCGCAGTGCTGCTCGTCGTGATCTACCACGTGTGGGTGGGCAAGGTCTCCGGCGGTGTGGACGTCTTCCTGTTCATCTCCGCATTCCTGCTCTCGCTCTCCTTCATGCGGAAAATCAATGAGGGTAAGCCCCTCAAGCTCCTGAACTACTGGACCCACGTGTTCACCCGTCTGCTGCCCGCAGCGTCGGTCGTGATTCTGCTGACCCTCGCCGGTAGCTTCCTGGTGCTCTCGCCGACCATCTGGAGCGCACGTGCCGTGGACGCGCAGGCGTCCCTGTTCTACTGGCAGAACTGGAACCTGGCGAATAACTCGGTGAACTACTTCGCCTCTAACACCGGCGGCAAGTCGCCCTTCCTGCACTTCTGGTCCCTGTCCATTCAGGGCCAGATTTTCCTGCTCTGGCCGGTACTCTTTGCCATTACCGCACTGCTGGTGAAGAAGGTCCGCATCAAGCCGGTACCCGCCGCCGTGCTGGTCTTCGGCCTAGTCTTCTGCGCATCCTTCGCGTTCTCCGTCTGGGAAACCAAGAACTTCGCGGCATACGCATACTTTGACACCCGCACCCGCCTCTGGGAGTTCGCGGTCGGCACCCTGCTCGCCATCATGACCCTCAAGTGGAAACCCGCGCACGTGGGCATCCGCGTGGTCATGGGCTGGATCGGTACCATCGGCCTGATTACCTGCGGCGCCGTGCTGCCTGTTGAGAAGGCGTTCCCCGGCTTCCTCGCACTGTGGCCGATTCTCTCCGGCGCACTGGTCATTATTGCCGGCCGCACCGACCACAAGTTCGCGATTGACCGCCTGCTGGTGTCCAAGCCGCTGCTGAACCTGGGCAACATTTCCTACGCCCTGTACCTGGTGCACTGGCCCATGCTCGTGCTGTACAGCGCCGCCGTGGGTAAGCCGCGCGTCTCCTTCCTCGAAGGCACCGTACTGATCGCTGCATCGATTGGCCTGGCGTGGGTTCTGAACCGCTTCGTGGAGAAGCCCCTGCGCTCGGCATCCGATAACTTCCTACCGGCACTCGCCTCCAAGCTGAAGTTCAAGCGCCCCGTGACCTCCTACGCGGCGTGGGCAGGTAACATCGCGTTCGTTGCGGCAATCCTGGCGCTGGTTGCACCGACCGTGCTCGGTACCCGCGCGCTGGCTGAGCAGCGTGACGCGCAGGTTATTAACAATGCCATGGTCAGCGTTCAGAACGACGCTGACACCTACCCCGGTGCCCGTGCACTCTCGCCCGATAAGGAGCTCGTTGAAGCTGACCCCATCCCGAAGAACGCTACTATTGCTAGTCTATTCGTCCCCTGGGATACCGGTTGTAAGGGTTCCTATGCTCTGACTCATGAACAGCTGGATATCAGTTGCGGCTACACGAAGAACGCCTCCGACGATGCGCCTCTCTTTGCGGTCGTGGGTAGCTCCCACGCTCTGCAGAAGACTGAGGCTCTGAAAGGTATTTCTAAGCAGGCGGGCGCTAACCAGCTCAACCTGCTGCTAACCGGTTGCCCGTATCCTTTCACCCAGCCTGAGAATACGGTGAATGGGTTCATGAAGCGTTGCATCCCGTTCACTGAGAACGCGACCGCTGAAATTCTGACGGCCAAGCCGACCACCGTGTTTATTATTTCGACCACCACCGCAACAACTGCTGAGGGCGAAACCGTAGACCCCGGTCTGGACGAGACCTTGCGCAAGCTTACTGACGCAGGTATTCAGGTCATTGGCATTCGCGATAACCCGCGTTTTGCCTCCGACATGTACATGTGCGCAATGAAGGCGAAGAACATCGATGACTGTGCAGAGCCCATCGAAGCAAAGTACGGTGAGGACCCTGCCGCCCCGATTTTCGCCAAGTACGCTGACCGCGGTGCCTACCAGATCGATCTGAAGGATGTGTATTGCCCCGACGGCAAGTGCTCGGTCCTGCAGGGCAACGTGTACATGTACGCCGACTCGAACCACCTGACGAATGTCTACGAGGCAACCCTGACCGATATTATCTACGAGCGTGCCCTTGCCGCTGGTTGGGACCCGAAGGGAACCACCGCAAAGTAACGCACCTGATAAGATTGTGAAGAGTGCAGTGCCCCCTTCCACCGTGTGTGGGAGGGGGCTTTGCTGTGCCCTGAGGTCTTTCTGGAACGTGGGTCGGGAAAGGAACGCTGGTCGGGAAGGAAACGCTGGTTTTTGCTTTTTGTCATGCGAACGTGAGCTACAGCCGCGCAACGAAGGAGCACGAGCGGAGTAGAGTAAAACCTATGACTTCTTCACCTGAACACGCACCCGCTGATGCTCACACGCCCACTGGCACTCGCGCGTTGCGCTACCTGCTCATCTCCCGCGCGGGAGAGACCCTCCTCAACGACGACGGAACCCTGCACTACCTGACCGGTAGCAATGCTGCCGAGCCGCTGGCCGAGGACGCTATCCTGGCGCGCAGCGTGATTCGCCCCGCCGCCTATGGCGCAGATGCGGAGAAGAACAGTGAGGCAGAGAAGAACGGGGCGCAGGTGCACGTGCTCTATTGCGAGGACAAAACCCTCGCGCAAGTCGCCGCCGACCTGAACAACTCTCGGGTGCGCGCCTCCGCCAGTGGTTTCCGCTACTACCCGGTCCACGACGACCCGGAAGGCCGCGCCCACTACGCCACCGCCCTGGCACGCCGCGACTACCTCATCGACATGCGCTACTCCGCATACAGCGGTGAGGAGGCGCCCCTCGGCTCCAAGGGAATCCGCCGCACCGCCTCCGGCGAGATGGTGTTCCCCCGCATTGAACCCGCCGTGATGGCGCTGGTGACCAGCCGCGACGGCGAGCGCGTGCTGCTGGCGAATAACCGCCAGTGGCACCCCAACCGTTTTGCCCTCATCGCCGGATTCGTTGATCCGGGTGAAAACCTCGAAGAGGCGATTACCCGCGAAGTCTACGAAGAGACCGGCCTGCACACCCTCAGCACCGAGTACCGTATGAGTGATGTGTGGCCTTTCCCGCGCTCGCTCATGATTTGCTACCGGGCGCGCGTGGATGAGAACGAACCTATCATCTACCACGACGGTGAGATTCGTGCGGCGCGCTGGTTCACCGCCGCGGAGCTGCGTGAGGCGATTGCCATTTCGGAGGAGCGCGGCAACAGCGCCGAGGATGACCCCGCCAAGCTGGAGCTGCCCGGCACGAATGCTGTCGCCCGCCGCATGCTTGATGAGTGGCTCGCAGAAAAGCCCTAGTGATACACTGGTAGCTAAGCCCAACGGAGGGGGGTCCGTTTTGGCGTGCCCGGAAACGCTCTCATTGCAGAGCGGCTCCAGGAGCAAACGTTCGAACCGGCAAATACCTGAAAAATAAGGTACGGCCCCGTGACCCCCGCGCTGTCTAGCGCGCACCCGTTGGCGAGACTATCCCCTAGATTTAAGCGAGAAACTTAACGCATGTCTGAAAATACCGCTTCGCGCCCCGACCTTCGCAATGTGGCCATCGTGGCACACGTTGACCACGGCAAGACCACCATCGTCGACGCGATGCTGCAGCAGACCAACGCCTTCTCTGCCCACGCAGATGTTGAAGACCGAGTCATGGACTCCGGTGACCTCGAAAAGGAAAAGGGCATCACTATTCTGGCGAAGAACACCACCGTGTTCTACAGCGGCCCTTCCGCCAACGGTGAGACCATCACCATTAACGTTATTGACACCCCCGGCCACGCCGATTTCGGTGGCGAGGTGGAGCGCGGCCTGTCCATGGTTGACGGCGTTGTGCTGCTCGTGGACGCATCCGAAGGTCCGCTGCCCCAGACCCGCTTCGTGCTGCGTAAGGCACTGGCTGCTAAGCTGCCCGTGATCCTCGTGGTGAACAAGGTTGACCGCCCCGACTCCCGTATCGACGAGGTTGTTGGCGAGTCCATGGACCTGCTGCTCGGCCTGGCATCCGACCTGGCGGACGAGGTTCCCGACCTGGACCTGGACGCTGTGCTGAACGTTCCGGTGGTGTACGCATCCGGTAAGGCTGGCGCTGCATCTCTGAACCAGCCCGCAGACGGCCAGCTGCCCGACAACGACGACCTTGAGCCGCTGTTCAAGACCATCATCGAGCACGTGCCCGCCCCCACCTATGATCCGAATGAGGTTCTGCAGGCACACGTGACCAACCTGGACTCCTCCCCGTTCCTGGGTCGTCTGGCACTGGTCCGTATCTTCAACGGCACCCTGAAGAAGGGCCAGACTGTTGCGTGGGCACGTCACGACGGTGAGATCAAGAACGTTCGCATCTCCGAGCTGCTGGCGACCAAGGCTCTTGAGCGTGTTCCCGCAGAGTCCGCTGGCCCCGGTGAGATCGTCGCAGTGGCTGGTATCGAGGACATCACCATTGGTGAAACCCTGACCGACGCTGAGAACCCCAAGCCCCTGCCGCTGATTAAGGTGGACGATCCCGCGATCTCCATGACCATCGGTATTAACACCTCCCCGCTGGCTGGCCGCGTCAAGGGCGCAAAGGTCACCGCACGTCAGGTGAAGGACCGTCTGGACCGCGAGCTGATCGGTAACGTGTCCATTAAGGTTCTGCCCACCCAGCGTCCGGATGCGTGGGAAGTTCAGGGCCGTGGCGAGCTCGCCCTGGCTATCCTCGTGGAGCAGATGCGCCGCGAAGGCTTCGAGCTGACCGTGGGTAAGCCCCAGGTGGTCACCAAGACCATCGACGGCAAGGTCTACGAGCCCATGGAACACATGATTATTGACGTGCCCGAGGAGTACCTGGGCGCTGTTACCCAGCTGATGGCTGCGCGTAAGGGCCGCATGGAGAACATGGCGAACCACGGTACCGGTTGGGTCCGTATGGAGTTCGCTGTTCCCGCACGTGGTCTGATTGGTTTCCGCACTCAGTTCCTGACTGAGACTCGCGGTGCCGGTATTTCTTCCTCCTACTCGATTGAGCACGAGCCCTGGGCTGGCGACATTGAGTACCGCACCAACGGTTCGCTGATTGCTGACCGTGCCGGCGTGGTGACCCCCTACGCGATGATTAACCTGCAGGAGCGCGGCACCTTCTTCGTGGAGCCGACCTCTGAGGTGTACGAGGGCATGATCGTTGGTATGAACTCCCGTGCAGATGACATGGAAGTTAATATCACCAAGGAAAAGAAGCTGACCAACATGCGTTCTTCGACCGCGGACAACTTCGAAAACCTGACCCCGCCGAAGAAGCTGACCCTGGAAGAGTGCCTGGAATTCGCTCGCGAAGACGAGTGCGTTGAGGTGACCCCCGAGGCGATTCGTATTCGTAAGGTCATCCTGGATTCCAACGAGCGTGTCCGCGAGTTCCGCCGCCGCGCCCGTGCCAACGACTAATACAGCGTCAACGACTAATACTGCGGAAGACGTTACATCCTTGAGGCTGTAACTGTCGCGCTGTCGTTGCCCCAGTGCTGCCGCTGCCTTCTGAAAAGGAGGTAGCGGCGGCACTGTTTAACCGCCCGGATTCGTTCGGGACATAACGGCAGGCTGCGGGGGAGAGGGGAGAGGAGAGTCGGGCGCTTTTGCTTTCTGCCGAAAACCGCCTCCAAAAACCGCTTCTGAAAAGCCCGAACACCCCGCGCTGCACATGCGAGTGTGTAAGATAAAATAATGCGCCTGCACGGTGGCGGCACTTATCTGCTGCTCACCTTTGCCGCTCAATGATGTAAATTGCCGGCGCGCTATTGACCGTCCAAGAAACCCAACCCTGCGTATGAGAGGGAAAGCCTGTGTCTGAAACCGAGAACACTCAGCCTGATTCTGCGACCCCCAGCTATCCCACGCAGGGTGAGCGCATCGCCCCCGGCTCGCGCCGTGACCTGCTGCCGAATAACTACGATGCGAAGAAGGCACGCATCCTGTTCGTGCATGCACACCCGGACGATGAAACCTCCTCGACCGGCGCGACCATGGCGTACTACGCGCAGAAGGGCGCGGAGGTGTACCTGCTGACCGCTACCCGCGGTGAGCTGGGTGAGGTCATCCCCGAGGAGCTGCACCACCTGGAGGTCGGTAAGCCGGGTTGCCGTGATAACGGTGAGGCGCTGGGCGAGTACCGTACCGGTGAGCTTGCCGGCGCTGTTAAGGCGCTGGGCGTGAAGAAGCAGTTCTTCCTGGGTCAGGAGCTCGCCGTCGCTGAGGGTGCGCTGCCGCTGTACCGTGACTCCGGCATGGCGTGGGGCCCGGAGGGTAAGCCCGTCGCCAACCCTGTGGCGGCGGAGGATTCGTTGACCGCGCAGCCGCTGGAACCGCAGGCTCAGGCGCTGGTTGCCGCTATCCGTGCCCTCACCCCGGATGTTCTGGTCACCTACGATTCGGACGGCGGCTACGGCCACCCCGACCACGTGCGCGTGTACGAGATTGTGCACCGTGCCCTGCAGATCCTTGAAGGTGACGAGGACCGCCCGATTCTCACCTGGGGTATTGAGGGCGAGTTCGACGCGGCTGATCAGCGTCTGCAGGCTGCCATTTACGGTGACGGCACCGCCAAGCGTAAGGCAATGGAGGCGCACCGCACCCAGATTACGGTGGTAGACGAGAAGACTTTCGAGTACTCGAATAAGGTGCCGCAGAAAATTTCTTCCGTGGAGACTTTCCGTGTGCTCGACGGTGACCCGACCGCGACCGTGCACCCGAAGCCGCAGGAGGCGGGCCTGGTGTCGAGCCTGCTGACCGGCTCGATTCTGGGTATTTTTGCCGGTATCGCCGGGTCGATTTACCACGCCTGGGTCGTGTACGCGGGGGATACCGCCCTGCCCCTCGGCTTGCTGGTCGCGTACCTGACGGTGTTCTTCACCGCCCTGTGGTGTGCCCTGTCGTTGCGTCGCGGCTACGCTGCGGCTGTCGTGGCTGTTGCGGTGTTCGTGACCGTGTACGTGCTCGGTTACGGTCGCCCCGATTCGCCGTTTGTTCTGGTGAATCCGGGTCATTCGGCGATTGGCCTGTACGGTGCCCTGTGGTGGTTTGGTGCCCCGGTCGCGGCGATGCTGGGCATGCTCGTGTACACGCGCGCTCGCGTGAAGGACGCGCAGTATTTCTCGCCGCGTGCGGCGCATCAGCGTGCTCGCGCTAAGAAGTAGGCGCTAAGAAGTGGTCTGAAGCCTATCACCACGTCATAACCTCAGGGGAGGGGCGTTCCGGTTAGCCGGGGCGCCCCTCCTGCTGTTTTTGGGAATGCTGTTGTGGGTGCTTGCGCCGCTACGGTCTTCTCAGCCCGCAGGATAGAGGGCAATAGGAAAGAAAAAGTATGCGTTATTCGGTAAATTGTGCGGGGTAGAAATAGCGGCGACTTCATCAAAAAATTCATGTGACGAAGATTTCATTTTTGGCTTAATCTATTTTTAAAAGCCTGCCGACTAGCAATAACACAAAGAAATACCAGGTCAGCCTAGCCTAAAAAATACCCCCACAAACCCATAAGCGTACTGTCTGATACACCACGAAAATACGGTTAAACAGCCGGTGCGCGATAGACTATACACAGACTTCCCCGCCGGGTACCAACTACTCGGCGGTTTACTCTGTAGATTCTGCCCTGCAGCAGACGACCCGCAGAACGGCGGGCACGGGGCGAACAGCTTGTAGAAAGGCACACCAATGACCTACGTAATCGCGCTTCCCTGCGTGGATGTCAAAGACCGCGCATGCGTTGAAGAATGCCCCGTCGACTGCATCTACGAAGGTGATCGTACCCTCTACATCCACCCGGATGAGTGCGTGGACTGCGGCGCCTGCGAGCCCGTCTGCCCCGTAGAAGCAATCTACTACGAAGACGACGTCCCCGAAGAGTGGAGCGAATACGTCAGCGCTAACGCAGACTTCTTCGACGACCTGGGTTCCCCCGGTGGCGCAGCAAAGCTCGGCCCTACCGGCAAGGACGTGCCCTTCATTGCGGCGCTGCCCCCGCGCGGCGAATAATAACCTGCGGTGAGTAGTAGCCTGTGGCGAGTAACCCAAAGCGGCGAATAGTAGCTACAACCGCATAGACTGATCGCACCCGCTCACGGGTGCCAAGAGCCTCCATACAGCACCCGGTGCCCAGGCACCGTCTAGGCGCTGGAATGGAGGCTCTTGCCATAGGCACGGAAGCGCGCGGACGCTAGACTAAAATGACGAAAATTATTCCCAAGCAACCAGGTGACACAATGACTTACGGCCTGAACCTGCCCGAATACCCCTGGGAGGCGCTCGCCCCCTACCGCGCAACCGCAGCCGCCCACCCGGACGGTCCGGTGGACCTGTCCATCGGCACCCCGGTCGACCCGACCCCGCAGAACATTCGCGAGGCGCTGGCGGCTGCCTCCGACGCACCCGGCTACCCGACCACCCACGGCACCCCCGCCCTGCGTGAGGCTATTGCCGAGTGGTTTGCCCGCCGCCGCGGCGTGACCGGTCTGAGCCCTGACGCAATTATGCCCACGGTTGGTTCGAAGGAGCTCGTGGCGTGGTTGCCGTTCCTGCTGGGCCTGGGCCCGGGCGATGTGGTCGTGTACCCGCGCGTTGCGTACCCCACCTACGATATGGGTGCCCGTTTTGCCCGCGCCGAGTCTGTGCCCGCCGACAGCCTGGACGAGCTGGATGCCGACACCCGCAGCCGTGTGAAGCTGATTTGGGTGAACTCCCCGGCGAACCCGAACGGCGTGGTGCGTACCGTGGAGCAGCTGCGTGAGATTGTGGCGCAGGCGCGTGAAATTGGTGCCGTGGTGGCATCCGACGAGTGCTACGCGGAGCTCGGCTGGGGTGCCTGGGATGAGGCGCGCGGCGGTCAGCCGGTGCCGTCCATCCTGGATCCTCGCGTGTGCGATGGTGACTTCACAGGCCTGTTTGCCGTGTACTCGCTGTCGAAGCAGTCGAACCTCGCCGGTTACCGTGCCGCATTCATTGCCGGTGCCCCCGAGCTGATGCCGAACCTGATCAATAGCCGCAAGCACGCCGGCATGATTGTGCCCGCCCCGGTGCAGGCTGCCATGATGGTGGCGCTGGCTGATGAGGCGCATGTGGCGGCGCAGAAGGACCTGTACCGTGCCCGCCGCGAGGTGCTGGAGGAGGCGATTACCGCCGCCGGTGGTCGCATCGAGAATTCTGAGGCTGGCCTGTACCTGTGGACTACTTTCGGCGAGTCTACCTGGGATTCGATTGGCCGCCTGGCGGAGCTGGGTATTATTGCTGGCCCCGGCGTGTTCTACGGCGAGGACGGCGAAGGCTACGTGCGTATCGCCCTGACTGCCTCCGATGAGGCGGTGGCGAAGGCTGCTGAGCGTCTGAAGGCATCTGCATCTAAGTAATGTTGCCGTCGGGTAGCTCCCGGCTGGGCTACAGCTCCGGCAGCTGTGCAGTTCCGGTAACTACCTAGCCCGAAGCGCACAAAAGTGCCCGATAGGTGAGATAACACCTATCGGGCACTCTTCAACACCCCTCACAAGGGGGCTAAAACAGCTTAGGCTTCGTAACCGTTGGGGTTGTTCTTCTGCCAGTTCCAGTGGTCGCGAACCATGGTCTTAATGTCGCGGCTAGCGCTCCAACCCAGATCCGCCAGAGCAGAGGAAGGATCAGCGTAAGAGACCGCAACGTCACCGGGGCGACGATCCACAATCTTGTACGGCAGCTCCTTACCGCACGCCTCCTCGAACGCGTGCAGAACCTGCAGAACCGAGTAGCCGTTACCGGTACCCAGGTTCCAGGTGTGCAGGCCGCCGTGCTGGGTGATGTAATCCAGCGCCTTCAGGTGGCCGTCGGCCAGGTCGACCACGTGGATATAGTCGCGCACACCGGTACCGTCAACGGTCGGGTAGTCGTTGCCGAAGACGTTCAGGTGGTCGCGGCGACCCACTGCAACCTGGGCGATGAAGGGCACCAGGTTGTTCGGGATACCCGCCGGGTCCTCGCCGATACGGCCGGACTCGTGTGCGCCCACCGGGTTGAAGTAGCGCAGCAGAGCAATGTTCCACTTGGGATCGGAAGCGGCCAGGTCGACCAGCATGTCCTCGATGTGCTCCTTGGTGCGGCCGTAGCAGGACTGTGCGTCCATGTTCATCTTCTCGATCAGAGGCATGGACTCGGGCTCACCGTACACGGTAGCGGAGGAGGAGAACACGATGGAGTGGCAGTCAGCCTCATCCATTGCGTACAGCAGGTTCAGGGTGCCAGCCACGTTGGTCTGGTAGTACCACAGCGGCTTCTCAGCGGACTCGCCCACAGCCTTCAGACCCGCAAAGTGAATCACAGCGTCGGGGCGAACCTGCTTGAAGAGAGCCTTCATACCTTCGAGGTCGAGCAGGTCAACCTTGTGGAACTCGGGGGCGCGGCCAGCGAGTTCAGCGACGCGCTTGAGGGACTCCTCGGAAGAGTTCGCGAGGTTATCCATGACGACGACGTCGTGGCCTGCCTTGAGCAGTTCAAGTACAGTGTGGGAGCCGATGTAGCCGGCGCCGCCGGTAACGAGTACCTTCATGATGTCCTTTCGGGCTTTATCTATCCGGAAAAGTGCTCCGGATGGGGGACAAAAGCTGTTGAGCTGTATCTAATGGTACAGCCGTGCATGGGGTGTAAGTACCTTCGGACACTGTGCGCTTGTGCACTCTGGTGTGAGCATGTGGGAAGCGTTCTTTAGGTGTGTCGCCACTCGCCCCCATCTCGCTGTATAGCTTGCGTCTAATCCCACCAGAAATACCACTGGCGGCTCTGGTGAATAAACTCCGTCAGCTGCTCAAAATCCTCAAAAACCTGGAACGGAAGATCAGAACAAAATGCGAATTGTTCGACCGCCACCTTCTTCGCCTCGACCGGGTCGGTGACGGGGCGCTCCACCAGAAACTCCAGGCAGTCAGCACCGTCAAGAGCCGCCGGGATGGCACCGTACTTTTCACGCCAGTAGTGGGTGAATGCCAGCTGCGTTTCAGCGTCCGGGCAGTCATTCCAGCCGCCGAAGGGCAGGTACGCGGGAATATCGGCGGGGTCATCGGTCGGAATCTGTAGCAGAAGCATCTCGCCTTTCTCTTCTTCATCCAAAAGCTCATAGCAGAGTAGGGCGGAAAGAGTCGGGGCGTCATCTTCGGGCTCCTCATCGGGCAGAAAATCGGAGCTCATAAACTCGTCAATAAGCTCGTTGAGGTTGAAGTCGTCCGGGTCGTCTTCGCTAGTATCTTCGCCATCGTCCATAACCCGGCGCAACTGCTGAGCAATGACTGCGCTACCGTACTCTTCGGCGGAGGCGGCACCCCGGGCGATACGGTAACGCTGCAGGATGGCACGAGTGTAGGCGCTCACCTGCTCGGGGGTCAGAGTCTCAACATCGTCAATGATGTCGTGCTCAAGGGACACCGCGATGACCATGCTTTCAAGCACCGTATCGTTTAGGTTCAGGAAGAAGGGGACGAACCTCTCCGTGTGCCCCAGCTGAGCCAACTCATCGTAACGAGCCATGGCATCAGTAGCAGGAGCGCCCACCGCAATACGCTCGTGCGGGTAGGGGAAAAGGCGCGTAAAGTGCCGGTAGGTTTCGCTCATCGTCGACTCTGACTTAGTTGATTCAGGCATCTGAGTTCCTCTCTGAACTGTACAAGTGGTCAGTCATGGCGGGTACGCTGTACCCGGTACTACCAGCCTAGCGAAAGCCCGAGCCGTACGCCCTGAAAACGGTCATCGTAGCCGCCGCGGATTCGCGCCCAGCCTGTAAGAGCGGCGGACGAGGGAACACCGGGCGCAGAAAAGGTGCCGGGATGCTTCACACATCCCGACCCCTAAAGTTCACGGGCCGACCCCTAAAGTTCACGGGCCGACCCCTAAAGTTCACGGGCCGACCCCCAACGTTCGCAAGGGCAACCAGCGCTAGTCCAGGTACAGACTAGTTCAGGTGCAGACTAGTTCAGGTGCAGACTAGTTCAGGTGCAGCGCCTCGTTCAGCTCCACGGTGTTCTTCGCACGCGGCAGAACCTCAATCGCGCCGCTGATTGAATTGCGGCGGAACAGCAGATTCGACACACCGGACAGCTCCGCAGCCTTCACCACGCGCGCCTCCTGACCGGGCAGCAGAACACTCACGCGCGAACCAGCGGTCACATACAGGCCAGCCTCAACCACGCAGTCATCACCCAGGGCAATACCGATACCGGACTCCGCACCCAGCAGAGAACGCTCACCAATAGAGACGCGCTGAGTGCCACCACCGGAGAGGGTACCCATCGTGGAGGCGCCGCCACCCACATCCGAGCCGTCGCCCACCACAACGCCCTGAGAAATACGGCCCTCAACCATGGAGGTGCCCAGGGTACCGGCGTTGAAGTTCACGAAGCCCTCGTGCATCACGGTCGTGCCGGACGCCAAGTGCGCACCCAGGCGTAGACGGTCACCGTCGCCAATACGCACGCCGGCGGGAACCACGTAATCCACCAGGCGCGGGAACTTATCAATGTGGCTCACGCTCAGGTGGCCCAGCTTGCGCAGACCAATCGCCAGCTTCTGGAACTCGGCGGCAAGCACCGGGCCGTGGTTGGTCCACGCAACATTCGCCAGGGTGCCGAACAGACCGTCCAGGTTCAGCTCGTTGGGGCGAACCAGAGTGTGCGAGAGCAGGTGCAGACGCAGGTACGCGTCGACCGCATCTTCGGGTGCCTCATCCAGGTTGATGGAGGCGGTACGCACCTCGGTACGGGCATTGCGCGCCGGATGCTCAACGGCCAGGTCCTCCAGCTCGTCCGCGATGGACAGGTCGGGGGTCTGGGTGAGGGAGGGGGCGGGGAACCAAGCATCCAGGACGGTGCCGGCGTGCTCGCCAGAGACAACAACATTGACCAGTGCAACGCCGGAGGCGTAACGGGGAGTGTTTTCAGACATGCCTCCCATTATAGTTTTGGGGGTGAGAGCCCCTTCAAGACCGTCTCATATGCTCGATATGGAAGTTGTGGGCGCGGGTGTGTGTACCGGGGAACCTGTAAGGTGGAAGGATGAGCGTTTCCCCGAATATTTCTGAGCGTCACCCTGTACCGCAGCCGCCCCTGAACCTGGACGTGTCCATGCCCGAGCTGACCCGTGCCCTGCTGGATTACGAGTCGGTTTCCGGCAATGAGCAGCCAATTGCTGACGCCGTGCACATGGCGCTGTCGTTCTGCCCGCACCTGCACCTGACCCGTGACGGGGACGCCATTATCGCCCGCACCGAGTTCCCGCCGCTGCCCGGCGTTGAGGGGGAACGCACCCGCATTATTCTTGCCGGTCACCTGGATACCGTGCCCCTGCCCACCGTTGAGGGTTCGCTGGGTACCGTGCCGTCCACGGTACGTGAAGAGGACGGCCACAGCGTGCTCTACGGTCGCGGCGCCACCGACATGAAGGGCGGCGTGGCGGTTCAGCTGAAGCTTGCCGCCGAACTGACCGCGCAGGACACCGACTACAACCTGACCTACATCTTCTACGACAACGAAGAAGTCGCCAGCGAACTCTCCGGCCTGGCGCGTCTGATCCGCAACCACGGCGAGCTCATCACTGACGCAGACTTCGGTGTGCTGCTTGAACCGACCAACGGCACCATTGAGGGCGGTTGCAACGGCACCATGCGTTTCTTCGTGCGCACCCGCGGCCTTGCCGCCCACTCGGGTCGTGCATGGCGCGGCGAGAACGCAATTCACGCACTGGCACCGGCGTTGGCGGCGCTCGCCTCCTACGAACCGAAGACTATTGCGGTGGAGGGTCTGGACTATCGTGAGGGTCTGAACGCGGTGCAGATTTCTGGTGGTGTTGCCGGTAACGTGATTCCTGATGCTGCGGCAATGCACGTGAACTACCGGTTTGCCCCTGATAAGACCCTGGATGAGGCGGCCGCCCACGTGCGTGAGGTCTTCGCCGGATACGAGCTGGATTTTGTGGATCTTTCCCCGGCGGCTCGTCCCGGCCTGGACACCCCGCTGGCGGCTTCCCTCATTGAGGCGGTGGGCGAGGAACCTCAGCCGAAGTACGGTTGGACGGACGTGGCGCGCCTGAGCGAGATCGGTATTCCCGCCGTGAACTTCGGTCCCGGTGACGCCCTGCTGGCTCACACCGATAATGAGCATGTGAGCTTTAGCCAGCTGACCCGCTGCCACGCGGATTTGCGTGCCTGGCTGCTCAGTGACCGCGACGAGGATTAGTCACAGTGCTGATTCTGCCGGTGCTGGCGCTACTATTTGAATTTAGGCGACCGTCAGGGGTTGACGGTCCTGCATGATATGAGATTGACATGAACTTTCTTCTGATTCTGCTTGCCCTGCTGATTTCGGGCATTGCGGTGCTCTCCGTTGTGGCGCTCGGTGGTGAGCGTGCCGTGCCCGGTGCCGCGTTCTTTAGCGGTGTGGGCCGTGACGGTTTGGGCACCTTTGACCGCGTGGAGGATTTGACGACTGCGGTTCGTTTCTTCGGTGCTTCCGAGGACGAGAAGGCACGTGAGAATGTGCACGGTGTGGAGGATTCTTCTGCCGTGTCGACCGCAGAATCCGCTGATGCTAACGTGGCTGCCGCTGAGCCGGTTCGCCGCGTCGCGGTTCCGCTGGCTGATGATGCGGAGAGCACCTTGAGTGCGCATGACTTTGTGGAGAAGCGAAAGAACGCCACGGCGGCCTCCTCTGATCAGGATGCTGTTCCGGCTGAGGGGAGCTAGCGTCGGTGAGTGTTCCTTCTCAACACACTAGCCCTGTTCCGCCTGCCCGCGCTAACTCTGCTACTGATTCTGCCCCTGAATCTGCCCCTCTCACCCCCTCCGCGAAGGAGCAGAGCGAGTCTTTTGATGAGCTGCTGACCTGGGCGTATACCGCCGCTGGTGAGCGTCTGCACCGGGTGGGGGAGCGTCTGCGTGCCCTGCCCGCGTGGCTGTCGGTGCTGCTGATTTATGGACTGTCCCGCGTGTGGGGCTTCATCGTGTTTGCCGTGGTCGGTCAGCAGCAGCTGCGCAGTCCGTGGGGTCAGCACCTGGATTATTTGTCGTTCATTAGCATCTGGGATGCCGGCTGGTATGAGCAGATTGCGGTACAGGGCTACCCGAGCCAGCTACCGGTGGATGCAACGGGTGCGGTTCAACAGAATCAGTGGGCTTTTTACCCGATTTTTCCGCAGCTTTCCGGCGCTATTAGTCGTGCGACGGGCATCGGGTACTACCCGGTGGCGGCGACGGTTGCTCTGCTTGCCGGTTTCGCGGCGGCGTGGGTGATTTACCTGCTGTTTGAGGCGTCGTTGAAGGCGACCGGTTTTACGAGTGAGGAGTCGCCTTCTGCGCTGTCCATGTGGGCTGTGGCGTTGGTGTCGTTCTTGCCGGTGGCGCCGGTGCTTCAGGTGCCGTATGCGGAGTCGCTGAACCTGGTGTTCCTTGCCGGTGCCCTGCTGTGCCTGGTTCAGGGACGCTACGGTCTGCTGGTTCCTGTGGCTGCGTTGGCGTGCCTGTCCCGCCCGGTGGGCGTGCCCCTGGGCGCGGCTGCCGGCCTGTGGTGGTTTGCATGCTGGGTTCGTTCGAGCCGCCAGTCGGGTATGGGTACGGCGTTTGTGCGTCATCTGGGGCAGCTGGTGAGCGCCCTGGTGGTGTGTGCGTGTGCGCTGGTGTGGCCTGCGATTGCGTGGTGGGCTACGGGCCGTGTGGATGCGTACACCGCCACGGAGACGGCGTGGCGCGGCACCCATTTGGCACCGATTGAGCCGTGGCTTTCGCAGGGTTACCTGTACTTTGGGTATGCGGCTCCGGTGCTGCTGACCCTGCTGATTCTTGGCTTTATTGCTCTGTGTTTGAGCCCGTTGGCGCGTAGGGTTTTGGCGGCCCCGTTGAACCTGTGGTGTCTGAGCTATTTTGCGTATTTGATTCTGTTTTTGAATCCGCAGTCGTCGACGTTCCGTCTGTTGTTGCCGTTGTTCCCGCTGGTGATTGTGGTGGCGGCGGCGAGCCGTTCGCGGGCGTATCGTTGGGCGTTGCTGGTGGCGGGTGCATGCACGCAGTGGGGCTGGGTGGGCTGGCTGTGGCATTGGAAGCAGCTCCCCGGCGGCGGAGATTACCCGCCGTAAACCGAATATTGTGTCGGGAGACCGCCGGTGTGCTGCCGGCGGTCTTTTGTGTTCGGGAGGCGGGCGTGCCTGCGGTTGGAGCCGCAGCGTTTAACCCGGCGGTGGGGATTACCCGCCGTAAACCGCTGATGTGGTGTTCTTAGCCGTGGGCGCAATACCCCTCCGCGGTGCTGTAACGTACGCCTTCTGCTTGTCCAGAGCTTAAAGACACGTCCAGAAAGCGCCGCGGGTTCGGCGGTGCTGGCTCGGAACTGATAATCTATATTCTGTGTTTGGTATTAGTGGCACCGAGTTGATTATTTTGGCCATCATCACGTTCGTGGTGATTGGTCCCGAACGCATGCCCGAATACGCCCGACAGATCCGTGAATTCGTCAAGACCGTGCGCCGTATGGCGTTCGAAGCGAAGGACGACTTCAAGGAAGCCCTGGGCGAGACGGGTCTGGAAGATATTAACTGGCGCCAGTACGACCCCCGCCAGTACGATCCGCGCGTGATTGTGAAGCAGGCATTCGCTGAGGATGACGCCGAGCGTGAGCGTGAGGCACGTGAACGTGAAGAGGCGCTGCTGAAGGAGAAGGAAAAGTCGGAGAGCCGTGCTCTTCCGCGAGGCGCATACGCCCCCTTCGATGTGGACGCCACCTAAGATTTTGAATAGAAAGAACCCCGTACCGTGATGGTGCGGGGTTCTTTCTATTCTCAGCTGCTTGGCCGTGCTTTTGGGCTGTGCTTTTTGGTCGGCGGCTTCTGGGCATTTGCCGGTAGCTTCTAGACGCTTGGTTCTAGACGGCTATATCTCTTAGACGAAGAGCGGCAGGCTCTGACCCGCCCTCGACTCGCCCGAGTGCAACAGCTGCGAGGCGATGGACTGAATCTCTTCGGCGGTGGGGGAGTCCGGGTGGCTCCAGACCACCGGGGTGCCCTCATCGCCGCCGGTACGCAGGTTCACATCCAGCGGGACAGAACCGAGCAGCGGTACCGGGTAGGAGAGCGCCTCCGAAAGACGCTCAGCGAGCACCTGGCCGCCGCCAGAACCGAACATGTCGAGCACGGTACCGTCCGGCAGGGTCATGGCAGCCATGTTCTCCACCACGCCCACGACCTTCTGACCGGTCTGCAAGCTCAGGGTACCGGCACGCTCCGCCACATCCACCGCGGCGTGCTGCGGGGTGGAAATGAGCACCAGCTCCGCATTCGGCAGCAGCTGGGCCATGGAGATAGCAATATCGCCGGTACCGGGCGGCAAATCGAGCAGCAGCACATCCAGGGCACCGAAGTGCACGTCCATGATGAACTGCTCCAAGGCACGGTGCAGCATGGGGCCGCGCCACGCCACCGGCTCGTTGCCCTTGAGGAACATGCCGATAGAAATCACGCGAATAAAGCCGCCGCTGACCTTCTGCTCACCCCAACGCTGGGCGGGGGCGGGAACGTCCACGGTCGGCGGAAGAATCAGGTCATCCAGGCGGGTCGGAGCGTCGGTAATACCCAGCAGACCCGGGATGGAGAAGCCGTGCACATCCGCGTCAATAATGCCCACCGCAAGCCCGCGCGAAGCGAACGCCGCGGCAAGATTCGCGGTCATGGAGGATTTACCCACGCCACCCTTACCGGACACCACACCGAACACGCGGGTCAGCGAACCGGGGGCGGTAAACGGGTTGGAACGCTCCGGCTTGAGCATCGAACGCAGTGCGGAACGCTGTTGCGGGTTCATCGCGCCCACCTGCAGTTGCACACGCTCAATGCCCTCAACGGTGGTGGCGGCGTCACGAACCTGCTGCTCGATGGTGTTCTTCAGCGGGCAACCCTCAATGGTGAGTAGAACCTTCACCTCGGCCCAGTGGCGACCGGGAATCGGCTCACCGCGCTCATCCAGTTCAGGATGCACGAGCGCAGTCTCAACCATGCCCAGCTCCGTAATGGGGCGGCGCAGTTCGGGGTCCTCGACGCGGGAAAGTGCCGCGTAGAGCGCATCCTGCAGGGAAGAATTAGCGGTCACGGGCGCCTCCCTCACGGGTGCGCTCTGCCTGCTGCTGTGCCTGCTGGGATTCGCGGCTCTGAGGCTGGCTCAAATCGCCGCGGTGGGGATCCTCACCGCGATGGGAATCCTGGGTGGAGTCCTTCGCGGAGCGTTCAGCCTTGTCAGGCACCTGCTCGGTACCGTTCTCAGTACCCTCAGAGCCCTGCTCCTCAGCGTTCTGAGCCTCAGCGTCCTTTTCCTCGCCCTCGGAGATATCGATATCGTCGATAGCCTCCTCCAGGTCCTCAATGTCCTCACTGATGTCCTGCAGCTGCTCGGCGTGACGCTCCTGCTCCTGCGCAATGTTCTGCAGTTCCTCAAGAATGTCACGCAGCTCGCTACGGACGAAGTCACGAGTCGCAACCTCACGCAGAGCAATACGCAGCGAAGCAATCTCGCGAGTCAGGTACTGGGTCTCCTCCAGGTTCTGCTGGTCGCGCTTACGGTCCTCAGACGCCACCACGCGGTCGCGGTCATCCTGACGGTTCTGCGCCAACAGCAGCAGGGGAGCAGCGTAAGAAGCCTGCAGGGACAGCATCAGAGTCAGCAGGGTGAAGTTCAGGCTACGCGGGTCGAACTGCATCTCCTCCGGCGCCAGGGAGTTCCAGGCAAGCCACACGCCACAGAAAATGGTCATCCACATCAAAAACTGCGGGGTACCCATGTAGCGTGCGAACGCCTCAGTCATGCGGCCGAAAGCGTCCGGGTTGGGGCTCGTGAACAGCTTCGGCTTGCGGGTGCCGGGGGTGCTCAGCTGCGAGTCGCTACGCTGCGGGCGGGAGTCGCCGCGCTCGCGGTTGCGTTCAGCGTACTTCTTCTCCAGGCGGTCTTTGAGAATGCGCGCCTTATCGATGCGGGGGTTCTCTTCGGTACGGTTTGCGTCGCGGCGGTTCGAATCAGCCAAAGCGTCGTCCTACCTTTCGTACGGGAGTTCCATCATCGTAAGTGCGCCAGTCTTCGGGCAGGAGCGCATCGAGCACGTCGTCGATGGTCACTGCGCCTACCAGGCGGTGCGATTCGTTCACAATGGGAACGATGGTCAGGTCGTAGGTTGCCAGCACACGTGCCAGCTCTTCCAAACTTGCCTGGTCAGAGACAGGCTCAGTGTCGGTATCGAGGATGTGACCGATCGGCTCGCTCGGCGGCACACGCAGTAGCTTCTGCATGTGCACCAGACCCAAGTACTTGCCGGTCGGCGTTTCCAGGGGCGGGCGGGTCACCATGACGGCAGCCGCCATCGCCGGAGGAATCTCCTCGGCGCGGATGTGCGCGAGCGCCTCCGCGACGGTCGCCTCGGGGGAGAGGATGATTGGCACCGGGTTCATGAGCGAACCGGCGGTACCTTCGTCGTATTCGAGCAGTCGACGCACGTCGTCTGCTTCGTCGGGTTCCATGAGTTGGAGTAGCTTTTCACGCTGGGCGTCGTCCAGTTCGATGAGAAGGTCGGCGGCGTCGTCCGGTTCCATCTCTTCGAGGACCTGCGCGGCACGCTCGTCGTCCAGGTGCGACAGAATCTGCACCTGGTCCTCGGCGGGCAGCTCCTGCAGAACGTCCGCGAGGCGCTCATCCTGCAGTTCGGCGGCGATTTCGACCATGCGCTTATCGCTCATCTCGTGGATAGCATCCGCAAGGTCGGCGGGCTTGGAGTTCTCGTGGTTAGCGACGAACGCGGTTGCCGCCTGCGGTTCCACATCGGTGGAGAGCACCGCCTCGTCCCAGTCGACGATGAGGGTCTCCTTGGAGCGGCGGCGCCACGTGCTGGAGGAGGAGCTGACGCGGGAAACGAACAGCTCGGTCACGCCCCAGTCGCCGTTGCGGCGCTGCTCAATGGCGACGTCCTCAATGACGGCGTCGCCGCTGCCGTCGAGCAGGCGCACGCGGCGGTCAAAGAGCTCACCGACGATGAGAGTCTCAGAGTTGCGCTGTTCAAAGCGGCGCAGGTTCACCAGGCCGGTTGAAATGATCTGTGAAGCGTCGATACTTCGCACACGGGTCATGGGCATGAACACGCGTTTCTTGCCGAGCACCTCAACGATGATGCCGACAACAATGGGTTCGCTGCCCTTGGCGGGGCGAGCACCCGCAATGGATGCGCCCAGGCCGCGTTTGAGCACGACGACATCTCGGAGACGGCCGAGGCGGTCACCGAAGGGGTCAAAAACGTCGAGGCCCAAAAGGCGGGCAATGTAAATCTTGCTGGGGGTGCTGAACTTCGAATTGCTCACCTCTCTAGGGTACGCTCCGCCGCGGGGATTCGCACTTTGAGAAGCCGAATTGAACAGGTGTTCGCTACGCCTGTGGAGGAGCTGACTGCCCACCGGGTCCAGGGTTGGGGTGGGCGGTAGAATAGGAGCCATGACTTCTAACCTGCCGAATATTCCCTCGACCCCGCCTTCTTCATATCTGGCCTCGCGCCTGGCGCAAGCTCAGGGCAAGCCCCTGCCCGCCGGTGAGGCGATCGCCTCCTTCGTTCGTCACGATGATGCGCTCGCCGCTTTTGATGTGCTCAGCGAGCAGGATTATCCGGTCACGGCGCTGTACCTGGTCAACGACGGTATCCGCCAGGTGGAGTACCCGGTACAGCCCGGTTATGGTCGTGCCCTGATTTCTTCGGCGATTCAGGGCTCGTCGATGGGCCTGGTGTTTTCGGTGCTGTTGACGCTGACCGGTGACTCTTTTACGTCGGTGGCGCTAAAGTACGTGCCACTGTCGGTGGTGGTGTTTGTACTGTGGCAGATGTTCATTTTACGCCGCGGCAGGGGTGTTCGTTACCCGATGCGTACCGAGGCGATTCCCTCGCGTACCGTGATGTACGCTCTGCCGGAGTACGCTCAGGATGCGCGCCGCGTGCTGGGCGCGCACCCTCGCTTCTCGGCGGCGGTTGCGGCTGCGCGTGCGGCGGCTGCCCCGGAGGCTTCGCAGGCGCGTGCGGCTCAGAGCACCGTCTCGATGAATGGTGCGCCGGTTCCGACCGGCGCGCCGAAGGCTCCTTCGTACCGTGCGCAGGCCGGTAGCCAGCCGGCGCCGAACCAGAACCTGCCCGAGCGTGATACTACCGCGCAGAACGCGGTGGCTCAGAGCGCGGCGCAGAACATGCCGGCACCGGTTGCCCCCGCCCAACCCGCTCAGCCCGCCCCATCTGCACAGGCTGCACAGGCTGCCGAACAGGCAAGTACCGGCCAGGCGACCGCTCAGAAGTCAGATACGCAGAAGCGCCCGGCTCAGCGGTACGGTCTGCGCGTGGACGACCCGGAAGAATACGCGAAGCTGATTCAGCCCAAGCCGCAGCGTCCGACTCCGCGCCCGCAGGGCCTGCACGATAAGTCCTCGCACAGTAATTCCTCGAAGGACTCCGAATAACCGAACCTGCAACGGCGGTAACCGCCCACCACGGCGGGAAACAGGCATAGAAGATACGTAGCGTAGAAGATACGCGAAAGCCCCTCACCGAACGAATCGGTGAGGGGCTTTCGCTATGCACATACAACCGGCACTAACCGGTGTTAGTGGCGTGAAGAGTCAGGCTTACTTCGCCAGCTTCGCCATCCACTCCTCGATGCCCTCAACGGTGCGCGGCAGTGCAGCGGAGAGGTTCACGTTGCCGTCCTCGGTGCAGAGCACGTCGTCCTCAAGGCGGATACCGATACCGCGGTACTCCTCGGGAATGGACATGTCCTCTTCCTTGAAGTACAGCGCCGGCTCAATGGTGAAGACCATGCCCGGCTCCAGCTCAGCCCACATGTACAGTTCAGCCTTCGCCTGCGCGCAGTCGTGCACGTCCAGGCCCAGGTGGTGGCTGGTGCCGTGCGGCATCCAGCGGCGGTGCTGACCGCCCTCAATGGTGAGGGAAACCTCGGCAGAAACCGGCAGCAGGCCCCACTCTTCCAGACGGTGAGCCAGAACCTCCATCGCGGCGTCGTGCAGTTCGTGGAACTTACGGCCCGGCTTAGCCACAGCGAATGCGGCGTCAGCAGCCTCCAGCACAGCGTTGTAGACCTTCGCCTGAACCTCGGTGAACTTACCGTTCACGGGGAAGGTGCGGGTCACGTCTGCGGTGTACAGGGTGTCGTCCTCAACGCCTGCGTCCAGCAGCAGCAGCTTGCCGTCATCGACGGTGCCGTTGTTGCGGATCCAGTGCAGGATAGTTGCGTTGTTACCGCACGCTGCGATGGTGTCGTAGCCCAGGTCGTTACCGTCGGTACGTGCCACGGAGAAGAACGCAGTCTCAACGACGCGCTCACCGCGGTGGTGCTCCTTAGCCTTCGGCAGTTCACGAATGACCTCTTCGAAGCCCTTGACGGTCATGTCAACGGAACGCTGCAGGTTCTCAACCTCGATAGCGTCCTTAATCAGGCGAGCCTCGGAGAGCGCCACGGCCAGTTCGGAGTCCAGCTTGTCAGCCTGCTCCAGCTCCACGCCGGTGTTGTAGCGGGAGGTGTCAACCAGCGCGTCAACAGCCGGGTCAACGTTGCGGACCAGGCGGATGTTCACGCCGCCCAGGCCCTGGTTGCCGGCGTTCTTGGTGATAGCAACCTCAAGCTCGGACAGGTCGCGGGTACGCAGACCGTAACGCTCGGAGAATTCCTTCAGGGTGGGGCGGGGGCCAACCCAGAACTCGCCGTAGCGTGCATCCGCGTAGAACTCTGCGGTGTCACGGCCAGCCAGCGGACGGAAGTACAGGGTGACCTCGTGGTTGGAGCCGTTGTCGCCGGTACCCTCTTCGACGGGCTCGAAGATCAGCACGGCGTCAGGCTCGTGGTCGATGCCCAGGCCGGTCTGGTGCGCAAACGCCGAGTGGGGGCGGAAGCGGTAGTCGCAGTCGTTGGAGCGGACCTTCAGCGGGCCTGCGGGCAGGACGAGGCGCTCGCCGGGGAATGCCTTGGAGATCTTGGCGCGGCGCTCAGCTGCGTAGTCTGCTACGGGCTCGCGGGTGTAGCCGTCATCTTCGGCCGGTGCCCAGTTTGCGGCAATGAATTCGGTGAACGCAGACGCCTTAGGGGTGCTGCGGTGGTCAGTCTTCTGAGCTTCGGTGCTCTTCTCGTTGTTCTCAGTCATGGGTTAATCATATCGCCTTCACCACAGGTGGGCAGGTGTTTTAGCGCTTTTGACCATAAGAGAGGGCGCGGTGGAGCAGAATATATCTTTGACCTGCGACCGGGTGCCTGATATTACGCCGCCGATATTGGTAGGGTTGAATCAGAAGAGTAGATGACATGCCTTAAACCCCGCTGAGGTGGCGACGAACTAGCAGGGGCGGGGAAGGAGAGAATATGACGCAGACAGAACACCGAAATAGTGCACCTAATGCGCAGCAGGCACTGCAGCCCGCTGAATCGGGTGCGCCTGAAAATCTGAACCGTGCCGGGCGTTACGATCTGCATATTCACTCCGCTATTTCTGACGGCACGCAGAGCCTGACCGAGCTGCTGCCGCTGATTGCTCGCGCCGGGTTGGCTGGGTTTGCGCTGACTGATCACGATACGACGGCTGGCTGGGCGCAGGCGGCTCAGCTGGCGGATGAGTACGGTCTAGATTTTCTACCGGGTGCCGAGTTCTCCTGCCGTTACCGGTACACCGACGGTGAGGGCCGCACACGCACGAAGACTATTCATCTGCTCGCTTACGGTTTTGACCCGGTGGAATCGGAGTTGGCGCGCCGTGTGGAGGCGATTCGCGCCAGCCGTGAGGGCCGTGCACAGGCTATTGTGGGCCGTCTTGCCGCCGACTACCCGCTGACCTGGGATGACGTGTTGGCGCAGGTGGGGGAGGGGAACACGGCGGTGGGCCGCCCCCATATTGCCGATGCGCTGGTTGCTGCTGGTATGGTTGCTGACCGTTCTGAGGCTTTCGCGAAGCTGCTGTACACGGGCAGCCCCTACTATGTGCCGCAGGATGCGCTGGACCCGCTGGAGGCGGTGCATCTGGTGCGTGAGGCTGGGGGCGTGCCGGTGATTGCGCATCCGATGAGTACGATGCGTGGACCCGCCCTGAGCCTGGAGTACCTGGGTTTGATGGTGGATGCTGGCCTGGCGGGTGTGGAGGTGTATCACCGTGAGAACTCTCCGGAGGACCGGGCGCGTCTGCTGGAGTTCATTGAGCGTCAGCGTGAGGCGGGCCGTGAGGTTCTGGTGACGGGTTCGAGTGATTATCACGGCGCGGGTAAGCCGAACCTGCTGGGTGAGAACACGACGGATGCGGTGACGGTGGCGCGTATCCGTGAGCAGTTGGCGGCACAGCACTAAGACGAAAGAGTGCGGGGCGGGTTCCCGGTAAAGGAACCCGCCCCACACTCTTTTGTTTTCACCTCATTGCATATTCTCTAAATCTCTACCTGAAGGTTAGGATTTTTGATACGCTGAGAACGTTCTACTCATGAGGGTGCACAAAGATTGTGCCCCCTTCTGTTCATGAAGGAGCTATGATGCTTCGACAATTATTCGCCCGTCCTACGAAGCGGGCTATCCAGGCTGGCGGCACGGTACTGCTGGCTGGCGCCATGGTGTGCGGCAGTGTTCCGGCGTATTCTCTTGGTGTTCTGAAGCCTCGCCAGGTGACCCCTATTGTGCAGCCCGATGAACCGGCAGTGACCTGTAACGACCGCGCAATCTACGAATATAAGTACCTTCCGAATGGTTATGTGGATTACAGTCGCAAGATTATCTACGACTGGGCTGAGTGCGTTGGACTGATTTCTGAATACCAGAAGTATCAGCTAATCGAAGAAAACACCGTGATCTCTCGTGGCCAGTTTGTGGAGTATTTGTATCGCCTGTCGGGTTCTCCTGAGGTGAAGAATCTTCCGGCTCAGTCTCCGTATGGTGATATTAAGACTGATGATCCGCGTTTTCCTGTGGTGATGTGGGCTCGTGAGCGGGGCATTACCTGGGGTTGGAGTGATGGGAATTTCCATTACGATGCCCCAGCAGGTGAAAAAACAACGGTGCTTATGGCATACCGCCTAGCTGGTAGTCCGGCAGTCAAGCTACCCGATATGAATCCTCCAAATGAGGAAGAACCCTGGACCAAGCGGAACCCCAACCTTCCTTACGGTTCAGAGCTGCATCGGGCCTATGTTTGGTTGAAATACACAGGAGCCGGCTCTGATAAGAAGTACACTGGCTTCCACGAATCAGTTAGGTACCATGACGTAGCGAGCATGGACTCTGAAGGTCGACGAGTGAGTCAATGGACTTTCCAAGCAACATATGAACAGGCTTTTGAAGTATTGCGCATGGCGGATACTCGAGGCGTATTTTAAAAGATTATAAAAATAGTTTGGCCCCCTGCTCTTCTATGCAGGGGACCAAACTATTTTCTAGTTTTCTGTGGACTCATTCTCAGCTTTAGGGATTCTCGGCGCTACAAGCTTTCCCTCAAATTTAAAATTATTAATTTCGATCCTTAATAGCTCATAAAGCTCAGAGTTAATTTTAAGAACCCATTTATCCCCCATAATTTTCTTTTGGGCCGCAGTTCTGGTCTTATCACTCATCTGACAAGCATCGAAAGCATTTGCGCCAATAATACTAAGACGCTTTGCACCACCTTCAAGATAGAACCCCCATCGTGCTGCGAGAGCCGTATCAAGTGAAAATTTATCCTCTGGCCTGTCACTATCTTCGTAAGGATTATCAGAGCGCACTCCTGTAAAGGTGCAGTCACTAGCCCACTTGCTGATATACCAGTTTGCTGCCTCGTGGTTATGTGCTTTATCTGAGACTGCGTCATGCCAGCTGGAGGATTCACCGATACAGCCTACATAGTTATTCCGTGGCATTAGGGCGAACCATCCGTGGCCGCCGTTCTCTTGAGCCGTGCATCCTTGAAAGAGGTTACGTGTTCCGGCGACATACCATCCAGCACCGGTCTTGGCAGTATATTGATCGTCGGACTGGTCCTTTTTCCGCGTTACGTAGATAGAATTTTGTAGCACGGATCGGCGGTTGTACCAGCTGGTTGACCCAAAGAATTTACATTGGGAGGCGTAGATTTCAATTCCGGCGTAGTTTTTCCCTGAAAGGTTGGCATCAGAGATATCTACTGTAAGGAACTTATTATCTGCGCCACCAGGATTATTGCCATCTTTGCGGCGTAACGGATGACCGACAGGTTTGCCAACCAGCAAGCCTTGGCGCAAAGACTTGCGGACACGGATTTTATCGACTTTCATACCTCGGTCATGAAGCCCCAAAATCGCAACGCCCATATCTACATCCCAAATTTCTAGGTTAGAGAGGGAAGGGACAGCTTCAGGGTCATTAGGCTTACCCGTAAACTCAGTATGCAGAATAACCCCTGCAACATGAGCTAGTGGCGCCCCAGCATGCATATTATCCCTAAGCTGATCTACGTTGATATCCCCTTTCTTGGTACTTGTGCGAATCCACATGTCACGTACTCCGAAGCGCATCGGACGATTATTTGTCGCATTAGATATCGGATTTTGATAAGTTCCCGTATGAAAAACGCCGAAACATTCATCAGAGGTACCCGCTGCCTTGGTAAGCGCATCTGTGGACGTCGCAATAATTCGGGTAGACATTCCATGGCCGAAAAACTCCACCTTATCGAGCAAGTGAATGAAGGGGTGCGACACCTTGTAAATACCGGCAGGCAGCTCAATTGATCCTCCACCGAGCCAATACAGGCGCTCTGCCAGCTTATTCAGCTGATCGGTGCAGTCCACTACACCCGTGGGGTCTACGCAGTAATCCAGAACATTAACGTGAAGGCCGTTCTTTGCAAGATTGTGGACTGTGCGCGGCCTCGCTTTGGTATTGTACTCGAAGTATTGTAGGCGCGTACGGAACTCGTCTAGCCGCTTCTGGGGATTCTCTACCCATTCTGGGGCAGGAGTCATAAACTCCTCAGGCTTATTTGCTTGCTCAGCATGGGCTGGGGAGAAAGCTGAGACTCCTGCAGTGGTTGCGGCAAGAGCTCCTCCTGCCAAAAGGGCACGCCGTGATGGCGCATGATATTCAGACATCGATGTCTCCTAGAGGTGAGTGAATTATTTGCCCTTCATCACGACGAAGTGACGTTAGTGGGCGGATACTTTCTGCACGTAGCACAGTGCTGCGCTGCAGAAGGTATCTCTAGTGTGTATCGCTTTTTCTTCTCTTTGCAAGAAAATTTATGATTTTTACATAAATTCGTTTCAAGTTTCATGTAAATATTTTAATTTTCTTCAACATATTAATGAGGCGTATGAAATTTATTACTTTAAAGATTTTTTAACATTGCACTGAAGCTGAAGGAGAGAATGAAACTGTGTCGGTTTGCTCTGTATCTTGGCGACAGAAAGGGGTGTGCGGTTCAAGAGAACGGCGGCCACGGATGGTTCGCCCTCATGCCACGGAATAACTATGTAGGCTGTATCGGTGAATCCTCCAGCTGGCATGACGCAGTCTCAGATAAAGCACATAACCACGAGGCAGCGAACTGGTATATCAGCAAGTGGGCTAGTGACTGCACCTTTACAGGAGTACGCTCAGACAACCCCTACGGACCAAGCCAAGAAGTACCCCTAGAAAGAATCCTTGCTTCACTGTGGGGCTTCTATCTTGAAGGTAGTGTTAGGCGTTTGAATATTATTGGAGCAAACGCATACGACCAATGCCACATGGACTACGAAGACAATAACAAACCTAAACCCAAGGCGCTGGAAGGTGCATGGAAGTTCTCTATTGAGAATCCCCTGAAACAAGCCTGCAAGATTGAAATTATTCAGTATGCCTATACATCTAATGAAACTGCAGAGAAGAAATTAAATCCAGAAGATTATCCACTCAAGAAATAAAAATTACTGAAGAATACCCCTCACCTGTCAACGGGTGAGGGGTAAATCCTATTTAAAATTAAAAGATTTATCTGCCAAACGAATCACTTCGATAGCCTGCTCATACGTAGCGTAAGTCAACCATTCAAATTTATCATTAGGTGATACGATACCGTACTGTCGATACGATACGTTCTCAATAGAATCTTTATTATTTGGATTCTGAAGACCATAGTATAGCCAGGTGTATGCTTTATGAAGCTCCGAATTATATGGCATATTCGGCCATTTTTCTTTCCAAGGAGTATATAGAAAATAGGCATTAGGATCGTCTACTTCTACCGTTACGTTTGGACTACCCGCCAATCGATACACCATCAAGGCAGTAGCAGCCTCACTAGCAGGGGTATCGTAATGGAAATTCCCATCACTCCAACCCCAGGTAATGCCCCGCTGACGAGCCCACATCACCACAGGAAAACGCGGATCATCAGTCTTGATATCACCATACGGAGACTGAGCCGGAAGATTCTTCACCTCAGGAGAACCTGACAGACGGTATAGATACTCCACAAACTGGCCGCGAGAAATAACACTATCTTTCTTGACCATTTGGTACTTCTGGCGCTCAGAAATCAGACCAACGCATTGTGCCCAACTAAAGATAACGCGACGCCCCAACTCACCATCTTGCCGATAATACTCATACTCTGCGCGGTCGTTACAGGTCACTGCCGGTTCGTCCGGCTGCACAATAGGGGTCACCTCGTGAGGCTTCAAATGCCCGGTAGCATACGCCGGAACACTACCGCACACCATGGCGCCTGCCAGCAGTACCGTGCCGCCGGCCTGGATGGTCCGCTTCGTGGGGCGGGTGAATAATTGTCGAAGCATCATAGCTCCTTCATGAACAGAAGGGGGCACAATCTTTGTGCGCCCCAGTGAGTAGAACGTTCTCAGCGTATCAAAAATCCTAACCTTCAGGTAGAGATTTAAAGAACATGCAATGAGGTGAAAACAAAAAGAGTGTGGGGCGGGTTCCTCATCAAGGAACCCGCCCCACACTCTTAACACGTAACTCTCACGGACACGCGGAAAAGACCGCCTAGACGCTCTCACGCGACGCATGATGCTGCAACACCGCACCCGCAGCCGCCGCATCCAGCTGCGCAGCCGCACGCGCCGCACGAGCCTTAGCCCGCGCCTGATGCTGACGCTGACGACGCAACTCATCACGACCATCAATACGCATCTTCTTATCCACCGCATCCATTGACCGGTGACGCACAAACCGGCACGACGCGCCCTCAACCGGCTGCGTAGTCTCCGTCAACGTATCCAACACAGCCTTCAACGCATGACGGCTCGCCGCCGTCAACGCATCACGACTCGTACCGCCACGAACACCCACCGTACGCTTCGGCGTGAACAACACACTCGCCCCACGCGGCACACCACGGTACGCCTCAAAAGACACCGGATCCACGCCCAGACGCTTAGCCATCACCTCAATAGCCGGCGGATTCTGATCCACACACACGAACTTACGGCCCAACTGAGCCGCCGCCGCACCCGTAGAACCAGAACCAGCGAAGAAATCCAACACCCAATCACCCGGGCGGGAACTCGCCGCAATCATACGACGCAACAGACCCGTAGGCTTCTGCGTAGGATAACCCGTCTTCTCCTTACCCGTAGGCGACACAATCGTATGCCACCACACATCCGTAGGGAGCTTACCGCGAGAAGCCTTCTCCTCAGTCACCAGGCCCGGAGCCATATACGGTTCACGATCAACCTCCGCAGTATTGAAATAATAGCTGCGGTGATCCTTCGCGTACACCAGAATATTGTCGTGCTTTGTCGGCCAGCGGCGCGTAGACTTCGCGCCGTAGTCGTACGCCCAAATCAGCTCATTAATGAAGTTCTCACGACCAAAAATCATGTCGCACATAATCTTCACATAATGAACCTCACGCCAATCCAGGTGCAGATACAGAGTGCCGTCCTGCGCGAGCAGACGATGCGCCTGCTCAATACGCGGAGCAAGGAACGCCCAATAATCCTCGAATGAGTCGTTATAGCTCGCCAGAGTCTGCAGGGTGCTCGAATAGCTCTTGCCCTTAAAACCGGTACGGTCACCCTTCTCAGAAGCCTCCGCGCTCAACGTGCGGCGCGTCTGCTTCTTACCCGTATTGAACGGCGGGTCAATGTAAATCACGGTGAACGCACCATCGGGCAGCTCACGCAGATACTCCAGGTTATCTGCCTGCACCAGCAACGACGGGCCCTGCGGATCGAAAACAGTCGAATCCGTGCGGTTCGCCTCAGCGGCAGGGGAGGGCGCGGCGGGCGCCGGGGATGCTGAAATACCCAACCCCGGCCCTAGCCTTCAGAACCAGCACGGTCAGCGCCACGGCCCTTACCGCGCGAACCCTCAGAACGAGAACCCTCAGAACGGCGGCGGGTACGGCGGCGGCCCTCACCCTCCACCGGCTGACCCTCAACACGGCGGGTACGGCGACGCTGGCGAGGCGCACGCTCAGAACGCTCAGCAGAACGTTCGGATGCGCCCTGCTCGGTACGCTCCGCACGCTCGGCAGAACGCTCGGAACGCTCAGTGCGCTTGCGGCCCTCGGAGCGGCTACGGCGCTCGCCGCGGCCCTCACCGGAACGACCCTCACGGCCGCCGTCACGGGAACCTCGGGAACGGCGCGAACCCTTCTCACCGTCACGACCGCCAGAACGACCACCATCGCGGCCACCGCGAGAACGAGCCGGACGGCCATCACGCGAGTCGCGGGCGCTCTCAAAGAACTCGTCGCCCATGCCCTCAGCCACGCGCTCCTCGCGCGGCAGGCGGCCCTTAGTGCCAGCCGGAATGTTCAGGTCGTAGAACAGGTGCTCAGAGGAAGAGTAGGTCTCAACCGGCTCCGGAACGCCCAGCTCCAGGGCATCGTTAATGACCTTCCAACGCGGCAGGTCATCCCAGTCAACCAGGGTCACAGCGGTACCCTCATTGCCCGCACGACCGGTACGGCCGGTACGGTGCAGGTAAGTCTTCTCATCCTCGGGCACGCGGTGGTTAATCACGTGGGTCACGTCTTCAACGTCAATACCGCGAGCCGCCACGTCGGTCGCAACCAGAATGTCGACCTTGCCGGTGCGGAACGCCTTCAGCGCCTGCTCACGCGCAACCTGGTTCAGGTCACCGTGCAGGGGAGCGGCGGCGAAGCCACGGTTCACCAGCTCCTCCGCCACGCGGGCAGCGTCACGCTTGGTCTTGGTGAAGATGACGGTACGGCCGCGGCCGGTAGCACGCAGGATGCGGCCAATCATCTCGTCCTTGTCCAGGTGGTGTGCACGGTAGACGACTTGGCGGATCGACGCCTTAGTCTTCGAGGCGTCCTCGGGGTCAGCGGCGCTAATGCGCATGGGCTTGGTCATGTACTGGCGTGCCATCGCAATGACCGGGCCGGGCATGGTTGCGGAGAACAGCATGGTCTGGCGGTCCTCGGGCAGGTAGCTGAGGATCTTCTCAACCGACGGCTGGAAACCCAAATCCAGCATCTCGTCAGCCTCATCGAGGACCACGATCTTGACCTGCTTCAGGTTCAGGAAGCCCTGCTGGTACAGGTCGATAATGCGGCCGGGGGTACCCACCGCAACCTCCAGGCCGCGGCGCAGCAGCTCCGCCTGAGGCTCAATCGGCACACCGCCGTACAGGGTGGCGACGCGGGCGTTGCGCAGCTTCGCAGCAATCGCCAGGTCCTCACCCACCTGAATAGCAAGCTCACGGGTCGGAACCAGAATCAGCGCCTGAGGTGCGCCGGGGTACTCCAAATCAGCCCAACCCTCATCGTCGCGGCCGACCACGCGCTGAATGGTGGGCAGACCAAAGCCGAGGGTCTTACCGGTACCGGTCTTCGCCTGACCAATGATGTCCTGGCCAGACAGAGCCACGGGAAGAGTCAGCTCCTGGATGGGGAAGGGGGAGGTAATGCCAACCGCCGCGAGGGCGTCGCTAATATCCTGGCGAACGCCGAAGTCGGCGAAGGACTTTGCAGTCTGAGTGGTTTCCTGCGTGTTCGTTTCAGTCACTGGACCGTATCTTTCTACCCCTGTTCGGGGTGTGTTTCTCCCCGAATTGGGGGTGCACCAGCCAGCGCCCCAACGGTGGAGGCGGTGACGGGCGGGCGTCGAAAGCCGGCCGCGGGAAATTCTTACACGGGAAATTCTTACCGAGACGCCGCCTGCACGCATGGTTAATACTCATGGTTATTCATGATGAGAAGGCGGTGCAGCCTCGGGGTCTTGAAAGGGGTACGACCGGTCATTCACTTAACCCCTCAATATTAACCCGGATTTGCTTCCGGCGCACCCCCGACCGGTTGTGGTGTGCGCCCGTGATGGGCGATATACCGCCCCAAAACCGGGTGCCGCGAGGTTTTTGCGCGGGCGGTTTAAAATGCAAGCCCCCGCATTCGGCACGGCGTAACCGTACGGCGCATACAGTGCACGCACACAGCACTTAAAGCGCGGTTACGCATCATTGCGGATGCGGGGGGAAGCTCAAGCTAAAGGGGGAAGCAGCTACCGAACTAATTAGGCGCCGATACCGAAGCCCACGTGACGCTTCGCGTCGGAGCCCAGCTCAACGTAGCCAATCTGAGCACCGGGAATCAGAGTGGTGTTGCCCTTGTCGTCCATAATCTGCAGCAGCGAGCCATCCTCAATAGCCTTCGAGACCTTCTCCATGAGGATTTCCTTAGCCTCACTGGTCTCAACAATAATTTCACGAGCAATGTGGCGAACGCCAATCTTGATTTCCATGAGTCTCCTCGCAGAATAGTCCGGCGCCGCTATGCGTGCGCCCGGAAAGAAACTTACCTTACTTAGTTTCTACTCTAGCGTGAATGCGCTCATCGGCACCGTGAACGGGCGGTACTTCGCCGGGGGCTAATAAAATACTCCACCGACGAACACCAACAGCAAACGCAAAACACAGAAAAACGTGGCGGGGGAGCGCAGGCTCTTAAGAGTCCTCCACCTGAATACCGTAGAGAGTCTCCAGTGCCTGCACGTAATCCTCCGTGCGGCCCTCCGCCGCAAGCTTCTTAGCGCGCACCGTCGGGGTGTGCAGCAGGGACTTCACCATGCGGCGCATCGCCAGCTCAAACTGCTCCGTCGCCGCGCCGCAACCAAACTGGCTACGCACCTTCTCCAGCTCGGAATCCAGCACGTCCATGGTGTGCGAGCGCAACGCAACAATCGCGGAGTCAATCGTGCGGGAACGCTGACGGGACAGGAACGCCACCAGCTCAGACTCCACAATGCGGGTAGCCGTCGCCACGGACTCCTCGGTTTCCTCGGGTGCGGCAAGGCGCACCGATTCGAGGGTAATCAGCTCAACGTTCGGCAGGTCAGCGACCGAGGGGTCAAAGTCACGCGAAAGAGCCAGGTCAAGGATCGTGTGGTGACCGGCCGGAATCTGCTCGGGAAGCAGCGGATCGGAACCGCCGGAGCAGCCAATAATGACGTCGGCAGAAGCCATAGCCTGCTCCATGCCGTCCACCGGAACCGCAGAAACCTCGCGCTTTGCCGCGAACTCGGCGGCACGACCCGAACGGGAATTGACCCAAATATCGGTGCAACCGCGCTCGCGCAGCGCCGCAATGGTCGCGCCCGCGTAAGCACCCGTACCAAAAATCAGGGCGCGGCGGGTCGACCAATCCTTCTCGGCAACCTCATCCGCAAGATCGAGGGCAACAGACACAATCGAGCGGCCCTGAGCGCCAAGCGCCGTATGCTGACCCACCTGGCGAGCCGTATGCGCCGCATGTTCAAATAGCTGAACCAGCTCACCGGGAAGGGGCACGCCGTCCTCTTGTGCCTTCGCCTGCGCGGCGGCCAGGGCGCGGCGCACCTGACCGGCGATTTCGCGCTCGCCAACCACGGCAGATTCCAGGCCGGAGGCGACCGTCAGCAGGTGGCGTGCGGCCTCGTCATCGGCGTACACGTCGAAGCTGGAATTGACCAGTTCTTTGTCCAGCCCGGAGGTGCGCGCAATAGAGTCGACAATCAGCTCACGAACCATGGGCACATGGGCGGATACGTGTAGCTGAACATACATTTCAAGACGGTTACAGGTGGCAAGAACGACTGCACCCTTCACACCCAGCTGGCGTGCCATCTCGCTCGCAAGAACATCGGGTACGCCGGAGGCACCGGCGCTCAACGCAGCGACGGTGGTCAGATCAACGGTGTGGTGCGATGCCACAAATGCATAAGTACTCATCTAGGGATTAATCATAACCACGCCGACTAAGCCCCTGTAAAGCTCACAGAACCTAAGTTCACGGCTCCACGTGGCTTAGTGGGCACCACATAGTGGACAGGAGGCGGGGGTATCCGCCGGGGTGTTGGTGTGGTGTTATCGGAGTGCTGGCGGTAATTCAAAAGCGCAAGTAGGGGAGAGCTCACCGGAATGCGAAGGGGTGCATTTGGTGCTTCACTTGCGTATTCGCCGCGCAAATCTCCGCGCAAACGGGCGCAAACAGGCGGCAGGCGGGGTTCTTATATTCGCGAACTAAGGCGTCCCTCACCACTAGGGAAGCCACCTTTAGGTAAAAGTCGCCGTGACATAGTGTCGTAAAAACACCCACATAAACCTGTCACACTAGACACTATGAGCGAAAACCAGCACACCACCCTCGCATCGGATAAAGGCCCCGCAGCGGCTGCCGCACAGGCACCCGCCCTGCCCGCACACCCCACCGACGCCCAGCGACCCCTGCTCACCGACGAGCAGCTCGCACACCTACCCGCCAATCACCCCCTGCGCGCAGGCACCACCGCCGACTCGCCTATGCTCCGCGCCCTCACCGGTCGCCCCTCCAGCCACCGACCCGTCTGGTTCATGCGCCAGGCAGGCCGCTCCCTGCCCGAATACCGTGAAGTACGCGAAGGCATCCCCATGCTGGACGCATGCCTCACCCCCGACCTCGCCGCAGAAATCACCGTGCAGCCCGTCCGCCGCCACAAGGTCGACGCCGGCATCTTCTTCTCGGACATCGTCATCCCCATGAAGCTCGCGGGCGTCAACGTCGACATCGTGCCCGGTAGGGGCCCCGTACTCGACCAGCCCGTCCGCACCCTCGACGAGGTGCGCGCCCTGCCCGAACTCAAAGACAGCGACCTCGACCCCATCCGCGAAGCCGTCGCCGCCACCGTAGAAATGCTCGGCGACACCCCGCTCATCGGCTTCGCCGGAGCCCCCTTCACCGTCGCCGCCTACATGGTCGAAGGCGGCCCCTCCCGCGACCACCTGCGCCCGCGCACCATGATGCACGCCGACCCCGCCGCCTGGCACGAACTCGCCGCCTGGGCAGCCCGCACCGCAGGCCAGTTCCTGCGCGCACAGATCGAGGCGGGCGCATCCGCCGTGCAGCTCTTCGACTCCTGGGCAGGCTCCCTCGGCGAAAGCGACTACCGCCGCTACGTGCAGGCACACTCCGCAACCGCCCTCGACATGGTGCGCGAATACGGTGTGCCGCGCATCCACTTCGGCACCGGCACCACCGCCCTGCTGCCCGCCATGCACGAAGCCGGCGCAGACGTCATCGGTGTGGACTACCGCCTGCCGCTGTCCGCAGCGAACACCCTGCTCAACGGCGCCGTACCCCTGCAGGGCAACATCGACCCGGCACTGCTTGCCGCAGGTAGCGAAAACCTCTACGCACACGTGGATGAGGTACTCGCCGAAGGTAGCGCAGCCCCCTCGCACGTGGTCAACCTCGGCCACGGTGTACCCCCGACCACCGACCCGCAGGTGCTCACCGATCTCGTGGCGTACATTCACGAGAAAACGGCACGCTCAGGCACACGCTAAGGCAACAGATCCGCGGGGCTAACACATATCAGCGCCGCGGGCCCCCCCAACAACCACCGCGCCCGCTGATAAAGCCAACACCGCAGGGCAGACCCGCTGACAGACCAAAGGAGAACCACCATGGGCCACACCAACCAGGCACCGCACCGGACCGCACAGGCCAGCTCCTTCACCGCGCCCTCCTCCACCGCGACCCAGGCCGCACGAGCATTCACCCGCAACGAGAAGGTGCCCACCGCCATTGTTATCGGTGGCGGCCCCTCCGGCCTCATCTCGGCACGCCGCCTCGCCGCGGCCGGCATGCGCGTCACCCTGCTCGAGCAGAAGCACCACCTCGGCGGTGCCGTCGGTGCCCACGAGGTTGGCGGCCTGCTCCTAGACTCCGGCGCCGAATCCTTCGCAACCCGCAGCCCCATCGTCAGCGACCTCGTCAAAGAACTCGGCCTGGGCGACCAGATCGTCACCCCCAACTCCTACGGCTCCTGGCTGTACCTGCCGCAAGGCGCTCGCCGCACCCCCAGCACCGGCATCATGGGCATCCCCGGCAACGTCAACGACAAGTCCCTCATTCCCGTCATCGGCAAGAACGGTCTGCGCCGCGCCCAGGTGGACAAATTCCTGCCCGTCTCCGCCAGCGAAAACGCAAAGACCCTCGGCGAGCTCGTGCGCATCCGCATGGGCCAGAAGGTCCTGGACAACCTGGTTGCCCCCGTCGTCTCCGGCGTGTACTCCACCCACCCCGACAAGCTCGACGTGGACGCCACCATCCCCGGCCTGCGCGCGGCACTGCGTAAGCACCGCTCCCTCTCCGCAGCAGCGGCAGCCTTCCGCTCCGCAGCACCGGCAGGCTCTCAGGTGGCAGGCATCGTCGGCGGCATGAACCAGCTCTCCGAACGCCTCGTCGAAGAGCTCTACGCCGCCGGTGTTCGCATCGTCACCGGATTCGACGTCATCGCCGTAGACCGCGACGAATCCACCGGCCAGTGGTTTATCATCCAGCGCCACACCACCGACGGCGAAAACACCCCCCTCTACGCCGACTACCTGGTAGTCGCCACCGACGGCCCGACCGTAGCCCGACTCATTGGCCCGCACGTCTCCACCGCGCTACCCGCCCTGGAACCCGGCCCCGAAGTCGCCCTCGTCACCCTCGTCGTTGACGCCCCTGCCCTGGATAGGCACCCGCGCGGCACCGGCCTGCTCGTCTCCGAAGAAGCAACCGCCGTCCGTGCCAAGGCCCTCACCCACGCCACCGCCAAGTGGCAGTGGGTCGCCGACGCAGCAGGACCCGGCCGCCACGTCGTGCGCCTCTCCTACGGCCGCGGCGGCGAAGACTCCCGCTTCTCCGAAGTTGCACTCGCCGACGAACAGCTCATCACCCTCGCCCTGCGCGATGCCACCCGCATGATGGATGTTGCCCTCACCCACCGCAATCTCGTCGACGCGGACGTCGTACGGTGGCGCGGCGTACTGCCCGCCTCCACCCCCGGCCACCGCGAACGAGTCAAAGAATTCCGCGAACGCGCCAGCGAACTCGGAACCCTCAGCACCGTCGGCTCCTGGGCCGCCGGATCCGGCCTAGTCCTCACCGTCAAAGACACCTACGAGCAGATGGACCAGCTGATCTACCACGCCGCACAAGACTGGGAAGGCATCACCTCCCCGAAGGTTGCCACCGCGAAGTAGACGGCACCGCAACGGCAGAAGCTCAGCCAACAACTCAGCTCAGCCAACAACAAAGCCAAAAATTGAGAAAACGCGCAGCTACGGAAGCCGCGCCTCCAGCACAGCGAACCCTCGCTGAAGAAAGGAACACACAATGTCTCACGATCACGCAGCACACGGCCACGGCGGCGCACACGGTGCACAGGGCCAGGGCAGCTACACCCACCCCGGCCACGGCTACGGCGGCGCACCCAAGGGCTACGCAGTCCAGCACTCCGCAGCTGACGAAAACCGTCGCGGCCGCGAAGAAGGCGAAACCCTGCACTACGCCCTCTACACCGTGTTCGCACGCTCCGGCGCACGCCCCGCAGAAGCAAACACCGACGAAGCACGCGCAGAATTCGAGAAGGTCGCCGAGCAGCTCGCAGCCGACGGCGTGACCCTGCGCGGCATCTACGACGTCTCCGCAATGCGCGACAACGCAGACATCATGATCTGGACCCACGGCGAGAGCCCCGAAAAGCTGCAGGCAGCAGTCCGCAAGATCCGCCGCACCGCACTCTTCGCAGGCACCACCATCGTCTGGTCCACCATGGGCGTACACCGCGAAGCAGAATTCACCCGCAACCACGCACCCGCCTACGCACGCGGCAAGGCACCCGAAGCATGGGTCTGCGTCTACCCCTTCGTACGCTCCTACGACTGGTACTACATGAACCCCGAACGCCGCGCAGAAATGCTCAAGAACCACGGCATGAAGGCAATCGACTTCCCGCAGATTCTGGCAAACACCGTGGCAACCTTCGGCATGAACGACTACGAGTGGGTCCTCGCCCTCGAAGCACCCCAGCTCGTTGACCTGGTCGACATGATGCGCCACTTCCGCAACACCGAAGCACGCCTGCACGTGCGCGAGGAAACCCCCTTCTACACCGGCCGCCGCATCGGCGCAGACGAAGTGGCAGAGGTTCTGGCGTGAGCCATCAGCCGAACAACGGCGTAACCCTCAACGGCACGCTCCTGCCGGACGATGTGGTACCCAACCGCACCGACCCGGCGAACACCGCCTCCAACGGCCCCGCCGCGCTCAACGAGCAGACCCTCGGCGACTACCGAAGCGAACGCAGCATCACCCGTGAACGTGCCGAAGAGGCGCGCCCTTACGACCTGGTGATTCTCTCCTCCTTCGGTGGCCCCGAGGGGCAGGAGGACGTCATCCCGTTCCTGCGTAACGTAACCGCTGGCCGCGGTATCCCGGATGAGCGCCTCGAAGAGGTCGCCACCCACTACCGCGCCAACGGCGGTGTCTCGCCCATTAACGAGCAGAACCGTGCCCTGCTTGCCGCACTGCAGCAGGCACTCGCCGAGCGCGGCCCGCACATCCCGATCACCTGGGCGAACCGCAACTGGAAGCCCTACGTGAAGGACGTGCTCGCCGAAGCCTACGAGAACGGCCACCGCAACGTGCTCGTGCTGGCGACCAGCGCCTACCCCGGCTACTCGAGCTGCCGCCAGTACCGTGAAGACTACGGTGTGGCGATCGAGCAGCTCGGGCTGGAAGGTCGCGTGCACGTGGGTAAGATCCGTCAGTTCTTTGACGTGCCCGGCTTCTCCCGCGCTTTTGCCGACGGGCTGAAGGACGGGCTCGCCACGGTGCGTGAGCAGCTTGCCGCACGCGATAGCGGTTCGCTGAACCCGCGCCTGCGGATTATGTTCTGCACCCACTCGGTGCCGACCTCCGCGGCGAACGAGGCAGGCCCGCGCGGCGTGAACTACGAGGGCGGCTCCGCTTACGTGGAGAAGCACCTGCAGGTCGCTCGTGCCGTGCTTTCGCTGGTGCGCGATGAGGCTCCGCAGCTTCTGCAGAACGTCGAGTGGGAGCTGGTGTACCAGTCCCGTTCCGGCCCGCCGTCCATGCCGTGGCTCGAGCCGGACGTCAACGACGCCCTGGAGGCGCTACCCACCCCCGCCAACCCGGCGGAGGACGGCGAAGCCCCCGTGGAAGGCGTCGTGCTGGTGCCCCTCGGATTCGTCTCCGACCACATGGAAGTCAAGTGGGACCTGGACACCGAGGCGCTGGACACCTGCGAGCGCCTGGGCGTGGTCGCCGTGCGCACCCCCACCCCCGGCACGCATCCGGCGTACGTTGAGTCGCTGCGCCGCCTGATTGCCGAGCGCGTGGAGAACGGCGTTTCAGCCGACCTGCGCCCCGAACGTGAGAGCGTCCTCGCCCCGAGCGCGAGCGGTCAGTACGGCTGGTTCGACGAGTGCGAACCGGACTGCTGCAAGCCCGGTCGTGGCGCACCGAAGCCGGTGGTTGCAGAATACGCGCCCGCCGTTTCTGAGGACGCCGCCTCTGCCGCAACCGTTGCTGAAACCTCTGCCCGCCGCTCCGGTGGATGCGGCTCCGGCGGATGTTGCTCCCACTAACATCACCCCTGTAGCTCCGGCTCGCCCCAACACCCCCTAACCGGGGTGTGCGGGCGGGTCGGAGCGCACGTGCCTACGGGCTATCACACACATCACCGACAAGGAGAGATATGAGCCATCACGAGTACATCTTGGGCACCCGCGGGTCTGCTCTCGCCCTGACCCAAAGCCGTATTGCTGCTGAAACCGTCACCTCCCTCTACACCGAACACCAGGCACACCACGGCGCCGCAGATGCCGAGGTCGTGGACTTCACCCTGCGCACCGTCAAAACCGAAGGTGACGTGCTCACCGGACCCCTGGCAACCCTCGGCGGCACCGGCGTATTCGCGGCGGCACTGCGCCAGCGTCTGCTCGACGGTGAGAACGCCTCCGAAGAAAACCGTGTGGACATGGCAGTACACTCCCTCAAGGACCTGCCCTCCGCACCCTGCCCCGGCCTGGTTATTGCCGCAACCCTCAAACGTGAAGACCCCCGCGACGCCCTCGTGGCACGCGACGGCCTGACCCTGGACACCCTGCCCACCGGCTCCCGCGTGGGCACCGGCTCACCCCGCCGCGCCGCACAGCTGCGTGCGCTGCGTCCCGACCTTGAAATCGTGGACATTCGCGGTAACGTAGGCACCCGCATCGGCCGCGTGAAGGGCCTTGAAGAGCACGCCGGCAAGCAGGTCGTGCTCCGCCAGAACGCCGAAACTTCCGAAAGAGCCGACCACGGTGTAGGCACCGAACGCAGCGGCGACTGCGACGCCGTGGTGCTCGCCGTCTCCGGTCTGAAGCGCCTGGGCAAGGAAGAACTCATCACCGAGTACATGGACCCCACCCGCATGCTGCCCGCCCCCGGCCAGGGTGCACTCGCCCTGGAAGTGCGCGAAAGCGAGTTTGAAAACCCGGACCCCGCCGCGCTCACCGACCCCGAGGTGGCGCGCCCCGTCCGTGCCCTGGGCCGCGCCCTGATCGCCGCAAACCACCACGAAACCCGCCTCGCCGTCAGCGCCGAACGTGCCCTGCTGCGCCGCCTCGAAGCCGGATGCGCCGCCCCCATCGGTGCGTACGCGCAGGTGGTTGAGGGCGACCTGGTGCTCAACGTCGTGGTGGCCTCCCCGGACGGCACCGACATGCTGCGCCATACCTCGGCAACCGCCGAACTGGATGTGCCCGGCGCCGAACGCCTGGGCGTGCGCGTGGCAGAAGACCTGCTGCAGATGGGCGCTGCAGCCCTTGCCGGATTGGATTTGAAGTAGGCGTCATGTCTGCCTCGTGTTCTGAATCCCCGCGCACGGTTCTGCTGACCCGCTCCGCCGCCCAGGGTGCCGCCTTCGCACGCGCCCTCGCCGAAGAATGCGCACAGAACGGACTGGGGGAGTGCCGGGTACTCTTCGCACCGCTGCAGCAGGCACGCACCGTCGAGCCGGGCGCAGACCACGCCGTCGCGCTGGAGGCGCTCGCCTCCGGTCACTATGCGTGGGTGAGCTTCACAAGCGCCAACACGGTTCGCGCCTGTGCCGAGCTATGGGGTGAGCAGTTCGCCCGCTCCTGCGCGAGTGGGGGAGTGCGCATCGCCTGCGTGGGGGCGGCAACCGCCCGCGCCGTGCATACCCAGCTGGGGCTGGGCACGGATTTTCAGCCGCAGGTGCAGAGCGCCGCCGGTATGCTCGCGGAGTTCGAAAAGCCTGCAGCTGATGTCGCCGCCGTGCTGGTTCTGGAAGGCTCCAACGCCCGCCCGACCCTGCGTGAAGGCCTCAAAAACCTGGGCTGGGAGAGCCGCCGCTGCGTGCTCTACGACATGGTGCCCGCCGAGCAGGTGGCGCCCGGCGAGCTGAGCCTCAGCGCCGCCCGCGCGCTCGTGCAGGGGAATGCCGCAGATTCACCCGCCACGGAAAACCCCGCGCCGGATGTGCTGGTGGTGACCGCCCCCTCCCGCCTGCACGCCCTGCTGGACGGCGCACCCGCGCTAGCGCCAGAATCGGTGCTGCCAGAATCGGTGCTGCCTGAATCCGTGTCGCCTGAGTCCGTGCCGCCGGTGGTGGCGATTGGGGCGAGTACCGCCTCCGCATGCCGCGCCCTGAACCTGCGTTATGTGCAGGCCGATTCGCCGTCACCGCAGGATTTGGCGCGCGCCGCCGCATCCCTGATTTAGGCGCATCCCTCATCTAGGCCTCAATAAGACACATCTAAGACCACATATTTTTATCGAGTTTTCAGGAGAGATCATGAACCTCACCCGCCGCCCGCGCCGCCTGCGCACCACCGCAGCTATGCGCTCCCTTGTCGCTGAGACCACCCTGCGCCCCGCGCAGCTGATTCAGGTGTTCTTCGTTCGCGACGGCATCGACGAACCGCAGCCGATTCGTTCGATGCCCGGTCAGTACCAGCACACCCTGGAGAGCATCATCCCCGCCGTGCGTGAGGCGTACGAGGCGGGCATCCGCTGCATTGACCTGTTCGGCATTCCCCGCGATGAGGATAAGGACGAGGTCGGTTCGACCGCCTGGGATCCGCAGGGCATCCTGAATCGTGCGATTGCGGTGTGCCGTGAGGAGTTCGGTGATGACATGGTGGTTATGGCTGATACCTGCCTGGATGAGTTCACGAGCCACGGCCACTGCGGCGTGCTGGTTGATGACGGCCACGGCACGCTCGTGGTGGATAACGATCAGACTGTGGAGCTGTACTGCAAGATGGCGGTTTCGCAGGCGCGTGCGGGTGCGCACACGGTGTCCCCGTCGGGCATGATGGACGGCCAGATTGCGGCGATGCGCGCAGCCCTGGACGAGGCTGGCTTTGAGGATGTGTCGATTCTGGCGTATTCGGCGAAGTACGCTTCGGCGTTCTTTGGCCCGTTCCGTGACGCGGTGGAGTCCAGCTTCACGGGTGACCGTAAGACCTATCAGCAGGATCCGGCGAACCGCCGCGAGTCGCTGCTGGAGGTGCGCGCTGACCTGGAGGAGGGCGCGGATATGGTGATGGTGAAGCCTGCCGGTAGCTACCTGGATATTGTGCGTGAGGTGGCGGAGTTTTCGCCGGTGCCGGTGGCGGCGTATCAGGTGTCGGGTGAGTACGCGATGATTGAGGCTGCTGCGGCGAATGGCTGGATTGACCGTAAGGCTGTGGTGTTGGAGTCGCTGCGTTCGATTCACCGCGCCGGTGCGGACGTCATCCTGACCTACTACGGTACGGAGGCGGCGCGCTGGCTCCGCGAGCTGAACGCCTAACCCCCTCCCTCTTTGGATACCGAGAAGCCACATGCTGTACGAACAGCATGTGGCTTCTTTGTCTCAAACATAGCAAGAAACTGCTTGAAGCCTTGAACACCCTTGTGGGAACATATATGCGGCGGGCTAATTTGGCTTACCGACACCGGCTGAGTAGTTAGACTCAGCGACCAGGATATTAGCAAAGGAGCTAGAGTGATTACTAAAGTTCATATCAAAGGCTATAAGAAACTTAAAGATTTCACGTTTGAGCCTAGAGCAGGTATGAACATACTTGTTGGGGCGAATGACTCAGGAAAAACTACAGTTCTTGAAGCCATGGGGTTATGTCTAAATGGCAGAATCAATAACCAAAGCGCCTACGAAGCACTCAGCCCATATTGGTTCAACCTGGAAAATGTTGAGAAGTTATTTAAGGGTCTGCAATATAATAGAACAATAATTTTAGAAGATCTGCCGACTATACGAATTGACGTTCATCTTAATGTTCCGAAGGGTGCATTGCAGGAGTTGCGCGGCGTGAATAATATGTTGAAAGAAGATAGTCCTGGAATTTCTTTTGTTGCGGTCCCAGATGAAGATTATAGTGAAGAGATTAAAGCATATTTTTCCCAGGATGATATTCCTCAAATAATTCCAGTTGAGTATTATTCTATTCAAAGATTTAGTTTTTCTGGTGGTTCTTTATCTAAAACTCCGAAGGGGTTAGGGGTTACATCCATCGATTCTTTGTCCTACTATTCATCTCGTGGGCTGGATTATTACACTAAGCAGATACTGGAGGAGAAACTTAATTATGGAGAAAGAAGCTCCATATCTTTGGAATACAGAAAAGCTCGACATGGCATTACTAAAAGTGTCTTGGAAGGCATAAATGTAAAAATCAGAGAAGATGCTAGGCAAAACAATTCGACTCGTGGAGTTATAGGAATCCAGGTGAATGAATCTAAAACCTCTTCGTGGGATTCTGCGATAATTCCGAGCATTGATGATATGCCGTTTTCTATGGCTGGGCAAGGGTCTCAAATTATGGCGAAGACGAGACTTTCTTTGTTGGGTTCTGATGAATTGGTGAAGTTTATTTTCTTGGAAGAACCAGAAAATCATCTATCTCATACTCGCCTACGAGAGCTGCTGGATATCATAGAGGGCTTGGCTGGAAATCGCCAAGTATTTATAACAACTCACAGTCCATTTGTATTGAATAGGCTTGGTCTTGATAGGCTCATCCTGTTATCTGATGGCCAGTCTACAAAATTTAATAGCCTCAGCGAAAATACTATTCTTTATTATAAAAAAATTTCAGGATTTGATACTCTGAGGCTTGTATTGGCGGATAAAATTATCATAGTTGAAGGGCCAAGTGATGAGATTCTATTTAATCGAATGTTTAGGGATCAAACTGGTAAAACGCCAGAATCTCTGGGGGTTGATGTTATGTCAATCGGCGGAACATCTTTTGCTAGATGTTTTGAGCTTGCGAGTAAAATGAATCGACAACTATATGCTCTTCGAGATAACGATGGGGAAAGTAGCGATTATTGGACTCGTAAAATTGATGATTTCCTCGAAGGCGAAAAGAGAAAAATGTATATTGGTGACCCTGCATGTGGGCATACTCTTGAAAATCAGGTCCATCACTTTAATGTAAAGTTGTTGTCTGGTTTTTCGCCAGATAATATGAAAAAGCATAAGACTATGTCGGCAATTGAGCTTGCTGGTATGGAAGGAACTTTAACTCCTCCAGATTATATTATGAGCGCGATTTATGATTTATCTCGTATGTGCGGAGTGGAAAATTCTATAGAATTTGGGTTGTGTGGAGAAATAGATGCATAAATTTATTCATGCATGCGCTGGGTCTGGAAAAACCCAATATATAGCTGAAACATGTCGAGATAATAGCAGCCTGAAAGAACTGGCGGTTATTACATATACTGTCAGTGGGCAAGATGAGTTGCGCAGTAGATTGCTCTCGGTTTGCGGCTCAGGTAAGCAGCCTAAAGTTTTTGGGTGGTATGAGTTTCTTATTAATCAAATCGTTCGCCCATATCTTCCACTATTATTTCCTGGGCAAAAAATTTCTGGGTTTTATTATCCGGAAGGTAAAGATATGACTGGCAACATGATGCGTACGCATAAAAAAACATCTCCTGAGAGATATTTTACAAAGGATTTAAAGATTCACAGAGAGTTTCTCGAGGAACTGTCGTTTGAAATAATTAAGGTTTCAGGCGGAAAAGTTCAAAACCGTCTAAATAAAATATTTGATTTGATCCTTATTGATGAAGTTCAAGATATCAATAAATTCGGATTGGAGGTTATTGATAAATTGCTTGATAATGGTATTCAAAAAAGTGGCTTTGATGGGTATCAGTTATTGCTTGTTGGGGATGTTCGTCAAGCTTTACTCAGTACTAGTAGGATGTCCAATAAGAATAAAAAATATTCTGGGATAAAGGTCCTCGATTGGTATCGGGGAAAGGTAAACCAGGGGCTCTTAAAAATTGAGCATCGCGACTATACATATCGTTGCGCGCAGGAAATAGCATCCTTTTCTGATCAAATATTTGACTCTAAGATGGGATTCCCACCTACGCAATCTAGATATATTTATAATGGCAATCATAAGGGTGTTTTTGTTGTTTGTGAAAAAGATTTCCAAGACTATTTAAATTTATATTCTCCTGTTGTCTTGCGGCATAGCAAGGCTATACCCTGTGATCCCGAGTGGAATCCTATAAATATAGGTGTATCAAAAGGGCGAACGTATGAAAGAGTCGCAATTATGGCCACAAAGCCAATAAAAAAATTTATTGAAAAGAAGGAGTATTTTAGTGATAATTCGGCATCTTCTTTCTATGTTGCTGTGACTCGTGCAAAAATGTCTGTTGCCATTGTTGTGGATAAGATTCCACGAAATATATGTAATGAATTAGGTATAGAGATTTGGCCTAGATGCATGAGAACAGATGTTGTTGTTCAGGATAGCTTGTTCGAACTATGAAAATGATTTAGTAGGAAGATTGTTAATATTTAGAATTGGTTTTTAGTTTTGTATGACTAGTAACCCGACCCAGTATGGGGGGGGGGGGGGGGGTGGGGGGGGGCCCCCCCCCGTGGCGGGGCCCCAAACCCCCTTTTCCGACCGCTGGA
>NZ_CAUOUU010000002.1:0-344376 GCF_963507905.1 uncultured Rothia sp. | reverse complement strand
TGTTAGAGCAGGTCTCCGATGTTTTGAGGTTGGCCGAGTCGATCTCGTCGGGAGACCCGTCGCTTGATCCGCTCAGACCTGCGTGTCTGCTTACCTTGTTCGTAGTTATTGTATGCCTCAGTGATGGGTGTGAATACCCCGAGGGTGGTGTCTCGCGGGAGTTTTCGGCTTGCGTTCGCTTGCGCTGCGTCGAATTGTCCCTCGATTGACTCGACCCAGGTTACGGTTTCGTCAAGGAGTGTGAAACCGCGAGTGAGTGCTTTGTAGGTGAACCATGCCAAATAGAGGAGCGAGCAGATGATGAGCGCGCCCCATAGCAAAATCCAGAACCACCAAGACATGAGCACCATTATACAAGTTTTAGGTTAATGTTTTGGCGCCTTAGATGGGTTTTTAGGGCGTTTTTGCTTGTGGGTGAAGTTCTATTTTTCTGCGGGCACACCTGCGGGCGCACCCCTGCGGCTACTCGCGTTGAGGGTTTGCAACTGGTCAAGCAGCGCCGCGCGCAGGTGCGCAGGGCCGACCAGTTCGAGGGCACCTCGGTGTGCGATGACGGTGTCGAGGATGTTCTTATCGCCAGCGCCGTGGGCGTTGTTGTAGTAGTGGATGCGCACGTACTGGGTGCGTGAAGCCTTCTTCACGTGGTGGGTGCTTCGACGCATGTACGTTGCAGTGAGAGTATCGAGCGGCTCACCGCTGGGAATGTGCTCGGTCGGGTGAATCCGCAACTCAGCGAACGGGTTGGTCTGAGTGCTGTGCTGCTGAGCGTGCCAGTTTGGCACGGTGTCACCGGTGACCGGGTGGGTACGACCCGCGCCCGCCTCCTGAATGTGGTTGATGCGGGTGAGGCGGAAGTTACGCCAGAAGGTGGGTTCCTTCTCCCCCGCCTCACTGTCGGCACTGTTCGCTGCCTCGCCGGTGGCTGCGTGAGCAAAAGCCTCAGGTACCTGCGCGGGTACCTCTTCACCGCGCGCCGCATAGTAGCGTTCCTCAGCGGTACGGCACCACGCATGCAGGTACATGTGGTCGCGGTGCAACACCAGCGCATACGGATCCACCAGACGATCCGCGGCACGCTCAGAGGTACCGTAACCAATGGTCACGGCGTTGCCGCTGCTCAGGGCGGCAGTCGCCTCCTGCAGCAGAGGCTCCTCCGGGGCGAAGCACAGGTGCTGCGCATAGACGGGCGCGTTCGGGTAGGCGACGGCGAGCGCCGCACGGATACTGCCCAGACGCGCATCCGCCGGGTGCAGAATATCTGCGGCAGAGAGGGTAAAGACGAGAATGGCGAGCTCAGTGTCAGTAAGGCGCGCGTAGTTCAGCAGCGTGTGCGGGGTGGCGCCGCCAAAGTCCGGCAGCAGGTTAATGTAGCTGGGCTTGAGCGCGTCCGGGTCCTTGGGATCAGAATCGAAGGGAACGGTATCTACCTGCGCGAAAATCTCGGGAATAATGGTCTTACCGAGGTCGCGGTTTTTGTCGGTGTCCACGCTGTAGAGGGCGTTGAGCTGGTTCAACGGCATGGGCTCTTCACCGTGGGTGCTCGCCCAGCGGTCGGCACGGTGCAGACCCAGGAGCAGGTCGACGAGGGCATCAAGGACATTATTGCGGTTACGCTGGTCGATTTTGCTCCAGGTGCCGGGATCCTCGACCGCGCCGCTGTGCAGGTCGGTGAGGGTGCGCAACAGCTGCTGCTGGGCGGCATAGCTGTCACGCTGGCGGGTAGAGGCAGCCTCCGATTCCTCGGGCGGCTCAATCACGCAGCTGTAGCTGGTCGCCGCCACAGCACTATCAATCGTGCCGTACGAAGGCACGGTGAAGGGCTCCGAACGCGTGGAATCGGCGCTGACCTCGGCAACAATCAGGCTCTCTTCGTAGCCCTTAATGTCTTCAAGCCAGTTCTTGGCGTTAAACGTCGCGTTGATGGGGGTCGAATCGATACGCGAAAGCATCGTGAGCTTCTGAATACGGCTGGCACGGAACGTGTACTCCTTACGCTCCGAGCTCTCAGTGTAGTAGCCGACAAAATACCAGGTGCCGTAACGGTAACCAATACCGGCAACACTGACCTTCTCCTGCACGCGGGTCGCACCGGCAGCCGTCTGATAGGTAAACGTGACCGTCTTACGCTCCGCATAGGCGGTGAACAGCTCATTCAGGTGCGGGTTATCGCTAAAGTAAATGCGCTGAAGGGGCTCGCGGTAGGTGTACAGGTTCTTCGCGCGCTGACGCTTGCAGGTCTTCGGGTCCTGAATCTTCGCGGCGGCGAGCGCCTCGTCGGTGAGGTTCTCGCTCGTGAGCGCAATCTTACGCAGGATGCGGTAGGCGTCATCCTGCAGTTCGGTGCCTTCCCAGCCGCGCAGAATCGTGTTGATGAGGCGGAACTCCTCGGCGGTGGGGTTCCAGGCGGGCAGCTTTGCGGCGTTGCTGGGTTCGAGGCGGTAGCGCTCCCCCAGATCCGTGGTCACGTGGGTGATGCGCGCGCCGGCATCACGCAGGGTCTGCTTGGCTCGTTCAAAGGCGCGTTCCTGGGACTCGCTGAGGGAGCCGTTAGCGCGCGTGCTAATGCCGAGCAAGGTCAGTAGCTCGTTGCGGCTGATGCCCTGGGTTCGGGTTGCGGTGTCGCGTGCCTCGGCGGCGGTGGCGAGGCGGTGAAGAGTCATGAAAAGCTGAGCTGCGGTGGACATGATTCCATCATACCGTGTGTGTTCCGCGGCACTTACTTAGCGTATGGGGCGGTTCAGCGCATGGGGTGGCTGCGGGAGGAATACGCGGGCGCACCTATAGTCCGGTACGCAAAAGCCCGGTGCCCCCTCCCACCAGCGGGAGAAAGCACCGGGCCACGTGTCTCTTACGCGAGAAATGCGAGAACCTGGCTAGTCCTTAGCGGACGTCCAGCAGGTCCACCACGAAAATCAGGGACTCACCGGGCTTAATGACCGAACCAGCGCCGCGGTCACCGTACGCCATGTCGGCGGGAATCTCCAGGCGACGACGGCCGCCGACCTTCATACCGAGCAGACCCTCATCCCAACCGCGGATAACCTGGCCAACGCCCACCTGGAACGGCAGCGGCTCGCCGCGGTTCCAGGACGCGTCGAACTCTTCACCGGTGGAGAATGCCACACCAACGTAGTGGGTGAGCACGCGGGAGCCGGGAACAACCTCAGCGCCAGCACCCTCGATCAGGTCGGTGATGACCAGCTCGGTGGGGGCGTCGCCCTCGGGGAAATCGATTTCGGGCTTTTCGCGGTCGAGGTTACGCTGACCGAAAGACATGGGTGTCTCCTTTGATTGGTTCGAAATGAATCGAAATAGTGGGTGCGCCCGCCGCCTACGTCATATAAGCGGCGAGCGCGAAATAAAAATGTGGGTACCGAAAATATGGGTACCGGGCTACTGCGCGGTAGCCGAAGCGGTAGCCGCCGGGGTTGCGGTCGCAGAAGCGGTTGCCGAGGCGCTCGCCTCCGCAGCGGCCGCGCTAGAAGCTGCCTGAGCACGCTGCAGGGTCTGCGGGTTCTCCTCCGCCCCCAGAATATCAACCACGAACACCAAGGTGCCCGAAGGCTTGGAACCGCCGGTGTCGTTACCGTACGCCAAATCAGCCGGGATGACCAGCTCAACACGGGAGCCGACCTTCTTACCCTTCAAGCCCTGAGTCCAGCCCTTGATAACGCCCTGCAGGGAGATGCCCATCGGGGTGGCGGCGTCGTAGTTGCCGTCAACGACCTTACCGTCGGAGTACTGCACGCCAATGTAACGCACGTACACGGTGTCGGTTTCCTTGACCTCAGCGCCCTCGCCCTCAATGAGGTTCTTCGAAACCAGCTCGGTGACTTCAGGCTTATTATCGGGCAGCTTAATCTCAGCCTTGCCGGTGGACTCATCCAGAGTGAAGGACGGCAGCGACGGGTCAGCCTCAACAGCCTTACCGGTTGCGTACTTGGGCAACTTCGTCTTCACGGTGTACACCTCAACGTTAGTTGCGGTACCGGGCGAAGCGGTCGTAGTGGTCACGCCCGCGGTGCTACGCTGCTGCAGAACGTTGGTGGTGTACGAGAAAGAACCGCCAACCTTAATCTTCTTGAGGGTTTCGTACACCTGCGGTGCAGCCTGCTTCAGCTGATCGTTAATCGGCAGCAGAATCGGCTCGCTGGAGTAAGTGGAACCGTTAAGCTTGCCGTCGGTGCCCTTGAACACGGCAGCCTCAACGAGCACGTAGTCACCATCGTTGATGGAGTCGCCGTTACCTTCCTCAATCACGTACGCGGAAGGGCTAGAAGCGGCGAAAGGAGTCGCGAAGGACGCCTCAGGCTCAGCGGTCGCATTCTTCAGGGTGTACTGCACCTTGGACAGGTCGCCGTTATTGGAGGACTGTGCGCCACATGCAGACAGTGCGAGCGCGAGAGCTGCCGCGCTGGCACCGAAAATAGTGAGCTTAGAGCGTTTGGTCATAGTGTTATCCTCTGGGGTTTTCTGTGAGAGTGGGGCGTGTGAGTGCCCGTGTGCCACAGAACAGTTTACAGGTATAGGTTTAGCTGTTTTATGCTACGGCACGTAGCTGTGTTCAAGCTGTGTTGCGGCCGGGGTGTTCCCGAAGGTCTACAACCCCGACCGCCGGCGGGTTTCCCCTCGTCAGAGCATTTCTAGCGGAGCTGTTTAGCAGTGCTGTTGATTAGCAGGGTGGCGGGAATGCCGCCTCCTGATGCTGACGCGCCTTAGACGCCAGCAGGCTCAGCACCTCCTCCAGCTCCTCACTGCCGGTAGCGAACGGGTCCTTGCACACCAGCGTGTGCTGCGGGTAGGCATTGAGCTTCAAGTGCACCCAATCCACGGTGAACTGCTCCCCCGCCGCAACCGCCGCGTTAATGAAACGCGAACGCTGCAGGGCGCGAGTGTTCGGCGGCTGAGTCTTCGCCGCCTCCGCGGCACCCTCAGGCAGGATGCGCTTGACCGCACCGCGACGAACCAGCGCGTGGAAGACACTACGCTCCGGGTCGATGTCGTGGTACGCCAAATCCAGCTGACGGATGCGGGCGCTCGCATAATCGGCAGGCTGACCAGCCGCGCGGGCGCGGGCAATGTACGCATCCAGAAGCTTCTTCTTAATCGCCCAGTCAATCTCAGTATCAATGCTGCTGTAGTCGCCGGACTCGATAGCGTCCAGGGTGCGCTGCCACAGGTCCAGGGCGTATTCCACGTGGCGGTGGTGCGCGCCGTACTGCTGCACGTACTGGCGTGCCGCATCCAGGTAGTGACGCTGAACGCTCAACGCCGTGTAATGCTTACCGTCCGTGGTTTCGAAGGTCGCGGTGCCGGTCAGATCGTGGCTGATAGCGCGCAGAGCCGCCGGAACAGACACAATATCCAGGCTCGTGACCGGGAAGCGGTCCTCCAACATGCGCAACACCAGGTCGGTGCTGGCAATCTTCAGCAGGGTCGTCGGCTCCGCCATATTCGAATCGCCATTAATGACGTGCATGCGGCGGAACTTCGAAGCGTCCGCATGCGGCTCATCGCGCGTGTTAATGAGTGGGCGAGCGCGCGAGGTCGAGGTGGACGCCGCCTCCCAAATATGGTCGGCACGCTGCGAGAACGAATACGAGGGCACACCCGTGCTGGACGCCGGGTCGGTCGAACCGGGCACCGGGCCACCGTTCGGGTGGGTCTTACCGGCACCCACCAGAATCTGGCGGGTCACCAGGAACGGCACGAGCTGGGCAATCAGGTCGTTGAACTGCAGTTTGCGGCTGATCAGGTAGTTCTCGTGGCTGCCGTAGGAGTTGCCCGCCGAATCCACGTTGTTCTTGAACAGGTACAGTTCACCGTCGAGGGGGCGGCCCTCCGATCCTGCGAGCAGGCGCTTGCGGGCGGTACGCGCCAGATCAGCGAAAAGCAGCTCACCGGCGCGTTCCTGCGCGAGCAGTTCGTCAATGCTGCCGCATTCGGCGGAGGCGTACTCGGGGTGCGAACCCACGTCAAGGTAGAGCCTACCGCCGTTGGGCAGGAAGACGTTCGTTGAACGCCACTGATCCAGGACGGGCTTGAAAAGGGCGGCGGCGGACTCTTCGATGCTCAGCCGACCGAGCCCGTGCGGGACGTAGCTGAGCCCGAATTCGCTTTCAATGCCGAAAATACGGTGTTCCATGATGCTGACCCGGCGCGGGGCGTGCCGGTTACTCGCCGCCCTTCTGGACGAAGCCGGTGACGAAGTCTTCAGCGTTCTCAGCGAGCAGGCCGTCAATTTCGTCGAGCAGGTCGTCAACCTCGCTCACGTCAGACACCACGTGCGAGGCGGCGAGAGTCAGTTCCTGCTCCTGCTCGGCTGCGGTGATTTCGGTCTGCTGTGCGCTGATGCGTTCGCGGCTCATGGTTCTCTCCTCAAGGGGTTTTCGGTTGTGGACAAATAAGTTTTGAGTGGGTTCGGGTGCGGGGTGTAAGGGTTTTGGTACCCCGGTCTTACTGCACCCTACCTGTGGGCTATGTGGTTTTCACTCTTCCAAATGGGGGTATTCACCCCGGGGAAGAATGTGAGTTGATGTGGGTTTAGGGATGGTGAGGTGCCACTAGCGTACTAGCGCAGGCGGTTCAGCAGCTCATCCGAATGGTTCACCTCATCCAGCAGCGGCTCCACCTCGGCGGCACCGTACCGGGTCGGCTCCATCATCGTAAAACGAGTCAGATCCTTCGAATAGCGGCCACGGCACGACACCGTATCCCAGTTAATACCGAGAATCTCCTCCGGCCAACGCGCCATCAACGTGCCACGCAAAAACGCACGCGTCTCACGCGGCGGCTCAGTCGTCGCACGCTCCACCTGCTCGGCAGAGAACAGCGTGCGCATACGGCCACGCGCCACCAGACGGTGATACAGGCTCTTCGACGGGTCAATATCAGCGTACTGCAAATCCAACGCCTTCAACTTCGGATTCGCATAATCTACGCCCTGAGCGACATAGCCGCGCACCAGCGCATACTTCGCCACCCAATCCAGACGATCCGTCAGCGAGAGCGGGTTGGTTTCCAGAGCATCCAGAACCTCACCCCACAAATCAAGAATCTGCGCGGTCGCAGCATCCACACCCGCCGGGTTCGACTCCTCATGCGCACGGGATGCCTCATAGTAGGCGCGCTGAATCTGCAGGGCGCTCGCCGAACCGCTCGTGGACACCGGGTTCGGCAGGGTTGCCGAAGACGGCGCCAACGGCAGCTGAACCGACAGCGACAAATCGTGGCTGACCGCGTGCATCGCCGCCACCGGATCGGACAGGCGCACACCCGGCAACACCGGATGCTGCTTGCTATGAGACTCAATCAGGTTCATCACCAGCGCCGCCGTACCAAACTTCAACAGGTTCGAATAGTGCGACATGTTCGCATCCGCCGGAATCACGTGCAGGCGGCGGTACTTCGACTCATCCGCATGCGGCTCATCGCGCGTATTCACAATCGGGCGGCGAATCGTGGTCTCCAGACCAATCGTGCGCTCAAAGAAATCAGCACGCGAACTAATCTGAAAACCCGGAACCTCACCGTGCGTACCAATACCCACACGGCCTGCACCCGTAAAAATCGCGCGGGTTGCAAAGAACGGCAGGAGCGCATCCGCAACCTGCTCGAACGGAACATCACGGCTGATCAGGTAGTTTTCGTGGGCGCCGTACGACTGGCCCTTCGAGTCGGTGTTGTTCTTGTACAGCTTCACCTGCGGCAAATCCTGCGCGTGGTTGCCCAGCTCCACCAGCGACTCGTACGCCAGCGCGTCACCGGCAGCGTCATAGAGCACCGCATCGGCGGGGGTCAGAACCTCCGGCGACGAATACTCCGGATGCGCGTGATCCACATACAGGCGCGCACCATTGGGCAGAATCGCGTTCATGGTCACGCGATCCCAATCCAGGCGCTCCGGGAAACCACCGCGACCGTGCACACCGGCGAGCGCATCCAGTGCGCTACGCGGCTCGGCGGGCTCACCCGGTGCCTGAACACCCGCCTCACGCATAATCTCCAGGGCGATATCTTCGCTGGTCAGCTCGGTGCGGGTGTGCGTCATCTGGCTCGAGTGGGCGGTGGAGGCGTCCTGAACCTGCCCGAAGGCATCACGCAGCGGCGACTCGGACTCACCCAGCCACTGACCTTCCGGGGTGGCAGTCGAGTAGTTCTCTGCCTGGCGTACCTGCTCGGCGGTCAGCTCATCCGCCAGGGCGCGGCGCTGTAGCTGCTCACGGAAAGCGGCGCCGCGGCGGAACGCAAGCTTGGCGTAGGTGTTGACCACCAGTGCGGACAGCACGGTCGGGTTGGTGCCCGGCGCGGAGGGGGCGATGACGCCGTACTCGGTTTCGGCACCCATAATGCGATGCACGCCGTAGCTGGGGGTGGAGTTCATGGGGTTCTCCTGAAAAGTTCTATACCATCTAAAGGCTCTGGACCTGCGGTAATACTGAGGTTAGTGCGGGATAAGCGCGCGGTGTGGGCTGAGTGCGCGGTGAGCGCCGCCCGGCTCATGCTTGTAGCGCGGTTTAGCGCGGCGGCTCCACCGACACCAGACGGCCACGCACGCCGGCGACGGTGAGCGCATCCTCAATATCGGGCAGCGGCGGCAAGTCCACCTGATCCTCAAACTCGGCGCGTACCGCCTCCAGCAGGTGGCGGGTACCAATACCCACGCTCGAAGCGTCCGCGCCGGTGGTCAGCGCCTGCAGCTGCTCCTTAATCGCCGCCTTCTTCGCGCGGTCCACAATATTGCGAATCACCGCACCCGAAGCGAAATCGCCGCGGTATAGCGTGTGAGTGGACAGGTTCGCGCTCGCGCCAGAACCAACGACCATGGAAGAATCCACGGTCGCCACAGCGTATGCCGTGGAGGGGGTGCGCGCGTACAGCTGACCTGTCGCCGCCGCAATCATCGCGGTCAGGGCGGCGCGGGTCGAGCCGGCGGCTGCCACCTCCGCAGCGTCCAGGGGTAGGTCCTCGGTCAGGTACAGGCCGAAAATCTCTGCCGCACCGGCGGCATCCGGGCGGTTAATGCGAATCTTTAGGTCGAGTCGGCCCGGGCGCATCACCGCGGCATCAATGAGGTCTTCACGGTTGGTCGCACCAATGACGATGACGTTCTGCAGCGACTCCACACCGTCAATTTCGGCGAGCAGCTGCGGCACGATGGTCGTCTCAATATCGGAGGAACGACCCGAACCGCGCATACGGAACAGCGACTCCATCTCGTCAAAGAACACGACGACCGGGTGACCCGCCTCCGCCTTCTCACGGGCGGCAACGAAAATATCGCGGATCTGGCGCTCCGTCTCACCGACGAACTTATCCAGCAGCTCGGGGCCCTTAATGTTCAAGAAGTAGCCGCGAGTAGCCGAACCCGGGTTCAGCGCAGCCGCACGAGCCGCCAGGGAGTTCGCCACAGCCTTAGCAATCATGGTCTTACCGTTACCGGGAGGACCGTACAGCAGAATGCCCTTGGGCGGCGCCAGGTGGTAGCGCTCAAAAATCTCGGGGTGCAGGTACGGCAGCTCCACCGCGTCGCGGATCTGCTCAATCTGCGCGCCCAGGCCACCAATCTGCTCGTAGGTGACGTCCGGGATCTCTTCCAGAACCAGCTCCTGCGAGCGGGAGGCGGGCACCTGCGAGGTAATCATGCGGGTGCGCGTGTCGAGGGTGACCGCGTCGCCGGTGCGCAGCTGCTCAATGTCGAGGGAACCAGCCACACGCGCCACCTGCTGAGCACCCGAGGACGTATCAACCAGCACGCGCTGCTCATCCAGCACCTCGCGCACGGTCACCACGTCACCGAAGGGTTCGGTGTCCAGGGCGAGCACCGCCTCCGTCTTGTCGTTGAGCAGCACGGTCATGCCGGGGGTCAGCGTGGACAGGTCGATGAGCGGGGATACGGGAATACGCATCATACGGCCGCTCACCTGAACGTCCAGGTAGGTGTCAATCTCGGCGGGGGTCTTATCGTCTGCGACCTGCTCGTAGGTCATGGTCTGCCCCTCATGCACCGCCAGCACAATCGCCGAATTCAGCGGCGGCATGACGTTCTGCGACAGGGAGGCGCGCAGACGCTCCACCTGGTAGCGCATGCTGGTGATTGCCTCAACGAGCTTGCGGTTCTTCTCCCCCGCACCACGAATCTGTCGGCTCATATTGTCGCGGGTTGCCTCCGCCGCGGAGAGTCGACGCAGCACGGCGTCATACTCCTGCGCGCTGACGGGCTGACTGCCGGGCAGGGAGGTCGCCCCGAAAGCAGCCGAGTAGTGCGGTGCCGCGCTGGCTGCACTATGGGCGGTGCCGTACTGGGGGGTTCCTGCCTGATCTGCAGATTCGTGGGTGGACACGGTAGCTCCTTTAGCTGTTCGTCCTGTGTGGTAGGCTCCCCGGCGCGTAATGGGCGGTGCGGGTAGCCCGGTGAGTGCACTGCGGGGGCTCCAGGCAACGCCCGTGCCCCCGCAGGTCAGTGGTTCAAATTATTCGGCAGATTCAGTCGCCTCAGCTGCTGCGCCGTTGTTCTGCTCAGACTCCATGGCGTTCTGCGCGGTACCGTTTTGTTCCAGCGCAATCTCGTTCGCGCGTGCGGCGTGAGCGGCGAGGTTCTTCGCATCGCGTGCGGCGCGGCGAATCTTCTTATCGGTCACCTCACGCTCACCCACGTTCATGGGAATCCACGCGTTCATATCCTCTTCAGAGAAGTCAGTCTTGGACGCGCGACGCTTCGGTGCCAGGCGTACCGCACCGTCAGCCAGGCGACGAGCCACAACCAGGAACGCGGTGTGCGCCACCATGCGGTGGTCGGGGCGGACCGCCAGGCCCTCCACGTGCCAGCCGCGAACAATGGTTTCGTCACATTCGGGTTCGGTGAAGCGGCCGTCCAGGCGCATGCCCTCAACCAGGCGGGACATCTGGGTCACGGTCGCAACGTAGCAGATGAGCACGCCGCCGGGTGCGAGCGCCTCCGCTACGGCGTCCAGGCACTCCCAGGGTGCGAGCATGTCGAGTACGACGCGGTCGACGCTGCCGGGCTCTTCAACCTGCGGCAGGGTGTCCTGCAGGTCGCCGATGCTCAGCTTCCACGCCGGGTGGGGTCCACCGAACATGGTCTCGATGTTGCCGCGGGCGACGTCTGCGAACTCTTCACGACGTTCGAAGGAGTGCACGCAACCGTAGTCGCCGACCGCACGCAGCAGCGCGATGGACAGTGCACCGGAACCGACGCCTGCCTCGACGACGCGTGCGCCGGGGAAGATGTCTGCCTTGACGATGATCTGGGCGGCGTCCTTGGGGTAGACGACGGCTGCGCCGCGCGGCATGGAGAGCACGAAGTCCTTGTAGAGGGGGCGCAGCGCCTGGTAGAGGATGCCGTGAGTGTTGGCGATGACGGTGCCTTCGGGTGCGCCGATGAGGTCGTCATGCTTGAGGAAGCCCTTGTGGGAGTGGTATTCGCCGCCTTCGGCGAGGGTGATGGTGGTGATGCGGCCGCGTTCGTCAGTGATCTGGACGCGCTCGCCGGGGCGGAAGGGGCCGCGGCGGTTGATTGCGCCGGTGGGGGTGTGGGTGCCGCTGCTCACGGGGTGATTCTCCTCGGGTTTGGGTCAGTCTGTGCTGTTCGCGCTTTGCGGCGAACCGCGGGACGGAAAAAGTCCTTTTCTATTTTAGCGGAGTCTGCAAATCGGCTGTGGCGTGTTCCCCCGCAAGCGTGATAGGGCGACGGCATGGATGGAGCGATGACCACTGAGCAATGAGCGGTACTCATTTTTGGTTAGACTTGAGGAGAGTTCGCCAGAATCCTTGGCGGGCAGAAACACCTTAGTGCCCAAGAATATGGGGCAAAGGAAAGAGTATTGTGACTGATTTCAACTCACTAATTGCCGAGTTCGGCAGGCAGGTGCGGGAGAATCTGCGCGTTGGGGATGGTGAACCGGAGGCTCAGCTGACGAACCCGGTCGCTACCCTGTTGCAGGACTTTGGCGCTTTGCATTCGATGAAGGTTGTGACCGTCCGTGAAACCTCGCTGAAAACCGCGGGGGGGGGGTCTAGTTTCTGAGGGTCTAGTTCGCCCTGATTACGCCATCATGGTCGATGGTGTTTTGACTGGCTATGTGGAGCTTAAGGCTCCGGGTAAGAACATTGACCCCGCTTCTTTCGCTAAGAAGAGCCACGAGTATAAGCAGTGGCAGCGCCTGCGCAACCTTCCTAACCTTTTGTACACTAACGGCACGGAATGGCGCCTGTATCGTTATGGCGAACCGGTGCTGACGAGCACCGGGTACGACGCGGTGCATATGCATGGTTCTTTTAGCGGCCATGGCACGCTGAGCGCACCGGATGCTCTGGCGACGTTCTTCCTCAACTTTTTGCGTTGGGTTCCCGCCCCGATTACGAGTGCCGACCAGTTGGTGGAAACTCTCGCTCCCCTTGCGGCTTTGTTGCGTGAAGAGATGCTTTTGGGTCTTTCCGCGCAGGAGAAGACCTATAAAGCGGAGCAGGCGAAAGCTAAGAAGAAGGGCGAGGAAGATTTTGTGATTCCTCCCCCGCTGGTGGGTTTGCGTAAGGATTGGCGTGATACTCTCGCCCCGAGTACCAGTAATGAAGAGTTTGCCGATAGCTTTGCGCAGACGGTGGTGTTCTCACTGGTGGTTGCTCTCTCGGAGGGTCACGACCTGAGCCTTGAGACGTTCTCGACTATGGCGGGTCGTCTGCGTTCTCAGCACGGTCTGCTGGGTAATGCGCTGGGTCTGCTGACCGAGCATCTGGATGAGAAGAGCTCCCTGTATAACGCTCTAGCCGTGATTGTGCGTGTCATGGGTGCCGCCTCCTGGTCTGATATTTCTGGCGGCAAGTCAGATGTGTATCTGCACCTCTACGAACACTTCCTGAAGGTCTATAACCCGGAACAGCGTAAGAAGACCGGTAGCTACTACACCCCCGTTGAGGTGGTGGACCAGATGGTACGCCTGGTGGATGACGCTCTGCGCACCTATCTGGGCAAGGAGCACGGTCTGGCGAGTGAGGGTGTGTCCGTGATTGACCCGGCGATGGGTACCGGCACCTATCCTCTATCGGTGATGCATCAGGTAGCGAAGACAGAAAGCCTGGCTCCCGCCGCGCGTACTCGTGCTCTGAATCGTCTGGCTAATAACCTGTACGGTTTTGAGTTGCAGTCGGGTCCTTTCTCTGTGGCTGAGCTTCGCCTGAACCAGACTCTTAGGGAGATGGGTGGTGACGTTCCTGAGGACGGCCTGAATCTCTATGTGGCGGATACTCTGAGCGACCCCTACGCTAAGCAGAAGCCGGTGAACGGTAATACTCTGCGTCTGCTTTCTCAGTTGTCGAATAAAGCAACTAGGGTGAAGCGTGAGGTACCCATTCAGGTGTGCATTGGTAACCCGCCGTATAAGGATAAGGCGGAGGGAATGGGCGGCTGGGTGGAGTCGGGCTTCCGCTCTCCCGATGTTGCCTCCCCCATTCTGGATGACTTCCGTGCACCGGGTATGGGTAAGTATGAGTACGTGTTGAAGAACCTTTACGTCTACTTCTGGCGCTGGGCTTTCTGGAAGGTTTTTGAAGATTCTTTCCGTGCTCTGGAGGGTCAGCCCGATAGTGCTCAGCGTGCGGGTGTGGTCTGCTTTATTACCGCAGACGGTTATCTGCACGGGCCCGGTTTTGCGGGTATGCGTGAGTACATTCGCCGTTCCTCCAGCCGCGGATGGATTATTAACGTGACCCCCGAGGGCAAGCGCCCGCCAGCAAAGAACGCTGTCTTTGCTATTGAGACTCCGGTGTCTATTGCCCTGTTTTTGCGTGAAGAAAATACCGATGAGGAAACCCCCGCAGATATTCGCTACGTTGCCCTGCACGGTACCTTTGCGGAGAAAATGCAGGCTCTTGCTACTCTCGACCTGGACGGTGCAGAGTTTGAACCGGCGCGTTCTGGCTGGGGCGATAAATTCGCTCCCGAAGCGGGTGGTGACTGGGATAGCTACCCTGAATTGCCTGATTTCTATGCCAGCTGCTTCCCCGGTGTGAAACCTAATAAGACCTGGGTTTATGCTCCCTCGGAGAGCGTACTACAGGAACGCTGGGCGGAACTCATCGAAGGTAATGATCTAGAAGTACGTGCTGAACGGTTCAAAGAAACGCGTGATACCAAAATTACGGAGGGCAAGAAGCCGCTTCCTGGGAAAGACACATTCCAGGGAAGTCTCGAAAGTCTGAATGACCAGATTGCACGCGAGCTCATTCCTGATACGCCGAATATTGTGCAGGTGGGGTATCGCTCCTTTGACCGACAGTATATTCTGGCTGATGCACGTCTTGCCGATATGCCCCGCCCCAAACTATGGGAGCATCGCGTTCCCGGGCAGATTTTTATTGTGGAACAGCACGCACGCCACCCACAAGCAGGACCTGGGCTGTACTTCGATGCCCTCATCCCGGATATGAATGCCTTCAATAATCGTGGTGGTCGTGCTCATCCAACACTAACGACTGGCGGCACCCCGAACCTCACCAAATCTGCCTCGCAAATGCTACGTGAACGCTTCGGTGACAATGCCCCGGGTGACCTCGTCTACTACCTGGCGGCGCTCACCGGACACCCCGGCTACGTGCGCACCTTTGACGAGCCGCTCCAGCAGGCGGGTATTCGTGTGCCTCTCACCGCTGACCCGGAGCTCTGGGAACGCGCTGTTCAGCTCGGCAAGCAGGTTGTGTGGTTGCACACCTACGGTGAGCGCGGTGAGCCGCTACCGGACATGGAGAACCTGCGCCAGGTGCCCAAGGGTGCAGACTACGCCCTGCCGACCCCGACGGTAGACATGGGTAGGACGATGCCGGAGAAGAAGCCCAGCTTCTCCCCCGATCCGGTCAATAGCCTCTCTGAGGAACAGAACAGCCCCGTAATGGGCACCGTCTCCTTCGGCCAGGCGCGCTGTGAGAACGTAGAGAAACGAGTCTTCGACTACACAGTCGGCGGTAACCAGGTGCTGGGTCTGTGGGCTAAGTACCGTCTTAAGAAGCCGGTAGTACGCCGTAGCTCCTCGCTCAACGATATTGTTCAGCGAGAATGGCCGGAAGCTTGGAGCGAAGAGTATGAGCGGTTGCTCTACACTCTTACGCACCTGGTGCATCTGGAACCCGCTCAGGAGAAACTCCTTGATGAGGTTCTCGCCGGTGAACAGATTTTCCGCGAGGAATTTGTAGACACCGAAGACTAGCCGCTCACGACTAGTCACTGAAGAGCAGCATCAGTTATCAGGTTCTACAACCGGTTAAATACAAAGGGGTGGGTGACTCTGGACTATTCCAGAGTCACCCACCCCTTATTGCTCTCAGAAGCCCTACGCTTCCTCCTGCGCCTCGTATGCGCGAGCCTCAGCTAACATCTCTGAGGCGAGCGCATCGACCGTCTCACGGTCGTACGGGCGAAGAGCGTACAGCTCCTCCATAACCGACGAAGCCATCTTAGAGGACCACGCCCAGGCGTGCCGCCAGGATGTCACGCACCAGCGCGCCACCGCCGACGGTGGTGTCCGCCAGAGCCTTCACAGCCCACGCATCCACAGCCGCCAACGCCGCCGGAGCGTTCAGGTCCTCACCGAGCGCCTCACGCACAGCGGCCAGCAGCTCAACCGCCGCCTCATCGGTGACACCTTCAGAACCCTCACGGCCCTCAGCCACCGACACCGCATGACGGTAGGTATCCAGGCGAGCCTTCGCGTGCTCCAGCAGCTCATCAGTCCAGAACCAATCCGAACGGTAATGCTGACCCATAATCGCCAGACGCACCGCGTTCGCATCCTCACCGGCTGCGCGCAGACGCGAAACCAGCACCAGGTTGCCGCGGGACTTGCTCATCTTGTGGCCGTCCAAACCGACCATGCCGGTGTGCGCGTAATGCTTAGCGTGCGGGCGCGCAGACACAGCCCACGAATGGCCCGCACCCAGGTCGTGGTGCGGGAACGTCAGGTCGTTACCGCCCGCCTGAACGGTCAGCGAACCATCCACAAAACGGCGGGCAATCATCGTGCACTCAATATGCCAGCCGGGGCGGCCCGCGCCCAGCTCGCCGGCATCCCAGCTCGGCTCGCCCTCACGCTCAACACGCCACAGCAGCGGATCCAACGCATCACGCTTACCGGCACGGTTCGGGTCGCCGCCGCGCTCAGCGAAAATCTCCAGCATCTCGTCACGGGTCAGGTGGCAGACCTCGCCCGGCTCCCACGAGTAGCCCTCAGCGTTCGCGGGCAGCTCACGCACAGCCTTCAAGTCCAGGTACACGTCACCATCAGGATGCACCACACCCTGCTCGTCCGTGAAACCGGGCACGCGGTACGCCAGGCCGCGGCGGAACAGGTCCTCAATCAGCGGGAACAGCCACTCAATGGACTCCACCACACCCACATAGTGCGCCGGCGGAATCACGTTCAGCGCCTTCATGTCGGTGCGGAACAGCTCCGTCTGATCCTCAGCCAGCTCACGCCAATCCACATTCGTGGCGGTCGCACGCTCAAGCAGCGGGTCGTCCACATCGGTCACGTTCTGCACGTACGTCACCGGAACGCCCGCATCCAGCCAGGCACGGTGCAACAGGTCAAAAGCAACATAGGTGGAAGCGTGACCCATATGCGTCGCGTCGTACGGGGTGATACCGCAAACGTACAGGCTCGCCGCCTTATCCTCCTGAACCTGAACAATCTCACCAGCCGCAGTATCAAAAATACGCGGCAGCGCAGCCTTACCGGGCAAAGTCACAGAGGCGGGGGCATCCCAAGCTCGCATGGGTTTCCTTTCCGTAAAAACGCCCACACCGGTGGACGCGCCACACCCGCCGCCCAACCTCAAGGCATGCGGGTGCCAAAAAATCTACTCCAATAAGAATACCCGCCCGTGAGAAACTCACGGACGGGTATGTCATATCACGCTGAGGGCTAAAGCCTTAGAACGCCGAAGAAGTAGCGTTCAGAACGCCAGTGCCCAGACCAACGAAAATCAGGATACCGAGCGCAATGCGGTACCAAATGAAAATGCCGTAGGACTTCGAAGACACGTACTTCAGGAACCAGCCAATCATCAGGTAACCCACCACGAACGCGACCAGAGTCGCAACAATCGTCGACGGGATACCGTAGTAGCCGGTCGCCTCAGCACCAGTGAACACCTTGAACGTCTTGTACAGACCAGACATGAACACTGCCGGCAGAGCCAGAAGGAACGAGTAACGAGCCGCAGCCTCACGGGTGTAACCCATGAACAGACCCGCAGTAATGGTGCCGCCCGAACGGGAAACACCCGGGATCAGTGCCAGCGCCTGCGCGAAACCGTACAGAATACCGTGACGGAACGTCAGGTCCTTTAGCTCACGCTGCTCACGACCGAAACGATCCGCAAGACCCAGGAACACCGCAAAGACAATCAGCATGGTCGCCACAACCCACAGGCTGCGGAACTGGGTGTCAATGTAGTCTTCCAGCAGCAGGCCCAGAATGCCGATGGGCAGGGAGCCAATAATAATCAGCCAACCCATGCGGGCATCCGGGTCGTTACGCGGTACGCGGCCGGTCAAGGATCCGAACCAGGACTTCAGGATGCGAACAATATCGCGCCAGAAGAAAATCAGAACCGCAGTCTCAGTACCCAGCTGGGTGATTGCGGTAAACGCGGCGCCCGGGTCAGCCCTCTCCGGCAGGATTTGGCCAACAATGTTCAGATGCGCCGATGATGAAATCGGCAGAAATTCGGTCAGGCCCTGAACGAAGCCCAAAATAATTGCTTGAATCCATTCCACGGTTTCAAGGATACAGGAGGCGCGCCCGCCCGGAGCGGTTCGCCGAAGGTGATGTGGAACCTCCGCAAACCGCCCCGTCCACACTGTGAAACGCTCAGGGTTCCGGTTCCGGCGGTACACCGCGGTGCATTCACCGTTCATCCGCGGCTCAAGGACACTGCGCGAATGCCTCAAATGCGCGCTCTCCGGCGCATCAAAGGTACGTCAACGGCGCAAGCGTACTAGCCGCATGACCAGTCAAAAACACCGGTCTCAAAATCAAAAACAGCGCTACCGCACCCAAAATTCAGCACATCAAACTCATCGAACTCAATATAACGAGCCGTCATACCCTCAGGCAGGCTCTGCGCATAAAAGTGGGTGCCGCCCAGGTGAGTGCCCACCGCAATCAGCGGCTTAGCCCACTCAAACCACGCCGAATCCTCCGCGTCCCAATCGAACGGACTCAGATAACCGGTATCCGGGTCAACATTCTCAAACACATCACTGGGGACCTTACCGGCGTTCGGGTCATCCGTCGGAACCCACCCCACCAGAGCAGGCTTACGAGCCAACGGCTGCTGCTGATCCGCCAAAGCCCAGGCACTGAAGCTCTCCTCTTCACCACGATGCTCACCGGGACGGCGCACATCCTCAGGCGGCTGTGTGCGGGAGGAGAACTCCTCCTCATTCAGGTACAACACCGCAAACTCGGCATCTAAAATATCGCGCAACAGAAGCTGATACGGATGCACCCGAGCCTGCGCATACTGCACCTCAAACGGGTCATCACTTGCAACATTAGCAACACCCTCAGTCGCCTCATCCTCAGCGAACTGGCCATCACCAGCGAAGAACGAGAACGCCACCACACCCGGATACTTCTGCGCATCCGGCAGGTACTCCTCCGGCAACCTCACCGTAAAAATATGCTGCATCGGCAAACCGGTAAACGTGCTGCGCGGCCACTGATCCTGCTCAATACCGGGACCAGTCGAACCTACCCAGCCGGCCTCCCACACCCGAGCAGAATCGGCAGGCAGAGCAGTATCATTACCACCGCGCAGCTCATAATTCCAGGCACGAGCAGAAGAATCGGTGCCCGCCTCATCAACGGGGCTAAACACCATCGCGTAGCTTTTCATGAGAGTTCCTCCCTGCAGATTATTCGCCCCACAGCCCGCCAATGCACACAACACCTGCGCACATTAAACAGCTAAAGGGCGGGATACATACTCCCAGTATGCATCCCACCCCCTACATCATGCACGGTTAACGGTCACCCGCAAACCCCGCACAAAGCAGGTACGGCTATCGCCTACGCCTGGCGCTCATCACGCAGCGCACGGTTCACAGCCGAAATCATTGCCTTCAACGCCGCACGAGTAGTCGAGCTATCCACGCCAATACCCCACAGCACGCGAGAACCAACAGCAGCCTCAACATAGCAAGCAGCGTTAGCAGTCGACGAAGCCGACATGGTGTGCTCCGAATAATCCATCACGCGAATATCCACGCCCTCGCCCGACAGGATGTTCTGCAGAGCATCCACCGGGCCGGTACCCGAAGCAGAACGAGTGTACGTGTGACCATCAATGTTCAGACCAACACGCAGAGTCGTCGCACCGGTATCAGCCGAATCAATATTAATCGACTCAATACGGTACTTACCCCAACGGTTCTGCGGATCCGCAGCGGGCAGATACTCATCCGCGAAGATGTTCCACAGCTTCTCGCTGGTCATCTCGCCACCCTCAGCGTCAGTACGAGCCTGAACAATCTTCGAGAACTCAACCTGCGCACGACGCGGCAGATCCAGACCGTGATCCTGCTTCAGCAGGTACGCCATACCGCCCTTACCGGACTGCGAGTTCACACGAATAATCGCCTCATAGGTCCGACCCAAATCGCGAGGATCAATCGGCAGGTACGGAACCTCCCAGTACACCTCATCCACGGTCTTACCTGCCTCAGCAGCGGTACGCTCCAGAGCCTCAAAGCCCTTCTTAATAGCATCCTGGTGAGAACCAGAGAACGCGGTGAACACCAGGTCGCCACCGTACGGCGAACGCTCGTGCACCTTCAACTGGTTGCAGTACTCAACAGTCTTACGGATACCGTCAATATCAGAGAAATCAATCTGCGGATCAATACCCTGGGTGTACATGTTCAGACCCAAAGTCACCAGGTCAACGTTACCGGTGCGCTCGCCATTACCGAAGAGGCAACCCTCAATACGGTCAGCGCCCGCCAGGTAACCCAGCTCAGCAGCAGCCACGCCGGTACCGCGGTCATTATGCGGGTGCAGCGACAGCACAATGTGCTCGCGGTGGTTCAGGTTGCGGTGCATCCACTCGACCGAGTCGGCGTACACGTTCGGGGTAGCCATCTCAACGGTAGCGGGCAGGTTCACAATCAGCTCGCGGCCGTTCTGACCAATCTCCAGCTCCTCAGCCACAGCGTTCACCACGCGAGCCGCGTACTCCAGCTCAGTGCCGGTGAAGGACTCGGGCGAGTACTCGTAAATGACCTTAGTATCAGAAACCATCTGCTCTTCGTACTTGCGGCACAGACGCGCACCCTGCAGGGCGATATCCAGCACGCCCTCCTGATCCTGGTTGAACACCACGCGACGCTGCAGAACGGAGGTCGAGTTGTAGAAGTGCACAATCGCCTGCGGTGCGCCCTCAATCGCCTCAAAAGTGCGGGCAATCAGGTGCTCACGCGCCTGCACCAGAACCTGAATGGTCACGTCCGAAGGGATGTGGCCGTCCTCAACGAGAGTACGCACAAAATCAAAGTCAGTCTGCGACGCCGAGGGGAAACCAACCTCAATTTCCTTGTAACCCATCTTCACCAGCAGCTTGAACATGGCAAGCTTACGGTCGGTGTCCATGGGGTCAATCAGCGCCTGGTTGCCGTCACGCAAATCCACGGCGCACCAGCGCGGAGCCTTCTCAATGACCTTATCGGGCCAGGTGCGGTCCGGCAGGTCAACAACAATCTGCTCGTGGAAAGGGCGGTACTTGTGTACCGGCATGGGGCTGGGCTTCTGGTGGTTTTTCATGATGAATTCCTGTTGGTTGGTCCGTCTCGCTCTACCCCAAGTGTGGGGCTCGTACCGTGCCGGGTATCGGTCCCCGGCAGCCGTGGTCAAGGCGGTGCATCAGAAAGGATGCAAAGGTGAGATGCCGCGTCAAAAAGCCGGAACGGTTGCGGCAGATTCTAGCGTGCCCCGTTCCGGCGAATAAGCAGCAGGTTCACTGCCTGGCGGGTAACCCCGCGCATGCTCTCACCGTCAATAGTCATGCCTCCACGCTATCACAGGCGCCGGAGGCGGTGGCAGGGCACACGGGACGCCGTCCATCATCTGGAAAGAATTAACGGCAAAGGGGCGCAGCCACCATTTCTGGCGCTACGCCCCTTCACTCAATATTCACGCATCTACGCTGTGCCCTACTAGGTTCTACTAGCTACAACCTAGTAGGCGAAAGCAGTCTGGCACTTGTTCTGATCAGCAGTCTGACCGGTCGCGTTACCCGCAATCGCAGCCTCCTGCTTCTCCATCGCCTCACCGGACGGGAAGTCAGTACCGATCGTCACCGACACGCCCTGAACCTCTTCAGTCGCCACCACGCGGGTCACGTTCAGCTTCGCGGCGATTTCCTTCGCCTCCGCCTCGTAACCGGTCGAGTAGAAGACCGTGGTGAAGTTCGTCGGGTTAGCGGAGGTACCCGGAGTAACATTCGAGTAGCCCAGGCCCTCAATCACCGGAGCAATCGTAGCCGAGCGACCATCCAGACCGGTCGCGTTGTACACGTTCACCGGAACCGTACGATCGAGCTGAACCGGAGCAGCTGCAGTAGCCGGCGCCTCCGGAGCCTTCTCCTTCAGCGACTTATCATCACGCAGACGCTGGAACACATTCGCAGCATCCGCAGAAACCTGCAGACGGTTCGCGTCCTGGCTCCACGGCTCAGTCGGCACCGTCGCAAACACAACATTCGACAGGTCCACGCCACCAAGAGCCGCACCAACACCCACCAGAGTGCTGATATTACCCAGGTCCTTATCCACCGTCACGTTCTGAGTAATCGCCTCAGCAATGTTAATCAGACGGCCCGGGTTCGACAGAGTACCCTCGCTCTTCACCTTACGCAGCAGCGAAGACAAGAAGCCCTGCTGAGCCTGAATACGACCAATATCGGAACCATCCGAGAAGCCGTGGCGGCTACGCAAGAACGCAAGAGCCTGCTCACCCTCAACAGTGGAAGTACCCGCAGGAAGCTTCAGGCCACTGTACTCGTCATCAATCGGAGCGTCCACACACACCTGAACGCCGCCAACAACCTTCGACAGCTCCTTCACAGCGTTAAAGTCCACCAACATGAAGTGGTCAATATTCACACCGGTCAGCTTACTAATGGTCGCCACAGTACAACCGGCACCACCGCGAGACAGAGACTCGTTAATCTGAACGTTCTCTTCAGCCGGGTACACGGTGCCGGTCTCAGGATCAGTACACTGCGGAACATCAACCATCAAGTCACGCGGGAACGACAGCACGCTCACGTTCTTACGGTCCTTACTGATCTGCAGCAGCATCATCACGTCCGCGCGAGCCTCAGAATTGCGGTCATCCTCATCACCGTACGCCCCGTTATTACCCTTACGGGTATCGGAGCCAATCACGAGAATGTCCAAGGCGCCGTTCTCCAGGCCGTCCTTGTAATTGCTGATGTTCAGCTCCTGGGTATGCAGATTATTGCGCATACGCAGAGCCACCACGCCACCAAAGCCAACAACAATGACGAGCATGCAAGCAATAAGCAGAGCAATCCACTTATTGCGGTTTGAAGTCATCACCGTCGTGCGCATATGACGACCGGTGCTTCGTAAACGAGGTGCCTGGGGCATACCTTTTCTCTTTCTGCCGGTGAGCAAGTGCTTTCTCAGAGTAACACTCTTCCCTATGAGCGCCGAATGAGAGTGAAAAGTTTCACCCGGAGGCATGCACATATTTCTGCAAGCCACCGGGTGAAAACAAGGAGGCGCGACCGCCCCCAAGGGTAACCGCTCGGGGTAGCCGCTCAGAGCAACCTCTCGGGGCCACCACTCTGGGCAACCTCCCGGGGCGATGCGCTCAGGGCGATGCGCTCAGGAAAGCTACTAGAATCCCAGGCGGTTCAACGCACGCGCGTCAGACTGCCATTCCTTCGCAACCTTCACATGAATATTCAAATAAACGCGGGTACCGAGCAGCGCCTCAATCTGCTCACGAGCCTTCGTACCAATCTTGCGCAGATTCGAGCCGCCCTTACCGATAATGATGTACTTCTGCGACTCACGCTCGACAAACAGGTTCACGTGCACATCCAGCAGCGGGTTATCCGCCGGGCGGCCCTCACGGAACTCCATCTCCTCAACCGTCACAGCAATCGAGTGGGGCAGCTCCTCGCGCGCACCCTCCAGCGCGGCTTCACGCACCAGCTCCGCGATGAGGGTTGCCTCCGGCTCATCGGTCAACTCACCCTCCGGGTACAGCGGCGGCGACAGCGGAGTGTACTGCGCCAGCAGGTCAGCAACCGCATCCACCTGGAAATGCTTCACAGCAGACACCGGAATAATCGCAGCCCAGCCGCCCTTACCGTCAACCGGCATCGGCTCAGCGACCTCACCGGCACGGCGCTTAGCCGCAGGGCCCGAACCCTTCGCGAAAGGCACAGCATCATTCTTGCCGCCCTTACCCTTGGGGCCCTTACCCTTCTTCGCACGATGCTCAGCACGCTTAGCACGAGCCGCACGCTCAGCGCTCATGACCTCCTCGCCGAGCGCCTCAACAGCCAGCAGCTGCTCACGCAGCTCCTCAGAGCTCACAGTGTCAGCCTTCGTCACAATAGCAACCACCGGCTTATTGCTCGACGCCACCAGCTGCGAGGCAATGTAACGGTCACCCGGACCGATCTTCTCATTCGCCGGAATGCAGAAGCCCAGCACATCCACCTGCGAAAGGGTGCTTGCCACCAGGTCGTTCAAACGCTCACCCAGCAGAGTGCGGGGGCGGTGAATACCCGGGGTGTCCACCAGAATCAGCTGGTACTCGTCCTTGTGCACAATACCGCGGATCGTGTGGCGGGTCGTCTGCGGACGGTTCGAGGTGATAGCCACCTTCTGACCGACCATAGCGTTCGTCAAAGTAGACTTACCCGCATTCGGGCGGCCCACCAGCGACGCGAAGCCCGAGCGGAAATTCTCGGGGTAGGTCGGCAGCGGGGTGCTCAAGTCCAGCATGCTCAAATCGAGCGGGGCGTACTCCTGGTCCATGTGTTTCTCCTTATTAAATCCCGGGGTCAAACCCCGGGCGGGGTATGGGGTGCCAGCCTCATCTGCCTGCGCCTTTTCTGGGCGGGGCGGGGCGACTCAAAGCGTGTTAGGGAAGATGCTGTGCATCTATGTTCGGTATCTAGCGGTTGCCGTGCGTATCGGTGGCAGGTTCAGCCTCTGCAATATCTCCCGGAAGATCCGGATGCGCGTGCGGCTCAGCCACAGCGGGCGGGTCAGTATCCACGGTGAGAATGTCAGCAGCCTCAGAGTTCAGGGAATGAGGCTCCGGGAAGGACGCCGGGGAACCTTCAGCGTTCTGCTGCTCATCACGAGGCGGCTCATACCACGCCTGCAGCATATCCACCTGGTGGCGGCGGCCCGACGAACCAATCGCACGAATATGAATGCCGTCAATCTCAATCTCAGAACCAACAATCGGCACCATACCCAGATGCTTAGCGAGCAGACCGCCCACCGTATCAACATCTTCATCGTCGAGTTCACGACCGAAAATCTCGCCCAGCTCATCAATACCCAGACGGGCAGAGAGACGGAACGTGCCGTCATCGTTCAGCGTGTACTCGGGACGCTCATGGTCGTACTCATCAGAAATGTCGCCGACCAGTTCCTCGATTAGATCCTCAAGGGTAATCAGACCGGCGGTGCCGCCGTACTCGTCAACAATGATCGCCACGTGCGTGGACTCGCGCTGCATCTCACGCAGCAGGTCCATAGCGCGCTTCGACTCGGGCTCAAAACGAGCCGGACGCATCAGCTCAACCACGGTCGGCAGGGCGGTACCCTCCGGAGACTCCGAATGCAGGATGAAGGCGCGCATCGCGTCCTTCAGGTAGAGCACGCCCAGAATCTCATCGCTCGAATCACCAATCACCGGCATACGCGAATAACCCGAACGCAGGAACAGGCTCAGCGCCTCACGCAGAGGGGTGTCACGGCTGGCGGTGAGCATGTCGGTACGCGGAACCATGAGCGAACGGATGCGGGTATCGTCCATCTCAAAGACGGACTGCACCATCTGCGCCTCGTCGTCCTCAATGGTTTCAGCGTCGGAGGCGCGGTCCAGGAACTCGCGCAGCTCCTCCTCGTCGAACACGCCCACCGGGGCTTCAGCGGAACGTTCCGGTGCCAGGCGCACACTGAGCTTATCGAGCAGACCGGTCGCCGGGCTCAGCAGGACCGACAGGTAGTGCACCGGGCGAGCCAGCACACGAATCGACGCGACCGGGCGGTTACGGCCCAGAGCACGCGCCAGCACGTGCAGAACCGGGTAGCCCACCAGCGCAACGATTACGAGGGTCAGCACGACGGCGAGCGCGTGCACCTCAACCAGGTTCAGCAGGCAGGTCATGGTGGCGAGCACCGCGGCGGCGGCGGCAATGAGGCGGGTCAGGCGCAGCGGGTGCGTGTACGCCTCGGAGTCGCCGTCGAGGGTGCGCTGCAGGACGCGCGCGCCGAGGGTGCCCGGGTGTGCCTCCACCGCTTCCTCAGCCTCGTTGTGCGGCAGGTAGGTGAATGCGGTTTCGGCGATTGCTGCGACCACGGTCAGGCAGAGCGCGAGAACGGCGAGGAGGGCTGTGAGTAGAATGTCCACGCCGCTCCCCTAGTGTCGGGTTTCGACCGGTGCCGGGCGGCCCAGGAACTCTTCGAGGATGGAGCGCTGAATGCCGAACATTTCAGCTTCCTCTTCGGCGGTGCCGTGGTCGTAGCCGAGGCAGTGCAGAATGCCGTGGGTGGTGAGCAGGCACAGCTCATCGAGGGTGCTGTGACCTGCATCTGCGCCCTGACGTGCGGCGACGGGCGGGCAGAGGATGATGTCGCCGAGCATGCCGCTGGAGGGGTTTTCGGGGGTTCCCGGTTCCAGCTCGTCCATGGGGAAGCTCATCACGTCGGTTGCGCCGGGCAGGTCCATCCACTCGATGTGCACGCGTTCCATTTCGTCTTCGTTCACGATGGCGATGGACAGGTAGGTGTCATCGGCAAGGTGCATGCGCTTGAAGGCGTGCTCGACGAGGCGGGTGAGCACCTCGGTGTCTACCGCTTCGAAAGATTCGCGGATGAAGGCGTCGGTTGCCGGGTCGGCACCGGTTGCGGGTTCTTCACAGTCGAATTCGATCTCTGCCACCGTTTAGCGTCCTTCCGGGGTGGTCTGTGCGTTGTCGGGGTTCTGCTCGGCGTTCTTTTCGGAGCCGCCGTTGATGCCGGCGCGGTCCAGCAGCTTCTCGGCTGCGGCCTCGATGGTGGCGCGCTTGACCTTGCGGTTGCGCTTGCGTTCCATTGCCTTCTGGTCTTCGCCCCACTGGTCGTAGGCGGACACAATGTTCGACACCAGGGTGTGTCGCACCACGTCAGAGGATTCTAGGATGCTGAAGTGAATATCCTCCACGCCCTGCAGAATGTTGCGCACCTGCTTCAGGCCGGATGCGGCGCCACCGGGCAGGTCAATCTGGGTGATGTCACCGGTAATGACCATCTTCGAGCCGAAGCCCAGGCGGGTCAGGAACATCTTCATCTGCTCGGCGGTGGTGTTCTGCGCCTCGTCGAGGATGATGAATGCGTCGTTGAGAGTGCGGCCGCGCATGTACGCCAGCGGTGCGACCTCAATGGTGCCCGCCTCCATGAGCTTGGGGATGGTTTCGGGTTCGAGCATGTCGTGCAGTGCGTCGTAGAGCGGGCGCAGGTACGGGTCGATCTTCTCGTTGAGGGTGCCGGGCAGGAAGCCCAGACGCTCACCGGCTTCCACGGCGGGGCGGGTGAGGATAATGCGGTTCACTTCGTGGGTCTGCAGCGCCTGCACAGCCTTCGCCATGGCGAGGTAGGTCTTACCGGTACCCGCCGGGCCGATGCCGAAGATGACGGTGTTCGCGTCGATAGCGTCCACGTACTTCTTCTGGTTAATGGTCTTGGGGCGAATCGTGGTTCCGCGGGTGGAGAGGATGCTGGTGGACAGCGAGTGCGCCGGGTTGCTCAGTTCGTCGCCGAGCATGCCCATGAGGCGGTGAATGACCTGCACGGTAATCTGCGTGTCGTGGCTGGAGAGCACGCGCAGTTCGTTCAGCAGCTTAGCGGCGGTGTTCACGGCCTCGGAGGGGCCGGTGATGAGCACGTCCAGGTCCTTGGGGCGCAGGCTAATCTGCTCGAAGTAGTCCTCGATAATTGCCAGGTGCGCGTCCTGCGGGCCGAGCACGGCAATCATTTCTGCGGCGCTCTTGAAGGATACGGTGCGCGCGGTTGATAGAGGTCGGGAGGTAGTCATATGGGCTCCTTGGCTAGTGATGTATTTACAAGTATAGATGTGCGTGATGTGTCACGCTCGGGGTGGGCTCTATCAGCTGGGTTCTAGCAGGCGGTTTTACCGGCTGGACTTGAGCGGCGGCGCTCTACCGGAGGTGCTCTACCAGCGGCCGAGCACCACGTTCAGGGTGCACATGGCGGCAGAACCGGCGGTGGAGGAACGCAGCACCTCGTCACCGAGCAGTGCCAGCTGCGCGCCGGCGTCGGTGAAGAGCTGCACTTCGCGGTCGCTGATGCCGCCCTCGGGTCCGACGAGCAGGTAGATTTCTTCGGGCAGGTTCTCCGCCTCGACAAGCTTGCGTGCCAGGGCGCTGAGGCGTTCGGTCGCCTGCTCGTGCAGGATGAACACGGCGGCGGACTGATCCGAGCCTGCTACTTCTTCAATGAGCTCCACCAGGTCGGCGGTGCTGTACAGGTCGTACACTTCGGGAATGAGCGCGCGGCGCGACTGCTTCGCGGCGGCGGTGACGGTGTTCTGCCACTTGGTGTGTGCCTTGGAGGCGCGCTCCCCCTTCCAGCGCACGATGGAGCGGTCTGCACTCCACGGAAGCACACCGTACACGCCCAGCTCGGTAGCGGTCTCGATGGCGAGCAGGTCGCGGCCGTCCTTCGCGAGCGCCTGCACCAGGTAGATGGAGGGCACGCTGCGTTCTTCGCGCAGCTCCTGCACCTGCACGCTCACGCCGTCCGCGTTGATGGAGGCGACCGTACCGAGTGCGCGGCGGCCGGTGCCGTCACCCAGGTCGATGCGTTCGCCGAGCTCAAGGCGCTTGACGAGGGCGTGCTTGCCTTCGGAGCCGCCGAGCGCACAGGTGGCGCCGAGGGTGAGTGCGTCGTATTCTTCCGTGCTGATGTAGAAGATGGGGGCGCTCATGGTTCTCCTTGAGGTGCGGGCTGAAAGCGTGGGTAGTGTGGGTGAAGTGTGAAATAGGTGTGCAGCTTAGCGCGGGCGCGCGCAGCGCGGTACTAACAGGAATGCGGCGGGTGCGGGTTGAGTACCGCACCCGCCGCATCCTCAGATTGGTGTAGGAATCCTACTTGAACTGGTCCTTCAGGCGGGAGAAGAGACCACCGCGGTGCTTGACCTGCGAACCCTCGGTGAGGGATTCACCGCGCAGGGCGGCGAACTGGCGCAGCAGTTCACGCTGTTCTTCGGTCATGTCGGTGGGGGTGATCACCTGGATACGCACCAGCAGGTCGCCGCGACGCTCGGTGCCGAGCACGGTTGCGCCCAGGCCGTTGAGGGTGATCACGTCACCGCTCTGAGTGCCTGCGGGGATAGCAACTTCCTGGTCGCCATCAAAGGTCTTCAGCGGAATGGTGGTGCCCAGTGCCGCCGCAACCATGGGGATGTTCACGGTGGTGACCAGGTTGTCGCCCTCGCGGCTAAAGTACTTGTCGCGCTTGACGTTCAGGTCAATGTACAGGTCGCCGTTGGGGCCACCGTACAGGCCTGCCTCGCCCTTGCCGCGCAGGCGGATACGCGCCTGATCGTGCACGCCTGCGGGAACGTTGAAGGTCAGCGGCACGTCTTCACGTACGCGACCCTGACCGTGGCATTCAGGGCAGGGGGTCTTGATGACGGTGCCGTAGCCGTGGCAGTCGGGGCATTCGACCTGCTGCATGACGGTACCGAGGATGGACTGCACACGGCGCTGCATGAAACCGTGACCGGAGCAGGTGGTGCAGGTTTCGGGCTGGGTGCCCTCTGCGGTGCCTTCGCCGTTACAGGACTTACAGGTCACGGCGGAGCGACGCTCAATGGTCTTCTCAACACCGAACACGGCGTCCTGCAGGCTGATGGAGACGGTAATCAGGTCGTCCTGGCCCTGACGCATACGGGATGCGGGGCCGCGGGCACCTGCCGCGCCGCCGGTGAACATGTTCAGCAGGTCCTCAAAACCGCCGAAGCCGCTGAATCCGCCGCCCGGGTAGCCGCCGCCTCCGGGGTAGCCTGCGCGGCCCTGTTCGTCGCCGGTGGTGTCATAGTTGCGACGCTTTTCGGGGTCGGAGAGCACCTCGTAGGCGAGGGTGACGCGCTTGAACTCTTCGGCTGCGTCCTCGGAGGGGTTCACGTCGGGGTGCAGCTGGCGTGCCTTCTTTCGGTACGCCTTCTTGATCTCTTCGGGGCTGGCGTCGTTCGATACGCCGAGAGTATCGTAGTGGCTCATGCGTTTCCTTCCTCTCGAGACGATGGCGGTGCTCGATGAGTGCACCGCCAACAATGGTCGTATCAATTCTAGGGGATACTACCCCCGACCCGATACAATGGCTAGGCTGAATGGGGGTCGCTCCCGCTATCCGCTTAATCTGCGGCGCGCTCGAACCCTGTTTTAGTTCCCCTGCCGGTTCTCTCTAAACTGTTCCGGCGCTGCCACCGCCCTACCGACTCTGCTGCCCCTACCGCCCCAAAGGAGAATACGTTGAGTACCCACCACTCCCCCTATGGCTGGGGTGCCCAGGACCTAAACGCCGCCCGCATGAGCCGCCAGGCGCCGCCCCCGCGTAAGGTGCCGCTACGCCGCGGCCTGCTCATTGAGGATATTAACGGCTGGGTGGGTGAGGTCGTGAAGGCTGAACGCATCGGCGGTGCCCTCTTCTTCGGACTCGAGGACGCGAAGGGCCGCGTGAAAAACTTCCCGCTGGGACCTGGCTACCTCATTGAGGGTGAGCCCGTTGAGATTGTCGCCCCGGTGGCTGCGAAGGAGCCGAAGCGCACGATTTCTCGCTCCGGTTCTATCGCGGTGAAGAACGCCCCGGCTAGGGTGGCGCGCGCCTCCCGCATCTGGGTTGAGGGTCTGCACGACGCCGAGCTCGTGGAGAAGGTCTGGGGCCACGATCTGCGCGTTGAGGGCATTGTTGTGGAGCCGCTGCACGGCGTGGATGATCTTGCCGGTGCGATTCGTGAGTTCGCGCCGGGCCCGGGCCGCCGCCTGGGTATTCTGGTCGACCACCTGATTAAGGGCACGAAGGAGCAGCGCATTGTTGCGGAGGCGCTGGCTGTACCGGGTGCCTCCGGGCACGTGAAGATCGTGGGTCACCCGTTCATCGATATTTGGCAGGCAGTCAAGCCCTCAGTGTTGGGTTTGAAGGCGTGGCCGCAGGTGCCGCACGGTGAAGACTTCAAGAAGGGTACGCTGCGTCGTCTGGGTCAGCCGCACGAAACGCAGGCGGATGTGGCGCAGGCGTGGAAGCACATCCTCTCCCGCGTTGACTCCTACTCCGACCTGGATCCGACGTTGCTCGGCCCGGTGGAATCGCTCATCGATTTTCTGACCGAGCCGGACGCCTAACCCCACCCTAACCGCACCCGCAACCCGTTATTCTGCCCCCGTCTGCGGGCGCAAGTGTGAGTTTGCTCAGAACCTCTCCCGCGAGGGCATTATCCTGTGGGTTTTGCCCGCTAAAGCGGTACAATGGTTGAGCGTGTGGCATTGCCCCTGTGGGGTTTGCCGCAACATCACTACACTCTTAGGTCACCGCCGCTTAAACGATTTGCCTCTTCGGAGGGTATTTCCACCGGCTGAGGTGATCGCCACAAGAAACTTCTATCGAACCAGGATTTTCGTGACTAACGATGTTCGCCCGGCAACCGGGCCTCAGAAAACCCGTAAGATTAGCGTGATTCAGGACCGCAACCGTGCGACTCTCGCTCACTTCGGCGGTATTCTCGGCATCATCCCTTCCGCTGCGGTTTTCTACGTCAGCCGCAATAACGCGCCCTTCGCTGAGCAGGAAGCTCGCGAGGCGATGAACTTCACCCTCCTGCCCTCCATTGCTCTGGTGGTGCTGTGGGTGCTGTCCTTCCTGCCCGGCATGGGCAACATTGCTATGGTTCTGGGCGCGCTCGTGTGGCTGTTCATGGCTATTGCGTCGCTGCGTGCCGGTATTGAGGTAAACCGCGGTGAGCCGTACAGCTACCGCTTTAACCCGCGCCTGCTGGACCGCTTCTACTCCACCGAGAACGCAGAATCCGCAGAGTCCTAAGAATTGCCGGTCCTAAACCGCGCAGCTTTGACGATGAACGCCCCGCACGTTGTGTGCGGGGCGTTCAGTGTTTAAGTACTACTGCTCTAGAGGCTACTGGCGGAGGCGCTACTCTCAGGGCTTCTTTGCCCAGTGTGCATGAATTGCCGCAAACTCTACCGAATGGTGCTGTAGATAATCGTTGTTAAACGATCGTGGGCCCCTGTTACCAGGAGCCCACAACCGTATTCACTCAACTTCAGCAAAGACGAGAACACGCTGTTAGACATATACCGTCCTGCCATGACCTATTATGGCACAGCGTAACCTTCAACCACAACTTGAAATTGGGTGTTTTGGGAAAATTTTTCTCAGGAAAGTATTCGAAAAATACGCACCCTAAAAGTGGTATGAGAGAGTGGAAAATTCTTTCGGCTAGTCCAGCACAAATGCGAACAATTAGCACGCCCGTGTAAGGTTTAGTACTCCCCTGACACTCCTCCAAAAAGCCCCGAAAATTTTTTTAAAAATTTTTCTGAACCCACAAAAACGCCCCGAAATCACCGAAATATTACGGCGATTCCGGGGTGTACGCCGTACACAGGCGACAGTAGAGACAAGGCTCAAGCGGAGCTACGACAGATCTGAGCCAAGACGCAGCTCCAGCTGAAAAGCCCCTTATCACGCAGGTATTTCTTAGTGCTCCTCGTGCTCCCCAGGAACTTCTGGAAGTAGCTCACGGGTGACCGCATCCCCCAGCAGGCGCCCCTTGAGGGTCAGGCGCACGTGAGCTTCAGGGTCAGGTTCAGCCTGAGAGGTTAAAGCGTCAGGCTCAATCAGAGCTTGAGAAACCAGCCAACGCAGAGACGCGCCCAACTGCGCCTCGTCGTGCACGGCGAGTAGCTCGCGCATCGCCAGGCCCTCGCGCACACGAATCATGAGCATGATGGTCTCGAAGGCGCGGGTCGAGGCGTCCAGCACCTCGCGTGCCGCTGCCGGGGACTCCCCCGCACGCACCTTCTGCGCGTAGGGCACCGGGTGCTTCACGTTCCACCAGCGGGTACCGTTCACGTGCGAGTGCGCGCCGGGGCCGATGCCCCACCAGTCCTGGTTGCGCCAGTAGGCGAGGTTGTGGTCGCTGCGGGTGTCCTCGCTGCGCGAGTAGTTGGAGACCTCGTACCAGTTGTAGCCGGCTTCGGTGAGTAGCTCCTCGGCGAGCAGGTACATGTCCGCCATGAGGTCCTCATCGGGCATGGTGTATTCGCCGCGGCGAATCTGTGCGGCAAGTTTCGTGCCGTCCTCCACGATCAGCGAGTAGGCGGAAATATGGTCCGGTTCGTAAGAGATTGCGGCGCGTACGCTGCGCTCCCACTGTTGCAGGCTCTCCCCCGGCGAACCGTAAATCAGGTCCACGGACACCTGCAGGCCGACCTCCTTAGCCCAGGCGACGACCTTCGGTACGTTCGACGGCGTGTGGGTGCGGTCGAGCACCTGTAGCACTTCTGGTACGACGGACTGCATGCCGAAGGATACGCGGGTGAAGCCGCCGTCCTTGAGGGTTTGCAGGTCTTCGCGGGTGACGGAGTCGGGGTTCGCTTCGGTGGTGACTTCTGCGCCTTCGACGAGGCCGAATACGTCGATGGCTGCCTGCAGGATGCGTACGAGGTCGCGGGCGGGTAGTTTGGTGGGGGTGCCGCCTCCGAAGAAGACGGTGTGCATGGGGCGTTTTGCGACGCCGGAGGTTTCGAGGGTGCGGGCGGCGAAGAGGATTTCTGCGATGGCGTCGTCGGCGTAGGTGCCGAGGCCGATGCCGTTGCCGAAGTCTTCGGTGGCGTAGGTGTTGAAGTCGCAGTAGCCGCAGCGTACGGAGCAGAAGGGGATGTGTACGTAGAGGCTGAAGTCGCGGGTTTCGCATCCTGCCGCGCTGCTGGCGGGGATGCGCCCGTCGCGGGGTGCGGGGGCGCCGGTGGGCTGGGCGGGCATTCTGCCTCCTGGAACTAGGTGTAGAGGTCGGGGGGATCAAATATGGGCACCGCGCATGCGGCTACGCGGGTAGTATCAGCAGGCGGATGGCATCAACGGACGGGTAGTATCAACAGACAGCGTGCAGAGAACCCGGCGGTACACGAGGCACCAGCCGGGTTCTCCACTCAAACAGGTCAGCACACAGCCGGAAAAGCTACAGCGACGAAAGGCTACTTCTTCTTTTCCTTCTCCTCGCTCGAAGACAGTGCCGCAATGAAGGCTTCCTGAGGAACCTCCACACGACCGACCATCTTCATGCGCTTCTTGCCTTCCTTCTGCTTTTCCAGCAGCTTACGCTTACGCGAAATATCGCCACCGTAACACTTCGACAAAACGTCCTTACGCATCGCGCGGATATTCTCGCGGGCAATAATACGCGAACCGATAGCCGCCTGAATCGGCACCTCAAACTGCTGACGAGGAATCAGCTCACGCAGCTTAGAAGTCATCATCAGGCCGTACGAGTACGCCTTATCGCGGTGAGTAATGGCGCTGAACGCATCCACCTTCTCACCCTGCAGCAGGATGTCGACCTTCACCAGGTCGGCCTCTTCCTCACCGTCGAACTTCCAGTCCAGCGACGCGTAACCGCGGGTACGGGACTTCAACTGATCGAAGAAGTCGAACACAATCTCTGCCAGGGGCAGGCGGTAACGCATCTCCACACGATCCTCGGACAGGTAATCCATGCCGCCGATCTGGCCGCGGCGAGCCTGGCACAGCTCCATAATCGCGCCAATGTACTCGCTCGGGGCAATAATCGTACACGCCACCATAGGCTCGCGAATCGTCGCGACCTTACCCTCGGGGAATTCGCTCGGGTTGGTCACGCGCTTAGCGTTACCGGCCTCATCCACCACGTCGTAAATAACGTTCGGCGCGGTCGAAATCAGATCCAGGTTGAACTCGCGTTCCAGGCGCTCACGCACAATCTCCAGGTGCAGCAGACCCAGGAAGCCACAGCGGAAACCGAAGCCCAGAGCGGCAGAAGTTTCCGGCTCGTAAATCAGCGCGGCGTCGTTGAGCTTCAGCTTATCCAGTGCGTCACGCAGCGCCGGGTAGTCCGAACCATCAATCGGGAACAGGCCCGAGAACACCATCGGCTTGGGGTCCTCATAACCGCCCAGGGACTCCTGCGCAGGCTTCGCGGCGGAGGTGACGGTATCACCCACACGGGACTGACGGACGTCCTTCACACCGGTAATGAGGTAACCCACCTCGCCCACGCCCAGGCCCTTCGAGGGGACAGGCTCAGGGGAAATCACGCCGATTTCGAGCAGGTCATGCTCAGCGCCGGTGGACATCATCTTAATCTTCTGACGCGGCTGCAGGCTACCGTCCACAACACGCACATAGGTGACCACGCCGCGGTACGAGTCGTACACCGAGTCAAAAATCATGGCACGCGCCGGGGCGGATGCGTCACCCTGCGGGGCGGGAATTGCCTCCACAATACGGTCCAGCAGAGCCTCAACACCCTCACCAGTCTTACCCGATACGCGCAGAACCTCGTCCGGCTCGCAACCAATCAGGTTCGCCAGCTCCTCAGCGTACTTATCGGGCTGAGCCGCGGGAAGGTCAATCTTGTTCAGCACCGGGATGATGGTCAGGTCGTTCTCCATCGCCAGGTACAGGTTCGCCAGGGTCTGAGCCTCAATACCCTGGGCGGCGTCCACGAGCAGAAGCGCACCCTCACACGCGGCCAGGGAACGGGACACCTCATAGGTGAAGTCCACGTGGCCGGGGGTGTCAATCATATTCAGCGCGTAGGAGGTGCCGTCAACATCCCAGGGCATGCGCACAGCCTGAGACTTAATGGTGATACCGCGTTCACGTTCAATGTCCATGCGGTCCAGGTACTGCGCCTTCATATCGCGCGGGGCAACCACGCCGGTGGCCTGCAGCATACGGTCTGCGAGGGTAGACTTACCGTGGTCAATATGGGCGATAATGCAGAAATTGCGAATAATCGCGGGGTCGGTCGCCGCCGGAACGGGCGGGTTCTTCGACATCGGTGCCAATCACATCATCCTTTCGAGATGCTGGCTGCGGGTATGGGCATAGTTACCTATCATTTTCCCATACCCGCGCCATATGTGCGAACGGACCTAACGTTCCGAAGAATCCTCCGCAGATCCTGCACCATCATCGGCAGGATTTACGCCCTCGGAGGCGCCGCTGAGGGAATCCAGGTAGCCCTCAATATCCTCGGCGATCACCTCACCGGAGACAGCGCGCAGAGTCGAATCCATCTTCTGCTCAATCTCACGCACCAGCTCAACCTTCTCGTAGTCCTTCGCCATTTCTTCGGCGAGCTCCGCCTCCCACTCATCAGCGTGGGCACGCAGGCGGTCATACTCCTCAGACTCGACTTTAATGCCGAGGATGACCTCCAGCGCCTCGATCAGGCTCACGACCGCACGCGGGTTCTGCTGGTCAAAGCTCAGGTACCCAGGGATGCTCATACGCAGCATGACCGAGGAGGACAGGCCGTGCTCAGCGGCGAGCGCAGACATTGCCATCGTCACCGAGGTGGGGCCGGTGTAGTCCTCGTGCAGAATACCGGGGATCGCCGCCAGCTTCTCGTCGTGAGTGGTCAGCGTGTACGGGTACGGGCGGGTGTGCGCCACCTGATCCTCAAAGGTCTCAACGAAGATCGCGTGGTCCACGTGGAGCTTCTTCACGTACTTGAAGAAGCGGGTCATGAACCGCTGCAGGCACAGGCTCGGAGCGGGTCCGGTCACCACGAGCAGGCGCAGGCGACGCTCCGGGATGGTGACCATGTTGTAGAAAACTTTGGGCCACACCAGAACCGTGGATTCGGAGTCGTCATTGTTCAGCAACTGCGGGGCGACGGAAGCATAGTCGTAGAAGTCGTCCATGTCGAAGCCGGGGCTCTCATCGCACGGGTCGAACGCGCGGTGAATCACGTCGAGGGCGTCCTCACCGTTGCCCGGGGGTTCCTTCGCGGAGTTGAAACCGACCAGCATGACGGTCGTGTAGTTGTCCTCCTCGGAGGATTCGTTCAGGCGCAGCTTGCCGAGCAGGCCTTTCTTCGCGGGCTGTTCTGTGGAGGCGGGCTTGGCGAAAGCGTCAAAGAGTCGGGCGGGAGGGAAGTTCGGCTGGCTCATCGTTGTCCTTAGCTCGTGGTCGGTGGTTGTGTGATGTGTATCGGCGGCACGTTCGCGTTTTCCCCGGCGCTATGCACAACGCCGTTTAGGGCGCGCGTGATGGGCGCGGGCAGTGTGCGGTACCGCCGATAGTTCCCACTATACGGGCTCCCGCGCAACCCGCAAGCAGTTTCGTCACCGGGCGGCGCCTCCGAAGAATCTGGAAGGAATCTGGGCATAAAGAGACCCCCTGCGTTCCCCCTTAGAGGAGGGGGAACACAGGGGGTCTCTGCCCTTAAACCAGAGAGGTACTCACGTACCCCGCAAGTTTTAGAAAGCCTTGTTTACCAGCGTAGCAAGACCGGACTTCTTGTTTGCAGCGGTCTTCTTGTGCAGAACACCCTTAGAAACAGCCTTGTCCAGCTTACGGTTCACAAAACGCAGAGCCTCAACAGCTGCTTCCTTGTTCTGTGCCTCAACAGCAGCCTTGACCTTGCGGGTCGCGGTCTTCAGCTCGGACTTCACAATGTTGTTGCGCAGACGAGCCTTCTCGTTGGTGAGGATACGCTTCTTCTGAGACTTAATGTTAGCCACAATTAAACTTTCTGTTTTGTCTTATTGGTCGGTGAGGGCGACGCTGGCCGATCATCGACTGAGCGGCGTGGGGATGCCTATGGCAACCGGCCAGCAGTGCCCGATGACCATCGGACACTCAACCACACATAATACCAGATGAACAGCCTCCACGACAGACCCTCGCGGAGAGAAAAATACTGTGAAAACCGCTACACGCAGCCTCCACATCTAACGCCGGTCCCCCACAGGTTCCCGGCATAAAGCATCCCGGCATCAAGCACAGGGGTTAGCCGTTATGGCGAGTCCACGCACGCTCAATCAGGCGGAACGTATCCTCCGGCATAATGGCACCCTCGCGGCGCATCGCATCCGGGCGAACACGAATCACGCGGTTCAGCTTCACCTCAGAGGCGCGGCCCTGCGGATCCCACGGGCCCGAACCAATATCAAGGTAGTTCGGATCAGCGTGCTCACGGTTATTGTGGTCCTTGCTGGTCATCATCAGCGCCAGCAGGTACTCACCGTCACGACCCACCAGAAGCACCGGGCGGTCCTTACCCTGCGAGTGGTCCTCCTCGAAGGGAACCCACGTCCACACGATTTCACCCGGGTCAGCGTCGCCATCCAGGGAGGGCGAGTACTCAAAGTTAATCATGTCGCGGTAATCGCCCGGGTAATCCGAACCGTCGGATGCGCCGGTCGAAGCCGGGGCGGAAGGCTTAGGTGCTGTGGAGTTTGCCGTGGAAGACTTCGGGGCGCTCGGCTTGGGCGCCGAAGAGCCGGAGGTACGAGCCTCACCCTGACGAGATTCGCGCTGACGAGATTCATCCCCGCGGGACTCACTCTTCTGGGAGGACTCGGCGCCGCCCTTAGACGCAGTAGCGTCGTTGAGAGCATCCTCTGCCGCCTTCTGCAGGAAGGGCAGCAGGGCAAAGAAAATTTTCTTCAGAATTTCGAGCATGGGCTCTATTATGCACTACAGGCGCGGAGGTAGAGCAATCGCCAAAACAGCCTGCTCCACCGCATACACCGCATCCTGCGACTCGCCCTTCAGCTGCGCGTCCGCATCAGCCAGAAGCTGCACAATATGCGCCAACTGGGCGCCGGTAAAACGGCGGCCGTCACGCTGAGCCTGCTCAACCTGCCACGGTGACATACCCACCTCACGCGCCAGCTCATTAGCGCTCATACGCACATGGTGCACGCGCGCAATATTGCGGATACGCATGGCGAGCGCACCCAGCATCGGAATCGGCTCCGTGCCGGTGGCAAGGGAGTGGCGGAGCAGCCGCAGAGCCTCCGGGGCGTTACCGGAAATCGCGGCGTCACTCACACGGAATGCGGTGACTTCGGTGCGGCCGCCGTAGTAGCGGTTCACCGCCTCCTCGGTGATTTCGCCGGGTACGTCTGAGAGCAGCTGCTGGCATGCGGCGGCAAGCTCCGCAGTGTCGGAGGAGGCGGCAGTCAGCAACGCCAGGGCGCCGCCGGTAATCGGGCGCTGGGCGGCGGCAAACTCCCCCGCCAAGAACTCGCTCTTCTCGCGGTCGGTCTTGAGCGCCTTGCAGTTGATGAGTACGAACTGGGAGCGCACCAGGTCGATAAGCTTCTTGCCGCGGTTACCGCCCGAGTGGTTCAGAATGAGCATGATGTCCGGCTCGGGGGCGTTCAGGTAGGCGAGCGTATCGGTCAAAAACTCGTCACTCATGGAGGCGACGTTCTCAACCTCAATGATCTTCGCCGAACCGAACAGGGAGGGCGAAGCATGCAGAATCAGCTCCCCCGCCGTGTAGGTAGCGGCGTTAATCTGAACGCGGTCCACCTCCGGGTGGATGCTGCGGAACAGCTCACGCAGGCGTGCCGCGGCGCGGGAGGCGAAGTACTCCTCCGGGCCGTAGAGCATGACGGCGGGTGCCGGGGTGACGGTACGCCACGCGGTGTCGAGGGCGGGGCCGCCTCGGCGGGCGTAGCCTCGGGAACCACCACGCTGGGTTGTACGCTTACGCTCGGACACGCTTATCACTCGCCTTTATCTGCAGGGTACGGGCTGAACTCGAACCCCGCTGCGCACGGGGGTGTGGCGCGGGTAGAGTCTCGAGTATCCATCATAGCGTTTTCTTCTCGGGTGCCTCCTCGCGTTGGTCGGGGTTAGTCGGGCAGGGTTAGTCGGTCAGGGACGGGCGGGCTGATAGGCGGGCGCGGTGTGCGGTACCACCCGCACATACCGCCGGTGCGTGACCGCACGGTAGCGGCGTGCATCCACCCACCAGAGGGCAACGCTCAACGCCAGCACGCAGAAGGCGCTACACACCACCGCCGGGACGCTCGAACCGGGCTCCCACGGGTTACCCGGCGCGTGCGCGGCAGTGTGCGCCGCCCACTCGATACCCTGCGCGGCAAGACCACCAGCTCGAAGGCACACATCCGCCAGAGCGGGCAGACCCAGCAGTATGAATCCAAGCGCCACCAGCCCGGCGAGCATACTCAGCGGCGCCAAAGGAGCGGCAATCAGATTCGCCGGAACCGAGTAGAGCGGCACCTTGCCGCTCATCGCCAAAATCAGCGGGGTACACCACAGGGACGCCACAATCGGCGCGGCGAGCATTTCCGCGCAGAACACCGGCATGACGCGCATGAGCAGGCGAATCAGCGGCGGGCCCAGCAGAATCAGCGCGGAAGTTGCCGTCACCGACAGGGCAAACCCCATATCCACGGCGAGGTGCGGGGCGGCAAGCAGACACATCAGCACCGTCGTTTGCAGCGCCGCCAAGGACTGGCGACCCGAACCGCACAGCATCGTGTAAGCACCGAGCAGACCCATCGCGAGGGAACGAATCACGGAACCCTCAGAGTCCAGCAGCATGGCGTAGGCGAGCACCGCCGCAACCCCGCACAGCACCATGACGCGGTGCGGAATGGCGAGGGTACTCAGCCGATGCACGAGCGGCGGCAGGGCGTGGGTATTTGGCGGAGTAGGTTGCTGAAGCTGGGCAGGATGTTGAGACCGGGCTAGTTTTTGAGGTTGTGCGGTGCGCCGGGGGTGCGCGGGGCGGTGAGAATGAGCCGCGCCTCTGCCCCGCAACCGCTGCCTCCAGGAACGAAGCAGCAGGTATGCGCTAGCGAAACGGTACGGGCGAATCGCCAGCACCAGCCGGTACGCACCCAAAAACACAATGGCAATATTCGCCCCGGACACCGCCGTAATATGGCTGAGCCCGCTGAGCTTATACTCCTCCCGCGTGGTGGAACTCATCAGCGAATCATCCCCGTAGGCGGTGCCCAAAACCAGTGCCGCCGACTCCGTGTCGAGGGTGTCCAGGGCGCGGGTGCGCAGCTGTTCCTTGAGCGTGGACAGGTACGGCTCCTCCGCAGCGCGAGTGGCAGTGTTCGACCCGGTGCCGGAGGCGGGGGCGGGGAAAATAGTTGCGCCGCTCAGCTTCGCCGTGGAACCGTTGAACTCCACTGTACCGAGGGCGGTCACCTTCATGCCCGGATAGATTGCCTGCGGGCGGGCGGTACCGCTCCCCCGCTGCTTAGCCGCCGAGCTTACTTCCGCGCTCGCCTCCGAACTGCGCGCGGCGCTCTTTGCCGAACCGTCACGACGGTACACGCGCACCCGCTCATTCACCAGCGCACGCACGCTCCGCCCCTGAATTTCCTCCAGTTTAATAACCACCAGAGTAGTGCGCGGATCCACGCGGCGAACCTGCTCAACCGTGCCATTCAGACGAAGCGAGGCACCCTGCGCCTGCTGTAGCGTGGCACGGGATGCATCCACCCCCGTAGCGCACAAAAGCACCGCCTGAACCGTCACAATACACCCCAGAAAAACCAGCTGACCCGTCGTGCGAAAGAGCAGGCTGTAGGGCATCACCGCACGCGGCGGAAAGAAAAGCAGAATCGCCAGGCACCCCAGCAGGGCAATGAGCACGCACGCCAGCGGATGCACCACCCGCCACGTGCCCACGGTCAGCGCCACCGCGGTAAAAGCCCACAGCGCCAGCACCGTAAAACTCAGGCGAAAGTCCAGGTGAATGAGGCTTCCCTGGGCGCGCAGCTCCTGCTCGTCGCGGCGGGTACGCCACCGTTCAGCGCCGATGCTCCAGCGGTAGCGGGCGCGGTCATACGCCGTAGCCGCGGCCCCGGTGAGGCGCCGAGTGAGGCGCAAGCTACCGGAAAAGAGTTCCCGCTCCCCTGCGTGCTGGCGGTTCTGCTTGGGGTTCTGCTGGCGCATTAGACCGTCACCAGCGGGCGCAGATTCTCCAGCATCGACGGACCAATGCCGGGCACCGCATCCAGCTCATCCACGCTACGGAAACCGCCGTGCGCCTCACGCCAGGCAATAATGCGCTGAGCCATCGCCGGACCAATACGCGGCAGGGACTGCAGCTCCTCGGCGGTGGCGGTGTTAATGTTCACCGGGGATGAGCCCTTCTGGGCGCTGCCCGAAGCGGTCAGCGTGCGTGCAGGCTGAGGCTGAGCGCCGCCCTGAGATGCACCGTTCTGTGCTGCACCATTCGCCGCGTTACCCTGACCGGCATTCGCCGTGCCGCCATTGGGCTGAATCTGCGCCGGGGCGGCCGTCTCACCACGATGAGGCACATAAATCTGCACCCCGTCACTCAGCGTACCGGCAAGGTTCACGCGGTCCAGGTCAGCATCCGCGGCGGCACCGGAGGCGGCGGCAATCGCATCCACGGTACGACCCTGCGCGGGTAGCGTGTACACGCCGGGATTGTTCACGGCACCCGCCACATGCACCCGCACGGTAGCCTCACCGGAGGCGCCACCCTGCGCGGATTCACTCGCGCCCGGCTGGGCGGTGGACTGGGTGCTCTGCTGGGCGCCCACCGCCTGCACCGACTCGGCGGTAGCACTCGGGGAGGCAATCTGCTCGGCACGCGGCGCCGCCGAAAACTGGGTCACACCCCACACCACGGCAACCAACGCCAACACCGCCACCAGAAGCAGCACGCGCGGCGACAAACCCCAACGGGTGCTGCGGGTGGTGCCGGGCTGATCAGCTTGCTCCCACTCCGCCCAGTCGTCCACCTCGTTCCAATCGGGCTGCTGATCCCAGTCAGCCCAGCCGTTCGACTCCGGGCGGGATGCCGCTGGCTGAGTGGTAGATACATGCTGGCTGGCAGGTACGGACTGGGCGGCAGGCGCGGGCTCGGCAGGTGTTTCTTCGGCAGGCACCTCCGCTGGCGTTACCTCAGCGGCAATAGCCAGCGGCACGGTGTCCTCGGCGTCCGGCGTGCCGTTCTTGCGGGCGCGCGGGCTGCGGTAGAGGCTGTTCATCAGGGAGCGGGCGCTACGCTGTGCACCGCCCTGCTGGGCTGTACTACCCTGCTGGGGTGCGCTGTCCTGCACAGTGCCCTGTACAGCATTCTGGTCGGGGTTGGGGGTCATGCTCGTCATACCCCTACCCTAGGCTCACGCGCGCGAACGCACGAGCGCACGCAAAGAACCTGTGGATAACTCCCCTCGCATAGTGCGAAAGGGGCCATCCACAGGCTCATTTTTGAAAAATATGCGGTTTTTGTTCAAAAACGGAGGGGTTTGGTTTGTCACAAAACCGTCACAAACACCTCAGCCACACGAGCTTCCCGCACCGTTTAAGACCGGAATCTAGCCTTCGCCTAGTCCTCGCGCGGAAGCTCAGTACCCGGAACGCCCAGCTCCGAAGCACGCTTATCAGCCATCACCAGCAGGCGACGAATACGGCCCGCAATCGCATCCTTCGTCATCGGCGGATCAGCCAGACGACCCAGCTCATCCAACGACGCATGCTTATGCAGCACACGCAACTCACCGGCATAACGCAGATGATCCGGCGCCTCATGCCCCAGAATCTGCAGGGCACGCTCCACGCGGGCGCTCGCCGCAACAGCCGCCTGAGCGCTACGGCGCAGGTTCGCATCATCAAAATTCGCCAGACGATTTGCGGTCGCACGAACCTCCTTGCGGGTGCGCGCCTCACGCCACGTGGTCAGGGTGCTAGTCGCACCCATACGCTCCAGCAGCTGCGAAATGGTCTCACCGTCACGCACCACCACACGGTCGGTGCCGCGCACCTCGCGTGCCTTCGCAATAATCTCCAGGCGACGAGCCGCACCCACCAGCGCGAGCGCCGCCTCCGGACCGGGGCAGGTAATCTCCAGGGAGGAGGAACGACCCGGCTCGGTCAGCGAACCGTGCGCCAAGAACGCACCGCGCATGACCGCCTCGGCATCCTGCAGGGAGCCGTTCACCACAGCCGGCGGCAGGCCACGCACCGGGCGGCCACGCAAATCCAGCAGACCGGTCTGGCGAGCCAGCGCCTCACCGCCATGATCCACACGCACAATGTAGCGACCGCCTCGACGCAGGCCACCACCGCTGACGCTGGTCAGCTCAGAGTCGTGGCCGTAAATCTCCGCGATGGTGCGGCGCATGCGGTGGGCGGTCGCCTCGTGATCGACCTCAGACTCCACCACGATTCGCCCCGAGACAATGTGCAGGCCTCCGGTAAAACGCAGAATCGTAGAGATTTCCGCCTTACGAGCAGAGACTTTCGTTGCCTCGTAGTTGGCGAGTTCGTCCTTGACGAGCGTGGTTAATGCCATGAAAGGTCCTTCTGGGCGTAGTGTCTAAGTCTAAAAATCAGGAAAAGAGCGCACAAAACAGCCAGCTCAAGCAGCACGCCTGAGCCGCAAATCCAAGCCAGTCAATCTAAGAGCTCAGCTCAAACGCTTCGTTATACGCAGCCGCAAGCTTCAGCGGGTCGTGCACATTCGGCTGGGAGCTCGAACGCAGATGCGCCCACACAACCTTCGCACCCATCGCAGAAGCCTCACGCTCCAGCTCGGAACGGTGATCAGCCTGCATGTCAGCGTCAGCAATCACCGCGTCCAGGTGAAGCTTCGGGGCGTACTGGCGCAACAAATCCAGGTGCGTTGCCGGGGTGAAGCCGACCGTCTCCTTATCGTCGGAGAGGTTCATGACCACGCAGCGGCGCGCCTCCGTGCGGATAATCGCCTCACGCTGAGCGTCCAACAGCAGATGCGGCAGAACCGACGTACGCCACGAACCCGGACCCAAAACAATCCAGTCGGATTCTTCAATAGCGGAGAGCGCCTCCGGGCAGGGGCGAGCATTTGCGGGAGACAGACCAATATCGTGAACGCGTTCCTCCTTCGAGAGGTTCACCTGGCCGACCACCTTCACACGCTCAATACCGCCACCGTTGTGCTCACGCAGCACGGTGCCGTAAATGACCATCGGATCGAGCGCCATCGGCAGCACGCGGCCGCGCGCATTCAGCAGGGCGCCCGCCCAGTCCAGACCGGCAACCGGGTCATCCAGCAGCTGCCAGAGAGTAGCAATCAGCAGGTTACCGAGAGCATGGTAATCCAGCGGGAACTCACCCTCGTAACCTTCGGGCGCGCTAAAACGATGCTGCATCACATCACGCCACGTGCGACCCCAATCGGTGTCATCACACAGCGCAGAAAGCGCCATACGCAAGTCCCCGGGAGGGAGAATACCCATCTCCTCACGCAAACGACCCGACGAGCCGCCATCGTCAGCAACCGTCACAACAGCCGTCAAATCAGGCGTGACGTGGCGAAGCGCAGACAGGGAACCGTACAGCCCGTGGCCGCCGCCCATCGCCGTGACCTTCGGCGAACGGTGCGTGGTCTTCAACAGGCGCAACGCCTGAGTCGGCAGAGCCGGCAGGCGCGGAATACCCTGAGTGTCATAACTGGTCGAATGGGTGGACATAGTAATACCTCACATACCCGGAAGGAACGGTATGCCGGCCCCACGGTGCGGGGCCGGACGGCGGCTAATGAATCACGACGCGGTGGTTGGGACGCGCCGGGAAAAACTTACTCGCGGCCCTTGTCACGGTGCTGAACATTCACGTTCAGCTCACCGAAAGCAGAAAGACGACGAGCCAGTTCCTCCGTCACAGCCACGGAACGATGCTTACCACCGGTGCAGCCAATAGCGATGGTGGCGTAGTACTTGCCCTCACGGCGATAGCCCTCAAGCACGGGGCGAAGAGCCGCAAGGTAGTTGCTGATGAACTCCTCGGTGCCCGCGTGCTCCAGCACGTAGTCGCGCACCGGAGCGTCCTGACCGGTTAGGGGGCGCAGCTCCGGAACCCAGTGCGGGTTCGGGATGAAACGCATATCAGCCATGTAGTTAGCGTCCGAAGGCGCACCGTACTTGAAGCCGAAGCTCATCACGGTCAGGTTCAGCTTCTTATCCGCACCCTCAGCGAACATTTCACGCACGGTACGAGCCAGCTCGTGAACGTTCATACCGGTGGTGTCAATGGTGCGGTCAGAAGCGAGGCGCAGACCTTCGAAGAGAGTGCGTTCAGCGCGGATACCGTCGAGGACGCGGCCCTCACCCTGCAGCGGGTGCGGGCGGCGCTGAGCCTCGTAGCGGGCAATAATGGTCTCATCCTTGGCGTCAAGGAAGAGCATGGAGAAGTCAATATCGGACTTGCGCAGAGTCTCAATCGCAGCGGGAAGATCGGAGAACAGGGCGCGGGCACGAACGTCAATACCGAGCGCCACCTTCGGAACTCGCGCACCGTCGCGGGTCACCAGTTCGGCCAGGGAACCGAGCATCTGCGGCGGGATGTTATCGATAACGTACCAGCCCTCATCCTCCAGTACGTTTGCGACAGTACTGCGGCCTGCACCGGAAATACCGGTGATCACCAGAATCTGAGGGCGCTCCTCACTCTGGGCGGACTCTACCGTGGCGGGCTTGCTCTGATTCTCGGGCATGGTGCTTCTTCCCCTTCAACGCGAAATACTCTCTATGCCATGATACAAGACCTTTATCTGACGGTTCAGGGGTACGGTCAGAAATTTCACCAGTATGACAGAAATATGAGATGCTCCCCCGAGCGAACCCCAGAAGAAAGAAACCCGCATCACAAGTGCTTGCACATAATGCTCTCCAAGGGGGGGGTACAGGAGCGGGCAGGCGGCAGAGTCGTAAGGGTACAGCAGAGTCGTAAGGGTACAGCAGAGCCGGAAGGTATAGCAGAGCCGGGAGTACAGCAAAGCCCGCACGATACCTCCCACAGGAAGTACCGCACGGGCTCCACGCTACGAACGTTTCGAACTATGAACGCTCCGCAACTATACGCGGATGCGCCAGGTTGCCTTAGGTCAAAAGCTCAGGCAGAAAAATCCGGCAGGAAAGCCGCCACATGATCCAACAGACGCACCGACAGCTCCTTCTTCGAACCGGAGAACACCGGCGCCTCATCGTTCAGAGTCGACAGCAGCGTAATCGTGTTATCGTCCGTGCCGAAACCACGATTCACACCCACCGCATTGACCGCCAAGAAGTCCGTACCCTTACGCTGCAGCTTCTCACGACCCAGCTCCAACGGAGTCTTCTCCGCCGAACCGGTCTCCGCCGCAAAACCAACAATGAGCTTCGGGCCAAGGGTGCTCTCCCCCGCCTCATGAGCCTGCTGGCGGCGCACAACGACCTCACGCAGAATATCCGGGTTGCGCACCAGCTGAATCACCGGCGCTTCCTCAGAATCGGCGCTCTTTTTAATCTTGAACTCGGCAAACTCGGCGGGCCTAAAATCAGCCACCGCCGCAGACATAATCAGCACATCCGCCGCCGCGCTCGCCTCAAGGGTCGCCTCACGCAGCTCCAGGGCACTGACCACGCGGGTCACCTGCACGCCCTCCGGCGCGGGAACCTCAAGGTTCGCACCAATCAGGTGTACGGTCGCGCCCAGGTCGCGTGCCGCCTCCGCGAGCGCCACGCCCTGCTTGCCGGTCGAACGGTTGCCGAGGAAGCGTACCGGGTCCAGCGCCTCACGGGTGCCGCCGGCGGTAATGACCACGAGGCGACCGACCAGAGGACCACGCAGCGATTCGGATGCGCCAGTTGCCCGACCCGAATCAGCCTGGCTGGGTTCAACCTGACCAGGCTCATTCTGACCCAGCAGCGCCGAGGTCAGCGTCGCCGCACGTGCCGCCGCCAGACGCTCCTGCTCCGTGCCCGTGTACAGGGGCTCAGTCGGCGCGTAACCGGGCGTGTACACCGGGTGCACCTGACCCTTCGGGAAGCGCGCAATCACATCCAGCGCCACCGCGAAAATATCCTCCGGCTCAGGCATGCGACCCGGACCAGAATCCGGGCCCGTCAAACGCCCAATCGCGGGCTCAATCACGTGGTAACCCCACGAACGCAGAGTCTGCACGTTCGCCTGAGTCGCCGGATGCTCCCACATCTGGGTATGCATCGCGGGCGCCAAAATCACCGGGGCGTGCGTCGTCAACACCGTGGAGGACAGCAGATCATCCGCACGACCAGCCGCCAAACGAGCCAGCAAATCAGCGGTCGCCGGGGCAATCACCACAGCGTCAGCCTGCTCAGCCTGACGCACGTGGTTCACCTCCGGCACGCGGTCAAACACGTCCGTTGAGACGGGGTTGCCGCTCAGCGCCTCCAGGGTGGGAACACCCACGAACTTCGTCGCGTTCGGGGTGGGCATGGCGATTACCTCGTCGCCATTCTTCGCAAAAAGACGAAGGAGCATCGCCGCCTTGTACGCAGCAATGCCCCCTCCAATACCAACGATAATGCGCATGGTACGTCAAAGAATCCTTGTAGAAGCAGATTACTCAGCGGACTCGTCGAGGATAACCTCTTCGATAGCGATAACCTCTTCGCTACCTGCGGGGATGTACTCCTCCTCGATAGCGCCGGGGAACTCAGCCGCGCTGAAATCAATCACAGCGGACAGATCCTCGGGAACCGGGTAGCCGTCCTCGTCGAACTTTGCGCCCGGGCGGTGCTCCGCCACAACACGGTCAGCAATGATTTCACGCATTGCCACCGACAGGGACTTCTCGTTCGACTCAGCGTCAACCAGCGGGCCAACGTGCGCAGCAGTATTGTCCTGCAGGTTAGCGTAGTACGCGTTAATCTGGCGTGCACGGCGGGCACCGAAAATCACCAGGCCGTACTTGGACTCCGCCTTCTCAATCAGCGCGTCAGCGCTGGGGCTCACGATGCCCTCGGGAGCGACACCGTCAACGAAGTTGTAGTCCTCGTGTTCCTTGTTTTCGTTTGCCACTAAAAACTCCAAATAGCTTGATGGAATGTACGTACCGAACGCCCCCGCACACCGTTCGCGCTATGGCGCAAACCGGGCACACTGAGGGCACGGTCAAAACTAAAGAACTATTCTACCCTCTCAACGGCTAAAACGCACGTACCAGCCCGGACAAAAGATGTCAGCCCGGACAAAAAGGTGGGGGCTCCGAAGAAAACTCTTCGAAACCCCCACCCTTCACAACGCCTCACGGCAGAACTACAGGTCGGAAGAAACTCTAGCCCCACCGCAAACGCAAAGCATGCAGATTAGGCGGCGCCAATCAGCTCAGCAATTTCCTTCGCCGCACGCTCAACAGAGTCGTTGACGACCGTGACGTCAAATTCCTTCTCAGCAGCCAGCTCAACCTTCGCGGTTTCAAGGCGACGAGCCTGCTCCTGCTCACTCTCGGTGCCTCGACCCACCAGACGCGACACCAGCTCATCCCAGCTCGGAGGAGCCAAGAAAATCAGGCGGGCATCAGGCATGGTCTCACGAATCTGGCGAGCGCCCTGCAGGTCAATCTCAAGGATCACCGGGCGGCCAGCGTCCAGAGCCTCCTGGACCTTAGCGCGCGGAGTACCGTACTTGTTCTTACCGTGCACCACAGCGTACTCAAGCATCTGACCGTCAGCAATCATCTGGTCAAACTCTTCCATCGAAACGAAATAGTAGTGAGTACCGTCAACCTCATCGGGGCGAGGATCACGAGTAGTAGCGGAAACAGAGAACCACACGTTCGGGTAGTTCTCACGAATGTACTGGCACACCGTACCCTTGCCAACAGCAGTGGGGCCAGCCAGTACGGTGAGAGTCGGCTGAGACATAGCTTCCTTACTGCGCCTTCATCGGCTGAAGGCACGAGGTATTAGGACTGAGAAGACTCGGAAGACTGACCAGCAGTCTTACGACGTGCACGGTTCAAATACCGCGAATTACGGTTGAAGTACTCCACCATCTTGCGACGCTGGTGTACACCCAGGCCGCCAAGGCGGCGAGTCGGTGCAATATGAAGTTCTTCAATGATGCGTTCAGCTCGAACGGCACCAATGCCCGGAAGTGCGCGCAACATCTGCCCCACCGGCATTTTAGCCAGTGCAGGGTCGGAATCGACCATGTCGAGCACCTGACGTACGGAAAGTTCACGGTCACTCAGTGCACGCTTAATTTCCTGGCGGTGTGCTCGGGCAAGTACTGCCTTCTCGCGGGCGGAGGCGCGCGCATCCTCAGTTAGCGGAGTCAGCGGCATGGTTGGGTCCCCCATTTCTGCGAGTTATAGAATTTTACTTATCAACTAATGTAACACGGATAGCACGAGAACCCCCGTTCTACCCGCGGCACTCACCCTCACACCAACAATGCGTCTACGCACGTCAGCACGTAAATATCAGGGAGTACCCCTATAGCATAGCGGAGTATTCGCCCTATCAAAAGTGGAGCCATGCACGCATCTCATAGAGCAGGCGCACTCCCCGACTACAGAGGTGAGCAAACTCGCATCACGCTGAGCACCTCAGCCCCCACAATACACGCAAAAAGGGCGCGCACCCCGAGCAGACTCTCAACAGAATCCACCCGGAGCACACGCCCCTCACGCAACACGCGAACTATGCGCCGCGAGCCGCCAACAGGTCATCACGAGCCGCCTGCGCAGCCTTCGCCAAACCCTCAACCGACGGGCCAGCAGCCAGCACGCCACGGCTGGAATTCACCAGCACCTGCGACTCAACGCCAGCAAACACGCGGTACAGATCAGCCGCCGAAGCGCCCTGCGCACCATAACCCGGCGACAGAATCGGGCCGTTGAACACGCTCAGGTCAATACCCAAATCAACCAGCGCCTGACCAACAGTCGCGCCAACCACCAGGCCGCACGGACCCATCTGCTCCCACTGGCGGGAAGCGTTCTCAGCGGTAGCCGCAGCGATAATACGCTTAGCCACAGCGCCCTCGGACTCGCCGGAATGACCGGACTCCGACGCGCCCACGTGCTGAACGCTCTTACCCTCGGGGTTCGAAGTCAACGCCAGCACGAAAGTGCCGCGGTCATTCTCATTCGCCAAATCCAGCGCCGGACGCAGCGACTCAAAACCCAGGTACGGGCTCAAAGTCACCGAATCGGTACCCAGCGGCGACGAAGAGCCGAGCCACGCATCCGCGTATGCCTTCATGGTCGAACCGATATCGCCGCGCTTAGCGTCAGCAACAATCAGCACACCATCAGCGGCAGCGCGGGCAAACAGCGCCTCCAGCACAGCAAGACCAGCCGAACCGTGACGCTCAAACAGCGCCACCTGAGGCTTCAACGCCGCCGCAAACGGGGCGCAACCCTCATAGACCGCCTCAGTAAAAGCAGCCAGACCGGCAGCGGAATCCTCAAGACCCCACTGCTCCAGCAGGTTCGGATGCGGGTCAATACCCACACACAGCGGGCCGCGCTCCGCCATCGCCTTCGCCAGACGATCACCAAAAGCAGCGGACATTACGCCTCGCCACCCTCGGAACGAGCATCCACAGCGGCAGCCAGCTGAACGTCGTGCTCCTGCAGGCTCATGATGTCCCAGCTGTGCTCACGCAGAGCATTAATCGCCTGAACAGCCGCAGCGAACTCAGAAATGGTGGTCATGACCGGGCAGCCCACCGAAACCGCAGCGGCACGAATCTCGTAACCATCGCTACGAGCAGCACCACCGGCAGGGGTGTTCAGAATCAGGTCAATGTCACCGTTGCGGACCATATCCACAATCGAGTGGTCGCCATTCGCCTCAGCGAACTTCGACGCCACAATCACCGAGTTCAGGCCGTTACGGCGCAGAATCTCAGCGGTACCACCGGTCGAAACGATCTCAAAGCCCAGCGACTCCAGCATCTTCGCGTAAATAATGACGTTACGCTTATCGTGGTTAGCCACCGAAATGAACACCTTACCGGAAGTCGGCAGCGGCGAACCAGCACCAGCCTGAGCCTTCGCGAACGCGGTGTCATAGTGCTTATCCAGACCCATGACCTCACCGGTCGAACGCATCTCCGGGCTCAGCAGCGAATCCACCACAACACCCTCGGGAGTGCGGAAACGAGCGAACGGCAGAACCGCAGCCTTCACAGCAATCGCGGTCTCCTGCGGCAGGGACGCACCATCCATCTTCGACGGCAGGTAGCCCTCAGCCTTCAGCTCAGCAATGGTCTTACCCAGACCAATCAGCACAGCAGCCTTAGCCATCTGCACGCCGGTAGCCTTCGACACGAACGGAACGGTACGGGACGCACGCGGGTTAGCCTCAATCACGTACAGGTTCTCAGACACGTACGCGAACTGAATGTTAATCAGGCCGCGCACGCCGGTGCCGCGAGCAATCTTCTCGGTAGCGTCCTTCACCTTCGCGATGATGTCCGGGCCGAGAGTAATCGGAGGCAGAGTACAAGAAGAGTCACCCGAGTGAATACCGGCTTCCTCAATGTGCTCCATGACGCCGCCCAGGTACAGCTCCTCACCGTCGAACAGGGCGTCAACGTCAATCTCGATAGCGTCCTCAAGGAACTTGTCAATCAGAGCCGGCTGCGAGGGCGAAACCTCGGTAGCGTTCTCCAGGTAGCGAGCCAGGTTAGCCTCGTCGTAGACGATTTCCATGCCGCGGCCGCCCAGCACGTACGAGGGGCGAACCAGAACCGGGTAACCAATCTCGTCAGCGATGCGCTTAGCACCCTCGAAAGTGAACGCGGTACCGTTCTTGGGCGAAATCAGGCCGCCCTCCTCCAGCACGCGAGCGAACTCGCCGCGGTCCTCAGCCAGGTCAATAGCCTCGGGGGTGGTGCCGAGAATCGGCACGCCCGCATCCTTCAGAGCGCGAGCCAGCTTCAGCGGAGTCTGACCGCCCAGCTGAACGAACACGCCCATCAGACCGCCGGTACGACGCTCCGACTCAACAATCTCAAGCACATCCTCAAGGGTGAGCGGCTCGAAGTACAGGCGAGTCGAAATATCGTAGTCAGTCGAAACAGTCTCAGGGTTGCAGTTGACCATGACGGTCTCGTAACCGAGCGAACGCAGCACCAGCGAAGCGTGCACGCATGAGTAGTCAAATTCAATACCCTGGCCAATGCGGTTCGGGCCCGAACCCAGAATCATGATTGAGGGCTTCTCGTGGTGCGCAACCTCATCCTCCAGGTCGTAGGAGGAGTAGTGGTACGGAGTGAACGCCTCAAACTCGGCTGCACAGGTGTCAACAGTCTTGAAGACCGGGCGGATACCCAGAGCGTGGCGAACACCGCGCACAACATCCTCAGAAGAGCCGATAATCTCAGCAATCTGAGCGTCCGAGAAACCGTGACGCTTAGCCAGCTTCAAGGTCTCCGGGTCCAGGTGGTCGCGCTTAGCGTGAACCACGCCGGCAACCTCATTCAGCAGCACCAGCTGATCCAGGAACCACGGGTCAATCTTGGTCGCCTCGTGCAGCTGCTCCACGGTAGCACCAGCCAGCAGAGCCTGCTGAACCTGGTAAATACGCTGAGTGGTCGGAACCTTAGTCTTCTCAATCAGCTCAGCCAGCTCAGCCTCAGACAGCGACAGCGGCTTGAACGAGAAGGACGCACCCTTCTGCTCCAGCGAACGCATCGCCTTCTGCAGAGCCTCAGTGAAGTTACGGCCCAGAGCCATAGCCTCGCCAACACTCTTCATGGTGGTGGTCAGGGTCGGGTCAGCAGCCGGGAACTTCTCAAACGCGAAGCGCGGAACCTTCACAACCACGTAGTCGAGGGTCGGCTCGAAGGACGCCGGGGTCTTCTGGGTGATATCGTTCGGGATCTCATCCAGGGTGTAACCCAGGGACAGCTTGGTCGCAATCTTCGCAATCGGGAAGCCGGTAGCCTTCGACGCGAGCGCCGAAGAACGAGACACGCGCGGGTTCATCTCAATGACGATGATGCGGCCGGTCTTCGGGTCAATCGCGAACTGGATGTTACAACCACCGGTGTCCACGCCAACCTCACGAATCACGTTGATCGCGATGTCGCGCAGCTTCTGGAACTCACGGTCGGTCAGGGTCAGTGCGGGTGCCACGGTGATGGAGTCACCGGTGTGCACGCCCACGGGGTCGAAGTTTTCGATGGAGCAGACGACCACGACGTTGTCGTTGGTGTCACGCATCATCTCCAGCTCGTATTCCTTCCAGCCGAGGATGGACTCCTCCAGCAGGACCTCGCTGGTCGGTGAGTACTGAATACCGGCACCGGCAATACGGTAGAGGTCTTCCTCGTTGTACGCCATACCCGAGCCAAGACCACCCATGGTGAAGGAGGGGCGGACCACCATCGGGTAGCCCAGCTCCTTAGCGGCTTCCAGCGCCTCCGGCATGGAGTGAACAATCACCGAGCGTGCAGACTCGCCGCCGGCGCGCTCCACCACGCCCTTGAATGCTTCACGGTCCTCACCGAGGTTAATCGCCTCAATGTTCGCGCCGATGAGCTCAACATTGTACTTGGCGAGCACGCCGCGCTCATCCAGGGAGATAGCCGCGTTCAGTGCGGTCTGACCGCCCAGGGTCGGCAGGATTGCGTCCGGCTTTTCCTTCTCGATGATCTTCTCAATCACCTCGGGGGTGATGGGTTCAATGTAGGTGGCGTCCGCGAACTCGGGGTCGGTCATGATGGTTGCCGGGTTCGAGTTCACGAGGATGACGCGCACGCCCTCCTCCTTCAGCACGCGCAGCGCCTGAGTACCGGAGTAGTCGAATTCCGCAGCCTGACCGATGACGATGGGGCCGGAACCGATGACGAGGACGCTATTAAGGTCAGTACGACGAGGCATTTATGCTTCCTTTGCAGTCTTGGTTGCGACCATCAGGTCGATGAAACGGTCAAAGAGGTAGGCGGAATCGTGCGGGCCCGCAGCAGCCTCGGGGTGGTACTGCACGGAGAACGCGGGGATGTCCTTACAGGTCAGGCCCTCAACCACGTTGTCGTTCAGACCCACGTGGGAGACCATAACCTGACCGAACTCGGCGTTCGGTGCGGTCACGTAGTCACCAATCGGCGCGTCCACAGCGAAGCCGTGGTTCTGCGCGGTGATCTCAACCTTGCCGGTGGTCTTGTCCATGACCGGCTGGTTGATGCCGCGGTGACCGAAGGGCAGCTTGTAGGTGCCGAAGCCCAGGGCGCGGCCAAGCAGCTGGTTACCGAAGCAGATGCCGAAGAACGGGGTGCCCTTACGCAGCACGCCCTGCAGCAGCTCAACCTGCTCGTCAGCGGTTGCCGGGTCACCCGGACCGTTGGAGAAGAACACGCCGTCGGGGTTGTGGGAGTAGATGTCCTCGAGGGTTGCGCTTGCGGGCAGCACGTGCACGCGCACGCCACGCTCAGCGAAACGCTGCGGGGTCATCGACTTAATGCCCAGGTCCAGGGCGACAATGGTCGCGACCGGGGGTGCGAACCAGTTGAACTGGTGCGGCTCAACAGTGTAGGCGGTGTCAACCGAAACGGAGTCAGCGAGCTTACGGCCAGCCATCGGCTCGGAGGCGCGCACCTCCTCCAGCAGTTCAGCCTCGGGACGTTCTGCGTGCTCACCGGAGAACACGCCCGCACGCATCGAACCGCTCGAACGCAGGCGGCGGGTCAGGGCGCGAGTGTCAATACCCTGAATACCGATGATGCCCTGCTCGATGAGCTCTTCGTCGAGGGTGCGCTCGGAACGCCAGTTAGATGCCACGCGTGCAGCGTCGCGAACCACGTAGCCAGCAACCCAAATCTTGCGAGACTCAGCGTCGGTCTTATTCACGCCGGTGTTGCCAATATGCGGAGCGGTCTGAACCACAATCTGACCCGCGTAGGAGGGGTCGGTCAGGGTTTCCTGGTAGCCGGTCATGCCGGTCGAGAAAACCGCCTCGCCCAGGGACGCGCCGGTTGCGCCGTAGCCGTAGCCGCGGTAGACGGTGCCGTCCTCCAGGACGAGCAGCGCGCGGTCCGTACGCAGGGCGCCGGATCGTGTCATGTCAGTCATGCTCTTCTTCCTTTTCTCTGGTGTTCTCCCCCGCTTCCTGTACGGCCTCTACCGTGCAGGTTCCGGGGTAGTCTATGGTGCCTTCGGCGGGTGTTCGCCTGACCTCAGGCAAAATCTTGGGTGTGGGTGCGCAGTGATATTGCACCGCGATATTGCGCCGGGATTTAGGCTTCCGGTTCTGCCGCCCACTTCTCGGGCGCATCCACCGCGTTCGGGGCGATGCGGCGCAGCTCCTGCAGTACCGCCTGCTTGTCCTCGGCGTAGCGGGTGCGGAAGCCGGTCTGCACGCGGTGACCGTCCAGGGTCCAACCAATCACGACCAGGCCGTTCTTCTCCACAACCTTGCCCGCCATACCACGGTCGGTGGTGATGATTGCGAGCTTCTTCGCCGGGATCCACAGGTCCTTCGCGCCGTTACGGGTGAAGATGATGCTGTCCGGGTAAATCAGCAGGGTGGACTTGCTCTTGAAGCCGAGCGAATCGAAACCCACGCGGTCCAGCCAGTTACCGAAGATCGTGGTGCTGACGTACTCGCCCTCGAAAGCGGCGTCAGCGGTCATGCCCTCGTAGCATTCGGGAACTTCCTTGAGGGAGCCGAACATGTTCGCCTGGCGTGCCAGGCGCGAGCGCCATCCGTGCCACATGCCGTAGATGCACAGGGCGACCAGGGCGATGCAGATGACGGCGGTCAGGAACTTTCCCACGAAGGTTCTCTCTTTCGGTTGGGGTCTCGGTCGATGATCTCGGCCTGGGTTGGTGAGGTTGGGGGCGGTGCTCCCGGCGAGGCGGTGGCAGGCGTGAACCTACCACCGCCAGGCACGGTCACCACGTACGTTCGCCTCGCGGGTTTAGCGGCGCGGGGTTGCCAGCTCGCCGTTCAGCACGGTCGGGTGGCCAGCGTAGAAGGTTGCACGGATCGAGCCGGGCACCTCCATGTCGCGGTAGGGGTTGTTCTTACCCTTGGTTGCCTGCTCCTCCGGCTTGATGACGCGGGTTGCCTTCGGGTCGACCAGCACAATGTTTGCCGGTTCGCCTTCGGCAAGCGGGCGGCCCTGCTCGTGGTCCAGGCGACCAATCTTCGCGGGCTCCTCGGAGAGGATGCGTGCCACATCGCGCCAGGTAATCATGCCGGTGTCAACCAGGGTCATCTGGATGATGGACAGTGCCTGCTCCAGGCCGGTCATACCGTTCGCGGCGCACGCCCACTCGCATTCCTTGGTCTCTGCCGGGTGCGGTGCGTGGTCGGTACCAATCACGTCGATGATGCCGTCAGCAACAGCCTGACGCAGCGCCATGACGTCCTCTTCGGTGCGCAGCGGCGGGTTCACCTTGAAAATCGGGTCGTAGGTGCGTGCGGTCTCGTCGGTGAGCAGCAGGTGGTGCGGGGTTGCCTCCGCGGTCACCTTCACGCCGCGGGACTTAGCCCAGCGCACAACCTCAATGGAGCCCTTGGTGGACAGGTGGCAGATGTGCAGCTTGGAGTCCAGGTGCTCAGCCAGCAGCACGTCGCGGGCGATAATTGCCTCTTCAGCGACGGCGGGCCAGCCGGTCAGACCCAGGTCAGCGGACACCTTACCTTCGTTCATCTGGGCGCCTTCGGTCAGGCGCGGCTCCTGTGCGTGCTGCGCAATAACGCCGTCGAAGGTCTTGACGTATTCGAGGGCGCGGCGCATCACGGCGGGGTCGTACACGCACATGCCGTCGTCAGAGAACACTCGCACATTCGCGGTGGAGTTCGCCATGCCCCCAATGTCGGAGAGGCGCTCGCCCTTCAGACCCACGGTCACTGCGCCGATGGGCTGCACGCGGCACCATGCGGATTCCTTGCCGAGGCGGTCAACCTGCTCAACCACTGCGGCGGTGTCTGCCACGGGCATGGAGTTTGCCATGGCGAACACTGCGGTGTAGCCGCCCAGGGCTGCTGCACGGGTGCCGGTTTCGACGGTTTCGGATGCCTCGTAGCCGGGCTGACGCAGGTGGGTGTGGATGTCGACCAGGCCGGGCAGCGCCACCTGGCCTGCCGCCTCGACGACCTGTGCGTCTGCGGTGTCAATGTTCTCTGCGATGCGGCTAATCACGCCGTCCTCGATGAGGATGTCGGCGACCTTTTCGCCGTAGAGGCTTGCGCCCTTGATCAGGTACTTGCTCATGGTGTTGGTTCCTCTCGTTAGGAAGGTCGTTTAGGATTCGTCGCCGGCGTAGAGCTTGGCGCTGGAGCCGTCGGTCAGAAGCAGGTAGAGCACCGCCATGCGCAGCGCCACGCCGTTGCTGACCTGGCGCAGGACCCAGGAGTTGGTGGCGTCGGCGGCTTCGGTGCAGATTTCCAGGCCGCGGTTCATGGGGCCCGGGTGCAGGATTGCGACCGGCTGCGGCTGTGCCTGCAGGGTTGCGAAGCGTTCGGCGGTCAGGCCCCACAGGTCGGTGTATTCCTCAGCGGAGGGGAAGTACGCGGCGTTCATGCGCTCCTTCTGGATGCGCAGCAGCATGACGGCGTCGGGGTTGGTGGCGATGGCTTCGTCGAAGTCGTGGAAGATTTCTACGCCAGCTTCTTCAATCCAGGAGGCGGTGTTCAGCGGCAGCAGGGTCGGCGGTGCGACGAAGACGACCTGCGCGCCGAGGGTGGTCAGCAGCCAGAGGTTGGAGCGTGCCACACGCGAGTGCAAGATGTCGCCGACGATGAGCACGCGCATGCCGGAGAGGTCGGTGCCGCGGGGGCTGTCCAGGCCGTCGCGTTCTGCCTTGTACTGGCGCAGGGACACCGCGTCGAGCAACGCCTGGGTGGGGTGCGCGTGGGTGCCGTCGCCCGCGTTGAGCACGGGGATGTCAGTCCAGCCTGCCTCAGCGAGGCGCTGCGGCGCGCCGGATGCGGAGTGACGAATCACGAACGCGTCCGCGGCGATTGCCTTGAGGGTCTGCGCGGTGTCCTTGAGCGACTCGCCCTTAGACACGGAGGAGCCGGAAGCGGAGAAGTTGGTGACGGCGGCGCCCAGGCGCTTCTCTGCGGCTTCGAAGGAGAGGCGGGTTCGGGTGGAGTCCTCGAAGAAGAGGTTGACGACGGTCTTGCCGTTGAGCACGTTCAGGGTGCGGTTTTCGGCTTTGACCTGCGCCATGTAGTCGGCGACGTCGAGGATTTCGATGGCTTCTTCGCGGGTTAGTTCGCGGGTGTCGAGCAGATGCTTCATGAGAGCCCTCCCAGCTGGATAATGTCAACTCGGTCTGTTGCGTTGTCGGTTTCAGTCAGTACGACGCGCACGGTTTCGCTGGCGCTGGTGGGCAGGTTTTTGCCCACGTGGTCGGCGCGGATGGGTAGTTGCCGGTGTCCGCGGTCTACGAGGACTGCCAGGCGTACGAGGGCGGGTCGTCCGTGGGCGTTGAGTGCGTCGAGGGCGGCGCGTACGGTGCGGCCGGAGTAGAGGACGTCGTCAACGAGAACTACGGTTTTACCTTCAATACCGATGGTGGGCATGATGCTTTCCCCTGCGTTTTCTGGGGAGGTGGTGCCGCCGGTGGGCTGGTCGTCGCGGTAGGCGGTGATGTCCAGGGCGCCGAGTCGTGTTTCTGCGTTGAAGTTCGGCTCGATGGCTTGGATGCGGGCGGCGAGTCGTACGGCGAGGGGCACGCCGCGGGAGCGGATGCCGATGAGTACGAGGTTTTCTACGCCTTTGTTGGTTTCGATGATTTCGTAGGCGATGCGGGTGAGGGCGCGGCGGATTTCGTCCTCGCTGAGGATGGTGCGGCCGACGGTGGTCGCGTCCTCGGAGGCGTTTTGAGGGGTTGCCGAATGGGGGGCTACGGTTACATTTCGCCCCTGATTCGCGCCGGATGTGGGTACAGTTGACCCAGGCATAGCCGTCTCCTTCCCCGCCTCACGGGACGGATTTAAAGGTTTTGTGCTTCTAGTAGGGTACCACAGTTCACAGGCTACGTTCAGGTTCGGCGAGAGACCGCTCACGGTGAGGCGACTGCCAAGATGAGGCGCGTACCGAGCCCCTAGCCTGCACCACAACGAGCAGGCTCTCATCAAAATGGACAAACTATTAGCCGGGGTGTGTGCTCTGCAGATGTATGTTAGGGTAATGGCATCAACCGATAACATTCCGCTGAATTCCACACGTTGCTGTAGGGATAATTCTGCGGTTTACACAACCACACACCAGAAAAGAACCAACAATGATGTTTAACCGCAGTTCTATTGCCGCGCTCTCTGCGGCAGTAATGCTCACCCTGTCCGCTTGTTCCGGTGGCGCGCAGGTCAGCGCAGAATCGAGCGCCTCCACTTCCGCGAGCACTGAATCGGCAAGCGCCGAGGCTTCCGCAACGCCTACTCATTCACCTACTCCGACTGGCCCGTCTGGTTCCGAGATTGTACTGATTCACGCGAGCATGGACGTAAACAGCGACTCTCCGGAAGCCGCTGAGGTAACTGAAAAGACTGCACTCATCGCATTTGAGCAGCATCAGCGCCTCTGGAACGCCTGGAGGCACGGAAATGTGGAACACACCAGCGATGAAGAACTGACGCGATATGCGCACGCAAACACTCTTGAACATCTGAGGGAGACCGTGAAGGAGTTTCAAGAGCTTTCACAGAAGATTTCCCCGGAAGGCGACATTATCTTCCGTGACGTCAAGACAAAGCTAATTTACGGAAGCGCCAATGAGGACGGCACTGTCGAGCCCAATACCGGTGTGATCCTGCGCTACTGTGAAGACTGGAGCAATCTTCATGGGCCCAAGGGCGAGAAATTTAAGGACCCTCAGCTAACGCAAGAAATTATTTTTATTCGCCGTGCCGAAGACGACGCATTCGTTGTTGCTGACATAAGGACCACACATATTGGTTGTGGTAGCGAAGCAATTCCGGCAGACAAGGCGACCGCATCCACTCAAAGCGAGTAGCTGATACTGCACGAGGCGCATACCGGGCACGCAGGGCGGGGGCTCCGTCCTCAAGGCGCTCAGCGCCGCAGAGGGGGCACTCCCCCGCCCGCGTTGTCCGGTGAAGCCTCAACTGTTGCCACTACCCCCGCCCACGGGCTCCGGTGAAGCCTCAACTATTGCTAACAAACCCTGCGAGCGCATCCGCACCAACCGAAGAAGCGTAGACACAGAAAACCCCCGCCGTCCTGTAGCGAACTACAGTACGGCGGGGGTTTCACGTACGCTCCCCTGCGGGTGCATCCTCAACGGCGGCAAACCAACCAGCCATAGGTTGGCGGGCATGTCGCGGCGGGACGTCTTACGCGAGCAGAGTCGGCTTCACCTGACGGAGCTTATCCAGCAGACCGTTCACGAACTTCGGAGATTCATTCGTGGACAGCACACGCGCCAGACCGACAGCCTCAGAAATTGCGACAGCATCCGGAACTTCGTCATTGTACAGAAGCTCCCAAGTGCCAATACGCAGCACGGCACGGTCCACGGCGGGCATACGCTCGAAGGACCAGTCACGGGCGTAAGTCTCCACAAACTCGCGGATTTCTTCGTCGTGGTCGCGGACGCCACGAACGATTTCCTCAGAGTAAGCAGAGATCTGCGCTACCGTGTACAGTCGGCGGCGGCGGAGTACCTCAATATAATCTTCGTTGCGCTGATCCGCCTCGAAGAGCACTTCGAGGGCGCGCAATCGGGCTTTCGTACGCGAATTCATTAGTCGTTCACGCGACCGAGGTACTCACCGGTGCGGGTGTCAACCTTGACCTTGGTGCCGGTTTCCAGGAACAGGGGAACCTGGATCTCGTAGCCGGTCTCAACGGTTGCGGGCTTGGTGCCGCCGGTGGAGCGGTCACCCTGCAGGCCGGGCTCGGTGTAGGTGATTTCCAGGACCACGGATGCGGGCAGCTCGATGTACAGGGGGTTGCCCTCGTGCATTGCGATGGTTGCGGTCTGGGACTCGAGCATGTAGTTTGCTGCGTCGCCGACAACAGTTGCGGGAACGTTGATCTGGTCGTAGGTCTTCATGTCCATGAAGACGTAGTCGTCGCCGTCCTGGTACAGGTACTGGTAGTCGGAGCGGTCAACGGTTGCGGTTTCGATCTTAGCGCCAGCGTTGAAGGTGCGGTCGACGACCTTGCCGGAGGTAACGTTGCGCAGCTTGGTGCGGACGAATGCGCCGCCCTTACCGGGCTTAACGTGCTGGAACTCTACGACGGACCAGAGGTTGCCGTCAATCTTCAGGACGGCGCCGTTCTTAATATCGGTAGTGGATGCCATGGGGCTCTCCTTCGTGTCATCGACGCTCACGCCGTAGTGGTACCCGGCGCGGCGCTAAGTTTTCAATGAGCAAAATTATGTCCCGTACATTCTACAGGATGCGCACGAATTTGCCTAGCAGGGGCGCCACAGTTTTTCTATGGCACCCCGCCCGGCTGGCGCGTATTAGCAAACACGCGCCGGGTGCATCCGGTGAATGTACGGGACTCATCACCTACTCGGTAATCTCCTGGTAGGTCATGTACAGGATCGAGTCGTCCGGCACCTCGTAGACGCGCGGGCGAGCCAGACCGTCAAGAATGATGAAGCGCAGCAGGTTGCCGCGTGCCTTCTTGTCGCGGCGCATTGCTTCGAGCAGCTGGGGCCATGCGTCTGCCTTGTAGGAGGTGGGCAGGCCCAGGGATTCGAGGATGCGGCGGGTGCGTGCCACGAGCTCTTCGTCGGCGTGGCCGGTTGCCAGCGCCAGTTCGGCGGCGTAGACCATGCCGACGGACACTGCCGCACCGTGACGCCACTGGTAGCGTTCGTTGCGTTCGATGGCGTGGGCGAGGGTGTGGCCGTAGTTCAGGATTTCGCGGCGGCCAGACTCGCGCAGGTCCTCGGAGACGACCTCAGCCTTCACGCGCACGCTACGCTCGATGAGTTCACGCATCACGGCGGACTGCGAGTCGCGTACGGCGTTCGGGTTCGCCTCGATCAGGTCGAGAATTTCGGGGTCTGCGATGAAGCCGCACTTGACGACCTCACCCATGCCGGTCAGCAGCTCATGCTCGGGCAGGGTGCGCAGGGTGCCGATTTCGCAGAGCACGGCGGCGGGCGGCCAGAACGCGCCGACCAGGTTCTTACCCTCGGCGGTGTTGATACCGGTCTTACCGCCCACGGCAGCGTCCACCATGCCCAGCAGGGTGGTCGGAATGTGAATGACGCGCACGCCGCGCAGCCAGGTTGCCGCCACGAAACCGGCAACGTCGGTAATAGCGCCGCCACCCACGGAGATGATCGCGTCGGTGCGGGTGAAGTCGTTCTGACCGAGCACCTGCCAGCAGAACGCCGCCACCTGGTAGTGCTTCGCCTCCTCAGCGTCCGGGATTTCGGCGCTGAACGATTCGTAGCCCATGGCACGCAGGTCTTCCATGACCAGCTCACCGGTGGAACGCAGGGCACGCGGGTGAATCACGAGCACCTTCTTGGTGCGGTTGCCCAGAATTTCGGGGATTTTACCGAGCAGGTTGTGGCCGATGAGAACCTCGTAGTTCTCACGCGGGGAGCTGCCGGTCACCGGGATGCGGGTGATATCTTCCGCGCCGGAGGCACCGAAAGTGGGGGTGGGCTGAGTGCTCATCATGTGTCCTTTCACAGGTGAGGGGTTATGCTTAGGGGCGCTGCGCGCGGGAGGCACGGGTTGCGGTCACGTACGCCTGGATTTCGGCGGTCATCTCGGTGATGGGGCGGCCGCCGCGAGCGTCCAGGGTGAAGTGCGCCAGCTCTTCGTATCGGCTGCGGCGGCGCTCAAAAATTTCGGTCCACCGCTCGACCGGGTTCGGCTGCAGCAGCGGGCGGGTCTTGTTGCCGGTAATGCGCGGGGTGACGGTGTCAGCATCAACGAGGATGTACACCACGCATTCGTCCTTGAGCAGCTCCGCCACCGAGTCGGTCATGGGTGCACCACCGCCCAGGGAGAACACCGTGTTACGGTAGGCCGGGGAGGTCAGTACTTCCTCGATGGTTTTGCGTTCGAGCTCGCGGAAGTGCGCCTCACCGAAAATCTCAAAAATCTCGGAGACTTCGCCGTAGCGTTCCACGATGAGCTGGTCGGCGTCGAGGAACTCGTAGCCGTAAAAACGCGCCAGGTGCGTACCAATGTAGGTTTTACCTGCCGCCATGGGGCCGATAAGCACGATGGGGCGGGAGCGTTCCGCGAAGTTCTCGTGCATTTCACGCACCTGCTGCGGGTGGATGCGGAAGGACTCCTCGATCTCGCCGGGCTCAAGCTCACCGGCCTCGAGCTCGGCGTTCAGCTCCGCCTCGGATGCGGCGCGCGCCTCAATCTCGACCGCGGCCTCGGCGGAGTCCACCGCCGCGATTTCCTCAGCCACAGACTCAGTCACAGACTCGGCCGCAGAAACCTGCACCTTGCCGAATAGCGCCGGGGTCGGACGCAGTGGCTTAGCCGCAGCGGGCTTGGGCGCGGGGGCCGCGGAAGTTTCGGTCTGTGCCGGCGCGGGCTGGGGTTCGGCCTTCTTCACGGGAGCAGAAGCGGGGGCAGAGGTTGCGCTCTCCCCCGCCGCGGGCTGATCCTGCTGCGGTGCTACAGGCTTCGGAGGCGCCGGCTTGGGCGCGGTCGGCTTGGGTGCTTCCGCCTTCGCGGGCTCTTTGCCGGGTTCCGCGGGCTCTTTGCGGGGTTCCTCCTGGGCGGTACCCATGCCCTGCAGGGCGCTGAGCAGCTTCAGGCGCAGGTCCTCGTCCAGACCGAGCGCCGGGTCGGCGTCCTCAGACACCGAGGAGGCGTACAGGCGCACACCCTGCGTGCTCGCCGTAGCGGCGGCGGGCAGGGGGCGGGTGCCAGAACGCATCAGGTCAGCCGGGGTGGGCACGCGAGAGGCCGGGCGGGCAGAAGAAACCGACGGGGCAGCCTCACGAGCAACAGCTTCACGCGCCTCAGCGCCCGTAGCCTCAGCGCGCGCAGCCTCAACAGCCTGCTCAGCCGCGGCAGATACGGATTCCGACACACCGGGCTCCGACGCTCCAGATTCCGGGCGCGGCGAAGCGCCCCCTCGCGCACGCTGCGTTGCCGCAGCAATACGCGCAAGGGGGCTCGAAGCGACCGGGCGAACGCCCTGCTTCACAGAAACCTCCACGGAACCGCGACCCTTCGCGCCACGGCCCTCAGACTCCGCCGGAAGGGGCACTACGCGTCCCAACCAGCCACGTTAGACTCCCACGCCAGAGACGCCGGGATAGCGTCCAGGTAGGAATCCATGTTGCGGCGAGTCTCACCAATGGAGTCACCGCCAAACTTCTCCAGTGCCGCTTCAGCGAGCACCAGGGCGACCATCGCCTCCGCCACCACGCCGGCGGCGGGAACAGCACACACGTCCGAACGCTGGTGGTGTGCGCGAGCCTCTTCACCGGTGGAAGTGTCAATGGTCTTCAGGGCCTTCGGCACGGTCGCAATGGGCTTCATTGCCGCGCGCACACGCAGCAGGTCGCCAATGCTCATGCCGCCCTCAATACCACCTGCACGGTTGGTATCGCGGGTTACGCCGTTTTCGCCAATGGAAATCTCGTCGTGAGCGGCAGTGCCCGGGCGGTCAGCGGTCGCGAAACCGTCACCAACCTCAACGCCCTTAATCGCCTGAATACCCATCAGCGCTGCGGCAAGGCGCGCGTCCAGGCGGCGGTCCCAGTGCACGTACGAACCCAGTCCGGGAGGCATACCGTACGCGAGCACCTCAACCACACCGCCGAGAGTCTCGCCGTCCTTGTGTGCCTCGTCCACGCGCTGAACCATCGCGTCGGAGGTTGCCTTATCGAAGCAGCGCAGCGGGTCAGCGTCCAGCTGCTCAACGTTGCGGGGCGAAGGCACCGGGGCACCCTCGGGAGCGTGCACGCCACCCACAGCAACAGTGTGAGAAACCAGCTCAACACCCAGAGCCTTCAAAACCTGGGCGGCAACCACGCCAAGAGCCACGCGGGTCGCAGTCTCACGAGCAGAAGCGCGCTCCAGCACCGGGCGAGCCTCAGAGAAGTTGTACTTCTGCATGCCGGTAAAGTCAGCGTGACCGGGGCGCGGACGAGTCAGCGCCGCGTTACGCGCACGACCCTCAATCAGCTTCGGATCCACCGGGTCAGAGCTCATCACGTCAGTCCACTTGGGCCACTCGGTGTTCGCAATCTCAATCGCGACCGGGCCGCCCTGAGTCAGGCCGTGGCGCACACCGCCCAGGATGCGCACGCGGTCCTCCTCGAACTTCATGCGGGCACCGCGGCCGTAACCGAGTCGGCGGCGAGCCAGGGCGTCACGCACCATGTCGCTGGTGAGTTCCACACCGGCGGGTACGCCCTCAATAATGCCGACGAGCGCCTCGCCGTGGGATTCTCCGGCAGTGAGCCAACGCAGGGCCATAGGTTAACCTCTTTTCATCGCACCCGCACCGCAGCGCAGGAGGAAGGAATAATAATTCTTCACGTGTATAAATAGTGTATAAAATGCCTGTTTACTGAGCGAGTGAAAGCACGCTTTTTTCACGAAACGGAAGCACGAGGCGCAAGATCAACCGCCGCGCACATCGCATTGATTAGACCCAGCAGTTCGGCGGGCTGCAGTTCACGGCCGGTGAAGAGCAGAACCTGCTCCACCGCCTGGTACAGCAACATCTCCAGGCCGGAGACCACCGTGCCGCCGTTCGCCTCCCAGACGCTCGCCAGCACCGAAGGCCACGGGTTATACGCAACATCCAGCAGTACCGGCCGGTGCGTCGCGGAGGCGCCCTTCAGACCGGTCAGCTGGCTCGCCCACTCGTCCGCCGCATGCGCCGGAAGCGTAGACACCACCGGGTGATGGCCGCGCTCAGCAAGGTTCTGCGGCAGCTCAGACAAGGAAATCTGCTCCAGCTGAACACCCAGGCGGTCCGCCGCCTCCTGCACGCTACCGAGCTTATGCAAGGAACGGGCGTACACGCTCACGCGGCGGTAACCCAGCGCATGTAAGGCGGTCAGGGCGGAAATAGCGGTCGCTCCTCCACCCACAATCGCGGCAGAATCCTTAAACGGTTCCGGCTCCAAACCGGCATGGCGCAGCGCATTCACGATGCCGACCACATCAGTGTTATCGCCCAGAACCTTCTCACCGCGCGGATACACCGTATTCACCGCACCGGTCACGCAGGCAGTCTCACTCAACTCATCGCAATACTGGATGACGGCGGTCTTCAGCGGCATCGTCACCGACAGGCCCGCAATATACGGGGCGTCCTCCGTACCCTTCGGGTGGCGCACGCCATGCATAATCTCCGGCAAATCATCGGGCAGAGTGTCACGGCGATCGTACTCGAGGTTCGCCTCACCCAAAAAGTCATACGCCGCACGATGCAGCGCAGGCGACAGCGAATGCGCAATAGGGTGCCCCAGCACGTAGGCACGGCGAAGATACGGGGCCTCGCGGTACGGTTCAGTCTTCATCGGCTCTCTTTCGCTCTCACGCTGGGGGTCGTTCTCAACGCTGGGTACAGGGACGGCCGCGGGGGCCACCTCCCATTTTAGCGGGTACAGCAAAGGCGGGCACCTCCCCCACTCTCGTGGAGGCGGTACCCGCCTCAGCAAGGAACCTTTAGTCCAAAGCTACCGAATCATAGCTACCGGCTAAACCGATTAGCTACAGCGGTTCGGGTGCTTAGAACACCACTGGTTGTACTCTTCAACATAACGCTGGTGCTCAGCATACGTGCGGGAGTACTTAGTCTCACCGGAATCCAGGTCCACAGTCACCCAGTAGTAGTACGGGTTCTTCTCAGGAGCCGCAGCAGCCTTAATCGAAGCCAGCTGCGGGGAACCAATCGGACCCTTCGGAAGACCCTTATTCGCATAAGTGTTGTACTTATTGCTCTTATCGGCCTTCTGCTCTTCAGTCAGGTGGTACGAACGGACACCCAGACCGTAAGTCACGGTCGCATCCGACTGGATCAGACCCGAGGTCTCACCATCGGGGTTGTTCAGACGATTCTCAATGATGCCTGCAACCGCCACGTAGTCCTTCGGCTGAGCCTCAAGCTCCACGATAGAGGCAATAGTCAGAACCTCAAAGATCTTCTGGTCGCCGCTCACGCCGGCTTCCTTCAAGTCAGCCTTGGTCTTATCAACCATGGTCTGAATGACCTTCTTGATGTCGGTGCCCTTCGGGAAGCGGTACTCACCCGGGTGCAGCCAACCCTCAATCGAGGGGAAGTTGCTCGGCACACCGTACTGGGTGTAGTTGCTGACCGCGTCCTCAACCTGCTTACGGGTGAACGCACCATCGGAGCCAGAAACAATCAGATCGATGGTCTCGCTCACGCGCTTACCCTGCGGAATCGCCAGGTACAGTACGTTGCTGTTCGCATCAATAATGGTCGTAATCGCGCTCGAGCTGCTCATGTGCTGCTGCAGTTCATAGGTGCCAGGCTGCAAGTACTTACCCTTGCTCTCCTTGGTGTACACCTCAATGAACTTATCAGCATCAGCAATAACGCCCGCCGCCTCAAGCTCCTGCGCCACCTGCGCGGTGGACTGGCCGGAACGAATCGTGAAGGTCACGGTCGTACCATTGCCGCCACCCGAGTAGTCACGAGTCTTGAACGGGTCGTAGCGAGTAATCAGGGCACCCGAAATGATGACCAGAGCCACGACAAACAGGGAAATTGCGCTCAGCATGATGGCGCGGCGGCGGCGCTTACGCGCACGCAACGTAGCCACCGACACGATTTCCTGTTCCATCGTGATGCCGGTGATGCCCTTACGTTCATCCTCGGCTGTCGGCCTAAAGAGGTCGAGCCCGCTCTCTTCGGGCTGTTTATTCTGTTCGGTCACTGAAGGTTCTCCGTTTCGTTGACGGCACCGACCGTGGTCCCTTCTGACTCGGACGGTCGGTTTTCTTCGTGGGCCGGATCGCTCACCTTGTACCCGGCTACGGACTGCCCCGCCTTGAGGGCATCCAGGCTGTACTGCAAAATGTTCACAGCCGCCACCTGGTCAACCATAGTCTTGAAATCTCGGCTGGAAACCCCAGCCTCGTGCAGTGCACGGTGAGCGCTCACGGTGGTGAGTCGCTCATCCACCAGCCAAATGTTAATGTGTGTTTTCTCTTCGGCATCCAGCTCGGAGCGCAGAGCCTGAGCGTACTCCCGAGCCATTTCCGTGGAGGGAGAATCCCCGCCACGCATGGTCTTCGGAAGCCCGACGAAAACCTCCACCACCTCGTTCACCTCAATCAGCTTGCGCAAAACACGGCGGTCAGAGTTCTTCTTCGCGTCGCGACGCAGCGTCTTGAGCGGGGTGGCGAGAATACCGTCGGGGTCGCTGAGGGCGGTGCCGACGCGGGCGTTACCCACATCGACACCCATCCGCACTCCGCGCTGGAATTCTGCCATGTTTAGGCCTGAGCCTGTGCGATAGCGTCGCGGACAGCGTCCAGTGCAGCACCAATCTTGGATGCGTCCTGGCCACCACCCTGAGCGACGTCGTCCTTACCGCCGCCACCGCCGCCGAGAACACCGGCAGCAACGCGGACCAGAGCGCCAGCCTTCACGCCAGCCTCACGAGCACCCTCGTTGGTTGCCACCAGGACGACGGGGCGGCCATTAGCCACACCCACCACAGCGACAACAGCGGCCTCGGAACCGAAGCGCGAACGCAGATCCAGAGCCAGCTCACGAACGCCGTTAGCGTCCAGCTCGCCAGCGTCATGCGCCAGAACGCGAACAGAACCGATGGTCTGTGCGTTCTCCAGCAGCTTGCCAGCCTCAGCCTGCAGCTTCTCGCGGCGCAGCTGAGCCAGTTCCTTCTCAGCAGCCTTCAGCTTAGCCAGGGTCTGGTTAATCTTCTCCGGCAGGTCAGCGGAGGACTGAACCTTCATCAGGCCGGTCAGCTGGTTCACCAGGGTACGCTCAGCAGCCAGGTGGTTGAAGGAATCCAGACCCACCAGAGCCTCAACACGGCGGTTACCGGAACCAACAGAGCTCTCAGTCAGCAGGGTCAGAGAACCAATCTCAGCGGACGAACCAACGTGGGTACCACCGCACAGCTCGCGGGAGAACTCGCCGCCGATTTCAACAACACGCACCACGTCGCCGTACTTCTCACCGAAGAGGCTCATAGCGCCCAGAGCCTTAGCCTCAGCCAGCGGCATCTCACGGGTAATCACCTCGTGGTTATCGCGGATCGCGAGGTTAGCAACCTCTTCAACCTCACGCTTAGCGGACTCAGACAGGCCCTCGCTCCACGCGAAGTCGAAGCGCAGGTAGCCTTCCTTGTTGAAAGAGCCACGCTGAGTAGCCTCGTTGCCGAGCACCTGGTGCAGGGCAGCGTGAATGATGTGGGTACCGGAGTGTGCCTTCTCACCGTCGCGGCGGCGCTGAACATCAACCTGTGCCACAACATCGGCACCGGTGTGAACCTCGCCCTCACGCACAACGGCGCGGTGAACGCTCAGACCCTTCACGGGCTGCTGAACGTCCTGAACGTCAATGACGAAGCCGTTGCCGGTAATAACACCGGTATCAGCTGCCTGGCCACCAGCCTCCGCATAGAACGGAGTCTCGTCCAGGACAACCTCAATCTTGTCGCCAGCCTTAGCGGCGGGAACCGACACGCCGTCCACCAGGATTGCACGCAACTTAGTCTCAGTACGCAGCTCGGTGTAACCGGTAAAGATGGAGCCACGCTCATCCACAAGCTTACGCAGCTCGGACAGGTCAGCAAACGCGCCCTTCTTCGCCTTAGCGTCAGCCTGTGCACGGTGACGCTGCTCAGCCATCAGCTCGCGGAAGGACTTCTCATCAACCTTCACGCCAGCCTCAGCAGCCATCTCCAGGGTCAGGTCAATCGGGAAGCCGTAGGTGTCGTGCAGAGCAAACGCCTCAGCACCAGAAACAGCGTTAGAGCCGTCCTTCTTAGCGGCAGCAACAGCCTCTTCCAGACGCTCAGTACCGGTCTCAATGGTGTGCAGGAACGCCTTCTCCTCAGCGTACGCAATGCGGGAAATACGCTCGAAGTCGTCAGCAACGTACGGGAACGCACCCTTCATCGCATCACGCGAAGCCGGGAACAGCACGGGCAGGCAGGGCTCAGTAACGCCCAGCAGACGCATCGCACGGATAGCACGGCGCATCAGACGGCGCAGAATGTAGCCGCGACCCTCGTTGGAGGGGGTCACGCCGTCAGCAATCAGCATCAGCGAGGAACGGATGTGGTCAGCCACCACGCGCATACGCACGTCGTCCTCATAGCCCTCGTCCTCAGCGGACTCAGAGCCGTGGTACTTCTTACCGGACAGCTTAGAAGCAGCGTCCAGAACGGGGCGAACCTGGTCGGTCTCGTAGAAGTTCTCAACACCCTGCAGCAGCATCGCCAGACGCTCAACGCCCAGACCGGTATCGATGTTCTTCTTCGGCAGCTCGCCCAGAATCTCGAAGTCATCCTTGCCGATGCCCTCGCCACGCTGGTACTGCATGAACACGAGGTTCCAAATCTCAATGTAACGGTCGTCGTCAGCCGCCGGGCCGCCTTCCTTACCGTAAGCGGGGCCACGGTCGTAGAAGATCTCCGAGTCGGGGCCTGCAGGGCCGGGCTGACCGGTCGACCAGTAGTTCTCCTTCATGCCCATGCGCTGAATACGCTCGGCAGGGAAACCAACAGTCTTAGTCCAAATCTCGAACGCCTCATCGTCACCCTCATAAATGGTGACCCACAGGCGCTCCGGATCCAGGCCAAAGCCACCCTGATCCTGAGGGGTAGTCAGCAGCTCGTAAGCGAAGGGAATAGCCTTCTCCTTGAAGTAATCACCGAAGGAGAAGTTACCAGCCATCTGGAAGAAGGTACCGTGACGTGCGGTCTTACCGACCTCTTCAATGTCCAGGGTGCGGATGCACTTCTGCACGCTGGTCGCGCGGGAGAACGGAGGGGTCTCACGGCCCAGGAAGTAGGGAATGAACGGAACCATACCGGCGATGGTGAACATGGCGCCGGGCTCGTTCGAAATCAGCGATGCCGAAGGCACCACAGTATGGCCGCGGGAAGCGAAGAAATCGATCCAGCGCTTAGAAATCTCCTGTGAGAGCATCTCGTTCCTTAGAGTAATCTGTGCGAAATTCTAAATTAGTCTACTGACCTATGGTGCCTGCCCGAGAGCAAAATGGCTAATCGAGCCAGTCTCGTACCGTGGCTCGTACCGTGGTTTACGGGCGAAGACACCACCTTAAAACCTAGTTGAAGAAGCCGTCACCGAGCTGACGGTCACGCGCAATACGCTGCTCACGCGCTCGCTTCTGAGCCTCTTCCAAGGAGGCAATCTCAGCCTCCACCTCAATGAGTTCACGCTCAGCCAGGCGGCGGTTCGTGGACTCAATCTCAGCCGAGCTCATCTGGCGGTCCCACGTATCCAGGGAGCCAGGACGCAGATCCTGCTTCTGGCGCTCCACCTTAGCGTTGAGCTCCATCTCCTTCTCCTGCATGCCCTCACGCACGCGGGCGGCGAACTCAACAGCACGCAACGCATACGGCTGCAGGGGCTTGCCAATCGGCGAATCGAAGAACTTTCCCATCTGAGACTCCGGGTTGAGGGCAAGCTCACCGTGCTCACGCATGAGCAGGGCGCTGCCGGGGGTACGCTGAGCAGGTTCGGAGGCGGCACGCCTGGACGCGAAATAACCAACCGCCGCACCGGCACCGAGCAGAAGAGCTGAACGAAGCAGACCCATTAGTTCTCACCGCCTGCAGAGTAAGAGGACTGTGCCGAACCGTACTGACCACCAGCGGTGTTGCCAGTGTTGCCGGTGCCGTGTGCGTCGCCGGACTTGCCGCCTCGGAACGCCTGACGCACACCGTACGAGAAGGACGCAACCTTAATCAGCGGCTGACCCACAGTCGAGGTCACCAGCGAGGACAGCGCAGAAACGTTCGCGGACGCATCCGAAACGTTCGAGGTGATGTCGTCAACCTTCTCCAGCTGCTCATTGGTGGTCACCACAGTGCGGGTCACCTCTTCAATGAGGGGGCCGGTGCTCTGGTTCAGCGAACGAATCGTCACGATAAGCTCATCAAACACCTTGGTCAGGCGAATAATGGGTAGCGCAAGAAGGGCCACCAGAATCGCAAAAACTCCTGCTGAAATCAGGCCCGCAATATCTCCGCCAGTCATCTATAACCCCATTCCGCTCAATGCATGATGCTTATCAATAGTCGTACAGGACCGCGTGCCACCGTGGCACGCAGCCGGATTGTGCGTACAGTTCAGGACTGTATACACAGCTCAATCCCCTATTTTAGTCGAAAAATCCTTCAAGCGCCCCCTAAACTCTCATGAAACTCCCAGCGAAGGAAGATTCACAGGTTCAGCGGCACCACCGCCCTCTGGTGTATATACCCCAAAAACCCGCGCGTTAAACGGGAACAACCCGCCCCCACCGAACGGTGCAGGACGGGTTGCTTCTCGAAAAATCGAGATTATGCCAGACGCGAGTAGTACTCAACGACCAGCTGCTCGTCGCAGATCACGGGGATCTCTTCGCGCTTGGGCTTGCGCTCAAGCTTTGCGTGCAGCTTCTCGATCTCAACGTTCAGGTATGCGGGAACCTCGGGCAGAACTGCCTGGTTCTCACCTGCAGCCGCAGCCTGGAAGGGGGTGGTCTTCTCAGCCTTGGGGTGAACGTGGATCAGCTGGCCGGGCTTGACGTGGAACGAGGGGCGGTCCACGCGAACGCCGTCAACCATGATGTGACGGTGAACAACCATCTGACGTGCCTGTGCAATGGTGCGGGCGAAACCTGCACGCAGAACCAGAGCGTCGAGGCGGGTCTCGAGCAGCTCGACCATGTTCTTACCGGTCTGGCCCTCGGTACGCTTTGCCTCGAGGTATGCGCGGCGCATCTGTGCCTCGCGGATGTTGTACTGAGCGCGCAGACGCTGCTTTTCCTTCAGCTGGGTAGCGTAGTTGGAGTCAGCCTTCTTGCGGGCACGGCCGTGCTGGCCGGGGCCGTAAGGACGACGCTCGAGGTACTTTTCTGCCTTCGGGGTCAGTGCAATGCCCAGGGCACGGGACTGACGCACGGTACGGCGGGTGCGGTTGTGCTTAGCCACAATCTACCTTTCATATGTGAGGCTCCTGCACCCTCACGGGTGGGGCCTCGGTCTGTTGAATACTGGCCTCCTCGGTTGACCCCGCCGGGATCCGTACGCGACCGATTCGGTCGTTGCTGTACGGCGGTGGGGCGGAGAGCTCGGGGCAGAGTACCCCGCAGCTACATTACTGACACCCGCACGGAAGCGGGCATAGTAATTGCCAGACCCGTCAAGCTTACCGGATGCACCCGGGCTTTACCAGCCTTTTGGGAAATCTTTGGTTCAAATCACTATGCATGTGGGTTTTTGATGCATACCCACACGACCCCCACAGGAATTATTTATGCCCGTCAGGACTCTTTAGGTGCAACTTTCCCGGAAAATTGCGGCGCCGAGATGTTGGATTGTAATCATTTCGTTATTTTTAACCTGTGTCTTTATGGGAAATAGCTTGAATCACGCTCCCATATCGCCTAGACTAGAGACCATAACAAGCTTGGCGTCCGCCCTTCCGGGAAGGCAGACAGTCAAGACGTCTATCACAAACTCAAAACTCTGACGCGGTGCGCAGTACTACCGAGGTACTACGCACCGCTTTCTGTTTGCCTACTGTTTGGTGCGGGGGGGGTCGCGTGATTGATGTGCGCGGGTGGTTTGTGCTGGTTGTTCACGCGAATAACCGACCGGCGCGGGTGGTTTCGCGTGATTGATGCGCGCGGCTAATTAGTTAGCGCGGGCGAACCGGGGCAACTAGTTGCCGCCGTCAAGAATCCTACGGATACGCTCACGCCGCTCCGTCAATGTACGCTCAAAACCATGCTGCGTGGGCTCGTAGTAGACCGTGCCGCGCAGAGTATCCGGCAGGTACTGCTGCGCCGCCACATGACCCGGCGCATCATGGGCGTAAATGTACCCCTCACCGTGACCAAACTGCTTAGCCCCCGCATAATGACCATCACGCAAATGCACCGGAACCTGACCGGCAGCACCCGCACGCACATCCGCAATCGCACGGTTAATCGCGTTATACGCGGCGTTCGACTTCGGCGCGAGCGCACAATAAATCACCGCCTGCGAGAGGATAATGCGCGCCTCCGGCATGCCCACCAGCGCCACCGACTGCGCCGCAGCCGTCGCCACCTGCAACGCCTGCGGATCAGCCAGACCAATATCCTCACTCGCCAAAATCATGATGCGACGAGCCACAAAACGCGGATCCTCACCGCCCTCCAGCATGCGCGCCAGGTAGTGCACCGCGGCGTCCGCATCAGAGCCGCGCATGGACTTAATGAACGCGCTCACCACGTCATAATGCTGATCGCCCGAACGGTCGTAGCGAATCGCGGCGCGGTCCACCGCCTCCGTAGCGTGCGCCAGGGTGATGCGCACCGGCTCGGAAGGTTCAGGGTCCTTCTCCCCCGCCTGTTCAGCCTCGCTAAACGCAATCGCAGCCGCCGCCTCCAGCGAGGTCAGGGAGCGGCGAGCGTCGCCTCCAGAAACCGCCGCGAGGTGGGCGCGTGCATCCTCATCAATGACCGCCGCACCGTCAAAACCGCGCGGATCAGCCAACGCACGATCAATCAGACGCTCAATATCGGACTGCTCCAGCGAATGAACCCGCAACAGCAGCGAGCGCGAGAGCAGCGGCGAAATAATGCTGAACGACGGGTTCTCCGTCGTAGCCGCCACCAGAATCACCCAGCGGTTCTCCACGCCGGGCAGGAGCGCATCCTGCTGAGCCTTCGTGAAACGGTGAATCTCATCGAGGAAGAGCACGGTGGTCGTGCCGTACATGTCGCGGTCGAGCAGCGCCTGATCCATGACCGCGCGAACATCCTTCACGCCCGCAGTAATTGCCGAAAGCTCCACGAACTTACGACCCGGCGCGCGCGCAATCACATGCGCCAGGGTGGTCTTACCCGTACCCGGAGGGCCGTACAAAATCACCGAAGACGGGCCAGCCGGTCCGGCGTTCTCCCCCGCCAACACGCGCAAAGGCGCACCCGGAGTCAGCAGATGCTCCTGGCCGAGAACCTCATCAATAGTGCGCGGACGCATACGCACCGCCAACGGCGCACGAGACGCCGAACGGGAAGAGTGCGCGTACGGCGCAGAGGCACGCGAGGAGGGCTCCTCACTGGAGGCGCCAATCAAGCTCACGCGGTCCCCGTCATCGGGCAACTCAAGATCAAAGAGGGAATCAGCCATAGTCTTACTCTATCGTTTCACAGGAAATTTCGGTCATGACTTCTTGCCTCTGGCACAGGTTAAAGACCCCTGCTAAAGTCACTAACTCATGACCAGAATTCAGAACCTATCATCTAAATTGTGAGCTGCTCTTAGAGGGTCTCACTATCGAGAATCAGGGTCACCGGGCCGTCATTGACGAGCTCCACCTGCATGTCCGCGCCGAACACGCCGGTCTCCACGTGCAGGCCACGCTCACGCAGCGCCTGAACGTAATCGTTGAACAGCGGCTCACTCACCGCACCGGGCGCAGCGGCAGACCAGGAGGGGCGGCGACCCTTCTTCGCATCCCCGTACAGGGTGAACTGGCTGACCGCCAGCACGGGTGCGCCCTCATCAAGGAGGGACTTCTCCCCCTCCAGCAGGCGCAGGTTCGCGGTCTTATCGGCAAGCTTCGCAATCTGCGCCGCACCGTCACCGTGCGTGATACCGACCAGCACCAGGTAGCCGGGCTGCTCAATCGCGCCGACCGTCTCACCGTTCACGCGCACCGCCGCGCGGGTCACGCGCTGAATAACTACTCGCATCGTTCACCTTTCAACTGGGTTCATCTTTCAACTTGGAGCCGGCTCTCACCGGGCTCATTACATCTCTCTCAACACCACACTCGGCAGCCGTTTTAGAGGCAGCCGCCATCAGAGCACACCGCGCAACTGCACGGCACGCAAAAACTGGTTCGCCGCCCGCGGGGTACGAAACTCAATAAAACGCTTCTGCAGATGCTGCCCGCGAGCCTCCGCCAGCAACTCCCCAACATGCGGGTAGCTCCTCCACGTGTACCGAATCATGTTGTCCGGGTCGCGCAGAATATTCCTCAGCGGCGGCTCCACATTATCCGCCCACAGCCTCTGACCCGTCACCGCACGACGCACCGTCCGGCGAACCACACGCCACATGACCACCGCACGGCTATAGCGCAGATAAATCACCACATCCGCACGCTCCAGCAGACGACCACGCACCTGCGGATACTGCCACTCCGTAATCCACGCAGGCTGCTCAATGAGCGTCTGAACATCAGCCTCAAAACTAGGGCGCGGAGTCCAGTTCGGGCCCCAATGCAACGAGTCCATCTCCGTATGCGGAATGTCCAGGAGGCGCCCCAACCGCGCCGCGAACGTCGTCTTACCGCTACCACTCGGACCGGCAACCACAATACGCATGCTCCCCTCCCCCTTTGATGAGTACACAAATCGGCACGCACGCCAGTCGATACAAAAGGTGGGCTGCGACCCTGCACCAGCAGAATACACAGCCCACCCTCAACGGCGACCCCGCACAGCTCAACGCCCTGCCGGGCCCACGCCGCACAGGCCCACACCCCTCTACGGGTCGCACGACCAAAGACTAGAGAAGATTACTCCTCGTCCTTCTTCTTCGGCTTGAAATCAACGCCAGCTTCCTTACGCTGCTCCGGAGTAATCGGTGCAGGAGCCGCAGTCAGCGGATCGTAACCATTACCGGTCTTCGGGAACGCAATAACCTCGCGAATCGAATCAACGCCAGCCAGCAGAGACACAATACGGTCCCAACCAAACGCAATACCACCCATGGGCGGTGCGCCGTACTTGAACGCATCCAGCAGGAAGCCGAACTTCTCCTGAGCCTCTTCCTCACCAATGCCCATCACAGCGAACACGCGTTCCTGCACGTCACGGCGGTGAATACGGATCGAACCGCCACCAATCTCGTTACCGTTGCAGACAATGTCGTAAGCGTACGCCAGAGCCGAACCCGGGTCGGTGTCGAAAGTATCCATGAACTCGGGCTTCGGGGAAGTGAAGGCGTGGTGCACAGCAGTCCAAGCAGAGTGACCCAGAGCCACGTCACCGGACTCAGTAGCCTCAGCAGAAGACTCAAACATGGGAGCGTCAACAACCCACACGAAGGACCACTCGCCGTCCTTAATCAGGCCGGTACGGTGACCAATCTCAACACGAGCAGCACCCAGCAGCGCGCGGGAAGCCTTAGCCTCACCAGCAGCGAAGAAGATGCAGTCGCCGGGCTTCGCGCCGGTAGCCTCAGCCAGGCCAGCACGCTCAGCATCAGTAATGTTCTTAGCCACCGGACCGGTCAGCTCGCCATCTTCCTGAATGAGGACATAAGCCAGGCCCTTAGCACCGCGCTGCTTAGCCCACTCCTGCCAAGCATCCAGGGTACGGCGAGGCTGAGAAGCACCACCGGGCATCACAACAGCACCCACGTAAGGAGCCTTGAACACGCGGAAAGTGGTGTCCTTGAAGTACTCGGTCAGCTCGGTCAGCTCCAGACCAAAACGCAGGTCAGGCTTGTCCGTACCGTACTTCTCCATCGCATCCTTGTAGGTCATGCGCTGAATCGGGCGGGGAACCTTCACATCAATCAGGTTCCACACAGCCTCAACGATGCGCTCGCCCAGCTCAATGATGTCTTCCTGGTCAACGAACGAAGCCTCAATGTCCAGCTGAGTGAACTCAGGCTGACGGTCCGCACGGAAATCCTCGTCACGGTAGCAGCGAGCAATCTGGTAGTACTTCTCAATACCGCCCACCTGCAGTAGCTGCTTGAACAGCTGCGGGGACTGCGGCAGAGCGTACCACGAACCCGGAGCCAGACGAGCCGGCACCAGGAAGTCACGCGCACCCTCAGGGGTGGAACGGGTCAGGGTCGGGGTCTCAACCTCAATGTAGCCGTCCTCAGCCAGCAGGTTGCGTGCCGCACGGTTCGCGTCCGAACGCAGACGCATGATGCGAGCCGGCTCCGGGCGGCGAAGATCCAGGTAGCGGTAGCGCAGGCGCGCCTCCTCACCCACCTCAACGTGCTCATCAATCTGGAAAGGCAGCGGAGCGGCAGTGTTCAGCACCTCAACGGCGGACACCTCAACCTCAATCTCGCCGGTCGCCAGGTTCGGGTTCTCGTTACCCTCCGGGCGCTTAGTCACCAGACCGGTCACGCGCAGCACGTACTCGTTACGCAGGTGCTCAAAATCAGCCTCATTGTGGAAAACACACTGGGTGACACCCTCACGGTCACGCAGGTCAACGAAGGCGACACCACCGTGGTCGCGGCGGCGAGCCACCCAACCGGTCAGGGTAACAGTCTCTCCAATATTTGCGGCGGTCAGCTCGCCGTTGGTGTGAGTGCGAAGCACAGACATTCCTTTCATAGCGGGCACCTCACGACTATAGACAGTAGCCGGGTACACGCGGTTGATGATATGCGCACACTGCGTGCGCCTCATATATTGTATCCCCTCCGGGCAGGTCGAGGGCAGAAAAAAGGGTGCGGAGGCAGGGGTGAGGATGCGGAGGTGATGAGGCGGGCAGCGGTTTTGGTGATGAGTTATGGATTTCAGTAATGACTTAGTGACTCTGGTACGGGTTAAAGACCCCCTCCAAAGTCACTAAGTCATTACCCAAATCAAGAACCCACATCTGCAGCCTGTGGACAAACGCTCATTCTTCAAAACCGACCAAGTTATCCACAGATTTTGGGTTAGCCCTGTAACTCCTGCTCAAAAGTGTCAGGCTTATGCCATGAACGCTATAACCCCTCTGACATCACATGCATCAGTCCCGAACGCTCCCACCAAGATGCCTGGAATTCCACGTATCGCGGAGCTGTACCCTCTCGTGCACACCCCAGCCACACTTCGCATGAAAGGAATAGGCCCGCGCCGCCTCCGTAATCTCATAGCCGGAGGAACCCTGCAACGTATTCGACGAGGAGCCTACATTTACAACCACAACGCAGATCAACTCAACTCCGACGACCGACTCCGCGTACGATGCATCGCCGCCGACCTCGTGGGGTTTCAGGGAGTATTTTCACACAAGTCAGCTGCGGTGCTGTGGGGCCTTGACCTGCTGACCGTTCCGCAGATGCTGGACGCGTACAGCCGTAGCCACTGCGCCACGGATCGGGAACGGATTCACCGGCATAAAACCGCTATTAGCCCTGATGAGGTCACCAGGTTGCCGGGCACATCCATCATGGTTACGACGGTGGCTCGCACGCTGCAGGATTGCGCGCGCAGCATGCCCTTTCGGGAGGCGGTGGTCCTCGCTGACTCCATCATGCGGCGAGGGCTGTTGGAGCCCTGCGAGGTAACCGAGATTCTACTAAACCTCACGGGGTACGGCGGTTCCGCAGGGCCCCTCCTGGCGCAGGCAGTGAACGCATCCAGTGAGTCGGCGGGCGAGAGCCTCACCCGGTGCCTACTCATGGAACACAGGCTGCCCCTGCCCGTAACGCAGTACCCGATTTCATGCGAGGGGCGTAACTATCGGGTGGACTTCGCCTGGCCCGAGGCGCGGGTCATTCTCGAGTTCGACGGCGAACAGAAATACGTGGACCACCCCGGCAGGGACCGCTCCGAGGCGGCCCGCGACCGTGCCTTAACCCGTGCCGGATGGACGGTCGTGCACCTCACATGGGCTGACATCTTCAACAAGGAGCTAGAGGTCGTGACCCATTTACGGAACCTACTTCTGAAATAAGCCGGGGTTGGTAGCCGAGGACCAAGGAGGCGGGCGGAGGTGAGGATGGTGGCGGGGGTGTTCCGTGCGAGGTTGCAGTTTTTTAGGGATGAGTTATGGATTTCAGTAATGACTTCGTGACTCTGGTACGGGTTAAATACCCCCTCCAAAGTCACTAAGTCATTACCGAAAACAAGAACCCATGGCAGAAGTTGCTAACCCATGGCACAAATCCGCGCAGCATAAATCAACACAGCACAAATCCGCGCGACCAAAGAGCACAACAGCGCAAAAAACCCGCCCGGCAGGGAGGTCAACATCCTCCCCACCAGGCGGGTACACATCCATATGCGGGTCCATATGCAAGCCCATATACAGGCTCAGAGTAGCCAGATACTACAGCGACCAAACACCACAGGTGCTACAGGCCCCTACTATTTACCGATCTATTTACAGGCCCTCAGCACGCACAATCTGAACGTGCAGGTCCTCAGCCGGCGGCATCCACGAAGCCGGATCAGCAGCAACCTGCTCACCCGAACGGATGTCCTTCACCTCGTGAACCGGGGCACCCGATTCATCCGAGGAAATGAACCACACGAACGGAATGCCGCGCTTCTCAGCGTACTTAATCTGCTTACCGAACTTCGCCGCATTCGCAGACACCTCACACGCGATACCGCGGGCACGCAGCGCATCCGCAACATCATTCGCAGCAGACCAGCCCTCATCATTCGTCAGGGCAACAAACACAGCCGAAGGCACCTTACGGCTCGCCTGCGCAAAACCCTGCGACAAAATACGAGCCACCACACGGGTCACACCAATCGACAGGCCAACACCCGGGTACGTCTTCTTACCATTCGACGCCAGCGACTCATAACGGCCACCCGAACAAATCGAACCCAGCGACTCGTGACCAACCAGAACAGTCTCATACACGGTGCCGGTGTAGTAGTCCAGGCCGCGAGCAATCGACAGGTCAGCCAGCACCTTACCCGGCGCACGGCGGGACGCCTCCTCAATGACCTCAGCCAGCTCAGCAAGACCCTGATCCAGCAGCTCGTGCTCCACCGAATACTTAGCGGCCAGCGCACGCACCTGCTCCACAAAAGAAGCATCCTCAGTGCGGATCTGCGCCAACTCCAAGGCGGCAGCGGCAGCATCCGCGCTCGCACCAGCCTCAGCCTGCAGCTCCTCAGCCACACGCTCAGCGCCAATCTTCTCCAGCTTGTCAATAGAACGCAGAACAGCCGCAGTATCAGTCAAACCCAGGCCCAGGTAGAAACCCTCAGCCAGCTTGCGGTTATTCACACGCAGCTTGAACTCAGGAATCGGCAGCTTCGACAGCGCATCAACAACAACCAGCGCCAGGGTCACGTCGTAACGGAACGGCAGCTCGCCGTCGCCAACCACGTCAATGTCAGCCTGAGTGAACTCGCGGGCACGACCCTCCTGCGGACGCTCACCACGCCACACCTTCTGAATCTGGTAACGCGAGAACGGGAAATTCAGGTAACCGGCGTTCTCCACCACGTAACGGGCAAACGGCACGGTCAGGTCAAAGTGCAGAGCCAGCTTTTCCTTAGCCTTAGCAGCCTCATCCTCCTGCAGGCGAGAAATTGCGTAAACTTCCTTGTCAATCTCACCCTTGCGCAGCAGCTGCTCAATAGTCTCTACCGAACGAGTCTCAATCGGGGAGAAACCGTGCAACTCAAAAGTCTCACGCAGGGTGTCCAGAACATGATTCTCAACCAACCGCTCAGCCGGAAGATACTCGGGAAAACCAGACAGCGAAGCCTTGCGAGCCATACGCGATACTCCTTGACAAAGAACTCGACAACAAAACCCCGGAACACCTCCGGGCATATCTACCCATCATACCAACACCCACCCCGGCACAGCACCCACTCCCCCAGCACACCCCGCACAAACCCCCACAAACCCGCAGCCGGCAGGTTCGCCCACAACACAACACGACCAGACACTACTCACACACACCCCGCAGAGGCTATGCTTAGGAGGTGCACACGCACACCCAAACGGGTGCCCACCACGGGGAACAGCGCAAAGGCGCCCCACCCCCAGCACCCCCGAGTGAAAGAGTTATAGCGGTGACTACCAAACCCGACGACACTGTAAACCTCGAAAAGGCACGCCAGTACGGCCGCGTCTCCGAGGACGGCCACGTCTTCGTCATTGTCGACGGCGAAGAATACGCCGTAGGCCAGCTGCCCGGCGCCTCCGAAGAAGAAGCGCTCAGCTACTTCGCCCGCAAGTTTGAAAACGTCGAGGCGCAGGTTGCCCTGCTCGAATCCCGCCTCGCCAACAACGCCCCCGCCGCAGACCTGCAGAAGGGCATCACCTCCATCGGTGCACAGATCGGTGTGCGCAACATGGTCGGCGACTACTCCGGCCTACAGAAGCGCCTCATCACCCTCGCAGAGCAGATCGCTGAACTCGGCGAAAAGCAGCAGCAGGCACGCACCGAAAACCGTGAACGCGCCCTCGCCGTCCGTGAAGAAATCGTCGCGGAAGCCGAACAGATTGCCGGCCAGGACCCTGACCAGATTCACTGGAAGAACTCCCACTCCCGCATGAACGAACTGTTCGAAGCGTGGAAGAAGGCACAGCGCGAAATTCACCTGGCGAAGAGTGTAGAGGACGAGCTGTGGAAGCGTTTCCGTGCAGCCCGCACCACCTTCGACCGCAACCGCCGCGCACACTTCTCGCAGCTGGACGACCGCAACGCACGCATCAAGCGCGCCAAGGAAGAGCTGATCGCACGTGCGGAAGAGCTGTCCACTTCCACTGACTGGTCTGAAACTTCCCGCGCATACGGCGACCTGATGCGCGCCTGGAAGCAGGTACCCCGCGGCCACCGCCGTGAAGACGACAAGCTGTGGGCACGCTTCCGCGCGGCACAGGACGTGTTCTTCAACGCCCGCAACGAAGCCGAAGCAGCGCAGGACGCAGTCTACGCCGAAAACCTCAAGGTCAAGGAAGCACTGCTCGAAGAAGCACGCGCACTCCTGCCCGTCGAGGACATTGAGGCAGCGAAGGCAGCCTTCGAGAAGATCCTGGACCGCTGGGATGCGGCAGGCCGCGTGCCCCGCAACGACCTGCGCCGTATCGACGGCGAGCTGCGCCGTATTCAGGACGAAATCAACGGCGCCGAAGAGGCAAAGTGGAAGCGCAACGACCCCGCCAAGGCAGCCCGCGCGAACTCCCTGCTCGCACAGATTGAGGACTCCCTCGCCGAGCTGGAAGCAGAACTCGCCGCAGCTGAGAAGGGCGGCGACTCCAAGAAGATCGCCAAGGCTAAGGAAGCTCTGGAGGCGCGCCGCGCCTGGGCAACAACCCTGCAGGGCTTCGGCAACTAAGTTCTAGCCGGAGTTTTAGCCGGACGGGTAGTGCCCGGGGTGCCGGCTGATAGAGGCTGGCGCCCCGGGCTACTTGCCTATTTAACGCCGAGAAGTCACATGTGTTTCGAAAAGCCACTTCTTTGGTGGCTTCTCGAAACACATGTGGCTTCTGAGTATCTGCGGTCTGTGGGGTGTCTGCGGGATGCGGACTTTTAGGCTCGCATGGAGGGGCTAGTCATCGACGGGCTCATAATTCATAATTTCCCATTTCTGGCCGTTGTGCTTCAGCTCAAATTTGAAAGTGTTCTTAGTCTTGTCCTTATTTTCCCAGCGGCGCCAACTTCCATCAGATTCAACATAGGTCTCGTAATCCCACTCGCGGTAAGCCTTCCAAAAGTAGGTTTCACCGTCTTCTGACCAGGGGTTACCGTCAGCAATAAAATGGTCTACTCCTCCAATGACCCAACCACCGCTAGCGTAGAGATCCTCAATATCTTCATACGCTTTCAATTCGTTTTCATATGAAGGCGACATAAACTGGCGTGCTTTGGTGAAATCACCGGTTTCGGTGCCGTAATTTGCCCACAAGATCCAGGCATCCATCGTCTTGCGCATGCCCTCTAGAGACTTTTCGTTGTAGCCGTCTTCGGGAGCGTTAGGTTTCGGTACATTTTGCGCCGGACCGTACTTATCAGCCGGGCGGTATTCGCCGTCGGGTGCCTTGGAGCCACCGGAGTAGCCTCGGACAGTAGACGGGGTGGCACTCGCCGAAGGCGACTCAGAAGCTGCCGCAGAAGCCGAGGCAGTCTCGCTCGGCGTTGCTGTGGTTGAGGACGCCGGGGCATCCGCTTCGTTAGCCGCCTGCTGACCGCACGCCGCAAGCAGCGCGCTCATGCCCAGCAGCGTGCCGCCGCTCAACAACGCTCGGCGAGTAAGAAAAAGGGAAGTCATAGAAATACATTCCTCGTATCGGTGAAGGTGATTTTTAGCTGGCTTTGTTGATTTTCTTCAAACCAGTTATGAGCCAGCGGCTATCTGCATATACGCAGGAAAGTTCCCAGGAATTATTGTCTATTTCTCGGTTCTCACGGGTTTCCCAGCTACCGTCAGGCTGAACGTACATAACGAAATTCCACTTGCGGTAAACCCTCCAACGGTAAGTTTGATCGTCTACCTTCTGAGGGTTTTCCTCTGATACGAACTCGTTATGGCCGTCTATAATCCAGCCTCCCTTTCGGTAGAGGCTGCTCATCTCATCGTAGAAACTTACTTCTGACTTTAGCGACGGTACTATGTATTGTCGGACCTCAGTGAAATCTCCAGTTTCTACCGCATAATTGCGCCAATTGGCCCAGGCGCGAATCGTCTTCTCCAAACCAGAGATAGACTTCTCGCGGTAACCCTCTTCGGGAGCCGGAGGCTTGGGCACGTTCTGCGCAGGACCTTTCGAATCTGCTTTGCGGTACTCACCGTCGGGTGCCTTGGATCCGCCGGAGTAGCCTCGGACAGTAGACGGAGTTGCGCTCGCAGAGGGCGACTCAGACACCGCCGCAGAAGCCGAGGTCGTCTCGCTCGGCGCAGCGGTCGATGATGCCGCCTCGTTATTTGCCTGCTGGCCACAGGCCGCAAGCAAGGCGCCAAGGCCTACAAGTGCACCGCCGCTCAGCATTGCGCGGCGGTTGATGATACGAGATGCCATGAAGGACACTCCTATTTGTTCGGTGAAAGTTCGTGTGTCGGGCTAGTTTTCACAGTCAAAACGACCGCTGGAAGAAAAACAGCCCTGTAGCGCGTCCAACAAACGCATCGGTGCGCCATGGAACACTACAGTCACCACCCTACAGGACGTTTACAGTCGTTTGCATCCCGTTGACCCACATGACCACATGTAGTGGCGTTTGGGCACAAAAAGACGCCATGATCCCCCATCACTGGGATACCTGGCGTGGGCGGGCTACACGGCGAGCGCATACATGTCGCGGAGGGCCTCTTCCGCCTCGTCAAGGGCGTATCCGCTCTGGCAGAGAGCGTCACAGCCATTACCGTAGCGGAGGCCGGCAAGGAACTCACGGTCGGTCACCTCCGGCAGGTACACCATGAGGTATTCGCCGTTGTCAGTGAAGAAATCGTCAATGTTGGCGGCGTCCTGACCGGAGTAGAAGGCGCGGAAGTCTTCGTCATTGTAGTAACCAACCGTGTACATGAGGGGGCTCCTTTGGTCGCTCGGCGGAGGGGCGAGAACACGTCGTCGTTCTCTACCACCAAAAGTACGGGGTACCCCTGACAAGATAAGGGGCTGCGCCTGCAGAATTTTGTGCCATGGTTTAGTGTCTTCGATCATGGTTTTTAACTACGACCAAAGACACTAACCCATGGCACAAATCTGTAACCATGACCGAATTTGGGTTCTGCACCGGATAGGCGGGATCCGGTAATGACTTAGTGTTTTCGGTAATGAGTTAGTGACTCTGGACTGGGGTTTTAACCATCGCCAAAGACGCTAAGTCATGACTGAATCTTCACCGGCGGCAGGTAACTGGCCGTTTCGATAGGTTAGTGTCTTCGCCGTGAGTCTTTAACCCGTAGTGAAGACACTAACCTATCGAAAGTTCCCCGCCCCTCCCCTAAACGGCGAGAAGCCACATGTGTTCGGAACACATGTGGCTTCTCAATGTAAAGACCAGAAAATAGAAATCCGGCCCGTCTACTCCATCAAGAGTAGCAGGCCGAACGGTTAACTCAAGAGTACAAAAACCAGCACCTCGAATCAACACAGAAGGATAATTTTAAAGAGCCTACGCCTCCGAGGGTTTCGCGCCGGTCAGTCGGTACGCCTTGTACACGCCCGTCACGTTACGGACCACGTTCAGCACGTGCTCCAGCATGAAGCGGTCACCCAGCTCCAGGGCGAAGCGGTCCACCACGGTACGATCCTCCGAAGTGTGCACGCGCGCATCCAGAATGTTCACGCCCGACTCAGAGATAGCACGAATCAGGTCGCTCAGCAGGCCCTTACGGTCCAGCGCCTCCACCTGAATCTGCACACGGTACGTAGCGGTCGGCGAAGACGCCCACTCGACCGTGGTCACGCGCGGCTCCTCGTCAGCGTTACGCATGTTCGGGCAGTCGCGGCGGTGCACCGAAATGCCGTTGTAACGGGTCACAATGCCGATAATGTCATCCGGCGGGACCGGGGTGCAGCAGCGCGCAATCTTCGTCAGCACACCCTCAGCACCCGGCACAATCACGCCGTTATCGCCAATCGCCTTGCGGGTGGACTTCAGCAGCGTCTCGTCAAAGTCGCTGACCTCAACCTCGGGTGCCGGCTCGTCGCCGCGGTGCACCTCAACCAGGGTGTCAATGACCTGCTTCGGCGTGATTTCGTGCTCACCAATCGCACGGTACAGCGACGCCACATCGTTCTTGTGCAGCAGCTGAGCCACCTGAGTCATAATCTCCGGGCTCATCATCTTCTGCAGCGGCAGCTCACTGTTGCGCATACTCTTGGTGAGCATCTCGCGGCCGGCGAGCAGCGCCTCCATGCGGCGTTCCTTCGCGAAGTACTGGCGAATCTTCGTGCGAGCGCGTGAGGAGCGAACGAACTTCAGCCAGTCCTCGCTGGGTCCGGCGTCTTCGTTCTTCGTGGTCATAATCTCCACGGTGGCGCCGGTGGGCAGGACCGTGTGCAGCGGCACGAGGCGGCCGTTGACCTTCGCGCCGACGGTGCGGTCGCCGACCTCACTGTGGATGGCGTAGGCGAAGTCCACGGGGGTGGAGCCGTTGGGCAGGGCGATTGCCTCGCCGTTGGGGGTGAGTACGACGATTTCGTCGGTGTCGAGGGTGTCAGCGAGCGACTCGTAGAACTTCTCCGACTCCGGGTTGGAGTTCGAAATCTCCGCAATGGACTGCAGGATGCCGACGTTCATCATCGCCGAGGTCTGGGTGCCCGGCTCCTTCGGGTCCTTCGCGGGCGCGCCGCCACGAGCCGCGACCTTCTCGCCGCGCGATGCCGCCTTGTAGCGCCAGTGCGCCGCCACGCCATACTCAGCCTCTTCGTGCATCTTGTAGGTGCGAATCTGAATCTCAAGCGGCAGGTTGCCCGGACCGTACACGGTCAGGTGCAGCGACTGGTAGTTGTTGTTCTTCGGGTTCTTAATGTAATCCTTGAAACGGCCCGTCATCGACGGCCACAGGGACAGCACGTGGCCGAGCACGGTGTAGCATTCCGCCTCTTCCTCAACCATGATGCGCACCGCGAGGATGTCGTTAATCTCGTCGAAGCTGCGGCCCTTCGTCTTCATCTTCTGATGAATCGAGTAGTAGTGCTTGGGGCGGCCGGTCACGGTCGCCTCGATACCGACCTGTGCCAGGCGCTCCTTAATCTTGGTGCGCGCCTCGTTCAGGAACTTTTCGAGCGCGGGGGTGCGTTCGCCGACCATGCGCACCATTTCGGCGTAAATTTCCGGGCTCATGGCGGCGAAGGACAGGTCCTCCAGCTCCCACTTGATCGTGTTCAAGCCCAGGCGGTGCGCGAGCGGCGCGTAAATCTTCAGGGTCTCTTCTGCCTTCTTCGCGGCAGAGGCCTGCGGCACAAAACGCCAAGTACGCGCGTTGTGCAGGCGGTCGGCAAGCTTGATGAGCAGCACGCGGATGTCCTTGCTCATGGACAGCACGAGCTTGCGGATCGTCTCAATGGAGGCGTTCTCGCCGTAGGTCATCTTGTCCAGCTTGGTCACGCCATCGACCAGGTAGGCGACCTCCTCGCCGAACTCTTCGGTGAGCTGCTCCATCGTGTAGTCGGTGTCTTCCACGGTGTCGTGCAGCAGGCCGGCGGCGAGCACGGGACCGGTCGCGCCCATCTCCGCAAGAATCGCGGTCACAGCGACCGGGTGGGTGATGTACGGGTCGCCACTCTTACGCTTCTGACCCTCGTGGCAGCGGTTCGCCACCTCGTAGGCGCGCTGCAGCACCTCAATGTCCTCATCCGGGTGGTAGCGGCGCACGGCACGTACGACCGGCGCGATCATCGGGGAGAAACGGATGGTGCCGCCGTGCGAGTCGGAGGCTTCCATCTTGCTGCTGCGGCTACCGAAGACCAGGCGGTTTGGCACACGTCCGCCAGCAGCCATGACGCGGTGCGAGCCGCGTTTCTTCTTTGCGTCAGACGAATCAGTTTCAGGCAGAGGAATCGGGCCAGCGGGCCGAACCGCGGGCTTCTCGGCGGTCCCTGCAGGGTTCTCAGCGTTGGTGTTCACGGCAGGTTCTGCACTCATTCCAGGCTCCTTCGGGCTCACGATAATCAGCCGCACACTCAGGTTCCTCATCATTGAGGGCTATACCGGCCAAACCAGCCATCAGCAGGCTCAAACGCGAGCGCACAGTATCTTCACTTCTTATCCTACCCAGCGGCCTGGAACGCGCCAAACTATGCGACGTTTTAACACGCCAGAGCGCGTTGTTTAGGAAATAATCGGGCACGCTAAAGGGGAGCCGACACCTCTCGGTATCGACTCCCCTATCGTTAGCAACGCCAGCCAGTAGTGCTGGCGGAACGCTGGCTAACCGTTCAGGTTCACGCGGTGAATCTCAATGGTTGCACGTGCCGGCTTCTTAGCGGGCTTCTCGGCCGCCTTCTCGTCCTCTGCGGAATCCTCGGACTTCTCGGACTCCTCAGCCTTCGCGGGCTTAGCAGCCTTCTCAGCCTCGGCGGGCTCCTCCGAAGAGTCACCCTCAGCCTCGTCAGCATCCTCAGCGTCCTTGAAGTTGCCGCTCTCCACCTTCGCGGTGTGCTCACGAATCTGAGGCTCACCCAAACGCAGCGAAGCATACAGCGGAGCAGACACGAACAGCGTGCCAAACATGCCCACCAGAATACCCACAAACAGCGACAGGGACAGGTCCTGCAGAGTACCCGCACCCAGAATAAACGCACCAATGAACAGGATCGCACCCACCGGCAGAACACCCACAATAGCGGTGTTAATCGAACGGACCAGGGTCTGGTTCACCGCCAGGTTAATCTGCTCGGCAAAGGTCGTGTCGCGGCGTTCCAGCACGCCTTCGGTGTTCTCGCGGATCTTATCGAACACCACCACCGAGTCGTACAGCGAGTAGCTCAGAATCGTCAAGAAACCAATAATTGCACTCGGAGTAATCTCAAAACCGAACGCAGCGTACAGGCCAACCGTCACCACCACGGTGAAGAACAGACCCGCAATAGACGCCAGCGACATCTTCCAGGTGCGGAAGTAGAACGCCATACCAATCAGCGCAAGCACCACAAACGCAACCAGACCCCAGAACGCCTGACGGGTCACATCCGCACCCCAGGTCGGGCCCACAAACGAGGAGGTCACGTCATTCTCAGAGACGCCGTAACCCTCCTGCAGAGCCGCCTTCACCTGCAGAGTCTCATCATCGCTGAGCTTGCTCATCTGGGCACGAATCGTACCCGGCGCAATATTGGTCACGCGAACATCCGAAGCGTCCTTCGCCTTCTCGTGAATAATGCGCTCACCCGTAGCAGTATCAACGTGCGCGGTCTTCGAGACCACGAACTCCGAACCGCCACGGAAATCAATACCCAGGTTGAAGCCGCCACCAACAGCCGGAATCAGAACCGAAACCGCCATCAGCACAGTAGCCAGCAGCAGCCACAGGCGGCGCTTACCCACGAAGGGGTACGAGCGGGCACCCGAATGCAGGTCATTACCGAAGCGGGCAAAAGCATTAGGTTTCACATCGGTAGCCATGCTTAGCTCTCCTTCTTCTCATCAGAAGCAGACTCGTCAGCCTCAGCGGCGGCACGCTCTGCACGGCGACGCTCAGCAATGCTCAGCTGCTTCTCCTCCGGGGTGCGGAGGCGACCGGCACCACGGTACAGCGGCGTAGCCCCCAGCGACTCAGGCGACAGGCCCGAGTGGCGGTGACCCTCACCGAAGTAGCGGGTATTCGCCAGCAGGGTCAGCATCGGGTGGGTGAACAGGTACACGACCACAAGGTCAGCAATCGCAGTCAAACCAAGGGTGAACGCGAAGCCCTTCACCGAACCGACCGACACAACGTACAGCACCACAGCAGCCAGCAGGTTCACAGCCTTCGACGCCAAGATAGTGCGGGATGCACGCTGCCAACCGTGGTTCACCGCCGACGGGATCGTGCGGCCCGCACGGATCTCGTCACGGATACGCTCAAAGTAGACGATGAACGAGTCAGCCGTAGCACCAATCGCCACAATCAGACCCGCCACACCAGCCAGGGACAGGCGGTAGTTCAACGCCCAACCCAGCAGCGCAATCGCCTCATACGAAATAATGCCAGCCACAATCAGCGACGCAATCGTCACAAAGCCCAGCAGACGGTACTGGAACAGCGAGTACACGAACACCAGCAGCAGACCAATCAGGCCGGTCAGCAGACCCACACGCAGCTGCTCCGAACCCAGGGTCGCAGAAATCTGCTGCTCCGACTGGATCGTGAAGCTAATCGGCAGGGCACCGTACTTGAGCTGATCGGCGAGAGCCTTCGCTTCCTGCTCGGTGAAGTTACCGGTAATCTGCGGCTTACCATCAGAAATCACAGCCTGCGACACCGGGGAGGACAGCACCTTGCCGTCCAGCAGAATCGCGAAGCGAGCGCGCGGATCATGTGCGTTCTGCGCACGAATCGCGTTCAGGCGAGAAGTAATGTTCTGGAACTTCTCACGAGCCTCATCGTTGAACTGAATGTTCACAGCCCAACGGCCCGTAGTCACGCCCTGGCCGCTGGTCTCCTGGGTGTGGCTTGCGGTAGAAATATCGCTACCGCTCAGCTCCACAGGACCCAGAATGTACTTCTCCTGACCGTCAGTGGAACACGCCACCATCGGCTTAGTCGGGTCCGCACTATCGGCATCCTCATTGCGTGCCGCGGTGCAGTCCTTCGCCTCATACTGCTTGTACAGGTCCGCAGTAATCCAGTTACGGTCCGAACCGTCAGTCGGCTCCGCGGACGGCTTGGGCAGCTTATCGTCCGCAGTGCGGGCATCCTCAGCCACCGCAGTACCGGCACCGGCTACAAGAACCGGGCGGAACGTCATATTTGCAGACGCCTGAATCAGCTGACGAGTCTCAGCGCTAATCGTTCCGGGAACCGAAACAACCACATTATTACCCGAACCGAAAGAGGTCGTAACCTCCGCCTCCGAAACGCCAGCACCATCAACGCGCTGACGAATAATCTCAACCGCCTGGTTCAACTGCTCCTGGGAGACGTTCTCATCCGAAGAGCCGTTAACCTTCGGAGAAAGAATCATCTGAGTACCACCCGAAAGGTCCAGGGCGAGCTTCGGCGCCCACGAACCTCCCGAATAGGTGCTGCCGAAAATACCGGCAGCCATAACAACCATGAGCAGGACCATCGAGAGGAGCGCCCCTCGCGCGGCTGCAAGCGGTGAACGCTTAGCCATAATGTTCCTTCTTCGTGTGAATAGTATTGAGTGTTCTACAGATTCCGTAACGCGAAAACCCGACGCCGCTCATGGGCGCCGGGCTCATACGCTCTGAATTACTTAGCAGTATCAGAAGAGGTATCGGAAGCGGGAGCTTCGGATGCGGTAGCCTCGTACACGTCCTCGGTCAGGGGCGCTGCGGGGGCCTCCTCCTCAACAAGGTTCAGGATCGCATTCATGGACGCAGTAATCACAACGCCCTCTGCAATCTGAAGCTGCAGCTTGTTGTTCTCAAGGTCAGTGCTGACAACGGTGCCGTAAACGCCGGAAGCAGTCATCACCTGATCACCAGGGACGAGCGCACGTCGCATTGCCTGCAGCTCCTCCATCTGCTTACGCTGACGCTTCTGCGCAGAGAACATCATCCATGCCAGCAGCGCCATCATGGCGATCATAATCAGGAGGTTAAAATCCATGGTCTCACTTTCACATCCGCACCCGTGCCGCTCACCGCGAGGGTTGAGCGTACCAGAAGGTGTGGAATCGTAGATACAGTACGTATCCATCCTACGCGAGAGCGTGAGCTTTAGTGCCCCGAACCAGCATTTTTGTGAGGTTAACCTGAGTTTTGGACTCTCTCGGCGTAATTTTATGTCGCCGATAAAGCCTGGCAGAGCCCGGCAGAACCCGATGGAGTCTGTAGAGAAGCTACCGGAGGTACAGAGAAGCCCGCGGGAGGTTGCTACCTCCCACGGGCTACTACTGTGTCATCAACTGCTGTGTTATCAGCTGGTGCAGGTCTAGAGCTGAATCGGGCCTAGAGTTGAATCTCGGGCGCTTCTAAGCCGAGGTGCTCCCACGCCGCGGGCAGAGCCACACGACCGCGCGGGGTGCGACCAATCAGACCCTCACGCACCAGGTACGGCTCGGCAACCGTCTCCACGGTCTCCGTCTCTTCACCCACCGCAATGGCGAGGGTAGACAGACCCACCGGGCCGCCGCCGAACTTGTGAATCAGCGCCTCCAGCACGGCACGGTCCAGGCGGTCCAGGCCGCGCGAATCCACCTCGTACATGTCCAGCGCGGTTGCGGCGTCGGTCGCATTAATGCGATCCACGCCGTTGACCAGCGCCCAGTCACGCACACGGCGCAGCAGACGGTTTGCAATACGCGGCGTGCCGCGGGAACGACCGGCAATCTCGGTAAAGCCCTCGGAGGTAATCTGCATGTCCATCAGACCCGCGCTACGGCGAAGCACCAGCTCAAGCTCCTCCACCGAGTAGAACTCCAGGTGACCGGTAAAACCGAAGCGGTCACGCAGAGGCCCGGGCAGCAGACCCGCACGGGTCGTCGCACCCACCAGGGTGAACTGCGGCAGCTCCAACGGAATGGAGGTCGCACCCGCGCCCTTACCGACCACAATGTCCACACGGAAATCTTCCATCGCCATGTAGAGCATTTCCTCAGCCGGGCGGCTCATACGGTGAATCTCATCCAGGAACAACACCTCACCGGGGGTCAGCGAAGACAGAATCGCCGCCAAATCACCCGAATGCTGAATCGCCGGACCGGAGGTGATGCGCAACGGCGCCTCCATCTCTGCCGCAATAATCATTGCGAGAGTGGTCTTACCCAGACCGGGAGGGCCCGACAGTAGCACATGATCGGCGCTACGGCCACGCATCTTCGAAGCCTCCAGCACCAGGGACAGCTGCTGACGCACACGGCGCTGACCCACAAAGTCATCCAGGGACTTAGGGCGCAGTGCCGCCTCAATCATCTTCTCTTCAGGCTCTTCTTCCATCGCCACGAGGCGCTGGGCGGGAGCTGAAGACGCCTGAGTGCCGGGCACCTGACCGGGAAAATACCCGCCGGAAACCAGGGACGCCGCGGGCTGCGGCTCATAGGGATTCTGGCTCATAGAATTCTTCTTTCACAAAAGTTTGAGTGGGATACGTCGAACAGGGCGCGCCGATTAGTGGCGACCCACCGTGTTCTGAGTACCCAAGGATGCGAGCACACCGCGCAGAGCCACACCCACCGGCTCAGTCTCTGCGGCAGGGTTGTGCTGCACGTAAGCGTCAATAGCGGCGGAAGCGTCCTTCTCACTCCAGCCCAGGGAGGTGAGAGCATCAAGCACCTGCGGCTTCCAGACGATGCCCTGGCTCAGCGGCAGCTCATCGGTCTGGCCATCGCTGAGAATCAGCTTGCCGGCAAGCTCCAGCACAATACGGCGGGCACCCTTCGGACCAATACCGGGAACCTTCGTGAACGCCTTATCGTCACCGGTCGCCACGGCACGCTCCACCTCAGAAGCGGTGTGAACACTCAGCACCGCCAGAGCAATACGCGGACCAATACCGGAAACCGAAAGCATCATATCGAACACTTCACGCTCGGCAGGCTCCGAAAAACCGTAGAGAGTCATCGACTCTTCACGCACAATCATGGTGGTCAGCACGGTAGCTTCCTCACCAGTGCGCAGCTTGGAGAGAGTACGCGCAGTAGCGTACACGAGCATGCCGAAACCGTTCACGTTAATCACCGCATGATCAAGGCCCACCTGAGCCACACGACCGGTCAGGGATGCAATCATTTCTCTCCACCTTTCAACACCGCGCCCCCGGTTTGAGGCTCGCGGCAGTGTGAGGGCACCGGGCACTCCGGCACCCACAGAACGCACTCCCCCAGTTCGACGGGGAGACACTACAAGTATATTAGAATATTTCTTCTGAAATCAAGCATATATTCGAACTTCTTAGCGAATACATGCGAACCAGCAGGAGGGCGCAAAGGCCCACAAAGGCGCCTCTAGCGGCGAGCGCGCGCCTCCGCCTCCATCCAGGCACGCTGCGCCGGAGTCAACGACCCACCGCGGCGAGCCTGTGCCGGGCGTGAACCCTGGTGAGTCTGCGTCTGCGCCGCCATGTTAATACCAGAACCAATACCGCCACCACGCCAGCCGTGACAGATCGCAATCGCCAGGGCATCGGCAGCATCGGCGGGTTTTGGCATGGAATCCAGCCCCAGAATGCGGGTCACCATGCGACCCACCGACGCTTTATCGGCGCGGCCGCTACCGGTCACCGCCGCCTTCACCTCCGAGGGGGTATGGAAGAACACCGGCACGCCGCGCATTGCCGCCGCAGAAATCACTGCACCCGAAGCGTGCGCCGTACCAATCACCGTGTTCACCTGCTCCTGTGCGAAGATACGCTCAATCGCCAGGGCATCCGGCTTGTAGGTGTCGAGCCAGTGGGAGGCGGCGTTGAAAATCCAGAGAATACGCTGGTCCAGGGACTCCGCCGGGATCGTGCCGGCAACACCCACGTTCACGAAGTGCGCCTTACGGTCGGCGGTCATATCGAGCATGGAGAAGCCACAGCGGGTCAGACCGGGGTCAACACCCATGATGCGGGTTGCCCCCGGCACACGCTCCACAGCGGTGGCGGCGCGGTTCTCACGCATGCTATCGCGTGCGGCAGGTTGAGCAGCGGCCATCATCTCCCCTTTCGACAAACTCCCTAGAGAATCTCTAGATTCTAGCCCTTCAGAATCCTAGCACCCGGCACCGGGGCACGCCACGAGATTAGTCACCGCGAGAACGGCCATCATAAGCGCGGTCACCGCGTAAACAGTCACCGTGCGCCCCGCGAAAAGTACCCAGCGCATCCCCAAAACGCTAAGAAGCCACTCCCCCAACCAGCCACCCTACGGCGGCTCGGTTAAAGGAGCGGCTTCTTCAAGCATCAGATATCAGAATCCGAGTGATTACTCAGCTTCCAGCTCTGCCATAACCTCGGCAGAAACGTTAGCGTTCGAGTAGACGTTCTGAACGTCGTCGAGCTCTTCAATAGCGTCTGCCAGCTTCATGAACTTCTTAGCACCCTCGGCGTCCAGGTCAACCTGCATGGTCGGGCGGAAGACCGGGTCGTCGTTGTTGTACTCCAGGCCAGCCTCGTCCAGTGCCTTACGGATCTCGGGCAGGTCGGTCGCTGCGGAAACAACGGTGAACACGTCGCCCTCGTCCAGAACCTCTTCGGCACCTGCATCCAGAACAGCCATCAGAACGTCATCCTCGGTCAGACCGTCAGTCTTGGTGACCTCAGCAACGCCCTTACGCTCGAACAGGAACGCAACCGAACCCTGGTCAGCCATGGTACCGCCGTTACGGGTCACAGCCAGGCGAACCTCAGACGCTGCGCGGTTACGGTTATCGGTCAGACACTCAATGTACAGAGCGGTACCCTGCGGGCCGCGTGCTTCATACATGATTTCGGTGTAGTCAATGGTCTCACCGGTCAGGCCAGCGCCACGCTTGATTGCTCGGTCAATGTTGTCGTTAGGAACGGAGTTCTTCTTCGCCTTCGACACAGCCAGGTCAAGAGCGGGGTTACCAGCAATATCAGCGCCGCCCATACGTGCTGCAACTTCAATTGCCTTAATGAACTTCGCGAAAGCCTTCGCGCGCTTAGCGTCGATAGCAGCCTTCTTGTGCTTAGTAGTCGCCCATTTAGAGTGACCGGACATTCGTATCTCCCTTAGTCAAAACCTCTGTGCGGACACGGCGAAACGTCCCACGCACCGTACTGTACTCACATAACTATACCGTAGCGGAGGCGCACACCACCTCAGAAAGTGCACGCCACCACCCGGAAGGATGCTAGCGGGGGCGAGACGCAGCCGAAGCGCGTGCCTTCTCCACCAGCGAGTCGTCAATAGTGTTCGGCGTGAACTCGCCAAACTTACGCTTAGCCGCCTGCTCAATCAGGTAATCCGAAATCTTCGGGTTCTTCGGCAGCAGCGAACCGTGCAGGTAGGTGCCAATCACGTTGTGCACGCGCGCACCCTCATACGAGTCGGTCACGTTGTTGCCCTCGCCCTTGGTGACGGTAGCCAGCGGGGTGCATCCGGCGCCCAGGTAAGTCAGACCCGAGTGGTTCTCAAAACCAATCACAGTGCCGAACTCCTCAGACTCCTCAACAATGTTGCCAATCAGGCGGTCATCGCCGCCAACCGTGTGCGCATCAAAAATGCCGATACCCTTCAGCACCTCACCCTCACGGGTGCGGAATTCCTTACCGAACAGCTGGTACAGACCACAAATAACGAGCATCGGCACGCCAGCCTCAGCCAGCGAGCGCAGCGTGTCACCGTTCGCGTGCAGGTCATCCTGAATCACGGACTGACCGGAATCCTGACCGCCGCCACCCAGAATAATGTCAACATCTTCCGGGAAAGGCTGACCGGGGTTGTGGTCCAGAATCTGCACGTCAAAGCCGTGCGCCTGCGCGCGACGAGCCAACGCCAGAGTGTTACCCCAGTCGCCGTAAATGTTCATGTCGAGCGGGTACAGCTGCAGAATACGCAGAGTCTTACCGTTATTGGGGCCGGAGGCGGGGGTGCCCTCAAAAGTGTGAGTTGCCGTCATTAGGAAACCCTCTCAACGTCAGTAATCTTTGCGAGCTCTTCACGCAGAGCCAGCATTGCGGTGTAGGTGCAGAAAATACGCATGGGCGCGTTACCGCTGGAGGCAATGAAGCCCTTGAGCGCGTTGGCGAGGTTCTCGTTGACCTCGTCAACCTTCACGCCGTCATGCTCCAGGCGCAGCGCCATATCCCAGGCGCGCACACCCGAGACCATCTGCACGCCGGTCTTCTTCAAGCTGTCGAAGTCAACATCCCACAGCCAGGACACGTCACGACCGTCAGCGTACTGGTCGTTAATCGTAATCATGGTGGCGTAGTCGTCAGCGTTCGCACTCGCCAGGGACAGACGGAAACCGCTCGGGTTCTTCACCAGCAGCAGCTGCAGCGGGCGGCCGTTCACGTTCAGGGTCTCACCGCGACCGAAGGCGGGGGTAATCTTCGCCAGCTCCGCAATGAGCTTATCTTCGTTGAGCTTCTCGCCCATGACGGCGCGGGTCAGCGCCATAGCGCCAGCCGCGTTGAAGATGTTGTAAATGCCGTAAAGGTTAATCTCGCCGACTCGCTCCACACCCGCCAGATCGAAGGTTGCGGAGGTGCCGGAGAACGCGGTCAGGGTGACGTCTGCATCGGGCAGGGTTGCCTTCGCGACGGTGCCGCCGCGCATCTCATCATCCGAGGGGAAGTACGAGCGCAGGGACTCATCCAGGCCGTAGTACTTGACGGTCACGCCCGGCTGCACGTTCTCAGCGAGGGAGCGGATGCGCGGATCCTCACGGTTAAGCACCACGGTGCCGGTCGTTGCGGAGGCGACGGTCGCCAGCATGCGGCGGGTCGTGTCAATCTCACCGAAGCGGTCCAGCTGGTCACGCAGAACGTTCAGCAGCAGAGCGTAATCGGGCTTGACGGCCTTGACGAAGTGCACGGCGTGCGCCTCGTCCAGCTCAAGCACGGCAATATCAGCGTCAAGCTTGCCGCCGAGAGTCATCTCGCCCAGCAGTGCCGCGGCAACACCGCGCACAAAGTTCGAACCGGTGCGGTTAGTGAAAACCTTCAGACCCTGAGCTTCAAGCAGCTGCACAGCCATCTTCGTGGTGGTGGTCTTACCGTTCGTACCGGAGACAACAACCACGCCGTAGGGCAGCTTCGCGAGCTCTTCAGCGACGAAGTCGGGGTGCAATTTTTCCATGACAAGGCCGGGGAAGGCGGAGCCGCCGCCGCGAAGCTTAGTCGCGGCGCGTACACCCTGGCCGAGAAGACGAATGAGGGGTTTGGACATGCTTACCATTTTAGTACACGCACGCCAACGGCTGAATGGTCCGCCGGGACTCGTTCGCTACAGCCGGACGGGGCGGGGTTACTGAGGTTTTGGAATGGTGGCTCCGGCTAAAGCGGCGTGCCGGGGGTATTAGAGCAGCGAGCCCACTTAGAACAGAGAACCCTGCACCCTCATCCGCGTGAACTCCTGCGCCGGCTCCACCAGCACATTCCGCCACGCGGCAGTATTCACCAGGAACGCCGCGTCAGCATCGCCGGTGTGGGCGCTCAAAAACTGACCCGCCGCACCCGTGCAGAAGAAGCCAGCCGCCCCGCTCTCGGTGCCAGAATCACCCAGACCAGAATCGCAGGGTGCCAGAGGCTCGGGCGATTGCGCCCGCAGAGCCGCATACGGGCGGTTCATGGCAAGCGACGGAATCCACGGCTCATCCAGGGCGGTGAGCGGCACCTCCGGCTCGGTGCGTGCCAGTTCGGCGAGCGCTTCGCGGGCGCGGGCAACCGCCTCCCGATGGGCAGAGCGAAGCTGCGCGCCGGGCAGCGGGTTCGTCCAGGCGCGGTACTTGCTCGCCACCTGCTTGACCTGCGGAATCTTCGCGAGGGCGGTCACGGCATCTTCGGCGCGGCGAATGGCCAGGCCGTCGGGTGCGAGCGCAATGTAGGTGGCGGTGGCGACCGCCTGCTCATCCAGGCGGCGCGGGGTCGAATGTAGGGAGCTCGTACCGACCTTGTGCGTGCCGTCCGGGAACGTCGCGATGTAGAGGCGGTGCTCCAGCATGGCGTAGGCGCGCATGGATTCGGTGAGCGTTCCGGGGTACAGGTGCGCGCTGTGCAGGGCGGTGAATTCGTCGCGGGCGGCGCAACGCGGGCACTGTTGGCCACGGGTGATGCGGGTGCCCTCGGGGCAGGGTACGCGGCGGATTCCGGCGGAGGTAACTCCGGATTTGGGTGCGGATTCGGAGGCGGCATCACCGCTTACGCCGGTGGTGTAGCCGGCGCAGTAGCGGTAGAGTTCACCCTCGCTATCGCGCGGAATACGCAACCCCAGGTAGGCGCCGGGAGTCAACGGAATCTGGATGCGCACCCCGCTCGGAACGCCAAGCTGCGCGGGCTCGGGTGCGCCCTCCCCCGCCGCTTGAGATGCCCGGTGATGAGCTCCTTCAGCGGCCCCGCCAATGGCTCCACCGGGCACGACCGGTTCCACCTCAATGAGCGGGCGGCGATTGGACCAGCGGATCTGCCTCCAGATGAGCAGCCGCGGCGTGCCTGCAGAATCACCGGCGGTGACGGCACCGGCATCATTACCGGCGGCGGGCACAGTAGCCGCAGCAGGCGCAGTAGCTGCAGCAGGCGCGGCAGTGAACTCGTCGAAAGCAGTCTCAAGCAGGTTGGGGTAGTCCATAGCATTCCACTCTAGCGGGTCTGGCGCATCTAGTGCTGGCACATCTAACGGCTCTGGCGGGTTCACGGCGCGGCAGGCGGGACTGCCCCAGACGCTCCGCTCATTCCCAGCGCACATCTTCGGGGCGCATCCTCGGGGCGCAAAAGAGGCCAGCAGCCTTCACTCTGATCCGCACCCCTCGCAGTGTTGCCGCGCGTTCACGCACGGCGGGGTGGGTTCTCAGTTGAGGCGCTGACCTCTGTGGTTGATGCAGGGTGCTTCCCCTGCCAAGCCCGAAAGCGATCGGTGACCGCTATTTTTCGGTGAGCTGTGCGGTGTTCATGGAAGCTGGAAGCTTCCCCGCAGCGTCGCTGCATTTAAAACTTTGCCATATCCAATGGACATAACATCATTCAAATACGCATCGACTGCCTAATCTACGCATTTATGAAGCAAATTTTTTCTGCACTGATTTGCAAATTGAAGCAATTAGTGCAGATTCGCAAACTCACCAAGCCTCTCAACCGGTACACCGGGCCATCTAGCCGAGGCGAGCAAACCCCTCCGCAATAGCCACGCGCATATCATCCAGCGTGCGGGACATTGTCTTGGTGTGAGCGATAATCGGCAGGAAATTTGTATCCCCACTCCAGCGCGGCAGAATGTGCTGATGCAGGTGATCAGCAATGCCCGCTCCGCCCACCTTGCCCTGATTAATGCCAATGTTGAAGCCGTCATTATGCGACACCTCACGCAGAACCTTCATGGCAAGCTGAGTCAGCTGCGCAATCTCCATGGTTTCTGCCTCGGTCGCATCATCGTAAAACGGGATGTGGCGATACGGGCAGACCAGCAGGTGCCCGGGGTTGTACGGGTAGAGGTTGAGAATCACGAAGGCATGCTCGCCGCGGTGCACAATCAGCGACTCTTCGTCACTGCGGCTGGGCGCGGTGCAGAAGGGGCAGGTCTTCTCGGTGTAGTCCTTCTGGCCGCCGCTCACGTAGGCGGTGCGGTGAGGGGTCCACAGGCGCTGGAACTGGTCCGGTGCGCCGGGCAGCTCGAAGGAATCCTGCACCGAGGCTGCGGTGCCATGTTCGGGGGTCATGTTCTCGCTCATAGTCCCATTCTATAACCCACACGCGGCAACAGGAACGCCCCGTCCGTCATGCGTGCCAGATATGAGATAACTCCCCCGGCAGCGCGCTTAGCTGTGCTGCTTTTCCAGGTGAATGATGCGGGTGGCACCCTCAAAGGTCATGGGGAAGCTCAGCACGCCGTCCTCCATGACGAATTCCTTGGTTTCCTTATCGGAGGCGTACGGTGCGTGGCTCAGCTTCGCGTGGTCCACGTGCGAAATGTAGCTGAAGTTGCCGGTCTTCGCCTCGAAAGTGCCAGCCCAGAAGGGGGTTGCCAGCTCTTCGTGGTTCAGGTGGTAGGTGACCTCGATAATGCCGTCGTGAATGACTGCGTCCATGTAGTTCTCAAGGTTGGTAGAGTCCTGCTGAACCCAGGTGCCGTCCATGATTTTCTGCGAGCGCGCAACGGCTGCCGAGGAAGGCATGGGCGCCGCGGTGTATGCGGCAGGCTCCTGGTTGCTCGTGTTGTCCGGCGCGGGGGTCTCAGTAGGCTGGGTCGCAGTCGGGTGAATCGACGGGTCATGCGAGACATTAACCGCCGCCTTAATTCCGGTGCTGTCGTCGCCGGGGGCGGGAACGGCACTAGGCTCGACGGTTTCAAAAGCTGCGGGGTCAACAACCGCACTTGCGGAGGCGTTATTCGGTGCGGGTGCGCACGCGGTGAGGGAGAGCGCGCCGAGTAGAGCGAGCGCGCCCAGAGTGGACTTAGGTACCACGAACGTGTCCTAACAGAGTTATGTGTTTGAGTGAGTTTGTGAGTTGAGTGGTGCCTCCCCGTGAGTGAGGTGGGGATACGACGACACCCCGTAGCGCATTGAGGCTACAGGGCGTTCGATAACCGGCACGGTAGATAGTTTATAGGCTCTGGCTAGGAGTTTCACCAGTGGCGGCCATTTTTAAAAGATAGTTTGGTCACATTAGATCTTAAGTTGAGGGGTTTTTCGCGCACACGAGCCCCAATTTGCACTCTCCACGGGCTAATTTTGCCTCGACAAGGCGAAATATCCCGCACGGTGGCGTGGGTGGCAATTTTCTTGCCTTCGTCTTGCCTTCGCGTGGGCTCGGCACCCAAACCCACCGCTTCAATAAGTATGCGGTGTGGGTTTGAGCGCCAAGCCTCAACTGAACTGTTATATCTGCGCTGCTATCTGCGCTACCGCAACCGAGCCGCTACAGCCCGGTTACTGTCCGCAGGGTATTTGCGAGCGGACTACTGCTTGCGGGAACGTAGCGAGAACTTCTCACGAATAATCGTGAACGTCTGGCGGGTCTCCTCCAGCAGGGCGACCGGCTCCTGCTCGCGCACCGCAACCTCATGAGATGCCGAGGAGTCGGCAGGTTCACCAGCCCGCGCGGCGCCGGGCGCGGTGTTCGGGGTAGCCTCCGCAGAAGCTGCCGCAGCAGCACCCGGAGCGCCAGGAGTACCAGGGGCAGTAAAGCCCGCGGCGGCGCTGAAACCGGCGCGGCGTGCCGCCTCCGCATCCGAAGGAACCGGGTGCACACCGTCTTCATCCACGACCTCACGCAACGTGTAGTCGCGGGCTTCACGGCGCGCATACTCACGAGCCAGCAGGGCACGCAACTCAGAAATCTCCTGGCGAAGATCGTCCACGTCAGCCTTGGTTGCGGGGTACTCCTGCTCCTCCCTGCCACCAAACTTTTCGATAATCCAGCTCGCGAGCGCACCGGTAGCAACCGCGACCAAGCCCCCGCCGTACAGCATGACGATCACGGCGATGACCCTGCCGATACCGGTGACCGGGTAAACGTCTCCGTAGCCGACCGTGGCGAGGGTCGTGAACATCCACCAGTAGGCGGTGGGCAGGTCACGAATCATCGCGCCCGGCTCGGAGGACTCCACCGAATAGATCGACAGGGCAAACATGAAGATGAAGATCGCGGTGTAGCCGAAGAGCTTCATCCCCAGTTCGGAGAGCCTCTTGTATTGGCGGTTGGCGGTCATATAAATCATGGAGAGGAAGCTGACAATACGCCACGCGGGCAGCAGCACAATCGCCAGGTTCATCAGGTTATGCGTGATGAAGTAGAGTCGCCGCGGCGCCAGGTACAGGCGCACGCAGTAGTCGGCGGCGAAGAGGCCCCACAGAATCATCTGAATGATGTTGAGGTACCCGTCGTACGGCTCCTGAATACGCGTGCTCATGATGGGCGCGGCGAACGCAAGCAGGTACAGCACGGACGCCACGAACATGGGCGTGGAAGTGCGGTCTTCCCACGCGGCCAGGTTCTTCTCGCCGCGGTACTTGCTGAGCGTGCGGAAGAGGCGGGTTCGCGGAGTGCGACGCGGCGGGTCCGTGACGGTGCGGGTGACCGTGCGAATGGTCGTGGTGTGCGTTTCGGGTTCGCCCGCATCGATTATCTCGGCGGCATCATCGGGGTTGCCCTGAGTGCCTGCTTTCGGGGAGCCCGTATTCGGAGTGCCAGCTTTCTGGTCGCCCTTGCCGCGCGGGTGATGCGTGGTGCGGGTGATGCGGCGTTCCTCGCGATGCGTGCCGTCCGGCGCGTCAGTGGTGGCGTATTCTTCGACAACTTCTTCGTAGTCATCGTCGGGGTCCAGGTCAGTGGAGTAGACGGCGTGGGCGCTGTCCAGGCGGGCGCTATCAATCTGCACGGCATCAACCTGTACTGCCTCCATGCCGGGGGCGGTAGCCTCTGCGGGGCTACTTGCTGCAGCACTAGTTTTGGCGGCACTGGATTCTGCCGGTGCCGACTGGGTATAACCAGCCTTCGTGGTATTCTCAGCGGCGGCTTCAGATGCGGTAGTTTCAGATGCAACAGTTTCAGGGCGCGCAGACGCACCCACCGGGCTGTTCCCCGGAATATTGCCCGAGGTATTCCCCGAGGTATTGGGTGCTGTGCCGTTCTTTACCGTGTTGTCTGTCTGGTTCTGTTCTGCCTTATCCATAGTGTGAATGATACTCCACGCCGTTGCGTTTGCGTTTCTATTTCATTGCACTGAGCGCACCCAACCTGGCAAAATGCGTGTTGTACCTATCAAAGCAACCTTATGTTGCTACCCCGCACATCGGAGTGCCCATGACTCACCAGCACACCACCTCCTCTGCTTCTCGCCCCGTCTTCTTCCGCCAGCTGGGCGCGAACCTCTGCCTGTCCGGTGCGCTTGCCGCCGCCCTGGGTGGGTGCGCCACTCTGAATTCCTCCCCTTCTGCTTCTGCGGTGGCTTCGTCTGCGCCGACTGCGGCGAGCCACGCGACGGCACCGGTGCTTCAGGATTCTGAGGGTTTCCGCCTGTTTATGGGTCGCGGCACCGTTGAGGAGGCGGTTTTTGAGGGCCCGGCGGCGCCCGCCTCCTATTCGTATGTGGAGTTTGAGCGTCGCGGCGAGCCGGAGGGCACAATGAAGGTTTCCGTCTCTGACGGTTCGGGCACTCAGGTTGAGGTGGTTGCTGGCGGTTCGGGTGAGGGTGCGGGCGTGTGGGTTCGTAATACGGCGAGCGCGTCTGCGCCGAGTCCTTCTAGTTCCGGCTCTTCTGGTTCCGCTAAGTCTGCTGGTGCGGTGGGTGCGCCGTATAGTTCGGCGCGTGTGACGGCGTCGACGTCGCAGTTGGCTGATGATGCTGAGTGGATGGTGTCGGTTCGTGCGGCGGGTGTTGATTCTTCGGGCGGGTTTGAGGCGCCTGATGGTGTGCCGTTGACGAGTCAGGGCGCTGAGGTTGGTGAGATTCAGATGCAGGGCAGCCGCGGTTTTGTGCACGATACGGTATCTGGTGGCGGTTCGGTTGCGGTGGAGAACCGTTCGGGTGCGAAGATGACGGTGTATTGTGCGGGTGTGGATCGTAAGGAGCGCAGTGTGCCTGCGGGTGGGCGTGTGTTTGTGGAGGATTTGGGGGTGCGTGCTTCGGCGGGTTCTCCCCTGTTTTGTGGTGTGGTGACTTCTGATAGTACTGCGAGCTGGAATGTTACGGCCCTCGGCGGGCGTGCCTAAGAGCAGCCGCGGCGCCGCTCGACGTAGCATCACTCGACGCAGCGCTAATAAAGCCTATACAAGGGAAAACGGGCACATCTGGCAACGATTATCTTTTGTATTAGAGGTATATTAGGAACGGACTACCCGCCGTTATTAATCAATGGAGATACATCAATGACCGCCCAGTCACCTGACACGACTCAGGTTGAACTTCCCAAGTTTTACGAGTTCATTCCCTGCATTCTGAACTATCTATCTGACGGCAACCCCCGCACCAACAAAGAGATTTATAGCGCTGTAGCAGAGCGCTACCCGCTTTCTGACGAGCAGCTGCGACCCAACCTGCCGAACGGTAAGCGTCCCGTCTATGTGGACCGCATTAGTTGGGGCTTGACCTACCTCAAGATGTTCGGTGCGGTTGATTCTCCGCGCCGCGGTCAGCAGGTCATTTCTGACGAAGGATTGAAGCTGATCGAAGCTCATCCTGAGGGCATCCCTGATGATGTCGTCGCATATATCGTTCGTACCGCCCGCACGCGTGAGCGTTCCCAGTCTGATAGTTCCGAGCAGGACCCGCAGGAAACCCCGAAGACCACTACCAAGACCGTTACCGTCACGACTGCACCCTCTGAGGTGTCCGATAGCACCCCGCAGGAACTCATTGACGAAAGCATCACGCAGATTGAGTCCGCACTGACGCACGACATCTTGGAGCGTGTGCGCGCCATGTCCCCCACCGCTTTTGAGCATCTGGTGGTGGACGTTCTATTGGCGATGGGCTACGGTGGTCCGGCAGGACGCGGTACCGTCACTCAGGCGTCCAATGACGGCGGCGTGGACGGAATCATTGACCAGGACGCTTTGGGTCTTTCGAAGATTTATGTCCAGGCTAAGCGTTACGCCAAGGACAATGTGGTGGGTCGCCCCGACCTTCAGAACTTTGTGGGTGCGATGCACGGCAAGGCGACTCAGGGCGTGTTTATCACGTCGAGTTCCTTTACATCTGGTGCACGCACCTATGCGGAGAATCTTGGTAGCGGAGTTTCCCTAGTCCTTATTGATGGCGGGCACCTGGCGCGCCTCATGATTAAGTACGGTGTTGGTGTGCAGGTGGCACGCACGTACACCATCATGAAGCTTGATGAGGACTTCTTCGACGAAGCCTAAACGTTACACAAGCGTGGGGTGGAAAGCATGTAGCTTTCTGCCCCACGCTTTCTTTTGGGTTAGCCGCCTTTTGGGTTAGCCGCTGGAATGTTACAACCCTCGGCAGCCGCGCCTAAGAGCAACCGCGGCGTTCAGAGTGTGGTGGGTGCGCCTCCGCAGGCCCGGGCGTATTCCCCCGGAAAGCCAGCAAATACGCGGCAAACCACCGCATCAGCACGGTGTATAACCCACCCCCTTTATGGTGACAAGTAGTCGCCAAGCTTAGCCATAGCTAAGCGGAAAAGACGGTGTTCAAGAGCACATACTGAAAGGTAAGACAGTCTCACTAAGGAGATTCATCATGACCACCGTTGTGTCAAACACTTCCAAAGCACTCAAGTCCCCCTACGAGGACACCCTCAAGCGTCTACTCTCCGATGCGCGCGCAGAAGCCGTCGAATCCAGCGTCTCCGAACTCGAGCGCCTGGCAATCTCCCACGACGCATCCCACTACCTGCTCGTGCCCGCCGGCCTGGTCCGCCCCGACTCCGCCGAAGACGTCGCCAACATCTTCCGCGCAGCCGGCGACCTCGGTCTGCCGCTGACCTTCCGCTCCGGCGGCACCTCCCTCTCCGGCCAGTCCAGCGGCGACGGCCTCATGGTCGACACCCGCCGCCACTTCAAGAAAATTGAGGTCCTTGAAGACGGCAAGAAGGTGCGCGTGCAGCCCGGCGCGACCATCATGATGGTCAACAACTACCTGGCACCCTACGGCTACAAGCTCGGCCCCGACCCGGCATCTTGGTCCGCCTGCACCATCGGTGGCGTGGTTGCGAACAACTCCTCCGGCATGTCGTCGGGCACCAAGTACAACACCTACAACACCCTGGACTCCATGGTGTTCGTGCTGCCCAGCGGCACCATCATTGACACCGCCGAGCCCGACGCTGACCAGAAGCTGCGCTCCCTCGAACCCGAAATCCACGAGGGCCTGTTGCGCCTGCGCAAGCGCGTACTCGAGAACCCCGAGTCCATGGCGAAGATTCGCCAGCAGTACTCCATGAAGAACACCATGGGTTACGGCCTGAACTCCCTGGTCGACTTCGAGACCCCCGTGGACATTCTGCAGCACCTGCTGATTGGTTCGGAAGGTACCCTCGGCTTCGTCGCTTCGGCAACCTACCGCACTCTGCCGATTCTGAAGAACACCTCGACCGGTCTGCTCGTGTTCGACAACCTCATTGATGCGGCACGTTCCGTGCCCGAACTGGTCGCTAACAAGCTGGCAACCGTCGAGCTGATGGACGCCACCAGTATTCGTGTGGCTCAGCGTACCGGCCAGGCTTCGGAGGCGCTCGCCGCCATCGACGTGAAGGACCACGCCGCTCTGCTGGTTGAGTTCCAGGGCAACTCCGAGCAGGAGCTGAGCGACCTGGCTGCCGCTGCGGCACCCATGTTTAAGAGCCTGCCGGTGGCTTCGCCGGTGTCGATGACCAGCAAGCTGTCTGAGCGTAACGCTCTGTGGGCGGCACGCCGCGGCCTGTACACCACCGTTGCGGGTAACCGCCGCTCCGGCACTAACGCACTGCTGGAAGACGTGGTCGTTCCTGTCGAGGTTCTGGGCAACACCTGTAGCGACCTGACCAAGCTGTTCGACGCACACGGCTACCAGGACTCCGTGATTTTCGGTCACGCGAAGGACGGTAACATCCACTTCATGCTGAACGAGCAGTTCCGCGACCCGAAGCAGCTGGACCGCTACCGCGACTTCACCGAAGAAATGGTTCAGCTGATCCTTTCCGCTGACGGCTCGCTGAAGGCTGAGCACGGTACCGGCCGTATCATGGCGCCGTTCGTGAGCCGCCAGTTCGGTGAGGAACTCTTCGACGTGATGCGCCAGATTAAGCGCCTCATTGACCCGAAGGGCTTCATGAACCCGGGCGTGCTGCTCGCCGAGCCGGGCACCGACTACGTGACCGATCTGAAGGTCGCCGAAACCGTTGAGGAAGAAGTCGACCGTTGTGTGGAGTGCGGCTACTGTGAGCCGGTCTGCCCCTCCCGTAACCTGACTTTGACCCCCCGTAAGCGTATTGTGCTGCGCCGTGAGATTGCTGCCGCTGAGGCGAACGGCGACCACGAGCTCGCTGAGCGTCTGCGCAAGGAGTACGAGTACTACGGCATTGAGACCTGTGCAGTGGACGGCATGTGCCAGACCCGCTGCCCCGTGAACATCAACACCGGTGACCTGATTCGCCGCCTGCGTTCTGAGAACCAGGACAAGCTGGCCGCTACCGGCTGGAAGGTCGCCGCACAGCAGTGGGGCATCATGGATAAGGTTGCCGGTAAGGCCCTGACTGTGGCTAAGAAGCTGCCGTTCCCCGTGGTGCACGGTACCACCAACATTGCCCGCAAGGTCATGGGCGACGACATGGTTCCTTCCTACAAGAAGGACCTGCCGGTTGGTGGCCCGGCGCGTAAGCCGCACAAGGACGCAACCGCTGAGATTGTGTTCTTCCCCGCCTGCGTGAACTCCATGTTCGGCGGCGTGGACGGCGACGGTAAGCACGACCCGGTCAACGCAACCCAGGCGTTCATCCGCCTGTGCGAGCGTACCGGCGTGAAGTACCGCATCCCCGACAATATTGGTGAGATGTGCTGCTCCACCCCGTGGAAGTCGAAGGGCTTCACCGACGGCTACTCGATCATGAGCGACCGTGTGTTGAAGTCCCTGTGGGAGGCTACTGACGGTGGCCGCCTGCCGGTCGTGTGTGACGCTTCGTCCTGTACTGAGGGCCTTGAGGTGATGCGCGAAAAGGTCATTAAGGCGCTTGAGCACAAGATCGTGAACGGCCTGAAGCCGGGCGAGCCGGACTACTCGCGTCTGCGCATGTACGACGCGGTGCAGTTCGCCGCCGATAACATGCTGGACAAGCTGACCGTGTCTGCTCCCCTGCCGTCGGTTGCACTGCACCCGACCTGCTCCATGACTCACCTGGGCACTCAGCCTGCGTTTGAGAAGATTGCGAACGCGATGAGTGACGATGTGTACGTGCCGAAGCACTGGGGTTGCTGTGGTTACGCGGGTGACCGCGGTATGCTGCACCCGGAGCTGACTGCGAGCGCTACGGAGGCGGAGGCTGCGGAGCTGAGCGAGCAGAAGCAGTTCGCCGCATACATTTCGGCTAACCGCACCTGTGAGCAGGGCATGACGGAGGCGACCGGCCACAGCTACCAGAACGTGCTGCAGCTGCTGGAACGCACCACCCGCTAAAAGGTTGAGCGCATAGCGGTATAAAGAAGGGACCCGGCGGGCTATCTGATGGATAGCCTGCCGGGTCCGTTTTACTTGTCAATTACTTTGTGTTCCTACAAATCCAAATAAAATAAGAATCAAAACGACAGGAGCAAAAATAATTGCAAGCAAGAAAGAAAGAAGAACATCTCCAATAATAATCACAAACAACATAAATTTATTATTACTAGAAATGATGCCATCATGTCTATTTTTTAATACAAAAAGATCAAAAATACCAATAATTGCAAGACAAATTGGGGCATTATAAAAAATAAAGAACGACGAATGAAAATCACCAATCCTACCGTAATCTATAAGTGAGGATATGGAAAATACAAGCACAAATATAGACTCGGGAGGGTCACTAACGATTCTCCAAATATCATAATCCTCAATTCGACGCCTCAGGCCATTTAGGTAGTAGCTACTTGAAGAAGCTGCGAGGATAGACAGCAGGAAAAATACCCATGCTTCTTCACCGTTTTTAATGCGAGAGATAAAACTATTAATAGGGTCAACCATTTGCCCTAATCCAGCATAATTAAAACCTTCAAGGATAATCCTCAGAGCAAGACCATCTTCAACGCCCTTCACCCAACCATCAGGGAAAAAGCTAATAATTATTGCAATTGCATAAACCGAGACAAGAATCTTTGGAAGCCCTTTCAACAACGTCTTAGCTAGAGAATAATCCTTAAGCTTCCCCAAAGTCTCATTTATAACAAACACTACCTACTGCACCTCATCTAGTAAATACAATTAGATTCTTAAATAAAACATTAATTTAATATATTGATATCATGTCGTCACTACCCATAAGGCGGGCGGAAAGCTTCCCGTCAGCCTCAGTCACAATAATGACCGGCTTACCGTCCGCAACCTTGCGTGCACGGTCGAGTACGTCAGCCTCATCTTCGCCGGGAGCAACGGGGATGACGTGGCATTCTCCTCCGGCGCGTTGAGCCGCTAGGGTTACGAGTGCGCGGTGTTCTGGATTGCGGCGGGCAGACAGTTTGAAGCGTCCCGCGATGCGAGCTCGTTCTTTCATCACTTCGATGCTTGCCATTCTTCAATCCTTTCAAATGCGCCTTCTACGATAAAGGCTGTTGCTTCTTCGTATGCGGCGTTGCTTTCCATAATACTATTCAGGGGTCGGTTCTCTTTGACTATGTAATAGCGAAGGCACAGGTATACCCGCGCAAGCACCGTGCTTGACCGCCACCGTCGCGCAAAAAGATTGGGAACAACTAGGTGCGAGTACAGGATTTCAAACGAACCCTAGTGCGCTACCGTAGACACACCATATGGCACAGACACACAAAAGAGAGGTAGGGCTGACAATAGCCCTACCTCTAAGATGTTTTAAGATAGCACGGTTGACTAGTCATGATTCCTGAATGCAAAGAAGTACATGGTAGCCGATGCCAAACCCATACCTAAGGAAATCATAAGAACGTTTGGTGAACAAAGATTTCCCATTCCCTGAATCACTGTCAAGAACAGACAGGAAAGAGAAAATACGAGGATAAAAGCACCTATGCTCTGAAAAATAATACTTTTCATAATATACCTCCTTGGTTGCTTATAATTCACCTCGGCAGCTCCATGCAGCTACTCCCAGCTGAGCGGCCAAACTGGGAAGACCCCCAGCCCCCTTTTCTCAGTTGCAGTACCTATTTTCGATTATTAAATAGTCCAATAATCAATACCGCTATTGAGATGCCGTAGAGAATTCCAATCACTAGGTCGCTGACATTTGACACTACATTCAAGATAATTGCCAGAATCAAGAACAGCATCCCAACAGGAACATACTTATTCGACTTCATACGCTCGTGCCCCCTCAATAATCAACAGCGATACATCATTTTCAGGACCATCCAGCAACCCATTTTCTGAATGACTATGGACGTTCGCCTCATTACCACGCTAGCACTCTGGAGCTAAAAACTAGCCCGCGACACAGCATTCTGCGCCCAACCGACCCTCCCCCGCCTTCGCCTCCTCAAGGCATACAAAAACCGCCCCCTCCGCAGCTTGTCGCCGCAAAGGGGGTGGTTTTCTATATAGCTAGGTTAGAAGCCTAAACCCTTATTACTCAGCAGCCTCCGTGCTGGGCTTGGGGTCTTCGTTCACGCGGTTGCGGATGTGCTCCACAATACGTGCCACAGCCTCATCCACGGGCACACCATTCTCCTGCTTGTTGCCGCGGAAACGGAACGAAACAGCGCCGTGCTCCGCATCCTCACCGCCAGCAATCAGAATGAACGGAACCTTCTCAGTAGACGCAGTACGAATCTTCTTCGTGAAGCGATCCGAACCGTAATCCACCTCAACACGCACGCCGTGCGCACGCAGCTTATCCGCGATCTCGGTCATGTAGTCGTTGAACGCCTCAGCCACCGGCACACCAATGACCTGGACCGGCGACAGCCACGCCGGGAACGCGCCCGCATAGTGCTCAGTCAGCACACCCAAGAAGCGCTCAATCGAGCCGAACTTCGCCGAGTGAATCATGACCGGCTCCTGCACGGTACCGTCCGCAGCCTGGTACTCCAGACCGAAACGGCTCGGCTGGTTGAAATCGTACTGAACGGTCGACATCTGCCAGGTACGGCCAATCGCGTCCTTCGCCTGAACCGAAATCTTCGGGCCGTAGAACGCAGCACCACCGGGATCCGGGACGAGCTCCAGGCCGGTCTCCTTCGCAACCTGCTCCAGAACCGCAGTAGCCTCTTCCCACTGCTCATCAGTACCGATGAACTTGTCCTTCTTATCGCCCTCGGTGTCGCGGGTGGACAGCTCAAGGTAGAAGTCAGTCATGCCGAAGTCCTCAAGCAGGCTCAGCATGAACTTCAGCAGGTGACGCACCTCGTCCGGTGCCTGCTCCTTCGTCACATACGAGTGGGAGTCGTCCTGGCTAATCATGCGCACACGGGTCAGACCCTGCAGCACGCCGGACTTCTCGTCACGGTACACGGTGCCGAACTCGAAGAAACGCAGCGGCAGCTCACGGTACGAACGGCCACGAGAACGGTAAATCTCGTTGTGCATCGGGCAGTTCATAGCCTTCAGACGGTAGTTACCGTTATCCAGCTCCATGGAGGGGAACATGCCGTCCGCATAGTACGGAAGGTGACCGGAAGTGTAGAACAGGTCTTCCTTCGAAATGTGCGGGGTGCTGACGTACTGGAATCCCTCCTGAATGTGGCGGGTACGCACGTAGTCTTCCATCTCGCGCTTAATCACGCCACCCTTAGGGTGAATCACCGGCAGGCCGGGGCCAATGTTCTTCGGGAAGGAGAACAGGTCCAGTTCACGGCCCAGGCGGCGGTGGTCACGGCGCTCCGCCTCAGCGATGCGCTCCTTGTACGCAATCAGCTCGTCCTTAGTCGGCCACGCGGTACCGTAAATACGCTGCAGCATGGGGTTCTTCTCAGAACCGCGCCAGTACGCGCCACCGGCACGCATCAGGGCGTAACCGTTAGCAATCAGCTTGGTGTTCGGCAGGTGCGGGCCGCGGCAGAGGTCCTTCCAGACGGTCTCGCCGGTCTTCGGGTTCACATTGTCGTAGATGGTGATTTCACCCTCGCCGACCTCCACGGATGCGCCCTCGGCAGCATCCGCACCAGAACCGGGGCCCTGGCTCAGGGAGAGCAGCTCCAGCTTGTACGGCTCATTCGCCATCTCGGCGACAGCCTGGTCGTGGGTGACCACGCGGCGGCGGAACAGCTGACCGGACTTGATGATCTTAATCATCGACTTCTCGATCTTCTTCAGATCTTCCGGAGTGAACGGCTCAGCCACATCAAAGTCAAAGTAGAAGCCGTCAGTAATGTACGGGCCAATGCCCAGCTTGGCGTCCTTACGGTACTCCTGCACCGCCTGCGCCATCACGTGCGCAGCGGAGTGGCGCAGAACGTTCAGGCCGTCCGGTTCGTGAATGAAAACCGGCTCAACGGAGTCGCCAGCAGACAGCTCGTGGGAGAGATCAACGAGCACGCCGTTCACGCGTGCCACAACGATCTTCGGGTCGTCAGCGAACAGCTCAGCGGCAGTCTTCGCGGTGACCTCGCGCTCCTCACCAGAAACGCTAATAACAATTGCTGAAGAATCAGCGGCAGACATAAGTCTCCTTAACTCAGGCGCGCGCGTGCCACTGGGGCGCCGCGGGTGCGCATACTATTCCGCACTGTACTGGTGCACGGACACACACCATCTTACAACGGCTCCCAGCCAACGCTCAGCTTGAGGGCAGACTAGTCCGCATGATGCTCACGCGTATGCTCATACACGTCAAGCACAATGTGGCTAATATGGTCGTCCTTCAGACGGTAAATGGTGGTGCGGCCCTGCTGCTCACGATCAATCACGTGCGCCTCACGCAGGATGCGCAGGTGGTGCGATGCGAGCGGCTGCGAAATACCCAGGCAGGTGTGCAGTTCGCTCACACTGTGCGGGCGGTGCATCAGGTGGTGCGCAAGCGCCAGGCGCAACGGGTTAGCGAGCGCCGAGAAAATCGCGACGGATCCGCCGAACTGTTCCTCCCAGTCTTTGGGGCTGTTGCCTTCGATGCGGGGTGCGTTGGTGGGCGCCTCGTGGGCGTGCGCTGAGGCATGCTCTGCAGAGTGCTCGGCTACGTGCTTTGCTACCTGTTCGGTAGCGTAGTTAGCGTGGGTGGTTTCGGTCTGGTCTGTGTGCTGGCTCTGAGTCATAGTATTTTCACCTTATGTATAGGAAAGGGGGCACGTCAAGAAAGTGATGCCTGTGCGGCGTGCTTTCTTGAGCGTGCCCCTCTCCCCTATGTGCGCTCTTGAAGTGCGCTAATACTACATGCGCGGCCGCTATCGGTTAGCGACTGCCACCTGCAGGTAACCTTCAGCGGACTTTACGCCCCTGTCGGTCACTGCGCGGTAGCGGACCAGCGGTGCGAAGCCCTGCTTATTCTTAGCAGAAACCGCAATACCCTGGGTGCCATTCGGCAGGGTCACCACGCGGTAGGTACCGTATTCGTCGCTGTAGGAGCTGACGACCTGACCGCGCTCGTTGAGCAGCTCCAGCTTCTTCACGGTCTCGCCGCGGCTGAACGCGCCGAAGGACGCCTCGTCATTGTTCAGGACCGCCACGTTCTGGGTGGTGCCCGAGTACAGGGAGACGGAGTCCTCACGTGCGATGGGGCTGTTCTTATCCACCACGTGCACCTTCAGCGGAATCGAGTACAGCTGCGCGGCGGATCCCTTCTTCGCCTTCACATCGGACATGCGTGCGGGTGCCTTGCCGGTGCGGTTCACGGTGATGTTCGTACCGTTGTCGCGGCGCAGGTCCCAGGTGGTGCCGGTGACCTCGTGGGTGTTCAGATCGATCGAGTAGGTGCCGGTCTTGCCGTTGGAGGCAAAACGGATGCCGGTCTCCGCGCTGGAGAACTGGCCGCCAGCAGTGTTGACCTTCTCCTTGTTGACCCAGCGGCTGGGGCGGAAGTTCGGGGTCTGCTCGATTTCCTGGAAGTTGTAGTCACGGGCGTAACGGTAGTTCGGGGACACCTTGTGCGACTGGTGCGCGCTCTGCGCGACTGCGGTCTCACCGGAGTAGACGGTGGCGTGGTGCTCGGCGGGCTGATAAATCACGCCGGAGCCGGTGCCGGTCTTGCCATAGGAATCCGAGGGGTACTTGAACTTCACGCTGGTGTCTGCGCTGGCGGTGTTGCGGCCCGCACTGTTTTCAGCAGACTCGGTGTAGTTCACGGGCATCCACTGCACCTGCTGCCAGGGGAACTGGTTGCCGGTAAAACCGCTGGGCACAAAGTTCGCGAACATTGCCGCAAGCTTCGGGTCTTCCTTGTACACGTTCTTACCCTGGCGGGCGTAGGGCGCGTAGGAGCTTGCCGCCTCCAGGTTGAATGCGTTGGTGAAGAGATTACGATCCGCGATGATGAAGCCGTACTCCTTCATGGCGGTCAGAATCATGCGGGAGAGCTGGTCGTCGGCGTGACCGGTGTTGCGCAGGTGCTCTTCCACGTCAAAATTTGCGGGCAGGAAGCCGCGCTGACCCGCACGGGGTGCGTTCGGGTACTTGCTCACGTCAATCTTGCCGTCGGTGCCCTTCGCCGGGAAGGAGGACGTCAGCGAGGAATAGTCAGCGGCAGTAATGGAGACCATATGGTTGATCTTGCCGGCCTTGAGCTCATCTACACCAATCTGGGTGAGCTCATTCGCCAGGCCCACCACGGAGGAGGTGCCGTTCTTGAGGGTCAGCCAGTAGTTGTCTTCGCCCACGCCGCCGAAGTTCGGCTTAGCGAGCATGTAGCCGCCAGAGGACACGTGGTAGGTTGCCGGGTAGTCAACCGCAACGGGGATGTCCACGGTACCGCGGGTGCCTGCGGGAATCTTGTAGGTGATAACGCCGGTGTTCGCGTCGATGGACGCGCCGGGTACGTTCTTTGCCAGGCGGAACTTCGCGCCGCGAGCAATCGGGTAGGAGGTGCGGGCATTGCCGGACTTCGCGTCGATGCTCACGGGTGCGTTGATGGTGACGGTCTGACCTGCGTTGCCGCGGCCGACGTTGTCGTACTGAATCTTTGCGCTCTTGGGGGTGGATACGTTGCCACCGCCAACCTGCACGCGGGCGGTGCTGGTGTAGGTCTGTGCGTCTGCATCCTTGACGAACTTGAAGTAGGAGCGCCAGATGCCGGTCGCCTCGTCATAGAGGGCGACGGACTGGTCGCCGGAGAGGCCGTGGTCCTCGGCAAGCCACTTCGGAATCGGGATGCCGCCGGTGAGGATGCGCTTGTTCTCCGCGTTAGCGTTAACGCGGTTGTCGCGGGAGACGACCTCGACGTACTCCTGGTGCGGATTCGCGGAGTTCACGGCGAGGGTCGGGATGTTCTCGTGGCCGCCAACGGTCTGGGCGCGGTCCTTCTTCACGGTGCCCGCGTTAATGGCGGTGGTGATGGGGTGGTTGCCCGCATCGGCGGAGTATTCGAGGAAGGTGCGGCTGATTTCGCTACTGTTGGCTGCGACGGCTTCGGTACCGGTGAGCTTCTTGGCGGCGAATGAATCGCGGGCGAGCTTGCCGCTCAGGGGCGAGGTGTTCTCGGTGGTGGTCAGCTGCGCCTTAGTGAGGGAGGAGTTAACCGGTGCGAGGGTCGCGATGCTCTGTGCCTTCTGGTCGGGGTTCCAGTAGCAGGTCGGACCGGGCGCCACGTTGGTGAGGTTCGCCAGGGTCGGCACGGTGCGGTACCCTGCGTCGACGCAGGTGGTACCGGCTACGTTGCGGGTGGGGGCGGTTGCACCGAAGGTCGCGGGGAGGTTCGCGCCGGTGATGACGGTTGCCAGTGCTGCGGAGGCAGCGATGGTGGCACGGCGGCGGTTTGCCGGGCGCTGTGTCGGGTTTTTGGATGCAGTTGTGGTCATGTTCTTCTTCCGTTCGTGTCGGCTTGTTTGAGTGAGTGCGTTTGTATGAACAAACACGGACGTGAGTGAAATATGCATCTGAGGGTGTGCCCGGGTGGGTCCTGATCTTCTGGCAGGAATTCTCAGGAAACTCTCAGATAATCCCCATACCCTACATAGTCTTTTGGGTGAACGCAAAACGAGTTTGTGATTTGGGGCACCGATTTTTTGCTAAAGGTTCAGGTTTAGAGTCATATTTCTTTACACCCGCGTGCACTGATAGATATTCAGGCTTTCGAAATTTGCACCGCAGTGTTTGGGCTTTATTCCTAGTCAGGCGAGGGCAACTTGAGAAAAACGAAAAACGCGCACGGGAAACTAAACCTTCAACCTCAAAGTTCCCGGAATGACGCGCCAAAACCTTCTGTTGAATTTCTCACACGTGCCCACAATTTGGAATTCTGCACTCTGGGTAGATATGGTCTCAGTCACTGAAACAGGGGGTTTCGTGTGCTCAATCGGCAACTTTCAAACAGGAGTAACACCCGAGGAACACCCTCATGTTTCACCCTCACGGACCCACAAAACCCACCCAAAACCCTAATATTTAGGTCAAAGTTTAAACTTTTCGTGTGTTTGACAGTGTGTAACCATGCATGCGCCACACTCCCCCACTCGAGGCACTCTCCGCTGCGCGCTAGAGGAATCCCAAGCCGCTCACCGGGAGCTTTAGAAGGCATAGAAACACCCCGCATGCGCCTCAAAAACACATGCGGGGTGCATAAGTATTCATTTATGGGTGCCTTCCAGTGCACCCAATAGCAGGTGCTGCAGGCGCCTCCGTGGGTTCACGTGGGTTCATTCGCGATTGCGCACAGAGCCACGGGAAACCACGGGAACTACGGCAGATGTACAGCGCCGCGGGTTAGTTACAGCGCAGGATAGCTACAGCGCGGGATACTTACAGCGCGCCCGCCTCCGAGCAGACATTCACCAGCTCGCCAATACCCTCAATGCGGGTGCTCACCGTCTGACCCGGCTTCAACCACTGACGCGGATGCAGCGACAGCCCAACCCCGGCGGGCGTACCCGTCGCCACCAGGTCGCCCGGCTCCAGGGTCATAAACCGCGAAATATAGGACAGCAGCTGCGCCGGGGTGAACACCATATCCGCCGTCGTGCCGCGCTGACGCACCACGCCGTCCACCTCACAGACCAGCTCCAGACCGGCAACCGGGTCAACCTCATCGGCACTCACAATCACCGGACCGAACGGAGTCATCGCGTCCCAGTTCTTGCCCTGGAACCACTCCGAGGAGCGGCCCTGCCAGTCACGCACCGACACATCATTCAGGACCGTGTAACCCATCAGAGCATCTAGCGCCTGATCTTCCGTGGCGTTACGCAGACGAGCGCCCACGACCAGGCAGAGCTCAACCTCCCAGTCGACCTTCGTGCTGCCGGTGCCGTCATCGGCGGGCATGCGAATCTGCTCGCCGGGGCCAATCAGCGCGTTCGGGAACTTCGCGAACAACGCCGGATACTCGGGCACCTCAAGGTTCATTTCTGCGGCGTGATCGCGGTAGTTCAAGCCGGCGCACACAATCTTGCCGGGCTTATCCAGCGGGCGAATAAACGGCAGGGAGTTCCAGAGTTCCTCGCCGTGACCCATGACGGTCGCGCCGTTCTCCTTCAGAATCGCCACGGCGTTCTTCGGGTCGCCAAAGTTCAGGCGGAACCGGCTGTAGAAATTCAGTAGCGGGCTGAGCTTCGCCGGAAGCTCGTACACGGTCTCCTCGAAAAAGCAGACCGCACGGCTGCCCTTCGAGTCTTTAATCTGTGCCCAACGCATGGATGCTCCTTCGCTTCAGGTGGGAGTAAGAGGGATAAGAGTTTAGGGGTGGGGTTCAGGCCGCTAGGAGCAGGCCCGGTAGCTACTCCGTCAGATGGGTAGCCTAGTGAAAACCGTTTTGGGCGTACACCTCAACGATGGCGTCTTCCAGGTCTTCCATGAGCAGGTTGGGGTTCGCATCCTGTGCGGCGCCGACCGTAGCGGGGTCGAGGTCCATGCCGAGGGCGCGATACACATCCGCGGTGACCGCCCGCAGGGGCGCAGAATCGGAGACCACGATGCCGGTGCTGAACCACCAACCGCCGGTCACCACACGCTGGGCGGTGCCGACCAGCTTGATGCGGCCACCACCTACGGAGGCGGGCAGCTGCGCGTGCACCGAATACTCGCCGGGGCAGTACTCCCCCGGAATCTCGCCCATGCGCGCATCCACGCCGACCTCGCGCAACGCCTGTGCGTACATGGATCCAAACAGTTCGTAGCGTAGGGTGTTGCCGCTGCGGGCGTCGGAGGCGGGCTGAAAATGGTCCACGACCAGGCACCCCTGATGGTAGGCGGCGGCATGCCCGCCGACCTTGCGCACCAGCACCTCGAAGCCGTGCTCAGCGCACGCCGCAGAGGCTTCCGCGAAGCCGGGGTTCAGCTCGTCACGGCGGCCGAACGCGACCGTCGGGTTCGGCTGATACATGCGTAGGGTGGCTTCACGCTTGCCGGTTGCCACCTCGCGGAGCATCTGCACCGTCTGGTCGTGGTGAATGAGGATCTCGCCGGACTCGGGTCCGGTCTCTCGAATAATCTGCACGTTCCTATTTTACGTTGCGCCCGTCACGCTGGCGTGTGGGTGGCGAGGCGTCTCAAGGGCGACCCAGGAACAGCTCAGGAGTAGCTCAAGGGTGGCGCGTTCCTCGGCGTTCTTTAGCGCTCCCCCGGCGTTCTCCCCCGGTTATTTCCCGCAGAATCCCATCCGCCGATACACCCGGCCATATTCACATTTTTTATGCCGAATTTCTTCACTCCGTGAATCCAAACCATTACGATTAAAGGACTACGTGGCATCCCACACGTTGCCACAAGTACACAACACAGCATGACAACGCAGAAGAAACGCGCACACCGTGACGGAGCCACCCGCCACGGACCAAACTGTACGTTTCACATAAGGAGTACGGACATGTCACAGTCCACCAACACAGCGGCCGCCGCCCCCAGCCAGGAGGTGAGCGCAGCCCGCAAACAGCGAAACAAGCTGATTCTGCACGTTGCCATCATCCTCGTAGCGACCCTCGCCATCTGGTTCGTTCCCGCCCCCGAAGGCGTCGACCCGCGCGGCATGCACATGCTCGCCATCTTCGTCGGCACCATCCTCGGCCTGATTCTGCAGCCGCTGCCGACCCCGTCCGTGGCGCTCGTCGGTCTGGGTGCCGCAATGATTACCGGCACCATGGCGGCAAAGAACGAGGCGCTGACCGGCTTCGGTAACTCCTCCATCTGGATTATTGTTGCCGCGTTCTTCATCGCCGACGGCTTCCTCATTACCGGCCTGGGCAAGCGCATCGCGCTGCTGTTCGTGCGTGCGCTCGGCAAGTCCTCGCTCGGTCTGTCCTACGGTATGGCAATCACCGACCTGGTTCTCGCCCCCGCCACCCCCTCCAACACCGCGCGTGCTGGTGGCGTGATTTACCCGATTATCCGTTCCCTCTCCGAGGTCAACGGCTCCACGAACGAGACCCCCGAATCGCGCCGTAAGCTCGGTTCCTACCTGCTCATGACCGAGGCGCAGGTCAACACCATCACCTCGGCAATGTTCCTGACCGCAATGGCGGGTAACCCGCTGGCGCAGAAGTTCGCGCACGACCGCGGCATCAATCTTGACTGGGGTACCTGGGCGCTCGCCGCTATCGTTCCCGGCCTTGCGGCACTGATTGTGATGCCGTGGATTATGTCGAAGATTTACCCGCCGACCATCAAGAAGACCCCGGACGCACCCGAGCACGCCCGCCAGGAACTGCACGAAATGGGCCCCATGAGCTCCAAGGAATGGATCATGCTCGGCACCTTCGTGATGCTGCTCATCCTGTGGGTTACCGGTACTTCTATCGGTATTGACGCGACTAGCGCCGCCTTCTTCGGCATCGCAATTCTGCTGGTCACCAAGGTCCTGACCTGGAAGGACATGGCGAAGAACTCCAGCGCATGGTCCACCCTCATCTTCTTCGCCGTACTCGTCGGCATGGCGGACCACCTGAAGAAGCTCAAGGTCGTCGACTGGATTGGTCAGCAGGCGGCGCACAGCGTCAGCGGCATGGCGTGGCCCATGGCGTTCGCGATCCTGGTTCTGGCGTACTTCTTCATCCACTACATGTTCGCTTCGAACACCGCGCAGGTCGTGGCGCTGTACGCCGTGTTCCTCGGTGCGGCGGTTACCGCCGGTGTTCCGCCGATGTTCGCGGCGCTGTTCCTCGGCTTCATGGGCAACCTGATTGGCGGCATCACCCACTACGCCTCCGGCCCGGCAGGCGTGTACTACGGTTCCGGCTACTTCAGCGTGAGCGAATGGTTCAAGATCGGCTTCATGGCGGCTATCGTGAACCTCGTCGTCTGGGGTTCGGTCGGTACCGCGTGGCTGTTCGCACTCGGCTTCGCTAACTAGTAGCGCAGGCCCCGCGGCGGCTTAGCTCAGCGTCAGGCGCTCTATAAAAGCCCGGTATTCTCTCGTGAATTTTCGTGTGAGGATGCCGGGCTTTCGCGTACCCGCATAATGCCCGAAAACCGCGCAAAACCTAGCAATCCCCCACCCCCTCCGCTAGGGTAGAAGAAAGACCCAAAACACCTTGGAGAATGCCGTGCATCAGGACCAGCACATCACCGCCCAAACCACCGCGCTACCCCGCGTCAGCACTGAACAGCGCACCAACCCGGCGCTGACCGAGCCGCAGCCGCTCGGCGCATTCCCTGACGGGTTCCTCTTCGGAGGCGCCACCGCCGCCAACCAGTTCGAGGGCGCCTGGAATGAAGACGGCAAGGGCCCCAGCCTGCAGGATGTGCTGTCCGCCGGAGGCCTGTACCCGCGCACCGCGGAACCCACCGAGGACAACCTCAAGCTGGAGGGCATCGACTTCTACCACCGCTACCGCGAAGACATCGCCCTGCTCGCAGAGATGGGTTTCAAGGTCTTCCGCTTCTCCATCGCCTGGTCGCGTATCTTCCCCCGCGGCGACGAATCCGAGCCGAACGAGGCGGGCCTCGCCTTCTACGACCGCGTGCTCGACGAGCTCGAAAAGCACGGCATGGAACCGCTCATCACCCTCAGCCACTACGAAACCCCGCTGCACCTGGTCGAACAATACAACGGCTGGACCAGCCGCGAGCTCATCGGCTTCTACGAACGCTACGCCCGCACCGTATTCGCCCGCTACGGCAAGCGTGTGAAGTACTGGCTGACCTTCAACGAGATCAACTCGATGCTGCACCTGCCGTTCATGTCCGGCGGTATTAACACCCCGGCGGATCAGCTCAGCGACGCAGACCTCTACCAGGCAATGCACCACGAGCTGGTCGCCTCCGCACGCGCCACCGCTGCGGCACGCGAACTGGCGCCCGGCGCCCAGGTCGGCTGCATGATTCTTGCCATGCCCACCTACCCGCTCACCCCCGACCCCGCCGACGTACTCGCCGCCATGCAGACGGAACAGGCAAACTTCGCGTTCGGTGACGTGCACGTGCGCGGCGCCTACCCCGGCTACTTCCTGCGTGCCCTGCGTGAGAAGGGTGTGGAGCTGAACATCACCGAGCAGGACCGCGAAGACCTGAAGAACACCGTGGACTTCGTGTCCTTCAGCTACTACATGTCCACCTGCGCGACCGGCGACCCGGCACGCGGCGAGCGCGGCGAAGGCAATATCCTCGGCGGCGTGGCGAACCCGACCCTACCCGCCAGCGAATGGGGCTGGCAGATTGACCCGACCGGCCTGCGCGTGGTCCTCAACCAGTACTGGGACCGCTGGCAGAAGCCGCTATTCATCGTGGAGAACGGCCTGGGTGCACGCGACGAACTGGTCGAGGTGAACGGTGAGCTCACCGTGGAGGATGACTACCGCATCGACTACCTGCGCCAGCACCTGCACGCGGTACGCGAAGCGATTGAGGACGGCGTGAACGTGCTCGGCTACACCACCTGGGGTTGCATCGACATGATTAGCGCCTCCACCGCGCAGATGTCCAAGCGCTACGGGTTCATCTACGTGGACCGCAACGACGACGGCACCGGCACCCTGGCGCGCTACCGCAAGAAGTCCTTCCACTGGTACCGCGTGGTGATTGCCAGCAACGGCGCGGAGCTTTAGAAGCTAAGGCTCTAGAAGTTGTTCCTTATGCGGCGATTCTAGACGCTAAACCCCCGCGCGGCTAACACGCGAAACTCAGCAACAAAAAGCCCCCGAGACTCTGATCTCGGGGGCTTTCGCGCCATATGCTGTTTGTCTAGTGCCTGTTATGCCTAGTGCGGGCGGCTCTAGTCTGTAGGCAAATCTAGTCCATGGGTAGGTCGTTCAGGCTGGTGGACACGTACTCCCACCAGGTCGGCACCAACCCGGCATTCATCGCAACCCTCTGCGACAGCATGTGCGACGGGCTCGTACCGTAGAACGGCAGGTACCCTTCCGCCAGGGTCAGGCGTGCCGCATCACGCACCAGCACGCTGGCGATGCCGGCACCACGCCAGGCGGGCAGCACATCAATGCCAATCTGGCGCATAATCGGCGAATCGTCACTCAGGCCAACCATAGCGATAGGGTCTGCGAGTGCGGGGATCTCCCCCGATGCGGGTGTATCAGGTGCCTGCTCATCCACCGGGTATGCGGCAAGCACCAGCACATCCGGGCGGGTCACGCTAAAGCCCAGCGCGTTCGAGTAGCGTTTATCCCCGCGGAAACGCTCAAACTGTTCAGCGTCCAGCAGCTCCACGCGCAGACGGGTTACGCGCGCCTGCGTGTCCTGCGGGTCGACCTCAAGCGCCCCCACGGAGGCGTTCGCCTCCCTGCGGATGGTGCGCTCGCCGGTGATTTCGGCGAGCAGCGCCGCCTTCAGCTCGGCGGGGTCAACGCGGCGCATCATACCCACACCGGGCACGGCGCACTTGACCTCCTGCGCCTGCACGCCTTCGGGTACGACCGAGTTCAGCAGGGCGCGGCCGGGCGTGTAGTAGATGCTCGTGCCGCTGACCTGCTGGGTGTAGGGGGTGAGCAGTTCGTTGAGCTGGCGCAGCTGCGCGTAATCACCCAGCCAGTTCGACTGGTCACCGAGCATGTAGTCAATCGCCTTCTCCAGCACACGCGGATGCTTAGCGCAGAGAATGCCGACGCTCGCGTAGTTGGCGACGCGCAACTCCCAGATGTCGTCGTTGCGGCGGCGTGCGGCACCCATCTTCTCGGAGGGAGGCTGCACGGTGGCGAGTAGCGGCAGGCTTTCGGCGTCCGGGTAGTCGCGTAGCTCTTCGAGGGCGCGGCTAATCGACCCGGGCGCCTGGCAGAAGTCCGCCTCCAGCTGGGTGTGCAGGATGTGCCGCGCACGGTCCACGGTGGTCACGGCTCCCCGGTTCACAGCGCCACGGGTTGCCTTAGCTCCCCGCGTGGGTTCGGTTCCTTGAGTATCAGTCACGTAGGTTTCCTCTAGGTCAAGTTCTTGGCTAGCTCAGGATTTCGGCAAGGAACGCGCCGGTGTGCGAGCCTTTCACCTGAGCCACCTGTTCCGGGGTGCCTTCAGCAATCACGGTGCCGCCGCCGCTACCGCCTTCGGGGCCCATGTCGATAATCCAGTCGGCGCACTTGACCACATCCAGGTTGTGCTCGATGGTGATGACACTATTGCCCTTGTCGACCAGCGACTGCAGCACGGCGAGCAGCTTGCGGATGTCTTCAAAGTGCAGGCCGGTGGTCGGCTCGTCCAGCACGTAGATGGAGCGGCCGTTGGAGCGCTTCTGCAGTTCGGTGGCGAGCTTCACGCGCTGCGCCTCACCGCCGGAGAGGGTGGTCGCGGGCTGGCCCAGGCGAATGTAGCCCAGGCCCACGTCCACGAGGGTGTTCAGGTGGCGCGCAATCGGGGTGAACGCGGCGAAGAACTCGGCGGCCTCCTCCACGGGCATTTCGAGCACGTCTGCAATGGTCTTGCCTTTGTAGTGCACCTCGAGGGTTTCGCGGTTGTAGCGCTTGCCGTGGCAGGTTTCACAGGGCACGTACACGTCCGGCAGGAAGTTCATTTCAATCTTCAGGGTGCCGTCGCCGGAGCAGTCCTCGCAGCGGCCGCCCTTGACGTTGAAGGAGAAGCGGCCCGGGGTGTAGCCGCGCATCTTCGCCTCGCTGGTCTCTGCAAACAGCTTGCGGATGTGGTCGAACACGCCGGTGTAGGTGGCGGGGTTCGAGCGCGGGGTACGACCGATGGGCGACTGGTCCACGTGAATGACCTTGTCCAGGTGCTCCAGACCGTCGATGCTCTTGTGGCGGCCGGGTACCTGCTTGGCGCCGTTGAGCTTGTTCGCCAGGGAAGTGTACAGAATGTCGTTGACGAGGGTGGACTTACCCGAGCCGGACACGCCGGTCACCGCTGTGAACACGCCCAGCGGGAAGGACACGGTCACGTTCTTGAGGTTGTTTTCGCGGGCACCGCGCACGGTCAGCTGGCGTTTCTTGTCCACGGGGCGGCGGGAGGCGGGCACCTCAATGCTGCGGCGGCCAGCCATGTAGTCGCCGGTGATGGACCGGGTGTTCTTCAGCAGCTCCTCGAAACTGCCGGAGTGCACGATTTCGCCGCCGTGCTCGCCCGCGCCGGGTCCGACGTCCACAATCCAGTCGGCCTCGCGCATGGTGTCTTCGTCGTGCTCAACCACAATAAGCGTGTTGCCCATGTCGCGCAGCTTGGTCAGGGTTTCAATGAGGCGGCGGTTGTCGCGCTGGTGCAGGCCGATGGAGGGCTCGTCGAGCACGTAGAGCACGCCGACCAGGCCCGAACCAATCTGGGTTGCGAGGCGGATGCGCTGCGCCTCACCGCCGGAGAGCGTACCGGCGGAGCGTGAGAGGGTCAGGTAGTCCAGGCCCACGTCCAGCAGGAACTGCAGGCGCGCGTCAATTTCCTTGAGGACCTGCTCGCCAATCTTGGCTTCGCGGGCGCTGAGCTGCAGTCCGCGCACGAAGGCGAGCGCGTCAGCCAGGGACAGGTCGGTGATGTCTGCGATGGACTTGCCGCCAACCTTCACACCGAGGATGGTCGGGTTCAGGCGCGCGCCGCCGCAGGAGGGGCAGGCGACCTGGCGCATGTACTGTTCGTAGCGGTCGCGGGCGAAGTCCGATTCGGTTTCTTCGTGCTTGCGCTTAATGTACGCCTTCACGCCTTCGAATCCGGAGGTGTAGCGGCGTTCGCGGCCGAATCGGTTGCGGTAGGACACCTCAACTTTGTAGTCCTTGCCGTCCAGAATCGCGGCGCGGGTCTTGGCGGGCAGGTCTTTGAAGGGGGTGTTTAGGTCGAAGCCGAGCTCCTCCCCCAGGCCTGCGAGCAGGCGCAGCCAGTATTCGGTGGTTGCTTTGCCCTGCGACCAGGGTGCGATAGCGCCCTCGCCGAGGGTCAGGTCGGGGTTGGGTACGAGCAGTTCGGTGTCTACTTCCAGGCGCGAGCCGATGCCGTCGCAGGCGCTACACGCGCCGAAAGGCGAGTTGAAGGAGAAGGCGCGCGGCTCAATGGTGTCGATCTGCAGCGGGTGGTTGTTGGGGCAGGCGAGGTTTTCGCTGAAGGAGCGGGTGCGTTCGGGGTCGTCCTGCTCGCGGTCCACGAAGTCGATGAGTACGCGGCCGTCAGCGAGCTTGAGCGCTGTTTCGATAGAGTCGGTCAGGCGCTGGTGAATACCGTCCTTAATGACGATGCGGTCGACGACCACCTCGATGGTGTGCTTGTACTGCTTGGCAAGCTTGGGCGGGTCGGAGAGCTGCACGGTTTCGCCATCCACGCGGGCACGCGAGTAGCCCTGGGTGAGCAGGTCCTTGAAGAGGTCCACGAACTCGCCCTTACGTGCGCTGACGACGGGCGCGAGAATCTGCAGGCGGGTGCGTTCAGGGTACTCCTGCAGAATGTCCACAATCTGCTGCGGGGTCTGCTGGGTGATTTCTTCGCCACATTCGGGGCAGTGCGGGTGGCCGATGCGCGCCCAGAGCAGACGCATGTAGTCGTAGATTTCGGTGATGGTACCGACGGTTGAGCGCGGGTTCTTGGAGGTGGATTTCTGGTCGATAGACACCGCCGGGGAGAGGCCCTCAATGAAGTCTACGTCGGGCTTGTCGACCTGCCCGAGGAACATGCGCGCGTAGGAGGACAGCGACTCAACGTAGCGGCGCTGACCTTCCGCAAAGATGGTGTCGAAGGCGAGGGAGGACTTACCGGAGCCGGAGAGGCCGGTGAAGACGACCATCGCATCACGCGGAATGGTGAGGTCTACGTTCTTGAGGTTGTTTTCGCGGGCACCCTGAACCCGGATGCTGGTCAGATCGTTCGCTTTGAGTGCGGTGCTACCGTGTGCCGGGCGGGGTGTCATCGAAAATCCTTTCGTCTTATCTTCGAACTTAAATTCTACACCCTCACGCCTTTCACCGGCGCGATTATGCGGCGGGTGAAGGCATGAGGGTGCAGTACTTATATGAGGTGGACTGTCAGGCGCGGTTTACCAGCCGCGGGTTCCCCACTCTTCCAGGTGGGGGCGCTCGTCGCCAAGGGTGGTGGAGCGGCCGTGGCCGGGTAGCACGATGGCGTCATCTTCGAAGCCGCCGAAGAGCTTTTCGAGCACGTTGGAGAAGAGCTCGCCGAACTGCTGCGGGGAGTCGGTCTTGCCCACGCCGCCGGGGAAGAGGGCGTCGCCGGTGAACAGCAGGGTTGCGGGAGTGCCGTCTTCCCAGGTGGTTTCGAGGGTGTAGACGATGGATCCGGGGGTGTGGCCGGGCACGTGCAGGGCGCGGATGACGGTATCAGAGAGGTAGAAGTCGAAGCTTTCGCCGCCAGTCAGCTCCTCTTCGACGGTGTAGTCTTCCAGTTCCTTAATCTCAGCAGCGTCAGCTGCACCCGCGGAGGTCACGGCACCGGTGAGGTGGTCGAGCTCCTTAATAGCGCGGATGTGGTCCCAGTGGCCGTGAGTAACCAGAATGCCGGTCAGACCAATAGCGCGGGGCCTGATGGAGTTGAAGTCCTCTTCCTTCTCCATGACGCGCACGCGGCGTTCTTCACCATCTGCCAGTTCGAGCTGCGGGCAGTCGTTCAGGAGCGCGTCAAGAGTGAATGCGTAGAGTTCTTCTGCATCGTCTGCAGGGTCGATGAGCACCTGCTCGCCGGTGGCCCGCATGGTGATGAGGTAGACGCTATTGTCCATCTCGGAGACGCTGAACGCACGGACGGTCAGTTCAGGGTTCTCAAAGATGAGGGTGGGTTCGGGGTAAGTAGTCATAGTTCCAGTGTAGGGGTTGTGACCGCACAGCAGGCACCTATGCGGTTCGCTCCCCTATCAGCGCATTCGGCGTTGAACGCGCGGGATACATCTACGGGTTGTATGTACGGGGAACAGATTCTGGAGCACGCTCGGTACGGATTGGGTTCAGCGCGGATTAGGTCCCGGCTGGCTCCCACCCGGCTGAGGGTCCAGCGAAATTCAAAAGTTAAACAGAGAAGCGACTGCGCATCGATACACAGTCGCTTCTCATGACACCCAGGGGTATCTATCACTCACTCAAACACAAGCAACCCGAGGACTTTGGAAATCTCACGATTACTTGATGACTCAATAGTAGCGAACTTTTTGGGGGCTGTTTTACCACCCAATTTGGTACGGAGAGCCGGATTTAGTGACCCGCGCCTCATTGTAATCATTCTGTAATAAAAACAGGTGTTTTTTAGGGTATCCATACGTACCAATTTCATTTTTTTCGAGTTTTAGCGTGACTTATTTCACCCAAAATAATTTTAGAATTTCCCTCTTTTGGCACTTCGGTGCACCTTTAACTTAAGCTCCACACTCGGCAATTCCAAAGGTTCAATACCCAGTTTTAGCCCGGTATTCTGCGGAAGTAGAGGGTTAAGGTGAAAGTACCTTCAAGTAGTTGCAACTTCATTAACCGGAAAAAATGTACCGCTCACCGTTCAAAATCTGCACGATTATTCGCGCGAGGGCAAAATCAATTGGTCTGTTTTACCCCTGTAGGTACCCCCTAAAGTGGAGGTTTTATTACAAAACAATAACATCACACCCCTCGCTAGGTTCACTAAGTGCACTCAATGAACCCACTTCAAAAAAGTAAAATACCTAGTCAGTACTATATTTTCACAAAATGCAAGGTAATAAGTGGGTTAAAAATCAACCTCTATAGATTGTTTAATAAAACCTGACCTTCAAGCATACATAGAGCCCAATTATTAACCAGCAAGTACCAATTTCACCCTCAAAACAGGCGCTCTAGAAGCCTCAATGAAAGGTTGAAAGACCCCTCCACCAGGGGTTTCAGAATCCTTCACTCTCCCTGATTGCAGTCTGGTTTCAGCCTAGTTTCAGCCCGGTTGCAGCCCGGTTGCAGCCTAGTTTCATTCTGTTTTCAAGAGCTCCACTCCCCGCCCTCAAGCGTTGCACACCTCGTATTCGCCCCTCATGCTTCCATGTATCTGGGGCAGAGCACCCCACAAAAGCACCATAGGGCACAGCAAAGGCGGCGCCCCTCCCCCGCTGTGGGGAAGGAGCGCCGCCTCCACTAGCTATAGATCAGCTGGCACAGTCACCTTAGGACAAGCCCTTAGGACAGGCCGACCATCACGCCGTTCTCGTCGAAGCCGATGCGCTCAGCTGCGGGGCTCTTGCTCAGACCCGGCATGGTGCGCATGGTGCCGCAGATAGCGTAGACGTAGCCAGCGCCGGCAGCCAGGCGAACCTCGCGCACGGGCAGGGTCCAGCCGGTCGGTGCGCCCTTCAGGGTTGCATCCGAAGAGATGGACAGGTGGGTCTTCGCGATAACCACGGGCAGGTGCGAGTAGCCCAGCTCAGCGAAACGCTTCAGCTGCTTAGCGGCGGCGGGAGCGATGGAGATGCCGTCCGCGCCGTAGACCTTGGTCGCAACCTTCTCAATCTTGGTCTCGATGGAGTCCTCAAGATCGTAGGTGTACTTCAGATCCGAAACGTCGTCACATGCCTCAGCAACCACGTCCGCCAGGTCGGTGGTGCCCTTACCGCCCTCAGCCACACCGCGGTGGATAGCGACGCGAGCGCCAGCTTCCTCAGCGATACGGCGGATGGTCTCGTGCTCGGACTCGAAGTCGGTCGGGAAGGCGTTGATTGCCACGACCGGCTGAACACCGAAGTTGCGCACAATCTCGATGTGCTTCTTCAGGTTCTCTGCGCCCTTCTCCACGTCGGAGGGGCTTTCCTGCAGCATGCCTTCGGGCAGGGGCTTGCCCGGAACGATCTTGTACAGGCCGGAGTGGGACTTCAGGGAGCGCACGGTCACGACGAGCACTGCTGCGTCCGGCTTCAGGCCGGAGACGCGGCACTTGACGTTGAAGAAACGCTCCGCACCCATGTCGGCGCCGAAGCCAGCCTCGGTAATCACGTAGTCGGAGTACTCCAGACCAACGTAGTCGGCGACCACGGAGGAGTTACCGGTTGCGATGTTGCCGAAGGGGCCCGCGTGAATCAGTGCGGGGGTGTGCTCCAGGGTCTGCAGCAGGTTCGGGTTGATAGCGTCTGCCAGGATGACGGACATTGCGCCGTCAGCCTTCAGGTCGGCTGCGGTGACGGGCTCGCCGTCGTAGTTCAGGCCGATCACGATCTTTGCCAGGCGCTCGCGCAGGTCCTTGAAGGAGGTTGCCAGCGAGAGAATCACCATGATTTCGGAGGCGCTGGTGATGTCAAAACCGGTCTCGCGGACCACGCCGTCCATGCGTTCGCCCAGACCCACGACGATGTTGCGCAGGGAGCGGTCGTTCATGTCGATAACGCGGCGCCACTCGATTGCGCGCGGGTCGATGCGCAGCTCGTTGCCGTGGTGCAGGTGGTTGTCGATCATGGCGGCAAGCAGGTTGTGCGCTGCGGTGACGGCGTGGAAGTCGCCGGTCAGGTGCAGGTTCAGCTTCTCCATGGGAACGATCTGGGAGTAGCCGCCGCCTGCTGCGCCGCCCTTGATGCCGAAGGTCGGGCCCATTGCGGGCTGACGCAGAGCCAGGATTGCCTTGCGGCCGGTCTGGGCGAAGCCCTGTGCGAGGGAGACGGAGGTTGCGGTCTTACCTTCACCGAGCGGGGTGGGGGTGACTGCGGTAACCACGATGTACTTAGAGCCGCGCTTGCGGGCGGTCTCTGCGTTGGTGGTTTCGTCGAGGAGGACCTTAGCGACATACTTGCCGTAGGGTTCAAGGCGATCTTCGCTGATGCCGTTGTCTGCTGCGATCTTGTTAATAGGCCAAAGATCGGCGGCAAGTGCGATTTCGAGGTCGGAAGGGAAAGGCTTCTTCGTCATTGTCATCCTTCGAGTTGTACGAATCATGCTCTTTTATTCTATGCCTTGGCTCACTCATTTGTCCCTCACCTCGCCGGAAGGTGGCAAATAAACCCAATTTTTAATGCACTAATCCCCGCAACCGGTGACCTCCGCTCACGTGGAGCGACAGGGTCGGTGCGGGGATTAGTAGCGCATACATGCCGGGCTACCGGTACAGGAGCTGGTATAGGAACCGGCGATACGACCGGCTATTACGGCATGGTCAGCAGAACCTTGGTGGCGGTACGCTGGTCCATTGCCTCGTAACCCTTAGCCGCCTCATCGATGGGCAGAACCAGGTCGAAGACCTTACCGGGCTCAATTTCGCCCTTGTAAATCAGGTCGATGAGGGTCGGCAGGTACTTGCGGACGGGGGCGGGGCCACCCTCCAGGTGAACCTGCTTGCCGAAGAGCTTATCGGTGCCGATGGAGCTATCGTGCGGCACGCCCACAAAGCCGATGTAGCCGCCGTGGCGTACGCAGCCGAGTGCCTGGTCGAAGGACTGCTGGGTGCCAACAGCCTCCGCAACGCCGTGTGCGCCCACGCCGTCGGTGAGTTCCAGAACCTTGGCGATGCCCTCTTCGCCGCGCTCTTCCACGATGTGGGTTGCGCCGAATTCCTTAGCGAGCGCCTGACGTTCGGGGTTGCGGGACATGATGATAATCTTCTCCGCACCGAGCTGCTTAGCGCCGATAACTGCGCTCAGGCCGACTGCGCCGTCGCCAACAACGACGATGGTCTTGCCGGGGCCTGCCTGCGCTGCGTCTGCTGCGTACCAGCCGGTGCCGAGCACGTCGGATGCCGCCATCAGGTGCGGGATCTGCTCTTCGGTGGGGGTTGCGGGGGTCTTGACGAGGGTGCCGTCTGCGAAGGGTACGCGGGCGTACTCGGCCTGGGTGCCGTTGGAGCGTGCGCCAATGAAGGCGTCGCCTGCCGCGATTGCTTTGAGGCAGCGGGAGGGGTAGCCTGCGGTGCAGGTTTCGCACTCGCCACAGGAGATGCAGAAGGAGCCTACGACGAAGTCGCCGGGGGCTACGGTGGTGACCTCGGAGCCGACTTCGACGACTTCGCCGATGTATTCGTGGCCCATTGCTCGGTGCTCAACGGGCTGTGCGCCGCGGTAGGGCCACAGGTCGGAGCCGCAGATGCAGGATGCTGCGAGCTTGATGATGGCGTCGGTGGGTTCGAGGAGGGTCGGCTTGTCGACTTCGTTGACGACGACCTTGCCGGGGGCTTCCATGATTACTGAACGCATGGGTGTTCCTTTCGGGGCTGTGGGATAGTAGTCCAACAGTACGCCCCGCACCCCGATATATCAATAATTTTTTATGCTACGGGGTGAAGGCAAAAACTCCGGCAGTTGGAACCGTCGGAACCGGCAAACCGCTCCCGCTCCCCCGCTTCTCCGCCGCCGCTCCCCTGCTTCCGCAGCCGGTTAAACGGCGGAACCCCCGCGCATCCATAGTGGACACGCGGGGGTTCCGCTCGGTTTATCTCAGCCTTATATCGCAGGGCGAGAGGGGGCTTAGAAGTCCCAGTCCTCGTCCTCGGTATTCACAGCCTTACCAATCACGTAGGAAGAGCCGGAACCGGAGAAGAAGTCGTGGTTCTCATCAGCGTTCGGGGACAGTGCCGACAGGATCGCCGGGGACACGTTAGTCACGGTCGCCGGGAACATCGGCTCGTAGCCCAGGTTCATCAGAGCCTTGTTAGCGTTGTAGTGCAGGAACTTCTTCACGTCCTCACTCCAACCCACACCGTCATACAGGGAATGGGTGTACGCCACCTCGTTCTCGTACAGTTCGTACAGCAGGTTGAAGGTGTACTCCTTCAGCTCTGCCTGACGCTCCGCGGACTCCTTCGCCAGGCCGCGCTGGAACTTGTAGCCAATGTAGTAGCCGTGCACTGCCTCGTCACGAATAATCAGACGAATCAGGTCAGCGGTGTTGGTCAGCTTCGCGTGCGAAGACCAGTACATGGGCAGGTAGAAGCCCGAGTAGAACAGGAAGGACTCCAGCAGAGTGGAGGCAACCTTCTTCTTCAGCGGGTCGTCACCGATGTAGTAGGACAGAACAATCTTCGCCTTCTTCTGCAGGTGCTCATTCTCAGAAGCCCAGCGGAACGCCTCGTCAATCTCCTTGGTGGAGGCGAGGGTCGAGAAGATCGAGGAGTACGACTTTGCGTGCACGGACTCCATGAACGCAATATTGGTGTACACAGCCTCTTCGTGCGCGGTCACAGCGTCCGGCAGCAGGGACACAGCACCGACAGTACCCTGGATGGTGTCCAGCAAGGTCAGACCGGTGAAGACGCGCATGGTCAGCTGCTTCTCTTCCTCGGTCAGGGTCTTCCAGGAGGGCACGTCGTTGCTCAGCGGCACCTTTTCCGGCAGCCAGAAGTTACCGGTCAGACGATCCCAAACCTCAAGGTCCTTCTCGTCCTCAATACGGTTCCAGTTGATAGCCTCGATCACGTGGTCGACGAGCTTCACCTTTTCGCTCATTAGTAATTCTCCGATTCTTAAGGGGCGGTTACGGTCCCACGCGCGCCCAACCGGTCGCGCAGGCGGTTTGCGTGTTCACCGTAACCGCCCCTTCCAGTCTTTAGTTATAGTGTGCCAGCTCAGGCTGAATGCGTCACAGCATTCGGGCTAGAGCATGCAGGATACGCAGCCTTCAACCTCGGTACCCTCAAGAGCCATCTGACGCAGACGGATGTAGTAGATGGTCTTGATGCCCTTACGCCATGCGTAAATCTGGGCGCGGTTGATATCGCGGGTGGTTGCGGTATCGCGGAAGAAGAGGGTCAGCGACAGGCCCTGGTCCACGTGCTGGGTTGCCACAGCGTAGGTGTCGATGATCTTCTCGTAACCAATTTCGTAGGAGTCCTGGTAGTACTCCAGGTTGTCGTTGGTCATGTACGGCGCCGGGTAGTAGACGCGGCCGAGCTTGCCTTCCTTGCGAATCTCAATCTTCGAAGCGATCGGGTGAATCGAAGAGGTCGAACCGTTGATGTAGGAGATGGAGCCGGTCGGCGGAACAGCCTGCAGGTTCTGGTTGTACATGCCGTACTGTGCCACGTCAGCAGCCAGCTGAATCCACTCTTCACGGGTGGGGATGTGGTGCTTAGCGAACAGTTCGCGGGTACGTTCGGTCTGCGGTGCCCATTCCTTCTCAATGTACTTGGCGAAGAACTCACCGGATGCGTACTTCGAGTTCTCGAAGCCCTCGAAACGCTGGCCGCGTTCCTTAGCAATCTGCATGGAGGCGCGGATTGCGTGATAGGCGACGGTGTAGAAGTACATGTTGGTGAAGTCCAGTGCTTCTTCGGAACCGTAGTAGACATGCTCGCGTGCCAGGTAGCCGTGCAGGTTCATCTGGCCCAGGCCCACGGCGTGGCTCATGTTGTTGCCGCGCTCGATGGAGGGTACGGAGCGGATGTCGGACTGGTCGGAGACGGAGGTCAGCGAACGAATCGCGGTTTCCACGGTCTTGCCGAAGTCGTCGCCGTCCATGGTCAGTGCAATGTTCAGCGAACCGAGGTTGCAGGAGATGTCCTTACCGACGGTCTCGTAGCCGAGGTCAGCGTGGTAGGTGGACGGCTCAGAAACCTGCAGGATCTCGGAGCACAGGTTGGACATGATGACCTTACCGGCGATGGGGTTCGCGCGGTTGACGGTGTCTTCGAACATCACGTACGGGTAGCCGGACTCGAACTGGATCTCTGCGATGGTCTGGAAGAACTCGCGTGCGTTGATCTTGGTCTTGGTGATGCGTGCATCGTCGACCATCTCGTAGTACTTCTCGGAGACGTTGATGTCGGAGAAGGGCACGCCGTAGATGCGTTCCACATCGTACGGGGAGAAGAGGTACATGTCCTCGTTCTTCTTCGCCAGCTCGAAGGTGATGTCGGGGATGACAACGCCCAGGGAGAGGGTCTTGATGCGGATCTTCTCGTCAGCGTTCTCACGCTTGGTGTCCAGGAAGGCGTAGATGTCGGGGTGGTGTGCATGCAGGTACACGGCACCGGCACCCTGACGTGCGCCGAGCTGGTTTGCGTAGGAGAAGGCGTCTTCCAGCAGCTTCATGACAGGGATAACGCCCGAGGACTGGTTCTCAATCTTCTTAATGGGCGCACCGGATTCGCGCAGGTTGGTCAGGGCGAATGCCACGCCGCCGCCGCGCTTGGAGAGCTGCAGTGCAGAGTTGATGGAGCGGCCGATGGACTCCATGTTGTCTTCCATGCGCAGCAGGAAGCAGGAGACGAGCTCGCCGCGCTGCTTCTTACCTGCGTTGAGGAAGGTCGGGGTTGCCGGCTGAAAACGGCCGGAGATGATCTCGTCGACGATGTCTTCGGCGAGCTTCTCGTTGCCTTCTGCCAGCAGCAGTGCAACCATGCAGACGCGGTCTTCAAAACGCTCCAGGTAGCGCTGACCGTCGAAGGTCTTGAGCGCGTAGGAGGTGTAGAACTTGAAGGCACCCAGGAAGGTCGGGAAGCGGAACTTCACGGCGTAGGCACGCTTGAACAGGTTCTTAATGAACTGGAAGTTGTACTTGTCGAAGAGTTCCGGCTCGTAGTACTGGTTCTCGATCAGGTACTCGATCTTCTCTTCCAGGTCGTGGAAGAAGACGGTGTTGTTGTTGACGTGCTGCAGGAAGTACTGACGTGCAGCCTGACGGTCTGCATCGAACTGAATCTGGCCGTTCTCATCGTAGAGGTTCAGCAGTGCGTTCAGCTCGTGGTAGCTCATACCCTTGAACTTCTCGGGCACGCTCTTGCCGCTGTGGCTCGCACCGAGAGTTTCTAGTGCTGAGGGCAGTTTTGCGTCCAAAATGCTTCCAATCCTTCGTTGACTTTTTCTACATCTGAATCGGTGCCCATGAGCTCAAACTTGAAGAGCACGGGCACATCGCACTTCTTGGCGACAATGTCTGCCGCGATACCGAAGAGCGGACCAAAGTTGGTGTTGCCGGAGCCAATCACACCGATCATGTGGTTGCGATTTTGCTCCACGTTCAGGAATTTAACCACCTGCGGGGGAACGTTACCGGCGCCTTCAGGCTTGCCGTAGGTGGGGACGACGAGCACGAACGGCTCATCAAGAATGAGGGTGTCTTCGCCGGTGCGCAGCGGCAGGCGGAGGCGGCGGGCACGGATCTTCTCCACGAACTTGTGGGTGTTACCGGAGATGGAGGAGAAGTACACGATGAGCGGCGCGGTGTCGTCCAGGACCTCGGTCGCTCGACCCTCGGAGGCGTTGCGTGCATCCATAAGAATCTTGCGGATTTCTGCGTGCTCGTCGACGGGGTTGGGCGTGAGGGTGGTACTCAATGTGTACTCCTTATTCTCGTGTGCCGGTGTGAGTTCCGTGCCGATTCCCGTTGGTGCGGGTTTCGGCTGGGTTGTTACGCTGCCAGAGCGTTGATCTTGTCGGGCTGGAAGCCGGACCAGTGCTCGTCGCCTGCAATGACGACGGGTGCCTGCATGTAGCCGAGGGACTTGACCATTTCGAGGGCCTGAGCGTCTTCGGTGATATCAACCTTGGTGTAGCTGATACCCTTCGCGTCGAGGGCGCGGTAGGTCATGTTGCACTGGACGCACTGCGGCTTGGTGTACACGGTCACTACCATGGGAATGCCTCTTACTTTCTCCCGCTCAGGCGGGGTTATCTCGTGAATGAATCTGGCGTGTTTCGTCTGTGGTTCACCACGTGGTGTTGACGGTGAGCGCGGTGCCGTCCGCTGCCCCCTCCTAGTGGGGGTGTGGCGGTTTCCTGCGCTGGGGCAGGGCGCCTAAACGTGCCGTAGTGGTGGAACCGAGTATTAATACTACATCTAGTGTCGATATTTTTCTGCACCACAAGATGATGTGGTGCGAGGGTCGTGTTTCGTTCGATAAACCCACAGTTGAACCCACTTAAGAGAGGGTGTCTACAGCTTATCCACACCCTGCCGCGGGGCTAGTTCGTTGGATTTTCGCGGGGTGTGCCGGGTTATCCACAGGTGGGGTTTAAGTTGGTCAGGATTTTTAAGGGTTCATTCGCCCGCTGAGTTGAGGTTCAGTTAACCTCATGTATGCGTTTGGGGGCATAAAACCCGGCAGATTCGGGCTTGATTTTAAAGAGATCTTAACTCTCGCCCATTCTTGCGCGGAACGGCGCGGTTTTAAAGCAGAACGGACTTTCTTAAAGGCGGGGGTTAACCCCCTTCGAGCGGGTTTAAGCTATGTGATTAAGGCTGTAGAAAAGATTTTTAACTCTTTTTCGGCAGCCGGTGTGTCGTGGGTTTAAGTTGGTTAATTCCGCTGAAACACCAAAACCCACCGCATATACCGGCATTTCGCGGTATTTGCGGTGGGTTTACAGGCCATAGGCACAGGTTTTAGCAACCGGCGAGCGGTAACCGGCTAGAAATCGATCAGGCCCAGCTCACGCAGTTTCTTACTCAGTGTTACGCCGTCGGTGGCTTCAATCCACAGCGGCGAGCGCATCATCTGTTCGGCACGGTAGTCGCTCCATACGCGGCCGGAGGCGAGCATGGTCTCCCCCACGGTCAGGTTTCGGATGACGATTGCCGCCACGTTGTCCGGGTAGCGTACCGCGAAGCCGTTGTAGATGTACGGGTCGCGCTGCCCGTCGTCGCCGACGAGGATCCACTTCATCTGCGGGAATTCCTCGGCGAGGCGGCGCAGGGACTCGACCTTATGGTTGGTTCCGGAGCGGAACCAGCGGTCGGGGGTGGGGCCCCAGTCGGTGAGCAGGAACGTGCCGCGCGGGTAGCCGTTGCGGCTGAGGAAGCGGCGCAGGGTCGGGGTGATGTTCCAGGCGCCGGTGGACAGGTACATGAACGGCGCATCCGGGTGGCTACGGCGGATACGGTCGGTCATGACCGCCATACCGGGGGTGGGGATGCGTGCGTGCTCGTCGAGAATGAAGGAGTTCCAGGCGGCGACGAGGGGGCGCGGCAACATGGTGACCATGACGGTGTCGTCGACGTCCATGATGACGCCGAGCTTCTGGCTTTCGGGAACGATGTAGACGCTGGTTGCTACGGCGCGGGAGCCGGGCACGTACATGATGACTTCGTGCATGCCGGGGTCCAGGTCGATGCTGAGTTTGACGTCGAGCACGCCGCCGCGGTCGGTGTACGCCTCATACTTGGTGCCGTCGATGACGATGGTGACGGGCGCATCGGACATTGCGGTTGCGGTGAAGGAGCGCCAGCCGCGCATGGGGTTGGCGGTGTCTTGGGTGCCTTCTACGACCTGCAGCAGGCGTTCGAGGTTGACCGTCTTGTAGAGTGCGCGGGCGATGATGCGGACCCAGCCGGGGTTTCCTTCGGAGGCGGCGCGTCCGTAGCCTTCGGTGGGCACGAGGATAGGCTCGCGACCGGCGGCGATGGCGCGTTTTTCGCGCCACCTGTGCAGCCGGTCTGCAACGCGGTAGCCGATGTTGACTGCCTCGTCGGCAGCATCGTTCACAAGGTTGCGCAGTTCGTGAGTGCCCAAATTCTCCATCCCACTAGTGTAGCGGAGCGTTACCGGCTTGCGGCTTTAGGATTTTGTGTTCTTATACCTAGTTTTTATACCTATTAATACTGTGGTGCTGAGCGCGGGGTGTGATGTGCACATTATTTAGGGTGTATTCGCTGTTCAGATTCGTTCCTTGCAGGTGGGGGCGTTATCCTGGAGAGTATGACCCACTCACAGCCTAACCGCCGACTTTTTGTGCTCGGCACTGCTATGCTTCCGCTGATTGCTGCCTGCTCGAAGAAGTCGAATGACTACGACGGCACCAGCGGTAATTTCACTCCGTATCAGGCTGGCGGCGAGACCTCCGCTGCTGCTACTCGCCCCGCACCCACGAATTCGCCGACGGTTGCCGCTGCTGGCAACCCGGTTGATAAGCCGCGCGAATGGCCCGGCATCGGCAACTCCCTCGTTGGTGACGGCAAGTATGTTGCGTGGACTGTTGATGACGGCGCAAGCCCGGAGGCGATTCGCGGCTACGCTGAGTTCTCGAAGCGTACGAATACTCGCCTGACCTTCTTCATTAACGCTTCTTACACCGGTTTTAAGGAGCATGTGTCGTTGCTGCGTCCGCTGGTTCAGAGTGGCCAGATTCAGGTTGCGAACCACACCTACAGCCACGCCGACCTGACCACCCTGGATGCTGAGGGTGTGAAGGAAGAGCTGCAGCGTAACGAAGACGAGATTATGAGCATGTTCGGTGTCTCGTCGAAGCCTTACTTCCGCCCGCCGTATGGCCGCTACAACGATGCGGTGCTGAAGGCTGCCGGTGAGATTGGTTTTACCCGCCCGGTCATGTGGAACGGCACTACCGGTGACGAGGCGAAGACCAGCTCCCGCGTGATTTACATGCGCTGCATCCGCTACATGCTGCCGCAGCAGATTGTGCTGGGCCACCTGAACTACGAGACGATCATCCCGATCCTGGATAAGGTGAAGGGCCTGATTGATGACCGCGGCCTGACTGCGGTGACGGTTCGTGACTACTACGGTGACGCATCCGAGGAAGAGATTAAGGCGGCGGCTCCTTCGCCGACCCCCACCCCGGAGGAGAACACCCCCTCCCCCGAGGCTACTACGGAGGCGCCGGCCCCTACCCAGGAGCCGACTACTGAGGCTCCGACTCAGGCGCCGACTACCCGCTATGAGGATGAGGCAGCGGCTACTCAGCGGGCTACGACTGCGCCTGCGGCGGCAACCACTACGGCCCCCCCGGCTCGTGCGACCGCCGCGCCTGCGGCGACGACTGCTCCCGCGGCTACTGCCACGACCGCACCGGCGGCTGCCCGCCGATAGGGTAGCGTATTTCGCGTGTGCTAAGCCCCCCTTGACCCGGTTCCTGTACGGATATTCCTGTACAGATATTCCTATACAGAGATTCTGTACGAACCGGTGCGAGGGGGCTTTGCCGTACCCGGTGGGAATAAACTATGGGGAACACCCGCTGGGGAATAACGCTGGGAAATAGGCGGGAATAAACACGGCAGCCGGGGCGTTAGGTGAGCATACAGGCGGCAATGTGCCGCATCCGAGTATGAGAGGAATAGATACCATGCGTATTGATATTTGGTCCGATATTGTGTGCCCCTTCTGCTACGTGGGCAAGCGTAACCTGGAGCAGGCGCTCGCCGAGTTTGAGCACCGTGATGAGGTTGAGGTGGTGTGGCATAGTTTTGAGCTGGACCCGTCGGCTACGGAGCATCCGGCTGGTTCGCTGCCTGAGCTGATTGCTAAGAAGTACTCCATGCCCTTGGAGCAGGCGATTGCGAGCCAGGAGTCGTTGGCGGAGCGTGCCCGCGAGGTGGGTTTGGATTTCAATTGGCGGCAGGCACGCTACGGTAATACGTTTGATGCGCACCGCGTGATTCAGTATGCGTCCGAGCAGGGTTTGGCGTCGGCGGCGCAGGAGGCGTTTAAGCTGGCGTACTTTACGCAGGGCCGTTCGGTGCAGGATCACGAGTCGATTCTGAATATCGCCTCTGAGATTGGTTTGGATACCGCCGAGGTTGAGGCTGTGTTGAAGAGCGACCGTTACGCGGAGCACGTGCGTGCTGATGAGCAGTTGGCGCGCCAGCTGGGCATTAACGGTGTGCCGTTCTTCTTGATTGAGTCGAAGTGGGCGGTCAGTGGTGCGCAGCCTGCGGAGGCGCTGGTGCAGGCGCTGCGTCAGGTGTGGGAGCAGACCCATCAGGTTGAGTTGTTGAACCCGCTGGCGGGCGCCTCGGAGGCGGGCCCGTCCTGCGATATGAACGGCAACTGCTCCTAGCGGCGGGTCTGGGTAGAGCTATCCCGAAGAAGGTGCTACTCCCCTAGCGCCTCCGGCTGGCGCCCCCTAGATATAGCGAATATATAGCGAAGCCCCCCGTGCCGGTTCTTGTATGAACCGGTACAAGGGGGCTTTGCCGTGCCGGGTTGGTGTTTCTTCCCTTGTCAGAATGTTTGAAAGGCTCAATAGTGCCTGCGGGTGGGATAGTTTTCCTTTACACTTGAGTGTGTGTTCTACGGTGAACACCCTTGTCCACTCACTTTATAAAGGAATATTGTGTTGAAAATTCACGCCGCGACCGCTGGTGTTCTTGCGGGTGCTCTGCTGCTGACCGGCTGCTCTTCGTCTATTCGTGCTCCGAAGGTCACGCCCTCCGCTTCGTCATCGTCGACGTCTGCTTCTGCATCCGCTTCTGTTTCGGCTACTCCTAGTTCTTCTCCGACGCCGAGTGCGTCTGCGACTCCTTCGGAGTCTCCTTCTCCGACGGTAACCCCATCTCCGGTTCCGACGACTGAGGCTCCCGTTCAGGCTCCGGCTGCTGAGGTACCTTCCACGCAGGCGCCGGCGGCTCCGGTTTCTGAGGCTCCCGCGCAGCCGGTTCAGCAGGCTCCTGCGCGGTCGAGTGTTTACTACGAAACATGCGCTGATGCTCGTGCGGCTGGTGCGGCGCCCCTGCATCGTGGCGAGCCGGGTTACCGCCCGGGTCTAGATAAAGACGGTGACGGCGTGGCGTGTGAGCCGAAGAAGAAGCACTAAGCTTCTACCCCCAGATATGACGAAGCCCCCTCGTACTATTTCTAGTACGAGGGGGCTTCTTAGTTTTTAGCGATTCCAGGGCATGTTATCCCAGAACTGTCCCATCTTAGATTTGGGAGGCGTGAGCTTACTCCTGTGAGCCCTAGCTTCAGAAGCCTGCTCATTAGCTTCTTCATCCGCAGTTATCTCAGGGCTTGCTTGTTCCAGCTTGGCCTTGAGCTTGCTCTGCGGAGTTCGAAGACGTGAAGGGCGTTCCTCAGGTTCCTCGTCAACGTAGTACCCGTACTGCGTTGAGCTGAAGAGGTTTGATTCGCGGAATTCGTTAACCGGCACAAAGAACGGTTGAGGTTCCGCAGGTTCCTGGTGCTCAGACTCCTCGGCCTCAGACTCCTCAGCTTCAGGTTCCTCAGCTTCGATAGCCTCATCAACCCCGAAATCTGCAGACTCTTCTTCCTCTTCAGATTCCTCGTCCGAGAAATCCTCGTAGTAGCTTTCGTCGTACTCGTCAGCCTCGGTATCCAAGTCTTCTGAGTCTTCCAGCTCTTCAACCTCTACGTCTTCCGATTCTTCGATTTCTACATCTTCTGGCTCGTAGTCTTCTACAGCTGCGGAATCAGAATCCCAGGTATCTTCATACTGTTCTTCTTCGATACCCTCCTGCAGCTTGAAGGCCTCGATAACCTCGTTCTTGATGGTCTCAAGGAGTGCACACATATCCTCATATGATTTGTACTGCACCATCTCAACGCCCATACGAACCGTGAGCTCTTCCGCAATTTTACGTTTGATCTTACGGGCAGAGACTCCCCTCTCCAAACCATAATCGGTGGGAGCACCCACAGAGTTTAGGGTTCGAGCGAGAGCCAACGCCAAATCACGGTTCGTCGAGATAGAGGTTCGGTCAAGAATCTGGTTGAGGTCATCTTCCGTGAGGTAGCCTCCCTCATCCATAACCTCACCCAGGAGGTCATAAGTCAGCCAGGTTCGACGTAGCACGTGGCGGCGAAGGTTACCGATATGTCGGTCCTTATTTGACGGGGCAAAACGTGCAAAAGCCGCAGTAGGAAGAACGCATAGACCGATAAACTGCCATACCTCAATAGACTCGACTTCCCCTCGAATCATATGTAGATTTTCATAGAGCGCTTTACCAATATGATGAGAGTAGGCATACTTCCATTCATCGCTATCTTGAGGGATTTCTTTCAGATTCTCGAGCTCAGAATCCATGATTCTACGTAATTTATCAAGGATAATAGTCGGAACCTCATTACCACCGATATTCAAAGTTTCTAGATTGGTATCGATTTTTCCGCAATCAACATTGCGAATAGGAACTCCAGAATTTTGCCACTTCTCCAGAAGTACTTCGCTAACTGGCTCTTCCAATCGGTAGTAAAAATACAGTTCTTCCCGCTCTGCAGGCACCTGAGTATTCTCAGGGCTAGTATCCTGCTGAGCAGGCTCCACATTCTGCTGAACCATATCTACTTCCATCCCTTCTGCATGTATCCGGTAGCACCGTCAATCTTGCTCTGCACGGAATTCCAATCCCTTTTTAACGCGTCAATAAGTTCTGGAATGGTCATTGAAAGACTCTCTTGAATAACTCTTTGTGCCACAACCTCAAATTCTTTACAATTATCCTCTGTTTCTTCCTTAGGAAATGTATACATTGAGGAATTTTCCAGGTGGGAGAAATATATTTCTCTCACTAAATTTGAGAGGAAATCCCGAGCAAGTACCGGCTCGAGAATTTCATAGTCCTTTTCATCCCCTCGCACCAAAGCATTACAAGCCGGGTGTTTAGTGTTGACAAATATTCTAATACACCTTGAATACGGAGCTTCTGCGTTATCTGCCTTGCATCGAATAACCCAGGGAGCATTTTTATCCCACCCAGGAACTCGAGAGAAATCAAGCTGTGAGAACGGCATACCAGCGCCCTTAGCGCTCAAAGACAGGCTGTCCTCTTGCACAGCAATATAGGCGGTTTCATCGGTGTTATATCCATCGATATTTAGGGCACCCGCCACTAGAGCTACTCGAAGTTTCAGCTCTCCCGCAACCTTACGTCCAGGAACCTTGGCGCTAACAACCGCGACAAATGATTCCGAATCGAGATGAACATCTCGACTCTCTTCAATGACGCTCCAGTGGGTCGGTCGACACTGAACCTCACAAATCAGTCGAGGCAGAGACTCCTCATTGCCTAGTACTCGACGGATTCCTTCAAGACGTACTTTGACGGTGATGGAGATCTCCAGATTAGTATCGTAATCCCAGTTGGAGGGCAACTTCTCCGGGTCAACAATTTCGCCGTTCTGAGTACGAATATCCCATTCGCCCCATTCCACTTCGTGTGGAAAAAGGGTGAGATGAGGATATGCCTTTACACGCTTACCTGCCATAGCTCTTAGCCCTCCACCTCAAAAATATAGGTCTTACCTTTACGCAGTGTAATGACCACAGACCCCTGGTTTTCCTCGGAATCTTCAGGGCCGTCCCACTGCACATAAACATGGCCCGCCTTTTGGGTGTCGTTGGGGTCAGGGCCCCAGCCTTCGCTCCAAGAAGGCTCAAGGTCGTGAGAGTCCGTGTACTTCAAAGTCTTCTCCTCGCTGGTTGCAATAGAGACGTTGATACCTACACGCTGACCGGCCTTCCAAGCACTGCTGCAGGAGAAGCTAATGAGATACCGCACGTAATCAGGGTTCTGCGGGTGCACGCCAGCCATCACCGCAGACTCAATCGATACAGAGGCGCGCCGAACAACGCCGCCAGGCCGCTTCTTATCTTTTACACATTCTTCCTCGTCCACCGGCGCAATATTAGCACCTCCTCCCACAGACATGATGGGGTTAAACCGAGCAAGCTTCTGAGAAATCTTCGACAAAGAACCCAGCGATCCACTATCACGCTTAATATCTTTCGTCTCAAAAATACTTTTCAAACTCTTCGTGATATTCGAAGCAGCATAAACAACAATTTTCTTATGTTCAGCATTTTCGAGAGAGCTCGGATTCCATTCGTCATGGGCCGGAGGCTCAGCCTCTCGGAATGCAACATCGGTTTCAACGTCAGGCTTAAAAACGCCGTACCAGGTGGCCTTCGAGTCATCCAGATCATTCACTTTTCGGTACTGGACGACTAATTCAGCCTCATTACGCATCAAGCATACAGTGTTTTGTGGATAGATGGGCTTTATAGTATTGATTTCGTAGGCACCTCGAGCAATCCTTAAGTATCCAATATTATAGGAATCCTTCAGTCGTCTAAAAACAAAGCTCTTATACTGGAAACCCCCTTCAAATGACTCAGCGTCAGAATTAACTATTTGAAGCTCAGCCATTTTCCGGACATCGATAAGAGCCATGCACAGCTGCTCAATTCCCTTATATTCAGGGTTATTCTTAAGTTCCTGAATTAAGACAGGGTTATTATTAATCCTGATATCCATAGACCTATTTCCATCTTCAACATCCAATTTGGGCCAAAGATGGTACATCACGATATTTTGAATTTTTTCGTGGGAACGGTCAATAATTCGACCCGGGTCATCCGGAGTCTTATCTTCATCGTCTGATACTTCCATAAGCTCTGCGGGCTTTGCATCAACGATAAGAATTGAAGTGCCAGTTTCTCCGTCCTTAAAGTGACGAGAGAAAATAGCCTCGCCCAGTCGACGAGCAGGTTCTCCCGTCAACGGGAGAATGTTACCCGTTCCCTTAACTGTCGGCCCCTCATATCCCCACCAATGGCGACCGGTGTAGTTTCGACCGCCATCCGTATATTCTTTGCCGAGGGCAACAGCAATAAGTCGGTAATCAATCTCGCCAGTTTTGGTCTTAAAGGCAGACCAGTAAATAACGGACTGAGACTCGCTCATATTGAAAGCAGCCGTTTTACCGAAACCGTATGAGCCACCGTTACCTTGACCCTTGTTATCGCTACCAAGGTTCATCGTGAGGTTAACAAAGTTCTGGCTCTCCCCTTCCTCAACAGCTTCGTCGGGGCGGTCCGGGCCATCAAGACCGACAGTGCCGCGGTCCCAGAATTCCAAGAAGTAGACGTCGCCGCGGTTAAAAGTCTGGTCTAGACCGGTGTACTTGCTGTGAATCTCAAAACCAGCTGCAAATACCTCGTTCCGCAGAGTATTCAGTACACCCTGATTGGCGTGCCGAACCAGGCAACCGAACTCCGGCATGTGCCCTTCGAGGCGTGCATCCCACGAGTTCTGAGCCATCTCTCGGGTGACCAGAGCAAGCAGGCTCAGATTGGGTCGACCCAGGGTACGTGAGGCACCTCGAGCAGATATCGAACCAGTGTTTTTAGGAAGAGGGAACCAGTTAAGGCTCACGATATTATCTCCTTGCCCTGTAGAAGTTGCGGGCGCTATTGAGTCGTACGGTGTGTGTTATGAGAGGGGTATAAAGCTCCGGGGTGGCATTATCTGGTGAAATGCCACCCCGAAACCTATACCCACTTTTGGGTCTTCAAGAAGCTACCTGAGGTTACTCCTTGTAATCGCCCTCGTCGTCGCTTTCAGCAGCAGCCAGGATGGGGCTGTTCTCATCCAGCTCTTCCTCATCAAACTCCGTAATCTCAATCGTTTTAGGAACAACTGAAATGAAGTTACCGTAGTTGGAGCCCCCCACCTGAGGAAGAACCACTGCGTGCAAGACGACCGGTGCTGCAGCGTCAAGATCACGACGGCGGATGCCCTTCTTAGCCTGGGAATGGGGGTTGACGACGTAAATTACCAGGAGCGGAATATTACCCTCGAGGTAACGCAAGTCCAGCTGTGCTGTGCGGCTCTTGGCAGCCTGCAATGACTCGGTATCCGCAAATTTTCCAGACTCAGCAAGAATCTTGAAATCAGCGATGGGGGTATCGCCGACAGCAAGAGCGCCCAGATTAGCGATGCCAGATTCGGAGTTAACGTACGCGCTACGGGTTGCCATACGAATATCCAGACCAGCAAAGTTCTGTTGCGGCATATCCTTCTGGGTGCCGGAGTAGACGACAACGTTCCAGTCCTGGTCAGCGTACTTTTCAATCCACTCAACCAGCTTGTCTGAGCCAGCTTCATAGTGCGAGGAGTGTGCCTTAAAGTCCTTGAAGTAGGACAGCACGACATCCACAGGCACACCGGTGAAGAGATAGCTACCGTTGTTCTTATCGCGCAGTACCTCACGGGTACCAGAGACAGAATTGATGAGCGATTCAAACACCCGAATATTGTGGTTCAGGATTTCGGCGTTCTTCTCCTCGAAACGAGTCAGCTGATGGAGCTTTCTACTGTAATCAACCCTGACGGTCGTAGCGTGATACATCTTGTTCCGGGCAGTCACCTGCAACGAGCCGGGGTGAGTACGAATTTTCACACCGATACTCTTGGGAGTGCTACCCACAGCCCGGATTTCTTCGCGAATCTCGTCCTCGACACCGGCAAGGTGGCGATAGTCATCCTGAAGATCCCTGGTGGTCCACAGACGAATCAGGTCATCATAGCCGGGACGGAAACCAAACCAGCGGCCCATCTGCAGAAGAGCATCGTAAGTCTTGCTCGTCCTGAGGTAGTACGAGCTAATCAAGCCCTCAAGGGTCAAACCACGGGCAAGGGTATTGCCACCAATGACTACATAGGTAGCCGGCGCTGCGTCGTCGTATTCCAGGCGCTCCTCCGAGGGACCATTATCCACAATGCACTTAGTCTCGCGGATAGTCTGGCCTACAGCAAGCTTCAGCTCATCCCATGAGAGGTATGACTTGTTGGGATGGATAGCCTGCATACGACCAACTTCGCGTTCATACAGGTCCTGCATCGCCTCGTTAATTTCGGGCGTATCGTAGGCCTTCTTCAGCTCGTCGATGTACTCCTTAACGACATCCGCAGCCTCGAAGTGAGTCTGTACCCTGTACGAGAAGTGAATCAGCATCGAGCTGTGCTGCTTCTTTCCCGTACGAAGACGGCGAAGAGCCGTAGCAATCATAAACCAATGTACTGCGTCCTGCAGGCTGGGGACCATTTCCGGCTCGTACTTCTTACCAGCACGTTCCTCCTTCGGAGTTGGAGGACGCAGAATATCGGCTTCCCAATCTTCGATATCACGCAAGGCATCAACATTTGCGCCGTCATCAAGTACGCCGTCCTCATCTTCGGTGGCCCACAGAGGGGTACCAAAGATACGGGATGCACCGATGTACCCCTCCGGCCGTTCCAAAGCGTAGATAAAGTCGGAGGGATATAGACCCGGATAATGCTCGATAATTTCCTCTTCAGAATCTTCGGGGCCATCAGAGCCTACATACTCGGTATAGCGTTCGTCATCGTTGGGGTCCATCAGAACATTCGCGAAGGGGGTAGCGGTGTACGCCACGTAGGAGCCCTGCTGCACCTGATCCCAAATCTTACGAATACACAGGTTGATACCGGAGCACTTCTGGTCTTCCTTCTCGGTATTAGGCGTTGCCTGATCCGACTCATCATCTACGATAAGTACGGGAGCATCATCCAGCAGACCCTCACGGTTTGCGGCTTCCATCTGCTTCAGCAAGTTCTTCAAACGACCAGAGTGTTTCTTTACCACGGCAAAAACAACGCTACCATTAGTGCGCAGAGCATTGAGAAGATTGTCGGCGTCCGAAGAGATATCACCCTCGATGCTGGTCAGAGTATAAACAGATTTCTTTGCATCTCGGATAGTTGCAACGACGTCACTGTTCAAACGTTCCTGAGTTTGGCGACGCAGGTTGTTGTACATACCCGCCAAAACAATGATAAAACGGTAGCCCTCATCAACCGCCTTGGTAATAACTGCCGAGAAGTTCGCGGTCTTACCGGACTGCACGTAGCCAACGACAAGACCCTTGTGGGTCAAATTCTTCATCGCGGGATCAGCAAGAAGACCGACAACCTTGCCGGATTCCTCATGAATAGTCGACGTGCCGACCTCACCAATCTTCTCGGTAAGCTTCCTGCGCAGATGGCTCCATGCGGCAGTATCGGGCTTCGAAGCATCGTACCAGTGGTGGTAGTCTTCCTTGGACGTAGCAACCTCATCGAACTCGCCCTTGGCGTTTGCGGCTTCGCGGTCCTGAATCTTCTTGAGAGCATCCTCGTAAAAAGAGGTAATCGCTTCTTCAGAAGTCGGGATACCTCCAATAATCATGCCGTCAATGATCTGACGACATGCGTCTTCGTACGAGATGAGTTCCCGCGCGGCAGCGTCATAAATCTGCTGTTCCGGCTGGGAAATTTCCTCGGCCATTTTTCTCCTCGTTGAAAAATAGAGATGTGAGTGTTTACGGGAGCCATCGGTTAGCTTCCTCTGTGAGTTTATCACTCGTTCTCACACGTCAGCACAGGTTTTCGTCATCACGATGCACTATAAAACTACTAAAGCCAAGTTGTTTTACTCCAGGCAACAAAATCTACTTGGAGTAAGGGTGCGAGCGAGGCCTCCGGGCTGCTATTCTTAGAGGGTTTAACTCTGAATATATAGAGACGGTAAATCTATATATTTAACCGGCACCTGACACAGCACTATGACTTGCGGAGAACCTTATGGCTGAGAAGCACACATCACCCTCACCCACAACCTACAAGATGGGTGAGCTCTTCTGTGGACCCGGCGGCATTGCCCTGGGCGCGCACAACGCTGCCGATAAGGTGCCCGGAATCAAGGTTGAGCACGCCTGGGCTAATGACTACGACCCCACAACTGCAGATACCTACCGTGAAAACACCCCCGGTGCGTCCGAAGAGACCGTGTACGTCGGTGATGTCCGTGAGCTCGATACCGACGCTCTACCCCCGATTGATGGTTTTGCGTTCGGTTTTCCCTGCAATGACTTCAGCCTCGTAGGAAAGCAGAAAGGCCTAGAGGGTAAATACGGTCCTCTCTATACCTATGGAATCCACGTGCTCAAGAGTCATAAACCTGAATGGTTTGTGGCGGAAAACGTGGGTGGTCTTTCTGGTGCTAATGCAGGTACCGCATTTCCCTACATCCTACGAGAAATGCAGCGTGCGGGGTACACCGTTATCGCTCATAAATACCGTTTTGAGGAGTACGGTCTCCCCCAGGCTCGACACCGAATCATTATCGTAGGCCTACATAATGACCTTATTGCCAGCGGCAAAGAATTCAAGGTTCCGAAACCCACCACTCCCGAACCTTCGATGATGCGCACCGCTAAGCAGGCGCTTACCGAGCCTCCCATCCCCGAGTGGGCAACCAACAATGAGCTCACTCGCCAGTCTGAGGTGGTGAAGCAACGCCTCGCCTACATCAAGCCCGGCAAGAACGCCTTCAACGCTACCGATATGCCTGAGGAACTGCGCCTCAATGTGCGTGGTGCTAAGCTCAGCCAGATTTATAAGCGCCTAGATTCCAATAAGCCCGCATACACCGTCACCGGATCCGGCGGTGGCGGAACGCACATCTACCATTGGGAAGAGCCCCGCGCCCTGACCAACCGCGAGCGCGCGCGCCTGCAGACGTTCCCTGACTGGTACAAGTTCATCGGCAACAAGGAGAACGTCCGTCGCCAGATTGGTATGGCGGTTCCCCCGGACGGTGCGCAGGTCATATTCGAAGCTCTCTTCAAGAGTCTTAAAGGTATGCATTACGAAAGCATTGAACCGAATATTGATGTAGATAAGCGCATTCGTGAACTTGAGGAGAAAGAAGGCATTCTTTTCTAGGTAAAAGAAGGACGTATTCCCATGGAATTTTATTCGTCACTCATGGGCGACAACCTCGCCGAGCTTGTTCTCCATTCGCCGTATCCTCAGGATGATTGCGCCGGGCATGAGCTGTGGGCGGTTACCGGGTATATCTCGCGAACTACCATTCTCAGTGCGCTGTACCAGGCTGACTTCACCCCCGGACGACGTTCCAAGGAATCCGGTCACTGGGGAGAGATGAGCAAGTTTACCCCGACCTCCTCCACGCCTAAGGTTCATCTTTTGGTGGGTATGGCACGAGATGGTGCGGTAAGCATTACAACTCATGAAATCCTCAAGGGATGGGTCAAGGCTAGTCACGGGTACCTGGATATTCGCTACCCGGACCCTCGCGTCTCTCCCCTGGTGCACACTAAGCTCTACGCTTGGGCGCAGAACGGTTCCTTCGATATTGCCTACGCTGGCTCAGCTAACCTTTCGACGGACGGCCTGAATATTGGTCGAGACGCTTCGGAATGCCAGCAGGAGAACATTCTTGTGCCGGTGTCGGTGGAGTACGCGGAGAACTATATCGATACACTTTTCGGTGCTTCGCTGAGCTGCACCGACCCTGTGGTTGATGCTTTCTTCACCTTCCCTGAAGCGCCCTCCGACGTCCTGGCGAATAAGTCTCTGCCTCCGATTCCTCCGCTCCCCGAACCTGAGACGGAACGTGAAGAACGGTTGAAGGATTTCTCCTCCATCAAGCTGTACCTGTATAGCCACGCAGGTAAGGGCTCTTCGTACAACTGCGGTTCCGGCATTAACTGGGGTCTGCGAGATATCAGAGCCAATAAGGATGAAGCCTACTTTGCGGTTCCCGCGAACATTGGGCAGTCCAACTTCTTCCCTGTGAAGAACACTCCCATTGTGGTGCACTGCGATGACGGTGAAGACCTCATTATGCGTGTTGCCAGCGGTTCCGACCGCTGCGGTAAGGATATGTCGACCATCCCTAACTCCGAGCTTGGCTCTTATATTCGTAAGCGCATGGGCCTCGACGAAGGCACCAAGGTCGGCATTCGCGAACTGCTCGATTACGGTCGAACCTACGTCACCATCACCCGCACCTCCGAGGGTAACTACTACCTGGATTTCTCGCCCGAGACTGCAGAACCTGATGAGTTTGCGATGCAGAGCCCCGAGATTGTCAACGAGTTTTCCCACGAAGACGACTAACGCCTCCGGCTGGTGCCCCCCCCCGATATAGCGAAGTCCCCTCGTACTATTTCTAGTACAAGGGGGCTTCGTCATATCAGCCTAGAATCCGCGCGGGGTAAGAACCTGCGGAAGCAGGGTTAGCGCGGCTGGTAGGCGCGGGCACGCTCAGCACGAGCACGGCGCGCCTCCGCATCCTGCAGGACCGGCACCAGCATACGCACCAGCTGACCCATACCGCGCACCACCAAATTCAGCCACAAACCCACAGACCACACCGCCGCCACACGCGGATGCCCCGAGCGCACCCACCGCACGCCCAAAAAAGACAGCGAATAATACAGCAGAAGCAGCAGCGACTCACGGAAACGGTGCACCTGCCGAAGAATAGGGTTCTGAGGAAGCTTCATCATGCCTCCCAGTATACCCACCGGAACCCCCACCAGGACTCCCCCGCACTACCCGTAATAGTCACGAATCGTGACCGTCGTCAAACCGCGCCGATCCAACAACGCCCGAATACGGTCCAGCTCAGACACCACACCCCGATAATTCAAATGCCCAATCACAATATGCTGAGCCAAAGCGTACTTCTCCGCATAGGCATACACCTCAGCCGAAGAAATATTAGACGAATCCGCCAACGACCCGTACCACAGAACCGGGCGCGTAAAACCACACGACGCCGCAGCCGCCAACACGCGCTCATCATAATACCCGTACGGCGGGCGGAAATACGGCTTCGAAGACACCCCAAAAAGCCGCATAATCTCCTCATCATTACGGGTCAACTCCTGAACAATCTGCTCATCCGTCAGGCTCGTCAACGCCGCATGACTATACGTATGGTTCGCAATCTGCAACTGACCACTCTTCACCAGCGGCAACAACAGGTCACGATGCTGCCTAAACGCCGGGTACTGACCGTTGATAAAGAAGGTGAGGCGCGTGCCGGTACGGCGAGAAAACTCCGCGTAGGCGCGTACCACCTCCGGGTCGGCGCCGTCATCGACCGTCCACGCAATGTACTTGCCCTCACCGGGCAGGCCGGTCTGTGGGCCAGTCCAGGCACGAGCTTCGGGAACCGGGTTCGACGAGGTCGCAGTCGCAGATGCGGAGGAGGTAGCCGCCGAGCTTGCCGAAGGAGTCGCCGAGGCGCTACCTGAGGCACTACCGGATGCGCTACCCGAGGCAGACCCGCCAGCCGCCGCTCCGTGGGCGCCTTCCGCAGCAGACGGGGTGCAGCCGGTGATGCCAAGACCCAGCACGCCGAAGCTCACCGCGCCTAGACCAAAGGTACCAACGTGTTGTAAGAGTTCCCGTCGCCCCATGGAGGCGCGGGCAGAGGCGCCCGCCACCGCCCGGTCAGCAGTGAGGTCAGTAATAGCGGATTGACGAGTAGTGATAGGTGTTTCTGAGTGTGGAACAGTGTTCATATTACGAGTGTATGATGAGACCACCGTTAGATATCGAAAAATTCAAAATATTACGTAATGAGTAATAACGCCGCGATAAAAGAACCTTTACGCGCATTCGTTCCACTCGCTCGCCGAATACCACGCTCAGCACCCTAAGCTATCCGCACGCAAGGTAATCCCCGCACGCCAGGCAATCCAAGTAACCCAGGTAATCCAGCTACAGCTCCAACCACAGCGCAGGGCGCAATTCTAAGTACAGCAAGGCCCCTCCCCCAGAACGCGTTCACAACGCGCCCGGGAAAGGGGCCTCAATATATAAGTTCACACAATCGTACATCCAAGTACGCGGAGAGAAACCTACTCGGACTCCGAAGCTTCCGGCTGCTCCGCCTTAGCGGATTCCAGCGCATTCAGCGCCTCCAGAGCCGCAGCCTCCGCAGCTTCTTCGGCGTCCGCCTCAGCCACACGCTCAGCGTCCGACTCGGCAGAAGTCACCGCCGCCGGGTTCGTCAGAACCTTCACACCCATGCTGCGCAGCGCATCCGTGTTCGTGATCGTCTCGTCATTATCAATCAGGTACACCTTGTACCCGTCATTACGCAGGCGACGCATCAGCTCCAGGAGCATGCTCTGAGCGACCTCATCCACCGCATACACGCGCGTCACATCCAGGGCGACCTTCGAACCCTCCATCGGGGATTCCACAATCTCACGAATCACGCGCTCCACACCCGCAAAACGGATACGGCCCTGCAACTGAATCAGGCGCATCGACTCGTCCCCCGAACCGATCTGGTAGTTCGCGCGCAACGCCGAACGAGCCACCGTCGGAACGTTCATCACGTGCATGCCCATGTCATCAGAGAACTGCTCAAACAGCTCCACGCCGCGCACACTGTTACCGTGACCGTCCAGGCGCGGCGAGAACGTCGCCACACCCAGCTGACCGGGCACCGCACCAATAATGCCGCCGCCCACGCCGCTCTTCGCCGGAACACCCACCTGGGTCGCCCAGTCGCCCGCCGCGTTATACATACCGCACGTGAACATGACGCTCAGCACCTGACGCACCACAGTCTTAGGAACCACCTGCTCACCCGTCACCGGATGCACACCATAGTTCGCCAAAGTCGCCGCCATCAACGCCAAATCCTTGACCGTCACCATCAGCGAGCACTGGCGGGTATAACCCTGCACCGCCACGGTCGGGTCACCGGTCAGGATGCCGTGGCCGCGCAGCATGTGCGCAATCGCGTAGTTGCGGTGCGCGTGCTCCAGCTCAGACTCGTACACGCGCTCGTTCACCGACAGGCGGCGGCCAGCAAACGCAGACAGACCAGAAATGACGCGCTCCATGCGCTCGCCCTGCGTCGCACCGGGAGGACCCACCAGCGAATGGGTGGTAATCGCACCCGCGTTAATCATCGGATTCAGCGGCTTACCGGAGCCGTCCTCCAGGGACAGCTCGTTGAACGGCTCACCGGAAGGCTCCACGCCCACCTTCGCCAGCACGTCATCATAGCCGCGATCCGCAAGCGCGAGGGCGTACACGAACGGCTTAGAAATCGACTGGATCGTGAACTCCACATCGGAGTCACCGGCGGCGTACTGCTCACCATCAACCATGGCGATGGACGCGGCAAGCTTGTCCGGATCCACGGCGGCAAGTTCCGGAATGTAGTTTGCCAACTCACCGGAGGTATCAGAAGCGACCGACTCGAGGGTCTCGGTCAGGTAAGTGGCAATAGGTGAATGCATAGTGTTCCGTATCTGCTGCTAATCGTGGTTGTTCTCGTCAAAAATTTCAGGATGCGCCCGCCCACTGTTCCGTTTCAGCTAGGCTGAGGCGCTCATCGTTGCAGGCTACCGCGGCTACCAAACTAGAGAGTCTGCCCGCGAGCCTGTCAAAGTGTGTGGGTGAGGAGCACCTTTTGCTCCCTAAAGAGTGTATCTTTTGCGTGTTGAAGCCACCAAATATAACGGTCGGTACTCCCCCGCTATTTCGGCACGCAGACATCGTACACGCAAGGTTTTCAGGTGGCCTAGGGGTTCAGGTGGCTTACGGGTGGCGAACCGAATCCGGCTCGCGACCGCCCAGCTCGGCGGTCTCCAGCTGGAAGGTCGAGTGCTCCACCGACACCTCAAAATGGCTCGCCACACACGAACGGATACGGTCCAGAATCGCCACCGCAGAACCGTCACGGAAGCACGAATCGGCAACCACCACGTGCGCGGTCACCACCGGCAGACCGGTCGCCACCGTCGAAGCATGCACATCGTGCACCTCCACCACACCGTCAACACTCAAGATATGCTCACGCATCGCGTCCAGGTCCAGGCCGTCCGGGGTGAACTCCATAAGCACCGCCGTAGTCTGCTTCATCAGACGCGCCGCACGCGGCACAATCAGCGCCGCAATCAGCAGACCGGCAAGGGCATCCGCCTGGTAGAAGCCGGTCAGCCAAATCACGATAGCCGCCACAATCACGCCCAGCGAACCCAGGGCGTCATTGAGCACCTCCAGGAATGCGGCACGCATATTGAAGTTCGCGTTCCTCGCCGTAGCCAGTACCGCAATACCAATAGCGTTCGCCACCAGGCCCACCACACCAAAGATCAGCAGTTCGGTGCCGGGCACCTCCGGCGGGGCGAACAGGCGATGCACGCCCTCCACCGCCGTGTAGATACCCACCGCCAGCAGCAGCACCGACTGCCCCAGAGCGGCAAGCACCTCAATACGGCGGAAACCCCACGTGCGGCGGGAGGTCGCCGGGCGCGTCATCAGCGAAGCCGCAGCGAGCGCCACCAGCAGACCCGAGGCATCCGCCAGCGCGTGCGCCGTATCGGTCAGCAGCGCAAGACTTCCCGTGACCAACGAACCAATCGCCTGCGCCAACACAATAACAACCGCCAAGCTGAACGCAATCAGCAGGCGCGGGCGCATCGAGGCGGCATCCTCCGGACTCGGGGCATGCGAATGGTCGTGCCCATGGTGATGCCCGTGGTGGCCGTGATGTGTGTGCGCTCCCATGCGCTTCTCCTCAACTATGAACTGCGTTGTTGACTATCGAGAGTTATCGGCAGATAGCAAAATCGCCCGATTCACAAGAACCGGGCGAAAAGCTCCTCAACCGAGGAAAACGTGGAGATAAGGGGACTCGAACCCCTGACCCCCTGCATGCCATGCAGGTGCGCTACCAGCTGCGCCATATCCCCATATTCTGTTAGTGACCTCAACGAGGCAACATGAATATATTACACACACCACGGACAACGATGCAAACCAGCGCACCCAAAACTCCAAAAAAGTTCCCGGCGGGTAAGCAGGAAGGGCGGACCCCGCGGCACCATACAGCGCCACCAGAGCCCACCCCTCATCAGCTAAAAATCAAGCGGAAGCCTACGCCTCATCCTGAGCGGGAATGATGCGTGCAGCATCTTCCTCAGTCTCACCCTCGATATCGAAGGGAGCCTCGTTCTCAACGCCCAGCTCAATACGCGGAGCCTCAGCCCACAGACGATCCAGAGCGTAGAACTCGCGGTCCTCCTCATGCTGAACGTGCACGACAATATCGCCGAAGTCCAGCAGAATCCAACGACCCGAGGAACGACCCTCACGGCGAACCGGCTTCAGGTCAGCCTGCTCACGCAGAGCGTCCTCAACCTCATCCGCAACAGCGTTCACAAGGCGCTCATTGTGGGCAGAAACCACCAGGAAGCCATCAATCAGACCCATCGCGTCGGAAGCATCCACAGCGAACAGGTTAGTTCCCTGCTTCTCCTCCGCAGCGCGGGCGGCAATGCGCAGAGCCTCAATCGAGGACTGTGCAGCAGTCATATTTTCCTTCCTTGCCGGCAGAACACCCGCCGGCAGCACCCGCAACAGGGGTGCATTGTTCACGGCCTACTTAGGGCCAAAAATCATAATCAGACCAACAACGACCAGGGCGAGCAGTAGCACAATCCACAGCCACGCCAGGGAGGGCTTCTGTGCAGGCTGCAGAACCTCTTCAGTCTTCTCAACAGCGCTCTCAGAAGCAGAGTCTTCCCCAGTTTTCTTCGACTCAGTTTCCTTCGACGCCGCTTCCTTTGACTCGGCTTCCTTCGAAGCCTCAGCAGAAGCAACCGAAGCAGACTTCGACTCAGCCGGCTCAGACTCTTCATCCTCGGAGCCCTTGTCGGACTCCTCGGCAGTCTCCTCGACCAGTGCCTCTTCGGGATCCTGACGATCCACCATGCGCTGCAGCAGCTCCTCAACCTCATCCGGGCTCAGAGCAACAGTCGGGTCGCCGTCCACCGAATCTACGGTATCCCCTGCGGAGGCGCTATCCAGCACGCTCAGGTCAAGACCCTGCGCGTTCACCGCACTCACGCGGGTGGGCAGCTCGTCAGCCAGCTCTTCAACCTCAGCAACCTCAACGGCATCTTCCTCAACGGAAGCAACCTCGGTCTGCTCAGCCTCAACGTCAGAGCTGTCCAGCTCCTCAACCTTCGGCTCATCGCGCACCAGGTACTGGTGCAGCTCGGGTTCCGGCTTCTCCTCCTTGACCACGGCAATGACCGGGATCGAAGAAGTCATCGGGTTATTCACCGCGGAGGGGCTGGTCGCATCCACACGGTTCTGCGCGATCTCTTCGGGACGCAGAACACGCAGGCTACTGGTCAGAGGAGCAGGCTCGTGCAGCTTCTCCTCATCGTTAGCCTCAGTGTCAATCTTGCCCTGAGCCGCCAGCGCCGCAAAACGACGCTGAACAGCCAGAACCTGCGGGTCAATAGCGTTCGTATAAATCACGGAGCCCATGTTGGCAACAGGCTTCGCGGGCTCACCGCGGCGGGCCGCACGCAGGTACTCGGCAACTTCTTCACGGTAACGGGCAAGACGGCGCGGACCCATCACCTTGGTAGGCGGCGGCACCTCAATGCCGTCCTCGGTCACGTACGTCTCGTAGAGGTACGCTTCGTCCTCGCTATAGGGCTTCGAACCCGTAGCTTCACTCATGTGTTCCCTCATTATTCGTCGATTGGGGTGCCTGCCCAGACTCATCCTTCACGCGGGGCAAGCCGTCACGGTACGCCGTCAAGGCGTCCTTCTTGTACAGGCCGTACTTAGCGATGTACTGCACCACACCATCCGGCACCAGGTACCAGATGGGGGCGTCTTCAGCTGCGCGGCGACGAATATCGGTCGAAGAAATCGCCATCGCAGGAATCTTCAGGGTCGTAATATGACGACCCTCAGCCATCGGCGGATCCAGCTCATGATCGGGGCGGGTCACGCCCACAAAAGTCGCCAAATCCCACAGCTTATGGGCATTGCGCCAGGTCATAATCTGACTGATCGCGTCCGCACCGGTAATGAAGAACAGGTCAGCATCCGGGCGCAGGGCACGCAGCTCGTTAAGCGTATCAAAGGTGTAGGTGGCGCCGCCACGGTCAATATCAATACGGCTCACCGTAAAACGCGGGTTCGACGCGGTCGCAATCACCGTCATCAGGTAGCGATGCTCAGCGTCACTCACGTGCCGCTCCCCCACCTTCTGCCAGGGCTGACCGGTCGGAACGAACACAACCTCGTCCAGGTCGAACACGGCGGCAACCTCACTAGCTGCCACCAGGTGTCCGTGGTGAATCGGGTCGAAAGTTCCACCCATCACGCCCAGACGCACCCGACCGGGGGTACGTGGGGGAATCGACTCGGTGCTCGGAGCACCAAAATCAAGGTGAACAGGCTGGTCAGTCACAAATGCCGTCCTTGCTGGGGACAGAGACCGCACCACAGCAGCTTAAGGAGCCACCACAGGTGCGGATGCGGGCAGGTTACACAGAAGGTACGCAACACCGAAAACGGCCCGCGTACATTCCCCTCTATGCTACCTGCTTACGGTCAAAAAAACCGAAATGACGGGGGTGAGCTAAGCCGCCAGTGGAATACCCAGCCAGCACGCCCGACCACAGGCTCCCCGCAGGCTCACCCGCATAATCGCCCGCATATTCCGACGCGCACATCCGGCGCGAGAGGTAACCGCAGAGTACATAAGAAAGCGCCGCGCACCGGAGCAAACCCCGGTGCGCGGCACCAATCATCATCGAGGCAACAGCCAACGCCTAGCTACTAGTCGTCGACGTTCGGCATGTCGATATTCTCGTCGACCTTGCCTTCCTTCAACTTCTTGCGGTATTCAACCGACTCGGTCCACACGCCTGCAACACGCTCGGACTCCAGCTCGGCACGAGCCTCCGCCTTCGCGTCCATACGCTCCTTGTACTCCACACGCTTCTGCGCACGAGTCGGGCGAATGATCTCTTCCAGACGAGCGTCCGTACCACGCGGGGAGGACAGTAGCTCAGCGCCACCGACCATGGTCGGCTCCCAATCGAAGATCACCGAGTTGTCGTTCTCACCAATCACCACGGCGTCACCGGCACGAGCACCAGCCTTGAACAGCTCATCCTCAACGCCCAGGCGTGCCAGGCGGTCCGCCAGGTAGCCGACAGCCTCATCATTATTGAAGTCAGTCTGCTGAATCCAACGCTCAGGCTTCTCACCAATCACGCGGAACAGCGGCTCAAGGTTACGCTCCTCGCGGCGAATAATGAACTCCTGCTTCTTCTTACCGCGGAAGCCCTTCGGGCGAACCACAGGAGCCTCAACAACCACGCGCTCCGCTTCCTTCTCGGCAGCGGCACGAGCCTCGCGGTCTTCCTCAACGAGCTTTGCCATCGCAAAGATGAGGGGCTTCAGACCCTCATGGGAAGCCGTCGAAATCTCGAAGACCTTGAAGCCCATCTCCTCAAACTCGGGGCGAACAAACTCAGCCAGCTCACGAGCCTCAGGAACATCAATCTTATTGAGCACCACAATCTGCGGACGCTCATGCAGCGGCACGGTCACACCCGCAGTCGGGTCAACCTCATAGTTCTGCAGCTCGCCGCGAATCACCTCAAAGTCACTGATCGGGTCGCGGCCCGGCTCCAAAGTAGCGCAGTCAATCACATGCACCAGAGCCGAGGAACGCTCCACATGGCGCAGGAAGCGGTGACCAAGACCGCGGCCCTCCGAAGCGCCCTCAATCAGGCCCGGAACATCCGCCACAGTGTAGCGAACATCGCCCGCCTGCACCACACCCAGGTTCGGGATCAAAGTGGTGAACGGGTAATCAGCAATCTTCGGACGCGCCGCAGAAATCGCAGCAATCAACGAAGACTTACCCGCCGAGGGGTAACCCACCAGAGCCACATCCGCAATGGACTTGAGCTCCAGAACAATATCAGCCTCTTCACCGGGGGTACCCAACAGAGCAAAACCTGGAGCCTTACGCTTAGCCGAAGCCAACGCAGCATTACCCAGACCACCCATACCGCCACGGGCAGCAACATACTCGTCGCCCACACGCAGCAGGTCAGCCAAAACATTACCCTCGCGGTCCTTCACCACGGTACCCTGCGGCACGGTCAGAATCAGGTCCTCACCGTTAAAGCCGTGGTGCATATCACCACGACCAATATCGCCATTCGGGGCGTGCTGATGCGGGCTGTGGTGGTACTCCAGCAGGGTCGTGGTCTGGTTATCCACGCGCAGAATCACCGCGCCACCATTACCACCGTTACCGCCGTTAGGGCCGCCCAGGGGCTTAAACTTTTCACGTCGCACGGAGACGCAGCCGTTACCTCCGCGACCGCCAGATACATGCAAGACCACGCGGTCCACGAACTCTGCCACGGGTTCTCCTTATCTTGGAAAATCTTCACTTCGCCACCGCACGGCACACACCAATCATGCTGCGGATGCGGCGGCAGGCGCGACCGGGTTGGGGTGCGCCTCATCGTGGAGCCCAGCACAGGCGGGCGTCCACGGCATTCGAGGTCATAGCGAGAGGGGGTAGACTAACGCCTACCCCCTCTGCCCTAGCGGTGAGTATTACTCAGCTGCTGCCAGGATGTTAACGACCTTGCGGCCCTTGCGGGTACCGAATTCGACGGTGCCTGCTGCCAGAGCGAACAGGGTGTCGTCGCCACCGCGGCCAACGTTCAGGCCGGGGTGGAAGTGGGTGCCGCGCTGGCGAACGAGAATCTCGCCTGCGTTGACGGACTGGCCGCCGTAGCGCTTAACACCGAGGTACTGGGGGTTCGAGTCACGGCCGTTACGGGTGGAGCTTGCGCCCTTCTTGTGTGCCATTCTGTATTCCTACCTTAGGGTTGAATTCCGGTCGTTTCGATTACGCGTTGATAGCGGTAATCTTGACGGTGGTCAGCTCGGCGCGGAAGCCCTGACGCTTCTTGTAACCGGTCTTGTTCTTGTACTTCTGAATAACGATCTTCGGACCGCGCAGGTCCTCAACCTTCTCAGCAACAACCTTGGCGGAAGCCAGGGACTTTGCGTCAGCGGTGACCTTGTCACCGTCGACGAGCAGCAGCACGGGCAGCTCGATGGTGCTGCCGGGCTCGCCTGCAACACGGTCAAGGGTAACGAGGTCGCCTACGGAAACCTTCTCCTGGCGGCCGCCAGCGCGTACAATCGCGTATGCCACTATGGGACTCACTTTTCTCGACAACTTGCTTCTTGAATCTCACACGAATGAGCAGCCTGCGCTTTCATTGCTGTGCGCCCTCCCCCGCCAGTCAAATAACCGCGAACAAGGAGGAACGGCCCGTGCGTTCCGACGGGATTGCCCGCCGAAGCCAACACGCGAGGCTCACCGGTGGTGTCTCTCTCCCGCACGTTCCAAACTCAGCCAATCACTCGACCGCGCCGAAGACGATACGGGTGGGAGCGGTGTCTCCCGCTGGCCCTGCGTCGATAGGGCTTCACTGAGATAAACACCAGTCCTTAAGGATACGGCATGATCTACGCGCCGCGCAATAGATAATTTTGCGGAACGCTCGAAGTCGGCACGTGATGCTCCTCTAATACTGCACCGCACTCTTAATAGCGCCTTTAAAATGACGCAGCACACGCACAGAAAAAAATAGCCTCGGTAGGGAAGTTCCGGCTCACCCTACCGAGGCTATCTCATATACAACACACCATCGGAATTCCGATGATCGGAAGCTAAAGACTAATCGTCCTTACCTTCACGCTTAATGTCGGCAGCAGCAACGCCAATGCCGAACAAAACAGGGGCCGAAGCGTCATCAGACACCGGAGCCACATCCGCAACAGAAGCGGAAGCAACCACGGAACCCTCAGCACGCTCGGAAGCGTCTACGGTCACGACCTGAGCACCGGCACCGGCGCTGGAAGCCGCACGGCGAGTGCGACGCTTACGCGGGGTCGAACCGGGCACCTGAGCCGCAGGCTTCTGAGCCTCCTCAACCGGAGCCTCAACCGCTGCGGGAGCTGCGCCCACCACACCGGTCACAGCCGGAGCACCAATCACGCCGGTCACAACCGGGCGAGACTCAGACTTCTCAATCTTACCAGCATTTGCGGATGCCTGCTCAGCCGCCTGCTCGGCTGCCTTCTCAGCGCGCTTCTCATCAGCGGCACGACGAGCACGGCGGCGGGACGCACGCGGAGTCTCACGAACATCCTCAATGCGCAGGTCCTCACGCTCAACACGCTTGGAATCCTGAGCCTTCTGCACACCCGAGTTTACCTCAGCGGAGGTTGCCTCAGCGTTCTGCTGCTCGCGGTTCTGGCGCTTGGACGAACGACGCTCCTCCGAACGATCCTCACGGCCCGAACGGAACGACTCACCCTCAGTACGGGCAAGACGGCCAGCCTTCTGAGAAGCACGAGCCTTCGCCTCACCAGCGCGAATCGCCTCAAAACGATCCGAAGAGCGGGTAAAGCGCGGGTCGAGCTCCGGGTCAACGTGGTGCTCGTCCTCCAGCGAACCCGCGCCGGAACCCTCCACAGCGGCAATATCCGCATCGGTCAGCTCGCGGCGCTGGCGGTTACGAGAAGACTTCTTCTCGCCACGCTTGGACGAACGACGCTCCTCCGAACGGCCCTCAGCAGAGTCCTTCGAGGAATCCTCAGCGGACTCCTCCTCCACGCGGTCGAACGCACTCGCCAGCTGCTCCAGGGAGAAACCGCCCTGCTCACCAATCCAGTTGCCCTCGGTGACCTCAGCGACCTTGTCCTCACGCTGAGCAACCTCCGCGTGAGCCTGCTCGCTGGCAGCCTCGGCAATACCCTGAATCTCCTGCTCAAGCGAAAGCTCAGCGGTCTCCGCGCGGCGCGAACGCTTGCGGCGCTTACGCTTCTTGCGGGTCGAAGCGGTCTCCTCCGAAACTTCCTCGCTATGAGCGGATGCGGCAGCCACCGCAGCCATAGCGTTACGGCGCTCAGCCTTCTTAGACTCCAGAGCATCCTGCTTCTGCTGGTCACGAGAATCCTCGCGGGCAGCGGCACGGCTACGCTTACGGTCATTACGCTCATGGCGGTGGATGTAATCCGACGCGCCACCGCTACGACCGCTCAGCGGCTGATCGTGAACCACCAGGCCACGACCGGCGCAGTGCTCACAGGGCTCCGAGAAGACCTCAAGCAGACCGGTACCCAGGCGCTTGCGGGTCATCTGAACCAGACCCAGCGAAGTCACCTCAGCCACCTGATGCTTGGTGCGGTCACGGCCCAGGCACTCAATCAGGCGACGCAGAACCAGGTCACGGTTCGACTCAAGCACCATGTCAATGAAGTCAATGACGATAATGCCGCCGATATCGCGCAGACGCAGCTGACGGACAATCTCCTCAGCAGCTTCCAGGTTGTTCTTGGTGACAGTCTCTTCCAGGTTGCCGCCGCTACCGGTGAACTTACCGGTGTTCACGTCCACCACGGTCATGGCTTCGGTACGGTCAATCACCAGCGAACCACCCGACGGCAGGTACACCTTACGGTCCAGTGCCTTCGCCAGCTGCTCGTTGATGCGGTAGTGGTCGAAGAGGTCGTCGTCACCGTCCCACTGCTGCAGGCGGGAGACCAGGTCCGGCGCCACATAGGTCACGTACGCCTCGATGGAATCCCATGCGTTCTCGCCCTGAACGATCATCGCGGTGAAGTCCTCGTTGAAGACGTCACGCACGGTCTTAATCATCAGGTCGGGCTCCTGGTAGAGCATCTCCGGGGCCAGCACCTTGCGGGAGTTAGCCTTCTCCTGAATCTCTTCCCACTGCGCACGCAGACGGTTAATGTCGTGGGTCAGCTCCTCCTCAGAAGCACCCTCCGCCGCGGTACGAACAATCACGCCAGCGCCCTCAGGTAGCTTGTCCTTCAGAATCTTCTTCAGGCGAGCACGCTCAGTATCGGGCAGCTTGCGGGAAATACCGGTCATCGAACCACCCGGCACGTACACCAGGAAGCGACCGGGCAGGGAAACCTGGCTGGTCAGGCGGGCACCCTTGTGACCAATCGGGTCCTTGGTGACCTGAACCAGAACCGAATCGCCGGGCTTCAGGGCGTTCTCAATCTTGCGGGGCGCACCGTCCAGACCAGTGACATCCCAGTTGACCTCGCCCGCGTACAGCACAGCGTTGCGGCCGCGTCCAATGTCAACGAACGCAGCTTCCATGGAGGGCAGAACGTTCTGAACCTTACCCAGGTACACGTTGCCAATCAGGGAATCCTGCTGGGTCTTGGACACGAAGTGCTCAGCCAGCACGCCGTCCTCAAGCACACCAATCTGGATGCGGCCGTCCTTCTGACGAACCAGCATCTGACGGTCCACGGACTCGCGGCGAGCCAGGAACTCAGCCTCAGTCACGATGTGGCGGCGGCGACCCAGGGAGCGGGACTCGCGGCGGCGCACGCGCTTCGCCTCCAGGCGGGTAGAACCGCGCACACCGGTCACAGTGTTGGATGCGTGAGAGTCAGCCAGGCGCGGTGCACGCACCTTGGTGACGGTCTCAACGTCATCATCAACGCCGCCCTCAATCTCAATATCTTCGGTACCGCGGCGACGGCGACGGCGACGGTGGCTCGTCACCTCAGCCTCAGCAGCGGCCTCCTCGCGGCGGCGCTCCATGCGCTCCTTACGCTTCTGCTCCTCGGCAGCGGCGCGGCGTGCCTCACGCTCCAGCTTGGCGGCGACAGCGAGCTCGCTCAGCTCCTCCGGCTCGGGAGCCATGAACAGCGGCATCGCACCCATGGGGGTACGCGAGCGCAGCTCCTGCAGCTTTTCGCGCTGCAGGTCGCTAATGGTCTTGACGGGTTCGGGAGCTACTTCGGGCTCCTCAGCTGCGGGCTCCTCTGCAGACTCTTCTGCGGCGGGCTCCTCAGCAGCTGCAGCAGCCTCGGCGGGCTGCTCAGCGGCAGGCTCTTCAGCCTTCTGCTCAGCAGCTTCAGCGGTAGCCTCGGTCTTCTCAGCCTTCTCAGTCTCAGCCTTCTCAGCCTTTGCGGGGGTTACGACCTCAACCTTGGCGGTCTCTTCCTTCACCTCAACGGCAGGCTCGGCAGCGGGCTCAGCAGCAGCGGGCTCAGCAGACTCAGCGGCGGGGGCAACAACTTCCTCCACCTTCGCGGTCTTCTCGACGGTCTCGACCTTAGCGGTCTTCTCCTCAACAGCAGGCTCAGCCGCCTTCTTCTCGGCAGCCGCAAACAGGCTATCCAGAGTAGAAGCAACCTCGGTCTCAGACGCAACGGGAGCGGCAACCTTCGGTGCCGGCGCGTGCTTAGCCTTCGCGTTACGCAGGTTGGTCAGGCCAGCAGCAATCGCCTCATCCAGGGGAACCTCAGGAGCCTTCTCCTTCTTCGGGCGACCCGGACGGCGGCGCTCAGTACCCTGCTGGGCGTCAGAGCTCTCACGAACATTCTTACGCAGAGTTTCACGGGTCTCTGCAGAGGCGTTCTTCTCCTCCGCGAGGGCGTTCAGCGCCTCAAAAACCCCAAGTTCGACGTTCTTCTCGTCAGACATTAATCTTCTTTCGTTACACCCTGCTCCGCACCGCAAGGATTTTAACAGCGCGCATACAGCGCAAAGCCTAGTTGCTGCCACCGCGGCTCAAGCCTCACCCTACGGTGCGCGTTCATCGGCGCTTCAGTCGAGCACTATCTCGTTCAGTGCTTCTGCCGTAGGGGGCGAGCGGGCGGAACGCAGAGCGCGCCGCGACGGTCACAGCCACCTCGCTCTCGAGCACGGCACGCTCACACCCTTCCTGGGTGCCCTGCCGGTCTTCGGGTTTCTTCGCCGAGGCGGGCGGCCCGCGCGGTGCGACAGTTATGCTCCGCGGCTTATAGCCGGCGCTCTTCGGGTACTCTCCCTCGATGCGTTGGTGGGGATCTTTATGCGCGTGCGGGGCGCACAAGACACCGTGTTCCATTATACCCGGTAGAGGGTACCTCTAAGCCACCCCTGCGCCCATTCCGGGCATCACTTCCCGACAGGATGCGCGGGCACATTACTGCGGGCACCTTGCGGTAGGCACATTGCCGCGGGCACACTGCGGCGGGCGCATGGCGGGTACAGCAAAGCCGGGCGTGCCACTACGCACCACCCGGCTTCAAAAACTTTCACAGAGGAGGGGCTAGTCCAGACCCAGCTCCGCATCGCGCGCCTCACGAGCCTGCTGAGCAAGCTTCGGGTCGGTCGGCAGGTACTCCGGACCGGAACCGGTCGCAAACGGAACACCCAGAATGAAAACAAACGGAGAAACAACCAGCAGAATCACCCACAGCAGCGAGAAGTGACCGGCAGTCAGCAACAGCAGGGCAGTCAGAAAAATAACGGCAGCAGCGCCCATTGCGGCAATTCCGGCAGTCTTCACGGTTCTCCTCGAAGGGGTATCAAGAATCTAGTGTCCAGCAGAACGGCAGGCAGTCAACGCCGCAGGCAAACCCCGCGGACGGATCCGGCTGACGCCGCTCAAGAATATACCTGACCATTATACGCACCCGCGCCGCCTCCCCGCTGACTTCGCTACCCGGGTCACCGGCGCCTCCCCCGCTACCCGCTGCATTCTACCGGCACAATCCGCTCATCACATTCCGCTTGCGGGTACAGCAACGCCCCGGCACCAACAGGCACCGGGGCGGTACAGTTCAATGCTTAGCGCATCATATTCACAATGACCTCAAAGAAGCGGATCACAATAATGCCGAAAATCAGGATCAACCACAGGCTAATCGCAAACCACGACCAGCCGCGAGCGCTCTCACGCATCGACTGCGACGCCGGGATAACACCCACCGAAATATTGCGGACCGTGGTCTTCACAAAAAGCGTGATGGTCATAATCCACACGATCATGCAGAACAGGCACAGGGCGTTAATCTGGAACGTCGTCTGGTACCACAGCCACATGATGAACGCGGTCGCAGCCGCCAAACCAATGTCCATGCAGACCCAGAACCACTTCTTGAACTGTGCACCCGCCATCATCGCGGCGCCGATAGTCACCACAATCGAGAAGCCCACCAGGCCAATGAACGGGTTCGGGAAGCCGAAAGCCTCCGCCTGCGGGGTGCGCATCACCGTACCGCAGCTGAGCAGGGCGTTGATATCGCAGACCGTGGAGTGGCCGGCATCAATGTAAATCTGCAGGCGCTCATACACCAGAATCGCCGAAGAAATCAGCGCAATCAGACCCGCGCCAACCAGCCAGAATCCGAGCTGTCGATCCGAGTAGCCAGCCCGGGTTCCCCTGCGCCCCTGCTGCTCTTTCTTCTCAGCGTGGTTGGGCTCGGTAGTACTCGATGCGGCGGTACTCATACGACTCCTTTAGATAGTGTGTTTCACCTCGTGCAGTAGCGGGTACGTACCGGCGCGGCATAGCCAGCACCCCGGAAGCGGTACCCCATTTATCCTAGCCTCTCACAACACCAAATGGCACGCCATCAACCTATATGTTCCGTTTTATGACGTGCTATTTTACGCAGATGGGTGCGTTTTCTGAGCTTTTTCGGGGCACTTTCAGGGCTCGTTCGGGGCGCTTTCGAGGTGTCTTCAGGAAGTCTTTAACGCGCGAAAACCCCCGGGAGGCGCCCGCAATTCAGCGGCGGGCGGAACCTTTCCGGGGGTCTCCTCAAATGCATTACTTAGGGCAGCGGGTGGGTGTACGAATCGTCAAAGAACTGCTGCTCCAGCTCCACCGCGCGGCTAAAGAACTCGCGGGCAGCCTGCGCATCCGCCGGGCCCACACGGTCCAGCTCACGGCGCAGGAAATCAACCAGCTCACGGAACTCCGGGTAGTCGTGCAGGCTAATCCACTCGTGGTGCACAAACGAATCCGGGCGCTTGGCCGGACCCTTCGACGCCCAGTCCAGGTACAGGCCCTCGCAAACCACCAGCACCGACAGGATCGCCGCGTAGCTGCCGCTCGCCGCAGCGTCGAGGAAGAGGCGCTTGAAGCCGGTGGTCGCCTCCGTATCGGGCATGGATTCACGCTGATGCTCGGTCACGCCGAGAGTCTCAAAGCAACGCAGGAAATAGGTGTTCTCGTCACCGGCGATTTCACCGGCGAACTGCGCCAGGCGCAGGCGGCCCGCGAGAGTGTCAGCGTTGGCAATAGCGCCACCAATGAGGGCGAGGAACGTATCAAGGAAGCGGTAGTCCTGCACCAGGTAGCCCGCCATGACCTGCGGGGCGATCGAGCCGTCAAAAAGCTCAGCAACAAAGCGGTGATTCGTGGCGGAAAGCCAGGTGGCAATGTTCTCCTGGCGTAGGGACTCGGTGAACGAATCGGTGCCGATCAAATCGGTGAAGGGTGCGGGCATGATGGGTGCCTTTCGCTATGTGGCATACCGTCGCTGGTATGCGTATGTGTGCGGGTGTGTTGGTGCGGCCTCGAACGTTGGGGCCGGCGCCTCAGTGAATATAGCACCGTGCCGGGCAGGCGCGCCCGGTTTTGCGCCCCCGGTGCCCACAAATTTTCGTTATTTTCGATTTTTGGGAGGGTGGGGGCGGAACATGCCGAAGAAAATCGGGCGATTGGGGTTAGGTGAGAGCCCCTGGGAACGCGTGAGGGAACGTGGGTTCGAGTGGGGTTCGAGTGGGAGCGCGAGGGCAGAGGCAAAAGACAGAAAGGCGGAGGCACAAAAAGGCTGGGTGCGAAAAAGCGGGGCACCGCTCCCCCAGCCGGTAATACTAGCCCAGTAAAACCAACCGGAGAGCGGCACCCCGCCTTCTCGTCAATAACCTCAGTGGGCTTTATTCGTCTTCGGAGTCATCATCACCGAAGAAATCATCGGTGTACGAATCACCCAGCGGCAGGCCCAGCGAATCCTCAAGCGAAGAACCCGCCGCAGACTCGCCGCCCAGCTCAGCCATGATGCCGTCCAGCAGCTCATCCGGCTCAGCTGACGCAGCCGCAGCGGCCGCGGCAGCCAGAGTCGAAGCCGACGCCGCACCCGCAGAACCCGCATATGCACCCTCGGCGGGCAGCTCATCCGGCAGCTCCTCAGCCTCAGCGCCGGGGGTCTTCGCCTGCTCATGCGCAGCCAGCAGGGTACGCGCCTCACCGATGACCGTAATCGAACCGGTAATCAGCACGCCCGCCGACTCCTGCTCGAAGAGGGCGTTCTCCATGGCGGTGGCAATCGCCTCGTCCAGGTGCTCGAACACCTCAATCGAGTCTTCGTCCAGACCAGCGTCCAGGGCGAGCTCGTGCAGGCGCTCCGGGGCAATCGCACGCGGCGAATCCGACGCCGCCAGATACAGGCGGAACGTACCGTCCGAAGCGTCAACATACTCTTCGCGCATGGTCTCAAACATGCCCAGCGCATCCTTCTCACCCAGGATGCCAACCACCGCGTGCAGGTGCGAAAGCTTGAACGCCTCGGTCAGCGCGGTCGCGGAAGCACGCACACCGTGCGGGTTGTGGCCCGCGTCCAGGATGGTCAGCGGCTCGGTACGCACAACCTCCAGGCGACCCGGCGAACGCACCGTCTCAAACGCGGTACGCACCACGTCCTCGGGTAGCTGACGCTGACCGCCGAAGAACGCCTCCACAGCGGCAAGAGCCATCACGGCGTTCTGCGCCTGATGCGCACCGTGCAGGGACAGCGGCACATCCGGGTACTCGCCCGCCAGGCCGCGCAGGGTCAGCAGCTGACCGCCGACCGCAAGCTCACGGGAGACAACGCCGAATTCCACTCCCTCAAAGGCGAAGGATGCTTCTTTCTCGCGGGCGGAGGCGAGCAGCACGTCCGCCGCTTCGGGGTCCTGTGCGGCAGAAATCAGGAAGCCGCCGGGCTTGATAATGCCGGACTTCTCGGTCGCAATCTCGGCGAGGGTTTCGCCGAGCATGTCGGTGTGGTCCAAACCGATCGGAGTGACCACGGAAACCACGCCGTCGGCAACGTTCGTGGAGTCCCAGGTGCCGCCGATACCGACCTCGAGCACCACCACGTCCACCGGCTCATCCGCAAAAATTGCGAAGGCGAGTACGGTAACGGACTCGAAGAAGGTCAGGGCGGGCTCGCCGCGGGAGGTCATTTCCGCGTCCACAATCTGCAGGTAGGGGGCGATTTCGTCCCAAATGCGCACGAAGGTGGCGTCCGGTACGGGTGCACCGTTAATGCAGATACGTTCGGTGACGCTCTCAAGGTGCGGGCTGGTAAAGCGGCCCACGCGCAGGTCGTGGCCGAGCAGCAGCGCCTCAATCATGCGGGCGGTGCTAGTCTTGCCGTTCGTGCCGGTGATGTGGATGACCGGTGCGGCACGGTGCACGTCGCCGAGGATTTCGACGGCGCGGGCTACCGCGTCCAGGCGCGGTGCCATCTTGTTTTCGGGTGCTCGTGCCAGCAGTTCACCGTAGACCCGCTCCACGCCCTCGGGGTCGGGAATTGCGGGGTAGTTCTTCTCGCTCATTGTTCTCCTCACTGGGATAGCCGGTCGGTGCCGGCAGGGGCCCACCGTGCGGCAGGATAACCGTGCGGCGGGATAGACGACGGGCCGCCCCGCCCGGTGATGGGGCGGGACGGCCGTACGGTTCAGGCGTTTTATGCCTTGGCTACGCTAATGCTCAGCTCGGCTGCTTCGCTCAGCTGCAGGGACACGGCGAGGGTTTCGCCGGTCACCAGTGCTTCGTTGGCGCGCAGAGCTGCCAGAGTTTCCTCCGGTGCCGCAATGCTCAGGTTGATGCGGTCCGCCACGTTCAGGTCGGCGTCCTTACGAGCCTGCTGAATAGCGCGGATGGTGTCGCGGGCGATACCCTCGGCAACCAGCTCGTCGGTCAGCTCAATGTTGAGGACCAGGAAGCCACCGGGCAGAACCGCAGCCGCAGTGTGCTCAGCACCCTCAGCGTCAGCGGCAACCACGGTTGCCAGCTCGTATTCGCCCTCTTCCAGAGCCAGGCCGCCGTCCAGAGCTGCCACGCCGACCAGGACGGTACCGTCCTCGGTCACGGTCCAGTCACCGGACTTGGAAGCCTTAATGGCGACCTGCACCTGCTTGCCCAGGCGCGGGCCTGCCGCACGTGCGTTCACCTTCAGCTGCTGGGAGATGCCGTAGTCGGCGGGGTCAACGGTGTCGGCGCTGACCAGCTCCACCTGGCGCAGGTTCAGCTCGTCCTCGACGATGTTCGCGAAGTACTCCGCGCCCTTCTCGCCGAAGGCGGTACCCAGCGCCGCGAACTGCTCGGGAGCAATCGCAACGGTCATCTTCTGCAGCGGCTGGCGCACGCGGATCTTCTTTTCCTTGCGCAGTGCCGAACCGGCGGAGCAGACCTCACGCACGGTCTGCATGAGAGCCAGCAGGTCGGACTCGTCAGCGAAAGCGGATGCCTCGGGCCAGTCAGCCAGGTGCACGGAGCGTTCACCGGTCAGACCGCGGTAGATTTCCTCGCTACTGAGCGGCAGCAGGGATGCGGCAACCTTCGACACGGTCACCAGTGCGGTGTAGAGGGTGTCGAATGCGTCGGTGTCTTCGTTGAAGAAACGCTCGCGGGAGCGGCGCACGTACCAGTTGGTCAGTGCGTCGGCGTACTGGCGCAGGTATTCGCAGGCGTTCCAGATGTCGTAGGAGTCCATCGCTGCGGTGACCTGCTCGATGAGTTCGCGGGTCTTACCGAGGATGAAGCGGTCCATCACGTGCTGCGAGTCGTACTTGAGCTTTGCGCTGTAGCCTTCGCCGTTGTTGGCGGCGTTAGCGTACAGGGCGAAGAAGTGGTAGACGTTCCACAGCGGCAGCATGACCTGGCGTACACCCTCGCGGATGCCCTGCTCGGTCACGATCAGGTTGCCGCCGCGCAGAATCGGCGAGGACATCAGGAACCAGCGCATTGCGTCGGAGCCGTCGCGGTCGAGAACCTCGGAGACGTCCGGGTAGTTGCGCAGGGACTTGGACATCTTCTGACCGTCCGAGCCGAGCACAATACCGTGGCTGATGACGTTCTTGAACGCGGGGCGGTCGAAGAGCGCAGTCGCCAGCACGTGCAGCACGTAGAACCAGCCGCGGGTCTGACCGATGTACTCGACGATGAAGTCCGCCGGGTAGTGGTTCTCAAACCATTCCTGGTTCTCGAAGGGGTAGTGCACCTGTGCGTAGGGCATGGAGCCGGAGTCGAACCAGACGTCAAGCACGTCTTCCACGCGGCGCATGGTGGACTTGCCGGTCGGGTCGTCCGGGTTCGGGCGGGTCAGCTCGTCGATGTACGGGCGGTGCAGGTCGGGTTCGCCGTCCTTGTTCAGGGGCAGGCGGCCGAAGTCTGCCTTGAGCTCTTCAAGGGAGCCGTACACGTCCATGCGCGGGTAATTCGGGTCGTCCGAAACCCACACGGGGATCGGGGAACCCCAGAAGCGGTTACGGGAGATGGACCAGTCGCGTGCGTTCTCAACCCACTTGCCGAACTGGCCGTACTTCACGTTCTCCGGGATCCAGTTGATCTGCTTGTTCAGCTCGTACATGCGGTCCTTGAAGTCGGTGACCTTCACGTACCAGGAGGTGATTGCACGGTAGATGAGCGGGGTGCGGCAACGCCAGCAGTGCGGGTAGGAGTGCACGTAGGACTTCTCGCGGATCAGCACATCGTCTGCCTTGAGGGCGTTGATGATAGTGCGGTTCGCGTCGAATGCCTGCACGCCTGCGATTTCAGCCAGGGCGGTGGAGCCGGAGGCGGTGGGCTCGGCGAAGAGGTTCAGGAACTTTGCGCCTTCGTCGAGGGAGAGGATCACGGGGATGCCGTAGCCTTCACAGACCTTCTGGTCGTCTTCACCGTAGGCGGGTGCCTGGTGGACGATACCGGTACCGTCACCGGTGGTGACGTAGTCGGCGACGAGAATCTGCCAGGAGGTTTCGGTGCCCCACTTTTCGGTGTCCGCGAAGTAGTCCCAGAGCGGGGTGTAGCGCACGTGCTCGAGCTGGGAGCCGGTGTAGCGTGCGGTGACGGCTGCGGCGGCATCCTCGGCGGGGTTGTCACCTTCGTAGCCGAGGTCCTTGGCGTAGGAGCCGAGCAGGTCGGAGGCGAGCAGGAAGGAGCGACCCTCGAACTTGCCGGCGCCGGGTACGACGGAATATTCAATCTCGGGTCCGACGGCGAGCGCCTGGTTGGTGGGCAGGGTCCAGGGGGTGGTGGTCCATGCGAGTGCTTCGACGCCGTCGAGTTCTGCGGCGACCTTCTCGTCAGCGCCGAGGGCGGTGTCTGCGGTGAGGCGGAATGCGACGGTGACGGTCTGGTCCTGGCGGTCCTTGTACACGTCGTCGTCCATGCGCAGCTCGTGGTTGGAGAGGGGGGTCTCGTCCTTCCAGCAGTAGGGCAGCACGCGAAAGCCCTGGTAGGTCAGGCCCTTGTCGTAGAGGCGCTTGAACGCCCAGATGACGGACTCCATGTACTCGACGTTCAGGGTCTTGTAGTCGTTCTCAAAGTCGACCCAGCGTGCCTGGCGAGTGACGTACTTTTCCCACTCGTTGGTGTACTTGAGCACGGATGCGCGGGCGGCGTCGTTGAAGTTGTCGATGCCCATTTCGAGGATTTCGCGCTTGTCGGTCATGCCGAGCTGCTTCATTGCCTCGAGTTCTGCGGGCAGGCCGTGGGTGTCCCAGCCGAAGCGGCGCTCTACCTTGTGGCCGCGCTGGGTCTGGTAGCGTGCGACGAGGTCCTTGGCGTAGCCGGTGAGCAGGTGGCCGTAGTGGGGCAGGCCGTTAGCGAAGGGAGGGCCGTCGTAGAAGACGAATTCGTTTTCGCCGTTTTCGCCTGCGGGGCGGTTCTCGACGGATGCGGCGAAGGTGCCGTCCTTCTTCCAGTAGTCGAGGACTGCTTCTTCCAGCGCGGGGAACTTCGGCGATGCGGTGACGCCGCTTCCTGCGGCTTCGAAGGCACTCGCCTTGGGGTATACATGGGACATGTGTTTGTGCGCCCTTATCTGTTGTTCTCAACGCTGAGAGGTTGGGGCGACAGGGTACGTAGCACTCGTCGTCCGCACCGTTTCAGCGGGTGAGGGTTGACATGACGGGTGCAAGGACGCCTGGGCATCGCTGACCGGTCCGGGCTGTGCCGGGGGCAGGATGCGGCGCGGTACCACCTTGCTTACTGAGTTAACCAGCTCAACGCACCGAACCCTCCCGGGGCTAGCGGGGTGTCGCGGTGTGTTTCCGCGATACCTAGCCACCGGAAGAGCGGCGCGTTGGGCGGGTATCAGTCGCTTATTACAGCTATATCGGGCTTAACCGTCCGGTTCTACTGGGACTACATCTCTTCCGCTAAGACACCCTCGCCGCAGCGATTGGCGGGTGCCCGCAGGTGCGGTCCGTTCTTCCGAATTGCTCGCCGGTGATGGCCGGGTCGTTGCAAACACTAATAGTTTATGTGGCTTTTGTGTCTGTATGCAACCCCGCGGGGTGTGGGTTTGAACGGTACTTTTCTGATGCGCCGATACTGGAGGTACAAAACAGAATGGTTCTTCGTTCGGCGATATTTAGAGCGAGTAGGGGCCTTAAGGGGTCCCGCATGACCCCGCGCTCGGGCGTGTTTAAGGATGTATGTTTTTACATTCCCTCGGTGTTGCTTTAAGTGGGTTTTGATTTTTTCGGGGGAACCCACGGGATTGCAGTCAGTGCAACCACAAGATATGGGGTGAACACCGATGTAATTCCACTAGATGTTCACCCCTGAAAGTTTTCACCCCCTCGGCGCTCCGTGTGGGAACTGATTTTTCCAGATTGAAGGGCAGTGCATAGTGGGTGAATAGAGTGCATATTTGGGGACTTTCGAGCGGGTTTCCCCTTGGGAATCGGGTGTTTCTTCTGGAGTATTGAAGGCTTCCTCGCGGGCAGAAGGTTGATCCAACCACCCTCCTCTCCCCCATCTTTTGGGAACACTGAGACGCAGCTCTTTTATTTTCAAGTCACAAATATGACTGAAATCACTTAATCTGACATGTGTGTAACCCTCTTGCTGAGTGGTAACCCCCATCACATAGCCCTCCACCAACGGGGCATGACCGTAATACTTTACAGTGATTGATATCCTGAGTGCCCCATAAGCTCTCAGAGATTACTAAGGTATATTTTCGTGCATTTTGACCTCAAAATAGTCTAAAATGAATCGTGCAACACATCAATGATGATTCGATAGCATCTACCCCCTCACCCGGGCGTGACCGTAGCAGTCTCAACGATGAGTTCACCAGTACCCCTCGCCCACGGCGTGAGGTACACCCGAGGTCACTTCCGGACAGGGTCTGAAACCGCGGCATTTGCCCAAAGTTTTCACCCCTTTCACGACCTCGCCCAACACGCCATACAACCACGCGCCCGCCGCCGGGCGCCCCGAGCCCGCCTCGGCATAATTCAAGGAGTTCACCGATGCTCTCGCCTACCCGCTCTTCGAGCACCCGTTCCGCCGCTTCCCGCCTTGTCAGCCGCCGCGCCCTACTGCTCGGTGGTGTGGCAACCCTCATGGCTGGTTGCGCCTCCGATATTCGCCCGCTCAGCGAAGAGGCGAAGGCTAAAATCGGCTCACCCTCCCCTTCTGCGAGCGCGACCGCTTCGTCTTCTGCGTCTGGTTCGGCATCTGCTTCACCGTCTGCTTCGGCGACCGCTTCGGCAAGCGCTAAGAGCAGCCCCTCCAGCGCGGCACGCGTACCCGTATCTAAGGACGCGCTCGTCGAGGGTTGGGAAAAGTACCCCGGCCCCCTGAAGCTGACCGGCGAATACATGGGTGAGTACCAGCCCGCAACGGATTCTTCCCCGGCGAAGAACGTACCCAAGCCCCTCAAAACCGTTCCGCACCGTGAGGAACCGACCTTCCAGGGCGCCTACGAGACTTTGCGTGCCTACTACAGCGCCCAGATCACCGCACTCAAGGATGGCCGCTATGCAGATCAGGCGATTGAGCTGACCTACCCGGCAGACAAGAGCGCCATCGACGAGGTCAAGGCGGTCAAGGAACTGTATGAGCAGAACGGCTGGTACATGGACTTCACGTGCAGCATTTCCATGCGGAATACGGAGCCTCGAACCGCCCTGAAGAACGGTGACGGCTACGTAGAAATCATGATAGACGCCAAGTATTCTGCCACCGCCATCCATCAGCCGGACGGCTCCGAACGCAAGATACCGGCGATTACTCAGGTAGCCATTCCGCACGTGATGCTCTACACCGAGGGTAAGTGGTGGCGAATCGGCAACGACTATCTGAACGAGCGTCTGAACGGCGGCAAGGGCTCTTCCGATTCTTCTAGTTCCGGAGGTTCCAGTTCCGCTGGTTCTAGTGGTTCTTCGGGCCGCGATTCCACTAAGGTCTAAATCCGCAGGGGCATAATTCCGGCACAGTCTAAACTAGCCCCGTTTCATTAATTTCATACGCACTAGCCCAAAGTCGTGAAGGCGCCCCCTCAGCACCTCACCGACTTTGGGTTATTGTGTTTTAAAGACAATGTCCAGGGTTTTTTGACGAAGTTTTAAAACCAGTCTTCTATAGTTAAAAGCGGATACTTCATACCGCCGCAGTTCACGCTTCGGCACACTCGTATCCCGGTACCCCCCTGTACCGCGCACCATACAAAACGATGAGGAAGAGTCTCTCGTACGCATCGCAGCGTCGCGAGTTACCTCGATCAACCACTTTCAGGAGATACCATGTCCTTCCGGCCGAGTGCACACACCAGCCCCTCTGCTAACGACCGAAACATGTTGACCCGCCGCGCCGCGCTCTTGGGCGGCCTGACCGCCGGTGCTTTGGCTCTAGCAGGATGCGCTTTCAACAAGGATATTCGCCCCACCGGTACCGGTGATACTTTCTCCGGTTCCCCGAGCGCCTCCGCCTCCCCCTCGGCGTCTGCGTCCGCTTCGCCTTCTGAGTCTGCCTCGGCTTCCGCTTCTGCTTCGTCTTCGTCCTCGTCAAGCCGTAACAGCTCGAAGATTATTCCGTCCGACGAGTTCTTGAAGGACTATAAGAAGTACATTGGCGACGTCAAGTACGAGTACAAGCCCGCCATTGCACACTATGTTGAGCCGACCGACACCTCCCCCGCGAAGAACGTCCCGATTCCGGTCATTGATACGGTGGCTCAGCGTACCGTCAGCCTCGAGGGCGCCTACAAGACCCTGGCTGCTTACCAGAGCGCGTACATTGCCGCGATGTACAGCGGCGATTTGCAGTACCTCAAGGGTCTGGTCCACGGCGCTGACAGCGGTCTGGTCAACAACCTGAAGGCTATTGCCAAGCTCTACGCTGCGGGCGGTTGGACTAAGGACTACGAGAGCAAGCTGAGCATCCGTGACGACAAGGATGCGAAGGCTCTTGCCTCTTCCGATTTGGCTGTTGTGGCGTTCCCCTGCCGGGATGTTGTCAAGGAATACACCATCTACCAGAAGGGTACCGGTGAGGTTCAGAAGGCAAGCACCCTGGATGTCGTGATTTACGTGGTGTACGCCGAGGGCAAGTGGCGCGTGACCAGCCGCGAGTACTTCGTATCGAAGTACAGCGACGAATTCCGCCAGGTCTTTGAGGGCCCCTCCTCGTCGGCTTCGGCAAGCAAGTCCAGCGGTGGCAGCTCCGGTGGCTCTAGCTCCGGTAGCAGCAGCGACTTCAAGATCTAGTCGCTTAACCTAGAGGTCATAAGAATAAACGACCCTGAGCATGAGGCGGGGCGGGTATCAACTGATACCCGCCCCGCTTTCGTATGTTCCTGTGCTTCTGTACCGCAGCGCTCCCCCGCTACTGCGCCAGCGAGCGCCTCAGCGCCCGGCAGGTGGCAACTACAGCACAGCAATACCAGCAGGCACAGCAACAGCCCCGCTCCTTGGCAACTAGGAAAACCAAGGATGCGGGGCTGTGCAATACTATCTGGCGCGTAGCTGGACTATCTAGCGCATAGCTACCTGGCGCGCCGCCTTCTAGGAGGTGGAACGCTCACGCAGACGCTCGTGAACCTCGCTCACAAAGCGGTTCTGATTATCGCGAGCATAATGCACGACCTCACCGATGACGGTAATAGCCGGTGCCTTAACCGATGCGCAATCCACCTGAGCGTTCTCAAGGGTCGTGACAGTCACACGCTCCTTCTCCGAGAAACCGTTCTCGATGGTTGCCAGCGGCGTGTCAGCCTCAATCCCACGAGAGAGCAGAGACGCCACCGTATCGGGCAGGGTACGAACGCCCATCAGCAGCACCACGGTGCCCTGGGCGCGCAGGGTCGCCTCAACCGCCGAAACTTCGGTCTCCGACAGGCCGGAGTGACCAGAAATGACGGTGAAAATCGAGGACACCTTACGCAGGGTCACCGGAATAGCCGCACGCGCAGGGACCGCAATGGCACTGGTAATGCCGGGGATAACCTCGGCCTCCAGGCCGGCGGCGATGCACGCATCCAGCTCTTCAGCGCCGCGACCGTACACGTACGGGTCGCCGCCCTTCAAACGCACCACGGTCTTACCTGAGAGCGCGTAATCAATCATGAGTTGCTGGATGCGGGACTGCGGAACAGCGTGCTTACCGGGAACCTTGCCCACATCAACGATGAGGGCGTTCGGTGCGTACTCGCCGTACTCCTGCGGGGCGAGGTGGTCCAGAAGAACCACGTCCGCCTCGCTCAGGGCACGCGCCGCACGCAGGGTCAGCAGGTCAGCGGCACCGGGGCCGCCACCCACAATGTAGACCTTGCCGGGGTTCTCAGCAGGCTCGCCGGGCAGAAGAATGCCGCGTTCCGTCACGCTATCGTCCAGGCTGTGCCCGGGCGCCCCGCCCGCGAGCACCTCGTCAATAGTGGCGAACTCGCGGGGCGGGAACGGAGGAATCTTCGGGCACATACTACGCTGCCGGGACCGGGTTGAGGTCACTGGGCTTACCCACGGGAATCTTGGCACCGGTCAGCAGAACGGTGTCGGACTCGCCAGCTTCTGCCGCCGCAATTTCCTCGGGGGTTGCGGGGCGGATCTGCTCGCGCTCCAGCACGTACAGGTGCGATGCCTCGTCGCTACCGTTGGGCTCGTTAATGAAGGCACGGAAGCGGCGCAGGCGACGCTCGTCCTTCAGGGTTGCTGCCCACTCGTCCTCGTAGGAGTCAACGTGACGCTGCATGTCGCGCTCCAGGTCCTCGCACACGCCCAGGGAGTCCTCAATGAGGACGGACTGCAGGTGTGCCAGACCGTCGCCGTGCTCCTCATCCAGATCCTCGAGCCAGCGAGCGGTACGCTGCAGCTTGTCTGCGGTACGGATGTAGTACATCAGGTAGCGGTCGATGTAGCGGATGATGTCCTCGCTGGAAGCGTCCTTGACGAAGAGACGACCGTGAGCGGGGTTTGCACCACCGTTACCGCCCAGGTACAGGTTCCAGCCGTTGGTGGTTGCAATCAGACCAACGTCCTTGCCCTGTGCCTCAGCACATTCACGGTTACAACCGGAAACACCGAACTTGAACTTGTGCGGGGAACGCAGGCCGCGGTAACGGTTCTCCAGCTGGATTGCCATGCCGGTGGAGTCCTGAACACCGAAGCGGCACCAGGTCGAGCCCATGCAGGACTTCACGTTACGCAGGGACTTACCGTATGCCTGACCGGACTCGAAGCCGGCATCGACCAGGCGCTCCCAAATGTAGGGCAACTGCTCCAGGCGAGCACCGAACATACCGATACGCTGCGCACCAGTGATCTTCACGTACAGGCCGAACTCTTCAGCGACCTCTGCGATGACGCCCAGCTTCTTAGCGGGAATCTCACCTGCGGGAATACGCGGAACGACGGAGTAGGTACCGTTCTTCTGCATGTTCGCCAGTGCACGGTCGTTGGTCTCCTGCAGGCCACCACGACCAGCATCCAGAACGTAGGAGTTGCGGAAGGAGGAGAGAATCGATGCAACGGTCGGCTTACAGATAGCACAGCCGTCGCCACCGTGACCGAAGCGTGCCAGAACGGAGTCGAAGTCGTCCAGGTTGGTCAGACGCACAGCCTCAGCCAGCTCTGCACGGGAGAAGTCGAAGTGCTCACACAGTGCCTTGGAGACGGTCAGACCCATCTTCTTCATCTGCTGCTCGAGGGTCTTCTGCAGCATCGGAACACAGGAACCACACTGGGTACCCGCGGTGGTGCAGGACTTCAGCGATGCAACATCGTGGTTGCCGTCAACGATAGCCTCGCGGACAGCACCGAAGCTGATGTTGTTGCAGGAACACAGGATTGCGTCGTCGGGCAGTTCGGTATCGGGGATGCCGTCGCCGCCGCCAGCTGCGGTCAGGTAGACGTTCGGCTCAGCGGGCAGTTCGCGACCGAGCAGGGGCTTCAGGGAGTCGAAGGGAGCGGTGTCACCAACGAACACGCCACCGAGCAGGGTCTTTGCGTCGCCGCTGGTCACAATCTTCTGGTACATGCCGCGTGCGGGGTCTGCGAACAGAACCTCGAGGCAACCCTCGGTGGTACCTCGGCGGTCACCGAAGCCGGCAACCTGAACGCCGGAGAACTTCAGCTTGGTTGCGATGTCGAACTCTTCAACCTGAGCTTCTTCGTTGTCGTTGAGCAGGTTAGCTGCCACAGCGTCAGCCATAGCGTTAGCCGGTGCAACCAGACCCCAGGTGCGGCCCAGCACGCAGGCGACCTCACCAATAGCCCAAATGTGCTCGTCGGAGGAGTGGCATGCGTCGTTGACGAGAATACCGCCGCGCTCACCCAGTGCCAGGTCAGCGTCACGTGCCAGCTCGTCGTTGGGGCGGATACCAGCACCGAAGACCACCATATCGGCGGGCAGGGTGCGGATTTCTGCATCCTCGGAGGGAGAATCTGCGATGGAGACAGAGACGACGTTGCCGTCAGCGTCCTTGTTGATACCGGAGATGTACACGCCGGTCTCAATGTCAATGCCGGTTGCCTTAATCTGGGCGTTCACGGCGTAACCGCCGCCCTGGTCAACCTCAACGGAGAGCAGCCAGGGTGCCACGTCCAGGATGGTGGGCTCTGCACCCAGGTCCTTCAGACCCTCAGCTGCTTCGAGGCCGAGCAGACCGCCACCGACGACGACACCGCGGGGTGCGCGGCCGAGGGTGGACTGCAGGCGCTTGACCTCGGAGACCATGTTCTTCACGTCGTCGATGGTGCGGAAGACGTGTGCGGCGTCCGAGTTAAGAATGGGGATGCGAACCGCGCGAGAACCGGTCGCGAAGACCAGCACATCGTAGGGGTACTCGTTACCCTCGGTGTCGGTGACGACGCGGCGGGTGCGGTCAAGCTTCTCTGCGTGGCAGTTGTTGACCAGGTTGATGTTCTCTGCATTCCACAGTTCGGGATCGCCGAGGGTCAGGTCCTTCTCGGTGTCCTTGAAAATCTGCTCGATAGCAACGCGGTCGTAGGGGATGTAGGGCTCATCGTTCAGGACGGTGATGGTGTCCGCTGCGCGACCGGCAGCTTCAGCGCCTTCGTGGTACGCGCGTACAAAACGCCACGCAGCGGGGCCTGCGCCGACAACGAGAATGTTGCGGGGGGTGTGCGACATGGATTTTCCTTCCTAGTTGTAATGCAGGTAGTTCATGGCACTTATCTACCCTCAGTGTGCGGCAGGAGCGTACCCGGCGTTGGAACTCCTAGTTTCCGTGCCGTTGGGCTCGTACCTGATGCGTACCGAGTAGTTGAAGCGCCCGCTTCTTTAGAATGCATCTGAAAATTACGAAACATTTTTGTGTGGGATTATGTTGTTTTTTCAGGCAGTCAAAAGGCGTTTTAAACTACGACTTTTATCGTACACGCTAGCGCGGGGTTGACGTATCGAAAATCCGCATTTTTTGGGAAAATTTTCCAAAAAAATCCGCGGAATACCGGGCTAGAATAGGGTATTCTTACCTTATCTAGACTTAATTTAGGTAAGGCTAATCTATAAAATTCAAGGTCATCTTTTAGGGTAAAAATAACCTTTAGCACCGTCCGCGTGCCCCATTTCCAAATGTGGGTTTCATAAGGTAAACTCCAAACAAAGAACACACGAACCGCTATTGTGTCCTGCACCCCGCGCGGCGCAGACCACCACTTCGAAAGGAAACCCCCATGGCTGAGAACTGGGTACGCATCTGCGCCGAATCTGACCTCGAAGAAAACTGGGGTGAAGTCGCCCTGGTCGATGGCTACCAGTACGCCGTCTACAAGACCAAGCACGGCATCTTCGCCAGCGACCACCTCGACCCGCACAGCCAGGCACTGGTCCTCGCACGCGGCATCGTCGGCGAGAAGAACGGCAACCCCACCATCACCTCCCCCCTCTACAAGGAGGTCTACGACCTGACCACCGGCGAGTGCCTCTCTGACCCTTCCTACTCCATCAAGGTCTACCCCGTAGAGGTCCGCGACGGCGACGTCTACCTCAAGACCGCCTAAACGCTCAGCCGCCTACGGCTAACAGGCGAAGGCTAACAAACGAAGCAACACAAAAACCTCGGGAACATAACGTCCCGAGGTTTTTGTGTTGCTCTTTCAGAAGCCCCGAAGGAGCCGAACTAGGCGGGGCAAACAGCGAACGCGCTAGGCGGCATCCAGCTGGGCGATAGCCGCATCCATGCGGTCAATAAAGCACTCCGCCACCACGGCAGCAGAAGCGCCACCCTGCGCGTTCACCAGCGGCGCGGCAACCTTCACCGGCACACCGGTCGACTCAGCATCACGGCGCATCTTACCGGCAAAGAAACCCTCCGCCAGCAGGTAGGTTGCAGCAAACTTAGGCTGATGTTCGGCAACGACCTCGTGGAACTTCGGATCAATCGCGGCAATGAAGCCGTGATGCACCGGAACGTGCAACTCCTCTGCCAGTAGCTCAGCCGCGCGGCTCATGTCCGCGCGACCATCAGGGCGGGAAGAACCGGCAGCACCCTGAACCACGGGGCCGTCACCGGGAGTCCAGCCAGCTTCCTCCAAACGGGCGCGGGTCAGCGCGGCAAGGCGAGAATCCGGACCCAGAGACTCACCAATGCTGATGCGCTCAATGCCGCTATTGCGTGCGGCACGGCGCAAGTCCACCTGAGTGTGGAAGCCTGTCGAGAGCAGAATCGGCACAATCACGCAGGGCTCATCCTTGGGCAGGGAGGCTGCGGCATCATCAACGCTGGGAGATTCCACATCCACATATGCGGCGTGGACACGGTACTCCACACCGTCATTACGCTGAGCAAGCAGGAACTTAATCTGCTCACGAATCAGCGTGATAGCCTCGCGACCGGCGACCGAGTCGGTGCCGTGCGAGGTTGCGATTACATTCAGAATAGTCATATTTCCATTGTATGAAAGGAACACCCCGCTTCCCCACTCATGAACGAGTGACGAAGCGGGGTGTTGCGCGAAGGCTAAATCTTAGCTCTTGCGGCGGCGTGCCACAACCAGTGCGGTACCTGCAGCCAGGGTGATAGCACCAGCTGCTGCGGCGAACATAGCGCCGGATGCGCCGGTCTGAGCCAGCTTCGAGGAGGAGCTACCGGAGGTGGAGCTTGAAGAGCCACCTGCAGAAGAACCGCCACCGAGGGAGGAACCACCGTTAGAGGAGCCGCCATTCGAGCCACTCACACCCAAGTTGTCGGAGGCGCCGGAACCAGCGTCAGAACCGCCGTTGGAGCCGCCCTTGTGGCCGGCAGTGTTCTGGTCGGCGGTGTTGCTCTCAGAAGCGGAAGCACTCGCGGAAGCGGAAGCACTCGCGGAAGCGGAAGCACTCGCGGAAGCGGAGGCACTCGAAGATGCCGACTCGCTCGCCGAAGCGCTCATCGAAGCGCTGCTGGAGCTGCTTGCGGAGCTCGACGCGCTCCCAGAAACACTCGAAGAAGCAGACGCGCTAGCGGACGCCGATGCGGACACGGTCGCCGAGGGGGTCACGGCGGGAACGCTCGGAACCGCGGTCGGGGATGCGCTCACCGATGCGCTCGGGGTTACAGACGCGCTCGGGGTTGCAGAAGGCGCCACGGACGCGGTCGGCAGAGACGGCGAGGTGGGCTCCTCCGAAGGCACTGCGGTGGGTTCTGCGGTCACGCTGGGCTCAGCGGTTGCAGAGGGTGCCACGGTCGGAGCAACAGTCGGCTCAGCGGTCACGGTAGGCTCAGCAGTCGGTTCTGCGGTCGCAGTGGGCTCAGCCGTTACCGAAGGCTCCGCGGTAGGCTCAGTGCTTGCAGAAGGCATCACGGTGGGTTCTGCAGTTGCAGAGGGTGCCACGGTAGGCTCAGCGGTGGGAGCAACGGTCGGCTCAGCAGACTTAGTCGGCTCAGTGGTGGGTGCCTCGGTGGGAGCAACAGTAGGCTCAGCAGAAGGCGCGACGGTCGGTGCCACGGTCGGCTCAGCAGACTTGGTCGGCTCAGGTGCCGGGGTCGGTTCCGGTGCCTTGGTCGGCTCAGGTGCCGGTGCCGGTGCCGAGTTCGCTGCCAGACGGTTCAGCCACAGCTGATCCTCGTAGGTGTTCGGGTTCTCGAAGCTGGTCGGGTAGATAATATCGCCGTTGGGCAGCTCGAGGGCGTTGTAGCCGCCGCTCTTGTCGGTCTTGCGCATCGAGGAGAGCACCACCTCGTTCACCTTGTTCAGGGTGTCATCCATGAACACCAGGCGGGAGCCGGACGCATCCACCACGACCACGTTACCCGCACGGGTCAAGAACATGGTGGCAACCTCGGTCTTCTCGAAGCCCTCAAGGGTTGAGGACTCGCGGACCACGCTGAAAGTGCCGTTCTCGTACTTGAGGATCTGCACCTTACCGCCGTACCAGTTGTTCCAACGGTAAATGTAGCCCTTGGGGCTGACCAGGGTCGAGGGCAGGGCGGTGGTGTAGCCCTCGGGCGAGGAGTTCGGCACCAGGGACACGCCGTTGCTGCTCAGGTGCAGCAGGTGGCCCTTCTGGACCACTTTTTCGCCAGACGCATCGTAGATGGAGGTCGACGGCGCGTACACGAAGCTACCGTCGGGCAGCGGCGCGAGGGTCACGGTGTTGTTGGAGAACGAGTCGCCGTAGTACTCATCGAGCGAGTAGGCGTTCACAACCTGCGGGTCGATGGAATCGGGCTTCGGCAGAGCCTGCGAGGTTGCCTTGCCGGATGCGTCAATAATGGTCAGCTTGCCGCCGCCCTGGCCGTCAATGCTGAGGATGCCCCAGGTGTTGTTGGCGGGGTTGTAGCCGATTGCCTTGACGGTGGTGGCGCCGAGCTCTGCGTCAGAGTAGATACCGGAGGAGACGAGCTTACCCTCAGCGGTCACGGTGTACAGCTCGGGCTTGTTGGTCTCGCTGCCGATGACGAGCATGCGGTTGCCGTCAGCATCCACAGCGAAAACGCCCTTGATTGCCTTCAGGACGCCGGTGTCGGTCATCTTCAGGTTGGAGCTGTTCAGCACGGTGTAGGTGGTGTCGCCGCTGAAGCTCGGGGGTGCCACGTGCACGATGTGGTTCTGGCCCAGACGTGCGGTGTTCTGGGGCTGGTTCACGCCCGCGCCGGTGTTGTAGGACTCGGCGGCGCTGTAGGCGCTCTTGGGGGCGTTGGCTGCGCTACCAGTGTAGGAGATGCTCAGCGGGTCGAGGCTGGCGCCTTCGTTATAGAAGTCAGAGAAGGCGTGGTTACCGTCGGCGGTCAGGTTCGCGGAGATGCCGCTGATGCTGACCACGCCGTCCTTCTCGCTCTGCTTGGCGGTGCCGGTGCTCAGGGTAGCCATCTTGACTTCCATGGGGCCCTCGAACTTGCCGCTGGCGTAGTTCTTGGTGCGCACGGTCATGTAGAGAGAGCCGGTGCCGTCAGCGAGGTTCAGTTCCACGCGGGGGTTGGAGAAGGTGAGGTTCAGGGCGCAGCCGGTTTCGGGGTCCTGACCTTCGGCGCAGTGGCCGGTGAACCAGAGGCGGCCGGTAGCCTGCAGGGTGACCTGCTTGCCGTCTTCAGAGACGGTGGTGGAGGTCGGGGTGAAGGTGAACTGCTTTGCGGTTGCGTCCCAGGCTGCACCGTCGGTCATTTCGCGGGGCATACCGTTATAGGACAGGAAGGAGGCGCGCACGCCCCAACCGAAGGACGCGCCAGCAGTTGCCTGGTCGCCTGCAGCGACGTTCTGTGCGGCAACGTTCTGGGCAGCGATATTAATGTTCTCGGCGAGAACGGGTGCCAGGGGCAGGGCGACAGCGCCAGCAACGGCGAGGGCGCAGGCTCCCTTGGAGAGGCGGGTGCTAGATGTGAAAATCTTCATTGGTGTGCATCCATACTATCGACATTGTTAGGACAGGCTTACTATATCGACAGTGTGAGAATTTCTCAAGATACACACCAAGTGAACCGTTTTATGACAAAACACCTCACCGCACACTGACGGGGATACAACTAACCCACGCCAGCACGCCGCCCAAGCACCAGGGAACAAGCACCGGGGGCCACCACTCCCCCAGCCCCTACGCAACTAATCTACGCAACTAATCCTTCTTCGGAGCGTGCACACGCGACACACCCAGGGCACCAAGAATCAGGCCGCCACCCAAAGTTACCAAAATCGGTAGAAGAGGCGAGCTCTTACTCGTATTGCGGGTAATCTGCGCCTCCGTTGCCTTCACACCATCCGGCGACCCGTGCTCAGTACGAACCTGAGAGGAAGAACCATTCAGAATCGCGGCACGGCGAGACTGCGCCGCCGAGTCAACACCCGAAGGCAGATTAGAGTCGGGGGTCGGCACCTGAACAGGCTGCGCCTCCTCAGTGCGGTACCCCAGAGCCGAGGAAGACTCGGTAACAGAACCACCCGAGGGGCGCGGAACAGAAATCGTGGCGTCCTTAGTGCCCGGAGCCATGGCGGTATCAGCCTGAATACCGCGGGTCTTAGACCTAGATCCTGCGGCGGGTGTGCTCGCGCCAGATGCACCTGCAGAATCAGTGGTAATCGTAGGATTCGCAGAAGGTTCCGCAGCCGATTCACTCTCGTTCTTAGAGGAAGAATCAGACGACGAGCCACCATTCTCGACAGAAGCCTGAGTCACCGTAAAACGAACCGTATTCAGCTGAAGGTTGCCATCATTGGCGGCGTCAAATGCTGCCACCAGGTACGTCTTGCCAATCTGCAAGGACGCACCGGGCACGCCAATCACAGCCTCGAAAGCACCGGCAGAAATGGATTCCGGACCCACATGCACGATGGCGAGCGCATCACCCACAGTGTTGCCATTGGAGTCGATTTCCATGACGATCAGGTCGTAACCCTTCTCGTTCTGAGGGAAGTTCGTGGCACGGACCGTGACGGGCTTTGTGTCATCCTGAGAGTTACCCTGCGAGTCCTGAATGGACATGTGCGCCTTACCCTCGCGCTGATTCATCGGGTCATGCATACTGGTGTCTTCGGAGATAACATACTGACCAGAATCTTTGTTCTTCCGGTTGTCTACGGTACGGCGAACCGTGTCACCGTTCGTATCGGTGGGCGACGCATCGGTGGATGATGTCACGGTGGGCGAAGGCAGGTTTACGGTTTCAGGGGTCGGTTGAGGAGTCGCCTCGGCAGTTTCGGCTTCTTCGCGCTCAATGTCGACCGGCGGTTCGGTGGGCTTTGCCTTACCGTTGCGCGGGTCAGCGGCCTCAACCAGGCGGTTGTCCCGCTCGGTCACAAAGAATTCGTAAGAGACGCCGTGCACGGTATCTTCCAGAACAATGACGTACACGACGTTAGAGTCCGTTGCCGGGCTCATCAGGAGGCGAAACTCCCCCTCCTTGGTCCCCTCAGTTAGGGTCGGGCTTTCCAGCACGGAGCCACCATACTCACCGGAAGGGGTGTAGAAGTTCACGTCAGCCAGAACACTGGAGGCCTCCAGGTCTTCGGGGAAGCCCGTCCAACGTAAAAGGTAGCCGCCATCCCTAAGCTGCGCTTTCATGGTGATTGTGGAGGCTGCGCTCTGCGCCTTCTGGTTGTCTTCAGCCTGGTCCGCGTTCAATGCGGAGGGTTTTAGCATGGCAGAGTGCGTCGTGACGGGGGCTTCCGCTGCGACGGAGGGTACAACAAGCCCACACTGAAGCCCCGCAACCAAAATGGTTGCGGTGACAATACGGTGCTTCGCTGAATAAATACTCATGCAATGCGTCTTTTCGTGGTGGAATTGTGCGCACTACTGCTCGTTCTTCACGTGCCGCGGGGAGCCCTTCGGGAGCGTCATGCGCCCGGACTCGTCGTACCACGCTCCGCTTCGTATTTCAGGTGGCGAAGACCTGACAATAGCTCGCATCTATTTATCGGTTATGTCAACCCTATCACGAACCTTAAGGTTTATTCATGCGAGGGTAGAGTTTTTTTGAACACCCTGAACATACGAATTACCCCCGCTATCTGCGTCTACAGATAGCGGGGGCGAACATTCCTCATGAAACAAAGAACATCATATACAGAGCCGTCAAAAAGCACTGATGAGGAATATTAGCCGCCGAGGACTCCCCTGCGGTGAGCCATCCATGCGGCACCAACCACCAGCATCAAGCCAGCACCTCCAAGAACCCAGAAAGCTACACCGTGCTGCGCGACCTCTTCACCAGCAGGAGATGCCGCGGAAGCTACAGCCTTCACACCATCCTGACGATCAGCATTCGCATTGGAGTGCACCTGGGTGACGTTCGAGTTCACCGTCGCGGAACGAGTATTAGACTCGGAGTGAACCACGGGAGTGAAACCCTTATTGCCAGTACCAGAATTGCCACTACCAGAAGCTGCCGACGCCGCTTTTTCTTTATCCGTCAGAGCATCCATGTTCGCAGCAACAGCAATCGACGCCGGGTCAGAACCCGAGCTATACGCCGAAATCTGGTTAGTATGGGTCGGCTCAAAAGCCGAACGCGGACTTATCGTACGTGCCTGAGCCAAAGCCAGCAGGGCCTGACGCTGACGCTCCGCCTTCGCTTCCTTTGCCTTGGACATGGCGCTCACCGCATCCAGGGTGGAGCGGGGCGCACTCGTGGCAGACTGGCCTGAGCCCGACTGGGTTGCATCAGAGCGGGTCGAGACGGAGCTAGCAGCCGAGGAGGAGCTACCCTGAGTAGCGCCGGTCGACTCTGCCGCATTAGTGCTGGGCGTGAGCGATGCGTTGGCATCCTGGCTGGGCATCTCATCCTTCGTCGAGGAGGTTGCGCTACCGGTCGCCTCGCCGCTGACTTTGAATCGCACCGAGACAACTTCTTCCGCGTACTCAGTATCGTCCGCATGGACTAGGTAAGCGGTGTACACCGAGCCGGTCTTCAATAGAGAACCGGGCATACCAATCTCTTCCTTGAACGCGCCATTGACGATGCGATTAGAGCTGATGTGCGTAATGGACAGCGCATCGCCCTTGTGGTTGCCGCTCATATCGGTTTCAACCACGATCAGGTCGTAGCCAGCCGCGTTTGCGGGCAGGCGCTCTGCGCTGATGGTCACCGGCTTGGTTTCCTTATCAGAGCGCACCTCAGCGTACGCAACCTTCAGTTCCGAAACGCTCAGGGTCTGAGTATCACGAGAAGAGGTCGATCCGCCGGGGACCTGGTCCAGCTTCTGAGTGTGGGTTTCAAGGTTCGGCTGCTCAGAAGAATCAGAGGGAATCTCCACCTTGACCCTATCCTTGCTACCCTTCTGATCTGCAGCCTGCTGGTTCTTCTGCTCCTCTTCACGGAGCTTTTCCAGCGCCTTCAGCTCATCAATGGTCGGCACATGGTGGGCACTCTCCTTCTTATCCACCTTATCCACCATAACCTCGTCAGAGTCATCTTCAACGGGAATAGTGTGCGGTGCGAGGGAGCCTCCAGAAATCATGAATTCGCCGTAACCCGCGTCGGAGGTCACCAAATCCATGGCACTAATGGAGTAGTAGCCTTCCTGGGGCATCTGCGGCAGCTCAAAGGTGACGAGCATCGAGCCGTCATCAGCACGCTCAACCTGCAGGGCAGACGGCTCGTAAGTGTCAGACCCAAGGAACGTGCCAGTGGCGTCGTAGTACTGCATTACCAGGTACACCCTAGAGGCATCGCCCACGTAGCCGCCCTCATAGAGGGGCACGAGCTTAATGGTTGCCTGACCGTCCTTGATGGACTGAATCTGAATCTCAATGGTGTCGACCTCAATTTCGAGGTCTTCGTAGGGGCAGCTCGAATTAAATTCGCTATTAACCAGAGCCGTCAGGCAATCATTCACGTTAATTGCTTCAGCCTCTACTGCGGAGGCGCCAGGAAGCACAAAAGCGCTTGCACCTAAAGCGGCTGCAAGCGAAAGAGCATGAATGCGTTTCGGAAGTCGAGTGATAGTCATGTGCGCCATTTCGATCGATGTAGGCGCAAAGCGTGGACTAGGGAAGGCTCACCACAAGCCGGTGTTTCTATCCAAGTATTTGCGCACCAGTACGTCGGTTACACCCTAGCCTAACACGGATATTGCACTTAATGTTGCATTGCATTCATGTGCTAAAACTTTATGTTGCAATAATTGCCGAAATAAAAGGGAATTAAATACTTTACTGAGATATAAATAACGCAAAATTCGAATGCCATAAAATATTCCCAGCAGTGCACTAAAAAGAAATTTTTACACCGCCCCAAGGCGCAACAGTGCCACTGTATAACAGTGCCACTATAGAACTGAGCCGCTGTATAACAGAGCCAACACTCGGGCACACAGAAGGCGCCCCACCAAACACGCACCCACACGGCACGCGTCCGATAGAACGCCTCCCATCAGCCGCTCCCCTACAGAGAGCCACGCTTCACAGCGCGGAGCAGCAAATAGCTGACCTACTCAGTACCCAGCTCCTCAGCACCCTCAAGGCGGCGACGATACACGTTAACCGCCACAGCAGTACCCACAAAGGCAACCGATCCCAGCAGAGCAATACTCAGCGGCAAGGTACCCTCCGGCAGCGGGCCGTTATCCTGAGCGCTCGCCTCCAGCTTCGAACCGGAAGAATCACCGCGCGACTTCGAGCTACGCGTATAGAAACTACCCGAACCGGCGGCACCCACATTCTCCTGCGGAGAAGCAACAGTCACCGTCTCTCCCTCAGGGGACTGGTAACCCAGCAGGTTCACCACGGTACGACCCGGTAGCATCACCGCATAACCAGACATCACCATCGTCGAAGGAACCACCGCAGTCTCAGCCACAGCACTACGAGCCTGCGCGGTAATCGCACGCGCAGACTGCTGCGCCTGCACAATGTAGCCCAGAGCGCCATCCACCGACGGAATCTTAGCAACAGAATCAGTCGCCAGACCCTGAGCGTCTGCAGAGGTATCTGAAGAGTCCACACGACCCGAAGGAACCGAAGGGCTCACACGCTGATTCGCCTCAGAAATCACCGGGACCAGCGGGCGAACAACAGTATTCGTAGGCTTCGGAGCCGGGTCCACAGGAACAGCACGCTGAATCACGCTCACACCAAAAGCACTGGTCGCCATGAGCTGCAACTCTTCAGTGGAGTCACCACCCACCACAACCACACGGTAGCGCTTACCCGCATTCAACGAGGTGCCGGGAACCTTCAAATCAGCAGAGAAAGAAGCATCAGTCACCTGCTGAGGGCTCACATGCGTGGTCGCCAACGGCGAACCCACGGCACCACCATCGACGGGCATTTCAAAGACCATCACGTCATAGCCGAGGCTGCTCTCCGCCACATTCCTGGCGCGCACGCTAATCGGCTGCAGTTCATCCGAACCGCGCAACTCTGCGGTAGAGATTTCCAAGGTCGCCTCGCGGGTCTCCGCGGGAGCCCGATCAGAGCGGGAGTGCACCAGCAGGCGGTCCTCGGTCACCTCGGCAGGTGCCGTGTCATTGGACGCCGATTCGGAAGGGCTCGCGGACGCATTCACCGAGGCGCTAGCGGATGCACTCGCAGAAGGACGCGCCGAAACGCTCTGCGATGCAGACGGGGCCTCAGAAGGTGCCGGGGCAACCGTCGGACGCGGGCTATCCTTCGCGACACTCGGGGATGCGCTGGGGCTCAGGGACACCTCGGGGGCGGGGTTCGCCTCCACACGGTTAACGCGGGGAACACCGGGGGTATCGGGGAAGAAAATGTTCTGGCGGCTAGCCATAATCTCATCGGCTGTTACACCATGCTCAGGCATAAACTCAACGGAGACAGTCTCGCCGTTGCTTAGATTCTCAATTTCGATCATGTACGGCTGCTCAACGTTCAGGCGCTGGTGAATACTGACCTCCAGCGCACCCTCATCGTTCAGGGAGGCAGTCATCTGGGAGGCGGGAACAGTCATCGCGGCCACGGGACCGTCGTCAACGGAAATAGCGACCAGGCGAACCTTCAGGTTCTCCAAAGAGGTTACGCCGGTCAACGAGAGCAGGGTGTAGTCCTTGCTCTGAGCAACCAAGTCCAGGGTAATGTTGTGGCTGACCACATCGGTGGCAACAGCGATGGGAAGTTCAGGCTTCGGAGACTGCTGAGTCTGCGCGTGAGCGGCAGATGCGAAGGTGGCGGGGGCCAGAGTTGCAGGCGCGACGGAGCCGCCCAAACCGAGGGCGGCAGACGCTACTAGCGCCGCGCCGCGGCAGGAACGCTGCGTGGAAAACATGGTCACCTATTTTCGTGAGTGAGTGTGATGAATCGTCATGTGACTCCTGCGCCCAAAGGTCGGAAGTAGGCGCAGAATAACGGTTCTCTGATATCGGTGACCGGAGGCGCTTCACAGCGACTCCTACCTCGGGTGAACGAGGAGCTAAAGAGTGATAGTACCGTCTATGACAGCACTCTAAATTATAGGTATAACCTTAGAAAAAGTTAAAGATGTAGGGATGCCCGAATCTTGCATTTCGGACATCCCTACATCTATGTGTATGTTTTGCCTAGTGGGGCAATAATTGACCTGTTTTAGCGGCGAGAACTGAGCTGCATCTCACTACGGCGACGACGGCTCAAACGCATACCGGCAAGCAGTGACAGCGATCCAGCGGCACTAATGACCAGCATATTGGAGGCGCCGGTAGCCGCCAGCTGCTCGCGCTTCGGCTGGGTAGCAGCGCCAACCTTCTGGGAGCCAGACGCCTGCGCCTCAACCTTCTGAGCATCGCCCTTCTGTGCGGAAGCGTTCTGAACAGGGGCGTTCTGGGAGGCGTTCTGGGTGGCAACCGGAGCCTCATTCTTCTGCTCGGCGCTGCCCTCCCCCGCCTTCTGCTCGGCAGTGGAAGCCTGATCAGCCACGGGAGCAGGCTCCGAAGCAGCAGACTCAGAAGGTGCCGAGGTATCAGCTGCGGGAGCCTCAGTCGCAGGTGCATCCTGCTCAGGGGTTGCGGGCGCATTGTCCACGCTATCGCGCTCAACAGTGAAGCCACCGTTGACCATGCGCACGGTGCCCTGCTCATCCTCCGCCACAGCGCTCACGCGGTAGGTGGTGCCGGGCTTGAGCGCCGAGCCGGGAATCTGCACCTGAGCACTAAATGCGCCGGATGCGTCAATCTCAGAGACATCAGCCGAGGCGATCATGCCGCCGGTTGCCACGCCGTATTCGTCGACAGCACTAACCATCAGGTGCACCGAGCCGACGCCGGCGAAGCCCTCACCACGCACGGTCAGAGTCTTCTCGGAGTCGTTTTCGGGAACTACGGTTTCTTCTACATGCAGGCGGGCGGTCATCACGGGGTTAGCGGTGTTGTTGGTCTGTTCTTCGGTGGTGTCGTGGACGCGGTCAAAGACGGTGTTGCGCGGCAGGCTGTAGTGGCGGCGCGGGTCGTCCTCGGGCAGTACGTGGTCGAACTGCTCGACGGGGCTCGCGGCAACTGCCTGAGCAGACTGCGTGCTCGAGGCAGCCTGCTCAGACTGCGCACTCGGGGTAGCCTGGGCAACCTGCTCGGGCTGCGCGTCCTCTTGGAACTGCTTCTTCTCAAACTGCGCCTGCTCCGCCATTGCGCGCTCGGCGGTGGCAACCGGAGCGGAGCCGTGCTGTACATTCCAACCATTCATGAAAGGAACCTCAACTTCCTGGGCGGTGTAACCATTAGCGGCCGAGGGTGCAACCTCAACGCTCAGCACATAGCGCAGGTCTTCGTGAACAGCCTGCACTTCTTCCAGCCTGGATCCGGGCACTTCAATGCCATCCAGGAGGGTGCCGTTCATAACGTCGGCGCGCGCGGGAGAGGCAGCGAGCAGAATGCGGTTACCCTGGCTATCCAGGGCGTAGGCGTAGGTCATGACTTCGAAAGCCTGCGCCTCACCCAGACCGGTGACCTTGTAGACGACAAGGTTCTTATCCTGCGGGATTTCCAGCTGCCCCGAAAGAATCTGAGCATTGAGCGGCTCATCCTGGGTGTCGGCGGGCAGCACTTCCAGCGGTGCGGAGGAGTTATAGGAGGGGTCCTCGGTCGCATAGCCCTTACCGGGGTCGACCACGGCAGTTGCGACGACGTACTGCTGGTTGGGGTCGAGGATACCTGCAGGCAGGGTCAACTGGGTGCTGAAGCGGCCACCGTCCACATCGAGTTCGGGCACGAGGGTCATCGTCACTGCGGAGCCGCGACCCAGTGCGTAGAGGGGATACTGGCGGTATTCGCTCACGTACACCGCCACACCGTAACGCTCAACGGCACCGCCGGTGAAGCCTTCACCGGTGACGGTGATGCTCTGGGAACGTGCCGGGTTAATGACGACGCCCTGCTCGACATACACCTGCGGGGAGTTCTGGGTAGCAACGTTTTCAACGGGGGTTGCGTTTGCCACGGAGGGAGGATTGTCGGATTCCACCGCAGTCGGTGAAGTCATTCCACCGGTATTCTGCACCTGCACATCTGCGTGCGCAGCACCAACACCGGTGACGGACAGGACGGAAGCAGCAATAGCGGCTGTTGCTCGGGTTTTTGAGTGAGCGGGTTCGGGCATGGAACACACCTTTTCTGTGAGTGTGAACGATACCCTCCGGAGGGGCCACGGATCGAAGTTGGACGGGTGTCTCTTCGGGATTGACCGCTATAACGTACGGACTAGTCATAACGTTCATGTATTGGTGGAAGTTACCGCGAAGGGAATCGCTCTATTTATCGGTAATTCCACACTAACAATACTTTTCTTGTTATTGCTGTAAAGACGCTTTACGTCCTAACTATTTTCCTGTGCAATAACCCACACGGCATATTTTTTACCCTCCAGAACAGCATCAAGAGCACTCAAACTGCATGGACTAGGTAAAATTTTTCAACTCTCCCTTGAAGCTCAAGGTTTTATTGCATGCATATGCAGTTTTAATGGATTTGAGATAAAAATATTCTGCACATTCATGCATTTAATTTATTTCTTTTAAGTGAAAAAATCGCAGGTCACACCCCTTTTACATGCGCATTGATTACAAGCATGCGTACCAATAATTGCGCGCCAAATAAGCCAGCAGAATCATTCCGTCACACCGCCCCGCGCCTCCACCACGAAAGAGAACACCCGCGCCCCCCTGCTTGCCGCACACGCTTTGCCACCCGCCTCCATTTCAAAACTGCTAACACGCAAAAGTGCCGCCAATACCCTTTTCAGAGTATTGACGGCACTTGCCGCACTCACCGTGCGGTGAGCATCAGATTTTCAGAGCCTGGCTATAGAGCCTGAGCTATTAGAGGCTGCGGCGGCGCAGGAGCATCAGTGCGGCACCAGCAATCAGAGCTGCGGCGCCAACGCCTGCGATACCCGCAACACCCTCAGCGCCAGTGTGCGCCAGCTGCTGCTTCGAAGAGGAAGAAGAAGCCGACGAAGAGGTCGAGGTCGAACCCTTGGTACCGGAGGTGCTCAGACCGTGGCCCTTCGAAGAGGTAGCAGCGGATGCGTTGCCAACCTTAGCCTTGGGTGCCTGAGAAGTGGGCATGCGGGTCTCGGTTACAACAACCGAACCATCTTCGCGCATTTCAGCGGTGAAGACGCTGGTGGTGCCGTCGCCGTTATCGCGAACGGTGGTGTTATCGTCCTCGGTAGCTGCCGGCAGGGTCGGTGCGGGGTTGTTCGCATCGCTCACGGTAGCGGTGGTGACTGCAACCTGGTGTACCAGGCCGTTCGGGTCGCTGGTTGCCACCATTGCGTAGGCGTAACCGGGCTGCAGCAGTTCTGCAAGAACGCTGACCTTGACGCGGAAGGTGCCGTTCACGATTTCAGAAGCAGGAATATCGTGGGTTGCCAGAGCGTCACCGGTGATGTTGCCGTTTGCATCCAGGCGGAAGATTGCAATCTGCACGCCGTTAGCAACAGACTCGTGGGTGAAGCCGGAGCCGTTGAAGGTCAGAACGTTGTACTGGTCGTTCGGATCCAGGGAAGCGTCCTCGGTGGTGAGGGTTGCGTTCTCGGGTGCTGCGGGAGCGGGAGTCTCGTCAGCCTTAGGTGCCTCGGGGGCCGGAGTCTCAGCCTTGGGGGCTTCCGGAGCAGGAGTTTCTTCCTTGGGAGCCTCAGTCTTGGGAGCCTCGGGTGCCGGGGTCTCATCAGCCTTCGGGGTTTCCGGCGCCGGGGTTACGGGTGCCGGGGTCTCGGTCTTGGGAGCCTCAGGAGCGGGGGTCTCCTCGGTCTTCGGAGCCTCAGTAGAGGTGGTCTCGGTGACCTTGAAGGAGGAGAGAGCCACGAGCTTCTGGTCAGCCTGAGCAGCCTGCGGGTTGCTTACAGCAACCAGGGCGTAAGAAGCGCCGGCGGGCAGCTTGCTTGCCTCGACAGTGAAGGAAGTCTTGAAGGAGCCATCCTGAATCTGGTCCGCAGACACGGACACGGTGGTAATGACGTCGCCGGTAATCTGCTGGTTCTCATCCAGCGCGTAGATGCTGACCTGAACGCCGGGGCCGACCTTCTCGCCGTAGAAGCCGGTACCAACAACGCTCACGGTGTTAAACTGCGCATCACCGGAGAAGCGTGCGTTCTCGATGGAGACGAAGGGGTTAGCCTGCTTCGCCTCGGGAGCCGGGGTGGAGGGGGTAGTGGGCTCGGGGGTTGCAGGAGCAGGGGCCTCAGCCTTAGGAGTCTCAGCCTTGGGGGTTTCAGCCTTAGGAGCTTCAGCCTTAGGAGCTTCAGCCTTAGGTGCTTCAGTTGCCTCAGCCTTAGGAGCTTCAGCCTTGGGGGTTTCAGCCTTGGGAGCCTCGGTCTTAGGTGCCTCGGTAGCCTCAGTCTTAGGTGCTTCCGCCTTAGGAGCCTCGGTAGCCTCAGCCTTCGGAGCCTCGGTCTTAGGTGCTTCAGCCTTGGGGGTCTCTGCCTTAGGAGCCTCAGCCTTAGGAGCCTCGGTCTTAGGAGCTTCAGCCTTGGGGGTCTCGGTTGCGTTGCCGCCAGGCAGGGAAGAAGTCTGAGCGGTTGCCTTCTGGTCGACAACCTGCTGCTGCTGATCAGCGGGTGCTTCTGCCGCGAAAGTTGCCGGGATTGCTGCCACAGAACCAGCAGTAAAGGCTGCCGCTGCTGCGATCTTGTAAACGCGACGGGTAGTCTTCGACATTTTTCCTCGATCTCTGATTATCGGTGTTGAACCTACCGTGGTGCGCCCCCGTCTTTGAAGGTGCAGTAGGCCCATACATGGGTGTGACTGCTAAAAGGCTAGCATTTGCCCCTGGATGTTTAACCCGCTTACCGTCACCTTTGCATAACTGTAATGAAATCGTTATAAAACCACCCCTTAAGTTGAGGTTTAATGCAGACCAATTCGGGGATTTTGCGCCCATCTACTGACACACGAGGACATATAACCCTATCTTTTGATTACATTTGAAGAAAATATAGGGTGTTCCATGGGTATTTTTAACCCACCATTTTCATCTTAGTGAACCTTAAAGTCTCACGTACCACTTTATATTTCCCTCAAGTTCCCCTTTATGCCTCTCCCCCACCTCTCAACACCCCTCAAGCACCTTCATATATGCCCTCTATATACATTCTGGGAACACAGAGAAAAGCCCCGCCCGTATCCAACTCACGCGGATGCAGGCGGGGCTACCAAAGCCTCACTGAGGATCAAGCGTCACGGCGTGCCGCGAGTTTAGCTCTCCTTGCGGATCACCTTGAACTGGCTCGGCTGAGCCACCGGGCGAATCGTGATGCGGTCCAGGTTCACGTGGTGCGGAACATTCAGCGCAAAAGTCACCGTCTGCGCCACATCCTCAGCAGTCAGCGGCTTTTCAACGCCCGCGTAGACGCGCTCGGCGGCTTCCTTGGAACCCAGGCGGTTCAGAGAGAACTCCTCGGTGTGCACCATGCCCGGGCAAACCTCAATCACGCGAATATTATTCTCTGCCTCTTCCAGACGGAGCGCCTCGGTCAGGCCGCGAGCGCCGAACTTCGCCGCATTGTATCCGGCGCCGCCTTCGTAGCCGTGCTCGGCAGCGGTGGAGGTCAGGTTCAGGATTGTGCCGTGACCGTTCAGGCGCAGAGCCTCCGCGAAGGCGCGCACCATGTGCAGAATACCGAGCACGTTCATCTGGTACATCTTCAGGTAGTCGACGGTCTTACCGTCTGCGACCTTATCCACGCCGATAGCGCCGCCGGCAATATTGACCAGGGCGTCAATGGTGCCTTGCTCTTCCAGAATCTGCTCGGCAACAAAGCGGACGGAGTGCTCGTCGGTCACGTCGCAGGTCACCGGGTGAGCACCGGTCTCCGCGTAGAGGGTGTAGAGGCGGTCGGTACGGCGCGCCAGGGCGTAGACGGTCCAGCCGCTCGCCACGAGCTGCTGCACGGTAGCGCGACCAATACCGCTGGATGCGCCGGTCACCACGGCAACCTTGCCGACGCCGGTATGAGGCAGGAAAGGAGATGCAGGAATGTGGGTGTTCTCAGTCATACTTTAATCCTAGTAGAGTGATGCCCGCGGGTGCTCTGTTCGAGCAGACTCGCGGGCATATATTTTGAAATTTTCGATAGTGAGATAGGCGCCGGCGCCACAACCACCCGGCACCCCCGTCAGGCTACTACCTGCGGCGGCGCGGCAGACCCCAACGGCTCCTACCACCATCGCGGTAGCCGAGGCGGTGCTCAAAATACACCGGCGAGCTACTGCCGGTCTTCGTCGTGTCCGGGGGGACCGTGCCCTCACGAGCCGACATCATGTACAGAATCGCCGCACCGGGCATGAACGCAATCACCGGTAGCACGAAACGCATACGCGCCTCGCCGTAACCGCTACGCACCGTCAAATGCCAGATGCACAACGCAACCAGCATCACGTGAAGAATCAGAATCACGGTTTCCGTCGTGCCCAAACCGAAGATACTAAGAGAACTCATTGGCTGCTCCTCAAAGGTCGTGTACTTTCAGTCTACGCCGCCCCAGCGTCCCTGAGAAGGATTCGCGGGCTGTTGAGGCGGTGTGTTGAGGTGGAGTGTTCTTCGCGCCTACACTTCAAATACTCACCCGGCGCAGGTTGCCTGGTTATCCTTGCCGCTCAGGCGGCACCGAAGCTGACGACCAGCCCGGCAGAAATACACCTCTCCCCTTCCAGAACGAGCACGCAACACCCCAGTTGCAGCCCATCCAAGTCACCCCATGAACACCAAAAACTACCGCATCATTACCCTCCAGGAGCAGAGGCGCTCCCTCCAGCAGCGTGCGCGCAGCATCCGCGCCACTACCGGAACCCCCTATAGTTCCGAAGTTCACCTGCTGCTCGGGCAGAGCTACCTCGACCCCGCCAGCTGGCAGGAACTCGCCCACGCCACCGGGGTCCGCGCAGCGGCACGTCGGGCACAGTTCACGCGCAGGTACCGGCCCCTCCTGGCACGTCTAGAAGCCGCCATCGACCAGTACGAACAGCGCGGTACAGCGCAGAATTCCCCTGGAGCTGAGAGAATGCCGTGAATATGAGAAAATAGCCGTTATGGCTGAAAACATTTTGGGCTCAGACTCGCCCGTACAGATTAACGTTCCCGACCGCCCCGCCCTCGAAGGCCTCGAAGAGAAGCTCTCGCAGCGCTGGGCCGACGAGAAGACCTACGCATTCGACGAGAACACCACTCGCGAACAGGTCTACTCCATTGACACCCCGCCGCCGACCGCATCCGGCTCCCTGCACGTGGGTCACATGTTCTCCTACACCCAGACCGACGTCATTGCACGCTACCAGCGCATGACCGGCAAGAACGTGTTCTACCCCCTCGGCTGGGACGACAACGGCCTGCCCACCGAACGCCGCGTTCAGAACTACTACGGCGTTCTCTGCGACCCCTCCGTGGCAGACAACGACTCCTTCCGTGACCTGATCACCTGGAAGGCAGACGGCACCCCCAAGCCCGACCGCAGCCAGGCAAAGTGGCCGCGTATCTCCCGCAACAACTTCATTGAACTCTGTGAAGAGCTCGCGGTTGAAGACGAGAAGGTCTTCGAAAACCTCTTCACCACCCTGGGTCTGTCCGTTGACTGGTCGCGCACCTACCGCACCATCGACGCGCACTCCCGTAAGGTCTCCCAGCTCGCCTTCCTGAAGGACCTGGAAGCAGGCAACGCCTACATGGCAGAAGCACCGACCATGTGGGACGTCACCTTCCGCACCGCAGTGGCACAGGCTGAGCTGGAAGATAAGGAACGCCCCGGCGCGTACCACCGCATCAGCTTCCACCGCCCCAACGGCGAGAAGGTCTGGATTGAGACCACCCGCCCCGAGCTGCTTCCCTCCTGTGTGGCTCTCGTGGCGCACCCCGACGACGAGCGTTACAAGCCGCTGTTCGGCACCACCGTCACCTCCCCGCTGTTCGGCGTTGAGGTCGAAATTAAGGCGCACCCGCTGGCACAGCCCGACAAGGGTGCCGGTATCGCCATGATTTGTACCTTCGGTGACACCACCGACGTCACCTGGTGGCGTGAACTGCAGCTGGACACCCGCGCCCTCATCGGCCGCGACGGCCGCTTCTCCCGCGAAACCCCCGAGTGGATCACCTCCGCCGAGGGCCGTGAGCGCTACGAACGCATGGCGGGCACCACCGTCTTCACCGCACAGAAGACCGTCGTGGAAATGCTGGTTGAGGCTGGCGAAATGGACGGCGACCCCAAGCCGATTACCCACCCCGTGAAGTTCTACGAGAAGGGTGACAAGCCCCTCGAAATCGTTGCTTCCCGTCAGTGGTACATCCGCAACGGTGGCCGTGACGCTGCACGCCGCGAGAAGCTCATCGAGCGCGGCCGTGAGATGAACTGGTACCCCTCCTTCATGCGTAGCCGCTACGAGAACTGGGTTGAGGGTCTGAATGGCGACTGGCTGATTTCTCGCCAGCGCTTCTTCGGCGTTCCCTTCCCCGTCTGGTACCCGCTGGACGCTGAGGGCGAGCCGGACTACGAGAACCCGATTCTGCCTTCTGAGGACATGTTGCCGGTTGATCCCGCATCGCAGGCTGCTCCCGGTTACACCGAGGATCAGCGCGGCGTAGCGGGCGGCTTCATCGCCGACCCGGACGTTCTGGACACCTGGGCTACCTCCTCCCTGACCCCGCAGATTGCGACCGGTTGGGGCGTGGACCCGGAGCTGCACGCGAAGACCTTCCCCATGGATCTGCGTCCGCAGGGTCACGACATTATCCGTACCTGGCTGTTCTCCACCGCTGTTCGCGCGGAGACCCTGGCGTCCTCCGTGCCGTGGTACAACACCGCGCTCTCCGGCTGGATTCTGGACCCGGACCGCAAGAAGATGTCCAAGTCCAAGGGCAATGTTGTGGTCCCCAACGAGGTTCTGGAGAAGTACGGTTCGGACGCTGTGCGCTACTGGGCGGCTTCCGCTCGCCTGGGTGCTGACACCGCCTACGACGAGGGTCAGATGAAGATTGGCCGCCGCCTTGCGATTAAGCTGCTGAACGCATCCAAGTTCGTGCTGAACCTGGGCGCTACCGAGAAGTCCGTGATTACTTCTCAGGCTCAGGGCCGCGTGCTCATCAATGCCCTGGACCGCTCCCTGCTGGCTCGCCTGGCGTACCTGATTGAAGAGGCAACCGCTGCGTTCGAGAAGTACGAGTACGCTCGTGCCCTGCAGATTTGCGAGAGCTTCTTCTGGTCCTTCACCGACGACTTCGTCGAGCTGATTAAGGACCGTGCGTACGGTGCTCGCGGTGAGGAGGAGCAGGCTTCCGTTCTTGCCGCGCTGGCAACCACCCTGGATGCCCTGCTGCGTCTGTTCGCGCCCTTCCTGCCGTTCGTGACCGAAGAGATTTGGTCCTGGTGGCGTGCAGGTAGCGTACACCGCGCCGAGTGGCCGCAGGCACTGCCCATCCTGGAGGGTACCCTGCTGGCTGAGTACTCCGCACAGAACCCGACTGCTGGCATCTCTGCTCAGTGGGTCCTGGCGGACGCTGACCCGGCTCAGATTGAGTCGCTGAAGCAGATCCTGCCGGATGTTGCTGAGGCTCTGGGCGGCCTGCGTAAGGCTAAGAGCGACGCGAAGGTTAAGCAGCGCACCGAGGTTGAGTCCGCTACTATTGCGGCTCCTCAGGCTCAGCTGGATCGCATTGCCGCTGGCTTGGCTGACCTGAAGGCTGCCGGTAACGCTCGTGAGCTGTCCCTGGTGGCAGCTGAGGGCGAGCTGGAGGTTCGCGATGTTGTGCTCGTTGTGGAAGAAGCAGCTGAGTAATCGCGTCTGAGTAATCGCACTTGAGCGTTTATCGCTTGATTTTATGACGCCACTTTGGTGTTGATAACGGGGCGGTACTGGTTAACGGTACCGCCCCGTTTTCTGTGCCTGCGGTTCGTTGGTTTCTGCAGGCAAGATATTCGGAAAGCATGATGCTCGACTGCGCGCGGTGCTTTGCAGGGCGCTTTTACGACTCTGACTAGAGGCTTTACATATTCGGCACCCGTGGGTGCCTGCGCCCATCCGGGAGAACCTTCACAACCACCTCCCTCAATAATGTGGGTTTTAGTCTGCTGTCCTGTAGGGATTATGTGGGATTTCCAATCCCTTTTTCTGTTCATCAATGTGCAAAGAGCATAATCAACCTTATGAGATTGACTGTCACTTATGTATGATTGTTGATGCGAGGGTTTTACCAGCAGGAACAACCCTCTATTCAACTTCAGCAACAGACAAATCACCGGTACGAGCAAGACATACCCCGACCAACCGCACGACAGAAACCACCCGTCAGGTGCAGCGATGCGCCCTGACACTGACCCGCGCCAAAGTAGGCGCACCCATAATTACTATGAATTCACACTCTTCATCTTCCGGATTACCGCAAGAGCCTCATGCGAGGCAGAGCTCAGTCAGCTCACCGCCAGGAGCGCAAGCAAACATTTCCCCCGATCAGCTTCAGCACTACCGCGCAAGCCTGAACGAATACATCAGCCAGGCACGCGAACATGCCCAGGCGCTACGTGCCAGCTACACCAACGAAGTGTACGAACTCTGGCATCACCACATCTCCACCAGTGCCGCCGCCGATGAGGCGAGCATCGCCTCCGGTTCTTTGACCGCCCAGCAGCTTGAGGACCTGACCCGCAAGTGGGTGCGCCTCATGCGTGAAAGCCGCGATATGCTGCACCACGAAAGCTCTATTGCTGCGGCACGCGCCGCGGTTGAGGCTAAGCCCCTCCCCGAATAGGAATTCCCGCTGCTGGGAATCCCCGCACAGTACATCCCTGTGCTCCCCTTCCCTGCTCTGGGAAGGTACGAATAGGGTTAGCACTCCCCCTGTTTCTCTCTTTTTCGTCGCATCATTTCAACGCATTTTCAGCTCACGCTCCGCGCATTGAAGCGACCCGTGATTCCGCGGCGGGGCTATCGAGCCAAGCGATTAAGCCCTGCCGGAACGGACGCATCTGGCAACCCGCCCCTTGCTATAGTTATGTGATATTCAAAGAGCCTAACTATGTTTCAGAAAGGGCGGGAATGTCCCACCAAAAACGCGTCCTACGGCCTATACGTAGCGATGTTGCTCCCCCAGTCACCTCGCCACCGGTCTACCGTGGCGATATTGATACGCGCGGCGCGGCGCAGGACCTCGTGCCGCGTAGCTTCTGGGTTGATTTCTGGGACACTCTCTTCTTTATCTTCGCCGGCATCGCGGCCCTCGTGCTGACCTTCATGATTCTGGCGAATACGGTTGGCCATTCTTTCTGGGGTTTCCCCATTGCCTTCATTTTCTGGGCGGTCACCGCGTACCTGACGCTACCGCGTTTTCACGCGATCATGACCCGCATCTACGTGCCCGACTACTTTATTGGGCGCACCCGCACCCCGGACGGCCTGCTCGGCGACCCGGTCAATATCGGTCTGATTGGTACCGAGGAGCAGATTCACCAGGTCATGCAGGACGCAGGCTGGACCCGCGCTGACAACGTCACCCTCGTCTCTTCCTGGAAGATTATTCTCTCCACCATCACCCGCCGCTCCTACGCGGAGGCGCCCGTCTCCCCGCTGAAAATTTTTGGTAAGACGCAGGCTTTCGCCTACCAGAAGGAAGTGGACGGCAACCCCGAGAAGCGCCACCACGTGCGCTTCTGGAAAACCCCGGACGGATGGCTTCTGCCGGGCGGTCACCAGGTGGATTGGTTGGCGGCGGGCACGTACGACTCCGGTGTGGGTTTCAGTTTCTTCACTCTGCAGGTCACGCACCGCATTGACGCTGAAACCGACTTTGAACGCGACTACATTGTGGAGTCCATTCAGTACGCCCACCCGGAAACTCACGTTGAGATTCTGCACGATTTCTCCTCCGGCTACCACGCCCGTAACGGTGGCGGCGACGCGATCCGCACGGACGGCGCACTCCCGGTCATCGTCCTGAACAATGAGGGCCTGGAGCCGCAGGAGCAGGAAGAAATTCACCTCTCCAGTGCGCACGACCTGGCGTACCGCATGCCGCTGAGCCTGCTGGTTGGTTCGGGTATGCTCATCGCTGTGACCCTCGCCGACATTGTCAACAGCGTCATTTTGGCGCTCAGCCGCCCGGCACTTCGCGCCAAGCTGCTGGAGGAAGGCTCCGGCAACGACATTGAGCTGCTGGACCTCTTCGATCAGGTGGATAGCAACGTGCTACTCACCATTACCGGCACCGTGCTGGTGGGTTTTGTAGCAATTTATTCGGCGGTGCACCTGTTCCTGCTGTGGAGCACGTTGCGCGGCTCGTCGAAGGCTCGTCGCCTGGCTCTGCTGTTGACGGCGCTGAACTTCGCGGCGATTACCGGTGGTGTGCTGTGGGGCCACCAGTCCCTGCCGCTGTCCACGATTTTCTTCCAGCTGGGCGTTGCGGTGTTTGCGATGCTGGCGTTCACCTCGGATGCGGCGGTCCAGTACACGGCAACCCGCACCTTCCACATGCGCGATACGAAGATCGTGCAGCGTGCAACGCACCCGAAGGTTCTGGAGCACAGGGCACAGCGCAAGGCTCAGAAAGCACAGAAAGCGCTGAAGGCACAGAAGACGCACAATGCGCAGAAGGCACGCAAGGCTACCTCTGCAAGCAACCCTCACCGCGCGTAGATTGCACGTTTCAGCGCAACATAGTGAATAAAAAAGTACCGCCCAGTCAGTACATGACCGGGCGGTACTTTTTGCTCTACGACCGCAGACTCTACCAAGCCTGCGCGCATTGCAGGAATCTCAGCACATTGCAGGGTTCTTAGGCTTCGCCGTTTTCGCCGTGGAAAATCGGGCCCACGTTACGGGGACGCTTGAGCTCAAAGAAGCCGGGGTAGGAAGCCAGCGCCAGGGCGCCGTCGAAGAGCTTACCAGCCTCTTCACCGGCGGGGCTCGGGGAGATGACCGGGCCGAAGAAAGCGGTGCCGTTAATGGAAATCAGCGGAACACCCACGTCGGTGCCGCCCACGGTCTCCAGCGCCAGGTCCAGGGAGGCGCGCATCTGCTCATCGTACTGGTCGGTGAAGGCGACGTCCACCAGCTCAGCGGGCAGGTTTACCTCCTCCAGCGCCTTGACGATTGCGTCGCGGTAGGAATCAGCCTTGTTCTTGTTGTGGTGAATCTGCTCACCCAGAGCGTCGTAGAGGGGCTTGATGACCTCGTTACCGTGCAACTCGCGCACAGCGGTAATGAGGCGGGTCGGCGCCCAGGACCGGTCCATCACTGCCTGGTAGTCGGCGGGCAGGTCGCGGCCCTGGTTGTGCATGGACAGGGAGAAGGGACGCCAGGTCACCTCAACGTTGCGGACCTTCTGCACCTCGCCAATCCAGCGGGAGGTAATCCAGCACCAGGGGCAGATCGGGTCGAACCAGAAATCAATCTGTGCGGGTGCGTTCTCAGTCATGAGTGTTCCTCTCTCATACGGTTGCGCCAGCCGCTTCTATGAGCCGGCGCTTATTCTTCGGTACACGCTCTTCAGCACACGCCAGCGAGCGGTACCTGCTAGTGAGCCGTCACCCCGTATAACCGGGGCGACGGCTTCTTTATTCCCTAGCCTGTCGGCTGGAAGTATGCGGTTATGCCGCCTGACGGTCAGCTTTCGCGGCCTTCAGGGAGGCGGTCTTCGCCTCCCCCTTGGCGGTGCGGGTGGTCTCGGCTTCAGGGTCGGGCGCCTGCAGCACGTAGCGGGGCTCCGTGCCGTTGAGCACGGTGTCCTCACCGATGACGATAGACACCACGTCGGTGCGGTCCGGGATGTCGAACATAATCGGCTGCAGAATCTGCTCCATCATGGAGCGCAGGCCGCGGGCGCCGGTACCGCGCTCGGCGGCGAGGCGCGCAATAGCCGCGATTGCCGCGTCGTCGATAATCAGTTCCACACCGTCCAGGGCGAAGAGATGACGGTACTGCTTGAGCAGCGCGTTCTTCGGTTCGGTCAGCACGCGAGCCAGCTCTTCTTCGTTGAGCTCGCTCAGGGTCGAGATGACCGGCAGGCGGCCAATCAGCTCGGGGATGATGCCGTAGTGCGCCAGGTCCTCGGGCATGATCTGGTCGAGCGGGTTCTTCACGGAACTGCCCAGTTCGGCACCGAAACCGATACCGCCGGCACCCACGCGGGCCGCGATGCGGTCGTCAATATTGTCGAAGGCACCAGCCACGATAAAGAGAATGTTCGAGGTATCAATCTCAATGTTCGCGTGCGCTGGGTGCTTGCGGCCGCCCTCCGGGGGTACGGTCGCCACGGTGCCCTCAATAATCTTCAGTAGCGCCTGCTGCACGCCCTCACCGGACACATCGCGGGTGATGGAGAGGTTCTCGCCACCCTTGCGGGCAATCTTGTCGATCTCGTCAATGTAGATGATGCCGCGCTGAGCCTTGGCGATATCGCCGTCAGCAGCGTTGATGAGGCGCAACAGAATGTTCTCCACGTCGTCACCCACGTAACCCGCCTCGGTGAGGGTGGTTGCGTCGACCAGGGCGAAGGGCACATCCAGCTTCTTCGCCAGGGTTGCCGCCAGGTAGGTTTTACCGCAGCCGGTCGGGCCGAGCATCAGAATATTCGACTTACCCAGCTCCACCTGCTCCCCCGCGGTCGCCGAAAGAATGCGGGAGGTCAACACCGGGTTATCAATATCGTGGATGCGCTTGTAGTGGTTGTACACCGCCACCGCCAGGGTGCGCTTCGCCGCGTCCTGACCGATGACGTAGTCGTTGAGGTAGCTGTAAATTTCGCGCGGAGTAGCCAGCTGAGGCGCGGGCGCAGCGGCGGGGGCTTTCACCTTCAGACGCTCTTCAGCGAGGATCTCTTCGCATAGCTCCACGCACTCGTCGCAGATCGAAACGTTCGGGCCGAGCACAATCTTAAAGACCTGCGCGCGAGTCTTCTTGCAGAAAGAGCATCGCATGCTGGCGTTGGGCTGTTCGGGAGGCACAATGACGTCTGTGGCCACGAAGATTCCCTTTCGATCGGCGTGGTGAAATCGGCGCAGAAGGGGCAACGACCTGATGTCTGCGGTGATTTCTCAGGAGGGGCACCGGCGGGTGGTGGGCACCCTAGCTTGAGTGAGAAAACGGTATGAAATACTCGAATTTTCTCCTTCTCTAAGGCTACCGGAGTTCACCCCGGAACCAAGAATTACGCGCCCCAAATGGACGGACTTACCGGGCATATGACGAAGCGCGTCTTTTATGACGGCGGCGGACGCTTTCACATCGGCATATGACGGCAACGCGCCGCAAGAAACCACAAAGAAAGCGCAAGTCAACGCCACATATCAGCTTGGTTCGCCGCCCCACCCGACAAGCGCAAAAAGAAGCGGCAAAGCGCAAAAAGGGGCGGCACCGCACCGCGCACCAGCCCGAAGGCTCGCACACGGAGCGATGCCGCCCCTCCCCGAAAAATCGGGGTATTCCTCAAAACTAAAGTTTAGGTGTGGGAAATAGCGGTGTTGGTCGCAGGCTTACGCAGCTTACGCGACTCCAGCACCTTGTCGACCAGGCCGTACTCCAGAGCAGCAGCCGCAGTCAGAATGTTGTCACGCTCAATGGAGCGGTCAACTTCCTCGTAGGTCTTGCCCGAGTGCAGTGCCAGGGTCTGTGCAGTCCACTCACGCATACGCATAACCTCGTTCGCGTGAATCTCAATGTCAGATGCCTGACCGCCCTGCTGGCCGCTCAGCGCGGGCTGGTGAATCAGCACGCGAGCGTTCGGCAACGCCAGACGCTTGCCGGGGGTACCGGCAGCCAGCAGAACCGCCGCAGCGGATGCCGCCTGGCCCAGGCACACGGTCTGGATCTCGGGGCGGATGAACTGCATGGTGTCGTAGATGGCGGTCATTGCGGTGAAGGAACCGCCGGGCGAGTTGATGTACAGGGTGATGTCACGCTCGGGGTCCTGCGCCTCCAGAACCAACAGCTGAGCCATGATGTCGTCAGCGGATGCGTCGTCCACCTGGGTGCCCAGGAAGATGATGCGGTCCTCAAACAGCTTTGCGTACGGGTCCTGACGCTTGTAACCGTAGGGGGTGCGCTCCTCGAAGCTGGGGAGCACGTAGCGGTTGCTCGGCATAGCCGGCGCCGAGGTGGTGATATCGTTCGGCAGGTAGTTCATGTGCATCTCCCTTATGCGTTCTTCGATTCGGGCAGCTTACCGGCGGTGGTGGCAATGTGGTCGAAGAAGCCGTATTCCAGGCCTTCTTCCGCGTTGAACCAGTTGTCGCGGTCGTTATCCTTCAGGATGGTTTCCAGGCTCTTGCCGGTGCGCTCAGCGGTGATCTCTGCCAGGCGCTTCTTCATGTCCAGAATCAGCTCAGCCTGGGTGCGGATATCCGATGCGGTACCGCCAATACCGCCGAGGGGCTGGTGCATGAGGATGCGGGCGTTCGGGGTTGCGTAGCGCTTGCCGATGGTGCCTGCGGTGAGCAGGAACTGACCCATGGATGCTGCCATACCGGTCACCACGGTCACCACGTCGTTCGGGATGAGCTGCATGGTGTCGTAGATAGCCATGCCGGCGGTGACGGAGCCGCCGGGAGAGTTGATGTACAGGTAGATGTCTGCCTCGGGGTCTTCAGCCGAGAGCAACAGCATCTGGGAGCAGATGAGGTTGGCGTTGGAGTCGCGCACCTCGGAGCCGAGCCAGATAATGCGCTCCTTCAGGAGGCTGTTGTAGACGTAATCTTCCTGGGCACCAACGATGGGGGTTGCCATAGACGGCGCGGGCGCCACGCCGGCTGCCTGGGAGGCGCCGATGGGCAGAGGCATGTAGCTGGACATTCTTCCTCTTCTTCTCTAATGGGTCTTCGCTGCATCTTTGCGCGATTTACGCGCCGGAGCGCACGCGAAAAGTTTCGTTGCTACTACCTTACCGATAGTTGCTCTCCCCCGCTTCCCTTCGGGTTGTTCGTTCGCCAGGGGGTGAAGCAGAGGCGAAAACCTCGGTACGGAATAACTTGAGTGCGGAATAGTTTGGGGTGAAAAGAGCCTCAGCGGGCACCCAACCGGTAATTCGGTGGATGCCCGCTGAGGCTACACGTTTCAAGCAATCAGCTCACGCCCTCTAGCGGGGTGGCTTCTTGCAGACCGTGGCGGGGATTTAAGCAGCTGCCTCTTCGCCCTCGCCCAGGTACTTGGACAGGTCAACAACGTTGCCCTTAGTGTCCTTGACCACTGCGGTCTTCAGCACTGCTGCCAGAGCCTTGGAGCGGCGAACCTCGCCGACCAGTGCGCCAGCCTGGCCGGAGCCGTCCAGCATCTGTGCGAACTGGTTGGGGTCCATGCCGTACTGGGAGCTCATGGTGATGATGTAGTTGATCATCTCAGCCTGGTCAACGGTCACTTCTTCCTTGTCCGCAACAGCGTCGAGAACCATCTCGTTCTTGAATGCGGTCTCGGTGTTCTCGCGAACCTCGGCGCGGTGCTCCTCGGTGTCGTGGTCTGCTTCAGCGTTGGGGTTGTTGAAGTGCTGCTCGAGCTGGTCCTCGATAACCTTCTCGGGGACGGGGATCTCGACGAGCTCAACGAGCTTTGCGAGGACCTTGTCGCGTGCCTGGGTGCCCTGCTCGGCAACCTTAGCTTCTGCAACCTGCTTCTTGATGTCTTCCTTCAGCTCTTCGATGGTGTCGAACTCGGAAGCCAGCTGTGCGAACTCGTCGTCAGCTTCGGGCAGCTCGCGCTCCTTGACTGCGGTGAGCTTGACCTTGATGGTTGCCTGCTCGCCTGCGTGCTCGCCGCCGGAGAGCTTGGTCTCGAAGGTTGCGTCCTCGCCAGCGGACAGGCCGGTCAGAGCCTCGTCGATGCCGTCGAGCATGGTGCCGGAACCAATCTGGTAGGACAGGTCGTTTGCTGCGTCAACCTGCTCGCCGTCGATCTCAGCTGCGATGTCGATGGTCACGAAGTCCTTGTCAGCTGCGGGGCGCTCAACGGTCTTCAGGGTGCCGAAGCGCTCACGCAGAGCGTCCAGTGCCTGAACCTCGTCCTCAGCGGTGACCTCTACCTCGTCAACCTCAACCTCGAGGCCCTCGTAGTTGGGCAGCTCGATTTCGGGGCGGACGGTGACGGTGATGGTCAGCTTGACGTCTGCCTCACGGTTCTCGGTGGAGGGCTGGGACTGAACGTCCAGCTCGGGCTGTGCCAGGGGGGAGAGTTCGTTCTCGCCCAGTGCCTGTGCGTAGTAGTCGTTCAGAGCGTCGTTCAGGGATGCCTCGACGATGTAGTCGAAGCCCGCACGCTGCTCGATGAGCTGCTTGGGCAGCTTACCCTTGCGGAAGCCGGGAACGCTGATCTGACCCGAGAGGTTCTTGTAGGTGCGGTCCAGGTAGGGCTTGAATTCTGCGAAGGGAACCTCGACCTCAATCTTTGCGAGGGTCGGGTTGAGCTTCTCGACGGCGGTCTTCACGTCCGTGATCTCCTCATATAGTTTCGGTGCGGCACGAATCGTGTGTGCCGCGGTTGCTTAGTGGAAAGAGCGCCACGACCTTGTAGCGTCGCGGCAACCGTTTCACGTCGGGGCGACAGGATTCGAACCTGCGATCTCCTGCTCCCAAAGCAGGCGCGTTAGCCAAGCTACGCCACGCCCCGTGAAACCGACCGTGTTGCACACTTGCGTGTTTAACACAGTCAGTGCCCTAGTTTACCTGTTTTCCCGCTAAATGCCCAACACAGCAGCTCGTGCGCGGTTTATTTCCACTGAGCGCGTACTCCCCTATCTCCCTTGGTTTTGTAGGGTGTTTTGTGTGGATGCGAGGTGGAGGGGATGACGAGCTGGAGCGTGCGGATTCCGAGCGCGCGAGGAAATAAATCCGCATGCGTAAGCGATTCCCTTCATCCCCGAGCACAAAAAATCCCCCCGACAACGTCGGGGGGGATTGTGCGAGGGGATGACGGGAATCGAACCCGCGTAATCAGTTTGGAAGACTGAGGCTTTACCATTAAGCTACATCCCCGGAATGGAACTTGACTATAGTATCGAGGTTCCATCTGGACTGTCAAATATTTGAGCAGTTTTTAGACCTGGCAGCCGGGGCACCAGTAGAGTTTGCGGCCTGCGATTTCTTCCATGCGGATGGTGGTTCCGCAGCGGCGGCAGGGCTCGCCGTGGTGCATGTACACGTAGTTGGCGTGGTCGGGCCACGCTTCGGTTTCGGGTACGCCGGGGCGGTCTTCGGGTTCGGTGGTGATGATGCGCCCCACGCGCACGCCGATGACCAGCAGGTGCTTATTGTCTTCCCAGAGTCGCTTCAGCTCCTCGTCGCTGAGGCTCTTGCCGGGGCGTAGCGGGTCAATTTCCTGGCGGTACAGCGACTCGGCGCGGAAGATATTGCCCACGCCGGAGATTGCCGCCTGGTCCATCAGAATCACACCAATCGGGCGGGAGCTCTTACGTGCCGCGCGGTAGAACTGTTCGGGGTCGGCATCCGGGTTGAGCGGGTCGGGGCCGAGCTTGGAGCGGACGGTGCGCACCTCCTCCGGGGTGAGGGTACGGCAGATAGTAGGGCCCACCAGGTCCGCCCAGCCGTGCTCCGAAACAATACGGCAACGCACCGTACTCTTCGGTTCGGGAGGACCGGCGTAGGGTTCCCCCTCCCCCGCCGCGTATTCTTTTTCGCCGATCTTGCGGGGCGCGCCAATGCTCGAAGCACCCGTGAACGTCTCGTCCCCGCCGAAGCTCCAGTTACCGTAAATACCCAGGTGCACGTTCAGGGTCAGGTCGTTCTCGAAGGTCACGAACAGGTGCTTACCGTGCGCGTACGCCCCGGTGATGGTGTGCCCGTCCAGCAGGGCGGCACCCTCAGCGTAGCGGCCCTGCGGGGAGGAAACCTGCACGCGCTCGCCGGTGAAGACGTCACTGATTTGGCGGGCTATACGGTGGATGGAGTGGCCTTCGGGCACGGGTTCTCCTCGAAAACTTGTCGGCTAGAAATAGCGTGGATTATATGGGGTGCAGAGACGACTGAGGCGCATAGCCTGCACTATGCGCCTCAGATTTTAGAGCTTAGGCAGCGTCAATCTGCTTGCCGGCAATGTCGCCGGTCTGCTCGTACTCAGCCAGCTGACCGATACGGCGTGCGTGACGCTCCTCGTTGGTCCAGGGGGTAGCCAGGAAGACCTTGATGATTTCCAGCGCTTCTTCCTTGCTGTGCTGGCGGCCGCCCACAGCTACAACCTGTGCGTTGTTGTGCTCGCGAGCCAGTGCCGCGGTGTCGTGGTTCCATGCCAGAGCCGCGCGGATACCATCAACCTTGTTCGCAGCCATCTGCTCGCCGTTACCGCTACCGCCCAGCACAATACCCAGGGAGTCCAGGCCAGCCTCGCGGTCACGCTTCACGCCAAGGGCTGCGTTAATACAGAACGAGGGGTAGTCGTCCAGCGGGTCGTAGTCGGCGGGGCCGTGGTCAATCATTTCGTAGCCCGCAGCGGTGAGGGACTCAATCAGGTAGTGGCTCAGCTCGAGGCCAGCGTGGTCGGTTGCGATGTGTACGCGCAAGGTACTCTCCTGGTGATTTTGTCTTGGTGTGACGTGCGTTTGTGCGTTCGTGGGAGGCGCCGGTTCTCAGTTCTGAGCGCCGTTGCTAGAGTGCGCCACGCATCCATCAGGTGGGATACGCTTCCCCGTTTGGGTTTTTTCTGTCTTAACTGTATCGAATTCGCGCGGGTTCGGGTAATGCGGAGCCTTCTAGACCCCCACCTATACGGTAGACTGTGGGATATGGCACTTTTTGGTGTCCCGATTCGCCGCGCCCAAACTTGAACGCCTCCAGCGCTACGTATGCAGCGTCGCAGGAGCCGCGCACCTCGGGAACCAGCGCACCATGACAGGGCGTGTCAACACGGCACGCTATTCACATCTAAGGAGAGGGAGCTGTATGCCCGGCCTGAACCTAACCCGCAATGAGGCAACCGAACGCGCATCCATTATTAAGCGCGTGCACTCGTACCGTATTGAACTTGACCTTCCGAAGGACAAAGACGTCTTCTCCTCGAAGGTTGAGATTCGCTTCGACGCTCAGGAAGGTGCCTCCACCTTCATTGACGCCATCACCTCCTCGGTCAAGTCCATTAACCTCAACGGCGAAGAGCTGAGCACCGACCTGGCGGACGGCGAGCGCATCCAGCTGCCGAACCTTGCTGCTGAGAACACCCTGGTCATTGACGCAGAGATGTTCTACACCAACACCGGTGAGGGTCTGCACCGTTTCGTGGACCCCGCCGACGGCGAAGTGTACCTGTACTCCCAGTTTGAGGTGCCGGACTCCCGCCGCGTGTTCCCCGTCTTTGAGCAGCCCGACCTGAAGGCTGAGTTCGAGTTTATTGTGCGCGTTCCCTCGCACTGGGTGGTTGTGTCTAACCAGCCCGAGGTGAAGGTTGAGGAGAAGGAGTGCGGTTGCGGCCGTGCGAAGACTTGGTTCTTCAAGCCGACCCCGCGCATGTCTTCGTACATTACCGCGATTGTGGCTGGCCCCTACGAAAAGGTCACCAGCGAGCTGACTAACTCTGAGGGTCGCGTGATTCCGCTGGGCGTGTACGCTCGTAAGTCCCTCATGCCGTTTGTGGATGCTGAGGACATGTTTGAGCTGACCCGTCAGGGCTTCGAGTTCTACGAGGAGCAGTTCAAGACCCCGTACCCCTTCGAGAAGTACGATCAGCTGTTCGTGCCCGAGTTCAACGCCGGTGCGATGGAGAACGCTGGCTGCGTGACCTATCTGGAGACTTACGTCTTCCGTTCCAAGGTTGCGGAGGCTCTGCGTGAGCGCCGCGCTATCACCGTTCTGCACGAGCTGGCTCACATGTGGTTCGGCGACCTGGTCACCATGAAGTGGTGGAACGACCTGTGGCTGAACGAATCTTTCGCTGAGTTCATGTCGACTCTGGCCGCAGCGGAGAACACCCGCTACGCGAAGGAGGCGTGGGCTACCTTCGCCGCGTCGGAGAAGACCTGGGCGTACCGTCAGGATCAGCTGTCTTCGACTCACCCGATTGTGGCTGAGATCCGTGACCTTGCCGATGTTCAGGTGAACTTCGACGGCATTACGTACGCGAAGGGCGCTTCGGTGCTGCGTCAGATGGTGGCGTGGGTTGGCCAGGAGAACTTCATGGCTGCTCTGAAGGTGTACTTCGATAAGCACAGCTGGGGCAACACCGTTCTGGACGACCTGCTGGTTGAGCTGGAGCGCACCTCCGGCCGTGACGTGCGTGCGTGGAGCGCTAAGTGGCTTGAGACCGCTGGCGTGAACACTCTCGCCGTTGAGATTGAGAACGACGAGGCTGGCAACATCTCTTCGCTGGGTATTCGCCAGTCCTACGCTGAGGGCTTCGAGACCCTGCGCCCGCACCGTGCGGTAATTGGTTTCTACAACCTGGTGGACGGCAAGCTGACCCGCACCGACCGCATCGAGCTGGACATTGACGGCGAGCTGACCGTGGTTGAGGAGGCTCTCGGCAAGAAGCGCCCCGACCTGCTGCTGCTGAACGATGAGGACCTGGCGTACGCAAAGATTCGCCTGGACGAGCGTTCCATCGAGACCGCTATCAAGCACCTGGGCGACATTGATTCGTCCGTGGCTCGCGGCGTGGTCTGGGGTTCGCTCTGGGATACCGTGCGTGACGCTCAGATGCCGGCGCGTAAGTACGTTGACCTGGTGCTGAACAACATCGGTAAGGAGACCAACTCCACCGCTCTGCGCACCCAGATCAACAACCTGTCCGCTACCCTGCACTCCTTCGTGGCTCCTGAGGCTCGCGAGGAGACCCGCCACCGTGCCGCTGACCGTCTCTGGGAGCTGGCATGCGTTGCAGAGCCCGACTCGGATGCTCAGCTGCAGCTGCTGCAGGCGTTCATCAACCAGACCCGCACCGAGGACCAGTACAACAATGTGCAGCGCCTCTTCGAGGGTGAGCTGACCCTTGAGGGCCTGGACATTGACGCCGACCTGCGTTGGAACCTGGTGTGCCGCCTGGCTACCGGTGGCCGTTTCTCCGCCGAGCAGATCGCTGCGGAGCTGGAGAACGACAACACCGCGAACGGTCAGCAGTACGCCGCTCAGGCATACGCGTCGATTCCGACCGCGGAGGCAAAGGCTGAGTACTGGAACAAGATCATGGTGACCGGCGAGCTGTCGAACATGATTCAGCGTTACGCTATTTCCGGTTTCAAGTCCGGCAAGCCCGAGCTGATTGCCCAGTACAATGAGCCGTACTTCGAGCAGATTGAGGGTATTTGGCGTTCGCGTTCGCACGAGATTTCCATGCAGATTATTGGTGGCATGTACCCGAGCGAGCCGACCGCTGAGCTGCTGGAGCGTACCGAGGCGTACCTGGCTTCTCTGCCTGAGGATGCTGCGGCTCTGTACCGTCAGATTGCGGAGGCACGCGACGGCGTGGCTCGTGCGCTGAAGGTTCAGGCGGCTGACATCTAACAATGCTTGTGAGCTGAGGCGGGTTCATTGCCTGCTCTCATAGGTTTTTGCTCATGGGTTTTTATTCGTCCCCTTCTACCCCGATTCGGGGTGGGAGGGGACGTTTCTATATGGGGTTTATGCCGGTTCTATTTTGAGTTGTGCCCCAAGTTGCGCACCGGTTTGCGCACCGGTTTGCATACCGGTTTGCGCACCGAGTCTAATTCTTGTCACTGCGGTGCATATTTTTTGTTATTTTCATTTGAATATCCCTCAAAAGCTCTCTACTTGGGGTTGCGCCTATCGTATACTGTTGTGCATGCCTTCTATCAAGTCTCCTATCGCGAAAGTTTCTCTGACCGGCACAATCCTTGCTGTGGTTGCCGCCGGTTCCTTTGGCGTGTACTCCGCAGGAGGCTTCATCGCGCCCGGTGGCACCGCCGCTACCGCTGCTGCGGGCGCCGAGCCTACCCAGTCGGCGCAGGAAAGCCCCAGCGAGTCCCCCTCCCCCGAGCCGACTCCGGAACCGACCACCCCGGCGCAGAAGATGGAACGCACCGCGCAGAACGCCTTCGGCAAGGAGGGCGCGCAGGCAACCGGTGAGATTCAGGCGCCGTTCCCCACCTCCGCTGATGCCGCCGACATGCTGGTTCAGCAGTTCAAGGGTGGCGTGGTCATGTACACCCCCAAGTACGGCCCGGTCGCGGTGGAATCCGGCGTCTACACGCACTGGTGGAAGCAGCGCGGGTACAGCGACTTTGCCGGCTGGGAGGGCCTGCCGGTGAGCTGGCGTTCCGAGAACGGCGTTCTGTACACCAAGTTTGAGAAGGCTGAACTCTACTGGGATAAGGCGAACAGCCTGCCGCGTAACACCAACGTTCTGGGCGCTAAGGATGCCCTGGTGATTGGTGACTCGCAGGTGACCTCAACCTCCTGGGTTGGTTTGGGCCTGAAGCAGGCGGGTTTTGTACCGTACCTGTTCCGTTGCGGCGGCGTGGGTTTTGTGACCGCTCGCGAGGGTGTGTGCCCTTCCTACTATCAGGGTGTGATGGGCGGCCGTTGGGCTCTGCCGAGTGGTAACCCCGGCGTGATTTACCTGGACGCCTCCGGCAATGACATTTACATTCACGAGGATGAGACGAAGGCGCGCGAGCACGTGAACGCTCACCAGACTCAGGTCATTGAGCAGCTGCGACGTATGTACCCGTCGTCGAAGATTGTGTTCGGTGGTGTGGTGTCTATGGATGAGGCGTCTGCACCGGATAAGCAGGTGGCGCATAAGCGTCACGTGGCAAACGAGGTGGCAAGGCAGGGTGCCCGCGAGACCGGCGTGCTGTTCATGGACACCTCGGGCTGGCAGAGCCTCTACCTGGCTGAGGGTGACATGGCTGATGGCGTGCATCTGAAGGAGAAGGCGCACCATAAGCTGGCGGGCCCCTTTGCGACTCGTCTACGTGAACTGCTCGGCACCGCGTAAACTAACTGTGTAATCAGCCGAGTACATCAGCTTCGATCAACGCATATGGCATCAAAAAATAAGGCGCCGGAAGGAAATACATCCTTCCGGCGCCTCATTCGTTTGAGTGGGTTACCCACCGCAGCTCTTAAGTTAGTGTGCAGGTTTTATGCCGCGACGCTTGCCTTGCGTTCCTTCGCCTCAGCCTTCTGGTGTGCAAGCACGCCCTCCGCAAGGCGACGCTTCTGACGCTCACGAGCGGCTTCCTTCTCACGCTGCTCGGCAGCCCAGGCGACCGGGTCAATGTCGATCGACTCGTAGTGCCATTCGCCGGTGTAGTCGCGAATCGGAGCAACCCAGGTCACGGGAATGCCGCGGCGCAGGTACACTTCGTGTTCCCTGTCTTCAAAAGCGTGGATAATGCGGTTGCCGTCAGCAACCAAGGACTCGATGATGGAGTCCTTCCATGCGGGGCTGTTGGAGCCGTCGTTGCCGGGCTTAGCGAACACGTGCTTGGGTTCCAGACCTGCGCGGGCGATGAACTGGTTCAATTCCTTCATGTAGGTGCCATCGCGGCCGGTAATTACTACGACCTCTGCGCCGGTGTCTGCCGCGATTTCGCGAACACGGTCGGCAATTTCAACATTGACCGTGGCGTTGCGGATGGCCTTGAAGAATCGGCGGTTGCTTGCGAAGAAACCGGTCAGGTACTTGTCCATCTGATCTCGGTTGCTGGCAAGGGTACCGTCAATGTCGACTGCAATCAGATCCATATAGGTCTCACTTTCGAACCGTACGGGAAGAATGCGCCTGGTGAGGGCGCGGCGGAAGAGTTCCCGTGCGGTGTGGCTGGTAATCGGTGTGTCAAAGACGCCCCGGTGAAAGGGCGTAGTCTCTCTAGAATACCCTATTTTCGTAAAGTAATGCCCTATCGAATGTCATTATTACAACTACCCCGTTGATGTCATACGGCATAGAAAAACCGCTGGTGGCGCAGGCAAAGAGCCCACACCACCAGCGTAAAAAATCTAGAAATGTCTCGAGGAAAGTTAGAGTAGCGAACCGGAACCGCGGCGCACCAGCACCATACCGGCGGGCGCCACAATGCGCAGCCACTCCTCCGAACCTACATGCGCAGCGAAGAGCGGCAGATCGCCCGTGAAGCCTTCCGGGATGAAACCGAACACGCGCAGGGCGAATGCCGCGCCGGTCGGTACAAGCACAGTATCGAACTCAGGTAGGTACTCCAGCACCATATCGGAGGACCAAATACGCGAGCGCACCGTGGAAAGCACCGCGGCACCGGGGTTCTCGGGCAGGGCGCGTTCTACCGCCTCCAGGCCCTCTGCGGTGGCGCGGTGGAATTCTTCAACCGGGACGGTACCAACCTCGTACCAGCCGCTGAGCGGGGCTGACTTGCCAGCCCAGCTGGCGTTGACGGTCACCGGCGGCATGAACAGCACCAGCTGCGGGTTCTCTTCGTTGATCTGTTCTTCTGCCTGCTTCTGCAGACGCGCCAGACGGTCCAGCAGCGACTGCGCCTGAACGGTCATGTCCAGGGTCGAGTCAGCCAGCAGGTGCAGGGCTCGCAGACCCATAATAACCGGGGCGTCCGAGGAGGCGTCCTCCGGCTCCAGGGAGCAGGCGAACACCGCCACCACGCGACCGCGCGCGGTCAGGCGGATAGCCGCATCCGGGTTTACGGCCAGAGCGCGGGAGATGTAGGTGGCAAGATCCTTGACGACTGCGGCACCCTGCGCGCCGCCGGGCAGGATCAGGTAGGGCTCCTCCACGCCTTCGTGGGGGTTGTACTTGAGCTCAATGGGTGCTGCCGCGTTCGATGCGCTGTTCTGGTCGGGAGCGTTCTCCTGCACGGGGGTATTGTCAGGGGTGGTTTCAGACGGCGTAGTCATTTCTGCTCCTTTTCGGCGTAGGCCTGCTCGGTGGCAAGGGGTGGGTGATATCTGCGATGGTGTGTTAGGCAGACGTTCCGGATCGACAATCCGGGTCATCGTTCCTAGTCAATGTTCCGAATCAACCTGTCGTGGTTGTCTCAGAGTATGCTCTCCCACTCTACGCCAGAAACCGGTTCATTGAAAACGTGCGAGAATAAAACCATGACCAAGCCCACTGTGACCCAAAACCTCATGCGGATGCTGGACCTCTCCCCCGTGGAGGCGGCGCCCGCCTCCTTCGGTAGTGATGAAGTGTCTACCGGCGTGACGCTCACCCGCGAGCAGCCGCGTACTTTCGGTGGTCAGGTTCTTGCCCAGTCGATTATTGCCGCCGACCGCACGGTGGAGGGCAAGGACATCCACTCGATTCACGCCTATTTTCTGCGCCCCGGCGATATTGAGCGTGAACTGTTCTTCGCCACTCAGCGCCTGAACGATAGCCGTTCCTTCTCGACCCGCCGAGTGCAGGTGTTCCATGATGAGGCGCCCATGTTCTCGGCGATTATGTCTTTCCAGTCTGATAGCCGCGGCCCGGAGCACACCGCAGTGACCATGCCGGAGGTGCCGGACCCCGAATCGCTGCCGATGGTCAGCGACTACCTGGGCCAGCTCCCCCACCCAATTGCACAGGCGGTCGCGTGGGAACGCCCCATTGATATGCGACACGTGGACGCACCTCTGTACACTCAGGCGGATGCCTCCTCGACACAGCCGCGTGCCTGCGTGTGGTTCAAGACCTTTGACCGCCTGGTGCATGCTGATGGTTCTGAGGCGTCGGAGGCGGAGCACCGCGCCGCTATCGCCTACGCTTCGGATTACCTGCCGCTGGAGCCTGCTCTGCGTCGTCACGGCAAGTTCTGGCTGGAACCGGGCCTCAAGAGCGCCTCGCTGGATCACGCGATGTGGTTCCACCGCCCGGCGCGCGCCGACGAGTGGCTGCTGTACGTGCTGGATTCCCCGAGCGCGCAGGGCGGCAGGATGCTCGCGCAGGGTTCGATTTTCAATCGTTCCGGTGAGCTGGTGGCGACCGTGGCGCAGGAAATGATGTTCCGCCTGCCGGAATATCGATAAAGCAGAGCACCGCTAGGACTACCGGAAGGCGTCAGGCGAACCTGGCAGAGCATACAGAAAGACCGTGTGAGGTGGTTGTCTCACACGGTCTTTCTTATGTTCTAGTGTACGGTCTAGAAGCCGTTTGGAAGCTCTTATTTAGCTTCGCCGTCAATCACACCGTCCGGGGAAATGTGCACGGTGCTCTTGGTGCGGCGGGAAACAAAGAAGTCACCCACGAATACCAGACCGGTCACCAGAAGACCCAGTGCTGCCATCCATACTGCCGCCACGCCGTAGATTATCGGGAACAGCACCACGAGCAAGCCCAGAATAAGGGTACCAATAGCAGAGAGCTGCAGGTGGCGTCCGGCGGCGTAGCTCAGGTATTTCACGCCCTGGGCAGTCATCAGACGAATCAGCGCCCACATAATCATCCACGTACCCACAATGGTCGGGATGAAGGTTGCCTGTGCACCCACCGAGGCAGTCAGCAGAATCAGGCCAGCCACCACGGTCAAGATGCCGTCAACCAGGTCCCAGCCGGTACGTGCCTGCTTTGGCGTGCCGAAGTAACGTACCAGTTCAAACACGCCACCAAGCCACACCGAAATGGAGAACACATAACCCAGAACTACCAGCGGAATAGCGGGATTGGCGAACATGTAGATTGCCGCTGCAATCAGCAACAGACCGGTAACCAAGGACATCCAGTTATATTTTGAAAGCATAATGCTCTTCTCTTCGTAATCACATGTGTCAGTTGTACTTACGCACATACCCATTATAAACCGTAAATATGAAGTCCGCCACGATATATCGGTCACCACGGGGCGAACTATTTCTACCGGCGAACACACGCCCCTCCCCTTGCCAGCGCCCTCCCCTTGTCAGCACATTCCCCTCGTCCGCGCGTACACCATTCAGCGCATACGGCATCTAGCGGGCACAGCAAAGCCCCGCCTCCCCACGCTTCAACAGCGCAGGAGGCGGGGCTCGCTACCGAACCAAACCCTATCGGGTCAGCTTGCGGTGCACCACGCGGTGCGGCTTAGCAGCCTCAGGGCCGAGGCGCTCAATCTTGTTCTTCTCGTAGGACTCGAAGTTACCCTCGAACCAGTACCACTGATCCGGGTTCTCATCGGTGCCCTCCCACGCCAGGATGTGGGTTGCCACGCGGTCCAGGAACCAACGGTCGTGGGAGACGACCACTGCACAGCCGGGGAATTCCAGCAGCGCATTTTCCAGGGATGCGAGGGTCTCAACGTCCAGGTCGTTAGTGGGCTCATCGAGCAGCAGCAGGTTACCGCCCTGCTTGAGGGTCAGTGCCAGGTTCAGGCGGTTACGCTCACCACCGGAGAGCACGCCGGCCTTCTTCTGCTGGTCCGGGCCCTTGAAGCCGAACGCGGAAACGTACGCACGCGAAGGCATTTCAACGTTGCCGACCTGGATGTAGTCCAGACCGTCAGAGACGACCTCCCAGAGGCTCTTCTCCGGGTCGATGTTCGCGCGGTTCTGGTCAACGTACGAAATCTTCACGGTCTCGCCGACCTTCAGGGAGCCGCCGTCGAGGGGCTCCAGGCCAACGATGGTCTTGAACAGGGTGGACTTACCCACACCGTTAGGACCAATCACACCCACAATGCCGTTACGGGGCAGGGAGAAGGACAGGCCGTTAATCAGGGAGCGGCCATCGAAACCCTTCTGCAGGTTCTCAGCCTCAATAACCACGTTACCCAGACGCGGTCCCGGAGGAATCTGAATCTCTTCGAAGTCAAGCTTGCGGGTCTTCTCAGCCTCCGCAGCCATCTCCTCGTAGCGTGCCAGACGAGCCTTCGACTTAGCCTGGCGGCCCTTAGCGTTGGAGCGGACCCAGTCCAGTTCCTCGCTCAGGCGCTTAGCGAGCTTAGCGTCCTTCTTGCCCTGAACCTCGAGGCGGGAGCGCTTCTTCTCCAGGTAGGTGGAGTAGTTACCCTCGTAGGGGTACAGGTTACCGCGGTCAACCTCGGCGATCCATTCTGCCACGTGGTCGAGGAAGTAACGGTCGTGGGTAATCGCGATGACGGCACCCTCGTAGGACTGCAGGTGCTGCTCCAGCCAGAGCACCGACTCTGCGTCCAGGTGGTTGGTGGGCTCGTCAAGCAGCAGCAGGTCAGGCTTCTGCAACAGCAGCTTGCACAGTGCCACGCGGCGGCGCTCACCACCGGAGAGGTGGGTAACGGGCATGTCAGCGGGCGGGCAGCGCAGCGCCTCCATAGCCTGCTCCAGCTGGGAGTCCAGGTCCCATGCGTTAGCGGCGTCGATAGCCTCCTGCAGCTGACCCATTTCCTCCATGAGGGCGTCGAAGTCAGCGTCAGGCTCAGCCATCAGGGCGGAGATTTCGTTGAAGCGATCCAGCTTGGACTTGATCTCGCCCACGCCCTCTTCAACGTTGCCCAGAACGGTCTTCTCTTCGTTCAGCGGCGGCTCCTGCATGAGGATACCCACGGTGTAACCGGGGGTCAGGCGTGCCTCACCGTTGGACGGCTGGTCGAGGCCAGCCATAATCTTCAGGATGGTCGACTTACCCGCACCATTCGGACCAACCATACCGATCTTGGCGCCGGGGAAGAACGACATCGTCACGTCGTTAAGGATGACCTTGTCGCCCACAGTCTTGCGGGCCTTGATCATCTGATAAATAAATTCAGCCATAGTTACCTATTTTAGCGTGGATTTGCCGGGCAGTACGAGAGTTTTGGGTTGCGTGCTAGGCGGGGTACCGTGCGGGGCACTAGACTCGAAGCTATGAGCACAAACCCCTCCCCCAAACTTCTGCAGCCCGAAGACCTGGAGCAGACCCTGCACCGCCTCGCACTCGCCATGCCGCTAGCAACGAGCGACCAGCCGTTCGGTCCGGAAACCACGGTGTACCGCATCGGCGGCAAGATGTTCGCCATGTACACGGAGGGTATCGGCTACCCCATTGTGAACCTGAAGACCGACCCGGAAGAATCCGAGGTGCTGCAGCGCATCTACCCGAGCATCATCCCGGCATGGCACATGAATAAGCGGCACTGGATTTCGGTGGGCGCCGGCGAAGGCATAACCGAGCAGGTACTAGAAGAGCTGGTGGAGGATGCGTACCTGCGCGTCATGTACTCGCTACCCAAGGCGAAGCGACCCATCGAGTTCCGCGAGCGCCCGGTACCCGAAAAGCACTAGACAGAGAAACATGACGAGCATAGAAGGAACGACTTACCAAAGGCAACGTTTAACAGCGGAGCGGGTGAGCACCGGTCCGGACCACCGGCTTGCTCACCCGCTTTACAAAGCACTTTCCTATCCACGGTTAGGAGGGTCATCAACCACAATGAACGCTCGAACCACCAAGCTCCCATCCCATATATTGTGGGGTCCAGTACCATGCACCACTTGTGTGAATACGTGATAGTTGAGTCGGCTCCCCTGCCAGACCTTCCTATGCAGAGGATGGCTCACACGGGTGCACTGAATATTCCCTTGAGTGACTCAGCTACGTCATGCGATGCAGCTGAGAGGGGATCGCTGTCCCCGCCCGAACTACCGACTCGGGCGAAGCGTGCTCTCGGGAACAATAATAACCTTTTTGCACCAAGGTGTCACTTTCGGGTTGAGTTATTCCACCGGTTCCCATTGAGCGTATTTCAGGTGTTTTATAGTGCCGAACCCACATACCCAATCACAGCAAAATACCTGCGAATTTTAAACCCCGAAAAATCAAGGAGGGGCCGCCCTAAACCCTCCTTATATTGCTTCCACATGGGCTAATACCCACTTAAAGCAATATTCAGAAAAGTTAGCGCGACCCCTCACTATTTGAGATAAAAATGAGATAAACCCCTACTCAGAGCAATTACCGGCAGGGTTTATCTATTAATTCCCCAGAGTGACCGGTTACTCGCCGCGACCCATTAGTCGCTGAACTCCACCTTCTCGAAGCTCATGGTGCCATCAGCGTGAGAAACAACAGTATTCGGGTCACGTTCACGACGAGCCGCCGCGTACGCATCATGGCTTGCCTCATCAACCCAGCGGGTCACCACGAAATAGTCGCCGCCCTCATCCAGGGGGCGCCACAGCTCAAAACCCTCAAAGCCGGGGAAAGAATCAGCGATGTGGCGGGCAGCGGCAAAGCGCTTCTCCAGCTCAGCACGGTTGTCGCCAACGACAGCCAAACGGTGAACCTTAACAACGGACATGTGTCCTCCTTCTGTTGAGTACATGCTTTCAACGATGAAAGCGGGTTACTACCTCGCACCAGCTATAGGTGAGCTATGTTCTTAGCGAGGTTAACCTTAGAATAACGGTTCACGGGCACAAAAAATAGGGGTTAGCGCCAACTAACAGTTATATGACGCTAACCCCCATTCAGAGAATCACGAGGCACCCACAGGCACCCGTTCGAAGCTTAGGATTCCGGCTGGGTCTGCACGGTATTAGACTGTGCAGTATCAGGCTGTGCCGCCTGAGCCGCACTATCAGCCTGTGGTGCGGGGCTCTTCTTCGCCTTCTTCTGAGCCGCCTTCGCCGGGTTCGCAAAATGCACCCCGCGCTCAGCCAAGAAGCGGCGATCCTTCTTATCCCACTGCTCCACCGGGTACGCCTCCAACAGGTCCGGGCGGCGCTCCAGGGTGCGCTCAATCTGACGGTCACGACGCCAACGCGCAATCGCACCGTGATTACCCGACAGCAGCACCTCCGGCACCTCACGCTCACGCCACACCGCGGGCTTCGTGTACACCGGATACTCCAGCAGACCGCCCGTATGCGACTCCTCCTCCAGGGAGGCGGGGTTACCCATCGCGCCCGGAATCAGGCGGGTGATAGCCTCAATCATCGCCATGACCGCAACCTCACCGCCGTAGAGCACGTAATCGCCCAGGGATACGGGCATCACGCGGAAGCTCTCCTGCGCCCAGTCCAGCACACGCTCATCAATGCCCTCGTAGCGCGCCGGAGCGAAGACAATATGCTTCTCCTCCGCCAGCTTGTACGCCATCGCCTGATCGAAAACGGCACCCGCCGGGGACGGGACAATCAGCAGCGGGCGGGTATCAGCGGCGGGTTCGGCGGGCCCAGTGCCCTCAGACTCGGCACCCTCAGACGCATCTTCGGTAGCGGCGTTTAGCGGGGAGGCGGCAAGCACCTCATCCAGCGCCAAACCCCACGGCTCCGCCTTCATCACCATGCCCGCGCCACCGCCGTACGGAGTGTCATCCACCGTGCGGTGACGGTCAAACGTATACTCACGCAAATCATGCAGGTGCAGATCCACCAGACCCTTCTCGCGTGCCTTACCCAGCAGGGACAGCTTCAGCGGCTCCAGATACTCGGGGAAAATCGTGACCACATCGTAGCGCACGGACTACTCCCCCGCCTGCTCGGTCGCCTGCGCAGAATCCTGCTCAGCGTCCTCGACCAGGTCAATCAAACCCGCCGGAGGGGTCAGCAGCACAAAGCCGGGCTCATCCTCGGTCGAGGGAACCACCTCGGGCACAATCTCCTCAACAAAAGGAATCATGATCTCTTCACCCGCGCCGGAGGCAAGACGCGGCGAACGAGCCAGCTTAATCAGCAACAAATCCTGAACCGGCATGGTCTGCAGACCGGTCACCTTACCCAGCGGCTTACCCACAGCCGGGTTATCCACGGGGCTCTCACCCTCGGGAACGTCCGCCAGCAGGTACACGGGCAGGTTCACCAGCTCCTGCTCGTAGAAGCCCTCTTCATCGCCCTCATCCTCGGGAACCTCGTAAACCAGGCGGCTACCGCGCAGCTCCTCAGCCTGATTGCGGGTAGTCACCTCATCAAAACGGACCACCAGAATCTTCTTGTTCCAGCGGGCACCGGCAACCGTCAGCTCACCGGTAGGCGCCACCGAAGCGGCAGCAGAGCCGGGCTTAAAATTCTCGATACCGAGCACCTCGCCGCGGGCAAAACGCTCCTGCGGGGCATCAGTAAAGAGCTGAACCGTCACCTCACCACGAATACCGTGAGGCTTACCGATACGAGCCACCACAACCTGCATAATTTTCCTCCGCTGGATACAAGCTAAAAACCTACGCCGTGCACGTGCACGGCTCCCACTATTCTACCGGGCACTTAGGACGGGCGCATTCTGCCGTCTCTCTGCTGCCTCTCCCCCGCCTCCACGGCGGCCGGAGCGAGCGCTCGCACGGATAACTCATGCTGATAACTCGCACTGATAACTCACGCAGATAACTCAGACCGAGAAATCGGGTACGCGAAAGCCCCCGCCTTCCGGAAAAATTCCGGGAGCGGGGGCTTCAAGCGTTTACGAGCTAGCGTCGCTTTTTGTCGGTGTCGATAATGTCGATACGCATCGGCTCGCCATCAGAAATAGCGTCCATCACCAGACGGATGCTCTTGGCGGTACGACCGGACCTGCCGATAACTCGGCCCAGGTCATCCGGATGCACGCGAACCTCAAGGGTTTCACGGTGACGCTGGGTGCGCAGGCGCACCTTCACGTCCTCCGGACGATCGACAATCCCTCGAACCAAGTGTTCGAGTGCGTCAGCCAACATAATTACTCAGCTGCTTCCTCAGCCTCAGCCTCGGGTGCTGCTTCCTCAGCAGCCTCTTCAGCCTTCTCAGCCTTGGGGGTGATAGCCTCGGGCAGAATCACGGAACCCTTTTCGGGAACAACGAACTCAGCCTTAGCCTCGACGGGCAGAACCTTGGACTCTGCCTTCTCGCCCTTGAATGCAGCCCAGTCGCCCGAGAGCTTCAGCAGAGCCAGAACCTGCTCGGTCGGCTGTGCGCCGACGGAGAGCCAGTACTGAGCACGCTCAGAGTTGATCTCGATACGCGAGGGGTGCTCGGTCGGGTGGTAAATACCAATCTCTTCGATGGACTTACCGTCGCGCTTGACGCGCGAATCAGCGATCACGATGCGGTAACGAGGATCGCGGATCTTACCCATACGCTTGAGACGAATCTTAACAGCCACTTTAGTGGTTACTCCTGTTTCATAATTTGGTGCGAGGCACACGGTTCAGCACCCGTGGGGCGGGCCATTCACGGCGCCTCTATGGACACAACGGCGCGCGAAGAGAGGGGTCGCGCGTCGCCGGGTACTCAGCTAGGGTATCAGAGCTCAAGATTTTAAGCTAGCGACACGGAAAAATAATTGCCCAAGGCACCGAATATCACTTTTAAACAGCGTTCTGTACCCCGGGATGCACCCGGTAGCTTCCCGGCGAGCCGCAGCGTAGCCGCCGCCAGTCGAGGTTATTAGGAGTCGAGGTTGCTCAGCTCCAGAGTCTCCCCCGTCTCCAGGGCGCGGTAGCACTCACGCAGACGCTCCACCATCGACGAGCGCACGTAGCCTTCCAGGTTCTCCGGAGCAACCCACTCATAGGTCACCAGCTCAGCATCCTGCAGGGTAATCTTCGTATCCGCTGCAATCACGCCGCCGTCATACATGTAGTAGGTCGAATCGCCCCACACGCCCAACGCCAGACCGTGGAAAATCAGCAGCACGCGGCCCAGTTTCAGGTCCAGGCCCAGCTCCTCCGCAATCTCACGCTCACAACCGGGCTTGGGCGCTTCGCCCGCCTCCACAGTACCGCCGGGAAGAATCCAGCCGTCCTTGTAGTTCGGCTTCACCAGCAGCATCTCGCCGCGCTCATTACGAATCAGCGCGCCCGCCGCCAAACGGCGCGTGGGCAAGGTGGCGATAAAAGCCTTCAGCTCTTCATCGCTCAGATAGGAATCCTTCATGGCTTCTTTCCTTTAGCGGTCGGTTTTCTTCGCAGCGCGCTGCCTGATGCTACGCACTATACCCAGGGCACGCTCACGCAGTCCAGAGGATGCCTGCTCCGTGGACGGGGCAGCATCCTCCACCGTGCGGTAGTGGCCCTCACGTAGGTCATCAATCAGAGTGCGCTTCTTGGTCGAGGGCTGCTCCCCTGCGGTGTCTCCCGGATGCACCAGCTCAGCATCCGCCACCGGGCGGGCATGCTTCTTCAACTGGGTCTGCTCGAAAGAACGCAGAACCGTCGGAATCAGAGCCGACTCGACCGTAGCGTTCAGCGCAAAGAGCGCGGCAGCCACCGAGAACTTACGGCTCGCCTTACCCCGCGCGCGGCGGCGGCGCGCCACATTCGCCAGGGTCAGGGCAATAGCGCTTTGAGCCGTCACATCCGCGCCCAGGACAAGACCCACGCGGCGGGTCTTCGCACGAATCTGTTCCGGGGTCAGGCGCTTGCGGCGCGAACGAGGCGCGGGGCCCTGAGTGGATGAACTCTGAGTGGATGAACTCTGCGGTGCGGGGCTCTGGGATGCAGGTGCCTGAGGCTCGGTATCCTGCGATGCGTTCGGCGCAGGCTCGTCGCCTGCCGCGGCATCGTTCTGATGGGAGAAGCCCTGATGTGTGAGGTCCTGATGCGCGAGCGCGGCAGAGCCCTCGGGAGCCTGCTGGCTCACCGTTGCTTCGTGCGATGCCTGCTCCTCGTTCAGCGCCGAGTCAGCCTCGTGCAGGGCACTGTCAAGAGACAGGTAGCCCTCTTCAGTCTCCACGAAAGAATCCGGGGCAGAACCCTCGGGCGAACCCATATGGGTGTACTCGTAAGGGATGCGCGCGTTACTGATGGCGTCCATCCACTCGGCGAGGGTCACGCGGCGGCCGGTCGCAACGAGGCGGTAGCTACGCTCCATGGGCGAGGTGTAGCCGCCCGGGTAGGGCTCGATGTCCTCGTCGCCATCGAAGGAATCATCCTCTGCGGCAGTGTTCTCAAAGACAGGGTTCTCAGAGAAGTTGTTCTCAGCGAAGGTCGCCTCGGCAACGGAGTTATCCAGCGGGAAGGTAACGTCCAGAGCTTCAGAAGTCTGCGCCTCATCAGCAGCTTCAGCTGCGTCGGCAGAGTCAGTCTCAGCAGAACCGGCGGGCTGTGCGAGCTCCTCATCCTCGTTGCCAAAGACGCGAGCCGTGCTAATCGACGCCACATCAAAACCGGTGGTCGGAACCAGTGCCAGCTCGGTAGGAACATCCAGCAGCTGCAGCACCGACTCGAGCGCCAGGGTGTTGCTCGTATCGCGCAGGTACGCGTTCAGGCGGCGGCCGGTAATGGAATCAGCCTCCACGCCAAACATCGCCATGACATTAGCGATGCCCTGCTCGATTTCGTCCTCATCGGAACCGAAAATCTTTGAGCCCGAAAGCTCCGGGGCGCTACCGGGAAGCTCTGAGAGCAGATCCTCCAGCACGCCGCCAAAGCGGGCGACTTCCTCGCGGCTGAGGGCACGGTTCAGGCGCTTAGGCACGCGCTGCCAGGTGAACTCCTCCACGATGTTCTCGTAGGGTTCACCGAACGCCTCCAGGTACCACTCCTCCTCCGAGTAGGGTTCGCGGGCGGGCTCCTCGTAGACCACCAGGTGCTGCTGGTTCGCGTTGCCCTCAGCAATCAGGGCGTTGCAGTTCAGCAGACCCAGCAGAGCCATGAGGTCCACCGGATCGGCAGAAATGAGGGTCCACTCCCCCGCCGGCGCAGCAACAACCTGCCGAGTACCGGCAGGAAGGTAGGCCAAAAGAAGCCCCGTAATCATGTCAATGGGCAGGTCAACGAGCATGGCGGCGTCACCGTCCACCAGGAACTCCAGCTCGCCCTGTCCACCGGGCAGCTCCTCCCACACGGTCGCCTCACCCTCCAGGGCGGCACCGGTGACCGGCAGATGCTCCACCAGCTGAGCCACATAATCCTCAACGGGGGTACCCACGTGCAGGTGGCCGTCAGCGACCTCCAGCACGTTCATGTAGCCCTCATCGTCCACCGCGCAGAGCACGTAGAGCTGCACCTGGTGCTCACCCATCTCGTAAGCAATCAGCTCCGGGGAGGCGGCGGTCGCCTCAATGAGGGCGGCAATCAGCTCCTCATCGGTGGTGGAACGAGCCATGATGCGGCGGCGCTGAATCTTCTCCTCCAGCTCCATGGTCTGCTCGATGCGCTCATTGCGCTGCTTCTCGGCGGTGCGTTCCTCATCCTGGACGCGCAGGTACTCGGGGCTATCCGACTCGCCACTACCGGCGGGTGCGGGGGCATCCTCCCACATGCCGGTGAGCTTATCGACGGTCCACTCTTCGCTCTCCAGTGCGGCGGCGAGGCGGTCAACCTTCGTGCGGTCGTTCCAGGCGCGCTGCTTATCGGGGTCTTCCGCCTTCACCTCATCGTGCATGCTGCGGGCTTCACGAATGAGGTTCAGGATAGTTGCGGCAACGTCGTCAACGGCGGGGTCATCGCTCTCACTCGAGTAGACCAGGTCACCCGCCAGCTCGGCGGAATGCTCACCGTATTCGAGGGCGATGCGCGCCCAGACGGGGGTGTACCCGGGAAGGGCGTCCGACTCATCGTCGAAGTCGCCCACGAAGTCGTTTGAAAAGTCGTCCGCGAGGTCGTCGTCAAAATCCTCGGCGGCAGCTTCGGAGAAGCCCAGCGAGCCCTCCTCAGCTACAGGCTCACCTGCAGACTCCTCTACAGACTCGGCGGCAGATTCAGTAGCAGGTTCCTCGACAGAATCATCAGCGAAGGCACGCTGAGACCACGGCGTGACCTGCTCATTCAGCTGATCATCCGCGTTCTCTCGATCCCAATTCTGCTCGTTCTGAGCCATTGATACCTTCCCTTCACACACCCACGCCCAAACCGGGCACCATACCGGTACGGGTGCGCCCCGTAACCACGTGCGCACCCGTACCACCCCTCACGGGGCTCATATTTGCTCTTACTGCAGGAACTTCTCGAAGCCCTTCGGCAGGTTCATGCTGGACAGATCCATCTCCTGGTTCTGAGCCTGCTGACCGAACGCAGCACCGGCGCGTGCCTGCTGCGCCTTAGCTGCTGCCGCCTCCTGCGCCGCACGCTTCTGCGGGTTGCCGGAGCGAGCCTTCTTCTTCTTGTTGTTCTTCGCGTTCTTGCGAGCACCACCCGCCGCAGCCGCCATACCGGGCATCTGCATACCGCCGGGCATGCCGGGCATCTTGCCCGAAGCGAGCTTCTTCATCATCTTCTGAGCCTGGGCGAAACGCTCCATCAGCTGGTTCACCTCAGACACGGTCACACCTGCACCCTTAGCGATACGGGCACGGCGAGAACCGTTAATGATGCGCGGAGCCACACGCTCATGCGGGGTCATGGAGCGAACAATCGCCTCCACGCGGTCAATCTCGCGCTCGTCAAAAGCCTCAAGCTGCTGGCGCATCTGAGCCGCGCCGGGCATCATCATGAGCAGCTTCTTCATGGAGCCGAGCTTACGAATCTGCTGCATCTGAGCCAGGAAGTCCTCAAAAGTGAAGTCTTCCTGATCGATGAACTTCTTCGCCATGCGGTCGGCTTCAGCCTTATCCCACTGAGCTTCAGCCTGCTCAATCAGAGTCAGGATGTCACCCATATCCAGGATGCGGCTTGCCATACGGTCCGGGTGGAACTGCTCAAAGTCAGTGACGTTCTCACCGGTGGACGCGAACATAATCGGCTTGCCGGTCACCGAAGCCACCGACAGCGCCGCACCACCGCGGGCGTCACCATCAAGCTTAGACAGGACCACACCGGTGAAGTCCACGCCCTCGTTGAAGGCGTTAGCGGTGTTCACGGCGTCCTGACCGATCATCGCATCGATGACGAACAGAACTTCGTGCGGCTCAATAGCGTCACGAATGTTACGTGCCTGCTGCATGAGCTCAGCGTCAACACCCAGACGACCCGCGGTATCGACAATCACCACGTCGTGCAGCTTAGCGCGAGCCTCAGCCACACCGTCACGTGCCACCTGTACGGGATCGCCGGTGGGTACGTCAAACTCGCTGGTCACACCGGGGTGCGGCGCGTACACGGGCACGCCCGCACGCTCACCAACAACCTTCAGCTGGGTCACCGCATTGGGGCGCTGCAGGTCGGATGCAATCAGCATCGGGGTGTGGCCCTGGCCCTTCAGCCAGTGAGCCAGCTTGCCAGCCAGGGTGGTCTTACCGGCACCCTGCAGACCCGCCAGCATGATGATGGTCGGGCCGCTCTTCGCCATGTTGATGCGGCGGGTCGAACCGCCGAGGATGCTCACCAGCTCCTCGTTCACGATCTTGACGATCTGCTGGGAGGGGTTCAGCGCCTCGGAAACTTCCGCACCAAGAGCGCGTTCCTTCACGTGGGCGGTAAATTCGCGGACCACGGGGACGGCGACGTCAGCGTCGAGCAGGGCGCGGCGGATTTCGCGGACGGTTGCATCAATGTCTGCCTCGGAGAGGCGGCCCTTGCCGCGCAGGTTCTTAAAAGTTGCCGTCAAGCGGTCGGAGAGAGAATTGAACACGAGCCGTGATCACTTTCTTAACGTTGAGGTGGCCCCCAGCCGCGAAGGCGAACGGGGATGGTTAGTCAGTCTTTAAGGATACAGGATACGCGCTTTCTCCCCCGCCTCCGCCTGTGGATAAGTGGCGCCGGTTCACCCTGAGCTCAGGATTTATGCCCAGGATTTACACTCAACGTCCCCTCCCGCACCCCTCAGCAAATGCGCGGCAGGTATCAGACTTACCCCCGTGTAGAGGCGCAACAGAAACCCTCAGCAGATGTTCCGCACCCCGCCTCAGCATGCTCAACACGTCAGATAGATTAGATTTTCTAGACAGCCTGGGTTAGAATTCTAAAGGTGTTACGCACAAATGCGTGATACGCCCGAGTGGCGGAATTGGCAGACGCGCCTGACTCAAAATCAGGTTCTTCGGAGTGTGGGTTCGAGTCCCACCTCGGGCACCAACGCAAAAAGCGGCGGGAAAGCTTGAAACTTTCCCGCCGCTTTTTGCGTACCTACCCTACGCCCACCCGGCCCACCCGCACATCAGATGCGGCAACAATAAAGACACAAGAAACCGCCGCCCGGCCGTGAATTCACGACCGGGCGGCGGTTCTATATACCGAGCGTACAGACTGAGGATTACCCTCAGCTACGCATCGAAAAAGATTGGTGAGCGGCTTAGCGCTTGACCTCGTTCTCCTCGTAAGGACGCAGAGTCTCGCGCTCGCCCTCAGCACCGTAGACGCGGTGTACCTGAACCATGTTGGTGGTACCTGCGCGGCCTGCGGGAGCACCGGCAGCAACGACGACCAGGTCGCCAGCTTCTGCCAGACCGTTCTTCAGCAGGTACTCGTCCACGAAGTGGAACAGACCTTCCTGATCGGTAATCATCTCAACCTGCTCAGCTTCAACGCCCCACAGCATGGACAGGAAGGAGCGAACCTTCGAGCTGGTGGTGAAAGCGACAATCGGGGTCTCGGGGCGCAGACGTGCCAGACGACGTGCGGAGTCACCGGACTGGGTGAAGGTTACGATGAGCTTTGCGTCCAACTGGTCAGCGATGTTCACTGCTGCGCGGGTAATTGCGCCACCGCGGGTGCGGGGCTTGCGATCCAGCTCGGGCACGCGGTACAGGCCGCCCTTTTCGGTATCCTGAACGATTGCAGCCATAGCCTGCAGGGTCAGGATCGGGTACTTACCGACCGAGGTCTCACCGGAGAGCATCACAGCGTCTGCGCCGTCGAGGATTGCGTTAGCGCAGTCAGAAACCTCTGCACGGGTGGGGACGGGGTTATCGGTCATGGACTCGAGCACCTGGGTTGCCACGATGACGGGCTTTGCCCAGCGGCGTGCCATGTCGATTGCCTTCTTCTGGACGAGGGGAACCTCGGAGAAGGGCAGCTCAACACCGAGGTCACCACGAGCGACCATGATGCCGTCGAACTTGTCAATGATGTCCTGCAGGTTCTCAACTGCCTGGGGCTTCTCGATCTTGGCGATAACGGGTACGCGGATACCCTCTTCTTCCATGATCTTGTGGACGGGGTCAACGTCTGCACCGGTACGGACGAAGGAGAGGGCAATGATGTCTGCACCCATCTTCAGTGCGAAGCGCAGGTCGTTTGCGTCCTTCTCGGTCAGCGCGGGCAGGGAGACCGCTGCGCCGGGCAGGTTGATGCCCTTGTTGTTGGAGATGGGACCACCGACGACCACGCGGGTGCGAACACGGGTGGGAGTTACCTCAATAGCTTCGAGGCGGATCTTGCCATCGTCGAGCAGGAGCTTGTCGCCTAGCTTTACGTCGCCGGGCAGGCCCTTGTAGGTGGTGCCACAGATTTCTGCGGTACCTTCAACGTCTTCGGAGGTGATGGTGAAGTCTGCGCCGGGCTCAAGGTATTCCTTGCCGTTTGCGAAACGCTCGAGGCGAATCTTGGGGCCCTGCAGGTCGGCGAGGATAGCAACGTCCTTACCGAGCTTTGCAGACTCTTCACGGATGGTGTTGTAGCGTGCCTGATGCTCGGCGTGGTCACCGTGGCTCATGTTCAGACGGGCGACGTTCAGGCCAGCCTTGATTGCCTCGGAGATCTTCTCGGGGGACTCGATTGCCGGACCGATGGTTGCAACGATTTTTGCGCGCCTCATATACCTAACCTTTGTGTGTTGTTTTGTGTGACCTCTGAGGGTTCACACTGATTTTCCGGGGAAGACTAACGTCAAATTCCCAATTATTCCCACGTGTTCTAACAAGTAACCACATGCCGGATGCGTGGGACTCTTTCTCAATTATAGGGGTTTTGCGCCCTCTTGGGTATGCTTCTCCCAACTCTTTCCACCGAAGAAATTGTGTTTCACGTCGCATTTTGAACATCACCCCTTCCCCATCAAACCCACCACAGAAAGTCGGCCTTCACCCCTACCACCCCCGCCTCGCCCGGAAAGTAAATTAGGGTACTTTTTACCCATAGATAACCAGTGCTGCACAATATTTAGTCGCATTCGAGAACGTTCGAGCATATTTCAAAAACATAGAGACACTCAGAGTGGGCTGTGAGAAGATAGATGGGGCACCCAAAAGCTAGGCGATTTCACATTTTCGCGCGCCTAGCCTATATTGGAACCCATAATTAGTATTTGAAATGCGAAATATATCTGGAAGGTTCACAGATGACTACTCGCGTGCTGATTATCTTCGGCTCCACCTACGGCTACACCGAACAGTACGCCACCTGGCTGGCAGAAGATCTGCGTGCACTCCCGCAGGCCCCCGAGGTTGAGACTGTCCCCGCCTCCAAGGTCACCCCCGAGCAGGCTGAGGCATTCGACGCTTTCGTCATTGCCGGCAGCGACTACGGTGGATTCCTCAACGGTGCACCGGCACTTCGCAAGAAGATTCTGCCGATCATTGCGCCCAAGAAGAACCGCACCGCGTTCTTCACCGTCTCCTTCACCGGTGAATACTCCAAGAAGCTGCTGGACAAGGCCGTCGCCAAGAGCTACACCCCCGAACTGACCGAAGGTCGCCCCGTCTACCACCTGCGTGGAGGCATCGACTTCGATAAGATTTCGCTGGCTCACAAGACCGCCCTGAAGGGCCCGGTGCGCGCATGGCTCATGGCGAACCCGCACCCGAACGAAGGTATTCAGCAGATGCTCGAATGCTACAAGACCGGCAAGGCTGAGTACATCGATCGCGAGACCCTCAAGCCGCTGATTGAGGACATCGCGAAGTTCCTCTAAGCCTTTCGGGAAACACAAGCTTTCGCCTCTTCCCACCCGTCTCTTTCAGCCGGACATCAGAACCTGAAAGAGCGGGCGGGAAGAGCCGAAATAAACGTGCCAACAGGCACCATATACGTGGTCGATGACTTTTCATCTCTCCTGCATCGACCATGCAACTCCGGGTACCGGTGCGAGGCCGCGCCAAATACAGTACCCGGAATATGAGGGGTGGGTCTTTGTGTGTGCGGCCCACCCCTTTCCTTATGCCCAAAAGCCGACTCAAAAGTCGCAAGAGGCACCGCCCGGCGCATCAGCACCCGACTGCATCCCGGCAACGTAGCTCTAGATGCTGCAGCCTACCCTGGACAACGAACCGACGCAGCAACACCCCAATACAGCGGTCCACAGAGTGAAATTCGCAACGCCTCGGCGTGTCGCGTGCCTAAAATTTTGTCCCAAAAACTTGAGCCAATAAATGCACCGACAAGCCACAAAGTAAAACAGACACCCCAAAGATTCCAGGTTACTGTGCACTCTGCGAAAGATATGCCGCCAGAATGACACCCCAAATCATTGCGCACATCGGTGCAGGTACCGTACGCTGTTAGCTGTGTCAGCCGCTTGACATACCCGGCAACCGACACACATCACTTCAACTACCCCACATATTCACTCGTGCCAGAAGCCCCCGCACAGGGCCACATCGGCACATCCACCTCTCAAACACAGGCAAAATCTATGAAGAAACTCCAGACTGCCGCGCGCTCCGCGGCAGCCCGCTCCATCATGGCGTCCGCAGGTGCACTCTCCCTGGTCGCCGCATCCCTCACCTCCGTTCCCGCCGCCTTCGCCGCTCCCAGCGCGAGCGCAGCCGCAGAGGTCAACCCCAACGCATCCTACGAGGAGCTCACCTACGCCCCCGCCCCGGATGCATCCCTGGTCGAACGCTCCAACCCCGCCATGGGTGCGGGCGAGCGCGAACGCCTGGGCACCGCCAATGCACGCACCGGTGCCATCTCCCCCGCTTCTACCGCAACTCTGAGCGGTATTTCCGCGACCCAGAGCTCCGCGCAGGGTCTGGGAGCTGGTCGAGCTCCGGCAGCCGGTCAGGCACTGGCACCCGGTCAAGCGCTGGCACAGGGCCGCTCCGCATGGACCCCCTCCGGCGGCACCCTCGGTATGGACGTCTCCTCGCACCAGCAGAACGTGGACTGGGCGAGCGCCTACGCCGCAGGTTCCCGCTTCGCCTACGTGAAGGCAACCGAGGGCACCTACTACACCAACCCCTACTTCGGTCAGCAGTACAACGGCTCGGCGCAGGTCGGCATGGTGCGCGGCGCCTACCACTTCGCAAACCCCCGCACCTCCTCGGGTGCCGATCAGGCACGCTACTTCGTGCAGAATGGTGGCGCGTGGACTGCCGACGGCAAGACCCTGCCCGGTCTGCTGGACATCGAGTTCAATCCCTACCCCGCCTACGGCAACACCTGCTACAACATGACCCCGGCGCAGCTGACTGCCTGGACCCGCGACTTTGTGGACACCTACCGTTCACTGACCGGTCGCGCCCCGATGGTGTACACCGCAACCTCCTGGTGGTCGCACTGCGTGGGTTCGCCGCAGTTCGGCGCTCTGCCGCTACACCTGGCAAGCTACTCGACCGTGGTCGGTGCGATTCCGGCGGGTTGGAGCGGCTACGACATTTGGCAGTTCACTGACTCGGGCCCGTTCGTGGGTGACTCGAACTTCTTCCCCGGCACCGTGAACGATCTGAAGGTTCTGGCAAAGAACCCCAACGCGGTGCACCGCAACTGGTCGAACGGCCAGGATCGCGCAGCGGAAGACCGTTCGGCAGAAGACCGCGCGGTACAGGATTCGAACGTGGTGACCACCGCGACCGGCTCGATTGATATTCGCACCGGCATCGGTAACTTCTGGAATAAGAATCGTTCCTTCTACGGCAACCCGATTGGCACCGAGTACTCTCTGGGTCACGGCGTGTATGCGCAGAAGTTCACCAACGGCAAGACCATCTACTGGACGAACTCTCACGGTTCGCACTGGCTGGTCACCAACGGCGGCCTGGATTATAAGTTCCGCTCGGACGTGGCACGATTCCGCGGCCTGACCACCGACGAGGAAACCCGCTCCGACACCATCGCAGTCTCCTTCGCTAACGGTGAAGGCGCCTACTGGTCCAACGCGTACGGCACCCACATCATCAATGAGCGCGGCGCCATCTATGCAACCTGGCGCAAGGCAGGCATGAAGGGCGCGCCCACCACTGACGAGCAGAATCTGGGCAACGGCATCATCAAGCAGGAATTCACCGGCAGCACCACCTACGTGTGGTCCGCACAGACCGGCACCCACCGCCTGCACACCGGCGGCGCGTTCTACCACCGTTTCCTGCAGCACCGCGGCACCTGGGGTGCACCGGTGACCGATGAAACCGCCACCTCCACGGGTGCTCAGGTGCGATTCGCCTCCGGCAAGGTACTGCTCTGGTCGGATGCGTACGGCGCGTACGAAACCAACGGTAACGGCGCGATTTTCAAGCACTGGGTGCAGAACACCGCCCGTTACGGTGCGGCACGCGGCGACGAATCCTACGTGAACGGCGTGTACTATATGGACTTTGAGCGCGGCACTATCCGCTGGACCGCACAGCGTGGAATCTACTAAAGAGCGCGGTATCTACTAATAGCGCGGCAACTGCTCAACCATAAAACGCGCATACAAAAACGAGGGGCACCTGGCAGAGGTGCCCCTCGTTCTTTGCCACAGGGCGCATCTTCTGAACAACACAAAAATCAAGATGCGTTCTGCAGCGGGTGGGTTACCGAGTGAGTAGAGAACCCGGCTATGTTACCCGTGCCGGCAGGTAAATTTAGCCGTGGCGGTAAGAGTCGCCACGAAGTCATGCAATGTCCTAAAAGCTCCGGATCAGTGTGGCGGACATAATCCCCATTGACTATGTCCGTGGGGCCCACACTAATCGTTGGTGAGACCTTACCCCGAAGGTGTCTAGAGGGGCGCCTGACCGGAAGTAAGGACTCAACGGTGAATAACGGCACGGTACGAAGATGCTGAAATTCACCCGGGTATGGCGTTCCGTAAGAAGGAATCGATATCTAGGAGGGCCGAAACCTTCACGCGTCATATCCCGTTACATATAGGGTAGGTGCAGGAGGCCGCGAAACTCATCTTTTCCGGAAATATTACAATTCAATCAGTGGTTGAATGTTTTTGTCAAAAAAATGCATTTTGAGATATATAGATGTCAAATATAGTGCATTATTGAATTAGTTTAGTGTAGTTTTTGAGATAATCCACCGGATATTTCAAAATAAATTCCCGCGTATATTACGTTTAGGTGCATTGCACTCACAGAGGTTTTCAGTTCCTTGCGATAACGGCTCTCAAAAACTCGGCTACTCTGCAACACCGCATTAAAAACACTAAGGCGCACCCCGCGTCGTATGCACAGCAGAAAGAGTACCCCTACTCCCCCGCCACACGGGATGCGCCTTAGGCGCTATAACCATCGAAACTACCGGCAGGACCTCACGAGTGAGACCTTGAAGTCCCGCCGGGCGCCTCGAACCATCCGCTAGCTTAGAGGCTAGCGAAGTCCAGAACCATACGGCCGGTAATCTTACCCGCCGCCATTTCCTCGAAGACAGCCGGTGCCTCGTCAACCTCACGCAACTGAACCACCGGAACCACGATGCCATCAGCACCGAACTGGAATGCCTCCGCCAAATCCTGACGGGTACCCACCAGGGAGCCCACCACGCGGATGCCGTCCAGAATAATCTTCACAATGGACAGCTCCATCATCTCCGAGGGCAGACCAACAGCGACCACGGAACCGCCCGCGCGAACCGACTCAACAGCCTGGTTGAACGCAACCTTCGACACTGCGGTCACCACGGCAGCGTGAGCGCCACCGCCGGTCAGCTCGCGAATACGAGCCGGAACATCCTCAACCTCACGGCCGTTGATGACGTGGTCAGCGCCGGTCTCACGAGCCAGAGCCAGCTTGTCATCGTTGATGTCAACGGCGATAACCTTAGCGCCGAAGACCTTCTTAGCGTACTGAACAGCCAGGTTACCCAGACCGCCAGCACCGTAAGCAACCAGCCACTGACCCGGGCGAACCAGCGACTCCTTGATTGCCTTGTAAGTGGTCACACCAGCGCAGGTAATGGAGCTAGCCTGTGCCGGGTCCAGACCCTCCGGAACCTTCACAGCGTAGTCAGCGGTCACCAGGGTGTACTCGCTCATGCCGCCGTCAACCGAGTAGCCTGCGTTCTTCACAGAACGGCACAGGGTCTCACGGCCCGAGGTGCAGTACTCACAGTGGCCGCAGCCCTCGAAGAACCACGCCACCGACACGCGGTCGCCTTCCTTCAGGGACTCAACGCCCTCGCCGACCTTGACGACACGGCCGATGCCCTCGTGGCCCAGAATACGACCCGGAACCTCACCGAAGTCACCGGACGCCACGTGCAGGTCAGTGTGGCACACACCCGAGTACTCAATCTTCACGAGCGCCTGGCCGTGACCGACCGCCGGAACGGGAACCTCACGGACAACAACCGAACCGTCAACCTTCTCAGGAACAACAACAGCCTTCATGGTTTCCTTGCACATGACCTATAACTCCTTAGTCATTGGTTGCCGCGCTCAAGCCGCAATCTGCAATTTGCGCTTTGCAACCTAGCGGGGTGGGCGCGCGTATTCTTTACATTTCCACCGTAAAATGATGAGCCGCCAATCTAAAGGACTATCCCCAAATATGACGGAGGGGTTACATAGGGGTTGGAACGCGAACGAGGATGAGCTTTCGATAAGGTCTATTCCGACCAATGCGCTAAACCGCCAAAGGTTGATATGACGCTATGACGAAGCAGCACAGAAGATGAGAATGCCTCCCAAACCAGCGGCTTGGGAGGCATTCAGAAAAAATTTAAATATTAAGTTTGAGGCGCATACCACCCTAAAGAAAGGGTTCAATCTGCACCTATACGATTCCTCACGGATTCTACCGGCTACTTAGAAGCAGAAAGCAACCTCAATATAACCGGCACCGCGCTCACCCGGACCATTCGGAGCGTTCAACGCCCAACCCAGATCCGTCACACGCACCGTAGTATCCATGAACGTACCGCCGCCAGCGCCACCGCCAGCCAACTGCACGGAACCCACCGCATAGCGGGCACGAGCCGCATCATTATTCCACTTCTGCGACACCACACGAGCCGAAACGCTCAACGCAGCGCCCGAGCCGCCGCCGCCATAACCGGCGCCACCGCCTCCAGAAACCACCGACTGGTAGCCGTTAAACAGCTCGCCAGCGTTCGACGGACGGTTATCGACACCCTCCGGAGTCTGATCCCACTGGTACGAATAGCTCGCCACACCATCGGCGCCCTTCGCACGGAAACCGCTCGCACCCGCCGCACCGGCAGTCGCAGTGCTCACCAGCTTCTGGGTGGAGGTGCTCGAAAAACCAATCACCGAACCATCGGTGGTCGGCGGGTCCAGCTTCTCGCCGCCAGCACCGCCCACACCACCGGCAGCACCCGAACCCGGGTTCACCGTCAGAATCGGCTCAGACTGCACCTCGTACGAAGTGAAACCAACAAAACCGGGCGAACCGTCGCCGTCACCCGAACCGGCACCGCCACCGGTGCTGAACTGGTGCTCACCACCGGAGCTATCCAGCGAATAGTGCGCGGTCGGGCGCACAGCACCCGCATTCGCGGGGTTCGGCAGAACCGTCGCATACGACGCCAGCACACCGGCACCGCCGCCGCCACCGGCAACAATCATCGGCACGCCGTCCACCTCAATAGCGGACGAGCCACCGCCGGACGCCGAATACAGCACAGCGCTCATGCCGCCGCGACCGGTCACACCGCCAGAAATGCGGGTCAGGTTATTGATTGCAGAAACCACGTTCGCGGGAACCGGCGAAGAAGCCTTCGACGAGCCACCCACACCGTAGCCGTCGCCACCCTCAGCGGGCTTCAACTCACCATTACCGATACCGCCCGAACCGGCAGTCAGAGTAATAGTCTGGCCGCCGCGCACAGCCATAGAGCCCTCAACCATGGCGCCGGAACCGGCATCAGCCACAGTGTAGTTCGTGCCGCCAGCACCGCCCACAGCCACAAAACGCATACGCTTAGCACCCGGAGGAACCGTCAGCACGGCAACCTTCTTCACACCGTCACCGGCGGTAATCGTCGTCGAATCCTCAAAGGGGCCGGTGCACTCGCCTTCCTCATCAGACGCCGCATACGCCGGAATCACCGACGACGCCACCACAACCGGGGCAGCCCACGCCGCGCCAGCCACCAGGCGGCGACGGGACAGATCCGGACGGGACAAAGCCGGGCTGGAAGAAGGAGAAACGAGGCGCGAAGAATCGCCAGAAGAAGAGCTCACGATAAAAATCCTGTAGTTGAGTGGGTGTTTCTAAACGCAGACGCGGCAGGCCCCATCGCTCGAAGAGTTTCATACTTCAAAGAGCCTCATACTCCACAGAGCTTCGTATTCCTCATGGGCACCCGCCACACGCAGTATCTCTATTATGCCTTCTCAGCGGCCCAAATCCGTACAGGGCGCCAGCACACGCCAGCATAAGAACATCCACCGGCAAGAAGCAGACAGCGAGCACAAATAGCGGGCACAAAAAACCGCCGGACGGGGCATTCCCCATCCGGCGGTTTTTCTATGAAATTGAGGTTGAGCTAGGAGCTCTTAGTTGAAGACTCAGCTTCGGAAGAATCAGAGTCTTCAGAAGAATCAGCCTTCTCAGATGCCTTATCCTCAGCGTCCTCTGCCTTCTCATCTGCGGCAGGCTTCGGAGCGAACTCCGCAGGAGCCGGCTCAATACCCGCAGCAGCCTTCGCCGCCGCACGACGACCAGCCACCACAAAACCAGCAGCACCCAGCAGAACCAACAGCAGAGCAGTCCACACGTGAATACGAACGCCCCAAAGCATCTCCGAGGTATCAATACGCAAGAACATCTCAATGAAGAGGCGACCCACACCGTAGTAGAACACGTACAGCCACAGGGTCTGACCCAGCTTCAGCACGCCCTTACGGCCCAGCCACAGCAGCAACGCCACACCCAGCAGGTTCCACAGCGACTCGTACAGGAACGTCGGATGGAACAGCGTACCCGCCGGATACTGGGTCGGGAAATTACCGCTCGAAGCGCTAATCTCCAGGCCCCACGGCAAAGTCGTCGGCTTACCGAACAGCTCCTGGTTGAACCAGTTACCCCAGCGGCCAAACGCCTGAGCCAGCAGAATACCCGGCGCCACCGCATCCGCAAAAGCCGGGAAATTAATCCCGTAACGGCGGCAACCATACCAGGCACCCAACGCGCCAACCGACACGGCACCCATAATGCCGATGCCGCCCTCCCAAATCTTCAGGAAAGCCCACGGATCAGCAACATTCGGACCGAAATAGCTACCCGGGTCAGTAATCAGCACGTGGTAGGCGCGGGCACCAATAATACCCGCCGGAATAGCCCACATCGCCACGTCAAAAACGCGTTCAGGGGTACCACCCGCCGCCTTCCAACGGCGAGAACCCAGCCACAAGCACACCGCCATACCCGCAAGAATGCACAGGGCATAGAAATGCACACGGAACGGGCCCAGCTGCAGGTACGAAACGCTCGGGGAGGGAATCGACGCCAGCACGTTAGCTACCGGCACGCTCGCCAGCGACAGCACATCAGACATTAGCTTTCACGCCCCGCCAGCTCACGGGTCAGCTTAGCCACCGCCTCAACACCGCCAGAAGCCAAAGCCTTCACCAGCGCGGTACCGACAATCACGCCGTCCGCATACTCGCCAATCTCCTCAACGTGGGCACGAGTCGAAACACCCAGACCCACGCACGCACGAGGCGCACCGGCAGCCTTAATGTCCGCAACCAGGGTGCGAGCCGCCTCCGACACGGAGGTGCGGGCACCGGTCACGCCCATCACCGACACGGCGTACACGAAGCCGCTCGACGCCTTCGCAATGGTCGCCAGACGCTCCGGCGAAGAAGACAGAGCAGCCAAGAAAATACGATCCAGACCGTACTCGTCAGAAGCCTCAAACCACGCCGACGCCTCATCAGGCACCAGGTCCGGAGTGATCATGCCCGCGCCACCGGCAGCCGCCAAATCACGCGCAAAGTTCTTCACACCGTACGCCAGAACCGGGTTCCAGTACGTCATCACGACAACCACCGCGTCGGTCGCCTCAGTAATGCGGCGGACCGCCTCAAACAGCTGAGGAAGCTTGAAACCGTTCTCCAGCGCCACGCCGGTCGCCTTCTGAATCACCGGGCCATCCATGACCGGATCAGAATAAGGCACGCCCAGCTCAATAATGTCCGCGCCGTTATTGCCCAAAGCAATCGCCGCGTCAATCGACTCGTCCAGAGTCGGGAAGCCTACCGGCAGGTAGCCAATCAGCGCCGCACGGCCCTGCTTCTCGCACTCAGCCAGGCGAGCCGCCAGAGGCGAATCGGGGTTAGCAGTCGGGAACGTACCGTCCAGCACCTCAAAGGGTGCCGCCTGAGAAATAGCGTCCTGGTAGCTCATTACTTAGCCTCACTTTCAGCCTGTGCGTTCTGTACAGCGGATGCGGCAGCTTCCTTATTACCGGTCATCAGGGTCGAGGACGGAATCGCCTTACCCAGACCGAACCACTTCAGCGCGGTCTCCATGTCCTTATCGCCACGACCGGACAGGCAGACAATCATCGTCTTCTCGCGTGCCGCCTCCGGATCCTCAGCAGCCCAACGCTGGCACACGCGCAGCGCACCCGCCAGAGCGTGCGAGGACTCAATCGCCGGAATAATACCCTCGGTACGGCAGAGCAGGCGCAGAGCGTCCATCGCCTCAGTGTCGGTCACCGGCTCGTAGGTCACGCGACCAATATCGGACAGGTACGAGTGCTCCGGACCCACACCCGGGTAATCCAGACCGGCAGAAATCGAGTGGGACTCAATGGTCTGGCCGTCCTCGTCCTGCATCAGGTAGGTCATCGCGCCGTGCAGCATGCCCGGCCGGCCCAGAGTAATGGTCGCCGCGTGACGGCCGGTCTCCACGCCGTCGCCGCCAGCCTCAAAACCGTAAATCTCAACCGAAGAATCGTCCAAGAACGCGTGGAACAGGCCAATTGCGTTCGAACCGCCACCCACGCAAGCAGCAATACCATCGGGCAGGCGGCCAGTCTCAGCCAGAATCTGCTCGCGCGCCTCCTCACCGATAGCGTCGTGGAAGAAACGCACCATCGCCGGGAACGGGTGCGCACCCGCAGCGGTACCCAGCAGGTAGTGGGTGTTCTCAACGTTCGCAACCCAGTCGCGCAGCGCCTCATTAATGGCGTCCTTGAGGGTGCGGGAACCGTTCTGAACCGCAATCACCTTCGCGCCCAGCAGCTGCATACGAGCCACGTTCAGCGACTGACGCTCGGTGTCTTCCTCACCCATGTAGACCACGCACTCCATACCGAAGAGCGCAGCCGCAGTCGCAGTCGCAACACCGTGCTGACCCGCGCCGGTCTCAGCAATCAGACGGGTCTTACCCATACGCTTAGCCAGCAGAGCCTGACCAATCACGTTATTAATCTTGTGGCTACCCGTGTGGTTCAGGTCCTCACGCTTAAGGAACACACGCGCACCAGCGTGCTCAGAGAACTTCGGAACCTCGGTCAGCAGCGACGGACGGTTCGAATACTCAGCAGAAAGACGCTGGAACTCAGCAATGAACTCGGGGTCGTTCTTCGCCTCGTTAAAGGTTGCCTCCAGCTCATCCATGGCGGCAATCAGCGACTCGGGCATCCACCGCCCGCCGTACTCACCAAAATAGGGGCCGGGGGCATTCTTCAACGACTCGCCGTTGAGGAAAGCATCTGCCAGGTTCTCGCTCATCACTATTCCTTCCCTGGATGGTTGCCGCCGGATGCACGCCGCAGGTAGAGGGGCATCAGGCCTGATCACAGCGAAACACCACACCAACCGCGAAGAGGACGGGGCGGCATTCGCACATATCCCCCTATAGTACCCGGGTGCAGACCGTGAACTGTACCCTGGGGTGCACATGACCATTCCTAGGACATGTGACGTTCGCCGGGGTGGGTGCGCGCACGGGTATGGGGTGGCTCGTCTGGCAAGGTTTAGAGGATGGGCAAGCGAGGCTAGGCAGGGGCGCGCGGGTTGAGGGGCGCGCGGCGAGCTACAGCAGCTCGCGTAGCTCCTCCATCTGTTGAGAAAGCACCGTCGACACGCCACCGCGCATCGACACCCCGTACAGGGTCTCCGCAATCTGCATCGTGCGCTTCTGATGCGTCACCACAATCAGCTGCGAACGCTCCCCCAGCTCACCAATCACCTGCAGCAGGCGCGAGAGGTTACGGTCATCCAGCGCCGCCTCAACCTCATCGAGGGCGTAGAACGGCGACGGGCGAGACATATAAATCGCAATCAACAGCGCCAGCGAAGCGAGCGAACGCTCACCGCCAGACAGCAACGACAGGCGCTTAACCTTCTTACCCGCCGGGCGCGCGTGAATCTCCACACCCGAATTCAGCGGATCGGACGGGTCGTCCAGCTCCAGGTGACCCTCGCCTCCCGGGAAGAGGGTCTCAAAGATGCGGCGATAGTGGGTGTTAATGTCCTCCATTGCGGCGGTGAAAACCTCCGCGATGTGGCTACTGACCTCGTCCATGACCGTGTTCAGGTCGCGGCGGGTCGCCTTCAAATCCTCAATCTGCTGGTTCAGGTAGGCGTGGCGTTCGGAAAGCGCCTCGTACTCCTCCAGCGCCAGCGGGTTAATGGCGCCGAGCGCCTCCAGTTCGGCGCGGGTTGCCTTGAGGCGAGCGCGCACGCTCTCGGTGGAGGCTTCGGTTGCAGTATTTTCAGCGGCGGCGTTTTCGGAAGTCTCGTCTGCGGGCACGTCAACCGGCAGCTGCTCGGAGTACTCCTCCTCCAACTGCTCCAGGGTCAAACCGGTCACCAGGCGGGCACGCTCAGCCAGCGCCTGCACACGCTCCTGCACGCGCGCCGCCTCCGTCTGGGTGCGCGCCAGCAGGGTCAGCGCCGCCGCGTGCGCCGCCTGCAGGTCCTGCACCTCGTCATTGGTGCTGGTCAGGCCCTCCTGGGCGTTCTTCAGGGCGCCGCTCAGCTCGTGCAGCTGCTGCTCACGCTCGCTCACCTGCTCGGCAAGCACCTCACCCAGACGCTGGGCGCGGCGCTCAATCTTTGCCGCGGGAGCCTGCTCCCCCGTGCCTGCCAGGTAGGAGTCCTCGCGGGTGCGTGCCGACTCGTAGGCGGTGCGCGCTTCGGCTACGGATTCCTCCGCGACGGTGAGGCGCTCGTTCAGGCGGGCGCGCTCATTCTGAATGTTCTGCGCGGAGGCTTCCAGGGACTCCGCCTGGGCGCGGGCGCGGGCGTGCTCGGCGCTCGCCACGCCCGCCGCCTTCGCTGCCTCGCGTTCTGCTTCGACCGCCGATTCTGCCGCGGTCTGAGCCTGCTGAACGGTCTGTTCGGCTTCGTCCAGTTCGGCGCGGGTGCGGGTCACGACCTGGGAGGCGGCGCGGTATGCGGCGGCAAGTTCCAGGGGGCTGGCACCCTCAGCCGGGTAGAGCAGGCTGTAGCGGGTGTGCTCGGTGCCTGCGGGGTCAAAAATACGCCACATAGTGCACTGACCTGCGCCTTCATTCTCTGCGAGCAGGTGCAGGGCGTGCTCCGCGGAGGCGGCATCCGGCGCGAACAGCACGCCCGCCAGGCGCTCACCCAGCGCCGCGGTGACGCGTGCCAGGGCGTGCTCGTCGATACCGGCGAGTGCGGCGGCGTCCTCGCTGAGCGGTTCAATCATCTCGGTGGCGGGGCGGATACCCAGCTCATGCAGCTCGGCGGCGCAGGATTCGGGCAGGGTGGATTCGGGCAGGTCTGTTGAAGGTTCCTTCGCGGCAGATTCGTTGCTTTCATCATCCTTGTCACCGCGCAGCTGCGATACCTCGGCGCCCTCAACCGGCACGCTCAACGCCGCGGTCGCCAGCGAGGTCAGCGCCGCAGACGCCGCACGCGCATACTCGGGGTCAATCTGCACGGCATCCAGCACGCGCAACAGGCTCGCGCCCTCGCTCGATGAATCCAGGAGCTCGCCGGTCTCGGGATCGAACACCGCCTCGGCAGATTCAGTGTCCAGCTCGGCGGGTTCCTCGCCCAGGCTCTGGCCCAGCGCCTCACGCAGGGTTGCGGCACGCTCAGCCGCCGCCGCGTAGGCGCGGGTCGCCTCCACCGCAGCGGCGCGGGCGGTATCCAGCTGAGCCTGCGAGCGGGCACGAGACTGCGCCGCCTCACCCGAGGCGCGCTCAGTCTGCGCCACCTCGGACGCCGCCTTCTCAACGTTCTTCAGCGCCGCATCGTAGCGCTCCTCAAAGCTGGCGTAGCTTTCCACCGCGCGCTCTGCCTCTTCGCGGCGTTCCTCCAGCAGTTCCAGGGCGCGTTCGTATCCGGCGCGGGCGGCGGCGGTCGCCTCGGTCAGTTCCACGCGGTAGGTGCGCACGCGCTCGGCGGCGATGGACTGCACGGTGCGCACGCGCGCGGCGGACTCGCGCAGGGTCGACACGGCCTTCTGGCAGGCGGTGACCTCGGCGTTCAGGCGGTTCTGTTCCTGCTGATGCTTCGCGGATGCGGCGCGCACCGCCTCCAGCTGTTCTTTCAGGGTTTCAGCGCGGCGGGTACCTTCTGCCTCGGAGGCGAGAGCCTGCGCCTGCTCAGCCTGCAGAACGCCCAGCTGACGAGTCAAAAGTACCGCCTCCAGCTGGCGGATGCGCGCCTGCAGCTGGCGCGCGGTCGCGGCGGATTCTGCCTGCTCACTCAGCGGCTGCAGCTGCGAATCCAGCTCGGCAACCAGGTCGCTCAGGCGGGTAACGTTCGATGCCACAGACTCCAGCTTGCGGCTGGTCTTCTCCTGGCGGCGGCGGTACTTGACCACGCCCGCCGCCTGCTCGATCATGTCGCGGCGCTGCTGCGCGGTGGCGTGCAGGACCGCGTCCAGCTGACCCTGGCCGACGAGCACGTGCATCTGCTGACCCAGACCCGCCTCCGAGAGCAGGTCCTGAATGTCGGCGAGGCGCGCCGGGGAGCCGTTAATCTCGTACTCGCTGCCGCCGGAGCGGAACATGGTGCGCGAAATCTGCACCCGATCAGTGGGAATGCTGAGGGTGCCGTCAGAATTATCGAAAGTCAGGGTGACTTTGGCGCGGCCCAGGGGTGCACGCTGGGCGCCGTCGCCCGAACCTGCCTCGCCGGAGCCCGCGAAGATGACGTCCTTCATGCTGCCGCCGCGCAGACTCTTAGCGCCCTGCTCACCCATGACCCAGGCGAGCGCGTCCAGCACATTGGACTTGCCGGAGCCGTTGGGTCCGACCACCGCGTTAATGCCGGGGGTGAACTCAAAAGTGGTTGCGGAGGCGAAAGACTTGAACCCGCGCAGGGTCAGCGACATCAGGTGCACAAGGGGCCTTTCTGCAGAAGAACTGGTGTGTGCCGGGCACGTTCTGTGGTGCGTGGCGGCATCCCTCTAGTGTACGCGGTGCGGCGGGCGGGCGGCGTGAACGTGCACGGGGTGAAGGGGGTTCAAAGTTCCTCATTGTGCATCATCTTACGCGCGGGGTGAACGGGCGCGTTCATATTGGGTCTACGGATACGGGTTCGCCCGGTCGGTGCGGTAGATTGGAATGAGCATCACGAATTCTGCGGGGCCGCTGTTCGCATCCCCGCGTTTTTCTATGTATCCCACTGACTTCTATTTTCAAGGGCCACACCATTGATGAATGCATCCGCCGATAAGGTCGGCACGAACTCTGACATTCGCCACGCTAATGCAGCTCTGCTGTCTATTACCCATGAGCTGCCTCCGGAGGTCGTCACGAGCGACTACTTCGATGAGCAGCTGGCCCAAACCTATAAGCGTCTGCGCATGCCGAAGGGCCTGCTGGAGCGTCTAGCCGGTATTAGCACTCGCCGCGGCTGGGCTGAGGGCCAGACCTTCGAGGACGGCGTTGTTGCCGCAGCCGAGAAGGCTATCGAGCAGGCGGGTATTGACCGTTCCCAGATTGGCCTGCTGATTAACGCTTCGGTGACTCGCGATAACTTTGAGCCCGCCGTTTCGGTGGGTGTGCACGACCGCCTGGAACTACCGCGTCACGCCCTGAACTTCGATATTACGAACGCCTGCCTGGGCTTCGTGAACGCGATGACCGTCGCCTCCACCATGATTGATGCGGGCGCTATCGACTACGCCCTGATTGTCGCCGGTGAGGACCCCTCCCCCTGGCACCGTACCGCGGTGCGCATCCTCAATAACCCCGATTCGACCCGCGAGGACGTGCTGGCTCAGTTCGCGACCCTGACCCTCGGTTCGGGTGCGGCGGCGGCTGTGATTGGTCGCGCTGACCGCCACCCGGAGGGTCACCGCATCGTCGGTTCGGTGTCCCGCGCGGGCACTGAGCACCGTAACCTGTGCATCGGTGGCGAGGCTGACCAGGGTATGAACACTGACGCTGAGGGTCTGCTCAAGCACGGCCTGGAGCTCGTGGCGCAGGCGTGGGAGCAGGCGCATCAGGACGGCTGGGAGTGGAACGACATGACCTCCTACGTGACCCACCAGATTTCGAACGCCCACACGAACGCCATCATTGAGGCGGTCGGTATTGAGCGCGAGCGAATCCCCTTGACCTTCCCGAAGTGGGGCAATGTGGCTGCGGCGGCTCTGCCGATGACTCTCGCCGAATGCGCGCCGACCTACACGGAAGGCGACCGTATTCTGTGCATGGGTGTGGGTTCTGGACTGAACACTGCCCTGCTTGAGATTCAGTGGTAACCCGTTAGCCAGCAGCCGTTAGCCGGCACCCCGTTAGCTTTTGCGGTAGACATTCACCGATTCGATCCGGAAGGATTCCCCCAGCATGCGCCATTTGAACTTCCCTAAGGCTCAGCCCCCGTATAACCCGGAGGAATGGGCGGGCGTGAACCCGCGCTACTCCCACCTTCTGGAGGTGCCCACCACCGCCCCCATTGAGCAGCGGGCGCAGCAGGCTGGCGCGCGCCGCTGGCACTACCTGGATAACCTTCCGGTGCTGGTCGAGCAGGGTTTGGAGCCGATTGGCACGATCCTGTGCGTGCACGGTAACCCGACCTGGTCGTACCTGTGGCGCACCGTGCTGGATGCGGGCGTGAATGAGCGCGCCCCGTGGCGTGTGGTTGCGGTTGATCAGATTGATATGGGTTATTCGGAGCGCACCCACCTGGATTTGGAGGGTGAGCGCCGCACCCTGACCGACCGTATCGCTGACCTGGGTGATTTCACGAAGGCGCTCGGTCTGGATGAGACCGATAAGCCGCTCGTGACCCTCGCCCATGACTGGGGTGGGCTGGTGTCCTTTGGTTGGGCGCTGGAGCATCGCGAGATTCTGTCGGGCGTGATGCTGACGAACACCGCGGTCTACCATGACGGCATTGAGAATATCCCTGCCGCCCTGCGCCTGGCGTTGGGGGTGCACGAGTGGGGTACTCACGATTCGACCGCGTTTATTGATGTGACCTTGGGTTTGGCTCAGAATGAGGGCCGCATGCCCGCGCCGGGTTCTGCCGGTGCCGGGGCGCTTGATGGTGCCCTGCCGCAGCCGGTGGGTCAGCAGCCTAAGCGCCTGTACCCGAGCCCTCTGAACGAGGCGATTTACCGTACGTACCGTGCGCCGTACGCCCATTCGGCGTGGCGTGAGGGTGTGCGTAATTTTGTGGGCGATATTCCGACCGGCACCGATATTCCTTCCTATACGCCGATGCAGCGTATTGCCGAGCAGATCCGTGACCTGGACGTGCCCGCGTTCTTCCAGTGGGGTACGAAGGACCCGGTGTTCCAGCGCCGCTACCTGTTCGACCTGATGGAGCGCATGCCGCAGGCGAAGGTGCACCGCTACGAGAAGGCCTCGCACCTGGTCATTGAGGATTACGATATTGCAACCCCGATGATTTCGTGGCTTGCGCAGACCTTTGGCACGCTGGAGGATGGCGCTCTGGTGCCCCCGCACAACGTTGAGGCGGAGCATCGTGCCGCCCGCGCACGCCGCCACGGTCTAACTACCGGCGAGGGCGCTACCGCTGAGGGTGCCGCCGCTGAGGGGGCTGAGGGCGCTGTTCCCGCGGCGTTCCGCCCCATGCTCGCAGCCCTCACCGAACGCGCCAATGACGACTCCACCGCCGTGGTGGATATGGACCCCAAGGGTGACGGCACCTCCGTGTCTGTGACTCTGACCTGGGCTGAGCTGAACCAGCAGGTCAACGCCGCCGCGACCCGACTGCACGCCCTGGGTGTGCGTCCGGGTGACCGCGTGAACCTGATGGTGCCTCCGGGTGCCCGCCTGACCACCCTGATTTACGCCTGCATGAAGCTGGGCGCTGTCATTGTGGTGGCTGATACCGGTCTGGGTATTCCGGGTCTGACTCGCGCGTTGAAGGGCGCTAACCCGAGCTTCCTGGTGGGTATTCCCGCCGCGCTCACTGCCGCCCGTACCCTGCTGTGGCCGGGTGTGCGTATTTCTGTGGAGCCGCTGGGTTCGGTGCAGGAGAAGCTGTTGGGCGTTGCCGGTTCGGTGTTTACCGCGCCCGCCGCTGACGGTACTCCGGGTGCGCCGGTGCCCACCCCGACTGTGGTGGAGTTCCCCTCCCCCGTGCCGGATGCCGATGCGGCGGTGCTGTACACTTCCGGTTCGACCGGCCCGGCTAAGGGCGTGGTGTACACGCAGCGCCAGCTGGCGGGTATGCGCGATGCCATTGCGAATACGTACGGTTTTGCGCCCGGTAGCGGCCTGGTGGCCGGTTTTGCGCCGTTTGCGCTGTTGGGCCCGGCGTTGGGTGCTACCAGCGTGACCCCGACGATGGACGTGACCCGCCCGAAGACCCTGACGGCTTCTGCCCTGGCGTCGGCTGCGGCTGCTATTGATGCCTCGGTCGTGTTTGCGTCCCCCGCCGCCCTGGTGAACGTAGTGGCGACCGCCGACGAGCTGAACGCTGAGCAGCGTGCGGCGTTGGCTAAGGTTCAGACGGTTCTGAGCGCTGGCGCGCCGATTCCCGTGCCCCTGTTGGAGGCGCTCTCCGCGCTGGTGCCGAACGCCTCCCTGCACACCCCCTACGGCATGACCGAGGGCCTGCCGGTGACTGACGTGTCCTTCGAGATGATTCGCCAGGCGATTGCCGAGGGCACCCCGAACGCCGCCGGTGAGGTGCTTGACCCGTTCGCCCGCGACGGCGTGTGCGTGGGCTTCGCGGTGTACGGCGCGGCGGTTGCCATTGCGCCGCTACTGCAGGACGGTTCGGTGGCTTCTGAGCTGACCCACGAGCCCGGCGTGACCGGCGAGATTCTGGTGTCGGCACCCCACGTGAAGGACCGCTACGACACTCTGTGGGTGACCGAGGAGCAGTCCATTAGCACTCCGGGTTGGCATCATACCGGTGACGTCGGACACCTGGACGCTTCGGGTCGCCTGTGGGTTGAGGGTCGCCTCGCGCACGTGCTGCTGACCTCCCAGGGCGTGCTGACCCCGGTGGCTGCCGAACAGTCCGCCGAGTCCCTGCCCGAGGTGCGCCGCGCCGCCCTGGTCGCAGTGGGCCCCGCCGGTACCGCCGCCCCGGTGCTGGTCATTGAGGCGTCCGCGAACACCGCCGCTCTGGAGGCGCGTCAGTCAGCATCCGCGTTCAAGCGTGCCCTGCTCGACCGCGTGCCCGGCCGCTTCCCCATTGCCGAGGGTGTGGCTCCCTTCGAGCTGTCGCAGCTGGTGCGTCAGAAGGTTGCCGAGGATACCGGCGTGGAGCTTGCCGCGGTGCTGGTGGTGCACGAGCATCCGACCGATATTCGCCACAATTCGAAGATTGACCGCCCCGCCCTGGGTGAGTGGGCGTCGAAGGTCCTTGCGGGGGCGTAAGCGCCTGCCCGGCCTCTAAGTCTAAGGAGTATGATGTCCCCTCATTCTTCGCGTGAGTCCTCTGCCCACGAGTCTGCATCCCGTCTGCCTGCGGCCCGCCTGTCGACTGCGCATGCGGCGAGCTCGCCGACGGCTCGGTTCCGCAAGCCTGCGCAGCCGCTGGCGGCACGCTACACCGATCCCGCGCCGCGTTCCCTGCGCCCGGTTGAGGAGCCCGATTTCGCGCCGCGTATTGGCGAGCGCATCCTCTTTACCGGTGCGAGCGGCTTGCTGGGTCGTGAGAGCGTGCTGGCGTTGCTGCGTGCCGGCTACGATGTGCGCGTTTTTCAGCGTGGCGATTCGGGTATTGCGGCGCTTCTGCCCGATTCGATTCGCCCGCGTTTTGAGCAGGTGCGCGGCGATATTACGAACGCGCAGGCGGTGGCTCTGGCGATGACCGGCGTGAACGGCGTGGTGCATGCCGCGGCGAAGGTTTCGGTCAGCGGCGAGTGGGCTGATTATGAGCGCATCAATATTAAGGGCACCCGCACCCTGTTGCAGGCGGCGCTGAACCATTCGGTGGGTTCTTTCCTGTACATTTCCTCGCCGTCGGTGGCTCATGCCGGTGCGGCGATTGTGGGTGATGGTGCCGGCGTGGCATCCCCGGAGCACGCGCGCGGTAACTATGCGCGTTCGAAGGCTGCCGCCGAGCTGCTGGTTCTGGAGGCGAACGGCACGCCTTTGCCCGGCGGCGGGGTCATGCACACCGGCGCGTTGCGCCCGCACCTGATGTGGGGTCCGGGCGATACCCAGCTGGTCGAGCGTATTCTGGAGCGTTCCGCCGCCGGGCGCCTGCCGCTGCTTTCGGGCGGTACGGGCCTAATTGACACACTCTACATTGATAACGCCGCGGATGCGCTGGTGCGCGGCTATCAGCGCCTCGACGCTTTTGCGGGTAAGGCGCTGGTGGTGACGAACGGTCAGCCGCGCACTATCGCTGAGCTCCTGGGTGGTTTCTGTGAGGCGGTGGGCGTTCCCGCCCCGCGTTTCTCGGTTCCGGCAAAGGTTGCGGCCCTGGCGGGTAAGGTCATTGAGCGCGTCTGGGAGCGTCTGCCGAAGAACGTGACCGCCGGTGATGAGCCGCCGATGACGGAGTTCCTCGCCGAGCAGCTGTCGACCGCACACTGGTTTGATCAGCGCCGCACCCGTGAGCTTCTACAATGGGAGCCCTCCGTGTCAATTGAGGAAGGCTACGAGCGTCTGGGCTTGTTCTACGGCGACAGGTACAGCGGGACCAAGCACAGCCGCTAAGCGCTTCTTTTCGGGGCGGCTCCCCCGCCCCTGATTTAAAGGATTGAACTTTAAACGAATGACGGCGTAGCTATATCCCCCATCGTGGGAGGAACGTAGCTACGCCGTCATTCGCATATCTAGCGTGAGCTTGTACCTATCGTAAGCCTTCACCTAGCATGAGCCTTTATCTAGCGAGAACGCGGCGCCCGCTGGCAGTGCGGGCAACGGTAGGACGAACGGTTCTGGAACGGTTCGCGCACCATCAGGGTTGTGCGGCCCGCCTCCGCGCAACGGTGGCAAGGCTCCCCGGCCCGGCCGTAGGCGTTCAGCGAGCGCTCAAAGTAGCCCGACTCGCCCAGCACGTTCACGTACAGGGCGTCGAAGCTTGTGCCGCCCGCCGCCAGGGACTCGCGCAGCACCTGCGTGACCGCCTCCAGCAGTTCGCGGGTTTGGGCGGCGCTGAGGGTGCGTGCGGGCTTCGCGTAGTGCAGCCGCGCACGCCACAGCGCCTCGTCGGCGTAGATATTGCCCACGCCGGAGATGACCGACTGGTCCAGCAGCACCTTCTTAATGCCGCTGGAGGTGCGCAGGAACTTTCGGCGCACCGCCGCGGGGTCGAAGAATTCGTCCAGCGGGTCGCGGGCAATGTGCTTGACCGCTTCCGGCACAAGAAAACGCTCAGGTACTTCGCTCTGCCCCAATTCACCCGGCGCTACTTCATTCGCTGCAACCGCCGCGGGTACGTCCGGTACCAGCGGGCTGAGGAACATGCCGCCGAAGATGCGCTGGTCCACGAAGAGCAACCGCTGCCCGGTGTTTGCCCGGTTGGTGCTCGCCGCACCGCCGGTGGCTCCCGCAGCGCTGGTAGCTCCCACCGGTCCTAGTTCGAGCGCCACGCGCAGGTGCCGCGGCTGCTCGTCAAAGGCCGCGCGAGCCTCAGATTCATTACCCGAGTCGCCGCCCGAGTCACTGCCGGAATCTTCGCCCGGCTCATCGCGCACGAGCAGCTGACCGCTCATGCCCAGATGCACCACGAGCGCCTCGTCGGCAAGCGTGCCGTCCGCCTCGCTCAGGGTCAGCCACAGGTACTTGCCGCGGCGGTAGGCACCGCGCAGCGTCCTGCCGGTGAGTGCCGCCTCAAAGTGGGCGGGACCAGGCAGGTGCCTGCGCAGCGAACGGGCATCGACCACGCGCACCGCCCGCACGGGCCGACCCAACGAATGGTCGGCGATGCCCGCACGAACGGTTTCCACCTCGGGCAGTTCGGGCATGATTCCCTCCAATCAGCGGGGTTGCAGAATCAAGAGCCCGCAGAGCTAACAGACCTGCAGGATGCTTGAATGAGCCTAAACCAGAACGCGGTACGCCTGCTCAGCGGCAAGACGCTCCGCCTCCTTCTTGCTCGGGCCCACACCGGTACCGGCCTGCTGGTTCGCCACAATAGCGATCGCAGTGTACACGCGCGCGTGATCGGGGCCCTCGCCGGTGACCTCGTAGCGCACATCTCCCCAGCCGCGGGCGGTGGCGAGGTTCAGTAGCTCGGTCTTCCAGTCGCGTCCAGAGTTCAGGACCTTCTCATCGTCAAGCAGCGGGGCAATCAGGCGCAGCACCAGGTCACGAGCCGCCTCGCGACCGCACTCCAAGTAGGTCAGGCCAAAAATCGCTTCCATGGTGTCAGCAAGGATTGAGTCCTTATCGGCGCCGCCGGTGTGAATCTCGCCCTTACCGAGCAGGATGTACCTGCCCAGATCCAGGTCGCGTGCCACCTTCGCCAACGCCACCGTAGACACCACCACGTGGTGCAGCTTCACGAGCTCACCCTCGGGCAGCTCGGGGTAGCGTCGGTACACTTCTTCAGCGATCGCCAGGGAAAGCACCGAATCGCCCAGGAACTCCAGGCGCTCGTTATGCTCCACTCCGGGGTTCTCGAAGGCGTAGGAGCGGTGGGTTAGGGATAGCAAAAACGTCTCGGCGTCGATATCGACTCCGAGACGTTTACGCAACTCCCTAGTATCAACACTAGGAAATTCAGTCATAAGGATTCACCGCTTCTTAGGCGTCTGCAACCTTACGGCCCTTGTACTCCAGGAACAGGGCGTTGCCTGCAGCGTCGGTTACAACCTTTGCCTGGTGGGGCAGGCTGTAGGTCACGCGACCGTTCTCAACGGTCTTAACCAGCTGGGGCACGGATGCCTTCCACTGGGAACGGCGTGCGCGGGTGTTAGCGCGGGACATCTTGCGCTTGGGAACAGCCACAGCTATCTCACAATCTCTAGTAACAACAATTTAGTTTTCGGTATCTGCGCCGAGCAGGCCCTGTAGGGCCGACCAGCGCGGATCCAACACCTCGTGATGATGCCCGGGGTCATCCTCCAGGCGCGCACCGCAATCGGCGCACAGACCCTGGCAGGTGTCCCTACAAACAGGCTGGAACGGCAGTTGAAGGATTACTGCGTCCCGCAGAGCCGGTTCAAGGTCGATGGAATCATCCTCAACGGCGTACTGCTCATCTACTTCGTCTTCGGGGCCGCCAGCCGGGGCCTTCTCAAAGACGAAAAGCTCTTGAATATTGGCCGACATCTCGTAATCAATCGGATCCAAGCAGAGGCTACACTCGCCGTGTACATCCACAACGACGGAGCCGGTAACTAGGATACCATCAACAACAGACTCCATACGAATATCGAGGTCAATATCCGAACCCTCTTCCACGCCGATGAGCGTGTTACCCAGGTCTGCCGGTGCGGGCAGAACCTCAGTGAGAGTTTCCATGGTGCCGGGGCGGTGAATCAGGTTAGTAACCGATACCACCAGCGGCGATGCGTCTGCACGTGAAATGGCGTTTCTCCTTACGAAATGTATAAACCAAAGTCCCATTTTAGGGGTCATTCGCACCGTTAATCAAGATTAAGCGCCTTTTAAATCTCTTTAAGTGGCGCTCACCTCTTAAATATCCCCTTAAGGAGGCGCCGCGCGGCATTTAATCGGTCGGTCGGAGCTACTGCTGGGGGACTTAAATGCCCGGCCGGCGGTGCGAGTTATTCTGCCGGGGCCCTGCCGGTGGGCGTGTCGGGCGTGTCGGGCGGGTGCGCGCCTGGGGTTGCCCGGGTTGATGAGGTGTTTTAGGCGCTCTTCAGGGCGCGGGCGACCGCCTCCGGCACGAAGGGAGTCACGTCACCACCCAGCGACGCCACCTCACGAATAATCGTGGACGACACCGCACCGTAGCGGTCCTCACCCGCCAAGAACACCGTCTCAACCTGCGCCAGGTGGCGGTTCATGCTCGCCATCGGAGCCTCATAACTGTAGTCCGTCGCCGAACGCAGACCCTTCACCAGCACCTTCGCACCACGCTCCGCCGCGTACTCGGCAAGCAGCACGCCCGGCGGAATCGGCTCCACGCTCACACCCTCAATGCCGAGCTCCTGCAGGGACTCACGCACCAGCTGCACGCGCTCCTCCAGGGAGAAACGGTACTTCTTGGAGCTATTGTGCGCCACGCCCACAATCACCTCGTCAAAGAGCTGAGCGGCGCGGGCAATGATTTCCAGGTGGCCGTGGTGCACGGGGTCAAAAGATCCGGGGCAGAGGGCAATCATGGCGGTCCCTTCACGAATAAATATCAGACGTTGGAATGAGTAGATGCGGGCGGATTTAGGATGCGGGTTAGTGGCATGCGGGCGAGCACAGGCTGAGGCAGCAAGCTGCGGCGGCAATCTTAGGTAGCAATTTTAGGCGGCGAGCTCTTCAGCATCCTCGCCAGATTCGTTGTCGAACTCGTCGCCCGTCTGCTCCTCCACCTCGTCAGGCTCCACATAGTAGAGAACCGTCTCGCCGTGCTGACGAGTCGAAAAACAGTACAGGCCCTCGCCCCACACCGGCTCCGGGTCGCGCGAAGAACGCTCCACCACGACCACGGCACCCTCGGCAAGCTTGGGGGTCAGCGCCTGCAGCAGCTCACTGACCTGCTCGTTCGGCATGGCGTAGGGCGGGTCAACAAACACCAGATCCCACGGACCGGAGGCGGACTTCACGTAGGTCAGCGCCTGAGACTGCTGCACGCGCGCCGCAGAACCGGTGCCGGTGCGCCCCATCGCCTTCTCCACCGCGGCAACGTTCTTGCGAATCACCGCAACAGCCTTCGGGTACGTATCCAGCAGAGTCACGGAGGCGGCACCGCGTGAGAGTGCCTCGCAGCCCAGCGCACCCGAGCCACCAAAGGCGTCCAGCACGCGGGCGCCACGAATAATGTCGTAGCTCTCCAGCTTGGAGAAGAGGGATTCCTTCACCCGGTCGGTGGTGGGGCGAGTATTATCCCCCGGAACCGAGGCAAGGCGAACGCCTCCGGCAGCACCGGAAATAATACGGCTCATAGGTCTCTCCTCTTAACTAGTGCGGTGTGTTGACGTCAGGGTTTCAGCGAGTGGTGGGCAAGGCTGGTTGATGGGCGGAGCGGGCAGAGCGTTCTGCCCCGTTGGGCGCTTATCCCCTGCCGAGGAACGCCTCACGGTCAGCGTCCAGAGCGCGGTCAATCGTACGCGCCAACGACGGGTGCTTAGCCAGCGTCGGGTCCTTCTCCACCACCGAGCGGGCATCCTCGCGGGCACGCTCAATAATGTCGGCATCGGCGAGCGCCCGCAAGAACCGCAGGGTACTCTTCGAGCCCGATTGTGCAGCACCCAGAATATCACCCTCGCGGCGCTGCGCCAGGTCGATGCGGGAAAGCTCAAAGCCGTCCGTGGTGGAGGCGACCGCATCCAGGCGCTCGCGGGACACGCCACCCTCCTCCTGGCGGGTCACCAGCAGGCAGGTGCCCGCGTAGCCGCCGCGGCCCACACGACCGCGCAACTGGTGCAGACCCGAGATGCCGAAGCGGTCGGCATCCATGATGATCATGAGCGTGGCGTTCGGGACGTTCACGCCCACCTCAATGACGGTGGTGCTGATGAGCAGGTCAATCTCTCCGCGCTCGAAAGCGGTCATGACGGCGGTCTTCTCCGCCGGGTCCATGCGGCCGTGCAGGGTGCCGATACGCACGCCGACGAGGGCGTCCTCAGTTCTCAGGTAGGAGTACATTGAGGCGACCGAGGTCAGCTGAACCTTGCCGTCGCTACTCGCGCTACCACCCTGACCGAAATAGCCCTGGGCAGAGTTGCCCGCACCCGCGCCAGTTCCAGCACCGTTCAGGCTGGATGCGCCAAAGAACGCGGCACCCTCCTCCATGCCGTCGCCGTCCTCCCCGATTTTGGGCACGACAACATACACCTGGTGGCCCGCGTCAATTTCTTCGCGGGCGCGCCTCCACAGCCGGGACGCCCAGGCGGGCTTCTCGGCGAGGGGCACCACGTGCGTTGAAATTTTCTGGCGGCCCGCGGGCAGGGTGTCGAGCACGGATACGTCCAGGTCACCGAACACGGTCATGGCGACGGTACGAGGAATAGGCGTTGCGGTCATGACCAGGCGGTGCGGCAGGGCGCCGCCGGTGCCGCGAAGGCTGTCGCGCTGCTCCACGCCGAAACGGTGCTGCTCGTCCACGACGACCAGACCCAAATCGTGGAAGCTCACCTCATCGGAAAGCAGGGCGTGGGTGCCAATCACAATCTGGGCGGTGCCGTCGGCGAGTTCCTGCAGTACCTTGCGCTTGGCGCGGGTACCCATGGAGGCGGTCAGCAGGCGCACGCGCACACGGCCGGGTTCCGCCCCGCTCCCCGCGGGGATCCCCTCGGCGGAACCGGCGGCAGAATCGTCAGCATCAGAGTCTTCGGGCGCCGCTATATCCCCCAGAATGTCCAGCACCGAACGCAAATGCTGCTCGGCAAGCACCTCGGTCGGGGCGAGCATCGCGGACTGGCCGCCCGCATCGGCAACCTGCAGCATGGCGCGCAGAGCCACCACGGTCTTACCGGAACCCACATCACCCTGCAGCAGGCGGTTCATGGGCGATTCACTCGACAAATCCGCGGCAATCTCAGCGCCCACCTTCTGCTGTCCCTCGGTCAGCTCGTAGGGCAGAACCTGAAGCAACCGATCGGCGAGGCCGCCCTCCACGGCGGGGCGCGGCTGGGTCAGGTGCGCGGCACGCACCGAATGCAGGCGGGCGAGCGCGCTCTGCAGTACGAACGCCTCACGGTAACGCATCTGTGCCTGCGCGGCACGCCAAGTGTCCTCAGAGTCGGGGGTGTGCAGGGCGCGGTACGTCCACTCCAGGGACGGTACCTTGCGGGCGCGACGAATCGTGTAGGGTACCGGGTCTTCGAGCTCTTTGAGCGGAACCTTTTCGAGCAGCTGCGCCATGTAGCCGCTAATGCGGTCGGTGGGCAGCTTCACGGGGGCGCGGTAGACGGGCACGGGGGCGGTGGCGGCGTCGGTGACGTCCGCGCCGGAGGCGTCCTTCGAGAGCAGGGCGTAGTGCGGGTTGGTGAGGGTGTATTCGCCGCGGTAGATGCCGACCCTGCCGGAGAACATCATGGTTTCGCCCTCGCGGATTTCGCGGGCGGCGGTCCAGGCGTTGAAGAAGGAAAGCTTCATCTGCGACCCAATGAGCACGCCCGCGCCGGGGTTCGTCATGCTGGGCGCGGGCACGCCAAAGAGGCCTCCCTGCGCGAAATCATCCTGGCCGTAGCTGTCTGCGTAGCCGCTGTAGGAGGCGGGCTGCGCTCCCCTGCCCTGTGCCGGGTTCTGGGCAGTGGGGTTCTGGGCAGCTGGGTTCTGCCTGGAGTTAGCGAGCGCATTAATGCGCGGGTTGTGCATCCCGGTTGCCTGCCAGTTCTGCGCGGGCGCACCGGATACGCCGGATGCACCGGATGCGCCGGATACGCTGGATGCGCCGGGGCGGTTAGCGCGCCCGGGCACCACGGATACAGGACCGCCAGCCCCAAAACTAGCGGCGCCAAAACCGCCAGCCCCAAAACCGGCGGGTGCGTCCTGCCCGGTGGCGTCGGAAAGCCGGTCGGTGATGGTCACTTCCGTGATTTTGCCGCGGCGCGCCGCCATAGTTCGGGTGCTCACGTGCACCACGCGGGCAATGATGGTGACGTCCTGACCTTCGACGAGTTCGGCGAAGGAGCTGAGCTCACCGCGCGGCAGGTATTTGCGCGGGAAGTATTCGAGCATCTCCCCGACGGTGTGCAGATCCAGATGCGTGGCGATTGCCTTGGCGCTGGGCGCGGGCAGGTACTTTTTGAGCGGCGCGTTTTCGATGCGGTCTTCGGAGGCGTAGCGCGCCAGGGCGCGGCTCTTAGCCTCCGCAGCGGCTGATGCGGAGGCTGCATCGGGCTTCTCAGCCGCAGCTTTCTTAGTAGCTGTCTTCTTCGCGGAAGCTTTCTTCGCAGGGCTTTTCGGCGCAGCGGTCTTCGGCTTTGCCGGAGTTTTCTGCGCTGGGTTTTTCTGCGCAGTGGTCTTGGAATCAGCTACCTTCTTCGCCGGGGCTTTGGAAGTGTCCGATTCTTTGGCGGGCTCAGCCGGCACCTTCTTGGTGGTCTTCTTAGCGGTAGCAGATTGAGCGGCGGCTGCTTTCTTAACGGGAGCGGTCTTCTTCGCTGTTACCTTTTGGGTCGCGGGCTTTTCAGCTTCTACCTCGGGCACGCTCTTCTGTGCATCAGGCATCTTCTGCGCAGGCTTCTGCTCACCCTCTTCGCTCGCCTTCGTTGCCTCTTGCGGGCGCGCCGAAGTAGCCCGCACGGGAGTCTCATTCTCCTGCGGGCTCGGTTCGTTCTGAACTAGTTCTTTCTGGGCAGGTGCCTTCTGAACCGTCTTCATCTGGGTAGGGTTCTTCCGCGCGGGCGCTTTCTGAGCGGGCGCTCTGCGGGTTGACTTCCTCTGGGCGGGATCCTCAGTCTGAGGCGCTCCCGGCTGCGCCGCCTGCCGCGCCGCCAAAGCAATATCGACCAGCTCGTAGAGAGCGTCATCGGTCATGGTGTGCGCGGCGGGACCCAGCGAATGCTTGAGGGCCTTGAGTGCCTTACGGTAGGGCGCGCTGGCGCGCTGTTCCGCGCGTTCGCTCAGTTCGACGCGGCTCACCTCTCCGCGGGCGTAGGCGGCAAGATCGCGCACGGTCAGCTCGGCGGTGGTGCGGAGCTGCTCATCGCTCAGCAGCGGCGCGCCCTTTGTCGCTCGCTGAGCTCGGGTCACAGGCTTAGTACGGGTCACAGAGGCGGCGCGGGTAGGCTCGACAGCCGTTGACTCCATGGGCTCACCCTGCGCATCCTCAGTCTTCGCAGGCTTAGTCTTTACCGGCGCAGGCTTGGCGGGTGCAGGCTCGGGAAGCCCCAAGTCCAGGGCTTCCTGCTGCGGGTTTACGGAACGTCGGGAGGGGCTCATACGCCGCCCTCCGCAGCGCATGCGTGGTCGGCGTGATGACCATCCGCCAGGGAGGAAATACGCTCATCCGACCACTGACCGTAGCCCATAATCAGCTTGCGGGCGGGGTCGACTTCGGGAACGTGCACGTGCAGCGCCCAGAGTCCAGCCGCCATGTCCAGGGGCGTAATAAGCAGGCTGTCACCCATGGCTTCAAGCTCGGGGCGCATCTGCGCCAGGGCGAGGGGCTCACAGGTCAGCGTACCCATAAGCTCCCAGCCGCTCTGCTCCGCGTGTTCTGCGTGCTCGGCAGGTTCAGCGCCCGCCTGTTCAGAACCCACTCGTGCCGCAGAACCGGCTACAGAAGTCACACCGGCAGAGGGTGCACGCAGCATGGACTCCACCTGCGCCTCGTTCAGGGTCGCCCCCTCCCAACGCGGGTTGGAGTGCACCACGGCAAGGTAGAAGCCGAGCGCACCGGCATCCACGAAACCGGCAAGCTCGGGCGAGGGCGGGAACTGCGCGGTACGTTCCAGAGCGGCACGCATCAGCGCACGTCGACGCTCTTTCAGCACCTCGTCAGCGGCTTCTGCGTCCTGTGATGCATCATAGTGTGCGTCCAGGCGAGCGAGCTCCACCATGACCGACAGCATCGTGGAGGGCACCATCTGCTCCCCCACGCTGGCACGAATGCGCTCAGCCGCGAACGCCATCGCGCGCGCCTCCGCGTGGGCGTACTCCAGCTTCACTTCGCGGTGCTTCGGCAGGGAACCGCCAGCCAGCACACGCTCGTAGTCTGCCTCCAGGGCGCGCACGAGCGGCAACTCGGCAGCCGCATCGCCAAGCTCCTGGGCGAGGTTTCCGGGCAGGAACCAGTAGCTGCGCACCGCCTCAAGCGCCCAAGCGCAAAGCAGAGTACCAGAGTTGCCGCGCGCCACGCGGGATGCGCGCATAATCGCGTGCTCGTAGATGCCGCCCAGCTGAATCCACAGGTGGGCGAGGGTTTCTTCTTCGGAGGTGCCCGCCGCCTCGGGCACGCACGTGCCCTCCCCGCCGGGATTTTCGCCAGCGGGAAGAACCTCGCTGGGCAGAACCTGCTCCATGCCCCGCTCAAACTCTTCGGTCAGGGTCAGCAGGGTGTGGGCGATATTGGAGCCGGTGTCCTTATCGGGCACGGGGAACCCGTTGAGTTCGTTGAGCGCCTCGCGGTAGCGTTCGATGGTGGTGCGGGCGGCGGTGGACCACGCTACGCCGAAGCGGTAGGCGCGCACGCAGGCGCGGCGGTAAATCTCGCGTTCTTCGGTGCGCTGGTTCTGTTCTGCGTTCACGCTACCCTCCTCGTCAGTTTCGTCGGTTTCGCGCGGTTCTCGGCTGAGTTCTCAACTAGTTCTCGGCTAGTTCCCGGCTGATTTCCCGGTTAGTTCCCGGCTGATTTCTCAGCGCCCGCGGCACGGGCGGGATCCAGCCTATTTCGTACTTCTATTCTAGGCAATTTCGGTTAAATGTACGGTATTGTCCGTCGTCTATCCCGCGGGCTGAAAGCACGGACTAAACTTACAAACCGCACGCACCTCGCGGCACTCGGCAACATTCGGCAACACTCAGCGGAGCTCCTACGCAGAAGCCCCGTAGTGTTCCCAGCCCATGCCGTCCAGGGAGCGGCCGTCCATCACGACCGCCGCGCCGGTCACCGCATTGTGGCGGCGCTCGGCACCGTAGAGTTCGGCACTCAGACCGCGCTCCGGGGCGTCCGCCACGCAGGTGCCCAGGGGCACGAACTCTTCGGGCACCTCACCGGGGAAGGTCGCCAGCAGGCCGTGGTCTTCTCCGCCAACCAGCACGAAGGTGCGCGCCAGGGATGCGGGGCTCTCCCCCGCCTCGTTGCGCTCACCAATCGCCAGCAGCAGGCGCGCCAACGGTAGCAGCGGCTCGGCGAACGCATCCACGGCGGCACGGTCGAGGCGCATCTGCACCCCGGAGGCGGCGGCAACTCGCCCGGCGTCCTTTACGAGTCCGTCAGAAAGATCCAGCATGGAGCTTGCCTTATGCTGGCGCGCCACCTCACCGGCGGGGATGGGGCTGACCGGGTGGTGCTGCGATGCGACGGCGCGCTCGCAGACCGCAATCATGTGCGCGGCATCTTCGGGGGTGAGGGCGCGGGCGAGCTCGATGAGCCCCTCGGGAAAAGTGCCAGTAGGAAGAGTGCCAGCACCTTCCGGTTGCTGCTGAGCCCAGGTCTGCGCCACCGCACCCAGCGCCGCCTCAACCTCCTGACCTGCGGCGATGGCACGCAGCAGTGCCGTGGCGGGCAGGGAGAGAGGGTTGAGCAGCAGGCGCAGACCGGCATCGGACCAGGCGGTACGCCCCGCCAGGGCGATAGTGTCGCCGGGGCGCGCACCGGAGCGCAGCACGGCACGATCCGTGTAGCCGAGGGCTGTGACGGTCACCGACATTTCGGTGGAGTCGCCAATATCGCCGCCGCCAATCACGCATTCGGTGGCTCCGCAGGCGTTGATTCCGTCCACAATGCCGTGGGCGAAGCCGTCAATCCAGCAGTAAGGGGTGCTACCGGGCAGGCTCAGGGAGATGAAGAGGCTCGCCGGGCGTGCACCCATGGCGGCAACGTCGGCGAGGTTCTGGGTCGCGGCCTTGCGCCCCACATCGTAGCCGCTGCTGCGGGCGGGTTCCAGTATGAACTCACCGGCTTCACCAGTCTGTGCGATACCGCCGGGCCAGAGGTTCATGAAGTCCTGATCCTCAACGAGAGTGTCGGTGGTGACCACGGTACGCTGACCGGGCGCGGGCGCGGCGAGGACGGCACAGTCGTCGCCGGGGCCCACATCGAGGGGTTCGATATGCCCCGCCTGGCGTGCCGCAGCGGCAACCTGCTCATTATGGGCGTTGATAATCGGCATAAAAGCGCGCAGAACGCGGGACTCGCCCAGCTTTGAGAGAGGTGTCTCTCGCATGGGGTTGTCCCGCGTTTCGCTAAAAGTCTGAGGATTCACATCCTCTATTATCGCGTATTCTGACGCGTTATGTTCGCCTTATGCTCCGCGGCTGAAGTAGCGGATTGCCAGAGCAATCAGCACCAGGCCGATGAGTGAGAAGAGGATCAGCGGTGCAATGCCGGAAAGTCCAGAATCGTCCGCGTCCGCATTCTTCACGGCCTGCTCCTGGGCGGCGTTCGCGCCGTCAGCCTTTGCCACGCTCTTTGCGGAGCGGCTGGCGCTAGCCGAGGTGGAGGAGGAGCTAGGCGACTTCGAAGCCGATACCGAGCTTGAGGAGTTCGAGGGGCTTGCCTCGTGGGAGTGGTCCTCCTCGGTCTTATTGCGCGAGAGGTATCCAGCAACCCAGTCAGCCGCACCCGGAATGGAGTCATTCGAGCCGTTATTAGCTGCGATTCGTCCGAGGGTGGTGCCACCAGAACGCAACGGATCGTCATCCTCGCCATCAAGCCTGTCGCTCGGTGCCTTGCTCGGTGAAGAGCTCGAAGATCCCGAAGAGGAACTTGAGGATTCAGAGGAGTTGCCCGGTCGCGGAAGCTCAATGGAGATGATGACATCTTCCCCAGAGACTTCCTGACGATTGCCGGGGACGGTCACCGGGTTGTTCGCCGGAGGAATCGGAGCAACAGGTTCGGTCTCGATCGGGGTAACCGATTTGGAGTCCGAGCTGTCCTTGTTATCCTCTACCGGAGCTACGGGAGCTACCGGAATCACGGGGATGACCGCGTCCTTGGTCGGCTCGTTAGTCGGATCCTGAACCGGGGCCGGGACTACCGGAACCTGAGAGGGCTCCTGGGTGGGTGCCTCAGTCGGTTCCTGAGTCGGCTCGGGAGTTACGTCCTTGGTCGGCTCGGGAGTGGGCTCCGGATTCGGTTCCGGGGTTACGTCCTTAGTCGGCTCGGGTGTGGGTTCCGGAGTAGGCTCCGGTTCCGGGGTAGGGTCCTGAGTCGGTTCAGGAGTAGGTTCCGGGGTCGGTTCAGGGGTAGGTTCCGGGGTGGGCTCAGGATTCGGCTCAGGAGTGGGCTCCGGGGTCGGTTCAGGAGTAGGTTCAGGAGTTGGTTCCGGAGTAGGCTCAGGAGTCGGATCCTGAGTAGGCTCCGGAGTAGGCTCAGCCGTAGGCGCCGGGGTCGGATCCTGAGTCGGTTCAGGGGTTACATCCTTAGTGGGCTCAGCGGTAGGCTCCGCGGTGGGAGCTGCGCTGGGCTCGGCAGTGGGCTGCGCAGTAACATCCGGAGTGGGCGTCGCATCCTTAGAGGGCTCTACGCTAGGACTCGCCGTAGCGGTAGCACTCGCAGAAGCGGAAGGCTCAGCAGTGGGGTGCGCAGTAACATCCGGAGTGGGCGTCGCGTCCGGAGTAGGAGTAGCGCTCGCAGAAGGTTCAGCACTGGCGGTGGGCTGAGCACTCGAAGAAGCGCTAGGCTGAGCGGTGGGCTCTGCCTGCGCGTTGTCAGTCTTATTGTCTCCCTGGGCGGTGGGCCATGCGCTTACGGTAGCAAGCGTGGGTACTGCCGCCTGAGAGGAAGATGCCGCGGTCGCGGCGGGGTCCAGGGTTTGGCTTGCGGTGCCGACAGGGTTGGGCGGAACCTGAGACGCAGCCTCCTGCACATCTTGAGCAAATGAGGCTACGTAGGGGCTTCCGGAAGCAACCAGTGCTGTCGCCAGACTCGCAGAGACCACCTTACGGTTTCGTTTTCCCAAAGGTTGTCCTTGACTTTCTGATACGTTGTGAGTGAATAGATACCCAATCGCTAGGGCAGATTGGATATACCTTCATCTATTCTACCGAATCGGCTTTTTCTTCATTACTCATTTTAGCGCTTTCATACCAATCTTTGAGCTTCAAGATGTGCAACGACCATCTAACGAATCATTTCATGATTTAGAAGCATCATTTCATGCACTTATGAGCAGAATTACGTTTTGCCTTATCAATACCGCTTTAGAACTTGCACTCCACTATTTAAGCAACCTCAAGGTGGATGCAAGTGATTTTTCTCATGGGTGAAAAACGAGCGATTCTCATATACATCTGAGGGTCAATACGTACCAATTGATCCCCCGCATGCAGACATAAACTTGCTCGTTGCGCAAAAAACGCCCCGACGCGAACCCCTCAAGAATCCGCGCCGAGGCGCCTCGCAGCAGGGGCTACCACTCCCCTACCACTACGTATTCAATGACTGAGCTTAGCGCAGACCCAGGGGGCGTTCCATCGCCAGGGTCAGCAGCTCGCTAATCAGGTCGGTGTAGGAAATACCGGTGTTCTCCCACATGGTCTTGTACATCGAAATCGGGGTGAAGCCGGGCATGGTGTTCACCTCGTTGATGACCAGGTGGCCATCCTCTGTGTAGAAGAAGTCCGCACGAGACAGACCCTCACCATCCAGCGCCAGGAATGCCTTCACAGCCAGCTCACGCAGACGATCCTGCACATCCTGCGGCAGGTTCGCCGGGCACACGGTCACAGCGGAAGACTCAGAAACGTACTTCGCCTCAAAGTCGTAGAAACCGTGATCCTGATCCACAACCTCAATCTCGCCGGGGTAGGATGCGCGCGGCATCTCGCCGTGGTGGCCATCGAGCACAGCGCACTCGATTTCGCGACCCACGATACCGGCCTCAATAATGATTTTCGGGTCGTGGCGGCGTGCCTCTTCAATCGCGGGCACGAGCTCCTCCACCGAATCCACCTTGGTAATACCGAAGGAAGAACCTGCGCGGGTCGGCTTCACGAACATGGGGAAGCCCAGCTTCAGCACGCGCTCCAGAATCTGCTCGCGGTCCTCGTGCTCCCACTGGCGGTTTGTGATGACCTCGTAGGGGCCGACCTCCAGGCCAGCAGACTCGAAAGCAACCTTCATGAAGTGCTTATCCATGCCCACAGCGGATGCGGTCACGCCGCAACCCACGTAGTGCAGGTCAGCCATTTCCAGCAGACCCTGCACGGTGCCGTCCTCACCGAAGGGGCCGTGCAGCAGCGGGAACACAACGTCCACCGGTGCGGTGCGGGTAACGTTGCCCTCAGCATCCACCAGGGTCAGGCGGGAATCGCCGGCGCCCATCGGCAGGAACACCTGCTGGGTGCCCGCGGGGAACTCCGCGGTGCCGCGAGTGCCGGCGGTCAGCTCGGCGAGCTGCTGCTCATCGGTCAGGTACCAGCGGCCGTCACGGGTAATACCGATAGTGATGACGTCGTAGGCGGTGCGGTCAATAGCGCCCAGAACGCCGGCAGCGGTAATGAGCGAAATCGGGTGCTCGGAGGAGCGGCCACCGCACAGCAGGGCGACGGTCTTCTTCTCGGTCATATGTTTCTCCTAGTCAAGGTTCCCCTACCCTCAGGTCCGGAAGGTGGAACGGCAATGCGTCAATAATCCTAACGTACGAATACCGTCGCGGTCACTGATGCGTTTCTCACGCGCCGGTTTTCCGCAACGGTATCCGTCCTTGGATGTCTACATTCAATCTTCTTCTAGTATGTCCTGGCACACAACCCGAATCAAGGGGTGCCAGCACACCAGAAAAGCTTTAAAACCTAGTGGCTCTCGTGCTTGAGGCGGCGCCCCAGCAGCTGAGGCGCCAAGTCCTCAATGCCAATGCGACCCGAAAGCACCGCCACCACAGCCTCCACGATGGGCATCTCCACGCCGTGACGGCGAGCCAACTCAGCCACCACGGGAGCCGACTTAATCGACTCGGCAGTCTGGCTCATGTGCTCGTGCAGGCGGTCAGGGGAAATACCCTGAGCCAGCAGACGACCCGCCGTGTGGTTACGGGACAACGGCGAAGAGCAGGTCGCAATCAAGTCGCCCATGCCAGCAAGACCGCTCATGGTCGCAGCCTCGCCACCCAACGCCACCGCCAGGCGGGTAATCTCCGCCAGGCCGCGCGTCATAATGGATGCCTTCGAGTTATCGCCGTAATTACGGCCCTCGCAGATACCCACGCAGAGCGCAATCACGTTCTTGACCAGGCCGCCAATTTCGGTACCAACCACATCCGTGTTGGTGTACGGGCGGAAGTAACCGCACGCAATCGCGTGAGCCACAGCCTCAGCCACCGGCAGAGTGCGAGCCGCAACCACGGAGGCGGTAGGCTCCTCCCCCATGATTTCCTTCGCGAGGTTCGGGCCCGACAGCACGCACACGCGGTGCGGAATATGGCCAATCGCGCGCACATCGGCACCGCGCAGAGCCATAGCCTCTTCCAGCTCCTCGGTAATGACCTGCGACATGCGCAGACCCGTACCGGTCTCCAGGCCCTTCGCCAAAGACACCAGCATGGCGTTCGGCTCAATATAGCGGGCGAAACTCTGCAGCTGCGAACGCAGAACCTGCGCGGGCAGGGCAAGAACCACAATATCTGCACCGGCAAGCGCCGCGGGGGCATCCGCCGTGAAGTGCATGTTATCCGGCAGCTTCATTCCCGGAAAATAGCGGGCGTTCTCGCGGGTGCGCTCGCACTCAGCCATCACCTGCTCATCACGACCGATGAGGGTCACGCGAGTGTCATCGCCGCGCTCACGGGCCGCGTCCGCCGCAATCTTAGCGAAAGCGGTGCCCCAGCTACCGGCGCCGAGCACCGCAATAGACTGTACGGTTGCCGGAGGGGTAAATTCAGGGCTTGCTGCGGGGGTGCGTCCAAAGAAGGTCACGAAAACACCTGCCTATCTTCCTTGCGAGGTTATTGTGCGAGTCCCTGACAGGCGCCTCAGCGAATAGCCGCGGCTCCTGTCAGGGCCTCTACGAATTTCCCAGCGGGGATGCTACTTTTCGTCCGGCTCGCCGAGCGCGCCACCGACCGGACCCGAGGGGGTACCGGGGGCTTCACGACGCTTAGTGCGCGGGTTCCAACGACCCTCCGGAGCCTTCTCGCCGCGGATCTTCTCCAGCTCGGCGGTGATAGCGTCCAGCATTGCGTCGGTGACCACGCCCAGCTCGGTGCGGGTGTGCTTAGCCTCGGGGCTGGAGTCCTCAACGAGGGAGGCGATATCCAGCGCCTTACCGACCTTCACGCGAACGGTCTTGCGGGGGAACAGCGAAATCTTACGCTTCTCCTTGATGCGGCCGTCCTCGCCGGGCTCGTCCACGTAACCGAGAATCTGCTCGTCACCCCAGTGCGCCACCGGGAAGACGGGCGCGCCGGTCGCAAGAGCCAGACGAGCCGCACCGGTACGCGCCTGCATGGGCCACAGCTGCGGATCGTGGGTGGTGGTGCCCTCCGGGAAAATCACGACGGCACCGCCAGCCTCAACAATCTTGCGGGCAGTAATCAGGGACTTACGCGCATCCACCGAACCGCGGACCACGGGAATATGCGCGAGCTTGCGCATAATGTAGCCGAGCACGGGGGCGCGGAAGAGCGAATCCTTCGCCAAGAAGCGCGGCAGGGCGCCCTCAACGAAAGCAGGGAAAGCCACGGTCACCGGGTCAAGCTCGGTGGTGTGGTTAGCCACGATAATGTACCCGCCACTGGAGGGCAGGTTCTCGCGGCCGGTAATCTCAACGCGCGCAATGAGCTTGTACAGCACGCGTGCCGCGTTACCGAGCACCTTGTACAGAGCATCACCGGAGGCGGTGGGCTCAATCTCAGGCAGAGCCTGCTTTCCCTGCTGTCCGCTCACTAGTCCTGAACCTCAACTTCCTCGGGCTCAACAACGACGATTGCCGCATCGGGCTTGGGGGCCTTCGATGCCTTGCGTGCCAGCACCTCAAAGTTGGCACCCAGGCCCTTGAGCTTCTGCTCGAAGTTCTCGTAGCCGCGTGCAATCAGCTCAACACCGCTCACGTGAGAGGTGCCCTTAGCAGCCAGAGCCGCAATGATGTGGGAGAAGCCGCCGCGCAGGTCCGGAACCTCAATGTCGGCACCGGTCAGCGGGGTGGGGCCAGAAATAATAGCGGAGTGGCCGTAGCCCTTGCCCTCGAAACGGCAGGGTGCGCCGCCCACGCAGTCACGCATAACGACAATATCCGCGCCCATCTGCTTCAGGGCGTTGGTGAAGCCGAAACGCTCCTCGTACACGGTCTCGTGCACGATGGACGCACCCTTAGCCTGGGTCAGCGCCACCACGAGGGGCTGCTGCCAGTCGGTCATGAAGCCGGGGTGAACGTTGGTCTCAAAGACGATGGGCTTCAGCTGAGCACCGGGGGTGCGCTGAGCCGGGTGGGTGAAGCGAATACCCTCGGCGGTCACCTCGTACAGGCCGCCCATCTTGCGGAACTGGTTCAGGAACGCAGTCATGTCCTTCTGAGCTGCACCGCGAACGAAAATGTCGCCGCCGGTAGCCAGCGCCGCAGAAGCCCAGGAAGCGGACTCGTTGCGGTCGGGCAGGGACGCGTGATCGTAGCCGGTCAGCTCATCCACGCCCTCAATGACGATGGTGCGGTCCTCGTTAATGAAGATGATTGCGCCCATCTTCTGCAGAACAGCAATCAGGTCAATAATTTCGGGCTCAATCGCAGCGTTACGCAGGATGGTCTTACCCTTAGCGCGGACACCGGTGAGCAGAACCTGCTCGGTAGCACCCACGGAGGGGTAGTTCAGCACAATCTCTGCACCCTTCAGACCCTCTTCGGGAACAATCAGGGTGGTGCCGGTTTCGTCGTCCTTCTCAACGACCGCACCGAACTTGCGCAGTGCAGACATGTGGTAGTCGATGGGTCGGTCACCGATCTTGCAGCCTCCCAGGTTGGGGATGCGCGCGGTACCGAGAGTGTGTAGCAGCGGGCCCACCATCAGAATCGGGATGCGAGAGTTACCACCGAAGAGCTGAATCTCCTCTGCGTTCTTTGCAGCGGTGGTTGCGTCCTGTGCGGGGTTGAGGGTGAGAACACCGGCTTCACGGTCGTAGTCAACCTTCGCACCGTGCAGCTCCACGAGGGTGGTAACGATTTCAACATCGCTCAGGTCGGGAACGTTACGCAGGGTCGAGGGAGTCGAACCGTGCAGTGCTGCGACCATAGCCTTGGGCACCAGGTTCTTGGCGCCTCGAACGTGAACCTCACCAACGAGCGGAGTGCCACCTTCAATGCGAAGCTTGCTGATGTTCTCAGTCATTAAAAATCCTTTGTGGAGTCGGCTGGTTTACGCCGAACTTTAACAGTGTGCCGATACGCCGCGTTCTGTCGTGCCGCGCCCCTGCCGGTAGCAGGGCGAAACGGGCGCATATATTCATCATTATTCTAAGCCCTGCGTAAAGGTGCTCCAAACACTGAAGAACCTTTGGAACTCGCGACTAGGATTTTGCTCTGATGTGTATATGAAAAACCGGTCTGAACCCTCAGATTCAGAGCCGGAAAAACAAAAAGATACACAAACATTCACACTAATGCAAACATTTTTAGGTTCTTCACCGAAATTTGACGCTAGTTTCGTCTTTTTGACGCACGAATTTGAACTTGAGAGCAACCTCACCCCTACAATAACGTGCACACTCGTGCCCACTGAGCGGCGCCTCCACTCTCAAGGAGAAGTCAACCAGCTCTCAACTGCGGCATCGGCGCCGGCATTGCCGTTGCTCCTCGCAGTACGGGGCCACACGGCAGGGAACGGGCGTGCATTCACTGCATACAACCTTGCGATGACGCCCAACTAAAACGGTTCGGCTTCCTGATTCACTTCAACTTCAAAAATTCACTTCAACATTACCGTAAATATTCGAAAGTCAACCGAAAACCACGGCGCATCGCAACCAACCACAGGTTACTTCGCGGCTGCATCCGCGAACTACCGGAGGACCCCAAAAATGACACATCACAACACTGCATCACGCATTTCGCGCCGTCGCCTCGTACAGGGCGCTGCATGGAGTGCCCCCGTCATCCTCGCCAGCGCAACCGTCCCCGCATGGGCGGCAAGCGGCGAGCCCACCTGCTCCCCCGCCCTGACTCTCAAGCCCACCGCAACCGGCTACGACGACAAGGCAGGCGCATACACCGAATGGCTCGTCCCCGAAGGCGTTGGACGAGTCCGCTTCGACCTTGTAGGCGGTGCCGGCGGTGCGGCAACCTCCTTCACCCCCCGCTACCTGACCGAGGTCACGAACGCCTCCCTGGCTGGCGGCGGTGCCGGTGCACAGCTCAGCGGCGTCCTGGCGGTCAAGTCCGGCGATATCCTGCGCGTCTGGGCGGGTAACGGCGGCGTCGGCTCTGCATCCGGCGCGCAGCCCGCACTCGGCGGCGAAGGCTACGCTGCAGGCGGCGACTCCACCGGCTCCAGCAATGCAACCGGCAGTGCGCAGGTAGTGGGCACCGACAGCGGCTACGTGTACGGCGCGTCTGGCGGCGGTTCCTCCGCGGTCGAGCTCGTTCGTGACGGCTCAGTCACCGTCGTAGCCGTTGCAGGCGCTGGCGGCGGCGGTGCACAGCTGGGCACCCTCACCACCCACCAGAGCATCTTCGACGCGCAACCCAAGGATCAGCTGAACCCGGCACTGCGTATCGCCATGGAACACCGCGATGCCAATAGCACCGCAGGCGGTAGCGCAGGCGGCGACCTGGGCACCGACAACCCCGGCCAGGGCGGCATGCTCATGGCAAGCCCCTACCAGGAATTCAAGCCCCTCGACGAGGACGACAAGACCCTCGACATGCGCTTCATGGTCACCGGCGGTACCGCCGGCCGCTCCGGCGTGGCGGGCACCCTCGGCGAGGCAATGATCGGCATCCTCGACGAGAACAACGAGCTGAAGCTCATGCCCATGTCTACCCCCTGGTTTGAGTCGTACGATTTCCCGCGCTACTACCTCTACGGGGGCGACTCCGTGCATGAGGGAGAAAAGGGCACCGGCGGTGCGAACGCAACCGGCTCTTACCGCGGTAAGGGCGGCTCGGGCGCACTGCTTTCCCGAACCCAGGGCAAGCTCTCCCTCACCTCCGTAGCATCCGGTGGTGGCGCCGGCTACGGCGGCGGTGGCGCAGGACTGAACATCTGGACCGTTGGCTTATACTACGAGGGCGTTTTCGGCCGCCAGGTGCAGTTTGAGAACGAAGGCAACATCTACTCGCTCAGCGCCCTGAGCAGCGGCGGCGGCGCGGGCGGCAGCTACATCAACCACGAGGTGGTTTCCGATTTCGCTCTTGCCACCGCGCAGAACGCAAACCCGACCGCGGGCGTGCGCTCCCCCGGTTCGGCGGCACTGTACAGCTGCACCGAGAACGCAACCCTGAACACCCCCATTACCGAGGGTGCGCTCTAGATAGTCAACAAATGTGCCTCCCCGGAAGAATACTCCGGGGAGGCACATTTGTATGTGTACCAAGGTTTTAGCGGAAAGCCTGAGAGCCTAGAAAAGCTCAAGGCACAGAAAAGCTCGAAGGAGGCGACTGATTCAGTCGCCGCCTTCGAGCTTTATCTAGAGATGTCTAGGGCTTAGAGCGCTCGGCTTAGAGCTCCCCCTATTTAGAGTTCCTGGGTGCGGGGCATCCACGAGGGGCGCTTCGCCTCGTACGCCTCGATAGCCTCGAGGTTCTGCAGGGTCAGACCGATGTCGTCCAGGCCCTCCATGAGGCGCCAGCGCACGTAGTCGTCAATCTCGAAGGGAACAACCAGCGCACCCACGGTTACGGTCTTGGACTCCAGGTCAACGGTGATTTCGGTGCCGGGCTCGTGCTCCAGCGCCTTCCAGATCAGCTCGATATCGTCCTGTGCAACCTGCGCGGTGACCAGGCCCTGCTTACCCGAGTTGCCGCGGAAAATATCAGCAAAACGAGCGGAGATAACGACCTTGAAACCGTAGTCGCGCAGCGCCCACACCGCGTGCTCACGGGAAGAACCGGTACCGAAGTCCGGGCCCGCAACCAGCACGCTACCATGCTTGTAAGGCTCCTGGTTCAGGATGAACTCGGGATCCTTACGCCAGTTCGCGAAGAGGGCATCATCAAAGCCGGTCTTGGTCACTCGCTTGAGGTAGACGGCGGGAATGATCTGGTCGGTGTCAACATTCGAAGAACGCAGCGGCACGCCAATGCCGGTGTGCTTAATAATGGGTTCCATAATGGCTCCTTAGCTATAGCGGCGTGCTAGGCCACGACGTCGGACGGGGCGGACAGGGTACCGCGCACAGCGGTTGCGGCAGCAACCACCGGGGAGACCAGGTGGGTGCGGCCACCCTTACCCTGGCGACCTTCAAAGTTACGGTTCGAGGTGGAGGCGCAACGCTCACCGGGTGCCAGCTGGTCGGGGTTCATGCCCAGGCACATGGAGCATCCGGCAAAGCGCCAGTCGGCACCGAAGTCCTTGAAGACCTTGTCCAGGCCCTCTGCTTCTGCCTGCGCGCGGACCTTCTGGGAGCCGGGCACGACCATCATGCGTACGTTCTCGGCGATGGTGCGGCCGCGCACGATGTCGGCTGCGGCGCGCAGGTCCTCGATGCGGGAGTTGGTGCAGGAACCCAGGAAGACAACGTCCACGGGGATGTCCTTCATGGGGGTGCCCGCCTCCAGGCCCATGTATTCGAGGGCGCGTTCTGCTGCAACCTTGTCGTTCTCGTCCTCGAAGTCATCCGGGGAGGGAACGGCGTGGCTCAGCGGAATACCCTGACCGGGGTTAGTGCCCCAGGTGACGAAGGGCTCGAGCTCGTCAGCGTTGATGAAGATTTCCTTGTCGAAGACGGCGCCTTCGTCGGTGGGCAGGCTCTTCCAGTACTCGACTGCCTTGTCCCACTCTTCACCCTTGGGTGCGTGCTGGCGGCCCTTGATGTACTCGAAGGTGGTCTCGTCGGGGGCGACCATGCCGGCGCGTGCGCCCGCCTCAATGGACATGTTGCACATGGTCATGCGGCCCTCCATGGAGAGGGAGCGGATCGCGGAGCCGCGGTATTCGAGCACGTAGCCCTGACCGCCACCGGTGCCAATCTGCGCGATGACGGCGAGGATGATGTCCTTTGCGGTCACGCCGGGCTTGAGGGTGCCCTCAACGTTGATTGCCATGGTCTTGAAGCGTGCCAGGGGCAGGGTCTGGGTTGCCATGACGTGCTCCACCTCGGAGGTGCCGATACCGAACGCGAGAGCGCCGAACGCACCGTGGGTGGAGGTGTGGGAGTCACCGCAGACGATGGTCATGCCGGGCATGGTCAGGCCGAGCTGAGGGCCAACCACGTGCACAATACCCTGCTCCTCGTCGCCGAGGGAGTGGATGCGCACGCCGAATTCCTTGGCGTTGCGGCGCAGGGTCTCAATCTGAGTGCGGCTGGTCAGGTCGGCGATGGTGCCGAAGATGTTGTCGGTGGGGGTGTTGTGATCCTCGGTGGCGATGGTCAGGTCGAGGCGGCGCAGGGGGCGGTTCTCGATGCGCAGCCCTTCGAATGCCTGGGGAGAGGTCACTTCGTGCAGTAGCTGCAGGTCGATGTAGAGCAGGTCGGGCTTGCCGTTTTCACCGGGGACGACGACGTGTGCGTCCCAGACTTTTTCTGCCAGGGTGCGCGGACGGGTGCCCGCGGTGGTTGCGTTCTGTTCGCTAGTCATGCTTTCTCCTGCTTGATGCGTTCCTACGGTGGATGCGTTCGGTGTGGTGCGTGCCGCTGGTTTGTGGGGTTGAGGGGCGGATTATGTACCCGATGGGACCCTCAAATCGGTATTTTCCTGCGGCGTGTCGCATATTTTTTCGCGGATTCTTAGCCTGTGAGACGGCCTAGAAGCACCCCGAACCAGCAAGTGTTTTTGTGTGGGTTTATTCTATGACTCCAGGGTGATTTTGCGGGATTACCCGCATTTTTACGCGGTTTTTCGCATATTTTCACCCATAAACCCACATGAACACTTATTATGAAAAACTCATAATTTATCCCGTAGGGGGTGATTCCATCTTCAGCTCTGCACTCCAAAGAGTCCATGAAGTCCGGGGTATCTTTCATATTCTGAGATAGAATATAAGAATGACTCCTTCCGCATCACGTTTTAACGCACACGGAATGCGTCACCCCAACGCATCCACACAACACAACGCACCGATTGTTGACCCCGTCAAGCCGCCCGAACACATGGCCGCCGACGAGCAGATGGTAGAGGTACACTCCCACGGCTCCTCCGGCGTTGGCGTGCTCGACAAGGCAACCCTCATCCTTGACTGCCTCGAGGCAGGCCCTGTATCCCTGGGCGACCTCGTCAAGGCAACCGGTCTGGCACGACCCACCGCGCACCGCCTCGCCGTGGCGTTGGCTCACCACCGCCTTGTAGCCCGCGACGTGCAGGGACGCTTCATGCTCGGTCCCCGCCTGACCGAACTGGCATCCGCCACTATTTCTGATGAGCTCATCACCGTGGCCGACCCGATTCTGCAGAAGCTCAGCCTCGAAGCTGACGAGTCCACCCAGCTGTACCGCCGCCAGGGCGACTGGCGCGTATGCGCGGCAACCGCCCCGCGCCCCTCCGGCATGCACGAATCCATTCCGGTCGGTACCCAGCTGTCCATGCAGGCTGGTTCCGCTGCCCAGGTGCTGCTGGCTTGGGAAGACCAGAACCGCATTGTTGAAGGCCTGCGCGATGCACACTTCAGCGCCGCCATGCTCGCGGCTGTGCGCCGCATCGGCTGGGCGCAGTCCGTGGGTGAGCGCGAGCGCGGTACCGCCTCGGTCTCCGCTCCGGTGCGTGCCCCCGGTGGCAAGGTGATTGCGGCTGTGTCCATTTCTGGCCCGATTGACCGCATGACCCGCCAGCCGAACCGCAACTACCCCGAGCTGGTTGTTAAGGCTGCTCAGGCAATTACGGACGGTCTGCGTGAGCTTGCGGCGTCTCAGCAGGCTCCCTGCGCTGAGGCTTCTGACGAAGACTAAGCTTCAGTAGCGATTAGATATAACGGAAGAATCCCTCCCCGCCTCAATTGAGGTGGGGAGGGATTCTTTTGTGTGTTCCTAGATTGATACGGCTTCTCGGAAGCTGGTCCGCTAAATGTCCAGCGCCTTGCGGTAGGCGGCCAGGCGCTTTGCCTCCTGCTGTACCGGTGCGACCACGCAGGACTGCACCGCCTTCTCCATGCCGGTCTGCAGGCGGCCCCGCAGTTTGCGTGCGTAGTAGCGTGAGCCCATCGCGGTGAGCAGCCTACCCACACCCGCCGAGGCGATGCCAAGTAGCACACCCAGCAGCAGAAGCAGGGTCGGCAGGGGCACCGGGGAGCCTTCGGGGGTCGGGGCGGGCGGCAGTTGAATCTGCAGGTACGCCATGCCGGAAATCAGGGTCAGCCAGCCGACGCCTACCAGGGCGCTCATTAGCGCGATCCACTGCAGGGCGTTGAAGATGACCCAGGGGGCGCGGGTGCGGCCCAGACCGTAGTCGATGCGCACCATGTCGCGTTCGAGCAGTTCGGGTAGCTCCGCCTCGCGGGAGAGGGCGGCTTCCTTCATGCTGCGCTTCCACGGTTCGTCGATGCGGTTCGCCATCTGCTTGCTGTACTGGCGCACAGCGTTTGCCATGCCCGCTTTCTGTGCGGCGCTCAGCGGAGGTAGCGAGGACGCTACCAGCTCGGGTGCATTCTCGCTATCGGAGCCGAGCATGCCCGCGGACTTCTCAGCCTTAGAGGTGCTTTTCTTCTCGTCCTGCTGTCCCAGGTGCAGGCGGCGCAGGGGGTCGGCTTTCAGGCGGCTCATCCAGCGGGTGAGGATCCAGCCGGTGTGCTGACCCGCGGTGCGGCGGTAGGAGGCGGTTGCCGCCTCCAGAACCTGCTCGGCATGGCTGGAGGTGTAGCATGCCTGCACGAGCTTCCGTTCCGCCTCGAGGGCGTAGGCTCCGGCGAGCACTGTGTCCTCTCCCCCGGCGTAGGTGCGCAGCTGGGAGGCGGTGGCGTGCAACTGCGCGTCGGTTCGTTGCAAGGACAGGCTCTTGGCGGCGGCTACCTGGGCGAGCAGGTCTCGGAGCACCTCGATACCCTCACCGGTTCGGGCGGAAACGGCGATGGGTGCGGCGAGCAGGTGCGCCTCGGTACCCTCAGCCTGGAGCAGGCGGGTGAGGGAGGCGAGCACGGCGGGTACTTCGGCGGGTGCGAGCTTGTCCGCCTGGTTGAGCACGCAGAGCGCCTGCGCACCGGAGGCGGCAAGCGGCACCATGAAGTCGCGGTGGATGACGGCGTCGGCGTATTTTTGGGGGTCGACGACCCAGACGAGCACGTCCACGTAGCGCATCATGCGGGCGGCGAGGTCGCGGTTGGTGGTGGTGACCGAGTCGAAGTCGGGCATGTCCAGCAGGATCAGACCGCCGGTGCGGGTGCGCATTTCGCCGCGTCCGCCGACGGCTCGGCGGATGCGGTTGAAGAGTCCAGGTGCGGGTTCGGTTACCGCGTTGGGTGCCGCTACTCCCCCGGCAGCCTCGCTACCCTCGGCAGTGTTACCTTCGGCGGTGAGCGCCTGAGTTTGCGGGTAGACGCGCTTGTCGATGCCGAGCCAGTCGAGCAGTTCTTCGCTGCCTTCTGCCTCCCAGATTGCCGCCTGCACGGTGGAGGTGGTCGGGCGCGTGGGCGCGGAGAGGGCGATGTTCTGCCCGGCGATGGCGTTGAAGAGGGTGGATTTGCCGCTGCCGGTCGCACCGAAGAAGCCGATGACCGTGTGCTCGGTGGAGAGTTCGCGGCGCTGGCTGAGGCGTTCGAGGGTTTCGGCGGCGTCGAGCAGGACGGTCTCGGGGACTCGTCCTTCGCCGTAGCCGATGGCTTCCTTGAGGGATGCGACGGAGCGCGCGAAGGGCGAGGTCGCCACGCCGGGGGCGGTGCCTCGCTTGGTATCGCGCTCAGTGTTCTCGAGTTTGTTCTCGGGGGTAGTCATAGTGCGTTTTTCTTTGTCTGTGGTGCGGGGTGCCTGTCCGGAGTGGTTTAGCGGGCAGTTGAGCCGTTAGCGCGGGCCGCGGCTTGGCTCTGCGCGCTCATTTCCGCTGCGATCGCTTGTACCTGTTCGGCGGCGCGGTAAATCTCTTCGGCGTCAGCCTGCGGATCGGTTTCTTCGAGCACGGCGGTGAAAGGCTGGGCGTGCTCAGTGAGCAGATCAGCCATGCGTTCAAGCAGGTCGGTGCGGGCGCGGGTTGCCATGCGGCGCACGGCATCTTCACCAAAGATGGACTCGAGCAGCTTGGTGCCGACCACGCCGCTACCGCCCGCAATGCCCGCCTCAATACCGGTAATACCACCGGTGAGGCTGAACGCGGCGACCATGAGCATGACGGCGGCGGCGTTCACGCCCAGGGAGAGGAAGCGGGCACGCTTGCGCTTATCGGCGCCTTCTTCGCGAATCATTTCGAGCACGGAGCCCTGCCAGAGGCGAATCTGCTCGGCAACGGCTGCGGAGAAGATGTCCTCGGCGGATTGCACCTCGCCCTTAGCTTCTGCGTTCTGTTCGGGCACAGCAGAGGTAGCCTGCGGCGCATCCAGGCGTGCCAGCAGGGAGCGTCCGGCGCGGCTGGCACGCCAGCGGGTGCGGGTGTTTTCGGAGGCGCGGGCAGCTGCATCCAGCACGACGGCGTGGATGCCGCTTTCGAGGGCGTCCTCTACCTTCTGGGCGGCGGCGGGCTGGCCGCGCAGGGCGGAGCCGACGCGGTCGCGCAGGCGGCCGATGGTGCTGTCGAGGGAGCGGAAGAAGTCGCCGGTTCCCACGAAGTCGTGCCAGCGCGAGAGCACTTCGCCGCGTAGCAGGGAGCCGTCGGAGAGCGCCCCGTCGATGGTGGTTAGCGCGTCCTCGTATTCTTCGGCGGCGATGGTGGCAAGCGACTGGTGCGCCGCCTGCTGGCGCGCCTGCTCGGCGGCGAGCACCTGCAGGTTGCCCGCGAGGGTTTCGACGGCACCGGCGAGGGTCTGTCGGGCAATGGCGGCGCGGGCGGGTGCGTCGGCGCCGAGTTCGCGGATCCACAGGGTCAGCGGTGCGAGGCTGACGGGGGCGAGCATGCCCTTCTCGTCGCGCTGCTGTTCGGTGACGGTGTGAATCAGCACGGCGTGGATTCCCGCCTCGTCGAGCATGCGGCGCAGGTCGTTTTCGATGGCTTCTTCGTCGCCTTCGGGCACGCGGTTGAGCACCACGGCGATTGCGATGGAGCGTGCGGCTGCTTCGTGGAGCAGTTCCCAGGGCACGGCGTCGGCGTAGCGGTTGGCGGTGGTGACGAAGAGCCACAGGTCGGCTGCGGAGAGCAGTTCCTTGGCGAGGGTGCGGTTTTCTTCAGAGACGGAGTCGATGTCGGGCGCATCAATGAGCGCGATGCCCTGCGGTAGCGCCGAGGTAGTAATAGGAATGAGGGCGCGCGCAATGGTCGGGTCGAGGCCGGGTAGCGCCTGCGATCCGGCGTTCATGCCGGAGGTGCGGGTGCGCGGCAGGGTGGGCAGGAAGCGTTCGGGTGACAGCGCCGCCTCGTCTTCTGCGCGGTGCAGCAGGACGGGGTGGCGGGTGGTGGGTCGAATCGCGCCGGACTGGGTGAGCGGCTCGCCGAGCAGGGTGTTGACGAGGGTGGATTTACCGGCGCCGGTGGAGCCGCCGACCACGATGGTGAGGGGGTTGTCGACGCTGGCGCTGCGCGGCAGGATGTAGTCGTCGAGTTGGCGTGCCATGGCGGCGAGTAGGGTGCGCGCGGAGGCGGTGCCGTGCTCTGCGGTGCCGTCATGGGTGACGGTGTAGGGGGTGCCGGGGGTTTCGCCGGGTTCTACGTCGAGCGGGAGGGGGATTCGAGTGAGCAGTTCGCGCGCTGCTTTGAGCTGCGCATAGTCGGTGGTAGTCACAGCGCTATTGTCCCATAGGGTGAACCCGCTTCATGCCATGTGTGGGCGTTGCGGTGGGCACGTTGGGGTGGCGGGGAGTTTGGGTACGCGCACAGAGGCATTTTTGATGGGTGTTCGGACAACGTGGAGAGGTTGAATTACTATTTACACACAAGGTGCAACAACTCCAATTTACGATTTACTCATATCAAGAAAAAGCCGAAAAATCCCTAAGTTTCTAGGGGAAACAACAGATTTTAATGCGGTTATCCCGAACACATTGGTACGTTTTATAACCCGCATAAAACGGGCAAATATTAAGATTTGATAACTTTTTACGCTCAAGCGCAGATATGGTCGTTTCGAACCTGAAAGTACGCTTAGAATCATTGAGCACGACAACCAGGCAGGTCATAACCCACACCGATTCCCTCAGGAGGCTTCTGGCCTGCCCTTTCTATCGCATCCGTACTCACCGCGGTATGCCACACCCTTCGGGAACGCTCACAGAGCCCTCGCTCAACTGCATTCGAGCTACCCGTTACTGCCTGCCCGTCTTTACTCTTGCGAAAGGTTGCGTATGTTCGGTTCGCTGTCACGTCGCCATCTTCTTGCTCTTTCTTCCGGAGCAGCATTGAGTGCACTCGCAAGCGCCTGCAGCCCCAGCGCAGTTTCTCGCTCTCAACCACTCACTGAACCCTCTCCTACTGATACCGCACCGGCGCCTCAGAGCACCCAGACTAAATCTGCGACCACCACGCGCAGCATCACCTACGCTGAGCCCCTGCCTGCATCCGCCCTGGACGGTCGCGGCCCGGCGATTCTGCCCGATGAGTTCTTTGAGCGCGTCGGCAATTTCTCGAACGGCACTCTCAGTCACCGCGCCGTCAATGTCCCCCGCCCCATCATGCCCCCGGAGGCTAAGGAACGTACCGTTGAGGGCCTGCACGCCTTCCTGCAGTACTGGGGTGCGGCACAGAACTACATGCTCCTCACCGGCGACACCGCCCCCTTCATGAGCCTGCCCGGCCAGGAGCACTTTAGCCACATGGCGCAGATGTACCGCGACATCTACCGCTACAACATTGGCTGGCTGGTCTCTAAGAGCAACCACCCCATGTGCATTAACCTGAGCTCCCCGCAGCCGGTACCCGCCACTGAGCAGGACGTCTACTGCTGGAAAGCAACCCTGAAGGTGGACGAGAACGCATTCCTGTTCAACCATGAGACCCGTCAGCGTGAGCAGCTCACCGGTATCTACGGCAGTAATCAGAAGGCGGATGCATACGTCTACTTTGGCGAAAACGGCTGGCAGATGCTGGAGGATCCGAAGTCTTCCCCGAGCGCTACCGCAACCCCGGCGGCTACCGCTGAACCGTCCGCGAACGCCCCGAGCGCGCACCCGACCCCGAATGAGAGCCCCTCTTCTAAGGCGGCTCGTTACATTCGAGGCTCAGCCTAAAGCTTCTTTGCATCCGTGCCTCAAAGATCCCGTCATATTGGGTGATATGAGGCACGGATGAGGGCTTTTATTTGTGTGCCACGCGTGAAATCTATAGGCTAGGGCTAGATGAGGTCCGCCCATTTTCGCCTCAATACGCCTCTACCCGCCCCGCGGGTGACTGCTTCACGCCCTCTAATGGGGGCGTGATGTTAGGCTGAGGATTAGGGTGTGAGCTCTTCACCTATCACCGATACTTCCGCATCACAGCACATTCAAGGGGATCACTATGATTCACAGCCGCCGCCACTTTATTGCGCTCACGGGCACTGCCGCCCTGGGTGCGATGCTTGCCGCTTGCGGTTCCAAAAAGACTGCGGAGGCGACCGCCTCCCCTACTCCTTCCGCTTCGATTGCAGGTGCCTACGATAACCTGTCGGGCGAGCTGAAGTGGACCAAGTACGTTGCCGGCACGGGTGCTGCACCGATGAGCAGCACCGACCCGGAGACCGGTCAGGTCTACACGATTGAGCCGACCGCCGGCCCCGCGAGCGTTGATTCTAAGGCGAGCGCCGTGCCCATCCCGGTTGAGGATGAGACCATGTACGAGAAGAACGCCCGTAGCCTGCGCGCCACCTTCGCGTATTTTGCGGCGGCGGTGAACTACGCCCGTATGACCGGTGATCCCGGTCCGGCCCTGCAGGTGGTTCATCAGGATAATTCTGTTCAGCGTGCTTCTTTGGAGAAGCTGCGCGCTTTCTATGCGCCCGGCACGAACTGGCTGGTTGATGGTGAGTGGACCTTCCGCCTGACCGATAAGCAGCCGACGACCCGCGGCACCAAGTATTCGTGGGCGTGCACCGTGACTCAGGCGCACGGTCTGCAGGTTGAGAAGGCGACCAACACGACCAAGCCCCTGGAAGACACCGAGGCGCAGGAGATTAAGGCTCTCTACGCTGAGTACGATGAGGAGGCGAAGCGCTGGCTGGTGATTGCGCCTCAGCAGTATGATCCCGCGTTGACTCCGAAGCCGACTCAGACTCCGCGCGCGCATCCTTCCTCGACGTACACCCCGACGGTGACTGATGACAGCACCGTGGCGGCTAATGCTGGCGCAAACGCCGGCGCGAACACTTCGGGTAACGGTGCCGCGCAGGGTACCGCTAACAACGGTGCCGCCCAGAACGGTGGCGCACAGAATGGTGCCGGCCAGGGCGGTTCCCGTCAGTACACTGGCTCCCAGAATGGTGCCGGTCAGGGTTCTGCAGGTCAGGGTGGCGCGGCTCAGGCGCCTCAGCCTGCCGCTACCCAGGCGCCTGCGGCTACCGCTCCCGCGCAGCCCGTGGCGACTCAGCCTGCAGCTGCGACGGCTCAGCCGACCGTAGCTCCCGGTGCCGCTGGTGGAGATGTTGCTCCCGCCGGGGGCGCCCAGTAGCCCCTCCCCTATAGACGATGAACGCGTCCTCTCCTTCGCTATACCCGCTATGCCCCATTCGGCGTGATGCTCCCGCTAGCTCCAGTAAGTTCACCACCTGCGGTAAGTTCGCTGATGGGCGGCATATCACGCTCGTTTGGGCGCTGGTACGCACGGGTGTGAAGGCGGGGGCGCGTTATACTTAGGACTGTCTCTAGAGGGATGTCCGCGTGTGATATCCGCTCGTCGAGGCGTTCTCTCACTCGTCTCTCACCTGAGATTCTCACTCGAAAGGTATTCCGTGGCGCTTTTCCCCATGACCTCCGGGCTTCCCAGTTCCACTACCGGCATCAGCCGCCGTTCTGCCCTACGTTACGCGGGTGCGGGCGTTGCGGGCGTGTCTTTGAGCGCCCTGCTGGTTGCGTGCGGCGGTGGTTCTTCTAGCAATGAGACTGTTGATGCGGATACCCCTCAGATGTCCCCGTCGGCGTCTGCGCGCACCGATTTTAGCGGCGAGGTTACCTTCGACAACTATGAGAAGAAGGGTAATTTCGTTCCGGCGACCGAGTCTGCTCCGGCGCAGAACGTGCCGTTCCCCAAGCGCCCGGCGAGCGCCTCGGAGAACTCGGTGCAGGGTCTGTACGATTCGATTGCGTTCGTGTATGCGGCGATTAATTACCTGGTGCTGACCGGTGACGCGGCTCCGCTGCGTGAGTCGAAGGCTGATGAGAAGTTCGTGGCGTCGTTCTCGTCGTTTATGGATGAGTCGAATGAGAGCTCGCAGAATCGTGATTGGTTTGTGTCGCCGAAGGTGACCATGTCGGCGTTTACTGCGGTTCCCGCGCTGGTGAAGAAGAGCGTGCAGTGGACTTTTGACCTGGTGATTGATTTGGGTCCGACCGTGGTGATTGACGGTGCTCCTGCGGAGATGTCCGAGAAGGTGCGCCGTACTGAGCGCGGCCTGGTGATTACCGGTGTGCGCCACGATAATGACTGGACCCTGACCATTCAGGATGAGTACGAGGCTCAGGCTTCGGCTCAGCCTAAGAATGGTGGCGCTAATGGTGGTGCCGCTAACGGCGGTAATGCTGGCAATTCCGGTAACTCCGGTAATGGCGGCAACTCTAATGGTGACAACCTTTAAGCCCTCAGAAGGATGAGGCATCATGCCCTAACTCGCACTCGGGTTAGGGCATGATTTGTTTTACTCTGGTAGTAACGAGCTTTCCCGGATTCAAGGTTTTTGTATGTCTTCTTTTTCTCAGTCTTTCTCTCGCCGCTCCCTGCTGCGTCTGGGTGTGGGCGCCTCCGCTGTTGCGGGTTCTGCGGCGCTGTTGAGTGCCTGCGGCTCGGGTAGCTCTAGCCAGCAGTCGGGTTCTCAGGGCAGTAGCTTGAACGGTTCGAAGTCGAGCGCTAACCCGAATGGGTACAGCGATGATGGTCAGAACTATTCGGGTCTGGTGGAGTACACCCATTATGATGGTGCGCTGAATTATGAGCAGGGTACGGTGGAGCATCCGCCGCGTAATGCTCCGAAGCCTAAGGTGACTGATGCTCTGTCGGTCAATACGGTGACGGGTTTTCATGAGGCGATTGCTTATTTTGCGGCGGCTATGGATTACCTGGTGAAGACCGGTAGCACGGATGCGTTCTCGACCGGCATTCAGCTGTCGTCGAAGACTCGCTCTGAGGTGGATGCCCTGTCGGCGTCTATTCTTGCGGGTGTGGAGAAGGGTTCCTGGTATGTGAACCCGTCGGCGTCTTATGCCCTGGCGAGTGCTCAGCCGTCGATTATGAGCGATGGCAACCTGCTGTTCAAGGGTCAGTACACTCTGGACTTTGGTACGGAAGCGGTGGCTGAGGGTAAGATCCAGCCGGTGGCCGCCTCGGCGAGCGCTTCTGCCTCCGCGTCTGGGGAGCCTACTGAGTCGTCGGAGGATGCGCTGGTGTCTGATGCGGCGTCCCCGAGCGCCTCTGCTTCTGCGACTGCGGCGGGTCCGGCTTCTCGAGTGACGATTCAGGAGTGCGATTTCCGCGGCCGCTACCACGCTGATTCGAAGATGTGGGAGCTGAGCGTGGCGTACGGTGCCACCATTCAGGGAGGCGCTGCCCAGGGAGGCGCATCCACCGCGAGCGCGGCGGCGTCCGGCGCGGCTTCCCCGGCTACTTCCGCATCCTCTTCTGCCGCCGCTTCTGCTGAGGCGTCTGTCACCTCCGCGGCGTCATAGTTCGTCATAACGCTTTTATCTGCGAGGCGCTTCTCACGCTTCGCCCGCTCAACTCTGTATCCTGTTGGGTTTGCGGCTAAACTGGTTGCAATCACCGACTGACTGAAAGGTATCACTATGTCCGAGAACCTGACCCGCCGCGCGGCGCTGGGTGTGCTGGGCGTCAGCTCTATGGCTTTGCTGGCGGCTTGTGGCTCTAAGGCTACTTCTGAGGCGTCCGCTTCCGCTTCTGGCTCTGAGAGCGCTTCTGCTGCGGCTTCTGAGTCCGCTACCGCGTCCCCGTCGGCTTCGGCGTCTGCTTCCCCTTCCGCTTCTGCGTCGGCTTCGGCTTCGGCGTCGAGCTCTCCGCTGCCCAACGACAATAAGGATTACAGCGGCGTGGCAAAGCTGGAGAAGATGGAGGATCACGGCGAGTACCAGCCGGGTAATGCTGAGCACCCGCCGCAGAACGTGCCGTCCCCGATTGTTCCGGAGGCTATGCACCAGAATTCGGTGGCTGGCTTCGCGGCGGCTCTGGCGTACTTTGGTGCGGCGTTTGAGTACCTGCTGCGTACCGGTGATATGCACTACATGAACGAGGTCAGCACCGATCAGGAGACCCTGGCGGCGATGAAGAAGTACGCGGATTCCACCAAGGCAGGTATTGAAGAGAAGAAGACCTGGTACGTGAACCCGACCGCTACCCTGACTATCGGTACTAAGCAGCCGGTTCTGGCGCAGGGTGCGTACAACTGGACCGTGACTCTGAACGTGGATCTGGGCGAGAAGCTGTTCAAGGACGGCAAGGAGCAGACCGTGGCGGCTGATAAGCGTCACGTGAAGATGTTCGGTGAGGCTGTTGGTCGCTACTTGAACAACAAGTGGGACCTGCACATGGACATCAACTAGTCCTCTGCGGCTGGTTTTCTCCCGCGCTTTTGCGTCTTTTCCATCTCAGGATGCGGTTTTTCACTGTTTTTTCCATTGATGGCAATAAAATTTGTGGCTCCAGCTTGCGGTGAACAGAGTTCATCACTACTCTTATATACAGAGGTTGTCTTTTGGGCTACATAATGTTTCTAGAGAGCGCCGCACATTCATCATCCTTTATCGAGAAAGGGTTTGTGCGGCGCTTTTCTGTACCCTCTTTTTGAACCTCGTTCCCTGAGGTTTTTCTCTGGCATTATTACGAACTGTGACCGCAGGTTTAAACCTGTCGCCGGCGAGTAGTAGAGTTGCCACGTAACCGATTATTCATTGCGGAGACCCCGTCGCGGCTGGCCTCCCCCAGGCTCATGTAAGGAGCATCCCATGGCAAAGATTCTCAACAGCATTGTTGAAGCAACCGGCCAGACCCCCCTGATTAAGCTGAACCGACTGGACGAGGGTCTTCCCGGTAACGTCGCGGTCAAGCTTGAGTTCTACAACCCCGCTGGTTCGGTCAAGGACCGTATCGGTCGCGCCATCATTGACGCTGCTGAGAAGTCGGGTGCACTGAAGCCCGGCGGCACCATCGTTGAGGGTACTTCCGGTAACACCGGTATTGCGCTGGCTATGGTGGGTGCTGCTCGCGGTTACCGCGTCATCCTGACCATGCCGGAGACCATGTCTGCTGAGCGTCGCGTGCTGCTGCGCGCTTACGGTGCTCAGATCGTGCTGACCCCCGGCACCGAGGGTATGCGCGGCGCTGTGGAGAAGGCTAAGGAAATCGTTGCGACCACCGAGAACGCTATTCTGGCGTCTCAGTTCTCCAACGAGGCGAACCCCACCATTCACTACAACACCACCGGCCCCGAGATTTGGGAAGCAACCGACGGTAAGGTCGACATTTTCGTGGCGGGTATTGGCACCGGCGGCACCATCTCCGGTACCGGTAAGTACCTGAAGGAGCAGAACCCGAACGTGAAGGTTGTTGCGGTTGAGCCGAAGGACTCCCCGTTGCTCTCCGAGGGTCGCGTTGGCCCCCACAAGATTCAGGGCCTGGGCGCTAACTTCGTTCCCGACACCCTGGACCGCGGTATCTACGATTCCGTGACTCCGGTCAGCGCTGAGGACGCTATGCGCACCTCCCGCCTGCTGGCTACCCAGGAAGGTATTCTGGGCGGTATTTCTTCCGGTGCGGCTGTGTGGGCTGCTCTGGAGGAGGCTAAGAAGTCTGAGAACAAGGACAAGCTGATTGTGGCTATCGTTCCCGACTTCGGTGAGCGCTACATCTCTACCGCTCTGTACGAGGACATCCGCGGCTAATTGAGCTTTTAGCTAACGCCCCGTCTGCCGGTTGCATACACGGCAGGCGGGGCGTTTTGCGTGCCCCAATCTAGGTCTGCGGGTGAAGGCTCTTGGCGGGGTTGTGCAGAGTTATGCAGGGCGTAAATATTACGTTCTGCACGGAATTGTGACTGAGATTTCGGAGGGGGCGTCCACTATGACAGCTGAGGGTGCGGGAATAGGTGAATGGGCCTCATTGTTGGTACCTTTGGAAAGGTCGCACACATACAGAGCACGACCGATGAGGGAAAGGGAACCCAATGAGTTTTATTGCGCGTCTGCGTGAAGATATTGAGAACGTCCGCCAGCACGACCCTGCTGCGCGTGGCGCTGTCGAGATTGCGCTGAACTATTCGGGCATGCACGCCATTTGGGTTCACCGTCTGACCCATAAGCTCTGGCAGAAGGATGAGACGAAGGCTCTGGCTCGTACCCTTTCGCAGTTTGCACGTTTTCTGACCGGCGTGGAGATTCACCCGGGTGCGACCATTGGCCGCCGTTTCTTCATTGATCACGGCATGGGCATTGTGATTGGTGAGACCGCTGAGGTCGGTGACGACGTGATGCTGTACCACGGCGTGACCCTGGGTGGTCGCTCCCTGGAGAAGGTGAAGCGCCACCCCACCATTGGTGACCGCGTGACCATTGGCGCCGGCGCGAAGGTGCTGGGTCCGGTGGTTATTGGTGCCGATAGCGCGATTGGCGCGAACGCCGTGGTCGTCAACGATCACCCCGCCGATTCGATTATTACCGGCATTCCCGCGAAGCACCGCCCGCGCACTCCGGAGAAGAAGAAGCCGCTGGTGGACGCTGTGGAGTACATTGACCCCGCCATGTGGATTTAGTACTTGCTGGCATTTTGAGCCCGTAGAGGCGCGCCTGGAGGCTCCTAGCTAATATCCACAGCTCCTCTCCCCTGTTGCACCCCTGAGATATATCGTGAGATACCTCGGGGACTGCCTTATCAAGACATAACGAAAGCCCGCCCCGACCGGATTCTCATCCAGCCGAAGGCGGGCTTTTGCGTTCAGCTACGTGAGCTTAGTGAACGTGAATGTCCGCTGCGTTCACCTCGGAGCGGTCGCCGCTCCACATGGTGTGGAAGGCGCCCTCTTCGTCGATACGACCGTAGGTGTGCGCACCGAAGAAGTCACGCTGACCCTGAATCAGGGATGCGGGCAGGCGGTCGCGGCGCAGACCGTCGTAGTAGGACAGTGCGGAAGCGAACACCGGCACGGGGATGCCCAGTGCGGTTGCCTTAGCCACCACGCGACGCCAGGAAGGAACGAGCTCCTCCATGAGGTTCTTGAAGGCGGGTGCCAGCAGCATGTTCGCGGGAGCCTCATCAGCGTAGGCAGCCATGATGTCGCCCAGCAGTTCTGCGCGGATGATGCAGCCTGCACGCCACAGCGATGCGATGGTGTCCAGCTTCAGGTCCCAGCCGTATTCCTTGCCTGCGCGGGTGAGCAGGTCCATGCCCTGTGCGTATGCCACGAGCTTGGATGCGAAGAGTGCGCGGCGCACATCCTCAACGAACTCGGGGTCGCCTGCACCAACGCCGGTGGTTGCGATCAGGCCGGCGGGCAGTTCGCGCTGTGCCTGCTCGCGCTGCTCACGCTCGGAGGAGGAGAGGGCGCGTGCGAACACGGACTCTGCGATAGCGGAGACGGGGGAACCGAGGTCCAGGCCAGCCTTAGCGGTCCACAGGCCGGTACCCTTCTGACCCGCTGCGTCGACGATAACGTCCACCAGGGGCTTGCCGGTCTTTGCGTCAACCTGTGCGAGCACCTCAGCGGTGATTTCGATCAGGTAGGAGCTCAGGTCGCCTTCGTTCCAGGTCTTGAAGATTTCTGCCTGCTGTGCCGGCTCAATGCCCGCGATGGAGCGCAGAATGTCGTACGCTTCGCCGATGACCTGCATGTCGGCGTACTCGATGCCGTTGTGGACCATCTTCACGAAGTGGCCCGCACCGTCGGTGGAGATCCATGCGCAGCAGGGTGCGCCGTCCTGCGGTGCCTTCGCTGCGATCTTTTCGAGCAGCGGGCCCAGGTGCTTGTAGGACTCTGCGGAGCCGCCGGGCATCATGGAGGGGCCCCAGAGAGCGCCCTCTTCGCCGCCGGAAACGCCAACGCCTACGAAGTGCAGACCCTTTTCAGCCAGGGCGTGCTCGCGACGGATGGTGTCGGGGAAGTGGGAGTTACCGCCGTCGATGATGATGTCACCCTCGTCGAGCATGGGGGTGAGCTGCTCGATCACTGCGTCGACGGGTGCGCCCGCCTTGACCATAATCAGGATGCGGCGGGGGGACTCGAGGGAGTCAACGAGTTCCTGCAGGGACTCGGTACGGATGAAGTCGCCGTCTGCGCCATGCTCAGCCAGCAGTGCGTCGGTCTTCTCTACGGAACGGTTGTGCAGTGCCACGGTGTAGCCGTTACGTGCCAGGTTGCGGGCGAGGTTTGCGCCCATGACAGCAAGGCCGGTGACACCAATCTGTGCCTTCTTGTTTTCAGTCATGTATATAAGGATACGCGCTTAGGGCAGGCTATATATAGGTGGAGTGCAGTTTTATGCTCGAAGGAATCGCAGTTCCGGCTGGATTATCTTCGCGAGCTTCCCGCAGGGCACCCTCGCGGCTGGTTAATGGGGAGACAAAATCGGGTAAACAAAAACCCCGGTACCTTGCGGTGCCGGGGCAATCGGTGGGTCCTACCGGGATCGAACCGATGACATCCACGGTGTAAACGTGGCGCTCTACCAGCTGAGCTAAAGACCCGTAGTTCTCACTGATTCGTTGTCGTTTCAGTGGCGAACACAAGAGAAAACTATACGGGCTTTTGAGGCGCCACGCAAATCCGAGACACGTGTTCTATGTCTCAATATTTTTTTCTTTTTCGCAACTCACCCCACAGCAAGCCACATCAAGCCATGTTGACCCCCGGCCTTATAGGTAGGTCATACCCCATCATTCCGCGCCATTCCGCCACCCCCACCATTCCGCACTATTTAGATACAAAAAGACCCTAACTAGTACTTTTGATGCGCATATTTTTCGCTCAGAGAGCTAAGCCACGAAACCCACATCACAAAAACCTTCGTTTGATGCCAAGAAGCCCACATTTAGGTCTAAGATAGTAGAGATAAGTAGCGAAGTAGACCCCACGGATCTATAGCGCTTAAACGCAGAGATTGTTCGACAATGCAACATCGCGGCGAACAATCTACACAACCGCACAGAAGAGAGGTTGGATTAGTTTGGCTAACGTACCGAACGAGCACTCCCTGAGCACCCTTCTTGATGGCCTGAAGGACATCGACGTAGAAGAGACCCAGGAATGGGCTGAGTCCCTCGAGGACCTTATCAAGACTCACGGCACCGAGCGTGCAGAGTACATCCTTCGCGCGCTGCTCAAGGAGGCTGGCGCAAAGGGCGTAAAGGTCCCCACTCTGGTCAAGACCGACTACATCAACACCATCCCCGCAGACCAGCAGCCCGAGTACCCCGGCGATGAGGAACTCGAGCGCCAGTACCGCGCATGGATCCGTTGGAACGCAGCAATCATGGTTCAGCGTGCCCAGAAGAAGGGCATCGGCGTTGGTGGCCACATTTCCACCTTCGCAGGTGTCGCTGACCTCTACGAAATGGGTCAGAACCACTTCTTCCGCGGCCGTAACCACCCCGGTGGCGGCGACCAGGTCTTCTTCCAGGGTCACTCCTCCCCCGGTGTCTACTCCCGCGCATTCGTTGAGGGCGTCCTGAGCGAAGAGCAGATGGACGGCTTCCGCCAGGAGAAGACCAAGGGCGCAAACGGTATTCCTTCGTACCCGCACCCCCGCTGCATGCCCGAGTTCTGGCAGTTCCCGACCGTTTCCATGGGTCTGGGCCCCCTGAACGCAATCCACCAGGCATCCTTCAACAAGTACCTGCACAACCACAAGATCAAGGACACCTCCGAGCAGCACGTCTGGGCATTCCTGGGCGACGGCGAAATGGACGAGCCCGAGTCGCGTGGTGCACTGCAGCTGGCTGCAAACGAGCACCTGGACAACCTGACCTTCGTCGTCAACTGCAACCTGCAGCGTCTGGACGGCCCCGTTCGCGGTAACGGCAAGATCGTTCAGGAGCTTGAGGCATTCTTCCGCGGCGCAGGCTGGCACGTCATCAAGGTCCTGTGGGGCTCCGACTACGACGAGCTGCTCAAGAAGGACAAGAGCGGCAAGCTCATCCAGCTGATGAACGAGACCCTCGATGGTGACTACCAGACCTTCCGCGGCGAAGACGGCGGCTACATCCGCGAGCACTTCTTCGGCAAGTACCCCGAGACCAAGGAACTGGTTGCAGACCTGACCGACGAGCAGATCTTCAACCTGCGCCTGGGTGGCCACGACGACAAGAAGCTCTACGCAGCCTACAAGGAAGCTATGGAGACCAAGGGCAAGCCCACCGTCATCCTGGCACAGTCCATTAAGGGTGCGGAGCTCGGCCCCTACTTCGAGGCACGTAACTCCACCCACCAGATCAAGAAGTTCACCATGGAAGCACTGAAGGGCTTCCGTGACCACCTGAACATCCCCATCTCCGACGAGGAGCTGGAGAAGGATCTGTACAACCCGCCGTACTACCTGCCCGAGGCAAACCACCCGGCACTGCAGTACATGCACGCACGCCGTAAGGAACTCGGCGGTTACATCCCGGGTCGCGCAAACGCACAGCCCGAGATTACCCTGCCCGAGTCCAAGGTCTACGCACAGACCAAGAAGGGCTCCGGCAAGCAGACCGCTGCTACCACCATGGCGTTCGTCCGCCTGATGAAGGACCTCATGCGTGTGAAGGGCTTCGGTCACCGTATCGTTCCCATCACCCCCGATGAGGCACGTACCTTCGGTATGGACTCCTTCTTCCCGTCCGCTAAGCTGTACAACCCCAACGGCCAGAACTACGTGCCCGTTGACCACCAGCTCATGCTGACCTACACCGAGTCCCCCGAGGGCCAGATTGTTCACGTGGGTATTAACGAGGCAGGCGCAACCGCAGCGTTCACCGCTATCGGTACCTCCTACGACACCCACGGCGAGCCGATGATCCCGATCTACATCTTCTACTCGATGTTCGGTTTCCAGCGCACCGGCGACGGCTTCTGGGCAGCATCCGACCAGCTGTGCCGCGGTTTCGTTATCGGTGCAACCGCAGGTCGTACCACCCTGTCCGGTGAGGGTCTGCAGCACAACGACGGTCACTCCCCGATCCTGGCGTCCACCAACCCGGCGTTCAAGATCTACGACCCGGCATACGGTTACGAGATTGCTCACATTGTGGAGCGCGGTATCGAGCAGATGTACGGCACCAAGGACGAAGACCACAACGTCATGTACTACCTGACCGTGTACAACGAGCCGATTCACCAGCCTGCTGAGCCGGCAAACGTTGACGTTGAGGGCATCATCAAGGGTATCCACAAGATTAGCGAGTCCCCGCTGACCTCCGGCCCCAAGGCACAGCTGCTGGCATCCGGCGTTGCTGTTCCGTGGGCTGAGAAGGCTCAGAAGCTGCTGGCTGAGGACTGGGGCGTCTCCGCAGACGTCTGGTCTGTCACCTCGTGGACTGAGCTGCGCCGCGACGGCGTTGCCGCTGAGGAAGAGGCTCTGCTGAACCCGAACCAGCCCGCTCGTGTTCCTTACGTGACCCAGAAGCTGGCAGGCGCTGCTGGCCCGATCATCGCGACCACCGACTTCGCTTCGGAGGTTCCCGACCAGATCCGCCAGTTCGTTCCGAACGACTTCGCAACCCTGGGTGCTGACGGCTTCGGCTTCGCAGACACCCGCCCGGGTGCACGTCGCTTCTTCCACATCGATGCAGAGTCGGTTGTTGTCCGCACCCTGCAGATGCTGGCAAAGCGCGGCGAGGTTGCAGCAGACGTTCCCGCGAAGGCATTCGCTAAGTACGACCTGCTGAACGTGAACGCTAACTCTGAGCTGGAGCAGCACTAAGCATTTAGCGGTAGAACCTCGGTTCTGCGTTAGACGCTAAACGATGCCCCCGGTTGATGATTTATCAACCGGGGGCATTCGTGTTTTAACTGTGAGGAGGCGCAGGGTACCCGACCTGCTTCCTGTTGATATGCTCGTTGACTACGCATTTCTTATGTAATAAATCAGACGTGACCGGAGTTTTGGTTGCCGTGTGTACCTGGCCGGTGGTAGCCTTTAACTACCCTTAACTATGATATTCACCACAGCATTGGTGTATATTCAGGGTGCCCGGTCAACATTACGGAGGGCACAGCTCACTCATCTACGAGCATTTACCCTCCATAACTCATAGGGGCTCCTGATGAAGCTCTAGAATACTCTCCCAGCAGTGACGACGCTGCAGAAACACCCTTGTGCGTGGTCTGCCATAGCGTCTTAGCCTTTCGCTATGGGTGCACTCCCAAGCTAGCAGGCACTCCCCCGAGATTCTGCTTATCGCTCTGGGATTCACATAGATTCCAGATTCTCTCGACGCCCATATTCACCGAGGCATATGCTTTGCAACAATCAGCAAAATACAGCCCCGCTTTCTTTACTGCCGCATATTCTTTATCCAATTAAGGAGGGAGAATTATGAACCTCAAGAAAATCTTTCAGCCCGCAATGGCTATAACGTTTGCATTCACACTAGCCTGCACATCCTGTTCTGCAGGCCCGCAACTAGAACGTGATGAAACAGCCCAAGCAACTCTAGACTATAAAAACAACCGAATCATTACTCCACTCGAAGAATACAATGACCTTTTAGATGAAAATTCCCAGTATTACAATCAAGCCTTGGAAATTCTCAGGCAGCGCTGTTTCGCAAAGCACGGCCAATCCTACGAAATATATATCCCGGATGTAGAAGATATTAAAATCGATTCATCCGGTCGCGAGTTTGGTCGCTGGAACCCCGAATACGCCGCCAAATATGGAAGCTACAAGCGATTCGGGAATACACCATCATCCGGGGGCTATGACACAAAAATCATGGAACAGTGCATGCCTGAAATCTTAGCCACGTTGAAAGAGATTGCGGGCATCAGCCTCGAAGAGCAAAGTGGCCTCACAGAAGCCTATCGTCGAATCCACGGCCAATCCTATGCGGCAGCCATGAATCATCCTGAATGGAAAAAATACCGTGAAGCATGGTGGAAATGCCTATCGGATAAAGGTCTAACGCCACGAAAAGGCGACTATGAATGGGGCACACAAGAACTATCAAATATAGCCCGCAGTGACGGTGTTAGTAATTCCCCAGCATCAGAAGAAGAAATTCGACTCAGCGTCATTGAAGCACAATGCAGTAAAGATACAGGAATGGCTCAAGGTCTTGCCAATCTTGTAGCTTCATATCAGAAACCGCTCATTCGAGATAACGAAACAAAACTAGAAGAACAGCGACGGCAGCTATCAGAAGTTTATCTCCGATATAAAGAGTGGGTTCTCAAAAACCAATAAATATAAATGTCCCCGATTGATGATTCATCAATCGGGGACATTTAATTTATTAACTACTCTGCAGATAGAGAGGGCTAATCGGCGAAGTGGCCGGTCACCTCCGCCAAACGCGCCGGATTCACCAGATCAGGGTGCGTACCCTCCAGCAGCACCGCACGGAACGACGACGCATGCGCCGCCCAACCCTCCGCATCCAAATACGGCTGATCCTCATGCGGCACACCCACCAGCAACACGTCCCCTTCAAAGAACGCCTGCTCAGCACCACGCATCAACGCCGCCGAAGCACGCATACTACCCAAGCACACGCCCAACTTCTCCTCCGGTAGGTAACCCATCGCCGAACCCGCCTTCTGCAAACGCTCCAACGTACCCGGCAAATCAAGCTGCTCATCGGCGGCAGGCTCCGGCAAACCGCCCATACGCAACAGCGCACGGAAGCTCTCCTGCTCATCCGGCGCAGGCACACCCTGCCACTGTTCCGAAGGATACGCATCCAACAGGATTACACGCTCAACCAGCGCACCCGCAGCCTGCGCCAAAGCCGCCACCTGCACCGCAGCAGTACCGCCCACAGACCAGCCCATCAACGCAAAACGACGCGGCAACGAACGCTCCGCCAGAGTCTTCTCAATCAGCTTCAGGTAGCCCTCAGCCAACTCCTGCAGGCTCGACGCAAACCCGGCATTCGGGTCAGAGAACGCCTCAGCCTGCAAAGCGTACACACCCTGCTGAGCCGGAAGATGCGAGAGGTACCCCGCATAGCACCAGCCCAAACCACCCGCAGGCGGCAGGATAAACAGCGGCGCGGGCTGATGAGCGGGCTCAGCAGCATCATGCGCGGCAGGATGCTCGCGCTGAGTCACAACGTGCTCGCGCAGGGGCAGAACCGGAGCGAACTCCGCACCCTCGCCGCGCTCGCCCGCAATGGACGCCGCCAAATCCTGCACGGTCGGATGCGCAAAAAGCGCACCGATGCTCACGCGCAGACCCAGTTGCTCCTCAACCGCGGCAATCACCTCAAGAGCCGCCAGCGAATGACCGCCCGAAGCGAAGAAATCCTCATCCACGCCGAAACGCTCACGACCCAGCACGCCCGCAATAATCGAGCACAGCTGCTGCTCCAGCAGACCGTGCGGACCCTCAGCATCAGAAGTTTGCGGGGTCAGATCCAGGGACGCCAAGAGCTTACGATCAGCCTTACCGGAGGGGCTCACCGGCAGAGCAGGCAGAGTATGCCACAGGGTCGGAACCATGTAGTCCGGCAGAACCTGCGCACAATGCTCACGCGCCGCCTCCACGAGCTGCTCGGCACGCTCGGCGGGCACATCGCCCACCTCCAGCACCGCCGCCAGGGCAGGCTCACGCAGACCGCGATACAGCAGAGCCACCGAAGCGCTCACACCCTCAACCGCAGCAAGAGCCATCTCAATATCGCCCAGCTCCAGGCGCTGACCGCGCACCTTAATCTGGTAATCCGTGCGGCCGCGGTAACCGATAACGGCGCGGCCATCGGGAAGAATCTCCCAGCACGCCAAATCGCCCGTACGGTACAGGCGCTGACTCTCACCGTTCAGCAGTGCGAGCGCACCGGCAGGAGCCTGCTCCACGAAAGCCGCCGCGGTCGCCTGCGGGTTGTTCTTGTAGCCGCGCGCCAGCTGCACGCCCGACAGGTGCAGTTCACCCGTCACGCCCACCGGCACGGGGTGGCCGGTCGGGTCAAGAATCAGGGTGCCGGTGTTCCAGACCGGCTCGCCAATGGGCACGCTCTCGCGCTGCGGGTCGGTGGAGGTCTCCCAGAAGGTCACGTCCACTGCCGCCTCGGTCGGGCCGTACAGGTTCAGCGGGTACACGCCCAGCACCTCACCCGCAGCCTGCACCTGGTCCTTCTGCAGTGCCTCACCCGAGCAGACCACGTAGCGCAGGGGCTGGTCTCGATCCCGGCCGAAGCCGGCATCAGCCAGGATGCGGCGCGCCGCCGGCGAAGAGGTCAGCGCCGAAAGCATAGTCGGCACAAAGTGCACCGCCGTGACGGACTGCTCGGCAATCACGCGCGCCAGGTAGGCGGGGTCGCGGTGCCCATCCGGGGCGGCAATGACCACGGCGGCACCCTCGGCGAGCGGCCAGTACAGCTCCCACACGTGCACGTCAAAGGAGATGGGGGTCTTGTGCAGAACGCGGTCGCCCTCCCCCACCGGAATCTGGTGCTGCTGCCAGCGCAGGCGGTTATCAATCGCGCGGTGGCTGATGGCAACGCCCTTAGGCCTGCCCGTGGAGCCGGAGGTGAAGAGCACGTAAGCGTCCTCGTCCAGACCGGTTTTCACGCCCGGAAGCTCCTCGGCGGCGGGTGCAGAGGAGGGTGCCGGGGTAGGCTCATTAGTGTTTACCGGCGGCAGGGTCGGCTCAGGCAGGGTCTGCTCAGACAGTACGTGCTGGGGCAGGTTCGCGTGACGCTGCGGATCCTGCGGGTTCAGCTCCTGCGCGCTCAGCGGATGCAGACCGGGGCCGTGCAGCAGCAGGGAACATTCGGCGTCCTCCATCATCACACCCACACGCTCGGCGGGCAGATCCGGAAGCACCGGCACGTAGGTGGCGCCAGCGTACAGCAGGGCGTACAGCGCCACGTACTGCTCCACACCGCGGTGCACACGCAGACCCACCGCATCGGAAGGGCGAACGCCCCAGTCCAGTAGCTGCGCGGCAAGCGCACGGGCGCGCTCATCCAGTTCGGCGTAGGTGAGGGCGCGGTCAAAAGCGTAGGCGCGCTCCGACTCGGGGGTGAGCACCTCACCGGGCGCGGGGGCAGAATCCAGCACCGCAAGCGCCTGCGGATGCGCCGCCACCGCATCACGGAAGCGGCCCAGCAGGGTCTTGTACTCCAGCGGATGCTCGGTGCGCGCCGGGGCGGTCAGCTCGCGCAGGGTCGCAAGCTCCGCCTCGGTCGCCAAACCCAGGTTGTTCAGGGAGGCACCCTCGCGCTGCGCCTCCGCGGCGTAGGCGGGCAGCCACTCGCTCAGGCGGGCGGCGTGGCGTTCCAGCTCCTTGGCGGTGTAGAGCGCCGGGTTCATGTCAATCTCGCAGGAGATGCTGTTGCCGCGGCCGGGCATGCCACGCAGGGTGAAGGTCGCGTCGGCAACGGGACCGGCAGAGATATTGTGGATGCGCGCGGTCGGTACCGCGGATCCGGACTCGTCCTTGGAGGGAGCCGCCAGCGGCAGCACCGCGTCAAAGGGCACCACGTTAATCTGCGCACCAAACAGCCTGGACTGGGCGTTACGTGCGGTACGTTCGAGGTCTTCCTGACGAGCCAGCGGATGCTCCGCATTGCGGGCGTACTGCTCCTTCACCGAGTGCAGGGACTCCGCGATGGGACCGGTCGCCGCAACCTGCACCGGCAGCACGTTCACCGCGGTACAGCCGGTCTGCGCGCTCGCCGCGCCCAGGGCGCGGGTCGCCTCCGGCAGGGTGCGGGCAAACATGCGGTTCATCTGCGGCACACCGAACGAAGCCTGCGGGTAGCCGCCCACACGCGCCAGGTACGAGCCCACGGCGGCGGTCGCCAGCACCGGCCAGGAGACGGCGTGCTGCTTTGCCGCATCCAGCAGAGCCTGCTGGGTGGGCACGTCAATGCTGAACGCCAGGCGCACAGACCGTGCCGACGGGGAGGCGGTACGACCCGCCAGGGAGGTGTCTTCCTGTTCCAGGGCGCCGCTCGCCTCCCAGAAGGCGACGTCTTCGTCACGAGCGGTGGAGGCGGCTTCGTCGGCATCGAGCAGCTGTTGCAGGCTCATGCGGCGGGTTTCCGGGACCGGCTGACCGGCGGACAGAGCACGGTAAATAGCGGCGACGCGGGAGAGGCCGTTGAACGCGGCGAAACCGTCGGCAACCACATGGGAGAAGGAATGATAAACCCAGAGGAACCCGCCGTAACGCACCACGGCGCTGCGCACGGTCACGCCCTCATCGGTGACGAGGGGCTGGGCGAGCAGACGCTGCGCCCAGGCGCGCACCGGCGCGGGCAAATCAGAGTCAGGCAGATCGGAAGTATCGCTCTCCTCCGCCTCGGCGGTACCGCTCAGCTCCCCCTCATCTACGAGCAGGTCAATGCCCTCCAGGAACGCCTCAAGCGGCAGAATCTGCTGGGAGGCGGCACCATCAGCAATGCGGGTGCGCACGCGGAAACCCTCGTTCTCGCGGTAGAGCTGCACCAGCGCCTCACGCAGCAGGGTGAGGTCGGTGTCCGCGGGGCATTGCAGAACCTCCGCGGTGTTGTAGCAGGGGTTTTCCGGGTCAATTGCGGCGGCAAAATAGATGCCGCGCGCGTTGGTGGTCAGCGGCAGCCAGGGGCTGTCAGCGCTGTGCGGTGCGGGGTGAGTCGCGGCGGTGCGAGTATCGGAAGCAGTCTCGGAGCTAGCGGGTGCGGTAGTATCAGCTACGCCCATGGTGGCCTCTCTGAGGGGGTCTCAACGTTGAATGTGTGGGTTTGCGCAAGTCCATACAGTTTTGCGCGAGGTTGCGCCTGCAAAAGCGCTAAATCCGGCAGCAGCGCCGAACCAGATAGCAACGCCAATCACGGCGGAGTACATGCTCAACGCCCCGGACACTCGCAGAACCGGCGGCACCCTACAGTGCCTACCGGCGTGACAAGCTTCCGGGGCGCTACACGTATTTAGCCCAGGCGGGATGCGAGGAACTCCACGGTCGGGTTCTCCACCAGCTCGGTAAACTCAATCACGGCGCCCTCAGCGGCAAGGTCGTCGAGCAGGGCGAAGCAACCCATCGAGTCCAGGCCCAGCGAGAACAGCTCGGTGGTCGGGTCGTCGAAGGCTGCCTGCAGGGAATCGGGCTCAACAATGTACTTTGCCAGGATGGGGCGCAGGGTCTCAAGTGCGGACATTTTTCTCCTCAAGTAGGGGTAGGAATACGGGCTTAAGGTTTAGCCGAAAAGGGTTTAGCCGAAAATTTCGGCAAGCTTGGCGCGCAGTTCGCGGCGAGAAATCTTACCCACGTTCGTGGTAGGCAACTCCTGCAGAACCTGCACGCGCTCCGGAATCTTGAAATCGGCGAGCTTCTTCGAGGTGAAGAACTCGTGCATCGTGCGGCGCGGGTTTTCGCCCAGGTCGGCGCCTTCCTGCGGCACAATGACCAGGCCCACGCGCTCGCCCACGGTCTCATCCGGGATGCCCAGAACCACGGCGTCAAAAACGTCGGGGTGGGTCAGTGCCAGCTCTTCAATTTCGTCCACGGCAATCTTCTCGCCATTGCGGTTAATCTGGTCCTTCGCGCGGCCGGTCACCTCAAGGTACTTGCCGGCGACCAGGCGCACAATGTCGCCGGTGCGGTAGAAGCCGTCCTCGGTGAAGCCGTAGCGGTTCGCGTTCTCCTCCAGGTAGTAGCCGCGAATCGTGTACGGGCCGCGGGTGAGCAGGTGGCCGCTCTCGCCGCGCTTAACCGGCTGGTCCTGATCATCAACAATCAGAATTTCGTCGTCGGGGCTAATCGGGTAGCCCTGAGTCCTCAGACGCATCTCAATCGGGTCGGTCGAACGGGTGTAGTTCACCAGGCCCTCAGCCATGCCGAACACCTGCTGAACGGTGCAGCCGAGCACGGACTCGATCTTGCCTGCAACCGCCGGAGCCAGCTTCGATCCGCCCACCTGCAGGGTCTGCAGGGAGGGCAGGGACACATCGCGCTTCTCCGCGGAGGCGACCCACGCCTGAGCCAGCGGCGGCACCAGCGCGGAGGTGGTCACACCCTCCATCTCAATGAGGTGGAACGCAGTCTGCGGGGACGGATCCGCCGCAAACACCAGCTTGCCGGAGACGCACATGACGCCCAGAATACCGGGCGAGCTCATCGTGAAATTGTGCGCGGCGGGCAACACCACGAGCATGGTCGTGTTGTTGTTCAGCTTGCAGATATCGACCGAGCCGCGCACCGAGTACAGGTAGGCAGCGTGGGTGCGAGGAATCAGCTTCGAAATGCCGGTCGTACCGCCGGAGAGTTGCAGGAACGCCACCTGCTCGCTCGCACGCTGGTTCTCCGTGTTCTGAACGACGCCGGGCACGAACTCTTCAGCGAGCTCCTCTTCGGTCAGCGGGGTCAGCGGCTCCGCAACGTCAATGGCGACCGGCGGCTCCAGGGAGTTCTTGCGCAGCTCGGCGGCAACGTCCTCGTGCAGGGCGGTGAAATCCGCGCCGGGGGTCAGCGAAGAGAACACGTGCGCCGCCGCGTCGGTGCGGGTCGCGAAGTGCACGAGCTCGGTGGTGCGGTGCTGCGGCAGGCAGAATACCGGCAGCGCAGCCGCCCAGAAAATACCCAGCAGGTACACCAAGTACTCGGCGGTGTTACCCAACTGCAGCAGCACGCGGTCACCCGGCTGCACGCCCGCCTTCACGAGGCGCGCCGCAGCGGCACGGCCTGCCGCCTCCAGCTCACCGTAGGAGAGGCGAATCTGCTGAGGCTTGCCGTCCTCATCGAGCTGCGCGTGCGAGAGCGCCACCAGCGCCGGGAAGTGCGGCTTCGCGCGGCATGCATCTAGCAGGAACTCGGGGATGGTCTGGTCAATCCAGTAGCCGGCTTCGCGGTACTTCGCGGCAAAAGACTCGGGGATGAGCGGCGTGGGGGCCAGGGGGCTACGTTCTACGGTCATCTTCTCTCGATTTCTGTGTCGTTTGCGGTTTCTATAGCGCTCACGTGCTGCGTGCGTTCGCAGCGTGATGCCATCTCGTCAATGAGGGCGGGTGCGCAACCTGCGCCGGGTACCCTTCGGCACCCCTCGCGGCGCGGTAGTGTTGCACTTCTCTTAGGCTGTACTTCTCTAGGATACGGGCGCGGCGGTGTTTACCCTAACGGGAACCGCGCACGCCCACCATGCGGGGTGTGCTCTACCCGTGCAGGATCCCTAGGCGATCTCTCGCTACTCCTCAGCTAAGCTCCGCTCAGCGCGCTCAGCCTCCCGGCGGGCAGCAATAATACGTTCCAACGCCGGCACAATCGCACCGCGCCAGCACGCATAATCGTGACCGCCGTTGAAGGCCGTGCAACGCGCATTCTTCAGGCCCAGCTTTTCCAGGCGCTCCTTCAGCTCGCGGTGAGGCGGTACCAGAACCCACTCCTGCTCCCCCACCTCAATCTCAAGGTACAGGTGGCGCAGGCGGTCAATCTCACCCGCCGCCTCCAGCTCGTCCAGGCGGTCCATGACCTGCGGCTGCCAGAGCGACGAAGACTGCGCAATCGCGCCGCCAAACGCCTCCGGGCGGCTCAGCACCGCCAGCAGGGAGGACAGCCCGCCCAGCGACTGACCGTTAATCACAATGTTCTGCGGCGCGGTCTTAATGCAGTGCACTGCCTCCAGGTGCGGGAACGCGATCTCTACCAGGTAGTCGGCAATCGGGTTGTCGCCGTTCAGCTCCTTCCAGCGGTTCTCGCGACCGCCAGAGTGCAGGAAGAACACGTGCATCGCCGGAATACGGCCCGCCTCGTGGGCGCGGTTGAGGGTGTGCTCCATACCCTGGCTGAACCACATCTCACCGTCGAACTGGATGAACAGCGGCGCGTCCGGGGCGGGGTCACCCACACGGCCGAGCACATACTGGTGACCGTCAGAGGTCTGCATCCACTCGGGGGCGGGCAGCGCATCAATCTCTTCCTGAGTCAGGATGAACTCCTGCACCGGCGCATGCTCAAGCTGCACCACACCCATACAACGACCAATACGGTTGCACACGGTCTCGGGGTTCAGCGGGTCACCCTCGCCGGAATCCAGGGCGGCGCGCAGGCGCACCTGGTCGTCATCACCCAGCCAAGCGGGGCGCTCGCCGGGCAGCGCCGGCAAGAAGTTGTAGGAGGCACGCCAGGTGGTTTCCATCTGCATGCTCAGCTGCCACCAGCCAGTGCCCTCGATGCGGGCCATGAGGGAACGGTCGAGGTTCTTCTCATCGGTCAGGCGGTTGATGAACATGAGCACCTGCTCCGCCTGCTCGTTGTGGTACAGGAAGGTGACGATTCGCTCGTTCTCACTGATGCTGCCGTCTTCGCGGTGCACCGGCTCGATAATGGGGGTGCCTTCGGAGACGACCTCAAGGATGCGGGCGTTCAGCTCTTCGGGGCTGACTGCCTCGGCAATGAGGGCGCTGATAAGGGGGCTGTCCACGCGCGGTGCCGGTACGGGGCGCGGGATCTTGGGAGGGGCCGGGCGCACGGTCGGCGCAACGGTACGCGGCTGCACCGAAGTAGCCTGTTCAGAAGTGTTCTGGGCAGAAATACTCTGGGCAGAAATACTCTGCGCGGGAACGGTCGCGGTGGGTTCGTGCTCGCCCAACGGTTCCTCCTTGGTCTGTGGAAACACTCAATCGGTGAGAATCGGTGAGGAGGCGCATTATCGTTAGTTAGCCTCTACTACCTCACTCTATGGTATCCCTTACCCAAACTCCAGCCAAAGGGAAAAGCGAAAGAACCACAACATGACATTCATGACAGCAAGCGCGAAGTTCAAATACAGGCCCCAACTGTAGATCGCAAACAGTGGCCACCACAAACCGGGCAGTTAAATGAGATGAGGCACCGAGACCGTGCATCAAACCTCTCAAGTCGCAACTTTCAAAGTCTCATGCGGCAGTCTCGGTGCCTCATCTACGGGTTCCCAAAATGGAACCTACCCAGTGCTCGGATCCGTTCATGCGTCAAAGACGGGCGAGCACCGGGTAGGCGCCCTACGCGCAGGGGATCCTGGGTCCCTCAGATCCTAGCGTTCGCTGCTTGGCGCAATGCCGAGCTTTTCCACCCGTACTGAGACGGTTGGTGCTAACTCCCACGCGGCTTAGGGGCGAAAACTATTCGCTTTCGCGGGCCGCCGAAATAGCGTCAGCGGCAATATGAATTGTTTGGTTCTCCTTCGGAATAACCAAAGGGGTACCAGTGCATGGATCAGGAATAATGACCGATTGCAGGTCAAAAACTTCCTGAATAAGTTCCGGTGTAATTATCGCACGCGGATCGCCCTGAGCGATAATCCGTCCCTGCTTCATTAACACAACATGAGTAGCATACCTGAAAGCAAGGTTCAGGTCATGCAAAACCACGGCTACAGTCCGACCTTCGGAATGCAACTTCTTCGTCAGGTTCAGCACTTCAATCTGGTGCGTGATGTCCAGGTAGGTGGTCGGCTCATCGAGCAGGATCAGCGGGGTCTGCTGCGCCAGGGTCATGGCAATCCACACACGCTGACGCTGACCACCCGAAAGCGCCTCAATGGGACGCTCAGCAAGCTCCAGCACGTTCGCCGCCTGCATCGCCTCCACACAGGCGCGCTCGTCCTCATCAGACCAGGAACGCAGCAGCGACTGGTGCGGGTAGCGGCCGCGCGCCACCACATCCGCCACGGTCACGCCGCTAGGCGCCTCCGGGGTCTGCGGCAGCATCGCCAGGATCTTGGCGATAGCGCGGGACTTCATCTGCGGCAGTGGGGTGCCGTCCAGGCGAACCTCGCCCTTCTTGAGCGGGTTCACGCGGGCAAGAGCCTTCAGGGTGGTCGACTTACCGCAGGCGTTCGGGCCCAAGATAACGGTCAGCTCCCCCTCCGGCACCTGAAAATCTACCCCGTTGAGCACCGTATGCTCACCGTAGGCAACCACCATGTTCTCGCCTTCAAGGCGGGTCGTCACACTAGCGTTCACTAGCTCTTCTTCCTTTCGAGGTAAATCAGGTAAATCAGGTACAGGCCGCCAATCGCGCCGGTCACCACACCCACCTGAATGATGCGTCCGGGAACAGCGAATCGGCCAATCAGGTCAGAGCCGAGCACCATAAGCGCACCCATAAGTGCCGCGGAGGTGAAACCCACCCCGCCACTACGAGACAGGGTCTTCGCGATGTGCGGTGCCGCCAAAGCAACAAAGGCAATCGGGCCGGTCGTCGCGGTCGCCAGCGAAACCAGAAGCACACCGATAAACAGAGCCGCCACACGGTACGCATTCACGCTCACACCCAAACCGGATGCCACCTGGTCACCAAAACGAATCGCGCCCAGCGGGCGGACCAGCATCAGCAGCAGCGGAGTCACCACGAGCAGCAGACCCATCAGCGCGTAGGTGCGCTCCCACGTGATGTCATTGAGCGAACCGGCAAGCCAAGACGCCGCGGTCTGCGCCTGAGTCAGCGAAGCACGCACCACCAGCAGCGCATTGAACGCCGCCAGGGTCGAACCCACACCAATACCGACCAGCACCAGGCGGAAGCCATGCAGGCCCGTACGGCGCGTCAACAACCACACCAGCACCGAAGTCGCCAAGCCACCAATCACAGCGCCCAGAGCAACCTCAACGGGGCCGGAATTGAAGACAATAATCTGTAACAGCGCACCGGTCGCGGCACCATTCGTGAAACCGATAATATCCGGCGAACCCAGGGCATTACCCGAAATCACCTGGAAAATCGCACCCGACAGACCAAGTGCCGCACCCACCAGAAGCGCCGCCACAATACGCGCCGCACGCTGCTGAGCGAAAGTCACAGCAATCTGCTTACCCTCACCCATCAACGCCGGAATGACCTTCTCCGGGGCGAGCTTATAATCACCCTGCAACATGCCCCAAAACGCCAGTGCCGCAATCAGCGCTACCAACGCCACATTCAAAATCAGCACACGCCACGGCACCTGAGCACTCAGCGGACCGCGCACAGTCAACACCGGGCGGCCGCCCAAATCGCGGCCGCTACGACGCGCAGAACGATTAGCGAAGCTGGTGGCAGGCGCCGTCGAAACAGCGGAAGAATTCGACATTAGAGAGCCTCCACCTTACGACGAGTCATCAAGAACAAGAACACCGGGGCACCGGCAAGAGTCGCCACAATACCCACCTGAGTCTCCTGCGGAGCCACCAGCACACGCGCCAACACGTCAGCACACAGCAGCCACACCGGACCCAACAACGCCGAACCATAATTCACCCAGCGCACATCATTACCGAGCAAAGCACGCACCACAAACGGCACCGCCAAACCCACAAAACCAATCGGACCCACCGCAGCAGTCGCCGCACCGGCAAGCACCGTCACCGCCAGCAACGTCAGATTCTGGGTCGTACGCACACTCACGCCGAGGCTGGTCGCCGCCTCCTCGCCCATACTCAGAGCATTAATCGCAGGAGCCACAAAGAACGCCACCAGCATACCCAGCACAATCACCGGACCCACCGTCGAAGCGATATCCATACCGCGGCCCTCCAGCGAACCGGCAACCCACACACGGAACTCGTTATACGCATCCTGATCAGCCAAAATCAGGCCCTGCGCAATCGCCGACAGCGCCGCAGAAATCGCCACACCCGCCAGAGCGAGCTTCACAATCGACCCGTCACGGCCACGACCCAGCGTGTACACCAGCACCGCAGCCAACGCGCCACCAATCGTCGCAGCAACCATGTACTGCCAAATACCCATCACGCCAAAAACCACCACGGAGCCAATCACAGCCACCGCAGCACCAGCGTTCACACCCATCAGGCCAGGCTCAGCCAGCGGGTTACGAGTCAACGACTGCATCAGAGAACCAGCAACCGCCAACGCGGCACCCGCCGCAAGACCCACCAGGGTACGCGGAATGCGCTGCTCCATCACAATCGTCTGCGCCTGCTCAGAAGCAGTGCCATTGAAAACAGCCAGAACCTGATCCGGCGGAAGATTATTCGACCCGAACAGCAAAGAAGCAGCCACAGCCCCCACCAAAAGCACCGCAAACAAGAACAGAAAAGCCAGGCGCTTACCCAACTTCTGCCCCTGAATCACAGAACCCTGACGGGACGTACTCTCCTGCTGAACATCTCGGGACAATGAGCTCGTGCGGGCCACTATGCTCCTTATGTTCGATACAAGAAAACGGGGAGGCGCACCCGGCGCACCCACACCACGCGAGGGGCACCCGGCACACCGGTAGATAATGAGAGAAACGCCGGAGCGGGCGGGTATTCCCCCACCCGCATCCGACGTTAAGTCTTAGCGCTTACGGGTCAGCAGCAGCGCAGCGGCACCCACAATGCTTACGCCCAGAACCACCACGCCAACCCACGGGAATGCAGCACCGTAGGTCACGGTCTGAACGGTGGATGCGGTGTTAGCCGAAGCCGAAGCGCTCGGGCTCGACGCAGTACCGCGCGCAACACCCGAAGAGGACGCGCTCGCCGAAGCGGTCGCCTTCTTCTGGGCATTTGCAGAAGCCGAAGCAGCGGGAGCGGCGGAAGAACCGGAGGAGGCGGAGGTATCGGAAGAGTCAGCTTCCGCGTTCAGGCGGTCGTACTCCTCCTTGGTGATGGTGTTGCCGTCAGCGTCGGTGTACACGGTCTCAGCCTCAGCCGCGCCACCTGCAGAACCATTCGAGCCACCATTGGAGGAGGACTCGTTGGAATCGTTAGAGCCCTGAGCCTCGTCTGCAGAGTCTGAGTTGTTAGAGTTCGAGCCGCCATTCGAGGAACCACCGTTGCTCTTCGAGCTGGAAGAGCCGCGGTTCGAGGAAGAACCCGAAGAGTTCGAGGAGGAATTATCCGAACCGCCCTCACCCACCACGGTGAACTCGGGGCTGCGGTTGCTGTACGCCTCGGTACCCAGGTACTTGCCGTCCTTATCACGCTTCTCACCAGTTGCAAGGAAACGCAGAGTGTGGGTGCCAGCGCCAACATCCGGCAGAACGAAGGAACCGGAGACGTTACCGTTGCCATCGGTCTTCTGCTGGTGCACCACGCAAGCGCCCTGTGCAGCATCGGAGGGGCACAGGTTACCGTCGTCCACCTTCACGGACACCACAGTGTTCGCGGGGAAGCCGCTCACGCTAAAGGAAATCACGCCGTGCTCGTTCACAGAAGAGGAAACGGTCGAAGAGGTGCCGGGGGTCGATGCCTTTGCACCGCCCGGAGGCAGAGCGGATGCGGTGCCAACACCCAAGCCCAGCGCCAGGGTTGCGGCAGCGCAGGCGGTCAGCGCCTTAGAGGTCAGGGATGCCTTCGGGGCTCCCGAAAAAGGTGCACGCATGGTGGTCCTTTCAAAATTACCGGGGTCGAAGCTGAACGCTACCGGGTTCGTGTTAGTGCAGTTCAGTAGATCAGTGCAGTTCAGTAGGTTGCGACCCGAGTGGTTGGGGGCATCCGGTCCACGCCCCTGTTCAAGGGTGCGGAGTCAAGAGTGTGGAGCGTGGACCGGTGCCGATGTGAATATGTGGTCAGAGAGCTTACTTCTTGGAGGTGCGCAGCAGCAGAGCCGCGGCCAAAACCACCAGGCCAGCCGCCGAGAGCAGCAGGTTATTGGCGTTGTTGACCAGCCACTTGGTCAGACCGGTCAGCTCAGTACCCTCAATGGTCGGGCCCTGTGCCTTGGTGCCAGCGGCGGAGTTCTGAGAGTTCTGCGAGCCCTGTGCGTTCTGCGAGTTCTTCGAACCGGCGGCGGCCTTCACAGCCTTCTTTGCGTTAGCTTCGGTCTTCTGCAGGTTAGATGCCAGGGTCTTCTGCGCGCTCTGAACCTTCGCCTTAGCCTGCACGCGGTTCACGACCGGAGCGGTGCTCTGCGAGAGCGCGGCGAGGGATGCATCCACGTCGGTGGCGCGGGTGCTGATGCGGCCGCCCGCGTTACGCATGGGCACAGGTGCCGTGGAGGTTGCGGTTGCGGGGTTTTCGTTCAACTCTTCGACCAGCTGGTCGGTGGCGTCCTGCTCATCGTGGGAAACGTCCTGACGAGGGGTAACAGCACGTTCCACGGTCATGTCAGCAAAACCGAGCACCGCATTTTCAGCGCCCTGGTTGCCGTTGTGCACAACCACGCGGTAGGTTGCGGCGGGCATGCTCACGCTGGTTTCGTAGCTGAAGCTGCGGTTGCCATCCAGACGCTTCCAGCCGGAGCCGTAGAGGGTCTGCGGGGAGTTACCGAGGTAGGTTGCGGCGTACACCCAGGTGCCCGGTTCAGCGTTCGGCACGGTCACGGTCACGGTGGAGCCGTCACGGCTCACCTGCACGCCATTACCAGCGGTCAGTTCGGAGGCGTTGACCGGCTCGGGTGCGTCACCGGGGGCGTACTCACCGATGGTGAAGGTGGTGTTGATGCCGCCCTGGCTGTTGGCGCCGCCGTAGGTTCCGGATCGGTCGCCCTCACGCAGGCTACCGGTCAGCAGGCGCAGGGTGTGCTCACCGGAGGCGTACTTTGCCGCGTCTTCGTCATTCTTGAAAGCTGCGTTATCGCGGGTGGGCAGGTCAATCCAGGCGTCGATGTGGCCGTTTTCATCGGGGGTGATGACAGCCCAGATGGTGCGGTTATCGTTGACCGCGGTGGCGTCGTTACGGGATACCTTGCCGTCGTCAATCTTCAGACCGATAACGGATGCCTTCTTGTCTTCGGGGTTGCACCAGCCGTCACCGGTCAGGTGCAGCTTGCCGCCCTGAACCGCCTTGGGGTTCTCGATGGTCAGGCGCGGGGTGAAGGAGTCGTCAGCGGGGGCGCAGGTTTTCGAGTCTTCGCTGGGTGCGGGGGTAGGGTCTGCGGTTGCGCTCGGATCGGGGGTGGGCTCAGCAGTAGCGCTCGGTTCCGCGGTGGGCGCAGCAGTCGCACTGGGCTCTGAGGTTGCAGAAGGCTCAGCGGTAGCGCTCGGTTCCGCGGTGGGCTCTGCAGTTGCACTGGGCTCTGCGGTGGGTGCGGGGCTCGGAGCCTGATCACGCAGAGTCACGTTCTGCGACACAGACACACGACGGTCGTAGGTGTTACCGTCCGCATCCACACCGCCCAGGGAACCGGAAAGCACCTGGATACGGTGGCTGGTACCCTCCACGGTCCAACCCTTGCTCTTCAGATGCTCAGCGGTCAGACCGGTATTTTCGGGGGTCGGTAGGGACACCTCAACCTCGAAGGTGCCATCTTCATTGGCGGTTGCCATGAAGTTTGCGGGCGAGTTGCCGCCCTCATTGGTGAGCGGGTTACGTGCCTGGTGAGCCTCATCCGGCAGGGCGTCGAGGAACTTCACCGCGAACACAGCGCCGCGACCGGGAGCGGTGCTGGTGAAGCCGGTGCCGCGTAGCACGAGCTTGCCTTCGCGCCACTTCTCGGTGGAGATGGTGACGGTAGCCTTATCCGCCTGTTGGGTGGCTGCGGGGGTGTCCGCGTAGGCGATGGTGGTGCCGGTCAGAGCGGCTCCGGGGGTGATGAGCGCGCCAGCGAGAGCCACGACGGCACCGTAGCGGGCTGCGGTGCGTGCGGGTCGAGTTTCGGTCATTGTGGTCCTTGAGGATGGTGTGGTGGGTCGTGCATCCCCTTCCCGCCGCGGGTCTAGGGTGCGGCGGGAAGGGGGTTCAGGAAGCTTCAGCGGGTGATTGCTTCACGGGGTGTTTAGAACACGGCGTTTAGAGCGGAAGCGCCTTCTTGACGTCTTCAACAATGCCTTCGAGCAGCAGCGGGCCGCCGGTGGAGGTCCACTTGGAGCCGTCCACGAGAATCACGTGGTCGTCCTTGACTGCCTTCAGGTTGGTGAAGCCGGAGGTTTCCTTCGCCTTGTTCAGTGCTTCTTCGGCGCCCTGCAGGCCTGCGGAGCCCTGCGCGTTCGGGTTCTGCTGGCTTGCGCCGCCGAGGGTGCCCAGGAACATGTAATCCGCATCGATGCTTGCCAGGTTCTCCAGGGAGACGGGCTCGGAGTGGCCCTGGCCGTTGCGGTCCTGTGCCTCGGGGCGCTTGAGGCCCAGGTCGTTGAGTACCTGGCCGGCGGGCAGTTCCTTAAGAATCAGGGCGGGGCCGTTGCCTGCCCAGCGGACGATGGAGAAGGTCTTGTCGCCGTACTTGGGGGCGAGCTGCTCCTTCAGCGCTGCGGCGCTTGACTCGTATGCCTTGATAACCTCTTCGCCCTTGTCGACCATGTTCATGGCGTTGGCAACGTTGCGGAAGTTGATGCGCCAGTCGCCACCCGCGTAGCCGCAGTAGACCACGGGGGCGATCTTCTTGAGGGTTTCGTAGGCGTCGGAGCGCTTGTCCACGCCGGTGGAGTCGACGAGGATCAGGTCGGGATCAAGGTTGCCAATCTGCTCGTAGTTGACCTGGGCGACGGTACCGATGATCTGCACGCCCTTGGCGCGGTCGGCGAGGTAGTTGGGCACGCCGGACTGGCCGCGACCGGAGACGGAACCGACAGGGGTCACGCCGAGGGCGAGCAGGCCGTCGAGGGTGGGTTCGGAGAGGACGATAACCTTCTGCGGGTTGGCGGGAACTTCTACATTCTCGTCGTCAATATCCTTGATGGTGCGGGTGCCGCTGTTACCGCCGGAGGTGGAACCGCCGGAAGTGGTGGTCGTGGTGGTCTCGCTGCTGCATGCCGCGAGGGCGAGAGCGGCCGATGAGGCGAGCGCCAGGCCGAAGAAGGCGCGGCGGTTAACGCCCGGTGCGCCCTGGTTTTCGGTGTCGGTCAGCTCGGTTCGGTTGAAAGACATAGTTCCCCCTAGATGTGACTAAACTATACCTAACCTTACAGATATCTGAGTGTTACATCAAGACGCGTTCTGTTTGTTTTCTCAGACCGTCAGGATGCCCGGTTTTGCCGCGGAATTGCGCGGGGTAACGTATTTCACGCTTTGTCATAGTCTTGCTGACACTATGTCGCTTAAACAGGTGTCTCTCCCCTGCTGTTACCTTGCTATAAATCTACGGCGGTTGAGAAAGCATGGCACGCAAAACACCCCGCCGCGAAGAGCCGCGACGGGGCGCAGTCTTCACAACGGGACGTTCTTCACAACGGGGCGTTGAGGTTTTATAGACGCGGGGGTGTCATAGATGCGGGGCACCGTTACAAGCAAGCGCCGTTACCGGCGTGCACCGCTAGCAGCCGCAACCGCAACCGGTGCCGGAACGCTTGACCGATGCGGCCGCTGCACGCAGGGAGGCGATTGCCGCCTCCGGGCCGCCGAGCGCCTCGTCCACACCGTAGACCGAGCTACCGGCAACGAAGCAGGTTGCGCCCGCCTCCGCGGCACGCAGGATGGTCTCTTCGGTGATGCCGCCGTCCACCTGCACGGTCACCGGCAGGTTCGCCCCCTCAATCGCCTTGGCGGCGCGGGCAATCTTCGGCAGGATCACGTCCAGGAACGCCTGGCCGCCGAAGCCGGGTTCCACGGTCATGATTAGCAGCATGTCCAGTTCGCTGAGCATGTCCAGGTAGGGTTCCACGGCGGTTGCCGGGCGCAGCGCCATACCCGCCTTCGCGCCCTCAGCACGCAGAGTGCGCGCCAGCTTGATGGGGGCGATAGCCGCCTCCGCGTGGAAGGTCACCGATTCGCAGCCCATGCTGGCATATTCGGGTGCCCAGCGGTCAGCGTCCTCAATCATCAGGTGTACATCGAACGGCACCGGCGAGATTTCACGCAGACGCTTGACCACGGGCGGGCCCCAGGTGAGGTTGGGGACGAAGTGGTTGTCCATCACGTCAATATGCGCGGCGTCTGCGGTGGAAATGCGCTCCAGCTCGCGCTGCAGGTTCGCGAAATCCGCCGAGAGAATCGACGGGTTAATGGCAATACCCATGGGGTTCCTTTCAAATCCGTGCCGTATGGCGGATGATGCTAGACGGTGAAGCGGCTAGTTCTTACGCAGCAGGGCGAGGAACATGGCGTCGGTTCCGTGCACGTGCGGCCACAGCTGCGCGGTGGTCGGGTTCTCCGAAGCCTTCACGACCGGCGCGCCCTTCTTGACCTTGATTTCGGGGGTGTGGCCGGGGTCCTTCTCCCCCGCCAGCACGCTCACGGGTTCGCCGTTCGCGCCTTCGGTGTGCCGGGCGACTTCGCGCAGTGCGGCGGCGGAGTCGAGCAGGCTGACCGCGCCGCTTTCGAGCACCTCTGCAACAATGTTCTGGGTTTCTGCCGCATGCGGGGAGCAGGTCACGTAGGCGATGACGCCGCCGGGGCGGGTCGCCTCAATGGCCGCATCCAGGAGCTGACGCTGCAGGGGCAGCAGCTCGGCAATATCGCGCGGGGACTTGCGCCAACGCGCCTCGGGGCGGCGGCGCAGGGCACCCAGACCGGAGCAGGGCACATCCACCATGACGCGGTCAAAAAGCTGACCGGGCTCAATGGAACCGGGCAGGCTGGAGGCGTTCTTGCGCAGGGTTTCGCGGATCTGGCGGCCGTCGCCGGTGAGTACCGTGTAGCTGTCCTCGGGCAGGGGGCGCATGGAGGATTCCACGAGCTGCGCGCGGTGCGGTGCCGCCTCGTTGGCGACCAGGGATGCGCCGCGCTGAATACCGAGTGCGCCGAGGAGCGCCGCCTTACCGCCGGGGCCTGCGCACAGGTCGAGCCAGGCGGTGTCGGTGCCGTCCAGAGGTGCGGCGGCGAGCGCGCGTGCGACCAGCTGGGAACCGGCATCCTGCGCACGGACGGTGCCTTCACGTACGGATTCCAGGCGCGCCAAGTCGCCGGAGGCGTACAGCGCCGAACCTTCAACCAGCTCGCCGTCGACGGCGCCCTGTTCGCGTGCCTCCTCGAGGCTACCCAGGCCGGGCAGCGCAACCAGGTTCACCACGGGGGCGAGGTTGTCCGCTTCGAGCAGCTGCTCAATTTCGGAGGCGGGGCGGCCGTGCGCGACGAGTGCCTGACGCATGGAACGCACAATCCAGCCGGGGTGCGAGGCGAGCAGCGCCATGCGCTCGGTGTCGTCCTTCGCGTTCTCGATGATGAGTTCGTACCATTCTTCGGGGGTGCGCTCGGAGACGCGGCGCAGCACCGCGTTGATGAAGCTTGCCGGGCCCGCGCCGATCTTTTCGCGTGCCAGGGACACGCTCTGGTTCAGTGCCGCGTGGGCGGGAACGCGCATGTTCAGCAGCTGGTGCACGCCCATGCGTAGCACGATAAGGGTGGTGGTGCCGACCTTCTCGATGGGGCGGTCTACGCAGCGGCTGAGGATTGCGTCGTAGGTGCCCTGGTGGCGTAGCGTGCCGTAGGTCAGTTCGGTTGCGAAGCCTGCGTCGCGGTGGTCGAGGCGGTGGCTACGAATCGCCTTGGGCAGCACGAGGTTCGCGTAAGCGTCAGATTCGGCAACGGAGCGCAATACGTCGAAGACGGTTGCGCGTGCGGTGTCTGCGGTACGCGAGCGTGCGGAGGGTGCCGCCGCGGAGAATTCGCGGGCGGACATGGAGCGGCGGTTGCGTTCGTGGCCGCTCTTATTGCGCTGGGAGGTGCCGCCGCCACCGCGTTTGGTGTCGTCGTGCTCGGTCTTGGCGCGGCGTGCGGCGCGTTCGACGCTGGTCAGGCCGTCAAAGCGGCGGCCGGTGCGGGATTCGCTGCGGGAGTTGTTGTCCCACTTCTGCGGGCGGCCCTGCGAGCTTTGATTCTGGGAGCGCTGGTTCTGAGTACGCTGGGAGCTCTGGGACTGCTGGCGGTTCTGCTCGCTCACACCAGAGCCGCTGCCAGCGCCGGAGCGGCGGCGACGCTTACGCTTCGCACCGCCCTCACCCTGACCGCCGCCCTGATTGAACTTACCCTGACCGCTACCCTGGCCGAACTTGCCGTTGCCAGCGTTACCGGAGTGACCGGGCTTGCCGTGTCCTCCCTTGTAAGGGCGCTTTTCGTTGCTCATGCGAGTACCACCAGGCCTTCCGCCATGTCCTTGCCAGCGCCGCGAGCCCACGCGGGCGCATCCATCATTTTCTTACCGGCAGGCTGAACCTGCAGCAGCATCAGGGGTTTGGTACCGGTGCCGACCAGTACCTTCTTCGCGTGCAGACGCACCGCACCGGGTGCGAGGGGGCCGCCGTTCGCCTCGGTCAGGGACTGCACCAGGCGCTCATCGGCAACCGCCAGACCACCAATCTTGAAGCGGTTTTCGCCCAGTTCGCACCATGCGCCGGGTTCGGGGGTCACGCCGCGGAAACGTGCCAGGATCTGCTCGGCGGGTTCGGTCCAGGTGAGGCGGCCGTCGGCAATGCTCATCTTGGAGGCGTAGCTAACAGAGTCGTCCTCGACCTGCACGGTGCCGTTCTCGCCCGCTTCGAGGCGTTCGAAGGTGCGTTCAAGCAGTGCGCCGCCGCTGGTTGCGAGGCGCATCAGCACGGTGCCTGCGGTGTCGTCGGCGGCTACGGGGGTGGATTCCTGTTCGAAGGTGGGGCCGGTGTCCAGGCCTTCTTCGAGCAGGAAGGTGGTGGAGAAAATTTCTTGCTCACCGGCGATGAGGGCGCGCTGCACGGGGGCGGCGCCGCGCCATGCGGGCAGCTTGGAGAAGTGCAGGTTGACCCAGCCGTAGCGCAGGGATTCGAGCGCGGGCAGCGGCAGCAGGGCACCGTAGGCGACCACGGCGGCTGCGTCAGCGTTCAGCTCAGCGATGGATGCGGCGGCTTCGTCGTTCCAGCGGTTTGCCTTCACGATGGGCAGGCCGAGCTCCTCGGCGCGCTGCGCGACCGGGGAGGGAGTGAGCACGCGCTTGCGGCCCACGGGGGCGTCTTCGCGGGTGAGCACGCCGACCACGCGCACCTTATCGGAGTTCGCCAGGTAGTCGAGCGGGGGCACAGCGACGTCGGGGGTGCCTGCGTAAATGATGTTGAGCATGTGAGCCTACTTTCCGAAGCTACCGAAGGAGGAACCAGCAGAACCGGCACCGAACGCGCCACCGCCGCCGAAAGCACCGCCCACGCGGGTTGCACGCTCGGTCACGGTCTTCGCGGCGACAGTGTTGTAGTCTGCGGCGCGCAGGGCGCGCATCACGCGCTGGCGGTCTTCACCCACGAGGCGGTCGATGAACAGCTTGCCGTGCAGGTGGTCGGTCTCGTGCTGCAGCATGCGCGCGAACAGGCCCTCACCCTCCAGCACGAGGGGTTCGCCGTGGCGGTCCACGCCGGTCACGCGCGCCCAGTTCTTGCGCGGGGTCGCAGACTTCTGACCGGGCACGGACAGGCAGCCTTCGCCGCCTTCCTGGTCTTCTTCGCCGACTTCGAGCACGGGGTTGATGATGTAGCCTTCGCGGTCGTCAATGCCGCCGAAGGTGAAAATCTGCTTGGAGATGCCAATCTGCGGGCCGGCAAGGCCCACGCCGCCCACGTCGTACATGGTTTCTAGCATGTCGTCGATGAGTCGTGCCAGGTCGTCGTCGAAGACGGTGATGGGGTCGCAGACGCTGCGCAGCACCGGGTCGCCTACGGTGCGGATGCTCAGGATGGTCATGGTTCTCCTTTGCCGGCGGAGTGCCGGGAATGTGCTTACGGATTTCAATATGGCGGCAGAACTGCACCGATAGAACCTCGCGGGTGAAACTGCGCTGGCGGGCTCTCTCGGCAGGAGGGTTCTCCCAGTAGCGGGTTCTTCACAGCGGGTGCGCGGGCGCTGTTCTGTCTATTGTTCTATTGTCGCCGATTCAGTAGCGCGAATCTAGAACGAATCGAGGCGCTGGGGGTGGAGGCGGCAGGGTGAGGGCTGAGCCTCACCCCCCCCTGGGCTCATCTCCCCCAGGGGTTTGAGCCTCTCCCCTCTACCCGCTACTCCCCTATGCCACCCAGTCTTCTAGTCGGCGGGGGTACTGGCCTATGCCGCGGGCGGCGGTACTACGGGCATGAGCGCGGGGTCTTCAAATTCTTGGACCTGGCGGTCGAATTCCCAGACGCGGCGCAGGGCACAGAACTTGTACCAGTTGCGTTCAAGCACGGCGGGGTTTGCCTGCTGCGGTAGCACCTGCGTTTCGCCGAGGGCTACGCCCATGAGGACGGGTGCGTCGCCGTATTTCCAGGGTTCCCAGGTGCCTTCGTCGGGGTCGACGATGGATTCTTCGGCTTTGAGTCCGGCGACGAGCTGCATGACGACCTTTTCGTCGAGTGCTTTGACGCGGCCGCGTTTGTCGGTGCCTTTGGTTTTGTAGTCGATGATGCAGGTTCGGCCTGCGATTTCTGCGACGAGGTCGAGGGTGCCCGCGTAGCCGACGGTGTCGTTCCAGATGGTGACTTCGGCGGCGAGGGGGCGGGGTTTGAACGCTTCCCACCATTCGTCGAAGCGGTCGGCGTAGGCTTGTTCGCCGTTGATGATGAGCTGTTCGCGGTTTTCGTCGAGGTTGTGTTCGCGGCCCATGGCGCGTAGGGCGACGGCTTCAGCGTAGTTGTGGACGCGGTCGCCTCGGGCGGCAGCTGCGTCGCGGTATCGTTCGGAGGCGCTGGCTGCGTCGCGGATAATGGCGAATTTGAGGCCGTGGGATCCGGTGGCGCGGTAGGCGCGCTGGTCTTCGAGGGCGGCTTTGGCGGCCATGTACCCGTGCCAGCCGCTGAGGTCGCTGGCGTGCTGCCCGATGACGGTGGTGATGGAGGGGACGAGGGGTTCTCCTCCGCGGACGCGCGCGTACATGCGTCCGTAGTCGGTGGCTGCGGCGAGTTCGGGTGTTGTCACGGGGTACCTCATTCTCGGGTGGTTGTGTCCGCGGCTGGGTTTGTACTGCTTGCGGGCACAAATACCGGTGGGCATAATAAAACCCCCGTTCCTTGAAACGGGGGTTATTGGTGCGTGATACTGGGTTCGAACCAGTGACCTCTTCGGTGTGAACGAAGCGCGCTACCACTGCGCCAATCACGCTTACGGATAAGACTATACCGAGGCTTAGCGTGAAGGTCAAATTTTGCGCTCCCCTTTTTTTCTTCCCGTTCCCTTCCCGGTGAGTATGCGGCGGCACCATAGAATCTAAAAGATCTTCCCACCAGAGGTGACTGCAGGTTCAGTAATGACTTATGGACTCTGGTCATGAGGTACGGACTTTGGGGCTGGGTTAGCGTCTTGAGGGATAGCTTTTAACCATGGCTGAAGTCGCTAAGTCATGACCGAATCTCAGTCCGGTTTCACTGGATAAACAAAAAAGCCTGGCTTCCGAAGAAACCAGGCTTTTTTCCTAGTGGTGACCCCAACCGGATTTGAACCGGTGTTGCCGCCGTGAGAGGGCGGAGTACTAGGCCGCTATACGATGGGGCCGCAACCTCCGTGAGGAGGTTAGCTGGGATACCAGGACTCGAACCTAGAACAAAGGAACCAGAAACCTTCGTGTTGCCAATTACACCATATCCCATTACTCTATTGAGTTACCGTTCCGCTTTTCGCCTTTCGGCTTTTCACCGGAACGAGTAATAACTATACGGGTCTTTCTGGAGGCGTGCAAGCCGAAATCTGGAGAGCCGCCTCACATTCACGGTTTTATGCCCGCTACTTCCGCGTGTTTCCGGGGTTTTTGAGGTTAAAAAGTTTTTTAAATTTCTTCAAAAAGAGGGTTCTGGGGCCGATTTTCACCCTTCAAAGCAGCTCCGAGGTGGCTCGGAGAGCAGTTTTACCCCCTCCCCCGCACGCTTTGCATCCCAAATTTTTTTGAAGATTTTTCCTGCACTGCCTCCCGGCAGTCAGATGACCAGGCAGTCAGGTCGTCAGATAGCCCGACTGTCAGATAACCAGATAGCCAAAGCAGCCCGGCAGCCAACTCACCCAAACAACCTCCACGGAAAAGATCACGCCCCCCCCTGCCATGCACCTCCAAAAGCTAAAACTCCCGGAGACGATAAAACCCCGAAGGTGACTAAAAACCCAGAGACAACAAAACCCGGAGGCAATAAAAACCAGAGACAACGAAAAAGCCCCGAGGCGAACCTCGGGGCTTGAGTGGAGCGGTTGACGAGACTTGAACTCGCGACATCCACCTTGGCAAGGTGGTGCTCTACCAACTGAGCTACAACCGCATGTTTTCGCTTTGAACTTTTCAGCTCGTCGCAACAACAGGTACTACTATACGAGCCTTTGCCAGGGTGCGCAAACCAAATTCTTGCCACACTCCCCAAAATGGAACCAGATTCACCCCTATAAAACATACTGACTAGTAGTTTTACAGGAAATACCCATCACAAAAAATATTCTCAAATTTGCGAAAAAATCCCCTTATCCGCCGGGTTTCTTCAGACCTTTCGGTCGTCTGATTCCCGCTGGATAAGGGGATTCTCTAGAGCTTAATCGCTACTACCGCCGGAATCGCCTCCACCGGAGTCGCCGCCGCCAGAGTAGTCGGAGCTGCTGTAGCTACTGTAGTCCGAGCTGCTGGAGCTGCTGGAGCTTCCGGCGTCGAAGTCGCCTGCGTCCGGGTCGGGGCCCGGGTCCACGAAGTCGTCTTCGTCGTCCTCTTCACACGAAGAGTCCGAGGTGTCTACGCCGTCAGACGAGCTGCTGACGTCGCCGCCGCGGGCGTGCCGTGCCTGAGCTTCTTGAGCGTTCAGGGCGGCGCGCGCCTCGAAGTAGGCAGTCACGTATCCGAAGGCTGCCGCAACGACAACAGCGACCACCATCAAGACGGACTTGTCCATGTTGGCGATGTACAGAATCAGCCAGATAATGCAGGCGTTGGTGAGCGCCATGAGGGTGCCCTTGAGCAGCGCCTTGCCGATGATGGATTGGTTATTCGGCTGGCTCATGGTTAGCTCAGTTCAGCGGCAAGCTTGCGCAGGCGTGCGAGGGAGGATTCCTTGCCCAGGATTTCCATGGATTCGAACAAGGGCGGGGAGATGCGCTCACCGGACACTGCGATACGCACGGGGCCGAATGCGAGGCGCGGCTTGATTTCCAGGCCGTCGACGATTGCGGCGCGCAGGGCTGCCTCAATGTTGGCTGCGGTGAAGTCCTCGAGGGGCTCCAGAGCTTCGATTGCGGCTGCGAGGACCTGCGGTGCAGATTCCTTGAGCTGCTTGCGTGCGTCGTCTGCGGTGCTGATCTCTTCGTCAGCCTTAAAGAGGAATGCGAGCAGGCCGGGTGCTTCGCCGAGCAGCTGCATGCGCTCCTGGACGAGGGGTGCAGCTTCGGTGAGGACCTGCTCTTCACGCTCGGTGAGGGTTTCACCGAGTACGCCTGCAGCCTGCAGGTACGGGATGAGGCGGTCGCGGAAGTCCTTGGGGTCGAGCGCACGGATGTGGTCGCCGTTGATGGACTCTGCCTTCTTCACGTCGAAGCGTGCGGGGTTGGCGACAACGTCGTGTACGTCGAAGTGCTCGACGAGCTCGTCGATGCTGAAGACGTCCTGGTCTGCGGAGAGGGACCAACCCAGCAGGGACAGGTAGTTCAGCAGGCCTTCCTTGATGAAGCCGGAGTCGCGCAGCAGGAAGAGGTTCGATTCGGGGTCACGCTTGGAGAGCTTCTTGTTGCCCTGGCCCATGACGTAGGGCAGGTGGCCGAATTCGGGGATGAAGCTGGTCACGCCGGTGTCGATGAGTGCGCGGTAGAGCGCAATCTGACGCGGGGTGGAGGAGAGCAGGTCTTCGCCGCGCAGCACGTGGGTGACGCCCATGAGCGCGTCGTCAACGGGGTTCACGAAGGGGTACAGCGGGTCGCCGTTAGAGCGGACGACCACGTAGTCGGGCACGGTACCGGCCTTGAAGGTGATTTCACCGCGAACGAGGTCGTTGAAGGTGATGTCTTCGTCGGGCATGCGCAGGCGCCACACGGGCTTACGGCCCTCGGCGCGGTAGGCTTCCTTCTGCTCTTCGGTGAGGTTGCGGTCGTAGTTGTCGTAGCCGAGCTGCGGGTCCTGACCGGCTGCCTTGCGGCGTTCCTTCACCTCGTCGGGGGTGGAGAAGTCTTCGTACACGTAGCCGCCTTCAACGAGCTTTGCGAAGACCTCGTTGTAGATGCCTGCGGTCTTACGCTCGGACTGGCGGTAGGGCTCGTGGGGGCCGCCGACGCCGACGCCTTCGTCCCAGTTGATGCCGAGCCAGTGCAGGGATTCGAGCACCTGGTTGAACGACTCTTCGGAGTCGCGTGCTGCGTCGGTGTCTTCGATGCGGAAGATCAGCTTGCCGCCGGTGTGGCGTGCGTATGCCCAGTTGAAGAGGGCGGTGCGGACCATGCCCACGTGCGGGGTGCCGGTGGGCGAGGGGCAGAAGCGGACGCGGGTGTCCGCGGGGCTGTTGAGTACGGGACCGTGGTATTCGGTCATGATGTCTCCTTGACGGTGTGTTTCAGGATGTACGTTACGTTTGTGGGCGCGGGCTGTTTAGTCGCGCACGCGGGTGACGAGGGAGCCGATGCCTTCGACTTCGACCTCTACTTCGTTGCCGTCGCGCAGTACGCTGATGCCGGCGGGGGTGCCGGTGAGCAGTACGTCGCCGGGCAGCAGGGTGAAGATTTCGGAGGCTGCGGCAACCTGCTCGGCTACGGAGTAGTGCATTTCGGAGGTGTTACCTTCCTGCACGACGTCGCCGTCAACCCAGGTGGTGATGTTCAGCGAGTCGGTGTCCAGGTCGGTTTCGATCCAGGGACCGAGCGGGGTGGAGCCGTCGAAGCCCTTCGCACGGGTCCACTGGCGGTCCTCGAGCAGGTCGCGGGCGGTGAGGTCGTTGGCTACGGTGTAGCCGAAGATGACTTCGTGCACGCGCTCAAGAGGCACGGACTTGGCGATACGACCGATAATGACGGCGAGTTCACCTTCTGCGCTGACGGCTTCGGAGTACTCGGGCAGGGTCACGGGGTCGCCGGGGCCAATCACGGTGGTGTTGGGCTTGAGGAAGAACTGCGGGGAGGCAGGCGCCTCGGTTCCTGCCCAGTTTGCGATCGCTCCAATCACCTTGGAGCGGGGAATGATCGGGGCGAGCAGGCGCACCTGGTCGATGGGGTAGGTCGTGCCGGTCGGTTCGATGCCCGAGTAGAAGGGGTCGCCGGCGAGTACGCGCAGGGTTTCTTCGCCTGCGTCGCCTTCTACCAGCCCGAAGTGGAGCTCATTATTTACGGTAAATCGTGCAATACGCATACTTTCTAGGGTACCAGCCTTCGAGGGTGTGAGCGGCGGGCGGAATTGGCAAGGCAGGTTTTAGCCCGGCGGGGTTCAACACTATTAAGTTCGGCGGGGTGCGCCTCCCCTCCCCTGTCCTCGCGCTATCAACGCCGCGCGCACTATTCGCCGGGCACGTCATTTTCCGAGCACATCATTTTCCGGGCACAGCGAATCCCCGCGGATCGCTCACCGCGCGACGTGCGGGGTCGGGCGGAGCATCCTGCGGGGATTTCGCTGGTTACGTTAGATTCACGTTTTAGATGAGGCGGGTCATCCAGCCGTGGCGGTCCTCAACGGTGCCGAGCTGAATACCGACGAGCTCTTCGCGCAGGCTCTTGGAGATTTCGCCGAAGTGCTCGGTGGGTGCCGGGATTTCGAAGTCTTCTGCCTTGAGCTTGCCGATAGGCGCGACCACTGCTGCGGTGCCGCAAGCGAAGATTTCGGTGATGTCGCCGTTTGCCACGCCTTCACGCCACTCATTGAGGGTGATAGCGCGCTCCTCCACGGTCATACCGCGGTCCTTAGCGAGCTGAATCAGCGAGGAGCGGGTCACGCCCTCCAGGATGGTGCCGGTCAGCTCGGGGGTGACGATCTTGTTTTCCTTGCCGAAGATGAAGAACACGTTCATGCCGCCGAGCTCTTCGATGGCGTCGCCGCGGTGCGGGTCCTTGAAGATAACCTGCTTGCAGCCGTGCTTTTCACCCTCGGTCTGGGCAATCATGGATGCTGCATAGTTACCGCCGCACTTTGCCGCACCGGTGCCGCCTTCGCCTGCACGGGCGTAGGTGGTGGAGAGCCAGATGTCCACGGGTTCGGGGGTGCCGAAGTAGTTACCTGCGGGCGAGCCAATCACGTGGTACTGCACGTGGCGTGCGGGGCGAACGCCGAGGAACGCCTCGGTAGCAATCATGAAGGGGCGGAAGTAGAAGGCCTCACCGTCACCGGCGGGAACCCACTGCTCGTCCATCTTCACGAGTTCACGCAGGGACTCAATGAAGGTCTCGGCGGGCAGTTCGGGCAGGGAGAGGCGGCGTGCGGAGTTCGCGAAGCGTGCCGCGTTCTTTTCGGGGCGGAAGGTCCACACGGAGCCGTCAGCGTGGCGGTAGCCCTTGATGCCTTCAAAGATTTCCTGGCCGTAGTGGAAGACGGATGCTGCGGGGTCGAGGACGAGCGGGCCGTAGGGGCGAACTCGTGCGTCGTACCAGGTGCCACCGGTCTTGTAGTCGCCTTCCCAGTCGATGGTGACCATGTGGTCGGTGAAGTAGTCACCGAAGCCGGGGTTTGCAAGGATTTCGGCGCGGCGTTCGGCGGAGGCGGGTGACTGGTTTGCTTCGTGGCTGAATTCGATGGCCATCGTTCTGCGTTCCTCTTTGTCTAGTTGCTTGTGCAGGCGTTCTTTGATTCGCGGTTCTCGCGTCGGGGCGTAGAACCGGTGTGTGCCGCCGGGCGCGTTGTCGTGCGGGGCAGATGGTGCATCTAGCGGTCTGTGCTAGTCGGATGCATTGCAGTGAGTGGTGGAGGGTGTCCACCGCCGAAGTGCCGGGCGGGTGTGCCTGACCTGTTTTAGAGTACCGGAAAGATGAGTTTGCCGCATGCGCACCTTTTCTCCCATTCAGGATGTGAACAGGTGAAGCCCGGAAGGTGTGTTCCTTCCGGGCTTCACGGGTGTTTTGCGTTCAGCGGCTACGGCTGGCGGGTTTTAGCCGAGCCAGTTTTAGCCAGGTGAGCTTAGCCGAGGCGTGCGAGCACGTCCGCGCCAACCTGATCGGTTCCGCGCACGGTGGCGCCGTTTTCGCGCATATCTGCCTCGACAGCGTCCTCAATGTGGGCTGCGGCTGCATCGTAGCCAAGGTGGCGCAGCAGCATCGCGCCGGCGAGGATTGCGGCGGTGGGGTTTGCCTTGTTCTGGCGGGCGATGTCCGGTGCGGAGCCGTGTACGGGCTCGAACATGGAGGGGAATTCGCCGACGGCATTGATGTTGCCGCTTGCCGCGTAGCCGATACCGCCGGTCACTGCACCGGCGAGGTCGGTGATGATGTCGCCGAAGAGGTTGTCGGTGACGATCACGTCGAAGCGGGCGGGGTCGGTGACCATGAAGATGGTGGTCGCGTCAATGTGCAGGTAGTCGGTCTCGACCTCGGGGAATTCCTTCGCGATTTCGGTGAAGTAGCGGTTGTAGAGGCGACCTGCGTGGGTGAGCACGTTGGTCTTGTGTACGAGGGTGACCTTCTTGCGGCGGGTGGAGGCAAGCTCGAAGGCGTAGCGGACCAGGCGCTCCACACCGTGCGCGGTGTTGAGGGAGACCTCGGTAGCGATTTCGTGCGGGGTGCCCTGACGGATTACGCCGCCGTTGCCAATGTAGGGGCCTTCGGTGCCTTCACGCACGACCACGAAGTCGATGTTGCCGGGGTTGGCGAGCGGCGAGACTGCGCCGGGGTACAGGCGGGAGGGGCGCAGGTTGATGTAGTGGTCGAAGGCGAAGCGCAGCTTGAGGAGCATTTCGCGTTCGATGAGGCCGGAGGGAATCTGACCGCTGCGGGGGTCTGCACCAATGGCGCCGAAGAGGATCGCGTCGTGCTGCTTGAGGGCGTCCATGGTGGAGTCGGGCAGGGTTTCACCGGTTTCCAGCCAGTGCTCGGCGCCGAGCTTGTAGTGGGTGGGGGTTACGGTGATGTTTTCGAGCTCGCAGGCGCGGGTGAGGATGCGCTGGGCTTCGGTAATGATTTCGGGGCCGATGCCGTCGCCGGGGATGACGGCGAGGTCGATGCTACGTGCTTCAGTCATGCCTCTACCCTAATACGCACCACGGGTGGGCGGTAGAGTGTGCGGGCGGGTTCTCAGACTCTGGGCTAGACGGTATCTGAGTAGCCGCAACTCCTACCCGGCTACTCCCCTACCCTTCTGCTTCGACCCGGTGCCTCCTGGCTTCTGGGGTCTTGGATTCTGTGGCGTTCAGCTCCTACCGGTTAAAACAATATTCCCCGGCTGATAATTCAGCCGGGGAATATCGTTATGAGTTCTCACTCAGAGTGAGGACCCTAGATGCTACTGCTATTAGGAGCGCTTGCAGAAGGTAATCTTCACGGAACCGGGGTTACGTACGCCGGATGCGTTACCACCGTTGCCTGCGGACTTGATGGAGCCGTCAGTTACGCTAGGAGCAAGGTAGGAGCCACCTGCGCCACCGGAACCTGCCTGCATCAGTGCGCCAACGTTCTGGCGGTAACGAGTGGGCTCTTCGTTACCGTTCCACTTCTGGGAGGTAATGATGGAGGAGAGGCCGCGAGCAGCACCGGAGCCACCGCCACCGTAGCCTGCGCCACCACCTGCGGAGACAACGGTCTGGTGACCGTTGAAGGACTTGAGGGTGGAGTCCTTGTCCAGGTTGGTCTTATCGTTGAGGTTAACAGGGTTGGTCGCATGAACGATTTCCAGCTTGGAGATATCGTTGTTGTCGATCTGGTAGGAGTATGCGAAGACACCGTCGCCACCCTTACCATCGAAGCCGTTACCACCGGTTTCACCTGCGGTGGAGGAGCTGAAGAGCACCTGCTTGTTCTGGCTCTTGAAGCCAATAACACCGAAGACATTAGCCTTTTCGTTGTACAGCAGGGGCTGCTCGCCACCGGCACCACCGGTACCGTTGCCGCCGCCCTTACCGCCGGCAACCTTCATAGCGGTGCCATCAGTGGTGTGCGGCTTCAGAACAGAGTAGTGAGAGATAGAGGTCTCTGCGTCGCTACCGGTTGCTGCGGATGCGTCTGCACCTGCGGGCAGAACGGACTTAACCGCGGTGTCACCCAGAGTGGTGGTACCTGCGTTGACTGCATTGGGGTTGAAGAACTTGTCCTTGGTGTCAAGCACGTTGTTGGTAGCGGGCTGGGTACGGATACCCGCACCACCACCGCCACCTGCCAGAGCAACAACTGCGCCGTCGATGAGCAGAGCAGAGGAGCCACCGCCGGAACCGCCATACACGGCTGCCTTCATGTCGCTGTCAGTACCAGGGTACTTAGCATCAACCAGAGCCTTAGCGTCTGCGGGAATAGCCTGGGCGTTTACGTCACCGCCGTTACCGTAGCCTTCACCACCGGTTGCCGGACGGGTACCCCAGACGTAGTACTGCTTCTTCGGGGTGGCTTCGTTACCAAGCACGCGCTCCAGGTAAGCTACACCACCGGCAGCTGCGACCAGTTCAACAACCTGGCCTTCCTTGACGGGGATTGCACCGGTCAGAGATGCACCGGAACCACCCTTGACCGACGAGGAACCGCCACCTGCGCCACCAACAACCTCGAAGATAATCTTGTCAACCTTGGCGGGAACAGTGAACTTCTGAGTGTTCTTGTTACCGGAGGGCTGACCGGAGATGGTGTAAGCTGCGGAACCTTCGGGCTCGCAAACGGTGGAGGAAGCAAAAGCGGGAACTGCAGCGGAAGCTGCGACAACCGGAGCAGCCCATGCTGCGCCAGCAACAACCTTGCGGCGAGAAATGTTAGTAGACATGTATGTCCTTCGAGAGTGATGTCATTTTGAGGAATAAAAGTTATCACCCGCCGTCGTGCGCGGCAGAAAACATCACTTGAAACAAGTCGAGTGAGTGAGTTGGCTTGCGCCTAACCTCTGGTGATAACGACATAATGCTGTAACCGGTCCCCTACATAGGGACTTTCGCGTTTTAGAGCGCTTGGTGTTCGCTCTGCGGGGTCATAGACCACCGGCGCAGATTTCGGGTACGGCTAAAACTATACCCATCAAGGACCTGTACCGCAATGGTTCCAAAAATGGTTTGATGAGGGGGGTCCCCTTAAACTCTCCGCTTTGATTGAAGGTTTTTCAACCCAAATAGGTTACTTAAGAAAGTTTTTAGTGATATGCGCCTAAATTCAAACCCAATATAACCCCAAACCCTCAAGCGGTGATTGAGAGAAAAACCTGATTTAATGTGGCGAAGCTCATAAATAATCCCGTATTTCAGCGTGTCGCGCACACAGAATCACACACAGGCAAAGATATACCCACACGCACTATGTGCACGTCAGCGCATTTTGTGGGCCTCCTATGCCCGCCATACTCCCCTCGCCCCCTCGCTACACTGGAAACATGCCCCTCAAGCACGCCGAAGCACAGCAGAACCCACAGCATGGCACAGAGACAGCCGAATCAGGCCACGCCGTAACGCATACCCGCGGCAGCTCAGAAAGCAACGACCTGCCCGCCGACGCCATCACCGCCTCCAGCCGCGTGCAAAGCTACCTCAGAGACAACCGCGGCTGGATGAACGTCATCGTCGTCGCGCACTTGCAGTTCTTCTGCTGCGTGCTCTCCGTTGCCTTCATCAACGGCTACGGCTGGATCCCGGTCATCTCCGCGCTCTGCAGTACCACCGCGCTCTACTTCCGCTACCGCTTCCCCTACGGCAGTATCTACGTGGTCATCGCGGCACTCTGCCTCACCCTCGTGTCCCCCTTCCCCGGCTCACTCGCCCTCACCTGCTACCCGCCGGTCAGCCTCGCCGCCTACCACACCGGCAGGCACTGGACCCGCCGCGCCCGCTTCCGCTCCCTCATCCTCGGTTGGGTCGGCGCACTTGCCGTCACCGTGCAGGCATCGCTCTCATTCCTCTACCACTGGGACGACATACCCGCCCGCATCTTCATCTCCCTGATGCTCGGCGTGCTCTGCGGATCCATCTTTACCGTCTTCTGGTTCCTCGGCGACTCCCGCCGCATGCGCGAACTGCGCAGCGAAGAGTTCGAAGAACGCGCCCGCCGCCTCGAATACGAGCAGGAACAAGAACGCCGCCTCGCCGCGCAGGATGAACGCACCCGAATCGCCCGCGAAATGCACGATATTGTGGCGCACTCGCTCTCCAGCATTATTTCCCAGGCGGACGGGGCACGCTACGCCGCCGCGAGCGCCCGCACCGCCCGCGCCCAGCAAACACAACAGGCACAGCAGGCAGAGCAACAGACCGAACAGGCAGGGCAGTGGGGTCAGGCTCAGCAGAACACGCCGGATATTGCGGAGCAGACCCTAGAACTCATCGCAGACACCGCACGCGACTCCCTCACGCAGATGCGTTCCCTCCTCGGGCTACTCCGCACCGACGAGGCAACCACCTACGCGCCCGTGCCCACCCTCAACGATGTGCCCGCCCTCGTGGAGCAGAGCCGCCGCGCCGGGCTACCCGTCACCTTCACCGGAATCACCGGCACCATGGCGCGCACCCTACCGCAGGGCGCCGAACTTGCGGCGTACCGCACCGTACAGGAGGCGCTCACCAATGCGCTCAAGCACTCCCCCGGCGCGGCAACCACCGTCACCATTCACTGGGGTGATGAGGGCCTGCAGTTGCGGGTTGAGAACGAACCGGTTTCTGCGGTCACGGCTCAGCACATTGCTCGCCCGGTACCCGGCAGCGGTAACGGTCTGCGCGGAATGAGCGAGCGCATCGCCCTCTACCACGGCACCCTCACCTACGGTCTGCAGCCCGACGGCGGTTGGCTCGTTGAGGCGGCGCTCCCCTACCGCGATCTCTAATACCGCTATGCTCCATTCACCCCGCTTATTCCTCCGCACCACCACTGTGACCTAGGATTGAAACTATGTACTCTTCCCCAACGCAAAACCCCCAGCCGATCCGCGTGATGCTCGTTGACGACCAGCGCCTAGTGCGCGGCGGCTTGAGCATGCTCGTCAACTCCCAGCCGGACCTGCAGGTCGTCATGGAAGCTGATGACGGCCTGGCAGCGATTGACGTTTTTGACCGTATGGTCTCTGAGGGGCAGGCGCCGCAGGTCATCCTCATGGATGTGCGCATGCCGCACTGCGATGGCCTGGAGGCGGCGCGCCGCATCCTGGAGCGTGACGGCGAGCGTGAAGTTTCCGAGGATGAGCGGGTGCGCATTATTATGCTCACGACCTTCGATATTGATGAGTACGTGTATTCGGCGGTGCGTGCGGGTGCGAGCGGTTTCTTGTTGAAGGACACTCCGCCGGAGCAGTTGCTGGAGGCGATTCGTACGGTGCACCGCGGCGATGCGGTGATTGCGCCGTCGGCTACTCGCCGTCTGTTGGAACACATGATTCCGGTGCTGGACTCCCCCGCTCCTGGTGTTCCTGCTACTCCTGTTGCCGACTCTGTGCAGGCTACTCCCCCGGCAGCGGGTTCTGAGCTTCCTAAGGCGACGTTTATTCCGGCTGATTCTGCGAGCTTTGAGCCTGCGCAGGATTATCCGCATCGTGAGTTGATTGAGCAGTTGTCGCCGCGTGAGTTTGAGGTGTTGGGTCTGATTGCGCGTGGCTTGTCGAATGCGGAGATTACGCGGGAGTTGGTGCTTTCGGAGGCGACGGTGAAGACGCATGTATCGCATGTGTTGGCGAAGTTGGGTGCGCGTGATCGTGTGCAGGCGGTCATTATGGCGTATGAGGCGGGTATCGCCCACTAGCACTCCCCTGCGATTACTCCCCTAATATAAGGGCACACCATACTAGAGAACGCAGTAAAGCCCCGGCGGGCGCCTCCTCTCGAGGCACCCTCCGGGGCTCTTTAGTTAAGTGGTTTCTTGTATCTCGTCGATGATTCGCTCAAAGTCACTCATCAGCTCAGGCAACTTCTTATAGCGGTAGCTCCACCATGTCCGGTTCAGCCTCCGCGTAGATGCGGGGGCGCAACTGGGTAACCATATCAACGCTACGGCCGGTCAGCTGTTCAATACGGTGCTGAGCGTCCACCATCTGCATGAACTCGTCAAAAGGGGCTACACCCGGCATCTGCACCAAAAAATCCAGGTCGCTGGTTTCGGTCAGCTCACCGCGGGCAGCGCTACCGAAGAGTCGGGCACGGCGCACACCAGCGTCACGGAGGATCTGAAGGACCTCCGCTTCATGGGGTAGCGTGTACCCGCGACGCAGATTGGGGTGGCTAGTGCTCATACACCCATCATACGCGCAAAGCCAGATGACAGGTCAGCTCCAAGAATCTGAGGGCACAAACCAAGCGCAGCAGAAATATATAGGGCACAACAGAATAGAGGACGCAGTGAAGCCCCGGCGGGCGCCTCCTTATCAGGGGCACCCTCCGGGGCTTTCTCACGCCGAGTATCCGGGTTCGCCGGGTACTGTGACTATGCCAGGTACAGCGGGTTAGCCGCGCATGCCCTCAACCGGGGACATGCGAGCCGAACGAGCCGCCGGCAGAGCCGAAGCGAGCATCGCGGCGAGCACACCCACAACGAGGATAACCACGTACCAGACGTACGGCAGATCAAGCACGAGCGGGGCGCTGGAGCTCGTGGAAGCCATCACGATCTTCGCGGAGACCGTGCCGATGACTGTACCGGCAATCATGCCGAGCACCACTGCGGCGAGCGTAATCAGGATCGCCTCAATGGAAATCATGCGGCGCAGCTGCTTGCGGGACAGGCCCAGCGAGCGGAGCATCGCGTTCTCGCGGCGGCGTTCGTTGACCGAGAGGGTCATCGTGTTCGCCACACCAATGATGGAGATGACCACTGCAAGCATGAGCATCACCAGGGTGAAGGTCAGCATGACGGTCAGCAGCTGGTCAAAGGTCTGACGTTCCTGCAGGCCACCGTTGAAGGAGTTGTCCGGGCTGATTCGGTTCAGCTCAGTCTGCAGAGTTGAGCTTTCACTGCTGGTCAGCGGGGATGCGGCACGCACCAGAATGACGGTGCCGTTACCGGTTGCCTGGCTGGTGACAGTCAGGCGAGCTGCCTTTGCCTGAGCTTCCTGGTCGCCGCTGGCGATTGCCTCCTGCATACGCTTCTCGGCTTCTTCAGCGGCGGGGTTGGGAACTTCCTGCGGGTTCTTGGCGTCCTGCAGCTTAGCGGCGGTGGTCGGGTTGACGATCATCAGGTGCTGCTTGGTTACGGACTTGACGGGCTTGAGTTCCACTTCGCCGAGCGGGCCGTGTGCCTTCAGGCGGCTGGACTCGTTCAGACCGGCGGACTTCCAGAGTCCCTGCGGCACGAGTACGGTGTCGTCGGCAAGGTTCGAGTTTTCGTCCGGCAGGATTGCCTTCATGTCGGAGGAGCTCAACGCCACCAGGTTAGCGTTCTGCTTGACGCTCTGGCCCTCGTACTCGGTAGTGTAGTCGACCACACCACCGGCGTAACCAACGGCGGACGCTTCTACGTTCTTAATACCCTTGGCCTTAGATGCAATCTCTTCCGCCTTAGTCACGGTGGAGGCTGCCTCGTTGTGCCCAAACGGGTGGTAGGTCGTCTGCGCAGAAATCGGGTACTGCTGATCCAAAGCCTTGACGAACGATGCGCTCAGCACCGTGTAGCCGGTCAGCACAGTCGACACGACCAGGGTGCCGACGAGCACGGCGCGGCCGGTGGAGACGGTGCGCTTGGGCGAACGCAGTGCGTTGGCGAGCGCGAGCTTGCCGGTCTGGGTGCGGGTGACCGCGCCGAGGGCACGTACCAGCGGGGGTAGCACCAGCGGGGTGATGAGGAAGACCGCGATACCGAGCAGCAGTGCGGCGAGCATGCCGAGGAAGATTGCGGAGTTACCGTCACGTTCGGTGCTGGTTGCCTTATCGAGTGCAGTCACGACGGCGGCAACGCCACCGATGGCGAAGAGGGCACCGATGATGGGGCCGATCTTGCCGTGCTTGCCGACTTCGCGGTTGGTGTGCTCGCTCATCGCGCTAATGGGCGAGATGCGCAGGGCGCTTCGTGCCGGGGAGAGCGACGCCAGAACCGTCACGATGGTGCAGAGGAGCACACTCACCAGGATCGGGGTAATCGAGTACGAAATCATGATGGTGGTCAGGTTCGCACCAACCAGCGCGCCAACCGGGTAGGTCAGCAGCGCACCGATGAGGGAGAACACTACGCCCACGGTAACCGATTCGATGAGTAGCATCCGTACGAGGGAGCCGCCGCGGGCACCGAGGGTGCGCAGCAGAGCCAGTTCACGGAGGCGCTGGCCGACCAGCACCGCGAAGGTGTTGGAGATGACGAACGAGGAGACCAGCAGAGCCAGCGCTGCGAAGGCGCCAAGGACCACGCTAATGGAGGTGAAGACCGTGGAGATGCTCTTCTGGTAGTCCTCCAGCAGCTTCTGACCGGTCATAACGCGCGGGTCGTTCTTGCTGTCGCCGCTGCTCAGGGAGTCCTGCAGGCTCTTGAGCTTGGCGTCGGTTACGCCGTCCTTGAACTTGAGGTAGATGAGGTTCGCGCCAGCCATGTTTCGGTAACCGGCGGCGGAAGTCTTGTTTTCGGTTTCGGCTGCTTTCAGCGTAGCTTCGCCGAGGCTGGTACCGCCAATAAAGACAGCCTGGTTGGTGGTGGAACCTTCAAAGCCAGGGTCGAACAGACCGACGACGGTGTATTCGGCGGTCTTAGTGGTGCCGGGGGCGCTGACGGATTCCACAACGTCGGTGCTGGTGACCTTGCCGTTCAGCGAGAGGTTATGCTTCTTCGCGAAGTAGGTGGAGACCATGATTTCGTGGTCGCTACTGGGGATTTTGCCCTGCACCTTGTACGGGAAGAGGCTCGAGTCGGCGGGCAGCTGGTTGTACTGCACGGGGGTTTTCTGGTCGCCGGTACCGATCGAACCCGTGACGGCGTACTGCACCCAGTAGCCGGAGAGCAGGTCGCTCTGCTCTACCTTCTGAATCTGGTCGCGAGTCAGATAGACGGAGGTGCTGTCTTTGCCATCGTAGGTGGTAGCGGCGGAGGCGACGACCGCCTCGGCGCGGGAGAGCACGTCACCAACGGAGGAGTTGACGGTCGCCTGCAGCGAGTTGGTGAGCATCATAATGGCTGCGATGAAGAAGGAGGAGATCGCGATGCCTATGCCCGTAAGAACGTATTTTCCTTTGGAGGCGCGCAGGTTGGAGCGCGCCACCGTGTTCAGTGTGGTTGCCACGGCTTATCGACCTTCCAGCTGTGCCATTGCGCCGAGGACGGCGTCGTAGGTGGGTTCGATCATTTCGCCGGCGACCATGCCGTCCTTGATGAAGACCACGCGATCTGCGTAGGAGGCGGCGTTTGCGTCGTGGGTGACCATGAGGATGGTCTGTGCGTGGTCGGTTGCGGCGGCACGTAGCAGGCGCAGCACCTCGGCGCCGGAGTTGGAGTCGAGGTTACCGGTCGGTTCGTCGGCGAAGACCACTTCGGGGCGTGCGAGCAGGGCGCGCACGATGGCGACGCGCTGCTGCTGACCGCCGGAGAGCTGTTCGGGGCGGTGGTCGAGGCGGGTTTCCAGGCCGAGGGTCTTGACCAGGTAGTCGCGCCACTGCGGGTCCGGCTTCTTACCGGCAAGGCCCAGGGGCAGGTCAATGTTCTGGCCCGCGGTGAGGGTGGGCACCAGGTTGAACGCCTGGAAGATGAAGCCGATGTGTTCGCGGCGGAATTCGGTAAGGGCGTTGTCCTTCAGGCCGAAGAGCTCGGTACCGCCGATACGAATCGAGGTTGCCGGGTTCGGGTCGGGGGTATCCAGGGTTGCGATGGTCTGCATCAGCGTGGACTTACCCGAGCCGGAGGGACCCATAATGGCGGTGAACTTGCCCTGCTCAAAGTCGACGGAGACGTTGTTGAGGGCGTGGACGGTTGCTTCACCCATGCCGTAGGTTTTGGAAAGGTTTCGTGCGGAGACGGCGACCTGTGCCGTCTGTGCGTGAGGAGTTGTCGTAGTCATAGTTCAATTATTTCACGCAGCGTGGCGCTGACTACAGGGTTTTTCTCATCCTCCAGGTTGATTTTGGCGGGTGTTCACCGGGTCTTGACCTGCGGATGCATGGTTTCCCGGTGCTTCCGCAGTATGAGCTGAGCGCGAGGTAGCCGGAACGGGGTACCGGCATCATCCTTAAGTATGAGTGGGGGCTCACTCGGCGTTCTCACCCTGCGTCCTTACCCCGCACCCGTACCTCTAGATAGTGCATGCCAAAAGCCCCCGGCTCCTCCCCCATTCAGGGTTAGGAAGCCGGGAGCTTTCTCACGCTATCCGCTATTGCTGAAGCAGCCGTTATGCCTTGGGTGCTTCGTAGCGGGGGAACACCGGTGCGGGTGCGGGCAGTTCGGTGCCGGGCACGAGCGCGGTGCCGAGGGCTGCGAACTGGCGTGCGTCACCTTCGGGTACGCCGAGCAGGGTCAGCAGCTTGGCGGTTGCGTCGGGCATGACGGGCTGCAGCAGCAGGGCGACCTGGCGTACAACCTCAAGGGTTACGTACAGCACGGTGTTCATGCGGTCGAGTTCGCCATTCTTACGCAGGGTCCAGGGTTCCTGCTCTGCGAAGTAGGCGTTGGTGTCAGCGAGGACGGTCCAGATGCGCTCGAGTGCGCGGTGGAATGCCTGCTCGTCGAAGTCTGCACGGACGGGCTCGTAGAGGGCTGCCGCCTGGTCGAGGATCTGGCGGTCGGCTTCGGTGAATTCGCCGTGGGTGGGGACGGCACCGCCGCAGTTCTTGGCGACCATGGACAGGGAACGCTGGGCGAGGTTGCCAAGGTTGTTTGCCAGGTCGGAGTTAATGCGGTTGATGATGGACTCTTCGGAGTAGGAGCCGTCCTGGCCGAAGGACACTTCACGCATGAGGAAGAAGCGGACCGCGTCCAGGCCGAATGCGTCAACGAGGTTTGCGGGGTCAACGACGTTACCGACGGACTTGGACATCTTCTCGCCGTTGACGAGCAGGAAGCCGTGGCCGAAGACGCGCTTGGGCAGTTCGATTCCGGCGGACCACAGGAATGCGGGCCAGTAGATGGAGTGGAATCGGGTGATGTCCTTACCGATGAGGTGCAGGTCTGCGGGCCAGTACTTGGTGAACAGTTCGTTGTCGGTATCGGGGTAGCCGAGGCCGGTCAGGTAGTTGGTGAGGGCGTCGACCCACACGTACATAACGTGCTTGTCGTTGCCGGGTACGGGTACGCCCCAGTCGAAGGTGGTGCGGGAGATGGACAGGTCGTTGAGGCCACCCTTGACGAAGGAGATCAGCTCGTTGCGGCGGGATTCGGGGTAGACGTAGCCTTCGTTAGCGTAGAGTTCGAGGAGCTTGTCGCCGTACTTGGAGAGGCGGAAGAAGTAGGATTCTTCTTCGGTCCATTCGACTTCGGTGCCGGTGGTGATGGCGTAGCGCTGGCCGTCGCGGACTTCGGTTTCGTCTTCTGCGTAGTAGGCTTCGTCGCGGACGGAGTACCAGCCGGCGTACTTGTCGAGGTAGATGTCGCCGTTTTCTTCCATGCGCTTCCAGATGGCCTGGGATGCGACATAGTGGTCGGGGTCGGTGGTGCGGATGAAGCGGTCGTAGCTGATGTTCAGCGCGTCGTTCATCGCTTTGAAGCGTGCGGAGTTCTCGTCGGCGAGTTCCTTAGCGGTCTTACCGAGCTTCTCGGCGGTGGTCTGCATCTTCTGGCCGTGCTCGTCGGTGCCGGTCATGAAGCGCACGTCGAAGCCGTCGAGGCGCTTGAAGCGGGCTAGCACGTCGGCTGCGATGGTTTCGTAGGCGTGGCCGATGTGCGGGTTGCCATTGGGGTAGGAGATGGCGGTGGTGATGTAGAACGGAGTTGCAGTCATAACTTTCAGTTTACCGCAGTATTAGGCGAGGCTCTCACCGGGGTTACACTCTGATACGCGGTGGCTGATTGCGTGTGGGTGGAGGCTGCCACGCAACAGGCTAAACCGCGACAGCCTCCCCGCCCCAGTTCGCTAGGCACGGGGCGCACACCCAAACCACGAACCACCCGGCGGGATTAGCTCGAGGTTCGGCACCCTCCTCGCTCCTACAGGGGCACCCGCCCTCGCTCCGCTTCGGGCACCCTGATGTCGCTACGGAGGCCACCGAAACCTCCACGCACCCGCCTAACCGGTGCAGCTACGTTTTCCGGAAGCGCCCTCAGGGTGTCGCACGGACGCTCTCCGTAGCGAAGCAAGGAGGAGCGGAGCGTCCGGGTGACGGGTGCCCCTGCGTAGGCGCGGAGGAAACATGTAGCGCACCCCGTAGTCTTGGGAGAAGCGAGGTACCCACCCACCCCACCCCTGCAGGAGCGAGGATGAACACCGATTCCTCAACCCATGAAGACTGCATTTCAAGGGGAACGCAAAAATCCCGCCGATTCCGAAGAATCAGCGGGATTTCCTGTGAAGTGCGCCCCCTGGGACTCGAACCCAGAACCCATTGATTAAGAGTCAATTGCTCTGCCAATTGAGCTAGAGGCGCTTATTTTGTTTTTGCGGGTTTCCCTCGCAACAAGTAAATACTATACGGCATCTTGTGGGCGCCCGCAACTCGAGCGAGCATGAACTGCATCACACCCCTTGTTTTGGGGTTTTAGCAGGCTCTCGTTAGACAGAAATCCGGCACCCCACCCCTCCCCTGTAGCGGGGTGTGGGTGGTGCGCCGGATTCTTAGAAAGCTATTGCTGAGCTACAGCTTAGCGAGCGACGGAACCTTCGGTGTAGTCGTCGTTAGCGGTGTTCCAGGAGAACAGCTCGCGCAGCTTGCGGCCGGTTGCCTCGATGGGGTGTGCCTCGCCCTTTGCGCGCAGTTCCTTGAACTCGGGTGCGCCTGCAGCCTGGTCTTCCATGAAGCGCTTTGCGAAGTTGCCGTTCTGGATGTCTGCCAGGACAGCCTTCATGTTTTCCTTGACCTCGGGGGAGATCACGCGGGGGCCGGAGACGTAGTCGCCGTACTCTGCGGTGTCGGAGATGGACCAACGCTGCTTAGCGATGCCGCCTTCGATCATCAGGTCAACGATGAGCTTGAGCTCGTGCAGGACCTCGAAGTATGCGATTTCGGGCTGGTAGCCTGCTTCGGTGAGGACCTCGAAGCCGTACTGGACGAGCTGGGAGGTGGAGCCGCAGAGGACTGCCTGCTCGCCGAACAGGTCGGACTCGGTCTCTTCGGTGAAGGTGGTCTTGATGACGCCTGCGCGGGTTGCGCCGAGGCCCTTTGCGTAGGACAGTGCCAGTGCGAGTGCTTCGCCGGATGCGTCCTTCTCGACTGCGACCAGGGCGGGAACGCCGCGGCCTGCTTCGTATTCGCGGCGGACGGTGTGGCCGGGGCCCTTGGGGGCGACCATTGCCACGTCAACACCCTCGGGTGCGGTGATGTAGCCGAAGCGGATGTTGAAGCCGTGTGCGAAGAACAGTGCGTTGCCGGGCTTGAGGTTCGGCTCGATGCTCTCTGCGTAGACCTTTGCCTGGACCTGGTCCGGGGTCAGGATCATGATGACGTCTGCTTCTGCTGCTGCTTCTGCAACGGTTGCGACGCGCAGGCCTTCTGCCTCAGCCTTGGCACGGGACTTGGAGCCCTCGGACAGACCGACGATGACCTTCACGCCGGAGTCACGCAGGTTCAGTGCGTGTGCGTGGCCCTGGGAGCCGTAACCGATAACTGCTACGGTGCGGCCCTGGATCAGGGAGAGGTCTGCGTCGTCGTTGTAGAAAATGGTTGCTGCCATTTTTCTTCTCCTCAGTAAGTTTGATATGCGGCCCAGGCTGGGCTCAACATTCACTATTCTACTTGATAGCTTTTGGGGTGCAGGTTTACGAGAGCACTTCTCAGATTGTGGCTCAAGATTTTATAACCTGCAGAGTTTATGGGGTACTGCATCTATTTCTTTGGTATTGGGGTGCCTAGGTAGAGAAATCACCTAGTAGAGAAAGAAATAGAGAGTACCTGATGCTCCCCCGCCCGCACTGCGAATACGTGTGTTTCGGTTGTGCGGGCGGGAGAACTGCTACGGGAATGTAGCGTCAGGTATTTTGTGCTAGATGCGCTCGCTCATGGCGCGGGGGCCACGTGCCAGGCCGATGGTGCCTGCGCGAACAATTTCGCGAACACCGTAAGGCTCCAGAACATCCAGCAGTGCGTTGAGCTTCTCCTCAGAACCGGTTGCCTCGATGACAACAGACTCAGGGGAAACGTCAATCACAGATGCGCGGAACAGGTCAGCTGCCTGAACGATCTGCAGGCGAGCAACTGCGTCGGCCTTGACCTTAATCAGGATGTGGCCGCGCTGGGTGGAGGAGTCGGCGGGAAGCTCGACGACCTTCAGCACGTGAACAAGCTTGTTCAGCTGCTTGGTGATCTGCTCGATGGTGTGTGCGTCACCCTCGGTCACGACGGTGATGCGGGAAACACCGGGGTTTTCGGTGGGGCCCACAGCCAGGGAGAGGATGTTGAACAGGCGGCGGGAGAACAGGCCGGAGACGCGGGTGAGAACGCCCGGCTTATCTTCTACCAGAACGGACAGAGTGTGCTGAGACATTAGTTCTCTCCCTCACGATCGAACTCGGGCGAAGTGTTCTTCGCAATCCAAATCTTGTCATTAGAAACGCCTGCCGGGACCATGGGCCAGACCAGTGCGTGGGGGCTGACGGTGAAGTCAATGACCACGGGGCGGTCGTTGATTTCCAGGGCAGCCTTAATGGTGGCGTCCACGTCTTCGTCGCGCTCGCAACGGAAGGTGGCGCAACCGTATGCGTCGCCGAGCTTCACGAAGTCGGGGATGCGTGCGGTGCCGTGACCGTCCTTCAGATCGGTGTTGGAGTAGCGCTCGTTGTAGAACAGAGTCTGCCACTGGCGCACCATACCGAGGGAGGAGTTGTTGATGATAGCAACCTTGACGGGGATGTTGTTCTGTGCGCAGGTGACCAGTTCCTGGTTGGTCATCTGGAAGCAGCCGTCACCGTCGATAATCCACACGGTGGATTCGGGGTGTGCGACCTTTGCGCCCATGCCGGCGGGAACGCCGTAGCCCATGGTGCCGAGGCCTGCGGAGCTGATGAAGTGACGGGGGCTCTCCTGCTGGATGTAGTGTGCACCCCACATCTGGTGCTGGCCAACGCCGGTGACGTAGTATGCGTCGGGGCCGGTGAGAGCGCTAATACGCTCCAGGACGTACTCAGGCGAGCCGAGGCCATCGTTGGGCTTCTCGTAGCCGAGCGGGTAATCCTTGCGGATGACGTTCAGCTCGTTCCACCACTCGGTCAGGTTCGGCAGCTGGTCTGCGAACTCGGTGGAGAGCAGCTCGATCAGTTCGGGCAGCACGTACTTGAGGTCGCCGACGATCGGCACGTCTGCGAAGCGGATCTTCGAGATTTCTGCCGGGTCAACGTCGATGTGGATGACCTTAGCCTCGGGTGCGAAGGAGTCGAGCTTACCGGTGACGCGGTCGTCGAAGCGTGCACCGAGGGTAATCAGCAAGTCAGACTTCTGCATTGCGGCGACGGCGGGGACGGTGCCGTGCATGCCGGGCATGCCGAGGTTCTGGGGGTCAGAGTCGGGGAATGCACCGATAGCGTTCAGGGTGGTGACGACGGGTGCGCCGATGAGCTTAGCCAGCTTGTGGAACTCTTCGGAAGCACCTGCGCGGACCAGGCCACCACCGACGTAGAAGACGGGGCGCTTGGATTCGGTGATGAACTTAGCTGCTTCGTGGATCTGCTTGGAGTGGCCGCGGGTGACGGGGGTGTAGCCGCGCAGCTCCAGGTCCTCAGGAATGCCGCGGTATTCCATCATGCCGACCTGTGCGTCCTTGGTGACGTCCACGAGCACGGGGCCGGGGCGGCCGGTGGATGCGATGTGGAATGCTGCTGCGAGCGCGCGGGGGATGTCCTGCGGGTCGGTGATCATGAAGGAGTGCTTGGAGATGGGCATTGCCATGCCGACGATGTCAGCTTCCTGGAATGCGTCAGAGCCCAGCAGCTTGGTGGACACCTGGCCGGTGATTGCAACCAGGGGGATGGAGTCCATGTTTGCGTCTGCGATTGCGGTCAGCAGGTTGGTTGCGCCGGGGCCGGAGGTTGCAATGCACACGCCGGTCTTGCCGCTGGACACTGCGTAGCCCTGAGCGGCGTGGCCTGCACCCTGCTCGTGGCGGACCAGGATGTGGCGGACCTTCTTGGAATCGTACAGGGGGTCATAGGTCGGCAGAATGGCTCCACCAGGCAGGCCGAATACGTCAGTCACACCCAGGTCTTCGAGGGTGCGGACGATTGCCTGAGAACCGGTCATGCGTTCTGCGGGAGCGTTTGCCGCGTCATCAGAAGTGGAAAATCCCATAGTCATGGAAATGCCTCGTGTCTTAATGGTTCTTCGTTGTACTCAATGTTCTGCGTGGGGTTTGTGTGATCCTCACGCATCCTATGCCCGGGGGTACCAAGCTATAAAAAATGCCCCTCGCTGTTGGTGGTAGCGGTAGGGGCGCTCAGTCGCAGTGAATAGACCCTGCCACTCGCCCTAGGCGACGTCGACAAGGTTTAGAATTCGCTGGAACATTGCTGTCTTCACCCTTCTATGGTGCGCCCCAAGAGGGGGTGAGTCAAATCTCTATCGGGCAACACACCCGTTTTTGTTCATAAAGGCGCAGGTCGGATACTTTCTTTCATGATGTGGACACATTGCACTTGTTTACACATTCCCACGTGTTCATTTGAACAGGTGAGAAAAACTCGCATTTTTGGACGTCATGGCGCGTAATATGTGCGAATACTCGTGACCTTCGTTGGTTGCCCCGGTAGACTGATGCTATGACCGAACCGATTATCACGGTCGCTGATGAGCTGACCGAAGCAAGTAAGTACGCAGAGGTTATCGACCCCCGTAACTCTGTTGAGAGTAGCGAGTTTTTGACGGGTGAGGAACTCATTCGGGTTCTGCACCCGGTTTTTGACGAGCAGATTATTAATTACGGTGCATACAATTTGGTGTATGCGACGGGCCGTGCGGTTTACCGTAATCCTGATTTGGCGTTGCATCAGTCTCCTGATCAGCAGCATTTCATTGTGGGTTATCAGGATGCGCCTGATGAGGTGATTATTGCTCCGGTGAATTTGCCGGCATTGACGCCTGCGGGTACGGCTACGACGATTGATAATACGAATGCGCTGCATGCGTATCGTGTGGGTGATGATGCGGTGACGCTTGAGTCGGTGAATGGTAGCTCGTTTTATTTGTCGTTTGAGGATAATGCTGAGGTGGCGACTCGTTTTGGCGTTGGCCTGCTGGAGCAGGGTAAGGACGTGGAGGATTTCCGTGAGTTTGTGACGCGGATTTGGCCGGTCCTGTAGTAGAGACTTTTCGTGCTGGATGCCCGCTGTAACTCTTAGGGTTGCGGCGGGCTTTCCTGTGCCCACACCCGGCTATGTGGACCGCTTGAGGGGCGGTGCACGTCCTCGCTCCTACAGGGGCACCCGCCCTCGCTCCTACAGGGGCACCCGCCCTCGCT
>NZ_CAUOUU010000001.1:0-357681 GCF_963507905.1 uncultured Rothia sp. | reverse complement strand
AGACCGCGGTATTCGGTCAGGATGACTGCGTTCGAAGCTTCGAAGAGTTCCTTCAGCTCGGATACTGCAGCGATCTTTTCCTGAGTCGCCATGGTAGTTCCTTCTTCCGATTCTTGTAAGGTCGCCGGTAGAGCCTCGAAGCATTTATTGCAAGCAATAAAAAATGCCCCGACGCGTAGGCGTACGAGGCACGATAGACGGCACCCTGAATGGGGGTAACGGCTATTCACTTCGAGTTACCTACGCGGGCGGCGATTTCTAGCGAAATCTGCTCTTATCAGAACTCTGTTCTTCGTCTCCACCGAGGTGGCGATAGAGGACATAGTTCTAGACCGGCGGTCTTTGGTTCATTCATCATCTCAGGTTAAAGCCCTCGCCGCAAGTTAAAACAAGAAATTCATGGGATTAAGCGGGGTTAATCACTTAAAGCCCCTCTTTAAGCCGATTAACCCGCGCTTTTGCCCCAGCTAAAAGCCAGCAAAGACGTGTTTTAGAGGTAAAACCGCTTTCCCTCCGAGAACAAGAAGCAACGCTCCGCCGCCACCCCCAGGTGCACCCGATCCCCCACACTGAGGGAGGTACCGCCCTGCGCATCCGGAATAAAGAACTCAAGCTCCTGACCGGCACGCACCCGGGCATACATTCGGGCACTCAGCTCAGAATCCGCCGAAGCCCGCCGAGATTCCAGAGGTAGGGAAACCGCCTCCAGCAAACGCGCACGGTACAGCATTCCACCCACCAGGTGGCGACTACCGAGCACCTGCACCGGCAGGGAATGAGCAGCATCAGCCGCCACGGGGTACAAAGCAGTCGCACGAATCGCCAGCTCACACCCGGCAGGTAGAACCGCAGAGTCCTCAAGAGCCACAAGGTTCAGTGCGGGCGCCGCCAAAAGCTTCGCCACCTGCAGAGTATGCGGATGCGCCAGCAGACGCTCCGGAGTATCCACCTGCACCAGGTAACCGGCATCCATCACCGCCACCCGCTGGCCCAGCATGAGCGCCTCATTCTGATCATGGGTCACGTACAGGCCCGTAAAACCGTAACGCTCATGCAGGCGCACAATATCGGCGCGGATACTCGCGCTCATCTCTTCATCCACACTCGCCAGCGGCTCATCAAAAAGAACCACCGGGGCACGACGAATCAAAGCACGCGCAATACCCACACGCTGCGCCTGACCGCCCGATAACTGCGAGGGCTTACGAGACTCCAAGCCATCAAGCTTCAACGCCTCCAGCAGCTCACGGTAGTAGTCCATATCAACCCGACCGGCGAACGCGCCCAGCCGGGTCGGGAACAGAATATTGTCCTTCACGCTCAGGTGCGGGTACAGAATAGGGCGCTGAAAAACCACACCCACCGAGCCGCGCTCCAGAGGCTGACCGGCATAGGTTACCCTACCCGCGCTCGGCTCCTCCAGGCCGGCAATAATGCGCAGCAGAGTGGACTTGCCCGTACCCGAAGAACCAACCAGAGAAATCAGCTCACCCGGGTGCACATCCAGGTCAATCTCATTCAGAACCGTCGTATCGGTGCCAAAGGTCTTAGCGACGCCTCGAATGCGCAGGCCCTCAAAGGGCTCCGCCGAGGCAGAAGAGTGGGATGCAGAAGTCATTCCCCCATTATCGCCGAAACTCACACCCGGCACGGGCGCAGAAGATAAGCACCGTCATAAAACGGTGCGCGAACCTCACGCCGGAGTCTCATGTGAGCACCCTAGCTCGGGCGTACCAGCAAACGCCCCTTCAACGCCATATGCAGCGTGCCCGCCCACAGGAAGATGAGGAAAACCGTACCCGCCACCGTCAAGACAGGACCCACCAGCCCCAGCGAGCCAGCAGCCGTCAAACGGATACCGCTCGCAACCATGGAAGCCATACCGAAGGAGAAGCCCCACATGCTCATCGAGAAACCGCCCTCAAGCACCCAGGGGAGCAAACGCATCAGGAAGATCAGCTGCAGAATGCCGTAACCCGTCAGCACCAGAAAGAACCAGTCAACCGTGCCACCATTAGCCGCCAAGTACGCATTACCCCCCACAAAAGGCGGTGCCATCTGGATACCAATAATGCCGCGCTCCCCCTGAGGCAGTGGAGTCAGGGTGCGCAAGCGGCTCAGAATCACAGCCTCGATACTGAACCACGAAATCAGGCCCGCACCAAAGAAAAGCATCGCCATATCGCGCCACCCCACAAAACCCATCGCCGTAGCGGTCGCAAAATTTGTCGCCACAGTGGGCAGATACAGCACCGGCGAGGCCGCCTCGGGCGCATACCCGCCACGCCACGTGCCTGCGATACGGTGAGAGGCAAAATACAGCTGTCCCACAGCTCCCAGCACAACCAGGGTCAGAGCCGGAACCTCAGCATACGGGTAGAGGGCCGCACCCACCTGCGCGGTCGTCGCCGGAATCAGTGAAAAGAAACAGGTACGCGCCGGATGCTCCCAAAAACCACGCACCCACGCCCGGTACTTCACCACTGAGTGAACCAGAAAACCCACAAGGAGCAACCACACCACGGCGTTAAAAGCCAGGATGCTCTCGCCCACCCAATCGGGCGCCATTCCCTTCGACGCACCGGTACGCCAAGCGGCACCCAATGCGCCGGTACCCAGCGCCACTGCAAAATAATTAACCGGCACACTAAGGCCTCGACTGGCTATCTGCGCATTCTGGGTAGAAGAAGACATGGACTCTCTCTCGTCATAGATGGGGTGATAAGGAAGCGCGCGGGCTTCTTCCGTCAACGGTTCAGATACCGGAAGAAGCAATCACAGCCAGGGGTTCATTCTACGTTTTAACCCTATACAAGTTGGAAGTCTATGACGTACATTAACCGATTCTCGCCACGCAACGTCGTGTTTCTTCATATAAATCCGCGCATAAAAAATCGCCCCCGACGCCTAAACGTCGGGGGCGACTACTAGCTCATGCTAGAAGCTACAGGTGCATACCTTAGGCAGCAACGGCAGCCGGATCAACGGGGATGCCGGGGCCGAAGGTGGTAGCAACGGTTGCCTTGGAGATGTAACGACCCTTAGCCGAAGAGGGCTTCAGGCGGTTAACCTCTTCCAGAGCTGCCTGGAAGTTCTCCTCCAGCTGCTCAGCGGTGAAGGAAGCCTTACCGATGATGAAGTGCAGGTTGGAGTTACGGTCAACGCGGAAGTCGATCTTACCGCCCTTGATGTCTGCAACAGCCTTTGCAACATCCATGGTCACGGTACCGGTCTTGGGGTTCGGCATCAGGTTACGGGGACCCAGGATCTTACCCAGGCGGCCGACCTTGCCCATCATGTCGGGGGTTGCAACCGCTGCGTCGAAGTCGGTCCAGCCGCCAGCGACCTTTGCGATCAGCTCGTCGGAACCAACGTAGTCAGCGCCAGCTGCCTCAGCCTCAGCAGCCTTGGGGCCTGCTGCGAAAACAACCACGCGAGCGGTCTTACCGGTGCCGTGGGGCAGGTTCACGGTACCGCGAACCATCTGGTCTGCCTTACGGGGGTCAACGGACAGACGCAGTGCAACCTCAACGGTTGCGTCGGTCTTGGTGGAAGAGGTTTCCTTCGCCAGGGCAACTGCCTCAGCGGGGGTGTAGAGCTTACCCTCTTCAATCTTGGCTACAGCTGCCTTGTACGCCTTGCTGCGCTTTGCCATCTGCTTTTCTCCTTATGCAGTTGTGGTCTCGTGAGCCGCGCTCGGCTCTGCCACATCCCGTCCATACGACGGGCATTTACAAGTTCTGTGTAGAAAAATCTACGGTGCCGATTACTCGGCTATTCGGCGAACCGAAATTACTCGACGGTGATACCCATGGAACGAGCGGTACCTGCGATGATCTTGGAAGCAGCATCCAGGTCGTTTGCGTTCAGGTCGGGCATCTTGGTCTCAGCGATCTCGCGCACCTGAGCCTCGGTCAGCGAACCAACCTTGGTGGTGTGAGGAACAGCGGAGCCCTTAGCAACGCCAGCAGCCTTCTTGATCAGCTGGGAAGCCGGAGGAGTCTTGGTGATGAAGGTGAAGGAGCGATCCTCGTAGACGGTAATCTCAACGGGGATGATGTTACCGCGCTGCGACTCAGTTGCAGCGTTGTATGCCTTGCAGAACTCCATGATGTTCACACCGTGCGAGCCCAGTGCGGGGCCGACGGGGGGAGCCGGGTTAGCGGCGCCTGCCTGGATCTGCAGCTTGATGAGGCCAGTGACCTTCTTCTTGGGAGCCAATGTAGGGTCCTTTTCTTAGCTGGGAACCGACGCACAGGAGCGTACGCCGGCAAGACGGTGACCGTGGCGCGGTCACCCGTGCATCCGCATGAAAGCGTGACATGCGCATACACAAACCAACATTCTAGCGTTAATCAGCGACTTAATCCAGTGCCAGCTAGCAGAAAGGTTAAACCTCACCCGCACAGCCGCCGCTTATACAGCCACTACAAAATATGAGCCCCACACCAACAGTGCGAGGCTCATATTCACACGCTAGAAGCGTTAAATCTTTTCGATCTCGGTGAAGCTCAAGGTCACCGGGGTGTCGCGGCCGAAGACGGAAATCATCACGACAATCTGCTGGGACTCGCCCTTGATCTCCGAAACGGTAGCGTCCATGCCCTCGAAAGCGCCGGACTTCACGCGGACGTTCTCGCCCACAGTGTAGTCAGACTCGATAACGGGCTTGGAAACGGGCAGGCCCTGGCTCTGCTGCTGCTCTTCGAAGACCGGCAGGAGCATGTCAAAGACCTCGTCCATACGTAGCGGGACCGGGTTGTACGCATCCTGACCCACGAAGCCAGTCACACCGGGGGTGTGGCGGACAACGCCCCACGAGTGGTCGGTCAGTTCCATACGCACCAGAACGTAACCGGGAACGCGCACGCGGCGGATGGTCTTCTTCACGGTGTTCTTGAACTCAACCACGGTCTCCATGGGAACCTGAACCTCGAAGATTTCATCTTCAGCTTCCAGGTTCTGGATACGGGTCTCGATACCGGTCTTCACCTTGTTCTCGTAACCGGAGTAGGTGTGCACCACGTACCAGTCGCCCGCCTGACGGCGCAGCTTGGACTTGAATTCTTCCAGAGCGTCGACTTCCTCAGCCGCCTCAGCAGCTGCCTCAGCCACCTCGACAGCCTCGGTAGCTTCCTCAGCCTGCTGCTCAATAGCCGCAGACTCCTCAGTAGCCTCAGCAGCGGCTACCTCGACCTCTTCAATCTCGGATACCAGTTCCTGCTCGGACACGTCGCTCCTACTTTCTATCGTTAATCATCTAGAGGGGACTCCCACTCGCCAATACGCTGAGGGAAATCACTGATGGGGCACCCCAGATCAGGATGCAGCCAGTACTAGTTACGCTTGATCGTTCCGTTACCGAAAATCCAGAATGCTCCCTGGCCGAAAAGATAATCCAGACCAGAAATAAGCAGGAGCATCACCACGACAAAGAACAGAACTCCGAAGAAGTAACCAACCAGTTCGCGCCCGGTGGGAGTAGTAACCTTCTTCAACTCCGCAATAACTTCACGGAGGAATGCAAAAATACGGCCGAAGAAACCGAGCTTCTTATCGCTCTTCGACGATGCGCCGGGCTGAACAGCCTTCTCGGCGGTAGCAGATGATGCCATTTCTTCTGCCCCTTTCTGAGTCTAAAAAAGTACGCCCGGGGAACGGGCGTACGAAGATGTTATTGAGGCAATAAAAGCAGGGCGGACAGGACTCGAACCTGCAACCTGCGGTTTTGGAGACCGCTGCTCTACCAATTGAGCCACCACCCTTTGAAGTTTTCACTTCAGGTGTGAGAGTTGCTTCTCACTCGCTTGCTCCTCCATTGCCTCCTAAGCCGTGGCTTTAGAGGGGCAAACAATTACACCCTTACGGGTGCAGAACTAACTGTAAACCATCTTTCGGGGCCGATGCAACTTCAGAATGTAATATTTTTTCGAAAAACCTCTTGAGATACCTTGACGAAGGGTTCCGCATCACCACTAGTGACCCGTATCCTATTACTAAGGAACGCCGCTCACACCCGCGCCCATCACGCGCGAATTGGTCCCCCACGCGTATTCCCATCACCTATTTCCTTGTCGACTTCACGCCGGCAGCGCACAAGAAGAAAGAGAAGAGAGCCCCATGGCGCGTATTTCAAGCCGCATCGGTGCCATCGCACCCTCCGCAACCCTTGCCGTCGACGCAAAGGCAAAAGCACTCAAGGCTCAGGGACGCCCCGTCATCGGTTTCGGCGCAGGCGAACCGGACTTCCCCACCCCCGCGCACATTGTTGACGCAGCACGCGAAGCGCTCAACGACCCCAAGAACTTCCGCTACTCCCCCGCTTCCGGTCTTCCCGAACTGAAGAAGGCCATCGCTGAAAAGACCCTGCGCGACTCCGGCGTAGAGATTGACCCCTCCCAGGTTATCGTCACCAACGGTGGCAAGCAGGCCGTCTACCAGGCCTTCGCAACCGTCATCGACGAAGGCGACGATGTCCTACTGCCCGCACCCTACTGGACCACCTACCCCGAGTGCATCCGCCTGGCAGGCGGCAACCCCATCGAGGTGTTCGCCGGTAGCGACCAGCACTACAAGGTCACCGTCGAGCAGCTCGAAGCCGCATACACCCCCGCCACCAAGGCACTTATCTTCGTCTCCCCCTCCAACCCGACCGGTGCCGTCTACACCGAAGAGGAAACCCGCGCCATCGGCGAATGGGCACTGTCCAAGGGTATTTTCGTTCTGACCGACGAGATTTACGAACACCTCACCTATGACGGTGTTAAGGCAGTCTCCATCCTGAAGGCAGTACCCGAGCTCGCTGATTTGTGCGTCATTCTCAACGGCGTGGCAAAGACCTACGCCATGACCGGTTGGCGTGTGGGCTGGATGATTGGCCCGCGCGACGTTATCGCCGCAGCCTCCAACCTGCAGTCCCACATGACCTCCAACGTCAACAACATCGCCCAGCGTGCCGCCCTTGAAGCACTGACTGGCCCGCAGGATGACGTGGAAATCATGCACGCCGCCTTCGATCGCCGCCGCCGCGCCATTGTGGAGGGCCTGAACGCTATTGAAGGCGTTCACTGCCCCGTACCCACCGGCGCGTTCTACGCCTACCCGGATGTACGCGAACTGCTCGGCAAGGAAATCGCAGGCGTACGCCCGCAGACCAGTGCAGAACTGGCTGAGCTCATCCTCGAAAAGGCTGAGGTCGCCGTAGTTCCCGGTGAGGCGTTCGGCCCCAGCGGCTACCTGCGCCTCTCCTACGCCCTGAGCGACGAGGACCTGGCGGAGGGCCTGGCACGTCTGCAGAAGTTCCTCGGTCAGGTACGCGACTAGTTCCTTACCCCCTGACCGCGCGCACTGAACCGTGCAACTCACCTCGATGGAGGCTGCGGTTCAGACATGGGATTAGGCGTGGGTTCAGACGTGGGATGGACCGGCGCAAAACGATCAATCACAGGGCTATTGACCGTTTCCTGTCCTAAAAACCGAGAATCCCACAAATATTTAAAAATATTTTTAAAACGAATGAGGCTTCCCGCATCTTTACAGATGCGAGGAAGCCTCATTCGTCTCTTCGGTGCCATAGGTGGGAAAGGGCGGCTATTTGTGTTTCAAACCCAAACATACAGGTGTTAAAAACCTGAACTTTTCAGCACCAAAACGGGCGTTCCCACGGCTTTCCACCACTACCCACACAACCCAAACATCGCTAAAATAGAGACCAAGAGAACGACCTCCCATCCGGCGCACATCCGCGCGCCGAATTTGTGGAGGTCATAGTTATATACACGCGCGCACAACACCTAAAACGCGCAGACATTAGGAGCCAACCATGAAGATCGGTCTGCTTACTTCCGGCGGCGACTGCCCCGGCCTGAACGCTGTTATCCGCGGCGCTGTCCTCAACGGCGTCAAGAAGTACGGCTACGAGTTCGTCGGCTTCCGCGATGGCTGGCGCGGCGTCGTTGAAGGCGACTACATGGACCTGCCCCGCCAGAAGGTCCGCGGTCTGGCATCCCAGGGCGGTACCATCATCGGTACCTCCCGCACCAACCCCTTCGACGGCCCCAACGGTGGCCCCGAAAACATCGAAATCATGATGGAACGCCACGGCATCGACGCAATCGTCGCTATCGGCGGTGAAGGCACCCTCGCAGGCGCAAAGCGTCTGGCAGACGCAGGCCTGCCCGTCATCGGTGTCCCCAAGACCATTGACAACGACCTGCGCGCAACCGACTACACCTTCGGCTTCGACACCGCAGTGTCCATCGCAACCGAGGCAATGGACCGCATCCGCACCACCGGCGAATCGCACCACCGTTGCATGGTCGCCGAGGTCATGGGCCGCCACGTCGGCTGGATCGCACTGCACTCCGGCATGGCAGCAGGCGCACACGCAATCCTGATCCCCGAGGTCAAGGTCTCCATGGAGCAGGTTGCAAACTGGGTCAAGGAAGTACACGACCGCGGCCGCTCTCCCCTGGTCGTTGTTGCTGAAGGCTTCATCCCCGAAGGCTTCGACGACGTCATGGCAAACAAGGGTACCGAGAAGGACGGTCGTCCCCGTCTCGGTGGTATCGGTGAGTACATCACCCAGGAAATCGAGAAGATGACCGGCGTCGAAACCCGCAACACCATCCTGGGCCACATCCAGCGCGGTGGCGCACCCACCGGCTACGACCGCGTGCTCGCAACCCGCCTGGGCATGGGCGCAGTCGACATGGTCGCTCAGAAGCAGTGGGGCAAGATGGTCTCCGTTCAGGGCACCGAAATCAAGTACGTACCCCTCGAAGAGGCACTGGATGGTCTGAAGTCCGTACCTCAGGAACGCTGGGAAGAAGCAGCCGTCCTCTTCGGCCGCTAAACCCCGCAGCCTCAGCACATTAGCTGGGCACACATACTAAAACCGTGGAGGCGGGCACTCGCAACGAGTGTCCGCCTCCGCGGTTTTATGCAGGTAGTCAGCTGCTATTGCCTAGTCGGATGCTCTAGCGCTTTAAGAAGTCCTGACCTGCCAAAGAACGACGCGCCACTTCACCGGATTCCGGCGAAACCACCGTCGTCTGAGCCACCGCGTACTCGGTCGCCGGCGCTGGCGATCCATCGGGCAGGAAGTCACCGCCATCGACCGCGCGCAAAGGCGCCTGCGGATCAACGCCGCGTTTGATTACAGCCAACGCAATCGGACCCGCCTCATAATGCAACGCCACAGAGGTAATGCGACCGACCGGGCGGGACTTGCCCTCCACAAACAGTTCGCTACCTGCCGCTGGCAGGGTGTGCTCCGAACCGTCAATATCCAAGAACACCAGACGGCGCGGCGGGCGACCCAGGTTATGCACGCGAGCCACCGTCTCCTGACCCTTGTAGCAGCCCTTATCGAAATGCACCGCGGTACGGGTGTAATCCAGCTCCTGAGGGATGGTCTTATCGTCAGCCTCGGTGCCGTAGCGCGGGCGCCACGCCTCAATACGCAGAGCCTCCGCAGCCCACAGACCTGCCCAGCGAACGTCCTCGGAGTCAGCTAGGGCGGGCAGAACAGAGCGCGGCACAATGCTCAAGAAACGCTTGTAGTCCTCACCCGGGTGGTTATCGCCCGCCTCATCGTAACGGTAGCTACCCGGTGCCGGAGTGTGCCAAGGATCCTCCCACACCAGCGGCTGAGCCTCAGCGAGCGCCGGATGCACCGAACCGTCCTGCAGGATCGGGTTGCGGGCACTCTCCAGCACGGCGTACTCGTCGCTGAGGTTCTGCACCTCAACGCGCATCATGAACTTCATACGGTTCAGGTAATCGGTCAGAGGCTGCGCCTGGTTGCCCTCCACAATCAGCCAGAGTGCCTCGCCGTCTTCAATTGCGGCGGGTGCGTACTCCACGCGCCCCTGAGGGGAAAGCAGCAGGAACTCGCGGCTCTCCCCCGCGGTCATACCGGTCAGAATCTGCGAGGCGATGGAGGTCAGCCAATTCTGGCGGTCCGGCCCCTCAACACGCACCACGCCCAGGGAGGAGCGATCCACCAGCACCAGCGGTTCGCCAGCCTCGGCGGAGCGGTCAAAGCTGAGGGCGCGCTGCTCCAGCATGGGGTTGCCGTAGTGCGCGGCGACGCCGGCATCCAGCCCGGAGGCGGCAAAAGCGCCGTGCAGGCTCAGCAGGGGGCTCGCCGGGCGGGTAGCATCGGGCTGGGATACCTCAGCATGAGGCGCTTCAAGCGAAGATTCAGTCACGGAAGGTGCACCTTTCACACAAAGTGTCTGCCCCGCCGACCGGCGGGGCAGACACACGTTAGTTATTAGGCGGTGGGCTCGGAGCCGGGCTCACCGGTGGGCTCTTCGCCGTCCAGGGAACCGAACATCGAGGTGCCCAGGGAATCGCCGGTCATCGACGAGGTCTTACGCAGCTCAGCGGAGGCGTGCTTGTGCAGCTTGCCCTCGGCGTCCGTGACTTCCCAGTCCCACATGAGGTTGCCGTTGACCAGGCCCCACAGGCGCACGGAGCCCGCGTAGTCGTGGGAGATGTCGTCGCGCAGCAGGTTGCCGGTCTGCATGCGAATGACCGGGCCCTTGACCATGCCCACGTAGTTTTCGCTAATACCGCCGGGGTGCGCGATGGTCGCCAGCAGGGAGAAGCCGTCGTCCTCGTTGCGCAGGGTTTCAACGCTCTCGGCGTCGGGGAAGGCGGGTACAACATCCTTGGGGACAATACCGAAGCCGCCGTCGGCGTCGGTCAGGGGGCGGTCAATCTGCCAGAAACCGGTTTCAACGGTGATGGGGCGCAGCTTCTGACCCTCGTCATCGAGCAGGAAAGACTCAGCGCGGTATTCGATGAAGGGCAGACCGTCCTGCTCAAAAGTAATAATCTGGCCGAAGGGGGTGTTTTCCTGGCCTTCGTACCACATGGTTCCGGTACCTTCCCAGGTGCCGAGCAGCCATGCGAAGGGAACAAGTTCAGGGGTTAGGTTAGTAGGGATTTCAATAGCCATACCTTCTATTCTAGTACCCGTGGGTAAAACAGTGCCCTATTCGTTCGCCCACGGCACGTTTGTCCACGGCACGGGGTAGCGCCGCCGTCTGCAGAGTGAACAGTGCGGTGGGCGACATAAAGAAAACCCCCAACCGGAAGGGACCGGTGGGGGTTTACGCCGTCATTGGCGAGGCGGTACGAACCGTATGAGGCAACCGCCTAAAGCCCTGTGTGGGCGATGCTTCTGCTCTGTGCGGGAAGACTACTTCTGTCCGCTGAAGAGGCCACGCAACACTGCGAATGCACCGATACCGATGCACACGGAGATAATAGCCATCAGCGACATGAAGAGAGCTTCAAGAGCCATAAGATTGTTTTCCATGCCTTAAACCTACCATAGACTCCCTCTGAAAAGGGTGCAGAATCGGTGCTAAAGACATACTGGACAGAGCTATCGGCAGCGACCTGCGCAGACGGACGAGTAAACAGTCCGGTATACGATATCTGCTCCTGCTCTTTACCGCCTCCACAGCTGCACCATAGGCGGGCGAGTACACTAGAAAGAGCCTAATATTTTACCGGGAAAGGAGAGGGTGTGTACCGTATTGCGCTCATGAGCGATACCGCCGCGCAGGATATAATCCCCTCGCTGAGTCTACTCAGCCACAAGGTACACGTCTTCCCGCTCGACACCACCCACACCGCACTCGAATCAGAGGCTTTCGACCTGCTCATGGTCGACGCCCGCACCGCACTCGTACAGGCACGCCAATGCGCCCAGCTGTTGCGCGCCGCCGGCGTACAGTTGCCGCTCATCGCGCTCCTGAACGAAGGCGGTATGGCGGCGGTTGCAGCCTCCTGGCAGGTTGACGATATTGTTTCTGACCAGGCCTCCCCCTCCGAAATGGATGCGCGCCTGCGCCTCGCCATCAAGAGCGACGCCGGTGCAGAAGAAGAGAACACCGAAGAGCGCATCGTGCGCGCGGGCAACCTCGTTATTGACACCCAGGCGTACTCCGCACATCTTTCCGGTACCGCGCTGAACCTGACCTTCAAAGAGTTTGAACTGCTCAAGTTCATGGCTCAGCACCCCGGACGCGTCTTCTCCCGTGCCCAGCTGCTCTCTGAGGTGTGGGGTTACGACTCCTACTACGGCGGCACCCGCACCGTGGACGTGCACGTGCGTCGTCTGCGTTCCAAGCTCGGCACCGAATACGAGCAGATGATTTCGACCGTGCGTAACGTGGGTTATTCCTTCAACAGCACCCGCTAAATTTTTCGGTGCCAACCGCTGTTTTGGTGTGCCCGTTCTTAAGTAGCTTCGCCGCTGAGCCGAGTACCAGAATGTGTAAATGTTCCGGTTCTTGTCATATTCGCCCAGGACGAAGAGCAAACTCTCCAAAGAGCAACTATCCCCGGTAGAGTTGAATCAGAAGGCTACGAAAGAAGGCGATGATGGTACACAACCAGACACCCGATTCCTCCACCCTGCCCGCTGAAAGCTCCCTTGTTTACGCGGAACCGCAGCTCACCGAAGAGCTGTTGGAACGCTTCGATTCCTTCGCTCAGAAGGTTGCCCGCCATGACGGCGTCTCGGCGTTCTCTGAGCAGACCCGCATCGAGCTGAGCAAGGCATTGCGTGAAAGCACCCTGACCCCTCCGCGTTTCTTTGTCGCCGAGGATAACGGCACCCTCGCCGCCGTGTTTGTGGCGCTCACCCCCGCCAACGACGAAGACACCGGCGTGATTGAGGCAGCCGTCGCCCCCGAATACCGCGGACAAGGCGCAGGCAGCGCATTCTTCGACCACGCCGTCCGCCAGCTGGGCGATGACGCGACCCGCTACCGCCTCTGGGTTCACGGCAGCGCCACCGACACCGGCATTGAAAGCCCCGCCCACGCGTTCGCGACCCTGCACGGTTTCGAGCCGGTACGTGTGCTGTACAAGATGGTTCTGCCCCTGGACGCACAGACCCGCGAAGAGCTTGTGGAACGCTCCGATGCGCGCACCCTGCCGGAAAACCTGCGGATGCGTACCTTCACCGGCGCGGACGAATTCCCCTGGCTGCGCGTGAACGCCGCTGCTTTTGCGCACCACCCGGAGCAGGGCAAGCTCACCCTTGCTGATCTGCGCGAGCGCACCGGCTCCCCCTGGTTCCGTCCCGAGGGTTTCTTCATCGCCTCCGAGGTGGATGATGACTCCGCCATTGCGGCATTCACTTGGACGAAGATCCCGACCGGTCAGGAGCAGGGCGAGCTGTCCCCCTCCGGCGAGATTTATGTGGTGGGCGTGAGCCCGCAGGCGCAGGGAGGCGGCCTGGGTCGCACCCTCACTCTGCGCGCGCTGGCGTACCTTGCATGCGCTGAGGATGAGAACGGCGAGCCGCTGCGCGCCATCGACCTGTACGTGGACGCCGATAATGACGCCGCCTACGCCCTCTACACGTCCCTGGGCTTTGGTGTGGCGACGGTTGACCGCATGTACGCTCCCGCGCAGCAGGATGAGCCTGCCGCCTAGTTTTCTGTGCGCCGTCTCCGGCGTGCTTCTTCACGACTTATCCCCGATCAGAAAGGCAAGTACAGTATGGTACCCGCCCCCAATGGCCTGAATAAGGCGCCTAAGCCCAAGCCGTCTGAGCCTGCGCCCATGACCGGTGTCATTCACATTGGCCACGATATTTCGAAGATTGAGCGCGCCGAATCTCGCGGTGACCGCATTGAGAAGGGCGAGAAGCGCTCCTACTTCAGCCTTGAAGAGGAGTTCGGTCCGGAGCGTTTCTTTGACCGTGAGAGCAGCTGGCTGGACTTCAACACCCGCGTGCTGGAGCTCGCGGAGGACCCGAACCTGTTCCTGCTGGAGCGTCTGAACTTCCTGGCGATTGTGGCATCTAACCTGGACGAGTTCTTCATGGTGCGTGTGGCGGGTCTGAAGCGTCGCATTGCGACCGGTCTGGCGGTTCCTTCGGCTGCCGGTCTGAGCCCCGAGGAGCAGATGGAAGAGATCGCTGAACGCGCTCACCAACTGCAGGCTCGTCACGCTGATGTGTTCCACAACCAGGTGCTGCCGGCTCTGGAGGAGCAGAACATCCGTATCGTGGGTTGGAACGACCTGGATACGGACGCTAAGCAGCGTCTGCGTCAGGAGTTCATGCAGGACATCTTCCCGATTCTGACCCCGCTGGCGGTTGACCCGGCGCACCCCTTCCCGTACATTTCGGGCCTGTCGCTGAACCTTGCAGTGCTGGTGCGTAACCCGCAGACCGGCAAGGAGCTGTTCGCTCGCGTGAAGGTGCCCGATCAGCTGGACCGTATGGTCTCTGTGGATGGTTCTCGTGCCGCCAACACTGCTGGCCGCGAGAGCCGCTACATTGCGCTCGAAGACATCATTGCTGAGCACCTGGATACCCTCTTCCCGGGTATGGAGGTTGTGGAGCACCACGTCTTCCGCGTGACTCGTAACGAGGATCTCGAGGTGGAAGAGGACGACGCCGAGAACCTGCTGAAGGCTCTGGAGAAGGAGCTTCTGCGCCGTCGTTTCGGTCCGCCGGTCCGTCTGGAGGTTGAGGACACCATCAACCCGACCATCCTGGATCTGCTGATTTCTGAGCTGAATATTGATGAGTCTGAGGTGTACCGCCTGCCGGCTCCGCTGGATCTGCGCGGCATGAGCGCGATTGTTCGTGCGAACCGCCCAGCTCTGCACTACCCCAAGCACATTGCGCACACTTCCCGCTGGCTCAACGCCACCGAGACGGCGAAGGCTGCGGACGTGTTCGCTGCCGCCCGCGACCACGACGTGCTGCTGCACCACCCCTACGATTCCTTCGCGACCAGTGTGCAGGCGTTCCTGGCTCAGGCTGCCGCTGACCCGCGTGTTCAGGCGATTAAGCAGACCCTGTACCGCACCAGTGGCGACTCCCCCATCGTGGATGCGCTGATTGAGGCGGCGGAGGCTGGCAAGCAGGTTGTGGCGCTGGTGGAGATTAAGGCTCGCTTTGATGAGGAAGCCAACATCTCCTGGGCTCGTAAGCTGGAGCGCGCGGGCGTGCACGTGGTGTACGGCATCGTGGGTTTGAAGACTCACTGCAAGCTGTCTCTGGTGGTGCGCCGCGAGGGTAACCACCTGCGTCGTTACGCGCACATTGGTACCGGTAACTACCACCCGTCGACCGCTCGTTTCTACGAGGATTTGGGCATTATCACCTGTGATGAGCAGATCTGTGAGGATGTCTCCCGCCTGTTCAACCAGCTGTCCGGTTACGCGCCGAAGACCAACTACCAGTCGCTGCTGGTGGCGCCGCGTACTCTGCGTAGCGGCCTGATTGAGTGTATTGATCAGGAGATTGAGAACCACAAGGCGGGCCGTCCGGCGAAGATTCAGATTAAGTGCAACTCCATGGTGGATGAGGCCATCATTGATTCGCTGTACCGTGCTTCGCAGGCTGGTGTGCCGGTGGATGTGGTGGTTCGCGGTATTTGCGCGCTGCGCCCGGACGTTAAGGGTCTGAGCGAGAATATTCGCGTCCGTTCGGTGCTGGGCCGCTTCTTGGAGCACTCGCGCGTGTTTGCGTTTGAGAACGGTGGCGATCCGATTGTCTACATTGGCTCTGCCGATATGATGCACCGCAACCTGGACCGCCGCATTGAGGCTCTGGTACCGGTGAAGGATCCGCGCCACGTGAAGTACCTGCGTGACATGTTCACCATCTACATGAGTGATTCTTCGCGTACTTGGCACCTGGATTCTGAGGGTAACTGGACCCGCCACGACACCGATGATCAGGGCAACCCCCTGCAGGATGTGCAGTCGTACTACCTGAGCTCGCGTTCCCGTAAGAACGTGGTGGATAAGGTCTAAGGATTTGCCGCTGACCTGCCGGTGATTTCTGGTGGTGAACCCCGTCTGTTTCCGCGCTTTATGGCGTGGGGCAGGCGGGGTTTTCCGCGTGTCGCGCAAAAACGTGCGGTGGACTAGTGCACTTAGCGCAAAAGTGAACAACAGGTTACGTTGAGATTACAACTTGACCGTTCTCTCCCCTACAATTAGACGCGGAGCATGGTGCCCGTTGGCATTGTGCGTAGCCTAGCGAAGAGGATCAGAGAGAGAGATATGGCACCGCTGGATTCCCCCTCCGTCTACTACTCGGCACGACGTTTTGATGCGGTCAACAGCATTGACCGCGCCCCCACAAACACTGCGGATATTGTTGCTTCTGGCGCACTGATTTGGCGCATGCGCGATGGTGCGCTTGAGGTTCTGATTATTCACCGCCCCCGCTACGATGACTGGTCCTGGCCTAAGGGCAAGCAGGATCCGGGCGAGTCCCTGGCAGAGACCGCTATTCGCGAGATTCGCGAAGAGGTCGGCCTGCAGGTTGTTTTGGGCGTGCCCCTGGCGGTGACGTCTTACCCGGTGGGTGGCCGCCCGAAGGATGTCTTCTACTGGGCTGCTGAGCTGCCCGATGGTGCCCGCGCCCTGGCTGATGAGGGTGAAGTGGATGAGCTGCGCTGGGTCACCACTGACGCGGCCCGCGCTCTGCTGACCAATCATGATGACCTGGCGCCTCTGGAATCTCTGGAAGCCCTGGCTGAGGCGGATGCGCTGCGCACCCGCCCGATTCTCATTGCCCGCCACGCGAAGGCTAAGCCGCGTTCGAACTGGGCGGCCGCTGAGGATGACCGTCCGCTTGCGGCGACCGGCAAGCGCCAGGCACTGGCTTCTAGCCGTCTCTTTGCGGCGTGGGCTCCGAGCCGCATTATTTCTTCCCCGTGGTTGCGTTGCGTTCAGACTGTGACCCCGTACTCGGTGGATTATGGTGTGTCGGTGAAGGAGAAGAAGTCCCTGTCTGAGGCGGGCGCCCAGCGTCACCCGGCGCGTGTTGCCCGTACCGTAGCGTCCCTGTTCGATAAGGATTCTTCCTCGCTGCTGTGCACGCACCGCCCGGTACTGCCTCGGGTGATGGATGTTCTGCGTGAGTACCTGTTTGAGGGTTCCGCGGAGGTTCTTCCGACCGAGGACCCGTACCTGGAGCCCGGCGATACCCTGGTTCTGCAGGTGACTGAGGGTGATGACCCGCGTATTGTCTCGGTGGAGCGAGTACGCGCGGCCCTGGACTAGTTTTTATACCCTGATAGCGAGCGCGCTGGGCTTTATGCTCAGCGCGTTTGCTATATCCGTACATCTTCGAGAGTTTTACAATAGAGGGGCGGCTGATTGTGCCGCTTCTGACGCCTACTAACAGGATTCAAGGTTTTTCTTATGACTCATGCAATCCCCACCCCTTACGAAGATCTTCTGCGCGAAATCCTCGAGGAGAACAAGGACGCCATTGCGGCGGATGCGCAGCGTTCCGACCGTACCGGCACCGGCACCTTCGGCGTGTTTGGTCGTCAGATGCGTTTTGACCTGCGTGAGTCGTTCCCGCTGATTACCACCAAGCGCGTGCACTTCAAGTCCGTTGCCATTGAGCTGCTGTGGTTCTTGCGCGGTTCTTCAAATGTGCGCTGGTTGCAGGAGCGCGGCGTGACCATTTGGGATGAGTGGGCTGATGAGAACGGCGATTTGGGCCCGGTGTACGGCGTGCAGTGGCGTTCGTGGCCGACCCCCGACGGCGGCACGATTGACCAGATTGCGAAGGTTATCGATTCGTTGAAGAATAACCCGAGCTCGCGCCGCCATATTGTTTCGGCGTGGAACCCCGCTGAGGTGGACAACATGGCGCTTCCGCCCTGCCACGCGCTCTTCCAGTTCTACGTGCACGAACGCCAGGACGGTGTGAAAGAGCTGTCCTGCCAGCTGTACCAGCGTAGCGCGGACATGTTCCTGGGCGTGCCCTTCAACATCGCCTCCTACGCTCTGCTGACCTACCTGATTGCGCAGGAGGTGGGCATGGAGCCGGGCGAGTTTGTGTGGACCGGCGGCGACTGCCACATCTACTCGAATCACCTGGAGCAGGTGAAGAAGCAGCTGGGCTACGGCACCGACCCGGAGGGTAACCCCTACCCGCCGCGCGAACCGTACCCATACCCGAAGTTGGTTATTAAGACCAAGAAGCCTTCTATTTTCGATTACGAGTATGAAGACTTTGAGCTGGTGGATTATAAGCACCACCCCGGTATTGCCGCCCCGATTGCGGTCTAACTGCAGGTTGTAAGGAGGCATAATGTACCGTCTGGGCGCTATTTGGGCTCAAACTGATGCCGGCATCATTGGTCGTAACGGGGATATGCCCTGGTACGCTCCGGAGGATTTGGCGCATTTCAAGAAGGTGACGCTGGGTGCTCCGGTGATTATGGGTCGCCGCACCTGGGAGTCGTGCCCGCCGCGTTTTCGCCCGCTGCCGGGCCGTACGAATATTGTGATTAGCCGTTCGGTGACCGAGGCGGAAGAACGCGATGGTGCGCTGTGGGTTCCTTCGCTGGATGCGGCGCTGTACGCTGCGCGTGACGCTGCGGGCGGGGCGCTCGAAGATACCCCCGCAGATACCGCCGAAGTTGATGCTTGGATTATTGGTGGCGGCTCCGTGTACGCGGAGGCGCTCTCCCGCACCGACCTGCCCGCCTTTGGTCGGGTAGAGACGGTGGAGCGTACTCTCTTCTACTGCCAGGAAGGTAACGAGATCACCGGCGATACGCGAGCGCCCGAACTGCAGCTTGCAGATTCTGCGGGTAACTGCGAGGGCAGCTCCCCGAACGGGTACTGGCGGGTCACCTCCGAGAGTGCCTGGGAGAAGAGCGAGAAGGGCTACCTGCTCGATGAGTCGGGCACGAAGAACCCCATGTACTTCTCGTTCCAGTGCCTGGAGCGTCTGTAGCTCTCGCGCACGTGCCGGTACCGGACCGTTCCGAATATCAAATTTTTTGTACGGTGTCAGTCCGCACCCGCCAGCCTGAGAGTACACTGGGAACCATGAACTTTAATCCCGGTGACTCTGTAGGTTTTGTTGGCTGGCGCGGCATGGTGGGCTCCGTCCTCATGAAGCGCATGGTTGAGGAAGGCGACTTCGAGGGCATTACCCCCGTCTTCTTCACCACCTCTAATGTTGGTGGCGCAGCGCCCACCTTCGACGGCGTGATTGAGCCGTCCGAGCTGAAGGACGCATACGACATTGACGAGCTGCGTAAGCACTCGATTATTGTGACCGCTCAGGGCGGTGGCTACACCGAGGCTGTGCACCCGAAGCTGCGTGCGGCCGGTTGGGACGGCCTGTGGATTGACGCAGCTTCCACCCTGCGCATGAACGATGACTCTATCATCGTGCTGGACCCCATCAACCGCGACGTCATCGACCGCGGCCTGGCATCCGGCGTGAAGGACTTCGTCGGCGGTAACTGCACCGTCTCCTGCCTGCTGATGGGTCTGGGCGGCCTCTTCAAGAATGACCTGGTCGAGTGGGCTACCTCCATGACCTACCAGGCAGCGTCCGGCGGCGGCGCCCGCCACATGCGCGAGGTGCTCGCACAGTTCCGCGACCTGGGCAACGAGGTCTCCGAGGAGCTGAACGACCCCGCATCCGCAATTCTGGACATCGACCGCAAGGTTCTCGCGAAGCAGCGTTCCGGTGAGCTGGATTCCACCCAGTTCGGTGTGCCGCTCTCCGGCTCCCTGATTCCCTGGATTGACTCGGATTTGGGTAACGGCCAGTCCCGCGAGGAGTGGAAGGCTGAGGTTGAGACCAACAAGATCCTGGGCCGCTCCGAGGACGAGAAGATCACCATGGACGGCCTGTGCGTCCGTATCGCTGCGATGCGCTCGCACTCTCAGGCGCTGACCATCAAGCTCAAGAAGGACCTGCCGCTCGAGGAGATTGAGCGCATCATCGCTGAGGACAACCCCTGGGTTCGCTTCGTGCCGAACGAGCGTGAGGCTTCCATGGAGCAGCTGACCCCCGTGGCTGCTTCCGGTTCTCTGGAGATTCCGGTTGGTCGCGTGCGTAAGCTCGCGATGGGCCCCGAGTACATTAGCGCGTTCACCGTGGGTGACCAGCTGCTCTGGGGTGCTGCTGAGCCGATTCGCCGCATGCTGCAGATTGCTATTGGCAAGCTCTAAAGCTCACTGACAAGCTATAACAAAAAACCCTCGCTACCATTCTTATCGGATGGGAGCGAGGGCTTTTGTGTCTGCGTATATCTTGCGCGGACCGGGTTAATGAGAGCTGGGTTAGCGCTGGTTTGCGGCGGCCGCCTTACGTTCTGCTTTGCGTGCAGCTTTGCGTTCCTTGCGTTGCTGTCGCCAGGCGCGGTAGCGGTACCAGGCGGTGAGCACCACGTGCTTCATGAAAATATTGGCGCGGCGTGCCCAGGTGAATTCGGTACCCCAAATGCCCAGGCCGATAAAGATGAACAGCCAGCCGGGGCCGGGGGTGACGAGCATAATCAGTCCGGCGATAAAGCAGAAGGCGCCCACGCCGATGACGAGGGGCTTGTAGAGATGACGCATGACCGGATGCGCGTGCATGCGCTCCTTGCGGGCTTCGAGCCAGCGGTGAAAGCGGCTGGTTTCGCTTTCTTTGACTTCATCTTCAATGGTTTTCAGGGGTGGTCCTTCCAAACGTGCCGTAGGTGAGTTTCACCGGGCGGCGGTGGTTAGAGAATAGCATTCACTGCTGAATGGCGGCTGTGAAAGATTTCTTCATGTTGAGATTTTTCCGTCATCTTCAAAATTTTTTCGTTTCAATAGTGTTCAAGTCGAAAGTACCTTTATACACTGTAAAGGAACAATTCACCCGGCACTACGCCTAAACACTAAGGAAGCGACCCACTACCGTGTCCTCCCCTCGTCCCGTATCAACGGACTCATCCCGCACCAACGCTGCTGCACCCGCTGGTACCTCTGCACCCGCTACTGAACGCAACGCCGCACCGACCCTCAACGAACGCCTCGAAAACCTGCCCTTCACCCGCGCCCACGGCAAGCTCCTGGGTATCTCGGGTCTCGGCTGGGCGCTGGACGCCATGGACGTTGGCCTCATCTCCTTCGTCATGGCGGCACTCATCAAGGAATGGCAGCTCAGCCCCACCGAAGCTTCCTGGCTCGGATCCATCGGATTCGCCGGCATGGCGCTCGGCGCAACCTTCGGCGGTCTACTCGCCGATAAGCTCGGCCGCCGCTACATCTTCGCCCTCACCCTGCTGGTATACGGTCTGGCGACCGGCGCCTCCGCCCTGGCGACCTCCCTGGGCGTGTTGCTCGTCTTCCGTTTCTTGGTCGGTCTGGGTCTGGGCGCGGAACTTCCCGTGGCATCCACCCTGATTTCTGAGTTCTCGCCCCGCGCTATCCGCGGCCGCGTCGTGGTCGCCCTGGAGGCTTTCTGGGCTCTGGGCTGGATCCTCGCCGCTCTCATCGGCACCTTCATCGTTCCGCAGGCGAACGGCTGGCGCTGGGCGCTTGCCATCGGTCTGATTCCCGCCATCTACTCGCTTGTGATCCGTATGGGAACCCCCGAGTCGGTACGCTTCCTGGAGTCGGTCGGCAAGCACGACCAGGCTCGCCAAATCGTTGAACGCTTCGAGGCGTCCCCCGCGCTCTTCTCCCGAACCAATAAGAAGCAGACCGAAGACGCTTCCGTACATGGCGCGGCAGAAAGCACCGACAACGCAGAATCCGCGAAGATCCACTCGATCTGGGCTGCCGGTCAGCGCCGCAAGACCATCGCCCTGTGCGTCATCTGGTTCTGCATCAACCTCTCCTACTACGGCGCGTTCATCTGGATTCCGGCGCTACTGAATGCCCAGGGCTTCAGCCTCGTGAAGTCCTTCGCGTTCACGCTCATCATGACCCTCGCTCAGCTGCCCGGCTACGCGGTCGCTGCCTACCTCATCGAAAAGTGGGGCCGACGCGCAACCCTGGCGACCTTCCTGCTCGGCTCCGCGCTGGCGGCTGCCGGCTACGGTATGGCGCACGCCGAGGTATTCATTATCCTCGCCGGCTGCATGCTCTCCTTCTTCAACCTCGGCGCGTGGGGTGCTCTCTACGCCCTGAGCCCGGAGATCTTCCCGACCCACCTGCGCGGAACCGGCACCGGTGCCGCCGCCGGTATCGGTCGTATCGCCTCCATCGCGGCACCGCTCATTGTGCCGCCGCTGGTCGCATTCGGTGGAACCCCGTTGCTCTTTACGCTCTTCTCCACCGCGTTCCTGGTAGCGGCAACCACCGTGTTCCTGTTGCCTGAACGCCGCGGCGAATCCCTCTAACGAGCCGCCCGCCCCCTACACAATGAGCTGTCCCTTCTGAACACTCTTTCCGAGCAGTCAGAAGGGACAGCTCATTTGTCATTTAAGCCCTCTAACCATGCACCACAACCTCAAACTATGAGAGGATACGTTCTATGCTCGATTCCTTCCTCTCCAACCTCTACAGCACAGAGTTCAGCCCCTGGCCCGTGAGCGAACACTACGCCGCCGAACGCACCGGCGGCGTGCCCGAAGCCATGCTGCTGCCGGGCGAACTCACCGTGCACCGTGGCGACGGGGCAAAAATGAGCTACTACCTGGACTGGCCCGAGGAATTCAACGAATACACCCGCGCAATCACCCTGCGCCCGCGCACCAAAAACGGCTACCCGCAGGACTTTACGCTCAGCATCGCCGTACGCGACGGCCAGGCTGTCTTTACCGCAACCGCCCTCAGCTTCTGGGAACAGCGCGACGGCCGCCCCTACGACCGCGAGCCCATCGCCCGCGGCTACGTGGACGTCGCCGCCTACGAATCCTGCGAGGAATACGCAGGCAATTCCGCCGCGCCCGCCCTCATCGGCTGGGACATCGCAGACCTCTACCCGGCACGTATGGCGCTCATCCGCGCCCTCTGCGAAGGCATCGCCAGCAGCATCACGATGGGCGCCCGAATCCTCGCGGACGGGCAGGTACAGGTCGATCACAAAGACGGGGACCTGCTCGCCCTGCACGTGAACGCGGTCAGCACCGTAGGCGGCATGGTCCGCGCCCTCATCATTGAGCAGGACCGCGTACCCAGCGGCGTATCTACCGGCACCTCCGAGCGTGCCGACCTGCAGACGCGCGCCTACTACGCCAACGTGCTCTCCCCCGTTCCCGGCGAGTTCGGCAACCTTGTCTGGTCCCACAGCGAGGACGCGGAATACTACCCGTACCGTCCCACGCGCCATAAGCCGATTTTCCACGCCCCCAGCCCGCCGCTGAAGCTTCCCCTGGCGGTTCAGGTGCTGATGGAGCACCTGCCTGCCGCTCCCCTGGCGGCAACGCGCACAGCGCCCAAGCGCAGGCCCTACCTGCCGGGGCAGGCGCGCGTCTTTTCACCTCGCCACTAGCTCAGCGGTCAATACGACGCTTCGGGCGGTCTCTGATGAAGAGACCGCCCGAAGCGTTTATTCTATGCGTCCTCACGCCACGAGAGGCGAGAAGTTAAGCGTTTAGATTTCGCCGTTGACCACGACAGGCTCAGGAACCAGGGTCACGCCAAAACGTTCACGCACGCCGTCGCGCACAGCGCGGGCAATAGCGAAGATATCCTCAGCGGATGCGCCGCCGCGGTTCGTAATCGCCAAGGTGTGCTTGGTCGACAGACTTGCGCGGCCCTGAGCAATCTCGCGGGACTCGCCCTCCAGACCGAAGCCCTTATCGAAGCCTGCGTGCTGAATCAGCCAAGCAGCCGAAAGCTTCACGTGATCGGGGTCCTCAACACCCGCGGTGAACGGGGAAGTCTTCACGACCACCGGGAAGTTCGGGGCACCCTCGGGCAGGGACTCCAGAGTAGAACGCGGAACGATCGGGTTGGTGAAGAAGGAACCGGTGGAGAAGGTATCACGGTCCTCGGGGTTGAGCACCATGCCCTTGGAGCCACGCAGCTCCAGCACCTTCTGGCGTACCAGAGCGGATTCGGCGCGCTGACCGGGCTCAACGCCCAGGCTCCTCGCCAGCTCAGCGTAACGAATCGGGGAGGACAGGCTACCGAGGGTGAACTGGAAATCAACGGTCAGCACCACGTAGCGGGGCGAGCCATTGACGGTTGCGCGCTTGAGTACCGAGTCGCGGTAGCCGAAGCGCAAATCTGCGCTCGCGAAGGTCTTCTGAGTGTTCTTTTCGCGGTCCCAGGTGCGTACGGAGGCGATGAACTCGCCCACCTCAACGCCGTATGCGCCGACGTTCTGCACGGGGGTTGCACCCACGGTGCCGGGAATGCCGGAGAGAGCCGCGGGGCCGACCCATTCATTCTCGATGCTGAGCTTCACGAAGTCGTCCCAGATGGTGCCTGCCTGCACGCGCACGTTCGCGCCGCCGCATGCGGGGATGGGCAGAACCTCTACGCCTTCGGAGGCGATGTGCACGACGGTTCCGTTGAAGCCTTCGTCGGAAACCAGCAGGTTGGAGCCGCCTCCCACGATGAGGACGGGTTCGCCTGCGGCGTCTGCAGCGGAGACTGCTTCGATAATTTCTGCTTCGGAGGTGGCGCGGACGTAGGTCTTAGCGGGGCCGCCTACCTGGGCGGTGGTCAGTTCGCTCAACAGCTTTTCAGTCATAGGTTAAGAATACCGGTCGTTGTGCGGGGTCAATACCCACCACGCGTTAAAGTCACGAAAACCTTATGGTGATTTTGCCTTCATTTTCCGGCGCGCCTCCCACAAAGAAGAAGCGCCACCACCCCACTGCCACACATGCAGCCGGGCGCGCAAAAGCCCCGGCACCACCGCATCGGGTAGCGCCAGGGCTTTCACACATTATCTACACACAGAAAATCTATGCCGAGAAACGAACCACAGCCTGACTCTTCATCAGAACCTTCTGCTCCTTGCCTTCCTCATCACGAGCGGTGACGGTCAGGTCAATGCGGGCGGTGCGCTCCTCCTCGTTCAAGGCACCCACCTTACCGCTGATGGTCAGGGCGTTCGTGGGGGTGTCGGGGTTTTCGCCGCCGGGTGCATCCGCCACGGGAACGGGCTTGGTGAATCGAGTCTGGTAGTCCACGATTGCGCCGGGGTCGCCAACCCAGTCGCTCACGAGCTGCACGGCGGTACCCATGGTCAGCATGCCGTGAGCAATCACGCCGGACAGGCCCACAGACTGGGCAAAACGCTCGTTCCAGTGAATCGGGTTGAAGTCGCCGGATGCGCCAGCGTAACGCACCAGCGAAGCGCGGGAGAGCTCCACGGTACGCGAACCGATGTCCTGGCCCTTTTCAAGATCTTCGAAACGCACCATTAGTTTTCCTCCTCAGCACGAACCAGCAGGGAAGAGATGCAGGTGGTGACCGGCTCGCCCTGCGCGTCAACGATTTCTTCGCGGGTGGTCAGCATTGCGCCGGCGCCCATCACGCGCACGGAGTCCACGTGAACTTCGGTGCGCAACTCATCACCGGCAACGATGGGGCGGTGATGAGTGAAGCGCTGGTCGGCGTGCACCACGCGGGAGAAATCAATACCGGCGGAATCGTCGTTGATGAGTGCCGCGTCGGCTGCCTGCGCCAGGATAATGGCGAAGGTCGGCGGGGCGATCACATCTGCGTACCCTGCCGCGCGGGCTGCCTCAACGTCGTGGTGGAGGGGGTTTTCTGCGTGAACTGCTCGGGCAAATTCGCGGATCTTTTCACGACCGACAACGTAGATGTTCTCGGACGAGTAGACTCTGCCCACAATCTCAGGGTTAATGCTCATGATTTCAGTCTACCGCTCTTATGCACAGTGTTCAGCTCGAACGCACAGAGTGGACAGACCATAGAGTGGACAGACCACTGTGCAGGTAATCGGCATGCAGGCAACCAGAATGCAGGCGTGTAGTATTTCGTCGCATTTTTTACCTGCTAGCGAAGGCGCCCGGCGCGCCCCTACCCGTACAGCCCAAGCAGGCGTAGGCTGAATGAGTACCCGCAATCAATCAAGAAGGAAAAGTTATGTCTTCCAACGTAAAAATTTCGGTACTTGACCTGATGCCGCACCGCCCCGATCAGCGTCAGCACCAGACCATGCTCAACACCATCGATGCCGCCCGCGCGGCTGAGTCCTACGGCTACGAGCGTTTCTGGGTCGCCGAGCACCACAATGCCGGCTCCCTGCTGTCCTCGGCGACCGTCGTGGTCATGGCGGAGATTGCCGCCGCAACCGAGCGTATTCGCGTGGGCTCGGGAGGCATTATGCTCCCCAACCACGCACCCTACGTGGTGGCGGAGCAATTCGGTACCCTCAACGCGTTCCACCCGGGTCGTATTGACCTGGGTGTGGGCCGTGCGCCCGGCACTGACCCGATGACCGCCGCCGCTTTGCGCCGCGACGATTCTGCCGCCATGAGCTTCCCCGCCGAGGTGCAGCAGCTACAGCGCTTCCTGGGTGAGCCCTCCCCCATGCACCGCGTGCACGCCATTCCCGGTCAGGGTTCGAATGTGCCCCTGTACATTCTGGGTTCTTCCCTATTCGGTGCGCAGCTTGCCGCACAGCTGGGTCTACCCTACGCATTCGCTTCGCATTTTGCGCCCGCAATGCTGCAGGAGGCGGTGGACACCTACCGCGCGAACTTCAAGCCCTCGGAGCACCTGGAACAGCCCTACGTCATGGTGGGTGCAACCGCGATGCTCGCCGATACCGATGAGCGAGCACGCTACCTGTACACGACCCAGCAGCAGCATTTCCTGGGTGTGGTGCGCGGCAATTTGTCTTTCGCACCTCCCGTGGAAGATATGGACGCCGTCTGGACCGACGCGGAGAAGATGCACGTTGAACGCATGACCGCTGAGGCAATCGTAGGCTCTCCCGCCACCGCGCAGGCTCGTATTGAGGACCTGGTGGCGCGCACGGGCGCTGACGAGCTTATCGTCATGACCGAGGCGTGGGAGCACGAGGACCGCCTGCGCTCCTACGAGCTGCTGTCCCAGCTGCCGGTGGTGCGCCGCGCCTCCTAACGCTTTGATCAGAGCATAAAGACGAAGCCCCCGAGTTTTTCTCTCGGGGGCTTTGCTCTACCCGGCATGCTCTACCCGGCATGCTCTTCTACCAGGTGTCGAGCCGCGCGCCGGGCACCTGCAGACCGGGCTTGAGGCGCACACATTAGGCAAACAAAAAAGCCTGCCTCCGAAGAGACAGGCTTATCTGAGCCCCGACCGGGAATCGATCCCGGGACCTCCATCTTACCAAGATGGCGCTCTACCACTGAGCTATCGGGGCGTAGCGGTGGACGGGCTCGATCCGTCGACCTCACGATTATGAGTCGTGCGCTCTAACCAGCTGAGCTACACCGCCACATCATTAATACGTGCTCTCGCATGAATTAATGAGAGAGCCCCGACCGGGAATCGATCCCGGGACCTCCATCTTACCAAGATGGCGCTCTACCACTGAGCTATCGGGGCAACAGGTAAAACTATACAGGTCTTCACGAATGCTCGCAAGTAGAAAATCTATGGCATACGCCACATTTATGCTTGGTTGTTCTCCACGCTGCCGCCCGAGAGCCCAGCACCGACAGAGCGCCCCAGTATTGATCGGGAACCACCGCAGCAGCTGATGCAAACACATCAACACACAGATACACAAAGACCGGCAGGAGAGCTCATCACTCCCCTGCCGGTCTTTGAATCATCTGCGGATGACAAGGCTGCTAGCCGATAGCCTCAGCAAGCCCCTCGCACCGCAGATCCGGGCTTAGCCGAAATCTTAGTAGCGCTTACCGCGGCCGCCGAAATCACGGCCACCGTCACGGTTACCGCGGTAGCCGCCATCGCGACGGTTATCACGGCCACCGAAGTCGCGGCCACCATCACGGTTGCCACGGTAGCCACCCTCACGGCGGTTATCACGGCCACCAAAGTCGCGACCACCGAAGTCACGATCATTGCGCTTGCCACCGAAATCACGGCCGCCACGCTTGAAGTCGCGGTCACCGCCGAAGTCACGGCCACCATCACGGTTACCGCGGTAACCACCCTCGCGGCGGCCACCTTCACGACGACCACCATCGCGGCGATCGAAGTCGCGGAAACCGCCCTCACGACGGCCACCACCGAAGCTGCGGCCACCGCCGCCACCCTTGGGACCGTTGTCCTTGCGGATGTTGATGAACTCGCCAGCAATCTTGGTGTCGCGCAGGCGATCAAAGAAGTCGCGGGGCAGGTCCTCGGGCAGGCCAACAATGGTAAAGTGCTGGCGAATGTCGATGGAGCCAATCTGGGAGCCCTTAATGCCGCCCTCGTTAGCCAGTGCGCCCACAATAGCGCCTGCGGTCACGCGGGAGGAACGGCCAACGTTCAACTTGTAGTTGACCATGCCCTCGTCGTTGTGTCCGCGCTTTGCCTTGCGGCCGCCGCGATCAGAATCCTCATCAGAGAAGGGGCGGGACTTGTTGGCGATATCTTCGCTCTCATCGAGGAAGAAGGGACGACCCTGCTGGGCGATAACAGCCAGTGCAGCTGCAATGTCCTCAGCGGTGGTGTCGTGCTCGTTCTCGTAGTCCTCGATAATCTCGCGGAAGAAGCTCAGGTCCTCAGATTCGATGGTCTCGGTAATCTGCTGTGCGAAGCGCTGCTTACGGGTCTCGTTCACTGCCTCTGCGGTGGGCATGTGCATCGGCTCGACCTTCTGGCGGGTTGCCTTCTCGATCTGACGCAGCATGTACTTCTCACGCGGGGTGACGAAGAGGATTGCGGCACCTTCGCGACCTGCACGGCCGGTACGACCGATGCGGTGCACGTAGGACTCGGTGTCGTGGGGGATGTCGTAGTTGACGACCAGGGAGATGCGCTCAACGTCCAGACCGCGTGCCGCCACGTCGGTTGCCACGAGGATGTCGATGCGGCCGTCACGCAGGGCGTCAACGGTGCGCTCACGCAGCTGCTGGGGGATGTCACCGTTAATCGCTGCTGCCGCGAAACCGCGTGCCTTCAGCTTGTCGGCAACTTCCTCGGTTTCCTTCTTGGTGCGCACGAAGACGATGATGCCGTCGTAGTTTTCAACCTCGAGCACGCGGGTCATTGCGTCCAGCTTGTGGGAGTGCATGACCTGCATGTAGCGCTGGGTGATGTTTGCACTGGTGGTGGTCTTAGCCTTGACGCGAACCTCGACGGGGTCGTTCAGGTACTGCTGAGCAATCTTACGGATCGAGTTGGGCATGGTTGCGGAGAAGAGGGCAACCTGCTTGTTGTCGGGGGTACCTTCAAGGATCTTTTCCACGTCTTCAGCGAAGCCCATGCGCAGCATTTCGTCTGCCTCATCGAGTACCAGATACTGCAGGTTGGACAGGTCCAGGGAGCCCTTTTCCAGGTGGTCAATCACGCGGCCGGGGGTACCGACGACGACCTGCGCACCGCGGCGCAGACCGGCCAGCTGCGGGCCGTAGGGGGAGCCACCGTAGATGGGCAGGACGGTGAAGTCCTCCATGTGGGTTGCGTAGGAGGAGAAGGCTTCTGCAACCTGCAGAGCCAGCTCGCGGGTGGGTGCCAGGACCAGGACCTGGGTGTCGCGGGAGACGCCGTTGATGTCGGCAAGTTCAGCCATGCGGGACAGTGCCGGCAGCGCGAATGCTGCGGTCTTACCGGTACCGGTCTGTGCCAGACCAACCACGTCGTGGCCCTCAAGCAGCAGGGGGATGGTCTGTTCCTGAATGGGGGACGGCTTCTCGTAGCCTACCTCTTCCAGGGCTGCCAGGACGCGAGCGTCCAGGCCCAGGTCGGTGAAGCGTACGCCTTCTTCTTCAGCCTTTTCGGCGGTTTCTTCTGCACCGGTTTCTTCTGCGGCGGGTGCTTCTGCAGTAGCTTCTGCGGTGGTTTCTTCTGCTTCTACAGCAGGGCTCTCAACAATATTCTCTGCGGTGTTCTCAGTGGTCACAACGGTCTCTGCCTCGGCGTTCAGTTCGGCCGGGGTAGCAGTATTCTCAGTCAATTTTTCCTCTATACGGTAGGGGTGGATAGCGCACGCTTTTCGGCGCTTACCGGGTGTCCCCTTCACGGCCCAGCCACACATCATCCCCTGGGGAGTAGAACGTCCAGGGGTCCTCCGTTACCGGCGCATTCTGCAGAGGTGTTCTGCGGATGCTGCGGGTAGCGGCTTTTGCTGGGGGTGGTCTTGAATTTCTCGGCACATTATCCGCACGCCTGTTTGTACTCTGCGCTTGGCGCACAGTAGTCCCTGTGAATCAAGGGTGTACAGGGTGGGTAATGCTCACATGCAATGTCACGTATTCCTGGTGATTCGCCTTCCCGCTCTGTGGCGGTGGTGTGTCTGTTACAGCAGACGCAGCAAAGACGCTGGACCAGAGATCGTTAAGAGAAGCCCGCGTGTACGGTATGAACCGCATTTTTGTGGGGCGTATCAATCGGTGATGGTGAGTACGGCGCACCTACAATTCCAGCACCACCTTGGGTGCCGGGTGCGCACAAGACCTTCATCGGGGGTTCCCGTGTTCTATCCAGTGTACAGTAGGGTCCCCGCCTGGGCTATAAAAAGGTGCTTAAAACCTCATCTCTTAAAGGCGAGCACCCACCCTCACTTTCGGAGGGTGGGTGCTCATTGAGAAGTTAAACCGAAGGGCTAGTCTACGCGTCGCACAATATCAATCGTGCCGACGGTCGCGTACTTAGCGTAGGAGTGGCCGTAGCGGTCAGCCGCGTACTGTGCGGCGTTGGTCGGCGGGTTGCCACCCCAGGAGTTGCTCTTGCGGTCAATGACCACGTAGTCGGGGGCGGGTTCGCCGGTGTGGCCGATCCAGTAGACGGTGCGGCCGGGGATTAGCTGGGTCAGAATCGACAGGTCAGATGCGACCGTTACTCCTTCGGGGACCTTCTGCACGGCGTCCTGCTTCATCTGGTCGGTGGTGGTCAGCGCGGAGGCGGTGAACTGTGCGTTGCCCAGGGACGCGAGGGGCTGCTGGGAGCCGGCAACAAAAATCGGGGACGCCGCAAGCAAGAGCGCCACGGCGGGCAGAGCCCATACGGGCATGCGGCGCGCCAGGGCGGTGAGGCGGCCGGGTTTGGTCGGCACGCCAGCATCCTGGGTGGAGGCGCTATCGGCTGCGCGCGCGGCCGAGCGTACCGGAATCGCTGCGGGAACCACGCCGTAGCGTATCCGCATGACAGCGTCGAGCAGGGCGAGGAAGACGATGGGCATGAGCACGAGCGAGTAGTGCCAGGTGCTTGCCCAGTAGGATTCCATGGTGGAGAGCAGTCGCCATGCGAGGGTCGGCAGAGCAATTGCCGCCAGAGGAGAAATCACCCAGAGGACCGCTCCGGTAATGAGCAGCAGGCCGAGGGTTGCCAGCTTGGTGTTATTGCTGAGCATTTGCAGTGCCGAGCCGAAGGGGTCGCCCAGGGCTGCGGAGAAGTTCACCTTGTCGGCATAGTCGAAGTTTCCGCCGCTATTAAAGTAGGGCAGGATCACGTAGATGGCGACGGCGGACCAGAATACGCCCCAAATCATGACCATGGTGGATTCGGCGACGGCGGGGGTGCGCGCCCAGGAGGAGTAGAGCTGCTGCATGCGGGTGCGCATGGGGGCGGGGGTGCCGGCGGAGAGGCGCGGCATCAGAATGTCGACGGCAGTGCTCAGCCAGCCGGTGCGGATAAAGATTATGAGGCCGATGGCCGCGACAGTAATGCCCATATCTTCTTTGACGAAAGCAATGGGTAGAGCCCACCAGCAGGCGTAGGCGAGGTAGCGTGCGCGTTCGGTGCCGCTCACTCGTGAGGCGAGCACCAGGTAGCCGAGGCTCATGGCGAGCAGCGGCACGGCGAAGGCTACTTCATGGAATTGGGCGGCGATAGCTTGCTGAACGCCGAAGCTGAGGGCGAATCCGGCGCCGAGGAGCAGACCGGTGATGGTCGGGATAACACCCTGAAGTTTTGCGGCTTGAGCGTCCTGCGCGTCTTCAGTTTTCTGTGCATCTTCAGTTTTTTGGGCGAGCGCGAAGGCACGCTGAGTGAAACGCACAATGGCGAAGCTTGCGAAGGCGACCAGGGCGTTCTGCACCACCAGCAGGGTGGTCGGCGAGGGGAACACCGCGTAGATGGGCCCCAGGAGCACCAGAATCGGGTGGAAGTGGTCACCCCAGAGGTTAAAGTCGGGCCCCTTAATGGGCACGATGGGCACGGAGAAGTGCGAGTACGCCTGCGCCATCTGGGTGAAAATCGCCAGGTCCCAGGAGGGCGTAATCCAGTGTTTCACCTGCTGCAGCGAGTAGTAGGTGTACAGCGCCATGACGGCGGCGGCAAGCAGCAGGCCGGGTAGTAGTTCGAGGGGGCGGATGCTCTTGACGCGCTCGGTGAGGGACTGACGCGGCTGTTTCTTGGCGCGCTGAGTACGGCCCGCACCGGTGGCGGTGCTGTTCTTCTGTTCAGGGGCGTCAGTATTCGAGGATGCTTCGTGTGCTTCCGCTGCCATAGGCGTCCTTCTCTCGGGGTGTGTATCCGGGCTACAGGCGCCCACGGAGCGAGTGGAACGCACCGCCTATGTCGTGCCGGTATTGGCGTTCGTTCTCGCTCTACCTTTTAGAGTATCGCATTAGTGGCGTACCTGCCCTTCCTGCACTTTTTGTATCTTATTCCTCAAATATCTGCCCCGGATGTTGTTGCCCGGTTTGGGCGCATAGACTGGTGTGGTGAGTACGTTTCCTTCCTCAACCCCCGGCGGTGTCACCCCTAACTGTGCGGCCCTTGACAGCCACCCGGTAGCGGGTGCTCGGCGCATCCGGCATCCTTTAGCGGCAGCTGGTGTGCCCTATGCGCCAGCGCTTGCGGATGTTCTTCACGAACCGCGCGTTCAGGGTCGTACTCTCTCCCCCGCTGTTTCGTCTCTTCCGGGCGCTCTGAGCCCGGAGGTATGCGAGGTTGTGATTGAGCCGCATGTTCCGCTGCAGTTGGCGCAGACCTTGGGGTCGTTGCGCCGCGGTGCTCAGGATCTTTCGTATCGTGCGCTGAGCCGCGCGGATGGTGCCGAGAGAATCTGGTTGACGGCTCGCACGCCGTTTCATGAGTTCCCGGCGGTGCTGTACGCCGAACGATTGGCGCAGCCAGCTAAGCTTCCCGAGACTCTCCCCTCCCTGCATCGCCTGCTGATGCGCCCGGTGCGTATTCGTATCTGGGTTTCTTATAGTGCCGCTGATCAGCAGATGCAGGCGCGAGCCGACCTTCAGGCGCTAGCACAGGAAATGACGTACTGGCTGGGGTTGCACGACCCCGCCGAACAGTTCGGTGCTCTGTCTTCTTTTGAGTCTCTTCCGCCGCGTGTTCAGCAGGCGTGGCGGCAGAATCCGGGGCTCCGCCTCAGCGCTTCGGGGCAGCTGGACCGGCAGATGCTCAACGCCATTGTGGAGCAGCGCATCACCCAGACCGAAGCGTTCAGGACCTTAGGCTGGGTTCTGCGAAAGTACGGCTCCCCCGCCCCTTCGACCAGGTTGGGGCATCAGCCGGAGGGGATGCGCGTCTACCCAAACGCCCGGACCCTGGCGACGATTCCTACCTGGGATTGGCATCGGGCTGGCGTTGATAAAAGCCGCTACGATGCCGTGTACGCTTACGCTCGTTCCGCAGAGTCTCTAAAAAACATTGCGGCAGAAGGCGACGTCGCACTTCTGGCGCGGAGCCTGCACGCTGTGCGCGGCGTGGGCCCGTGGAGTATTTCCGAGGCCCTGCAGCGTGTGTGCGGGCACCCGGATGCCATCAGCGTGGGCGACTATCATCTAGCGCACGCGGTTGGTGAACTGTTCACCGGTCAGCGCACCGATGATGCGGGAATGCTCTCCCTGCTGGCGCCCTTTAGCCCGCATCGGCAGCGTCTGGTGCGGCTCATGCATGCTTCGGGCTTTTCGAAGCAGCGCTACGGGGCGCGCATGACCATTGAGGATCACCGCGACCGCTAACTCCTGCACCCTCACGAGGGTAAAAGGGGACGGGGCGCACCTGCTTTAAAAGGGGACGGGGCGCCCCTGCCGGTTGTGCCGGCGGGTGCGCCCCGTTCAAGCTCTTTTGTGGTGGTGAGCTTACTTCTTCTCTGCAGAGCCCTCTGCTGCTGCGATCTCTGCACGGACCTTGTCCATGTCGAGCTCGCGGATCGAACCGATTACGGTCTCCAGCTGGTCTTCGCGCAGTGCGCCAGCCTGCTGGTATACCAGGATACCGTCACGGAAGCCCATGATGGTGGGGATGGAGGTGATGCCTGCTGCCTGAGCGAGCTGGCCCTGGTCCTCGGTGTCGACCTTACCGAAAACAATGTCACTGTTCTTCTCCGAAGCCGCCTCGTAGACGGGGGAGAACTGCTTGCAGGGACCGCACCAATCTGCCCAGAAGTCCAGGAAGACAATATCGTTGCTCTCGACGGTAGCAGTCAGGTTCTGCTGAGTAATTTCAATAGTAGCCATGAGATAAAACTACACCCTCAAGACCCCAATCGCGAATTGTTCGCCCTGAGATTCAAACATTGTGAAAGATATGACGAATTGCGGTCATAGTAAATACTTTTCGCGGCTGTTTCAGCCGGTTTACGGGCGTGTCGCAAATACTCTGAGGAATGTTCCTGTAGCCGAATGATGGAGGCGCCCGACCCGGCGGGCGAAGCCCCATGGTCGTCCCCTACAGCATCCTGAGGAAAGCACCCAATGCGGGCACCCAGAAAATACGGGCGCAACCATGAAAGACCGTTGCTGTGGAAGACCACTGTGGTGGAAGATTACCGCGGTGGAAAGCCGCTGGGCTGGAAAGCGGCTGCGGAATCCGCTATAAAACTGGTTTTAGATACACAAAAGCCCGGTTACTTTCGTAACCGGGCTATTTGTGGCAGGTGAGGGATTCGAACCCCCGTAGGCAGTGCCAGCTGATTTACAGTCAGCCCCCTTTGGCCGCTCGGGTAACCTGCCGCCTAGCTAGGTGCTAGTTGCTCGCTCAAGCGAACAGAGACTACTCTACAGCAGTTTTAGGGACTTGTACACTTCACATAGGGTTTTGTGACGAAGGTTATATATCTGGTTGTATTTATCGCAACCCGCGCTCTCACCCTATAAGTAAAGCCGTGAATAAAGCCCGTAAATAAAGCCACCGCCTACAGCAGCTTTAGAAGGAGCGGGAAGGAGTATCGCCATCCTGCTCAAGCAGAAGCACAATCTCCAGGTGCTCCAGGTAGCGGCGCGCCTGCTCCACAGTGCACATGTCACCGGCAATCTCACGTTCCAGGTCACGGCGAACACCGCGGAAACGCGCCACCAGCGAAGGCTCCGTCAGAGTGATACCGATACCGTCAAAGGGAGAAGGCTCAGCATCTTCCTCATGCAGGTCAAGCTGAATATCGTGACGATCAGATTCGTTGAGACGCTCCGCCTCAGGAATACCCTCGGGCTCAGCACCCAAAGAGGTATGCAGGTCGATGAAAAGGAGAGTTTGCAGGTCGCGAGCTTCCTCGCTCGTGCGCAGGTCCGTTGCGGACAGGTTAGGAGTGGTCATATTTCTATTGTCCTCTTTTTAGGTTAGTAACACCTGTAAAACAGGCCCGTTATTCTGGTAGTTAGCTGTGAACAAGAGCCCTGACCCGGTAGGCTAGTACTAACCGGTGCCAGTAGCACCTCATTCACGAAAGGAAAGCCCATGGCTAGCGAATCGTCATTCGACATTGTGTCCAAGGTGGACAAGCAGGAAGTTTCCAACGCGCTGCACCAGGCACAGAAGGAAATCTCCCAGCGTTACGACTTCCGCGGCGTTGGCGCAGAAATCGACTACTCCGGCGACAAGATCCTCATCAAGGCAAACGCCGAAGAGCGCGCCCTGGCAGTGCTCGACGTTTTCCAGTCCAAGCTGGTCAAGCGCGGCATCTCCCTGAAGTCCCTGGACTCCGGCAAGCCCTACGCATCCGGTAAGGAAACCCGCATCGAGTGCTCCATCAAGGAAGGCATCGCGCAGGATCAGGCAAAGAAGATCTCCAAGATGATCCGCGAAGAGGGCCCCAAGGGCGTGAAGGCGAACATCCAGGGCGATGAGCTGCGCGTCTCCTCCAAGTCCCGCGATGACCTGCAGGAAGTCATTGCAATGCTCAAGTCCGCCGACCTTGAGGTTGACCTGCAGTTCGTCAACTACCGCTAAGCTCCGGCGAGGCGTTCCCCTCCTCCCCCGCCCCGCGCTGGGTGAGGGAAGAGGGCTAGAAGCCGAAACGCAAAAGTCCTCATGCAAAAAGTCTTCGGGGTGGCTACTTCCACAGTAGCCACCCCGAAGACTTTTTGTCTGCTGACCCGTCATCGCGGGTCATAATCGTCACCCCGGGTCATATTCATGCAACGCCATCTTCATACAGCACCACATTCGCGCCCGGAGATGAGGGTGAGAAAAGCCCTAGTACTGACCCATCTCACGAGCCTGCTGCTGCAGACGCGCAATACGCTGATCCATCGGCGGGTGAGTAGAAAGCATATCCTTCAGCGAACCGAAGGGATTCGCAATCATCATGGCGCTCGCCGCCTCAGCGTTGCGGCTGTTCGGGTCCATCGGGTACATGGACACGCCGCTCTCCAGCTTGTGCAGTGCCGAAGCCAAAGCCAGCGGGTCGCCGGTCAGACGTGCGCCGTCCTCATCGGCATCAAATTCGCGGGTGCGGCTAATAGCCATCTGAATAATCTGCGTAGCAATGGGAGCCAGCATGGCAACCACAAACATGGCGAGAGGGTTCGAACGTTCACCATCGCGGTTGGATCCACCGAACATCGCGCCAAACGAAAGGAACTGGGCAACAGTACCGATAATGGAGGCGATACCCGCCGCCACCGAAGAGGTCAGAATATCGCGGTTGTACACGTGCATCAGCTCGTGGCCGAGCACACCGCGCATCTCGCGCTCATCCAACAGCTGCAGAATACCCTCGGTGCAGCACACCGCCGCATTCTGCGGGTTACGACCGGTTGCGAACGCGTTCGGGGTCATGGTCGGTGCCACGTAGAGGGCGGGCATGGGCTGACCCGCGCGGGAGGACAGCTCCTCCACAATGTCGTAAAGCACCGGAACCTCTTCACGGCTGACCGGGTACGCATTCATGGAGCGCAGAGCGAGCTTATCGGAGTTCCAGTAGGTGTACGCGACCGAAGCCAAGCTCACCAGACCCATAATCCAGATGAAAAAAGAGGTGCGGAAGGTCGCCGAAAGCAGGCCACCAATGAGCAGCATCATGCCCACCATGGAGCCCATCAGCAGGGCAGTTTTCAGTCCATTGTTATGACGGTGCATGGGTATCCTCCTAAGCAAATAGGTCAGCGCGTACAGCGTGTACTTGACTCTATAGAATACGTGCAAGCACCCGCGGGCGCACCTTATGGCGCGCGGATTCACCCAGAGCGTCACCGACGCGCCAAACTATGCGGGAGGTATTAGGGAATGGCGCCCGGGATATTCACCAGGGGCACCTGCTCCAGCACCTGCGCCGTAGCAGTCGGAAAAATACCGAGCAATAGAATCGTGCCGTAAGCACCCAGAAAAAGAGTGAAGAGCAGACCGAGCATCAACTGCCCCTCCAGATCAAAACCGGTGGTAGTACTGCGGTACTGGCCGTAAATCACCGGGGTCACAATGGGCACACCAAAGAGCAGAACCATCAGCAAAATGTAGATGGGGTTTGTGAAGTCGTACACCATGACCCTATCCTCCTTGATGGTGATCGCCGGTGCGGGTTACTCTAGGTTCTTTGATTGTACGGCATCTCTTCACACCCGAGGCCAGGGTGAGGAGGGGCGCCACAGAGTGGATGAAAGGGACGCCCCACCGGCTTATTATGAGTTTTTCATAAGATAATGATGAATTTCTCATAATAATGTGTAGACTTAAACCTATGACCGACGCAAAAACTACCTCCAATCCGAAGAAGACTCAAAGCCCAGACCATCACAATACCGGCTGCGCCCACACCACCGGCCTACCTCTGCTCTCCGCAATGAGCCCCGAACAGCTCGAAGAAGCATGGACCACCGGCTTGCGCACCAAGGGCCGCCGCGTCACCAAGCAGCGCCTCGCCGTACTGCACGCAGTACAGGAGCACCCGCACTCCACCGCCGACACCATCGTGCAGGCAGTCCGCGAGCGCATCCCCGCCATTACGGTTCAGTCGGTCTACGTGATTCTTGCCGACCTGACCGATATCGACCTGCTGCGCAAGTTTGAGCCGCCGGGAACCCCCGCCCTCTACGAAACCCGCACGGGTGACAACCACCACCACGCCTTCTGCGTACGCTGCGGCAAGGTCGAAGACGTGGACTGCGCGGTCGGCTCCGCGCCCTGCCTGACCCCCAGCGATTTTCACGGCATGGCGCTCTTCAGCGCAGACGTGCTCTATCAGGGCGTGTGCGTAGACTGCCAGACCGAGCAGGAGGCGGCACTCGCCCGCGCTCAGCAGGAAGCGGCAGCACGCATCCTAGCGGCGTAGCTTTTAGTCGGGTAGACCCGCTCGGTCATGAACGTTTTAAACCGTTGAGGCGGCGACACTACTCGTGTCGTCGCCTCAACGCTTTAAGGTATTCGATGCAGGACCTAGGCACCCATGCGGGGCTGCGAATCCACAATCTCCAGCAGCTCGCGAATCTGCGCCGCGCTCAGCACGGTCGAAGGGTTAATCGCGTTCACCTTCACGCTCGGTGCGCCAATATCCAGGGCGTAACGCAGAATATCCAGGGCGTTCGCCGAACGCACCTCAATATGCGGGTCCAGTGCCGCAATCTCAATGGGCGAGGTGAACACCAGCAGGCTCTGCGGGTTGCCGTTCTCATCCGGGTCAAACACAAAGGAGGTGCCGGACGGGTCGGCAGGGTCAACGCCCACCAGCAGTACGGACGCCGGGGACACCAGCGAGCCGAGCAGCATCTGCATGTTGTCCTGCACCAGCGCCATCTTCGCGCCGTCATTACGGGGAGAAGTGACAATCCAGTGCACCTGAGCGCGCTCAATGTAGCACTCGTGATCGGTGCCGGGATCAACCACAATCAGATCCAGCGCCTCATTGTTAAGGAAGTCAATGAAGACCTTCATCGCCGGTTCGCGCAGAATCAGCTCGTCACCCTCGGATTCCTGACGTACGTAGCTCTTGCCAATGTGCTCGGAAGAGGAGAACACGCACAGCGCCTGCATGCCGGTCTCGGGCATGCGAATAACCTGGTGAGCCAGCACCGATTCGGGGCCCATCGCGTCGGTCTCGGAGGGAATCAGCAGGGAGCCGGTAGCATCGAGCAGAACGTCACCACCGAGCATCGTACGAACCACGTTAATGAGGGTTCGCTCCTGCACATCGTTACGGAAGGTTTCCAGAGCGGAGACCAGGTACGGGTTCGGAATCTCATGCTCGCTCGAAGACAGTGCAGCTACAGCAGAGTGGCGGGCACGGCCCTCCATACGCTCACGAGCCCACTGCGGAATACGCGAAGTATCGCGAGGGAACTCAGCCAGGTGCTCACGCACGTCGGTTGCGGTCAGGGTGCCTTCATTCTTCCAGCTAGCAGGCTCATCGTCACGGTTATAGGAGGCACCCACGCTGAACTGCGGGTTGGGCCAGCCGGTAGCCGCCACCACGATGGAGGCGGTAAACCAGGTGCCGCGGTTACCGTCGTAGGCGGCGCGCTGCAGCTTGCGAACCTCAGCAATAATGGGCGAGCCGTCCTTGAGCGGGCCGATGGTGCCGATGAACTCTTCACCGTCGCGGAATTCACGCACGCGCACGAAAATCTGACCTGCCAAAGGTTTGACGTCCAGCACCATTTCACTCCAGCCCGGGTCAACACTAACGACATCCAGCAGCCAGCTTCCAATGTTGTTCAGCGCGTCCTGGATGCGCGCGGCGCGGCTACTCGTCTCGGCGAGGCGGGGTTCAGTCATAGTTCATACATCCTTGAGTGTGAATACGGCGCGGCTGGAGGCATCCGTGTTCGGTCGTAGTGTCGGCTTACAGGGTGCCGGAAGAAGCCGTCCCTTCGATTCTAACGAACACAGGCACTCAAAGCAGATAGTTTACGCCGAAAGATATATGCTCTATCTCTCCCTCAGAGCTCTTGGACACGGCTCAATCCGGCACCTTAAAGCCCAATACGCCTAAAGCGCACACTAAAACCGGGGATACACGGCATAGTGAACGCTAAAAGGTTGATAATCTTGAATCATGACGAATTCTCTGCAGGACCTTATCGACGCATCGATCTTTATCTCCACCGAGTACCAGGCTCGACTCGCTGAGCTCGTGGGTACCTCCGAGTGGAACGTGGATTTCACCTCCCAGTCTCTGGATTTTGAGACCACTCCCCCGCTCTCTCTCAAGCCGCACCTGCTGGGCACTGAATCTGAGAACCGCGGTACTTGGATTTGGTCGTGGCAGCAGCTGGGCTACTTCCCCGACTCCGTTGTTTCTGCCGCTATTCAGGCGCGTGAAACCGGTGAGCGTGACGGCCTGACCGAGCTGACCACCGACGAACTGCCCCTCTCCGAGTCCCTGGCACGCCGCCTGACCCTGGCGACCAAGACCATTAGCGGCCTGTACGCACACTACCCGCTACCCGCGGGCGCTGGCGTGCGCGCATGGACCCTGCTGGAGGGCGCCGAGCTGACCCTCGAGGCACCGACCTACAAGGGTATTGGCCGCGTCATTGCTAAGACCCTGCAGAGCGAAGAGGTACACAACCAGGTTCTGGCGGTGGACTCCTACGCTCAGCAGCGTGGCTTCCACATTGCCTGGGACACCGAGGCAACCGCCGTGCTGACCGCAACCGACGGTGCCCTGCGCCTGTGGTTTGACGAGGGCCGCATCAGCGGCATCGAGCAGGCCGAGCCTCAGGTTGGCCCCGAGGTTTTGGAGCAGTGCGCAGCCGCTGCCGCACAGCGTCGCGAATCTCTCGCGGCACTGCGCGCCGAGATTGAGCGCGTGGCAGCCGCTGAGGCAGCCGCACAGAACGCACAGCGCGAGCAGGAGGCGGCAGAACGCGCCGCCGCACGTGCCGAAGCTGAGGCTGAGCGCGCCGTCGAAATTGCCGAGCACGCACCGGTCGCAGAGACCGAGGTTGCCGGCGTTGAGAGCACCGAGAACCTCTACCCCGCCGACGAGGCTCCCTTCGATCAGGATCCGGCAGAGCACGCAGAGCCCGGCCTGGTCACCGTGGAGACCCTGCCCGGCGAGTACGAGGCGGAAGAGACCGAGCAGGCCCGCGTCTACACCGACGAATCCATCGGTGCCGAGCAGCCCGAGTACGAAGCCGTTGAGGCTTCCGTCGAATACGCTGAGGAGCCGGCCGCTGCTGAGCCTGTTGCTGAGCAGCCCGTCGAGGTTGAGCAGGAGGCTGCAGAGTACGAGGAGCAGCACGTGGAGCCCATCCGCAACGCTGGTGCAGCTCCCGACCTGCAGGCAGAGCACGAAGAGGCAGCCCGCCGCGAGCAGGCAGAAGCTGCACGCCGCGAGGCAGAGCAGCCCAAGAAGAAGGGCTTCTTCTCCCGCTTCTTCGGCCTCTAAACCGAATACGCAACATTCCTCAGGCGCGGTATCCTCGTGGTGCCGCGCCTGTGGCGTGCCCGGCAGCTAGAGTAGCCTCAGCGCGCATCAATGCCCCCGCTGGCGCATCCCGAGGACTAGCATTAGAAGAACGTAACCGAAGAAATTAGCTCAGAAGAAGAAACCATGTCAGAAACACAGAAGCACACCACCCGCAACGGGTTTATCACCATCATCGGCACCTACCTTATTTGGGGCATGCTCCCCCTGTATTTTGTGATGATGGCACCGGCGGGACCGATTGAGATTGTGGTGGCGCGCGTGGTCTTCTCCCTCCTTTTCTGCGCCCTGCTGCTACCGATTTTGCGGGCAACCGCTGACTTCCGCCGCGCGCTACGGGACCGCCGCATCATGCTGGTACTGACGGCGGCATCGTTCCTCATCGGCGCGAACTGGCTTATCTACGTGATGGCAACGACCAGCGGTCACACAATTGACGTGTCCCTGGGCTATTTCATTAACCCGCTGGTTTCCGTGGTGTTGGGCGTGATTTTCCTGCAGGAGCGCCTACGCCCGGCGCAGTGGGTGTCCGTCGCGATTTCCTGTATTGCGGTGCTGATGATGAGCCTCATCTACGGCCAGGTACCCTGGACGGGTCTGGGCGTGGCGTTCTCCTTCGGCATCTACGGTCTGCTCAAGGCGCGCGTCGCCCATGACGTGAGCCCCATCGTCTCGCTATCCCTAGAGACCTTTATCCTGGCGCCCTTCGGCATCGCAGCATTGTTTATTCTCAACGCACAGGGGCAGATGACTCTCTTCAGTGAGGGTCCCGGACACTTCTGGCTTCTCGCCTCCACCGGCGTGGTCACCGTTGTGCCGCTCATGCTCTTTGCGGCGGCAACCAAAGCCCTTCCGCTGTCGATTATTGGCATGGTGCAGTACCTGGGCCCGACCATCCAGTTTGTTCTGGCGCTGACCGTTCTGCACGAGCAGATGAGCGCCGATAAGGTACTGGGCCTGGGCCTCATCTGGATTGCTCTCATTATCTTCACCGTGGATGCGGTGCGTGCCTCCCGCTCCTACCGCGCCTCCGCACTGTCTGACCCGGAAACCGGCATGATCCCGCTCGTGCAGGCAGAAGACGTACAGAGCAAGTAGCTCGCCTCGATCCGCATAAAACACAGTCCGCGTAAAACACAGTGCATAAAACACAGTGATGCCCCGCAGGCGTTAGCCTGCGGGGCATCACTTTATATCGCGTTCACACGCTAAAGCTCAGAACCCTGAGCCTCAGCAGCATCATCGAGAGCATCCAGATCCGGCTGACGGTGCAGGTTCAGCAGAGCCAAACCCAGGCCACCCCAAATGATCAGGATTGCCACAATGAGCATCACAATTGCGGAGATAGACATGAAGGCTCCTAACGGGTAATGGTCGAATCAACGTGGCCGTGCTCCACCTGACCGGCAATCACCGGAGGTGCCGGAGGCTCTTCAGCCGCACGAGACTTCTTCGACCAGGGCAGAAGAGAAACAACAATCGCGCCCACCAGAAGCAGTGCGCTCATGCCCCAACCAAAGATTGCCAGCAGATCCGCGGGGTAACCCTCATAGGGGGTTGCCGCAAGCTTGATAACGCTCTGAATCAGGGAGTAGCCCAGAACCAGCGGGGTCACGACAGCCAGCAGAATCATCCAGATCTTGCCGACCTTGATGGAGGAGTAGCGGTTCAGGTGCTCAGCCAGAGCGGGCAGTGCGCGAACCACGTATGCAACGACGATAATGGCGCACAGACCAGCGGCCAGAATACCGAAGAGGTTCACGAAGTTATCGAGAATATCCAGCACGTACAGACCGGTGGTGGTCGGCATCAGCAGCAGCGAAATCAGAGCCATAGGAACAATCACCAGAATGGTGGACGCCAGACGGGAGGTCGCGAACTTATCCTGAATACCGGCAATAATCACCTCAAGAATCGAAATGAGGGAGGTGAAACCAGCAAAAAGCAGGGAGCCAAAGAAGAGGATACCGATCAGCACGCCACCGGGCGCCTGAGAAATAATGGTCGGGAACGCGATGAACGCCAGACCAATACCGCTGGTCGCAACCTCGCTCACCTGGGTGCCAGCAGCCTGAGCCATGAAGCCCAGAGCAGCGAACACACCAATACCAGCAAGAAGCTCAAAACCGGAGTTCGCGAAACCAACCACAGCACCGGAACCGGTCAGGTCAGTCTTAGGCTTCAGGTAGGAGGAGTAGGTGATCATAATGCCGAAGCCGATGGACAGCGAGAAGAAAATCTGGCCGTACGCAGCAACCCACACATCCGGGTTAGCCAAGGAATCCCAGCTGGGGGTGAACAGAGCGTTCAGACCATCAATAGCACCGGGCAGAGTCAGCGAGTAAATCACCAGACCAACGAACATGACCAGCAACAGCGGGATGAAGATAATGTTGGCCGCACCCACGCCCTTCTGAACGCCCAGAGCCATCACAGCGAGCAGAACGCCCCAGATCAGCACCATGGGGACCAGAACATCCATGTTGAAGTCCAGGGAGACGCCGGGATCCTTTGCAACCTTCAGGAACTCACCCTGGAAGAACGCCTTCGGGTTATCGCCCCACTCATTGGTGAAGGAGAAAACCATATAACGCAGAGCCCACGCCACAATAGCGGCGTAGTAGATAGCAATCACGAAGTTAATACCCATGTGCCACCAGCCGATGAACTCGGTCTTACGGTTCAGACGGCGGAAAGCAAGCGGGGACGACGCACGCGCACGGTGACCAATCGCGTAGTCAAAGAACAGGAAGGTCAGACCGGCGGTCAGCAGGGCGACAATGTAGGGAATCATGAAGGCGCCGCCGCCGTTATCAAATGCGATGTAGGGGAAACGCCAAATATTGCCCAGACCAACAGCAGAACCGATGGCGGCAAAGATAAAGACGCGACGGCTAGAGAAGCCTTCGCGCTTCGTGGGCGCCTTAGGGGTAGATGCTCCCATAGTTGTAAACCTCGAATATGTGGGGACGCGGATGGTTGGTGCGAGAATAACCCGTCGGGGTGGCTGGGCTCTGCTCGCGTCCAGAAGTAGTAAACGGCTCTCCAACACGGGTTGGGCGTGGGAGCCGTCAGAGGTCTGAGGGGTGGATGTGCACCTCAGGCATGCCTATAAGGATTACCTTAAAGGCATATGGTGGTCAAGAAGACCCCAGCATGCGGAAGCTTTCGGAGGGTGAGAGCAGCCCCAAACCACCCCAAAAACCGGCACTGACTAGCCGTAACACAGAAAATCCCCGCCGAATCCGGGCAGATTCAGCGGGGGTTTTGAAGTGTGAGACACCCGAAAATCGTTAGATTCGGGTACACGCTACACGGCGGATTTTAGCCTTCGCGGTGAACCACAGCGTGCGCGAAGGACTCCAGCGCAGCCTTCGCGGTGGACTCGGGCAGCGGAGCAATCGCGGCAATCGCGCGGTCCGCCCAATCGTAGGCGATCTGCCATGCTTCCTGGGTGACCGGGTGGGCGGCGAGCGCCTCCACAGCGGCTTCCAGTGCCTCGTCGGAGCTCAGGTCGGCATCCAGCAGGGCGCGAACAGCAATAGCGGATTCGTCGCCGGCGGCTACCGCACGGTCCAGCAGGATGGTCGGCAGGGTGGGCACGCCCTCGCGCAGGTCGGTGCCGCGGGTCTTACCGCTGGTCTTGCCGTCGCTGACAATATCGATCACGTCGTCAGCCAGCTGGAATGCCACGCCGACCAGCTCGCCGTACGCCTTGACCATGGAGATGACCTCTTCGGAAGCGCCCGAAAGCAGGGAGCCGTACTCGCCGGCTGCGGCAATCAGGGAGCCGGTCTTACCCTCAATGACGGCAATGTAGTGGTCGAGCAGGTCCTGACCCTCGCGGGGTCCGGTGGTTTCGAAGAGCTGACCGAGCACCAGACGCTCGAAGGTCTGGGACTGAATCTTCATGGGGCGGGTGCCCAGCTCGGACACCAGCAGGGATGCGCGGGAGAAGATCAGGTCGCCGGTGAGAATCGCGACAGAGTTACCCCAAATCATCTGGGCGCTGTCCACGCCGCGGCGCTTGGGGGCATCATCCATGACATCGTCGTGGTAGAGGGTCGCCAGGTGGGTCAGCTCAACGACCACGGCAGCCTCAATGACCTCGTCGTTGATTTCACCGTCTACGGCTGCACAGAGCAGAGCCAGCAGGGGGCGCACGCGCTTGCCGCCCGCGGAGAGCAGGTGTCGGGATGCGACATCCGCCAGGTGGTCCGTCTGGGCGATTGCCTCTGCCAGGCGCTCCTCAATACGCGCGAGGGAGGAGAGAATCTGCGGACCCAGCTTGGGGTCTGCGGCGATGAGTTCGAAGCCTGCGGGAAGCTTCAGGTCGAGGTCTCCCAGCAGGTCGGTTGCGGCGATGGGCTGCTCTGCGTTGCTCACGGTGTCTTCTATCTTCTTGGTGTTGGTGTCTTCAGTGGTATTAGTGTCTTCGGTGGTGTGTGAACGCGGTGTTTAGGCGCTATGCGCTTCGGGCTTGAAACCGCGGTGAATCGCGACAATGCCGCCAGTGAGGTTGCGGTACTGCACGGAGGTGAAGCCCGCCTCCTTGAACTTCTGCGCCAGTTCCTGCTGGTTGGGCCAGGCGATGATGGACTCGGCAAGGTATTCGTAGGATTCGGGGTTGGAGGAGATTGCGCGGGCGATCGGCGGGATCGCCTTCATGATGTAGTTCTTGTAGACCGCGCCGAAGGGGGCGAAGGTCGGGGTGGAGAACTCAAGAATGACGATACGTCCGCCGGGCTTGAGTACGCGGTAGATTTCGCTCAGTGCCTTGGGGTAGTTGGCGACGTTGCGCAGGCCGTAGGACATGGTCACGGCGTCGAAGGTTTCGTCGTCGAAGGGTAGGGCGGTGACGTCTGCCTGCACGAAGGTCATGTCGGGGCGACGGCGGCGGCCCACGTCGAGCATGCCTTCGGAGAGGTCTGCTGCGATGACATCTATGCCGGCGTCGGCGAAGGGTTCGGAGGAGACGCCGGTGCCTGCGGCTACGTCCAGCACTTTCTGGCCGGGGTGTGCGTCGACGGCTGCGACTGCCTGCTTGCGCCAGTAGATGTGCTGGCCGAGGGAGAGGATACCGTTCATGAGGTCGTAGCGTTCAGCGACGGTATCAAACATGGCGGCAATATCGCCGGTTTTCTTGTCTAGGGTTGCGCGGGTTGCGCGGGTGTTCTTCTCTGCGTTCACGCTCTCAATTGTGGCATGGAGGTTACCAGATTCGATAGTTGGGTAAACCGTAGTAGTGTCGCACGGTGCGCTAAGGTGCGTTCTGGAGGGATTTTTGAGCCGCCAATCCGGTGTTTTATTCAATTTTTGGGGTGGGTTTTATCGATATTCAGTAAAAAATTATGAATATTTATGTATATGCTTGCATTTTTTAACATAGGGGCGCACAATGGAGCCTAGACTTCATAGAACACACCTCACACAGGAGCACCTCATGAACACCTCAATCCTCAAAAAGGCTTCCCTCAAGCCCCTCGCACTGCTGGCAGTGCTACCCCTGGCGCTGACCGGCTGCGTCTCCACCGCCAACGAGAACACCGACCCCAACGGCGAGGTCAGCCTCGTCAAGTCCGGCACCCTCAGCGTCTGCACCAACACCCCCTACAAGCCCTTCGAATACGAAGAAAACGGCACCATCGTCGGCCTGGATGCAGACATCGCCAACGCTATCGCCTCCGACCTGGGCGTGAAGGCTCAGCTGACCTCCATCAGCTTCGAGGGCCTGGACTCCGGCACCGGCCTTGCCACCGGTCAGTGCGATATTGCCCTTGCGGGTATCGGCGTGACCGATGAACGGAAGAACAAGATGGAATTCACCACCGTCTACTTCGACGACAACCTGGCAATCCTGGTCCCCAAGGGTTCTTCCATCACCTCCGCTGCAGATTTGAAGGGCGTGAGCGTTGGTGCGCAGCAGGCAACCAGCGGTGAAACCTACGCCAAGGAAAACGGCGCAGAGGTCATCCAGTACGAAGACACCTCCCTCATGTTCTCCGCGCTGAAGACCGGTCAGGTCAAGGCAGTCGCAGCGAACCTCTCCGTGGTGTCCGAGGCGCTGACCAACGACCCAGACTCCTTCAAGATTGCCTACCAGGATTCTGAGAACACCGAGCAGATTGCCGCAGCAGTTTCCTCCAACAACAAGGCGCTGCTGACCAAGGCTAACGCCACCATCGACAAGCTCAAGGCAAACGGCGAGCTCGACAAGATGAAGGCCAAGTGGGTTGGTGCCACTTCCTCCACCTCCGCGAGCGCCTCGTCCTCCGCTTCCTAAGCGTCTAGCCGGCTAGCTTCTCCCCCAATTCACTAGCCTCTCCCCTAATTCATGAGTACCCTTATTACTTTTGGGTTGGGGGATTCTCCGGCCTTTACCCTTGTGAGCGTATACAACGCTCTTGACCGAATAGCACACGGATAAGAAAGCGCATGTCCTCTAAACTTTCACCCCGCCAGAAGCAGAAGCTCTTCCGCTACGCACAGTACGCCCTTCTGGCAGTTATCGCTCTGGCAGCCATTCTTCTGGCTGACTGGAAGACCCTCAGCCAGCAGGTATTCAACCTGGACGTTGCGGCGCAGCAGTTCCCCGACGTCATCACCGTGGCGTTGAAGAACACCCTGCTGTACACCACCTTGGGCTTCATCGTGGGCCTCTCCGGCGGTCTGCTGCTGGCGCTCATGCGTATTTCCTCTATCGCCCCCTACCGTTGGATTGCGACCCTGTACGTGGAGCTTTTCCGCGGTATCCCGGCGCTGCTGGTCTTCTTCGCGTTCGGTTACGGTATTCCCCTGGCGTTCAAGATCCGCTTCGTGGATAACCTGATTCCGGTGACCCTGTCCCTGGGTATGGTTTCGGCAGCTTACATTAGTGAGGTTCTGCGTGCGGGCCTGCAGGCGATCCCGAAGGGCCAGATGGAGGCGGCACGTTCCCTGGGCATGTCCCACACTCGTGCGATGATTTCGATCATTATTCCGCAGGCGTTCCGCGTGGTTCTGCCGCCGCTGACCAACGAGGTTATCCTGCTGACTAAGGACTCCTCCCTCGTGTACCTGCTGGGTGTGACGGTTTCTCAGTACGAGCTGGCGAAGTTCGGTCGTGAGGGTCTGACCGCCGCTAACGCGGGTCTGACTCCCCTGGTGGTTGCGGGTCTGTGCTACCTGATTATCACTGTTCCGCTGGGCCAGCTCTCCGCATACTTTGAGCGCCGCACCCAGCTTGCGGGCCGCAAGTAAGCGCAACGACAGATACGGATTACGGAAGATACTATGACTGCTTCAACTTCATCCATGGCCGCCTCCTCGGTGCGCATTTCTAACCTGCACAAGTCCTACGGCAAGGTTCAGGTTCTCAAGGGCATTGACATGCAGGTCGAGCCGGGCGAGGTCGTGTGCCTTATTGGCCCTTCGGGTTCCGGTAAGTCCACCCTGCTGCGTTGCGTGAACCTGCTGGAGGAGCCGAACGACGGCACCATCATGGTGGGCGATACCGAGGTCACCGACCCGGACGTAGACATTAACCGCGTGCGTACCCACATGGGTATGGTGTTCCAGCAGTTCAACCTGTTCGGTCACCTGAACATTCTGGATAACTGCACGATCGCTCAGATTAAGGTTCTGGACCGTTCCAAGGCGGAGGCGGAGGCGGTTGCCCTCGAGCAGCTCGCCAAGGTTGGTCTGGAAGGCAAGGAAGACCGCTTCCCGGCTCAGCTGTCCGGTGGTCAGCAGCAGCGTGTGGCTATTGCGCGTGCGCTGTCCATGCACCCGGATCTGATGCTCTTCGATGAGCCGACCAGTGCACTCGACCCGGAGATGGTCGGCGAGGTTCTGAGCATTATGCGCAACCTTGCTGACGAGGGCATGACCATGATCGTGGTGACTCACGAGATGGCGTTCGCCCGCGAGGTCGCCGACAAGGTCGTCTTCATGGCCGATGGTGTAGTCGTGGAGAAGGGTCCCGCCGATCAGGTGATTGGCAACCCCCAGCACGAACGTACTCAGGCTTTCTTGGCGCGCGTGCTCGATCCGACCCACGCCGTAGTAGACTAGTACTAGCTCTTGAAAAACGTAGCGGGCGGTGCTGTACGAAACATTCTGTTTCGCGCAGCACCGCCCGCTTTTTAATGCTCTAGTTCGCGGCTACTTCGGCTCTAGAAGATACGGCGCGCCACCTTGTCAAAGAGACGGTCCGGCAGCACGGTATGCAGGAACACGGAGGGTTTAGCACCGAAACCCACCAGGTAGCGAGTCTTGGGGCGGCGCACCTCCAGGGCTCGCAGAATGGTCCTCGAAATCACCTTGGGCTCTGAGAGACTGGAGGAGGGCGAGTAAAGCTTACGCATATTTGCCGCAACGCGCTGCGCCTGCTCAGCGTAGACGCCTTTTCGGGAGGATTCCTCCAGGTAGTCTGCCGCGATGAGCCCCCAGGGGGTCTTGATGCCGCCGGGCTCGATAATGACCACGTCAATGCCGAACTCTTCAACTTCCATGCGCAGTGCATCGCTGAACGCCTCGAGGGCGTACTTGGTGGCGTGGTACCAGGATCCCAGGGGCATGGTAATGCGCCCCGCCATCGAGGAGATATTCAGGATGCGCCCGCGGCCCCGTGCACGCATATGCGGTAGCACCAGCTGGGTGAGGCGCGCCAGGCCGAAGAGGTTCACCTCGAACTGGCGGCGCGCCTCGTCGATGGGGACGTCTTCAATAGCGCCGTAGAATCCGTAGCCCGCGTTGTTGATGAGCACGTCAATGCGGCCTTCTGCGTCAATGATCTGCTGTACGGCGGCTTCCATTGATGCCTCATCGGTAACGTCCATGCTGAGCGCTTTCACGCCCTCGGAGGCGAGCTCTTCAATCTTCTCAACGCGGCGGGCGGCACCGTAGACGGTGTAGCCGTAGCGCACCAGTAGCGGCGCCACGTCGTAGCCGATACCGGAGCTGGCGCCGGTGAGAAGAACGACGGGGCGTTGCAGTGACTTGGGCATTGCGTATCCTTTCGGCTTACTCCCCTTTTCGGGCTGTTCCCCTTTCGGGTTGTTCCCTGCAGTATTAGCGGGGGGGTGTTAGCGGGAGCCTACTTCTTAGGGTACGCTCACGCGCGGCGTACGGGCGGTGTACAGGCATGCAAAAAGCTCAGGGCGTAGCGTGAGGATATTCTCGCCGTCATATGTGAGGGCAGGCAGGCATGTAGAAAGCTCGCCGCGGCATCCTGTGCGGATGCGGCGGCGAGCTAATGTTTTAAGATCGGGCTTTAGACCTCTTCGACGTCAATATTGACCTTGGGTTCGGGGTGCGATTCGCCGGTCAGCATGGTCACCAGCAGGGTGGAGTCCTTCACGGCGCGCAGGGAGTGCAGCAGCTTGGCGGTCACGTGAATCGGCTTGCCGGGCACCAGGGTAATATCGCGGTCCTTCACGTGGAAGATAACCTCGCCCTTGAGCACCTGCACGAAGATGGGGTGCACGCTGTGGTGCTCGTGCCAGGACTGGCCCGCAGCCAGTTCCATGAGGGTCAGGTTGCCGCCGTCGGCATCAACAATCTTGCGAGCCTGGGGCTTATCGTCAAAGGGGGTCAGCGCTTCGGTGAGCTGGGGGAATACGAGGACGCGGCCTTCATGGGTACCTGCCATGGTACGAACCTTTCTTGTCAGGGATGAGTGAAAGGGGGCGCGCACCCCCTCCCTATATTTGGTATATAAAATACTAAATTAGTTATATTGTATTCCCCTCCCCGCAACGGGACAATACCTCAGCTCACACCGAGCCAAAACACCCCGCGCAGGGAGGGGAACAACATTATTTACTGGTAACTCCACACCTTCGAATAGGCGGAGCGATTACTATTACGCGGACGCAACAGGTTCACCATCAACGCCGTCGTACCAAAGCTCACGGCAATAATCATGCAGGTCGCCGCAGTAAACGCACCACCGGGAATCGGCGCAAAAATCGCAATCAGATACAGGATGACCGCGCAGAACGACAGGAACAGCGTCGCAATCGTCATCAACGGCACCAGCACCAAACCGCCACGCGCCGGCACCGCAAAATCTGCCGGACGCACATAACGCAGCACACCCATACCCACAACCGTCCAGATGGCGGTGACCAGGATAGCGGTCACCACATCCGCCGGGCGGTGCCAACCATTAATAATCGTGGAGGCACCCGTCAGGCAGGTCGCCAACGCCGCGCACAGCGCCACCGTGGGCCTCAAGAAACGAGGCGCCGCAAGGAAGAGCGCCGCGCCAGCCGCCGCCGCGAAGGTCGTGTGGCCGCTGGGCGCCGAGTTGCTCAGCGCCTCCTGAACGCCCAGGTCGGGCTTCACAATCAGATAGTGCTTGAGCAGATACGTACTCGTCACCGCCGCAGCCGCGACCAGCACGCCAATCAGCGAGGGCAGGAACCGGTGCTTCCAAATCAGCACCGCAACCAGACCCAAAACGGCAATCACGCCGACAACCGCGGGAAGAGAATCCAACGCGGTCAGGGTCGGACCGCGGTAGCTCTTGAACTGGTGTGCGTACTCGGTGTACGCCTGCTCATCAACCTGCTGGCCGGTCGCCGTGTAAATGAAGAACACGAACGCACCGTAGAGCGTCAGGCCCAAGAACAGCAACGCCATCACGTGACGCATCAAAACGCCGGTACTCGGAAGGTGGTGCCCCTGCTCTTCGCCGGGACGATCCACCGGGCGGCCCGAAGCATCCACGGGAACCTGACCGGTCTGAACATACGCACCGTTCGGGTAGGCGGCGGCAGGATACGCCTCGGGCGGATAAGCCACCGGCTGCGGAGGCGCCTGCGGGGGCATCTGCGGAGGCATCGCACGCGTGGGAAGAGGCTGCTGCGCGCCCATTGGGGAGGCACCCATCTGAGGCGCACCCATCTGATTATTCAGCGGAAAACCGCTCACCGGAGGCTTCGGCGGATCGAGACGGCGAGTAGCCTGCATCGGCTCATCCGCACTGTAGTTCCCCTGGGAAGCGCGTTCCTGCGGCGAGGGAATCGTCTCAGGAATCTTAATCGGGGCGCGGTAGGCGCGCGGCAGAGGACGGGTCGCACCAATAACCTCTGTATGTTCGGGGTGCGAAGAAATAACTTCGGTATTCGCGGGTTCAGCGTTCGCGGAACCTGCATTCGCGGAACCTACAGGCGCAGCTTCGTTAGCCGGCGATGAACCGTAATCGGTCAGAACTTTCGTACGGTCATCGCTGTGCCCCGCGGCGGGGGTAGCCGTTTCGTGGGAGTTAAGCACCTCAGTAGGATCCTGGTAGTCAGAGAGCACCGCAGTCGGGTCCTGATAATCAGAAAGCACCTGGGTAGGGTCTTGATAATCAGAGAGCACCTCAGTTGCATCAGAGCTAAAAGCCGTAGTGGGCGCGTCATCAGAAGGGTGAAGAGCGCGAGTAGCCTCCAGGTTCTCCGAATCGCCCCAACCGGGGTTCCCCGCACCTGTTGTTTGCCCCTTTGATGTCTTCTTCATAACCTCTTCCGTACCTTCTGACCCTCATGTCTGTTAGCGGTATTCGCCCTACTGGCACCCACTGTTTGGGCGGTAGCCCCCAAGCTACCGTTTTCTCGTACCACAGCGCCGGTTCTCTGGGGCGAATAACTACCTACTATTCCAGGTTAAGCTATGAAAAACTAAAGTTTTTTCGACCACAACCTGAGAGTTTCCAGAGAATGCGTGACAGGGCGCGAGCGCACCCGCCCGCCCCCAGAATGCTATGGTGAGCTCATAGCGCATCGAAGAAGGGCAGATACCTTGAACACCAGTATGAGCGTGCCGCCTCTCGGCTACGGTTTTCACCTCACGAACACTCCCCTGCCGCCGCTGCAGGAGGTTCTGGAGAACCTGTTCACGGTCGAAATTCCGATGACGGTCACCTTCCGCGGGGTCAATAGCCGCCAGAGCGCGCTGATTCACGGCCCGCATGGCTGGGGCGAGTTCGCGCCCTTCCTCGAGTACGGCGCGCAGGAGTCTGCCGCGTGGCTTGCCTGCGCGCTGGAGGCGGCATGGTTACCCACCCCGGAGCCGGTGTGTACGCGCATCCCGCTGAACGCAACCCTGCCGGCGGTACCGGCGGAGCGTGTTCCGCAGGTGCTCGCCAAGTACGAGGGCGAGATTCAGGAACTCAAAATCAAGGTGGCTGAGAAGGGTCAGAGCCTCACCGACGATATTGCGCGCGTGGCGGCGGCACGAGATGCCCTCCCGAATGCCCGCCTGAAGGTGGACGCGAACATGGGCTACACCCTCGGCGGCGCCCTTGAGGCGCTGCGCAAGCTCTGCGAGTACGGCATTATTTACGCCGAGCAGCCGGTGGCATCCATTGAGGACATGGCGGCACTCCGCTTCGCCATCGCTAAGGAGGGACTACCCGTCCGCATTGCCGCGGACGAGTCGATTCGTAAGGCGGAAGACCCGCTGAAGGTGGCCCGCGCAAACGCCGCGGACCTGATGGTTATTAAGGCGGCGCCTCTGGGCGGTGTACGTCGTGCGCTCGCGCTGGTGGAGCAGGCGCAGCTTCCGGCGGTGGTTTCTTCTGCGCTGGAGTCTTCGGTAGGTATTGCCACCGGTGCCTCTCTGGCGGCTTCCCTACCGACCTTGAGGTACGGGTGCGGCCTGGGCACGGTCTCCCTCATGGCTGAGGACGTCACCGATGAGCCGCTCATCGCCCGCGACGGGTTCATGGACCTGCGTGCCATCACCCCCAGCCCACAGCACCTGGAGCGTCTTGCCACCGATGAGCAGACCCGCCAGTGGTGGGTGGAGCGCGTCACCGCATGCTACCGGGTGCTGGAACGCGCCTCCGGGCTGTGAGGACTGCAGTTGTCAAGGTCGCACCTGTGAAGGGTAACCATAACTGAACGAAAAACCTTACGGCATTAGAATGGTACGGTGACTGAAAACCGCTCAACCCCCGCCATGCTCACCGCAGTATCCGTGCTCGATTCGTTGATTCGTGCCGGTATGCGGCATGTTGTCGTGTCTCCGGGATCCCGCAGCGCACCCCTTGCGTACGCTATTGCCGCCGCCGCTGAAGCCGGCGCGCTCATTGCGCACGTGCGCGTGGACGAGCGAAGTGCAGCCTTTACCGCACTGGGCATTGCCAAGGCATCCGGCCAGCCCGTGGGTCTGGTGTGCACCTCCGGTACGGCACTGGGCGAGTACATGCCCGCCGTTATGGAGGCGTACCACGCCGGCGTACCCCTGGCAGTGCTGAGCGCGGACCGTCCGGAGCGTCTGCGCGGTAGCGGAGTGAATCAGACGACCCGTCAGGCGAGTTTCTTCCATCCTTTTGTGCGTGCTGAAGCTGATCTGACCTCCTACCCCGAGCAGGTGGAGGGTGAGCAAACTCAGGCTTTTGCCGCCTGCCTGAATGCGCTGACCGGTCGTAGCGCCGAGCACTGGCGCAAGCAGTCGACGGAGCCGATTGGCCCGGTGCACCTGAACATTTGTTTCGATACGCCGCTGACCCCCTCGGGTCGTTTTGCGCAGATGCTGCCGCAGTGGGCGCAGAGCCTGCTGGAGGATTACGACCCGCAGGCTGAGGGCCGCGCCCGTGCCGCCCGTGCTGAGGGTTCCGGGCTCTCTAGCGCTGAGCAGCGTTGGCTTCTGGATTCTTTGGAGGCGCAGGCGGACCTGGCGGAGTTCACCCCGGCGCACCGCACCGTGGTGGTTGCCGCGGACGGTGCCGGCGAGTTCGCGGCGGAGTTCGCGCGCGTGCTGAACCTGCCGCTATTTGCGGAGCCTTCCTCCGAGGCGCGCCACGGCGCTACCTCGATTCCTCACTACCCGCAGTTGCTCGCTGATGGTTCGTTCGCCCCCGCCACCCAGATTGAGCGTGTGGTGCTCTTCGGCCACCCGACGCTTTCGCGCCCGATTACGGCGTTGCTGGAACGCGAAGATATTCAGTGCGCGTTCTACGCCCCGCGCCGCGCCAGCTGGTACGAGCCGGGCGCGCGCTCCTTCGTGGAGCTGTCGACCCCGCACGAGCTCGCCGAGTTTGCGTGTGCGTCCACTGTTGCCACTGATGAGCTGGTGGACGAGCTGAGCTGGCTTGAGCAGTGGGTTGCCCCGGCACGCAAGCTGCAGGATGAGTGCCTGCGCGCCATTGCCGCCTACGAACACCCCGATGCCGAGAGCTCGGTTGACTACACCGATTACCGCAACCGCACCGCCGGCCGCTCCTACGCCCGCCGCGTCTGGCAGGATGCGGTGGCTCAGCGCCGCCTCATGGTGCTGGGCTCCTCAAACCTGGTGCGTGATCTGGATGCGGCAGCCCCCGCCCTGGGCGAGCCCGCCCCCGCGCGCGTGTTTGCTAACCGCGGTCTTGCCGGTATTGACGGCACCATTGCGACCGCTATTGGCGTGTCCCTGTCGGGCTACTACCCTGCCGGTGTGGATGAGAACTCCCGCCCGCTGATTGGTGGCGCCGCGCTGCCGGTGACCCTGCTGTGCGGTGACCTGACTTTCCAGCACGATGTGTCATCGCTAAACCTGCCGAATACTGAGCTTCTACCCGAACTGCGCGTTGAGGTCTTTGACGATGCCGGCGGCGGTATTTTCACGACCCTTGAACACGGCGATATGGCTCGTCAGGAGCAGTTCACCGCCGCTGTGAATCGTTTCTTCACGGTGGCTGCCGCCCCGAATACTGATCTGGCGCGCATGGCTGCCGGTTTTGGTACCGAATCAGGCGTTGAGGTGCGCATTCACACACCCTAAAGCCGTTTCTAAAGGGTGCAGGCTAAGCCCCGTGCGCGGGGTTGACCGATATACTGAAAACTACCTATGCCGTAGCCTTCCGTGGCTGAAAGCTAGCCGGTCGAGCGGTTTCACTCGCCGCTGCCTTCGCGTTTTTCTGCGCGCCTGCTGACGTACGGCACCCCATCTATCTATTGACATTCACGCTCTCGCCGCTGATGCACACCGCGCGCGACCGGAGGTTTTACCCCGGTGAGCCCGGTGCATGCGGCGGGCGTTGCTCCCAAGGAATCTCATGAGCTCACTCGATATTATTGTTGCTGTCCCCTCCGGAGCCGGTTGGGTTCCCGTACACGCCATGGCGGAGCTTCTCGCCCGTTACACCGGCGGTACCGTACACACCGTGGATGTGGGCGCATCCCTCAGCAAGGAAACGAAGCTTCTGGCGCGTCTGCCCCGCCTCAAGGGCGGCTCCAAGCGTTGCCTAGTGATTGCTTCTGACCCCGGCCAGCTGTACGCCATTTCGCAGCGCTCCTTCGCGTTCCGCCGCTACGGCGCTATCTACGGCTGGGTGATTGATAGCTTCTGGGATGACCGTATTCCCGCGGTGGCTAAGTCCTCCACCTACGACCGTATTTTCGTTGCGGACGTTGATGACGTTCAGCCCTGGACCGCTGCGGGCGTGAAGACTCCCGGCGTTCTGCCCTGGGGTGCGGATGTTTGGAGCAAGTTCAGCGACCGTCTGGCTGCGCTGGAGTCGAAGAGCACCGACCTGCTGCGTGTGGGTCGCCAGCCCGCTGCCTACGAAGATGATGAGGCGACCGCAGCTCTTGCCGCCGAGCTGGGTCTAAGCTTTGAGGGCCGCCCGCCCTTCGGCGCGAACGACCGCGAGTCGGCTCAGCACCTGCAGGATTCGCTGAACCGCGCGAAGTTCCTGCTGGCATTCTCCACTTCGGTCAGCCCGGCACCGTACACTCACCCGACCAAGGAGTACATCACCGGTCGTTGGACCGATGCGCTGGCTTCGGGCGTGACCGTTGTCGGCAAGGTTCCGAACACCACCACCGTACGTGAAATCCTGTGGGACGGCGCGACCATCGACATTGATCACGCGGATGCACGCGCGGGCCTCGCGCAGGTTGCCGATGCCGCCTCCCGCTGGACCCCCGCGCAGGGTGAGCAGCAGATTCGTCAGGCGCTGCAGCATCTGGATTGGCGCCACCGTTTTGTGCAGCTGTGCGAGGCAATGGGCGATGTCCCGGCTTCTTTGACGGCTGATTGCGAGGCAATGCGCGCCCAGTACGTTCAGCGCTAAATACGTGCCCTAAGGTTACGGGCATATAAAAGGTGAGGGCTGGTTTCTACCGTAGAAACCAGCCCTCACCTGTATTTATACTCTATGAGGCATATTGCATATGGGGTTTAGTACGATGCCTGACCCAGAGTAATCGGACCCGTGAAACCGCTGGTATCCGGGTGATCCGCTTCGAGATATGCCGCCACCGGTGCACCTTCAAGCTGAGCCAAACGATCCAGCAGGAAGCGAGTAGCACCCGGTGCGTACGGCAGCTTATACATTGCCGCGGTCGTCGCCTCGTCATCACGATCCAAAGTGGAGGAACGAATCGACTCAATAGCAGTCACCATGGTGTTACGCTCACGCTCCACGAAGGTGCGGTCCACCGGCTCACCGTTACCGGGCACAAACACGCGGTAGCGGTCAAATTCGAGCACGGCACCGAGGGTATCGATCCAACGATCGGGGAAAGAATCCTCAAAGTAGGGGTCGGTGCCTTCTTCAATCAGACCGCCCATAAACAGCACGTCTTCAACACCAACCATAATGTCACCGTCGGTGTGACCGGGTCCCATGTACATGAGGGTTGCGCTACGCTCACCCAGGTCGATGGGAGTGAAAGTGATGCCGTCACCCCTATTGGCGACCAGGCGGTTGGGAACAACAATATTGGTGGCAGCACCCTGCTTGTGTGCCATTTCCGGTTCCAGCGTCTCGACATAGGGACGCTGCGCCTCACCGTATTTACGGATTGCACGCGCGGCGCGAGGGTGCGCCCAGAATTCTTCGACACCCATTGCCGCGAAAACATCGTTGCCGAAGAAACGCTCATAGTGTCCGTGAGTGTTTACGACGGTAATAGGAAGGCGCGTGAGACGGCGAACCTCATCATAAATTTCGGTTGCCTGACGGGGACCTGCGCCGGTATCCACGACAAGTGCACGTTCCAGTCCGAGGACCAGTCCGGTGTTCAGTCGGTAGTTGTCGGTCGCAATACGGTACACGCCGTCTGCGAGTTCAATAGTACGAGCCATAGATACAACCCTACTGGAATTTTTAGCGCCTGAGGGGCTATTCGGGCTTCAGAGAACAGAAATTTACGGTTCGGTAACAATTCAAGGCAATGAAAGTGCATTATTTTGTACAAACGTATCTCTAGCGTCAAGAAAGTGGTGAGCTTTATCAACCTCTCCGGATTGTTTGAACTGCCCATCATCACCACAGGAGCTCCTCAAAGAGCCCGATGCGCATCCGTAGAAGCAATATTTATGCCTCAACACCACTCAACCCAGAGTTGTGCGCGCGGTTAAACCCGCATCTAACACCCCTATAGGATAGGAGTATGACTTCTTCCCCTACCCCCTCTTCCAACCCCTCAACTCAGCCTTTCCCCAGCGGTACCGGACGCTACGCTCCTTCCCCTTCGGGGGACTTGCATCTGGGCAATTTGCGTACCGCTATTTTGGCGTGGGCGATGGCGCGCCGCGGTGGCAAGCCCTTCTATCTGCGCGTGGAGGATCTGGACCGCGTGCGCCCGGGTGCCGCGGAGCGTCAGATTGCTGATTTGGCGGCGCTGGGTTTGGATTGGGATGCAAGCCCCGGAGCTGCGACAGAGCGCATTGAGGGTAGCGAAAGCACTGATGGCAAGGAAGCAGGCGTGCTGTATCAGAGCACGCGCCTTGCCGCCTATGAGCAGGCGGTTCAGCAGCTGCGCGAGGCGAACCTCGTCTACGAGTGTTTCTGTACCCGCCGCGAAATTCAGGAGGCATCGAGCGCCCCGCACGGTGCGCCGGGTGCATACCCGGGTACCTGCCGTGAGCTGACGGAAGCACAGCGGCAAGAGCGCCGCACCCAGCGTCCGCCGGCTCTGCGTCTGCGTGCCGAGTGCACGAGCTACACGGTGCAGGATGATTTTTACGGCGCCTACACGGGGCTGGTGGATGATTTTGTGCTGGTGCGCAATGACGGCACCTACGCCTATAACCTGACGTCTGTGGTGGATGATGCGTTTGTGGGGGTTGAGCAGATTGTGCGCGGTGATGACCTGCTCCCTTCGGCGCCTCGCCAGTCGTATTTGGCGCAGCTTTTGGGTTTGGCGCAGCCGCGTTACGCTCACGTGCCGCTGGCGCTCAATACGGAGGGTAAGCGTCTGGCGAAGCGTGATGGTGCGGTAACCCTGCCGCAACTGCGTGAGGCGGGCGTTGAAATCCCGAGGATTTTGGGGTGGATTGCCGCTTCTATTCCGGTGTATAACGCGGATGGTTCTGCCCATTCGGCGGATGTTCCGGTGCCTAATGCGGCGGCGATTTTGGAGCGTTTTGACCCGGCTCGCATGGCTACTGAGCCGTGGGTCGTGAGGGATCTCTAAGCCTCTGTGACATTGTCGTGTAACAGTTCAACACTCCGAACGGCTTTTAAATTTTTTGTTTAATTCGTTTTAGATGCATACGTCTCTGAACGTTTGCGTTGCTTTTAAACTACTTCTCTTGCACCGAAGTGCCCGAAACCCTGAATTCTAGGGATTTTTCGGGCACTTTTTCGCACACGCTCCCACATTGACCCACGTGTACGACCATGGATTTTACACAACAAATACATATTTATTCCATAGTTCCTCGCTCCTAAGCGTCAAATAGACTTTATTTTCAGCCCTTCAAAGCCTAGACTGTATCCTACGCCACTCATAAAGTTATGAAGTCGCGCATAAATACACAGACGCACACTATCACCAGGAGAGAAGGAACATTATGGCCGCGAGTACATACCAGGTCATCGCGCTGGCGATTTATTTTGTTGCCATGATCGCAATCGGCCTATGGGCAAATAGCAAGAACAACAGCCTCGACGACTATGTGCTGGGCGGGCGACAGCTCTCCCCCACCGTCGCCGCACTCTCAGCGGGCGCCTCCGACATGTCCGGTTGGCTCCTCATGGGTCTGCCCGGCGCCGTCTACCTCAGCGGCCTCTCCCAGGCATGGCTCGCCGTCGGTCTGACCATCGGCGCATGGTGCAACTGGAAGTTCGTGGCACCGCGACTGCGTAGCTACACCGAAGTAGCAGGCGACGCCGTGACCGTCCCCGTCTTCCTGAGCAACCGCCTCCATGACACCAAGCGCGTGCTGCGCATCGTCTCCGGTGTCGTGATTCTGGTGTTCTTCACCTTCTACGTCTCCTCCGGTATGGTCTCCGGCGGCCTGTTCTTCAAGTCTTCCTTCGGTCAGGAATACCACACCGGTATGCTCCTGCTGGCAGGCATTACCGTGTTCTACACCTTCTTCGGCGGCTTCATGGGCGCATCCTACACCGACATGGTTCAGGGTCTGCTCATGCTCGCAGCACTGATTGCCGTTCCGGTTGTCACTATTATTGACCTCGGCGGCGTGGGCCCCGTGGTTGAGTCCATCAGCCAGGTACGCCCCGATGCGCTGAGCATCTTCGCAGGCACCACCTTCGCCGGTATTATTTCGTCCCTCGCATGGGGTCTGGGCTACTTCGGTCAGCCGCACATTATCGTGCGATTCATGGCAATGCGTACCCCCGCGGACGCTAAGTCCGGCCGCCGCATCGGCATCAGCTGGATGGTCCTGACCGTGTTCGGCGCACTGAGCGGCGCGTTCATGGGTATCGCCTACTTTGCACGCCACCCCGAGGCGTCCCTCACCAACCCCGAAACCGCTGAGTCGGTCTTCCTGGACCTCGCCCAGATTCTGTTCCACCCCCTCATCGCGGGCCTGATTCTGGCTGCGGTTCTGGCGGCAATTATGTCCACCCTCTCCTCGCAGCTGATCGTGTGCTCCTCCGCTCTGGTGGAGGACCTCTACGGCATCTTCTCCTCGAAGAAGCTCAGCGCAGGCAAGTCCCTGTGGCTCGGCCGTGCAGGCGTGGCAATCGTGGCGCTGGTCGCCGGTGCCCTGGCGTGGAACCCCAACAGCTCCATTCTGCAGCTGGTCGCATTCGCTTGGGCTGGCTTCGGTTCGGCATTCGGCCCGACCGTTCTGCTCTCCCTCTACTGGCGTAAGCTGACCACCCAGGGTGCACTCGCCTCCATGATCACCGGTGCCGTTGTGGCATTCGCATGGGGCCAGAGCCCGATGAAGTCCGTGCTCTACGAAATGGTTCCCGGCTTCGCTTCGGCAATGCTGGTCGCAATCATCGTCTCCCTGGTCACCTACAAGAAGAACCCGGTCATTGACGAAGAGTTCGACCGCGCGGTAGAGCTCGCAAAGGTCAAGTAACCCACAAATAACCGTAGCCTACAACTAACCGAGGCCGGGTAAGGTTCCTTACCTAACTTCTAAGGCCCGGGCCGCACACACGCGGTCCGGGCCTTCTTATATGCCTGAGCAACATCTGGGCAACGTAGAATAGGGTCTATGACTGCACAACTTCCCGAAAAGGTCTCAGACATCTTCAACCCCGCCGACTGGCGCGTCGTCGAAGGCTTCGAAGACTTCACCGACATCACCTACCACCGCCAGGTTGAGCGCGACAAAAACGGCGAAATCCTGCGCGATCTGCCCACCGTGCGCATCGCATTCGACCGCCCCGAGGTCCGCAACGCATTCCGCCCGCACACCGTGGACGAACTCTACCGCGCCCTCGACCACGCCCGCATGACCTCCAACGTAGGCACCGTACTGCTCACCGGCAACGGCCCCTCCGCCAAGGACGGCGGCTGGGCGTTCTGCTCCGGTGGCGACCAGCGCATCCGCGGCCGCGACGGCTACCACTACGCCAGCGGCGACACCGCAGAAAGCATCGACCCGGCACGCGCAGGCCGACTGCACATCCTGGAAGTGCAGCGCCTCATCCGCACCATGCCCAAGGTCGTTATCGCCCTCGTCTCCGGCTGGGCTGCAGGCGGCGGCCACTCCCTACACGTGGTTGCTGACCTGACCATCGCCTCCGAAGAGTACGGCAAGTTCAAGCAGACCGACGCAACCGTCGGCTCCTTCGACGCAGGCTACGGTTCGGCACTGCTCGCACGCCAGGTAGGTCAGAAGTTCGCCCGCGAAATCTTCTTCCTCGCCAAGGAATACGACGCACAGCGCATGTACGAAATGGGCGCAGTCAACGACGTAGTCCCCCACGCAGAGCTCGAGAACAAGGGCCTGGAATACGCGGCGCACATCGCCCGCCAGTCCCCGCAGGCAATCCGCATGCTCAAGTACGCCTTCAACCTGCCCGACGACGGCATGCTCGGCCAGCAGGTCTTCGCCGGTGAGGCAACCCGCATGGCATACATGACCGACGAGGCCGTGGAGGGTCGCGACGCGTTCTTGCAGAAGCGTGACCCGGACTGGTCCAACTACCCCTACTACTTCTAAGAGACAGCCCCTTCCGCAGAAGTAGTTTCAGATGCATAGGCTCGGAGCCGGATTCAACCCTGATACCCTCAGCTAAGAATCCGGCTCCGGCGCATTTGATGCCGCCCTTCTTTTTCCCCCAGGCATATGACACGCCCCGGCACATAACACACGGCGCATGCCAGCACGCAGCCGCTACCAACAGCCGCTAAGGATTTAGCCATGATGAACACCCCCGCACCCGGGCTCGTGCCCTCCCCCGCCCCGCAGGAGGCTGCCCTGCACCCCCAGGCGGTACAGGTGCGCGCCGATCAGCCCGCCGACCCTCACGCCATGCTGGGTGCTTTTGAGCAGCTGCTGGGTGGGTACGCGGCGGGTGCTGGTGCGGAGAGTGTAGAGACGGAAAGCACAGGCTCTGAGGGTGTAGAGGCTGAGGAGCCTATTGCCCTGGTGGTGGGAACCTCCGGATCCACCGGAACCCCCAAACGCACCGCGCTGACCGGGCGGGCTCTTGCCGCCAGCGCGGCAGCCACCGAGAACTTCTTCGACTCAAACTCCGATGCCGCCTCGCAGTGGCTCCTAGCTCTTCCCGCGCACTATATTGCCGGTGCGCAGGTGCTCGCCCGCTCCGTACTCGCCGGTACCGCCCCCGTCATTGCCCGCTCCGTGACCGAACCGGTGCACTTTAGCCCCGAAGTTTTCCTGCAGGCGGTTGAGCGCATGAGCTCGGCACGCCGGTTTATCTCCCTGGTGCCCACCCAGCTGCATAAGCTGCTTGAAAGCGCGGACGCCAACCCGTCCCTGGGCGCTGAGATTCACGAGGCGCTCGGCTCCTTCGCCGGGATCCTGCTCGGAGGCGCCCCCGCCAGCGCCGATCTGCTCGCCGCCTCCGCCGCGCTGGGGCTGAACACGGTGACCACCTACGGTAGTGCCGAAACCGCCGGCGGATGCGTCTACTCCGGCTCCGTTCTGCCCGGCGTGCGGGTGGAGCTCATGCCCGAAGAAGGCATGCCCGCCGTGCCAGATATTGAGGGCAAGCCCGCGCAGGTGGGCCGTATTTGGATCAGCGGCGCGCACCTCGCCAGCGGCTACATTGGCGATGCCGCCCGCACCGCCGAGCACTTCTTCACCGCCGCGGACGGCACCCGCTGGTACCGCACCGACGACTACGGTCTGCTCAGCCCCACGCACGACCCCGACAGCGCTGTGCACGGCCCCGACAGCGCTGTACACGGTAGCGAGCCGCACCTGCAGGTGCTCGGTCGTAGCGACGACGTGCTCATCAGCGGAGGCGTAAAAATCTCTGCCCGCGCCGTGGCAACCGTCCTCGAAGAGCACCCCGCCGTACGCGAAGCCTGCGTCATCGGCCTACCCGATGCCCGCTGGGGCACAGCCATTGCCGCCGCGATCACGCTGGTACCCTCTGCCGGTGCCGCGGCTGCGCCTACTGAGAATAGCCCCGCCCCGAACGAAAAACTCTGCGCCCTGCTACGTGCCCGCTGCGCCGAAAAGCTCGGTGCCCCCGCCGCACCCAAGCAGCTGAGCATCCTGCCGGATTTCCCGCTCACCAGCACCGGCAAGCCGGACCGCGCAGAAATATACAGTATCCTGGACAGAGACTATCGTCAGGGCTAAAGCAGGCTCATCCGCGGGTTTTCACCCCGTACACGCAACCGCCCGCACGCCCTGACCGTTACCGTCACAACCCCTCACGCACAACACCCACGCATCATACGCACTTAGACCCGGAAGGAACCCCCGTGGCAACTGCCGCCCAATGGATTGAAGGCGCTCGCCTGCGCACCCTGCCGCTCGCCGTCGCCCCCATTATTGCCGGCTCAGCTGCCGCCTACGAGATTAACGAATTCAAGCCGCTCTATGCGTTCTTGGCGTTCCTCGTCGCGTTCTTCCTGCAGGTCGGTGTGAACTACGCCAACGACTACTCCGACGGCATCAAGGGCACCGACGAAGACCGCGTGGGTCCGCTACGCCTCGTCGGTTCCGGCGTGGCAAGCCCCCGCTCCGTCAAGTACGCCGCCTTCACCTGCTTCGGTCTGGCGATGCTTGCGGGTCTTGCTCTGGTGGCTCTGGCGAACCAGTGGTGGTTCCTGGCGATTGGCGCCTCCAGCGTCTTCGCGGCGTGGGGCTACACCGGCGGCAAGCATCCCTACGGCTACATGGGCCTGGGTGACGTGTTCGTCTTCGTCTACTTCGGTCTGGTCGCGACCCTGGGCACCCTCTACACGCAAGCGCACACCCTGACCCTGCTCGGCTGGGTTGGTGCTATCGGCATTGGCCTGATTTCCTGTGCGCTGCTCATGGCGAATAACGTGCGTGACATTCCCACCGACATTGAGGCGGGCAAGCTGACCATGGCGGTTCGCCTGGGCGAACGCTGGTCGCGCATCACCTACATCGTGGAGATGGCGCTGGCGCTGGGTCTGGGCGTGCTCCTGCTCGATGAGAACCCCTGGTTCCTACTGATCTTCCTGCTGGTCGGCCCAACCATCCACTCCTGCGTGACCGTGTGGACGCGCGGCGGCCGCGACCTGATCCCCGTGCTCAAGCAGGCGGGTATTGTGGCGCTCGTGTACTCCGTGATTCTTGCCCTCGCCGTGTGGCTGGGTTCGCTGGATATTATTAGCCACGAGGTTCAGGTGTTCACCGGTTACTAAGACCGGCTACTAAGCCGACGCACGAATCTGCCCCGGTTTACCGCGCCGGAGTGCCGCACCGTTAAGCCGCTAGCGGGCACCCGGTTCATAGTTCTGCGATAACGCGGCGGTATGTCATAGTAGTGCTTATGATTCGAGCCATGCTGATTATTGGCGGCGCCGCCCTCATCGTGGGGTTGACCCTCTACACCCTCTTGGACGCCGTCCGCACCCCCGCACACGAGGCGCGAACCCTGCCCAAGTGGCTGTGGGTTCTCGTCACCCTGTTCTTCCCCGTGGTCGGCCCGCTCATGTGGCTCATCCTGGGCCGCCCCAAGGCACAGCCCGCAGTAGGCGCTCCTCGCACCGGCTTCGGCCAGCGACGCAACACCCCGGCGCCCTCGGTCTCTTCCCCCGACGACGATGAAGAGTACCTGCGCTGGCTCAAAGCAAAAGCAGAACGCGAACGCCGTAGCCGCGAGGCAGAATCGAACAACACGCAGGACTCTGAACGTAAAGATCCCGAGGACGGCACGCCGAATCAGGGTCACGGGCAGAACTAGTCGGGACAGCTAGGTGTGCAGCCCGTGTAGGTTTGCAGCTCGTGCGCCCCTCAAGGTTTATAGAAAGAGGCTGTGAGCGCATCCGTAACGGATGGGCTCACAGCCTCATACTATGCTCGAAACAGCGTGAGGAACTAGCTACCGGGCAGCTGAATCACGCCACCGTACAGCGGTGCAGCAGGCTCCGAATACCCCACAAAATGCGGCATCTCATGCTCAAAATCAGTAGTGCTAAACGCCAGGGTCGTAATCGACGCCAGGTTACACTCACGGGCACGCGGGTCATGCTGCAGCATGCGGCCCTCAACACCCAGGCGAGTAATCCAAATCGGCAGCTGGTGCGACACAATAATCGCCTCCGCACCCTCGCCGCCCAACTCGTAGGCGGTACGCGCCGCATCCTGAACAGCCGCAGCCATACGGCGAATCTGATTCAGGTACGACTCACCCCAGGAGGGGCGCGCCGGGTTGTACAGCTTCGTCCAGTGACGCGGGTTCTTCAGCAGCTCCTGCGCGTTCACGTGCAGACCCTCAAAGTAGTTATCCGCCTCAATGACGCGCTCATCCGGCTGCGCGGTCAGGCCCAGCAGTTCCTCAACCGGGGCGGCAGACTCACGGGTACGCTGCAACGGCGAGCAGACCAGATGCACGAAACGGGCGCCGCGCTCAGCACGGGCCGCGAACTCCTCAGCGCTCAGACGCACCATCTGCTGGCCCTTATCGGACAGACGGTAGCCGGGCAGACGGCCGTACACGATACGCTCGGGGTTGTGCACCTCGCCGTGACGCATGAGGTGAACTTTAATGGTGGAAGTTTCAGTCATAATCCCAGTCTCTCAGATAGCGCGCCGCACCCCAAACAGGTGACCCGCATATCCCCTCTACAAATACAAAACCCGCGTACAAAACCCCGCACATAAAACCCTGCCCGCGAAACTGCAGGAACGCAAAAACCCCGCCTCTCCGTACGGAGGGCGGGGCGAAAGAAGTCTATTTACTTCTTGTTGCGGCGCTGGTGGCGGGTCTTACGAAGCAGCTTGCGGTGCTTCTTCTTGGACATACGCTTGCGGCGCTTCTTGATAACGGAACCCATAGGATTTCCTCACTTTACTCGTACCCGGCCGAGCCATTCGACTCGGTAGCTACCCGGGGATATTTATACCGGTATAACCGATCCAAAACGCATTTTAGGCACAGAAATACCCTTGCGTTTTAGAGCGCTACCTACCTAGAGTACTAGGTTTACCCCCATTTTCACCATTCGAGAGCGGTATTTCAGGAGTTTTTCCCTGAATTTCCGCTTTTCCAACGGGTATATTCGGGGTATTTCCGGGCGAAAACGGGGATTCGGCAACCCTAACGGCGCTTCTTCTTCGACTTCTTCGAGCCCTTAGCTCGGCCATGAGACAACGCCGAACCGGAAGAAGCTACAGCACCCTCAGAAGAGCTCTCCTCAGCCTGGGAGTCAGCCTCGACCGGCTCCTCCGCGGGGGCGGATTCCTCAGCGGTTTCTTCAACCGGCTCTTCTACGGAAACCTCCTCAGCAGAGTTTTCCTCAGCAGATTCTTGCTCAGCCGCCGCGTGCAGCGCCTTCAGACGCTCAGCACGCTCAGCCTCGGCACAAGCCAGCGCCTCAGCATCCACGGCGGGCTGGGGCTCAGGCTTCGCTTCAGCATTCACAGCCGGCTCCTTCGCTGCCTGGTTCTTCTCAGTTTGTTCCTTCTTGGTGCTCTCTTGAGCTTCCTCAGGCTCGTACACATCCACGCCAAAGAAACGCTTCATCTTCGAGAAGATGCCGCGGCGCTCCTGCACCGGCTCATCATGCGGAAGCTTCTCATAGGTGTCGTGGATGGTCGCTGCCGCTTCAAGACGGGTAGGCTCAGCAGGCTGAACGGCGGGCGCCTCCTGACGCGCCGGAGCACGCAGAACGTTCTCCGATTCAGTCTCCGCAGGAGCCGCGGCAGTCACAACAGCCGCAGGACGCGCGGTACGGGCAGGCGCAGTCAGCACCCTACTACGATCCACCGGCTTAATGATGGTCGCACGCACCGGAGAAATAATCTGACCGCTACGACGACGCGGAGCCGCCGTAGAAGCACGCAGAACCTTCGCGGGGCCCTCAGCCTCTTCCTGCGCGTATGCGGCAGGCACGCTCGACAACTGACCGCTGAGAGTCTGGGAGCTGAGAGTCTGCGCGGCAGGAGCCTGGGAGGCGGGTGCAGCCTGCGCTACCGGGGTGCTGCGGCGCGGGGTGCCGAAGCTCAGCGGCACATCCGGGCTCACCGAATGAGCGGCAGGCTGTGCGGGGGCGGCGGAAGTAGCAGAAGCCACAGCAGGTGCGGGCTGGGACGCAGCGGGAATGACACGTTCCACCTTGTCAGATGCAGAAGCATCCGCGCCAAAAGTAGTCTCAGCAGAGGTATCAGTCGGCTCGGCGGGAATCTCAGACGCAGCCTCATCAACGTGGGCAACCTCGGGTTCGGGCTGCTCATACTCCACGTCAGCAGACTGCGCAGACACCGGAACAGAAACCGGAGCCGGCTCAGCTGGCACCACAACAGGCGCATCCGCGGCAGGCAACGCCCCCACATCAGCGAAGGACGCATCATCCTGCATCAAATCGTCAAAGTCATCGGCGGCAAACTCATCCACATCAACCGGCGCAAATTCAGAAGCAATCGGCTCACCCGGCAGACCGTTCGCAGAGGTCGCCTCCTGCTCCAGGTCAATACCGGCATCGGCATACATGCCGCGCAGCTGACCAATCACCATGGCACGCGCCGTCGCCGAATCGCCCGCCTTCAGAGCCTCCGCAATAGCGCGGCTCTCAGCACGCAGACGCTCCACAGCGCTACTCCACAGCGGCATACGGCCCACCAGCGACAGCATCGACTCAAAACTCGGCTGACGCACCGACGCGAGCAGACCCACCAGCAGCTCATTACCCGCACAACGCATCACCTGGTGGTGGAAAGTCAGCAGAAGCTCCAGGAAATCACGAATCGACAGGTCGAAATCTTCCATCTGCGCCAGGACCTCGTCCAGCTCCGCGAAGGAGGCGGTCTTCGGGTCAATACGCGCAATCGCCCAGCTTTCCAGCAGAATACGGGTCTGCACCAGGTCACGAGTCGGGTAACGCGAGCTAGACATGTGCAGGCGCAGAGCGGCGCTCGCCGCGGAAGCCGGCTCATCGCTCAGGTGCACCAGCATTTCCTTGCCGCGGCCGTTGTACAGCTGCACCAGATCCATATCTTCCAGGGTGCGTAGTGCCTCGCGGGTACGGGAACGACCCACACCAATAGCGCGCGCAATTTCGCTATCGCTGGGCAGATCTTGACCCAGCTGAATGTTGCCCTCGAACAGTTCGTTCTCGAGCCAGCGCAGAATTTTACGATGAATAGCCACGTGAATGCGTCTTTCGGTCAAAAAGTGAGTGAGAGTGTGTGTGCTTTACAGAGAGTTAATGCCGGAAGTGACCGGCAGGGCAGCCCCTAGCCGCCCGTCTTAGCGGCGGCGGCCACGCAGGAAGCCGAAGAGGCCACCGCGGTGGTTATCCTTCGCCTCAGCGCTGTTCGTCTCAGCGTTGGGGCGGTACACCGAATCGTAAGCGGGCATGGTCTGATACTCGGGCTCCTCAGCGGAGGCTTCAGCCTTAGCAGGCGCACCCTCAACGGACTCATCATTGGTGAGCTCATCATTGGCAGGCTCGACCTTACCGAATTCAGCCTTCTCAGTAGCTTCTGCGGGCGAAGCTGCTTCCTCAGCAGATTCAGCCTTCACGGATTCAGCCTTCATAGATTCAGTCTTCACGGGCTCTTCTGCTGCGGCTTCATCCACTACGTTCTTCTCAATCACAGACTTTTCAGCTGCAGAATCCTCAGCTGCAAATTCCTTGCGGGTTGTTTCTTCCTTGACGGACTCAGCGGGTGCAACAGGCTTCTCAGCTGCGCCCTTTTCGTCGGTAGCCTTTTCCTCGGCGATCTTTTCAAGCACAACAGCCTCGGGAATCACAGCGATAGGCTGAATCGAGCCACCCACAACCGCAGCGGGGTCGATACCATAAGGCACCACAGCCGCAGGCTGAGGGAATGCCACCGGCTTCTGCGCTACGACAGGCTTAGCCTCAGCAGGTGCCGCGGGGGTAGCGGGCTGAGCGGGGGGTGCCGACGCCGCGGGGGTCACCCCAGCGTCGTAACCGTAGGATGCGGGAGTGAAGGGACGCATCGGGGTGCTATCCACAGCCTCTTCCTGCGGGGTAGGCTCAGCAGCTCCCACCTTCTCAGCGACAGCTTCGGAAGCGGTGCTATCAGCAGCCTGCTCCGCAGGGCGCGAGTAGATGCGCGCGCTGGGGGTCATGTGCTGTGCGCGGGCGCGCTGAATGCGAGCCTGCTCGATTTCCTCGGGGGTAGGTGCCTCAACGGTGAGAGTCTCAGAGTCGGTCGCCTCGGGCTTCGGAGCGCTCTTTTCGAAGGTCTTCTCGACCGGCTTCTCAGCCGTCGCCTTATCGGAGGCAGATACAGTCACGCCACCGGGCAGTGCCACGGGTACGTGCGCCTCATTGGACTGGCGCGCAATCTGAACGGTCTCGTTAATCCACTCGGTCACGGTGGCGAATACATCCGGGTTCAGGGAGTAGAGGCGACGCTGCCCCTCCACGGTCACGGAGACCACATCTGCATCGCGAAGGACTTTCAGGTGCTTCGAAATGGTCGGCTGGCTCATGCCCAGCTTTTCAACCACTGCACCCACCGTGTGGGTTTGCTCAGCGAGAATACGCACAATTCGGCGGCGAGTTGGATCCGCGATGACAGAAAAAACATCAGAATGCATATAGCGATTATGACATATAAAGTGGCACCTCAAGCTTAGAATGAGGCTGATACAGAAAATACCTTCAAAAATTCTGAAAGACTACTGAGTACTAGCTCAATATGGAGCGCTGAAGGGGAGAAAAGCATGAAGTGCCTATCACATCTCATGGTGGTTTCCTGTATCTCATCCTAGGCATATGCGACCCAGCAAACCCCTCAATACTTATATAACCAATACAGAATATATAGTTTTCGTGGCTCCACCCCACAAAACCAGCCACACGTCTTCTCCGAACTCACATATTTACCCCCGAACCACCAGAGCCTCAACCCCCTCAGCAGGCACCCGGCGCGATACACTAGAAGGCGTTAAACACAGGCTCAAACCGCCACCCAACATACCAACACCCAAACACCCGCTGAAGAACACCCAGACACCGCTGAAGGAGGCGCATGGGACGCATAATCCGCCGCACCCGGCGCCGACACCACCACCCCCAGGGCCAGCTCAACCGCCGCTGGGACACCCTCAGCGGTGCCACCTCCGAACCGCAAAAGCAGCAGGTTCGCCGAAGCCGCCGCGACCGCCTCGAAGCTGAAAAGCTCAGCATCCTCACCAGCGTGCCCGGCATCGATCTTGACCGTCTGCCTACCCTACGTGACCACGAAGACCCCAAGACTCAGCGCAAACGAACCCCACTAGAGTTCAACCAGAAGACTCTCGAACGCTTCCGCGACTTCATTGATTCCTCAGTTCTGGCGTCTCCCTCACGCACCGCAATCGGTGCCTTCTTTCTAGTCATCATCTTCTTCACCATCATGCTGTCCCTGCCGATTTCTTCGGCAGACGGGCAGCGCGTCGCGCTACACCACGCGGTCTTCACCTCAACCAGCGCGGTCACCGTGACCGGTCTGACCACCGTCTCCACAGCAGATCAGTGGTCAACCTTCGGTCAGGCAATGATTCTTCTCGCCTGCCAGGTGGGTGGCCTGGGCACGCTGACCATCACCTCCCTGCTGGCGCTGGCTATCGGCCGCAAAATGGGTCTGCGCACCAAACTCATCGCCCAGGAAGACCTGAATATTAGCCGACTCGGCGAGGTCGGCGGCATCGTCAAAGCGGTGGCGTACGCGTCTTTCTCCATCGAAGCGTTCATTGCAATGCTCCTCACCCCGCGATTCCTCGCGCTCGGTGAAGCACCACACGAGGCCCTGTGGCACGGCATTTTCTACGCCGTCTCTGCCTTCAACAACGCCGGATTCACCCCGCACTCAGACGGTATCGTGCCCTACGGCCACGATCTCTTCCTGCTCGTGCCCATCTGCATCGCGGTGTTCCTCGGCTCGCTCGGCTTCCCCGTGTTCATTGCGATTCAGCGCAACCCTTTCCGCCCATCGCACTGGCAGCTCACCGCAAAACTGACCATAGTCACCACCCTCTTCTTCTTCGGTTTCGGTGCCTTCTTCTGGGGTCTTTTCGAATGGAATAACCCCGCAACCATCGGTTCCTACTCTCCCGGCGATAAAATCCTCAACGCCATTTTTGCCTCCGTGATGATGCGTTCGGGCGGGTTCAACCTGGTTGACATGGACGCCATCACCCCCGTCTCCACGCTGCTGACGGATACGCTCATGTTCATTGGTGGCGGCTCCGGCTCGACCGCAGGCGGCGTGAAGGTCACCACCATCGCCGTGATTGCCCTATCGATTCTTGCCGAGGCGCGAGGTGACCAGAAGGTCGTAGCGTTCAATCGCACCATCCCCGAATCCTCTCTGCGCATTGCCATCTCTGTGATTGTTATGGGTGCTACCGTGGTAGCTGTTGGCGCCGCATCGATTCTTATCATCAGCGGCGCAGATCTCAAAGAAGTCATCTTCGAGGTCATCTCCGCCTTCGCGACCTGCGGCCTCTCGAACGGCCTCTCCGCCAGCCTACCTCCGGCAGGCGTATACGTGCTCAGCGTTCTGATGCTCATTGGTCGTGTGGGTACAACAACCGCCGCAACCGGCCTGGCGATGCGTTCACGCCGCCGCCTCTACAAGTTCCCCGAAGAAAGGCCCACCATTGGCTAGTGCACATAACGCCCCCGTCCTCGTCATCGGCCTGGGACGCTTCGGTTCGGCTGTGGCTGCCCAGCTGCGCCTGCAGAATAAAGAGGTTCTTGCGATTGAGAAGGACCCCGAGCTGGTGCAGAAATGGTCCGGCGTGCTGACCCACGTGGTCTCCGCCGATGCGACCGATATCGACACCCTGCACCAGTTGGGTGCGGACGAGTTCGGCTCCGCTGTGGTGGGTGTGGGCACCTCCGTGGAAGCGTCCGTGCTGATTACCGCGAACCTCGTAGACATTGGCGTGGAGCGTATCTGGGCGAAGGCTATCACTCCCGCGCACGGCAAGATTCTGGAGCGTATTGGCGCGCACCACGTGGTCTACCCGGAGGCGGACGCCGGCCGCCGCGCCGCGCACCTCGTCTCGGGTCGACTGCTGGACTACATTGAGTTTGATGACGACTTCGCAATTGCGAAGATGCGCCCGCCGAAGGAAACCCACGGTTTCACCCTCGCAGAGTCGGATATCCGCTCCAAGTACGGCGTGTCTGTGGTCGGCATTAAGTCCCCCGGTGAGGACTTCACCTACGCGGACGCGACCACCCGCATTCACTCGCGTGACATTCTGATTGTGTCCGGTCAGGTGGATTTGATTGAGCGTTTCGCGGCGCGCCCCTAAGTGCAGTTTTCCTTGCTATCTTGAGGAACCCACGCCTTAGGAGCCCGCGCATAGACATAGAAAAACAGCCTCTTCCCGTTCTGCCGGGAAGAGGCTGTTTTTCTGTAGTTTTACCCAGTTTTCTGTAGTTTCACCTAGTCAGAGCGGCGCTACTGAGCGGCATTAGTCCCCACTGGTTAGTCCCCGCTGATTAGTCCTCGTCAGCGGTGTACAGCTGGCTCATTTCTGCCGAACGCGCTGCGCAGGCGCGCATCGCGTCCTCGGTCAGCTGGAAGAGGCCGCCCTCCACGAAGGTATTCAGCGCACGCTCGGTGGTGCCGTTCGGGCTGGTCACGGCGCGGCGCAGGGCGGGCGCATCCGGGTTGGTATCCAGCAGGAAGCCCGCGCCGGCAACGGTTGCGCTGGCAAGCTTGAGCGCGGTGTCTGCATCCAGGCCGAGCTTCTCGCCGGCGGCGGCCATCGCCTCCGCAAGCAGGAACGCGTATGCCGGGCCAGAACCGGAGACAGCGGTGACCGCATCCATCTGGTCCTCGCGGACCTCAACGACCAGACCGACGGTGCCCAGGACCTCTTCGACGAGCTTCTTCTGCTCGTCCTTCACGGTGTCGGTGGTGGAGATGGCGAGCACGCCCTTGCCCACGGAGGAGGGGGTGTTCGGCATGCAGCGAACAATGGGCTGACCTGCGGGAAGGCACTCGGCGAGGGTTTCGAGGGTCACGCCAGCAGCAACGGACACCACAACAGCATTCGGGGCGAGGGCGGGTGCGATATCGCGGGCGAGTTCGACGATGCCGTAGGGCTTCACGCCGAGTAGCACGACGTCTGCGTGGGCGGTTGCCTTGTGGTTGCCGTCAGCTTCGCCGCCGGTGGTGATGATTTCTACCTTGTCGCCGAGGCGCTGGGCGAGGGCGGCGCGAGATTCTTCGCTACGTACGGTGGCGCGGATGTGGGCGGGGTCGTGGCCTGCAGCGAGCAGACCTGCGGCGATGGAGCCGTTCATGGAGCCGGTGCCGAGAAAAGCAATAGTTGCGGTCATCGTTGATCCTTCCTAATGGGGTGCCTGCGCCCTGCGGGTGCGCGGTGTGCTGTGTGCGGCGGGCGTGTGGAGGCGTACCCTTCCAGCATAGCGGGTGCGGCTACGGGCATGTGACCTGGCTCGTGTTTCATGTGCTTTTCTGGGGTGGCGGCTTCACTCTGCGCACGGCGTTGCTTCTCATCTTTGGCACTCTCGTTCTTTGGCACACCGCTGAGAGGTAAATAAGTGCGGGCGTAGAATTAAATTGGCTTTGTTTGCCCGGTTTTCGCCGGGTATGGAGCCTCCAACACCACACAGCACGCAACACACAAACCCCTTTTCTATGTCTTCTCATACTGAATCTTCTCTAAATAGCCCGCAGAATCCTGCGGGTTCCCGTTCTTTTTCGTTTCGTCTCCTGCTGGGGCTGACCCTTGCCGCGCTGGTCACGGGCGTGTTCAGCGGTCTGGGTGCGATTGCCCTGCACTACGTTCTGGACTTCATGCAGGAGTTGGCGTTCGGTCATTCTGAGGGGCATCACCCGATGGTGACTGACGGTGCTGACCCGGCGCGTCGTGCCCTGGTTTTTGCGGCTCTGGGCCCGTTCGTGGCGCTGGTTTGGTATTACCTGCAGTCGGGTGGTCGGCGCGTGGTGAGCGTGAAGGCGCAGATTGCGGGCGCTACCGAGGAGGACCTTAAGCCTTCGCTGTGGCGGCAGATTTCCCATTCGGTCATTCAGATTGTTGCGGTGGGTGCGGGCTCCCCGGTGGGCAAGGAGGTCGCGCCTCGTGAGCTGGGCGCCCTGGCTGCGGGTCGATGCGCGCGCCTGCTGGAGCGCATTGGTGGCACTCGCCCGGATGGTTCGCTGCTGCTGGGTGATCGCGAGCGTCGCCTGCTGGTGGCGGCGGGCGCGGCGTCCGGTCTGGCGGCGGTGTATCAGGTGCCGATTGGTGGCCTGGTGTACCTTATCGAGGCGATGGCCGCGGGTCTGAGCCTGTGGTCGCTGTATGTGGGTGCGGTGACGGTATGGACGGCTACGGTCACGGCGAATCTGGTGATTTCGAGTGCGCCGACGTACCCGGTGCCGCAGCTTCCGTTGGATGCGACGACGCTGACGGTGGCGGCGTTGACGGGTGTGGTGTTGGCTCCGCTGGCTCTGGGTTTTAGGGCGCTGTCGCAGCGTGCGGAGAAGATTAAGGCGAAGGACCGTTCTCTGTTGTGGCGTATTCCGGTGGCGTTTGTGCTGGTCGCGGTGGTTTCGCTGTGGCTTCCGGAGATTCTGGGTAATGGTCGTCTGCTGACTCAGCACACGTTTAATGTGTCGCTGGATGCGGCTGCGGGCGGTTTGTCTGCGGCGGCTGCCGGGTATGTGTTGGCTCTGTGCGTGGCGAAGGCCGCTGTGGTGTTGTTGAGTCTGCGTTCGGGTTCGTATGGCGGTACATTGACGCCGGGTTTGGCGTTGGGTGCGGCGGCTGCGTTTTGTGTGGCGGCGCTGGTGCTGTGGGCATTCCCGGCTTTGGACGGGGTGCCGGGTGGCGCGTCGATGGTGTTGTATGCGGCGGCATTGACGGGTACGGCGGCGTTTTTGGGTATTTCGATGAATGCGCCGCTGTCTGCGTTGACGTTGTTGATTGGTTTTACGGGTCAGGGTGCGAGTGCGTGGCTGCCGATGGCGGTTGCGGTGGGCACGGCGGTGCTGACCCGCTGGGTGTGGACGCGTGTGTTCGGCTCTAAGAAGTAGCTTTCAGAAGTAAGGGGGCGGCCCCGGATGCGTGTGCGTCCGGGGCCGCCTTGTTTTGCTATGCCGAAGAATTGCCTTACTTTTGTTTTGACGGCTTTGAAAGGAATAGCAGATAAATTCCGAATACGATCTTAATTGCCGCGTCAATATATGCAATGACCTCTAACGGAATGTTGGTAAAAATATATCCCGCAAACACGTTAATGGCACAGATAAGACCCAGGTATATCATTGACTTTCCATGCACAAAATAGTATGGGAAGAAGTGCAGTGCAGTTGCCATCAGCGCTCCCAGCCAAATCAGTCTCCAATTTTCTGTTGCGAAGAATGGGCCGCCCAGCAAAACCATTAAGACAAATAATAGAATAACGGCACGCGAAGATACTTTCTTTTGAAATTCACTCGAAGGGCCATCGGCTAGTCTATTCAGCACCTTTTTATTCATGTTGATTGAGAAAAAGCTGACGACATAGCCGATACTGAATACTTGCATGTTTATTATTTGCTTTCCTCCGGCCATGATGGCTATTGCGATAACTACCGCCACCGTAATTAGCCACAACCCGCAGGCCCTCTTGTAATTAAATTCTAACTTTTCGTCTTTGTTGTAGCTTAGAAAAGCCATCGATGCCTCCAATAGTCTCTCGTGAAATTAATTCTCTTGTCGCGCCACTAAATTTTATTGTGAAAAGTTCTGCCATATATTAATATACTCCAACCCTTCTGTGTGCTAATTGCACCCTCTGTGATTGTATCAAGATGGCGATAAAATCCCCCTAAGAAACGAGGGGCGGCCCCGGATGCGTGCGCGTCCGGGGCAACTTTTGTTTTATCGTGCTGCACTGAAAGTTGTGCCATAGGTTAGCGTCTTTGGTCGTAGTTAAAAACCATGGCAGAAGACGCTAACCTATGGCACAAACTCTGGAGGAGGTTATAGCCCCACATAGTGAGAAGCCACATATGTTTCCAGAAGCCACATTATAAGTTGCTATTCGAAACACATGTGGCTCCTCAATATTTACCTTTGGCCAGACTACTTATGACTAGGGCTTTTCAATTCCTTATATATAGCCGGCCTGGAATACCTGATTCTAATCAATTCAGATTGGTTCGGCGATAAGTCAACATGTCCCACTTCAGCTTTATAATCCATATAGTATTTATTCACTTCAAGCATTAAACAATAGATATAAGCAACCATCAAAAAGTCGATTTTCCCCTTATCCTCTTCCAAAAGTTCAGAATATTTTATATTTTTCTCCAGAGCAACAGCAGAGCGCTCTCCTATGATCCGCCTCATTGACAGATAGACAAACTTTTCCACCACATAAACAATAACAACTGTTGATCCTATAGAAATCACCAAGAAAACTATGAGAAAAAGTGCAGAAGCTGCCCCATCCGAAAGGCCAAGAAATTCAAATACATTAGCTAAATCACCCTGATACTCCACCAATACAAACATAAACACAAGGCTACTAGATATATAAGCAGCCAATCTATTCATCCAATTTTTCCAATAAAACGATACATATTCAAAAACCCTGCGATACCCCTTATTCAACCGCAAAACATTTAATTTATATATATTCGAGTCAAGATTAACACTAGACTGGATAACCATAGATAAATATGTGCCATAAAAAACACTTCCGATGATCACAAGGATAAAACCGTTAATCCACATGGTAGCTATCGCCAAAATACTCACAAAAATCCATGAAATAAAAATGTTCCGAAATTGCCGGTGGAAAACATAAGACTTCACACCCACATTAACACCAAACCCCATGTATCTTACACCGGAGTAGAACATCCCAGAGTAAGCACCTTCTCTACGAGAAAGAGATCTGCCAGGGATAAATAAATCATTTCCCCCTATTTGCTTCCCAAAAAATTCTTCTTCGAACTCACACTTCGCTATGTCGTATTCTTTAGAATATGACATACTTCCGTTTCCATTCGCATTCTTTAACCTGTCAAGATAAATTGAGCTTCTAACCAATATATCTTTTTCACTATAAGTAAGCATTCGAGAAGAGACCATGGTAAACCAGGCAAAAAATAACAGAACCCATAAAGGAATTTCTTGATAGCGAGTAAGGTTGATATGCTCGGAAACGATGAGCTTGCCCCACCCCGGACCAACACTCCAGGGCCCAAGCGGCACAAGAGACGTACCTTGAAGATACCCAGCAATAAGTCCATACCAAAAATTAATTACAAACACCACAAAGACAATTTCACCAACAATACGGGCAAACTTTCTATACGTGGCTCGACGCGCATCACCACTAACTCCTTCTACCCCATCAGCAAATTTACCCACACTCACATATAAGCTCAATAGAATGCTGGCAAGTGAAACAATAATTCCAGCCCTTATATCCAGCAAATAGTATGGTATGTTAATCCAAAATTGCGCCAAAGGCAGTGGAAGATTTCCAGTTTTTTCAGACGAAATAAATAAAGCAGGAAGTAGAATAATTAATGGTGATAAATAAACTAACGTCCACAGAAAAAATTCCCAACATGGGATACGGACGAGGTTATCCCAAAATATTTTTCTACTTTTTTCTTCGTGCTCTTCACCCCAGGCTTCGTTGACCTCGTCAATAATGTCTTCGATTTTCATCGGTGATTGTTCCTTTCCTACATCTTTGTCGGCGGGATATACACGTTATAAGCGGTGACCCCGCAGGCCGGTGCCCGTTACGCACCAGCCTGCGGGGTTCATCATCATGTTCTACTCACCCAGGAGGGTCTTCGGGTTGACCGGAGTACCCGTACCCTCCGCCAGGTGCTCAATACGCTTCAGAATCAGGCCCTCACGCAGCGCCCACGGGCACACGCGCATCGTCTCAACCCCGAACGCCTCCATCGCCGCCTCCGCAGCGATAGCGCCCGCCAGCATCTGCTCCGCGCGCGCCTTCGAAACACCCGGCAAATCGCTACGCTCAGACACCGTCATCGCCTCCATACGACGAGTCCACAGGCGCAAATCCTGCAAATGCATCTCACGCTTCACATGCGGGCCCGCCGAATACGGCGCCGCACCACAAATACGCGCCAACGAACGGAACGTCTTCGACGTACCCACCGTCATATCCGGCGCACCATAACGCAACAGATTCTCCGCCACCGGGGCGATCTGCTCACGCACATACTTACGCAGACGCTTCACCTGCTTCGGGCTCGGCGGCTGCTCATCAAAAAACTCACGCGTCAGACGGCCCGCACCCAACGGCACGCTCATCGCCGCATCCGGCAACGCATTCGTACCCGTCGAAAACTCAAACGAGCCGCCACCAATATCAAAATCAAGGATGCGGCCCGCGCCCCAGCCCTGCCAGCGGCGCACCGCAAAGTACGTAATTGCCGCCTCCTGATCACCCGAAATACCGTTCAGGCTCACGCCGGTCTGCTCACGCACCTGCTGCAGCACTGACGCACCATTACCCGCCTCACGGATAGCGCTCGTGGAGAACGCCAGCAGGTCCTCCGCCTCATTCTCAATCGCGAAGTCGCGGGCACTGGTCACGAAGCGGGTCAGCGCGTCCGCACCCTCCTGCGAAATGTTGCCCTCAGCATCGAGGTACTGCACGAGCTGCAGCGGAATCTTATGGGATGCGTACGGTTCGGGGCGCGCTCCAGGGCTACCGTCAATCAGCAGCAGGTGGACCGTATTCGACCCGACATCCAGAACTCCCAGGCGCATGGTGCGCTCCCCTCCCCCGCCCCGCGGCGGGATACTATCTGTGTGCGGTACCGCAGGTGCGGCGCCTCTCCCAGTCTGTCAGAGGCGCGGCTCACTCCGCAAACAATCCGGGCAGATGCCCAGCATCAGCACAGCGCAAGCCTAAGAAACACAGCACGCGCACAAAACGCGCACCCGGCTTCAAAAGCTAGGGCACGCAAAAGGCGCAGGAGGCGCCCCACCCCGCTAAGGGGTTCGGGACGCATCCTGCGCCTTCAAGTAGAAATGCTACTCGGCGGTCTTCTTTGCCGCGGTCTTACGAGTGGTCGTCTTCTTCGCGGTAGTAGACTTTGCAGTCGTCTTCTTAGCAGTCGTCTTCTTAGCCGTGGTGGTCTTCTTCGCGGCGGTCTTACGCTTGACCGGGCCCTTCGCGCGCTTGTCAGCCAGCAGCTGCACCGCACGCTCGTGGGTCAGCGACTCGACCGACTCCGCACGCGGAACCGTAATGTTCGTAATACCGTCGGTGATGTACGGGCCAAAGCGGCCGTCCTTCACCACGATCTTCTTCTCGCTGACCGGGTCCACGCCCAGCTCAGCCAGCGGAGGCTTAGCCGCCGCACGACCGCGCTGCTTCGGCTGGGAGTAAATCTCCAGTGCCTGCTCCAGCGTAATCGTGAAAATCTCGTCCTCGCTGCCAATCGAGCGGGAGTCCGTGCCCTTCTTCAGGTACGGGCCAAAGCGGCCGTTCTGCACGGTGATCTCCACGCCCTCAGCGTCGGTACCGAGCACGCGCGGCAGGCTCATCAGCTGCAGAGCCTGCTCCAGGGTCACGGTCGCCAGGTCCATGGACTTGAACAGGGACGCGGTGCGCGGCTTCTCGGGCTTCGGCTTCTTCTTCGGCTTGGGCTTGCCGTTCTTGTAGTACTCGGTCGGCTGAGCGTCCAGGTACGCCTGAATCTGCTCCTCGGTCATCTCCTCGATCACCTCGGTGACGTAGGGGCCGAAGCGGCCGTCACGAGCCACAATCTGGCGGCCGGTGGCGGGGTCCACGCCGAGCACACGGCCGTCGGACTTGCCCTGTTCGAGCAGTTCACGTGCCTTCGCTTCGGTCAGTTCGTCCGGTGCCAGGTCGGCGGGTACGTTCGCGCGAACCGGCTCGGTCAGCTCGCCGGTCTCGGTGTCGAGGGTGCCTTCAGCCTCCAGGTAGGGGCCGAACTTGCCCACGCGCAGCACAATGCCGTCCGCAATCGGGATGGAGTTAATGCTGCGGGCGTCAATCTCGCCGAGGTTATCGACAATGGGCTTCAAGCCGCGCTTGGAGCCGCCACCGAAGTAGAACTCGCCCAGCCACTCGACGCGGGACTCCTCGCCGCGTGCGATGCGGTCGAGGTCTTCTTCCATCTGCGCGGTGAACTCGTAGTTCACGTAGGGGCCGAAGCTGGATTCGAGCAGGCGCACCACGGAGAACGCGGTCCAGGACGGAATCAGCGAACCAGAACGAACGTTCACGTATCCGCGGTCCATGATGGTCGAAATAACCGCCGCGTAGGTGGACGGGCGGCCAATGCCCAGCTCGTCCAGGGTCTTCACGAGGGACGCCTCGGTGTAGCGCGGGGGCGGCAGGGTCTCGTGGCCGGCGGGCTCAATAGCCTCGGCGGTCAGTGCCTCGCCGGTGGTCAGGTTCGGCAGGCGCTTCTCAGCGTCCTTCGCCTCACGCTCAGCCACGCGGGATGCGTCAACGCCCTCCTCGTAGGCGGCGAGGAAGCCGCGGAAGGTGATGACGGTGCCGGATGCAGCGAACTCAGCGTCCTGGCCGTTAGACGCCACGGCGCCCAGGCGCACGGAGGCGGTGGAACCGGTCGCGTCAGCCATCTGGGAGGCGACGGTACGCTTCCAGATCAGTTCGTAGAGGCGGAACTCGTCGTTGGACAGCGCGCCGCGCACGGCGTCCGGGGTGCGGAAAGTGTCACCCGCGGGACGGATTGCTTCGTGTGCTTCCTGCGCGTTCTTGCTCTTGGAGGTGTACACGCGCGGTGCGGAGGGCACGAACTCGGCGCCGTACAGCTCGGATGCCTGACGGCGTGCGGCGGAGATAGCCTGCTCGCTCAGTGCCACCGAGTCGGTACGCATGTAGGTGATGTAACCGTTTTCGTAGAGGCGCTGCGCCACCTGCATGGTCACGCGGGAGGAGAAACGCAGCTTACGTGCGGCTTCCTGCTGCAGGGTGGAGGTGGTGAACGGCGCTGCCGGGCGGCGCTTGTACGGCTTGGTCTCAACGGAACGTACCGAGAACGCGGCGGACTGCAGGGCTGCGGCGAGCGCACGGGCGGCTTCCTCGTTCAGGTGGGTGACCTTGGAAGAGTTGAGGGTGCCGTCGTCGGCGAAGTCCTTGCCAGTGGCGATACGCTGACCGTCCACGGCGACCAGCTTGGCGTCGAAGCCTTCGGAGGCAGCGGTCAGGAAGCGTCCGGACAGGTCCCAGTAGTTGGCGGCGACGAATGCCATGCGTTCGCGTTCGCGCTCGACCACGAGGCGGGTTGCGACGGACTGCACGCGACCTGCGGAGAGGCCGCGGCCGACCTTACGCCAGAGCACGGGGGAGATTTCATAACCGTAGATTCGGTCGAGGATGCGGCGGGTTTCCTGCGCGTCGACCAGGTGCAGGTCGATGTCACGCAGTTCGCCGAAGGCACGCTGAATGGCTTCCCGGGTGATTTCGGGGAAGGTCATGCGGTAGACGGGTACCTTGGGCTTGAGGACTTCCTTCAGGTGCCATGCGATGGCTTCACCTTCGCGGTCACCATCGGTTGCCAGGTAGAGCGCGTCTACTTCTTTGAGCTTGCGCTTGAGTTCGGCGACCTTTTTCTTCTTGTCGGGGTTGACCACGTAGTAGGGTTCGAAGTTCTCTTCAACGTTGACAGCGAACTTGCCGACGGGGCTCTTTTTGAGGTTTTCGGGCAGTTCGGAGGGCTGCGGAAGGTCGCGGATATGGCCCATGGACGAGTCGACGAGGTAGTCCTCGCCGAGGTAGCTGCTAATGGTTTTGACCTTGGAGGGAGACTCCACAATCAGCAGGGCTTTTCCGGTCTTTGCCTGAGCGGGCACGGCACTCCTCTATCTGTGTGTTGAAAAGCTACGTATTCAACCATAACCTACGCTGGCGCTTGTGGGCGCCGACAGGGTGTGGTGTACGTGGGGTGAGGTGATCGGTGGGGGTGTAGTTTATGTTGGGTTGATGTGGTGCGCTCGGTGCGTTTCATGCGGCGAGCGCGCGGTGACCCGGCACTGGGCGAGCTGGCACGGTTCTAGTTGATGAGGACCGGGCGTGTTGAGCTTGCACGAGTGCGCAGGGTACTCGGTACATCATACGGTACCGGAGCGGTGGTGTGTGCACGGGATACATGGGGGCGGTTGCTGGGGCGCACCGCACCCGCTCACCTGCGTTTCTAGCTGGTGAGGGTGTCCGAGTCGGGCTGGGTGCCGTCCAGGTATGCGGGCAGCAGCGGGTATTCGCGGCCGTACACGGTCTGCGGCGCAATGCGCACCCATTGCATTTCGTGGGTTTCGGAGTCGGGCAGGTCGAAGGTGCGCACGATCTGCGGGGTCATTTCCGGCGGTAGCCAGTGGGCGATACCGACCACGATGACGGAGCGGATGCCGTCTTCGAGGGTTTCGTCGATTTCGAAGGCAACGCGGCGGCTGACCACCACGGAGGAGAACTTGTTGCCGCGGGTGGTGCGGATGTAGATTTCCTGCTTGTCGTCTTGGCTGGCGACGGCGTAGAGCACGGGCAGCACATCGACGTGCTGTCCGTCAGTGAGGATGAGGCGGCCGAGAGTGTTTGCGTGCAGACGCTCCCAGCACTTGTCGACGCTGATACTTTCATCGGGGTACAGGTTACTCATGGTTTCAGTGTATGCGATGGGGTGGGCGCTCTTGCGTAGATGACGGTTTTGGTCAGGGGGTGGGTCGGGGCCGTGTCATTGCGTTGCCGCCTATACGCGGTGGGCGCGCCCGGGCAGATGCGGCGGGTGCGTAGAATGGTGTGCATGACTATTTCTGCCGCCTCTTTCGCTCCCGAGTACGCCGCCGTTGCGGATGCTCCCCGCAGCGATGATTACGCCCGCCTGATCCGCATCCGTGAACGCCTGTTGGCGTTGAACTACAGCTATGACGCTGTGCAGGAGCTGCTGGGTGTTGAGGCGACTGAGGCGATGGCTCGTGACCAGGTGGTTCCGGGCCTGTGGCGTGTGGAGCACATTCTGCGCGGCGATTACAGCGCGGAGGAGAAGAACCTGGCGCGTCTGCTGGCGTTTTTCCTGCTGGCTCGCCCGCTCACCGAGGCTGAGGCAGCCGAGGTTTTCGGCGATACCCTGGTCGACTTTGAGAATGCCGCGCTGATTGAGCGCGACGCCGCGGATGCCGCCCGCTGGACCGCGAGCGTTGACCTGCGCCCGCACGCCGCCGATGACGGCACCGAAATCTTTGTTGCCGCCGACCTGGGTGCGCATCAGCGCCCCGGCGTGCTCCGTAAGGACCACGTGCTCGGCATTGGCCACGCCTCCCTAACCCTGGCGCAGATTACCGAGCGCACCCCCGTCAAGCGTGCCCTGGATGTGGGCACCGGCTGCGGTATTCAGACCTTCCACCTGCTCGCCCACGCAGAGCACGTGACCGCCACCGATATTTCGGAGCGTGCCCTGGCGTTCACCCGTTTTAACCTGCTGCTGAACGCGCAGGCACTCAATATTGACCCGCAGAACCCGCAGGCGCGCGTGAGCCTGCGTGAAGGTTCCCTGCTGGAGCCAGTCGCCGGTGAGCTTTTCGACCTGGTGGTGTCGAACCCGCCGTTCGTAATTACCCCGCGCGTTGCCGGTGAGAGCGCCGAAGAGCAGTTCACCTACCGTGACGGCGGCCTGCCCGGTGACGAAATTGTGAGCACGATGGTGCGTCAGCTGCCGTCGGTGCTGGTGCCCGGCGGTCGCGCGCAGATGCTGGGCAACTGGGAGATTATTCGCGATTCCGAGGACCCGGAAGCACCGCGTCCGTGGGATGAGCGCCCGCGCACCTGGGTTGCCGACGGCGGCGCGGAGGCGTGGTTTATTCAGCGTGAGGCGCTGAGCCCCGCCTCCTACGCGGAGACCTGGTTGAAGGATGCGAGCGAGAACCGCGACCGCAGCCACTACGAGCAGACCTACGTGGCGTACCTGAACGACTTCGCGTCCCGGAACGTTCATTCTATTGGTTTCGGCATGATTTGGCTACGCCGCCCGACCGAGGCAACCGCGGCAGGCGTGACCGAGCCCCTGCAGCGTTTCGAGGAGATCACCTACCCGATTCAGCAGCCCATCGCCCGCGCCCTCACCGAGTCCGTGCGCCGCTACGACCGCCTCGCCGCCATGGACGATGAGGCGCTCCTCGCCGCGCACCTGGAGGTCGCCGAGGACGTCACCGAGGAACGTCACGGCCGCCCCGGTGCCGAGCATCCCAGCGTCATTTTGTTGCGTGCCGGTTCGGGTTTGTGCCGCACCCAGTTGCTCTCCACCGAGACGGCCGGCTTTGCGTCGGCGAGCGATGGTGAGCTTGCCGTGGGGCAGATTGTGGCGGCTCTTGCCATGCTACTGTCCTGGCCCGAATACGACGAGGCTGCCGCCGCGGCACGCGGTACGCAGGAGCAGTATCCGCGCGACACTCTGCTGCATGCGGTGCGCGAGCTGGTCCTCAAGAGCTTCCTGCACTTTAGCGACGAGCAGGCGGACGCAGAATCAGCTGGCGAAAACACTGCAGAAGAGCAGAGCTAAGGGTGCGCATTTGGTCCCTTCACCCTTCCCTGCTTGATCGCCGCGCCCTGGTCGCTTGCTGGCGTGAAACTCTGCTGGCGCAGAAGGTGCTGCGGGGTCTGACGCGCGGGTATACGAATCATCCGCAGCTGATTCGTTTTCGCGCGCATCCGCAGCCTCTGGAGGCGGTTGCCGCCTACCTGTCGGGGCTGGCGGATGAGGCGGATGCCCGCGGCTATTCTTTCAACCGTGAGCTGATTGGTGCGGGCGAAAATAGCGCTGGCAAAAACTGCGCTGATAAGGCAGAAAACCCGTACGCTTCGGTTGCGCTGATTCCCGTTGCTCTCGGTCAGTTGGAGTACGAGCTCGCCTTCCTGCAGCACAAGGTGGCGGGACGCGACCCGGAATGGGAGCATCGGTTGAGCGAGCGCCTGGCAGCGCGCGGCGGGCTGGCGGCGTGCGCGCATCCGCTTTTTGAGGTGGTTCCGGGCGCTATTGAGCCCTGGGAAAAGACGAAAGATTTCTAGACAGAGGGACTTTTAGACAGAAAGATTTCTAAGAACGTGAGCATAGTAATGCCCCGGCGGTAACCCTTGCGGGTGCCTGCCGGGGCATTACTGCATGTACGGCTCAAGCTGTATGGGAACAAGCATCTCAGCGCGTCATAGAGCGCTAAAAACAGCTTGGCGCAGAATATTACTTGGTGGTCAGCGAGGGCTTAATCTCCTTCACGATTGCCTCAAGCATCTTCAGGTTGAAGTCCACACCCAGCTGCAGTCGGCCCGCCGCAATGAGGTCTGCCATGGCGGCAAGTTCAGCCATGTAGAGCGGGTTTTCGTAGCGCATGTCTGGGTTGCAGCGCTGGCTCTTCATCGTCGGGTGACGGGTCAGTCGTCCTCGTCTTCGAGGTCCTCTAGCACTTCGAACGGCGACTCGACGTCGCCGCGCCAGGCCTCCAGGCCCTCGCGCACCGCGAGCACCGCCACGACCAGCGCCGCGACCGAGTCAGCCCACCACCAGCCGAACAGGCTGTCGAGGACGAGGCCGATGAACACTGCACCGGAGAGGTAGATACACAGGATGAGCTGCTTGGCATCGGCCATCACGCTCTTGGAGCCCAGCTCCCGCCCGGTGCGGACCTCAATCCACGCCAGCAGAGGCATGACGACCAGGCTCAGCGCGGTGATGCCGAGACCCAGCGGGCTGCGGTCGGGGCCCTCCTGGCCGACCAGGGCCAGCACCGCGTCGATCGAGACGTAGGCCGCCAGCGCGAAGAACGCGATGCCGATGGCCTTGACGGTGACCGTTTCCCACCGTTCAGGGTCCTTGCGGGTGAACTGCCAGGTGACAGCCGCGGCCGAGAGTACCTCGACAACCGAGTCGAGCCCGAAGCCAATGAGCGCCGCGGACGAGGCGAGGACGCCTGCCCAGACTGCGACGATTGCCTCGATTACGTTGTACGTGATCGTGAAGCCAACGATGAAGCGGACGCGCCGGTGTAGCATCGCGCGGCGCGCGGTGGTCAGGGTCTCGCTCATGCTCCCGCCGCCGTTCCACAGCAGCCCGACACCGAGCATTCCGGGTCGATGCACGGCGCGGCCTCGTCCACCGCGAGCGTGACGTCGATCAGGGACGTCAGCGCCGCGGCGAGGTGCGGGTCAGCGATCTCGTAGCGCGTCTGGCGGCCCTCGGGCTCGGCGACGACGATTCCGCAATCGCGCAGGCAGGTCAGGTGGTTGGACACGTTCGAGCGGGTCAGCTCCAGCTCGCGCGAGAGCACGGCTGGATAGCTCGGGCCGCCGAGGAGGGTCATCAGAATCCGGGAACGTGTCGGGTCGGCCATGGCGCGGCCGAGCCGGTTCATGACATCGAGGTGTGAAGCAATAGTCAGCATACGATGACTATACAGTGATAACTGACCAATTGTCCACTTGTGCGGGCTGCCGCACGTGCTCCGCGCCCTTGCCCTCGGGAGGCGGCAGAGTTCGCGCTCATCAGCGACCACCGCCCATCACGGAAGCGACGGCGGCACGCTGGCGCGAAACCCTGCTAGCGCAGAAGGTTCTGCGGAGTCTTCACCTCAGGGCCTTTACTTGGTGGTCAGCGCGGGCTTAATCTCCTTGACGATGGCGTCAAGCATCTTCAGGTTGAAGTCCACGCCCAGCTGGTTCGGAATGGTCAGCAGCACGGTGTCCGCCGCCTGAACCGCCTCATCACGGGCGAGCTCTTCGGCAATATCCACCGGATCGCCAATGTAGCTGCGACCAAAGCGGGAAAAGCTGTTGTCAATAATGCCGGTGTAATCCTGCGAGTCCTCCGCGGCGCGGCGACCGAAGTAGCGTGCCGAGGTTTCGTCGATAACGGGCAGCACCGAACGGGACACCGAAACACGCGGAACACCCGAATTGCCCGCCTTCACCCACTCGGAGCGGAAGAGGCGAATCTGCTGCGCCTGCTGCTGATCGAACGGAATGCCCTTATCTTCCAGCATCAGGGTTGAGGACATGAGGTTCAGACCCTTCTGCGCGGTCCACACGGCGGTACTGTCGGTGCCTGCACCCCACCAGATGCGCTCACGCAGACCCGGCGACTGCGGCTGGACGGGGGCGTACTTGCCGGGAACGCGAGCGCTGGGTGCCATACCCTCACCCTCGATTGCCTTGAGGAAAATGTCGAGGTGACGGCGCGCCATGTCGCTCTCGTTTTCACCCTCTGCCGGGTAATAGCCGAAGCTCTCAAAGCCGCGGATAACGGATTCGGGCGAGCCGCGAGAGACACCCAGCTGCAGTCGGCCCGCCGCAATGAGGTCTGCCATGGCGGCAAGTTCAGCCATGTAGAGCGGGTTTTCGTAGCGCATATCAATCACGCCAGTGCCGAGCTCGATGCGTTCGGTCTTGGCGGCAATTGCGGAAAGTAGCGGGTAGGGGGTCGCCTGCTGCTGATCGAAGTGGTGCACGCGGAAGAACGCGCCGTCCAGTCCGGTGTCTTCGGCACCTACGGCAAGGTCGATTGCCTGGTGCAGAGATTCTGCGGCGGAGGGTACGCGGGAGCCAGGGACCTCAGCCCAGTGGCCAAAGGAGAGAAAGCCGAGCTTCTTCTCCTCACCGCGCATGGGTTCGAGGTGGCTGATGCGGATGGATTCGTCGAGCTGCGGGGTGCTGTTCAGGTTGGTGCTCATGGTTTTTTCCTTAGCGAGTTGTGCTCGGGTTCGTGTAGTGCCGGGCTGGTGGTTTAAATCTAAACCCAGATACTTTACAAGTCAAGTATTCGTTTCGGAGTATTACGCACAGAGCACCACTCCCCCCCTTCGCCGCCCGCCGCACGCCCCACCCGCACGCATCACCCACCCGGCACACACATACCGCCACAAAATGCTGGCGCAAAATACAGCCGAAAAGGACGCAAAAAAGCCCGGCGGCACGAACGCATCGCACCACCGGGCCCTTCTATTCAACAGCTAAACCTGCAACTATAACGACAGAAACAAACTGCCCTAGGAACGCTTCACCAGCGGAACCCACAGCTCCATACGGTAATCAGCCGCCTGCATATCGCCGCGACCGTACACCTCAAGACCACCCACCGGGCGGTACTGCGGATTCTTCGCGAAGAACGCCTCCTCAAAGCTCGCAAAGCCAGCCGGAATGGACTCCGAAATCGGGCCGACCACCTCAACCACCGCGTAGGTGCTCGCAGGCAACTCCAGCACGCCCAGACCAAGCTTCGCCGCGCTCGCCGGCTCCGACACCAGGAAGCCCGCCGTGTAGCGGACCTGACCCTTCGGGTTCGGCTGAGTGCACACGCCCAGGTACTGGGTCACATTCAGAACATCCAGCATCGCCGGGGACGCCTTCTGATTCAGCTCATCCCACAGCGAGGAGAAGTCGCCATCCAGGGGGAACACCTGCGAAACGCCGGCAACAACCATCGCCGGGTGCTCCTCAATGCGAGGTTCAGAGATCTGAACCGCGCCGCCCTTAGCGGCTGCCATTAGGCGTTCGCCTCAGCTGCTTCGCGGTCCACCGAGCACTCGGGCACGCAGTGGCGCTTCGCGTCATCAGCTGCGCACTCGGGGCAGAGCAGAACCAGCTCGCGGCAGGAATCGTTGGAGCAGTTCTCGAACTTGTTCGAGGGGGCGCCGCACTGTTCGCACTTGCCGATGGTGACGGTGTCCGGGGTGAACTCCATGTGCATGCGCTTGTCGAAGACGTAGAGCGAGCCTTCCCAGAGTTCCTTATCGCCGTACTTCTCGCCGTAACGCACGATGCCGCCGTCGATCTGGTAGATTTCCTTGAAGCCGCGGTTCTTCATCAGCGCGGAGAGAATCTCGCAGCGGATACCGCCGGTACAGTAGGTGACGACCGGCTTGTCCTTAATGTGATCGTACTTGCCGGATTCAATCTCGCGGATGAAGTCATGGGTGGTGCGCACGTCGGGAACGATAGCGTTCTTGAACTTGCCAATCTTAGCTTCGAAAGCGTTACGGCCATCAAAGAAGACCACCTCGTCACCGCGTTCTTCGACGAGCTTATTTACCTCTTCGGGCTTCAGGTGTACGCCGCCGCCAACGACGCCATTCTCGTCCACCTGCAGCTCGTCGGGAGCACCGAAAGCCACAATCTCGTCGCGAGCCTTCACGGACAGGCGGGGGAAGTCCTCCGCGCCACCCTCGGACCACTTGAACTCCATGTTCTTGAAGCCGGGGTACTTGCGGGTTTCCTTGGTGTACGCCTTGACCGCGTTAATCTCGCCGCCGAGGGTGCCGTTAATGCCGTGCTTGGAAATGAGGATGCGCCCGCGCAGGCCGAGCTTCTCACAGAGGGCACGCTGCCAGAGCATGACCGCCTGCGGGTCGGCGATGGGGGCGAACTGGTAATACAGAATAATCTTATTTTGAGCCACGAAACTATTTTATCGTCATATACGCCTAAAGCATGCAGATTTTTTGATATGTGCGCGCTGACTACGGGGTCGGCGGTCCAGGAGCGGTGCTGGGGCGGGTTCGGAGGCGAGGTTGGGGCAAGTTCAGGGTGCGCGCCCGCGAAGGTTCAGGGCGCGGATTGAGCGCGGCGCATGACCGGCGGCAAGTCGGGTTTTAGCCCGCCGCTCTACAATGGAACCCATGCCGCACAGCACCTCCCCGCAGAACGCCAGCCAGCACCCCGAACAGCAGCCCACACACCAGTCTGTACACCAGCCCGAACAGCCGCAGGGGCAGTTTGCGGCGCGCCCAAAAACGTTGCGCTACCGCGAGCTGCCCGCGAGCGCACAGCAGGTGCTGGCATCCCTGTTGCCGGAGGCAGAACGCACCGGAACCCTGCCCGAGCAGGTGACCCATATTCACACCATTGCCGCTAGGGAGGCGAGCTACGCGCCCTGGCCGCAATGGCTGCATCCGCGCGTGGTGGAGGCCTTTGAATCGCTCGGCATTGCCGAGCCCTACGCCCACCAGGTGCAGGCGGCAGACGCCGCCCATGCGGGTCTTGATGCGGCGCTGGCGGCGAGCGCGGCGCGCTACGGCTGGCAGGCGGGGCGTGTTGAGACTGAGCGCTCTGAGGCATCAGCGAAGAGCACCGGCAGCGGCGGTCACGTGATTGTGGCGACTGGTACCGCCTCGGGCAAGACCCTGAGCTACCTGATGCCCACCCTGGACGCTATCTACCGCGCATCCTGTGGCGAGCCGGTAAGCTCAACTTCCGCGTATTCCGGGGCGGAAAACCTCAATAATAGAGCGAACGTTCTCTATATTTCCCCGGCGAAAGCACTCTCCGCCGACCAGCTCACCGCCCTCACCTCCTACAACCTGCCCGGACTGCACGCGGCAAGCTACGACGGCGACACCCCCGTCAGCGAACGCCGCTGGATCCGCGAACACGCCAACTTCATCCTCACCACCCCGGACATGCTCAACTACTCGATTCTGAGCAACCACCGGCAGTGGGCGTCCTTCCTGCGCGGGCTGCGCTACGTGGTGCTCGACGAGGCGCACAGCTACCGCGGCGTCTTCGGCGCGCACATCGCCAACCTGCTGCGTCGCCTGCGCCGCGTCTGCGCGCTCTACCGCACCGTGCCCGTGTTCTACGGCGCTTCGGCGACCAGCTCCAACCCGGTCGAGTCTTTCTCCAAGCTCATTGGCGTGCCGCAGCAGGCGGTTACCGCTGTTACCGAGTCCACCTCCGCGCGCGGTGAAACCACCGTCGTGCTCTGGGAGCCCGAGTTCATGCCGCCCAAGGCTCAGGATCAGCTCGCCAAGGGCGCCCGCAGCACCCAGCAGCAGGCGGTCCAGTCGAAGGCTGAGCAGGAGGCGCCGCGCCGCGTCTCACCCGTGGAGCAGGGCTCGCAAATGCTCACCGACCTGGTACTTTCCCGCACCCGATCCCTGGTGTTCGCCGGGTCGCGCCGCAGCGTAGAAATCCTCTCGCAGAAGACCCAACGCTACCTCGACGAAGTGGAGGCGGGCCTCGCCCACCGCGTCGCCGCATACCGCGCCGGATACACCCCCGAAGAACGCCGCGAACTCGAACGCAAGCTCCGCAACGGCGAACTGCTCGGCCTGGCAAGCACCTCCGCCCTAGAACTGGGCATCGACATCTCCGGACTGGACGCCGTACTCGTGGCGGGCTGGCCGGGTACCCGCGCCTCCTTCATGCAGCGCGTAGGCCGCGCAGGTCGAAGCGGTCAGGACGCGCTCGCCGTGCTCATTGCCGACGACAACCCGCTCGACACCTACCTGGTGCACCACCCGGAGGCAATTTTCGGGCGGGAGGTTGAGGCGACCGTTTTCGACCCGACCAACCCGTACGTGCTCTCGCCGCAGCTGTGCGCCGCCGCGCAGGAGGCACCCATCCGTGCCGAAGAGCTGAGCCTGTTCGGCCCGCATACCGCCGCTCTGCTGGATCGGCTGGTGCAGCAGGGATACCTGCGTCGCCGCCCGGACGGCTGGTACTGGACGCACGCCGAATCAGCCGCCGACCTGGTCGATATCCGCGGCACCGGCGGCGGACCCTACCAGCTCATCGACGCCGAAGATGGCACCCTGGTTGGCACCATGGACGCCGCGCACGCCATGAGCCAGGGGCACCCGGGCGCAATCTACATTCACCAGAACGCGCAGTACGTGGTCGAGTCCCTCAGCGAGGGCGAGCGCGTGATTCTGCTCAGCCGCGTCTACCCGGACTACTACACGCGCGCCATTGAGAGCACCGAGGTGCGTATTCTCGCGGAGCGGGCGCGGGTCAGTTACGGTATGCCGGCTGGCACTGCTGGGCAGGGCACCAAGGGCACCATTCCCGGCGAGCCCGCCCCTAGCGAGCAACAGCTCGCCCCGCTCACCATGCACCGCGGGCAGGTTCAGGTCACCGACCAGGTCACCGGCTACCGGCGATTCTCCGTCTACGGCGGCGAATACCTGGGCGAAGAGGCACAACCCATGCCACCGGAGGTGCTCATGACCGAGGCGGTCTGGTTCACTTTCGAGCCCAGCTACCTGTTCGGCGCGGGCGTGACCGAAGAGGACGGACCGGGCACCCTGCACGCCGCCGAACACGCCGCCATCGGGCTGCTGCCGCTCATTGCAACCAGCGACCGCTGGGACCTGGGCGGACTCTCCACACTGCTTCACATGGACACCGGCAGGCCCACCATTTTCGTCTACGACGCCGCACCCGGCGGCGCGGGCATCAGCGAGCGCGGTTTCAACGCGGTTGCGCAGTGGCTGGGCGCCACCCTCGAAGCCATCGAAAGCTGCGGATGCGACAATGGCTGCCCCTCCTGCGTACACTCGCCCAAGTGCGGTAACCGCAACGAGCCGCTCAGCAAGCACGGCGCGCGGGCGCTACTGACGGCAATGCTGAGGAGCATGGCGGAGGCGTAGGAACACAGGTCACGCAAGCTGGGATGGCAACTCCCGGTGAGCGTAAATAGCCTAGTCGGTGAGGTTTTCCGGTTCTGCTGGACTTTCTGACCCAGTTGGGTTTTCTGGGTCAGCGGGGCTTTCGGCTTCTGCTGGGCTTTCTAGGTCAGCGGGGCTTTCCGGCTCGGGAGATTCGGGCACCGAGTCCCGCTCGGCTCCCAGCTCTTCCTCCAGCTCGGCAACCTCATCGGGGCTCAGCTCCTCCGCATTCCCCGCCGCCGCGCGCTCTTCTTCGGGACGCTCTTCTTCGGGGTGTTCAGCTCCCGCGCGGGCACGCACCCTCGCCGGGCCCAGCACACCCATGGGCCCTGAGACGGGGACGGCGACCGTCACCTCCACCGTTTCGGGGCGATCCGGGAACGTGCAGGATTCCAGGTGCGCGCCGTGGCGTTCGGCAAGGTCCGCCGCCACCGCGCACGGGTCCCCCTCGGTGAGCCCACGGTATGCATCCGCCGCGGCGAGCGCACTCAAATCTGCGGCGGCGGACGCCCTGCGGTTCGCGGAAACCACCCCGATGAGCCCGGCAATCACCACGGTTAGCACCAGTAGCGCGGCAATAATGGTCAGGGCGAGAACGGTGCCGCTACCCTCTTCGGAACATTCTTCCGCGGGGCAGACAAGAACTGCGCTTTTATTCACCATCATTGTCGGCGCTTTCTTCACTGTCAGCCCCTGCTTGAGTGCCAGCGTCACCTTCAACGCGAGCGTGAGCATCCGCCCGCAGCACCCAGCCGGTCGCCGAGCCAATCACGCCGGGGGCGGGGCGGCTCACCCGCACGTGCACCTGCCGGGCGTGCCCCTCCCCTGCATCAACTGTGCTATCAGGAGAAACGGAAATCTGCACGCTCTGCGCCGGGTCGATGCGGCTAACGGCGGAGCGAATGTGCGCCTCGGAGTCTCCACGGGCGGCGGCTCGTGCAGCCGTCCGGGCGGACTCCTCCACCTTGAGTTGCGCAACCCCTGTGGAGGCGGCGCCCAGGCAGAGGGCGAGCACTACCGTGACGGCGGGTAGTGCAACCGCAAATTCGGCGGTAATCACGCCCTCCTCAGCGGGACTCTTACGCGGGGTCGAGGGCGCCGGTTCCGACTCGGTTTTGTCTGCGAGTCGAGCGCACCGACAAGCACCCAAATTCACATGAGCGTTCATTCTTTATTCCTCCTTTCTTGCCTCATTTTTCGGGGTGCATAGCACCTAGAGCCAAACTCCACGGCGGGATTTACAAAGGCGCTAGAGCAGTCCCGTATTGCCCGCAATGGACAGCGCATTACGCACAATATCCAGGAGCATGGAACGCACCTCATCGGACTTGAGAATCAGCACCAGCAGACCAGCAAAGCCGACCGCCGCAAGCATCACAATGCCGTACTCCGCGGTGGAGGCGCCCTCCTCCGGATCACCCGCCGGGGCATACTCAGCGGGCGTCTTTTCATCGCCTTCAGCAAGCACGTATTCGGCACAGCCGGGCGCGTGCTCACCCAGGCTGCGGCAGGTGGCGCCGCATTCGTCCAGGGTGCAGCCCTCGGCGAGCGCTCGGGCAATGGTCAGCGCCTGCTCGGGGCTCAGGCGGTCAGTGTTCATATCCATCTCCATTTCGGCGGGGTCAATCCTAGGGCCGGCATGCTTCTGCTCAGCGCCGGTGAAAAGTTCAACATCGGTAAAAAGCTCGGGGCATTCTTCGCGCAGCTGCTTCATGGTGGTTGCAATGGCAACGGACAGCGGTACGGGACCCAGAATGGTCTGCGTTTCAGCGCCCTGCACGGCATCGAGCGCGGCGGGCTGAATTTCACGCGGAGCGCCGACCGGGGTAGTAACCGGAGCACCGCCCGGGTGCAGGTCGTGGCGGATTGCTTCGCAGAGGGTGTTCGTCATTGGTTTTCCTTTCATTACGCCCTGTTCGTTCGGGGCGGGGTGGGTGCTCGTCTGCGTTCTTGGCAGATGGGCGAGGGTCTAAACTTTCGGCATTTCAGCTAGTCAACAGCGCTTATGGGCATGGTTCTTTAGCCCGTCAGCGTGGGTAGTAGCGAAATGAGGATGGGCACAATACCCAAACAAATAAAGGCGGGCAGCGAACACAGACCGAGGGGCACCACGAGCGCGACGGAGAGCTTTCCGGCGGCGCGTTCTGCCGCGCGGCGTTCACTGAGGCGGTGCGCATCGGCAAGGGAAAGCAGTAGCGCAGTGCTGGGTGCGCCACCCGTATAGGCGGGGGCGAGCGCATCCCGCAGCTCACCGAATGTTCCCGCCGCGGATCCCGACCAGGCACTCCCCCAGCCGCTGCCCATCTGTAGGCGCTGGCAGACCGTGTGTAGCGGTCGGCTATTGAGCGCCTCGGAGAGGGTGCCCAGGGCGGCGAGCGGCGCAAGCCCGGCGCGTAGTTGCGCGGCGAGTAGTTCCAGCACGAGGGCGGTATCAACGGGCGGCACGTTCGAGGTTTGGTCGCCCCCGCTACCTGCCGCGCTTTCCACCTCAGCCCGATGCACGAGCGCAGCGGTCCAGCGGCGCCCGGCGAAGGCGAGCCCCAGCCCCAGCAAGCCGGTGAGCGCACCGAGGATGGAGCCGGTCAGCACGCCCACGGGGTCACTTCCCATGAGCACACCCAGTCCCAGGCCGAGCAGCGGAAGCCAGGAGAGGATTCTGCCGGTGGCACGCGGTGCGGCGAGGGCGCTCTGCCTGCCCAGGAGCGCGTCGATGCGTTCTTCGGCGTGTTCGGCGGCGCGTTCCAGGCTCGTGGCGAGCGGCGCGCCGGCGCTCTCGCTCATGCGCAGGCTCAGCTGCAGGTCGTACAGGCGCTCGTGGCTGTGCGGGCGCATCCGGGTGCCGTTTTCGAGCAGCTGGGTGCAGGCGAGGTGCGCGGGGGCACCCCAGGAGGTGACCGTGGCAAGCGCCTGCGTAAAGCGGCGAATATCTTCGGCGCACCGCTTCTGCCCGTAGTCATCGGAGAGGGGCGAGGAGCCTCGTGTGCGTCGAACCCGGAGGCTTTTCTTTGCGGTTGTTTTCTTCGCGGGCATTTTCTGCGCACCCGACACAGGTTCACTCTCCCCGAGCTGCCCGGAGCCCGGGTTGGTATGCACCGCCTCCTGCAGGGGAATACCTGCACGCAGGTTCAGCGCGAGGGTGCGTAGCATGAGCGGCCACATGCGCATTTCCTCGGCGCTGGCGGGCCCGGCTAGGCACTCAGCCCAGCGCTCGCGAAGGCTTCCGCCGCTCTTCTCTTTCTGCTTCATTGCTTCCTCCTTTCACGTTTTCCGTTCCCCTATCGCGGGGGCTAGTACCCAACATTGGGTTCGGTAGAAATACGCCTGACCTGCAGGTACTCTTCGCTCCCCTGCGTGGCGGGGTGCAGACTGTAGATACCCTCAATGCGGCGGCGACCGTCCCGGTGCTCCAGGTGGATAATGTGTTCAAAAGCCGTCGCCGTATGTAGAGCGACCGTTCTACTATCCAGTCCGGCGAGCGCACCCAGAGCGCACAAACGCAGGGGTACCGCCTGCGCACTATTGGCGTGCAGGGTCGTTCCGGCACCGCGGTGACCGGTATTCATGGCGGTCAGCAGGTGCACCACCTCCGCGCCGCGACACTCACCCACGACGAGCCGATCCGGACCCATGCGCAGTGCCTGCACAATGAGCTCGCCCAGCCCGATTTCGCCGGCGCCTTCGGAGTTGGCGGCGCGGGTTTTGAGGGCGATCACCTGCTCATGCTGCGGCGCGAGTTCCGGGGTGTCCTCAAGCAGAATGAGGCGCTCCTGCGGCGCGCACAGGCCCAGCAGCGCATTGAGCAGAGTGGTTTTGCCGGTGCCGGTACCGCCGCTAATGAGGAACCCGCGGCGTTCGGCAATCATGCGGTGCAGGTAGGCGGCGGTCGCCTCATCGCACAGCCCGGCGGCCTGCAACTGCGCCAGGGTGGGGCGCTCGCGGGCGGGCAGGCGAACGGAGAGCCGGGTGCGTTCGCTCAGCGGCGGGATAATCGCATGGATTCGCCTACCGTACTCGTCGCTGATGTCAGCCGCCGGATGCGCGGCGTCCAGCTGCCCACCGTGCCTGCGAATGAGCCGCTCGGCAAGGTCACGCACACGCCGCTCATTGCCTAGGCTCAGCGCCACGGGGCGAGTGGTGCCGTTGATACCCACCCAGATATCGCAGGGCGAATTCACGTAAATATCGGTAATCGTTCCGGAGCGTTGCCCCTCGTCAAGGAGCAGATCGAGGGCGCCGAGGCCGTAGAGTTCCGCGGCGAGGTAGCGTAGCGCAGTCTGCCGGTTGACGGGCACGTATTCCACGCTGGGGTAGCTCCAGGAGGCGGGCGCGGACGGCGCAGCTTTGGCGCGGAATTTTCGGAGCTTCGTCACATTAGTTCCGTCTACGCCCGTTCCTTCTGCGTTCGCGTTCCCCCAGGCATTCCCCTGGCATCCGCCGTCGATGGCGTAGATTGCCTCGTCCACGGCGTTTTCGAGAATCTCGCGGAGGGGCTGGGATTCTTGGAGTAACCCACCGCCCGCGGCACTCGCGGTGTTTGCACTGCCCGCGACGGTTGCGTCACCTGCGGGCGGCCGCTCCCCTGCCTTCTCGACCGTCTTCTCAACCCCGGCGCTAAATCCAGCACTGAAACCGCCGCTAAAACCGCCCAGGGCGATAGCACTCATCTGCGGCGAGCGCAGAATCAGCTCGCGGGCGTGCAGGGCGACGGCGCGGGCGCGATAGTCTTCGGGAATGAGCAGGGCGGGCAGCGAGTGCGCGCGGGTGTTCTGGACGCCCGTATTCTGTATGCCCGTATTCTGTGCGCCCGACTGATTCACGCCCTGTGCGGCACGCGGCGGGCAGCCGTTGGGGCTGCCGGGATTGTTGGCAGGGTGCCCGGCGGGATTGTTGAAGGGGTTCATGGCGGGGTTCATGACTCTAGGAGAGCATTGCACCCGCCTCGATTTTTAAGAGAATGAGCGTTCTGTGGATAACTCTTCGCGCACCCCCGAAATATCCACGATGCACGCACCTCAAACGAACAAAACGCACGCATCCGGCGCTTTTATGACAAACCACTCGTAAATTCTGGTGATAACCACGCACCACCCGTTCTACCGACACATCCTCGATAATGGAAGAATGTACGTTCTGCTCAGTCCTGCCACCGGCGCGGGTATTACCGCCCAGACCGGCACCCCCGCGCACCCGGTCACGTCGGCTATTGCCGCGGGTGCGTCGTCGCGCGGTGCTCAACCGGTGACCTCGTGGGGTGCTTTTCATTTTTCGGCGCCGACCGCTGAACAGTTGCAGGACCCGACCTTTATTCCGCGGATTACGCGGGCGGATCGGGTGAGCGCGGCGAATCTTCCAGCGTATGTTCGAGAGGTGGAGCGGCAGGCGGCAGATTCGGCGCAGGCGCGTTTCCCCCGCTGGATTTGGGCTGATACCCGCCACGTTGACCCGCTGCTTCTGCGCCGCGGGGTGCGGGTGCATCTGTGCCATGATTTGCGTCTGGTGCAGCGAATTTTGGCGACTGCCGCTACGCATCCGAGTGGTTTTGTGGAGTACAGCCCGGTGCTGGATCTTTCTGATGTGCGTGAGGCGGCCGAGCCTCAGGGGTATCTGCCGGTGGCTCGGCAGATTCAGGGTCAGGAGGAGCTGTTCGGCGCTGATTTTTTGAGTGCGCCCGCTACCTCTTCCGCCGCACTCGCCGGTTCTCCTGATGATTCCTCCCCAGATTTCCTGGAGGCGGCGCCTCATGAGCCTTTTGCCCCGCAGTTGGCGGCGGGCCCGGTGACTCTGCTGCCGGAGCATCCGGTGGTGCGTGTGCTGATACGTGAATGGCTGGCGCAGGCGCGCGCTATTAGCGAGTCGAGGCACCCGGAGCGGCTGCGTCTTTTGGCGGCGGCTGAGTCTGCTGGTGCGTTGGTGGCGGCTGAGATTGGTTATTACGGCATCCCGTTTAATGTGCAGGCGCATCATGAGCATCTGTGCGAGTTGTTGGGTCCGCGTCCGGTGCCTGGGGAGCGCCCGCAGAAGATGCAGGAGTTGGCGGAGCAAATTCAGCGCATGCTGTTTATGCCGTCGTTGAACCCGGATTCGCCGCAGGATCTTTTGCGTGCTTTGCAGTCTTCGGGGGTTTCGGTGAAGTCTACGCGTTCGTGGGAGTTGAAGAGTTGGGCGGAAGCGATTCCGGCTCAGCGGCAGAAGCGTTGGGCGCTGATTGACCCGATTTTGCGCTATAAGAAGCTGTACCGTATTTGGACTGCTAACGGCTGGACGTGGGCTGATACGTGGGTTTCTGAGGGCGCATTCCGCCCGCATCTTGAGGTGGGTGGCGCCGCGACGGGGCGCTGGGGTGCTTCCGGCGGTGGTGCGTTGCAACTGCCTGCGGAGATTCGTCAGGCGGTGCAGGCGCCGGAGGGTCAGGTACTGACGGTGACGGATGGCTCGCAGATTGAGCCGCGTATTTTGGCGGCGTTGAGCCGTGATGAGGCGCTCGCTTCGGCGGGTCGTGGCGCTGACCTGTATGCGGGTATTGCCGAGCTGGCGCGCATGAAGGGTGTGGGTTTGACGGAGCGTTCCTACGCGAAGGTTGGCATGCTGGCGATTATGTATGGCGGCCGCAGCGGTGAGATTGGTGCCCTATTGCCGCATGTGGCGGCGCTTTTTCCGCAGGCGATGGACTTTACGGAGCGCGCCGCGCGCATTGGTGAGGCGGGCGGTCAGGTGACGACTTTTTTGGGTCGTACGTCCCCGCCGGTGGATGAGCGTTTCCGTGAGATCGTGGCTGATCGGTCTTCGCCGGCGGCTGAGTCGCGTGCGGTGTCGACTGCGCGTGCACACGGGCGTATGACCCGCAATTTTATTGTGCAGGGTACGGCAGCTGAGTGGGCTCTGTGTTGGATGGGCGCGGTGCGTTCTCGTCTGTTGTCGGAGCGGATTTTTGGTATGCCGATGCGCACCCGCATTGTGTATTTTTTGCACGATGAGCTTCTGCTGTGCGGCCCCGAGCTGGAGGCAGATCGCGTGGAGCGTATTGTGCGTGAGGGCGCTGCGGAGGCGGCGCGTCTGCTGTTCGGTCGGGTGCCGGTTGATTTTCCGGTGTCGGTGGCGCGGGTGCGCAACTACGCAGACGGTAAGTAATCAGCGGTAAATAATCAGCCGCGCATAAGCGGCACCGTGCAACAAAAAATAGGGGCGGCAGGTAGCTTCCTTCAAGCTACCCGCCGCCCCTATCTGCACCCTATATCCGCTGGTCAGGCGTTTATTCTGCGATGAGCTTTACTCCTCGTAGCCGGGTGCCGGGCGCATCTTTTTCTGATCCCAGGGCACGGTCCAGCCGAGCGAGTCGAAGATTCGGTCCAGCAGAATTGCGGTGAATCCCCAGACGGTGAATTCTTCACCGCCGGGCATGCGCACCTCAAAGGCGGGGGTGCGGTGTGAGGTGCGGCCACGTTTGACGTAGGCGGTGTGCCGGTTGGCGGGGTTGAGCAGGTCGCGCACGGGCACGCGGGCGATGAGCGCGGATTCGTTGTGGTCGACGACCTCGACGGGCACGGGGCTGTTCCACCAGGCAAGCACGGGGGTAACCATGAAGTTGCTGATGGGCAGCGGCAGGGTGCGCAGCTGGCCGAGGATCTGCACGCCGACGGGGTCGAGCCCGGTTTCTTCGACCGCCTCACGCAGGGCGGCGATGTGGGCGACGGGTTCGCCGGTGGTTTCGGCGAGTGCGTAGTCTTCGGGGTCGATTTTGCCGCCGGGGAAGGCGGGCTGACCGGCGTGTGAGCGCAGGGTTGCGGCACGCACGAGCAGGAGTACGTCCAGGTCGGCGCTGACGTTTTCGGGGCAGCCTTCAAAGTCGCCGGTGGAGGGCGAGTCGTCGAGCACGCCGAAGAGAATTAGCACGGCGGCTTCTTTACTCAGGGGGCTGGCGGGTGCGCTGCGCAGTAGGGCTTGGACGTCGAATTCCACGCCGCCTTCTGCGAGAGCCGTCAACGTCTGCTGGGCGGGGTGCTGCGCCTCCTGCTGGGGCGAGTTTTCGCTCATCTGTGTACCTCTTTTCTGCGCGGGCTGCTTTCCGGTTCGGGCGCCGTTAGGCGCTGAGCGGGTAGCCTTCAGCCATGAGTTCGCGGCGGGTTGCGCCCTGCAGGAATCGCAGGTGCAGGTCTTCTCGACCGGGCGCCATTTCGTATTTCATGAGTTTACGTGCTGCCTGTTCGTTCGTCTCCCCGGCGCCGTAGGACGGGCAGAGGTCGGCAACCGGGCATACGCCGCAGGCGGGCTTTTTGGCGTGGCAGATGCGGCGGCCGTGGTAGACCATGCGGTGTGAGAAGAGCGTCCAGTCTTTGCGTTCGATGAGTTCGGCGACGTCTTTTTCGACCGTCTCGGGGGCGTCTGCGGTGGTGAATCCCAAGCGGCGGGCGAGGCGTCCGAAGTGGGTGTCTACGGTCAATCCAGGCACGTCGAAGGCGTTTCCGAGCACAACGTTTGCGGTTTTGCGACCGACTCCGGCGAGTTCTACGAGCTCTTCAAGGGTGGAGGGTACCTGCCCGTTGTGGCGTTCGACAAGCTGCTGGGAGAGGGTGACGATGGAGCGTGCCTTGGCGCGGTAGAAGCCGAGGGACTGAATGTAGGGTTCGACTTCTTCGGGGCGTGCGGAGGCGAGCGCGGCGGCGTCGGGGTAGCGTGCGAAGAGCGCACCGGTGACAGAGTTGACGCGCACGTCGGTGGTTTGCGCCGAGAGCACGGTGGCGATGAGCAGCTCGAAGGGGTTGTCGAAGTCGAGCTCTGCGACGGCGTAGGGGTAGGTTTCACCGAGGATGCGGTTAATCTTGCGGGCGCGGCGCACGGTGGCGAGGTGGCTTTCGGGTGCGCGTGCCTTGAGGCGGCGGGCTGCTGCGGCTGCCTTGAATTCGGGGACGAAGCGAATCTGCAGGAGCGATTCGGCATTCTCTGCCGCGGTGTTCTGTGCGTCTACTTCGGTGCGGATGGCGTTCTCGGTCATAGCGCGAGGTTACCGGGCTTTGGGTGTGTGCGGTAGCGAGGTTCACCGTACTTAGCTCGTGGCGTTTCTCGCCCCTCCCCGTCATTTTCTGGGCAGTTCGCGTCGGCTCCTGCTGTGCGGTCGCTCGCTGTGCCACACTGGTTTTATGTCAGATACGATTTTTGTGCTTAATGGACCGAATTTGAACCTGCTTGGGCAGCGCCGCCCCGAGGTGTACGGCTACACCACTCTGCACGATATTGAGCGTATGGTGCGTGAGCGCGCGGCGGCTCATGGTTTTGATGTTGAGTTTATGCAGTCGAATCATGAGGGTGCGCTGGTGGATGAGATTCAGCGTGCTCGTACCCGTGGTGCGGCGATTATTATCAACCCGGCGGCGTATACGCACACGTCGGTGGCGCTACATGATGCGCTGGAGGCGGCTGAGCTTCCGGTGGTTGAGGTGCATCTGTCGAATGTGCATCGTCGTGAGGAGTTCCGTCATCATTCGTTTGTGTCGCCGCAGGCTACTGCGGTGATTGCCGGTGCGGGCGCATACGGCTACGTTATGGCGGTTGATTTCCTCGCCCAGCATTTGGCGGAATAACCCAGCGCAGCACCTCGCTGAGTAGCAGCACAGCATCTGGGCGGAATAGCCCCGCCTATCCCCCCCTTGTTAAACAGTTCAGGCTCCCGTTCCTCGTGTGAGGGCGGGAGCCTGAACTTTTATCGCTATCTAGCGGCTAGCTACTTGCGGCAGGTGCCGGTGGAGACTGCGGCGGTGTTGTCGCCGCCTTCAGCCAGTGCCTGCTTGAGGGTGCTTGCGGTGATGGCGTAGCCGGTCTGGCCGCTGGTTGCCTTACCGAAGATCATGCCGACCACGTTGCCGTTTTCGTCGAGGACGGGGCCGCCGGAGTTGCCGTGCTGCACGTCGGCTGCCAGCTGGTAGACCTGGCGCATGGCGTTGGCGCGGCCGGTGTCGGCGTCGATGGTCTGGGTGTTGCCGATGCCCTGCACGGTGGCGGGCAGTGCCTTGAACGGGCCGCCCTTGGGGTAGCCCATGAAGGTTACGAGGCTACCTGCGGCGGCGTTGGTGCCGATGTTCAGCGGTTCGAGCGGCAGCTTGGGAACGCTGATGAAGGCGATGTCCTGTTCGCTGTCCATGTAGACGACGGTGCCGGGCCAGGTGCGGCCGCGGGAGTCCTGCACGACCGGGGAGGTCACGCCGGCGACCACGTGGGCGTTGGTGACGACCAGGCCGTTATCTGCCACGAAGCCGGAGCCGGTGGAGGTGTAGCTGCACTGCTCTGCAGCGCCCAGAATCTCAACCACGGAGGCTGCCGCCCGATCCAGCGCCGCGGATTCTACGGTCTGGGTGGGGGCGCTGGTTTCGGGGGCGATGAGCTGGCTGACTTCCGGAATGGTTCCGAAGGCGAGCACGTCATTGCGTACCGTGTTGATGCGGTCCTTGACGACCTCGGGGGTGGCAGCGACCATCCATGAGAGGGTCTTGGAGTCGCTGAGCGCAGTGTTGAGCTGCGGGATGGGTACGGTGCGCATGGAGATGGTCAGCACGACCATGACCAGGGCGCAGGCGGCGAGGTTCAGCACGCCGCCGAAGAAGCGTTCAATGCCCTTGAGTGGGGTGATGTCGGTGACACGGCGGATGGTGCGTCCGGCAAGGAGGCCGAGCCACTGTCCGATGGTCAGGCAGATGATGAGCACACCGACGGCGGTAATGAGGCTCCACTGGGATCCCACGGATGCCACGGCGAGGGGCACGAGCCAGGCTGCGGCGCAGACGCCCAGGCCGAGGCCGAGGAAGGTTCCGAGGGTGGTGAAGAATCCGCTGCGGACTCCGGCGAGGAAGTAGAGCAGCAGGATGATGGGGATAGCAATATCAAGCAGGTTGATGCCAGTCGTCATGACTAATTGCCTCCTTGGTGGGTAGAAGTGGTCACGGTGTGCCCATCGTGGTTGGTGCGGGTTATGCCCGGTGAGTGTGGTGGCGTATGTTGGGCCGATAAAGTACACACCTGAATGCCTGATATTAGGCGGTGAACCTGTGGGGAAGCTTTGAATTTGCCTGAAAGAAATAACTTTTGTTGTAAAGCTCGCTGTATCGGAATGCATAAAGCGCTTTTTTAGGGTACGCTCATATCAGTTGAATATGTCACACTAGCTTGAGCCTTCTCACATTTCAGATGTTGAGATGCATGACACCGGTTCGGGCTCACTCACTGAACATTTACGAGTTTCGGCTCATCACCTCATATCTAGGAGAACTTTATGGATCTCGAGATCCTCCGTCGTACCCCTCTCTTTGCGAACCTCGACGACGCAGCTTTCGCTCTGCTGACCGATGACATTCAGGAGATTGACCTCTCCCGCAACGCCGTCCTCTTCTACGAGGGCGACCAGGACGACCAGCTCTTCGCTGTGCTCTCCGGTAAGGTCAAGCTGGGTCGCACCGCCGCTGACGGCCGCGAGAACATGGTTGCAATCATGGGTCCCGGTGACGTCTTCGGCGAGATGGCTCTCTTCGATCCTTCGCCCCGTTCGACCAACGCTGTGGCTGTCTCTGAGACTCGCCTGGCTGCCATCAAGCACGAGTCCTTCAAGCGTGCACAGCAGCTGGATCCCACGATCTCCGATCAGGTCATTAAGACTCTGGCTCGCCGCCTGCGCCACGCTAACGAGGCGCTGGCTGACCTGGTCTTCTCTGACGTTCCCGGCCGCCTCGCTAAAGCGCTGCTGGACCTGGCTGACCGCTTCGGCCGCCCCGCGACCGACGGCGTGCTCGTTGCTCACGAGCTGACTCAGGAAGAGCTGGCACAGCTGGTTGGTGCATCCCGCGAGACCGTGAACAAGGCTCTTGCCGAGTTCGTTTCCCGCGGCTGGATCCGCCTGGAGGCACGCGCAGTTGTCATTCTGGACCTGCCCCGCCTGCGCCAGCGTTCCCGCTAAAGACGCACGACTTAAAAGATCAGGAGCCGTTTCCCTCTGCATGGGGAAACGGCTCCTGATGTCTTTAACGCTTCATCTCACGAGATCTTACGAGCGAGTGGATGCGGCAGTTCGTTAGAGCGCGCCCATCGCACCGGTGTACATGGAACCGGTTGTAGCCGGAACCACCTCGGTGAAGGAGAGCATGCACGCACCATTGTGGGTCACGAGCACGGGCTTCTTCACCTCAATCTTGCGGCGCTTGGACAGCCACGCCACGGAAGTCTGCGCCTTCGCCAAAGATTCGAGCATGCACATCACGCCGGGGGTAATGAGCTGGTCGAGGGTACGGCCCACCGTGTTGGGCTGGCCGATGCGGTCACCCAGTTCGCTGGTGTCCTTGGCTTCGAGCAGTTCACGCACGTTCAGCCAGTCACCCCACACGCCCTTACCGAGTAGCAGCTTCGGGTCCTGGCCCACGGGCAACGCCGTGGTGAAGTAGGCGATATCGTAGCGCTTGAGGAAGAAGTCCGGGGACTGCCAACGCGCGACCGGGCGCAGCAGGTCAGCGCGCACACTTAAACCGCTGGAGGTCAAGAAGTCAGAGAAGCTCTTATCCTGAGCCGCGACTGCCTCGCGCCAGGCCATGAACTCAGGCGTGCTGGAGTGCTCCACGACGTCCTGGTCGTCCTCGCCGGCAAGCAGAATGCCGGTCTCCTCGAAGGATTCACGCACGGCAGCCATGACGCTGCGGCGTGCCTGCGCAATATCGGAGAAGTGGAATTGATCCTGCCAGTAGTCGGCGCCGGGGCCGACCCAGGAGGCGGACTCATCATCACCGGGAAGAGCCGTGCCGCCCGGGAACGCCACCACGCCCAGCGGAGAGGTGCCCGGGCGGTAGGTCAGAATCGTTTCGAGGCCGTTGTCGCCATCGCGCACAAAAATAACGGATGCCGCCTGGCGCATCGTGCAGCCGGTCGCTCCTTCGTTGCCACCTTCGCGCCAGCTTTCGGCGGCGGTGCGCATGAACTCAGGGACCGCGTAGAGACGCTGAATGCAGGAGGTTCGCGGGTTAGCCGCGGACTGGCGGCCGGTAAACATACGGGGGCGCTCCACGCCCTCAGCCGGGGTAGGAGTACCGAAGCGGCGTTCCTGTACCGGCAGGGGTAGAGTCTTGATGTTTTGGGCGGTGCCGTTGTCCCGTGCGGATTCGGTGCGTGCAGTCTTGTCAGGAGCGTCCTGCGCTGCCCGCTGAGCTTGGGCAGCACGAATAGCAGACAGCGGCAGAGCGCCGGTGTACAGCTTAGACATACTCAACGATGATCTCGACCTCTACGGGCGAATCCAGGGGAAGAACGGGAACACCCACGGCGGAGCGGGCGTGCTGGCCTGCCTCGCCGAAGATTTCGCCGAGCAGTTCGGAGGCGCCGTTAATGACGGCGGGCTGAGCGGTGAAGTTCACCTCGGATGCCACGAAGCCAACGACCTTCACCACACGCTGCACGCGGTCCAGGTCGCCAATAACGGACTTGACTGCTGCCAGGGCGTTGAGCAGGCAGATACCCGCGTACTTCTTAGCGTCCTCGGGGGTCACGAAGCCTTCAGCGCCGGAGTCGGACACCTTACCGGTTTCGGGCAGGGCGCCGTCGACGAAGGGCAGCTGACCGGAGGTGTACACGTAGGAGCCGGAGGTTACCGCGGGAACATAAGCGGCAACGGGGGCGGGTGCTACGGGCAGTTCGTAACCGAGTTCGCGGATACGTGCTTCAATACGGGATTCAGTCATGATTACTCCAGAAGGATGGAGGGTGCGGGCACCCAAACGGTGATAGGGGAAATGCCGTAAACCTAAACGCTACTGATATTCAAGCAGCTGTTAAACGGCTAACCGGCGGCCTGCCTCATCTATTCCCACCCTCCCCTATAGGTAGGGGAAAGTGGGGTTGAGGTGACCGCCGGGTGCGCTGCTTTTAGTCAGCCTTCTCGCGCTTAAAGTAGGCGATAGGGTTGCCCTGAGTCGGAGCGACCATGTTCGACGCGGGGGTTGCACCGGCAGGTGCGGATGCGCCGGGGAGAACAGTTACGAGCTCCCAGCCGTCTTCACCCCAGTTGTCGAGGATTGCCTTGGTCGTGTGGATCATCAGCGGTACAGTTGCGTATTCCCATTTCTTCATACCCTCTAGACTATCGCCCGGTGTTCAATAAGTAAAAGGGATTCACTATGGTTTTGGTCAATATCCGGCGCTTTTGGGGACTTTATTCTCAGGGCTGAGAAACCCGCGTCCCTGTGGGGTGCCGAGACGGGCTATCTCTCACAGCTTCATGGGATAAACTGAATGAATGGCTTCATCTAAGAAAACCCGTTCGCGTCGCCGTCCGGGAGATTTTTTGCAGTTCCTCGCGTTCAGCGTGATTGCCGGTTTCCTCGCGGCAATTATTGTCGTACCCCCTGCCGTGAGCTTGGGTATGGTCACGAACGCGTCGATGTCATGGTTCCAGGACCTTCCTGACGACATTGCCGATGGCATCTCTTCCCGTCCTTCTACTATTTACGCTGCTGACGGTAAGACCGAAATCGCGACCTTCTTCGAAGAGAACCGTGAGCCGGTCAAGCTGGATCAGATTTCTCAGCATATGAAGGACGCTATCGTCTCAGTTGAGGACCGTGATTTCTACAATCACGGCGCTGTCTCTGCTATCGGTATCGGTCGTGCGTTCCTGAACAACATCATTAACTCCAACAGCGGCCGCCGTCAGGGTGCATCCACCCTGACCCAGCAGTACGTTAACAACCTCATTGTTGATGCCGCTGTGGCTCGTGGTGAGGACGCAACCGCAACCCTGAACGGTAACAAGACGTACGCTGCAAAGATTCGCGAAATGAAGCTCGCGATCTCTATGGAGCAGAACAAGTCCAAGGACGAAATCCTCGAAGGCTACCTGAACATCGTGAACCTCGGCGGTTCCAACTACGGTGTTGAGGCTGCGGCACAGTACTACTGGGGTATTTCCGCTAAGGACCTGAACGTGGCGCAGTCCGCGCTTCTTGCCGGTCTGGTGCAGGCACCGAACGTGTACGACCCGACCGTGAACCCCGAGCTGGCTCGTGAACGCCGCGACATCGTTCTGGGCACTATGCTCCGCGACGGCAAGATTACCGACAAGGAATACAGCGACGCCATCGCCAGCGACATTAAGCTCAACGTCCACCCCAAGCCCCAGGGTTGCTCCCTGGCAGGCGATAAGGCGTTCTTCTGCCGCTACGTGGTCAACTACCTGCTGCAGGATGAGTCCCTCGGCGCAACCGCTGAGCTGCGTAACACCGCCATCAAGCGTGGCGGCCTGAAGATTGTGACCACCCTCAACCCCGAGGCTCAGACCGCGGCTAAGCAGGCAGTTGACTCCACCCAGCCGGCTGCAACCAACTGGAATGACATCAACTCCGCGCTGACCAGTGTTGAGCCCGGCACCGGCCGCGTCATCGCGATGGCACAGAACACCGAGCTCGGTAGCCCTGCAGACGCAAACGATCATTCTAAGACCGAGTACAACTACAACGTTGATGTAGCGTACGGTGGTACCCCTGGCTTCCAGCCCGGTTCGACGTTCAAGCCGATTATTCTGGCTCAGTGGCTCATCAGCGGCCGCGGCGCTAACGCTACCGTGAACGGTACCCAGCTGTTCTGGCCCACCAGCTTCGGTTGGAACGCCAAGTGCTACGAGGGCGGTAAGTACTACTACACCGGTCAGCCGAACGGCTGGTCCTACAAGAACGCGTTCAACGGTGGCCTAGGCTACAACACCGCGGCGTACGGTATTCGCCAGTCCTTGAACTCGTACCTGTACGGCATGCTCTCCCAGATTGACCTGTGCGATGTACACGACCTGTCAATCAAGATGCACGCCCTAGACGGTCTCGGCGAGCCGCTACACAGCATCCCCGACCTGGGTACCAACATTGGTGGTACCACGCACGGTATCTCCCCGCTGACCAGCGCATCCATGTACGCTATCTTCGCGTCTGAAGGTAAGTACTGCGCCCCCCGCCCCATTGAGAAGATCACCAAGACCGACGGTGAGACCCTCAAGGAATACCAGAACCAGTGCGAGCAGGTTCTGGATCCGGATATTGCAAACGGTGTCAGCTGGGTTCTGAAGGGCGTTATCCAGCCCGGCGGTTCCGCATCTCAGCGCGGCATTGGTCTGCCGAACGGTTCGGCTGCGAAGACCGGTACGAACGATAACTCCTCCCAGACCTGGCAGGTGGGCTACACTCGTGGCCTGTCTACCGCGTCTTGGGTTGGTTCCAACAACCTTGGCTTCCGCTCCATGAACGGTGTGGGCATTAACGGTCGTGTTCTGAACTATGTGGATGGTGCGACCTACGCCGGTGCTCAGTGGCAGTCGTTCATGAAGACGATCGCTCCGAAGTACAACACGAAGGACTTCACCACCCCCAGCGATAAGATTCTGTCGTACAGCTAGAATCACAGCTCATCAGCTGAAGCCTGAAAGGCGATTGATCATGTGTGAAAACGCAGTCAACGCCCGCGTCCCCGTGGCGGTCCCCGGCGCACGCGGCTCCTCCCCGCTCCTGAAGAAGGTTGCGGGGGCGGTAGCCGCCACTGCAGCCTTGGGGGCCGCCACGGCGGCGTATGGGCACTTTATTGAGCTGAATAATTTTCAGCTCCGCACCGAGTCTCTGCCGGTGCTGCCCGCCGGTAGCCCCGACTTCAGGATTCTGCACATCTCGGACATGCACATGATTCCGGGCCAGCGGAAGAAGACCGAGTTTATGCACTCGCTGACCGCACTCGAGCCGGATCTGGTCATGAACACGGGCGACAACCTCTCTCACGTGGGCGGTATGGAGCCGCTGTTGGAGGCGCTCGACCCGCTGATGGATTTCCCCGGCGTGTTTGTGCCCGGCTCGAATTGCTATTTCGCGCCCATTTTCAAGAATCCGGCACGTTACCTGTGGCAGCCACGCACCCCGCAGATGATTGAGGAAGGCTCGCGCGTAGCCCTGCCCATTGAGCGGATGCACGACGCCTTCGAGTCGCGCGGCTGGACGGGCCTGATCAACCGCTACGACACGCTGAACCTTAAGGGTCTGCGTCTGGAGTTCTCCGGTGTGGATGATCCGCACCTGCGTTACGATGAGCACCCCGGATTCGCTCCCGGCGCCTTCGATGAGGGGGACGAGCCGAGCGTCCGTATCGGCGTGGCGCACGCCCCCTACATGCGTACCCTGTACCGTTTCGTGCAGGATGGTGCGCAGGCTATTTTTGCCGGCCATACGCACGGCGGTCAGGTCTGTCTGCCCGGCGGTCATGCCCTGGTCAGTAACTGCGATTTGCCGCCTTCGCGTGCGAAGGGTGTCAGTGAGCAGTCCGGTATTCCGGTTCAGGTTTCTGCCGGTTTGGGCACCTCTCGTTTTGCTCCGGTGCGTCTGTTCTGCCCGCCGGAGGCAATCCTGGTGACCCTCACGGCTCGCGATAAGGAGCAGCCTACCGCCGCCGCTTCGGCAGGTGGTCGCCGCTAATGTCTGAGGCTTCTACAGCACACACGGCTAAGCGCCGCCGTAATCCTTTCCTGGAGACGGCGAGCGAACCGACCCCCGACCCAATCGACTACGCACACGGTCAGCGTGCCCCGCGCACCCTCGCCGCGTATGCGCGTCCGATTCGTGTGCGCTGGGGCGTGGGTCTGCTCGTGGCGTTCGGTGCCGGTGCCCTTGAGATTTCCATCCCGCAGGTACTGCAGATTATTGTGGATCATCTCTCGCAGAGCACCACCGAGAGCGCCATCTGGGTTGCCGGCGGCATGGTGCTTCTGCTGGGTATTGCGCACGCTTCCTTCATGTATTGGAGGCGCTGGCTGATTGTGGACCCGACCTCCACGATTGAGCTGTCCATGCGCATGAACTTCTTTGACCGCCTGCTCAGCGCCCCGCTTTCTCTGCTGGACCGCTGGCCGTCCGGTCAGTTGCTGACCCGCTCCATGAGCGATTTGGGCACGATTCGCCGCTGGTTGTCCTTCGGTATTGTGCAGTTGCTGACTGTTGCGGTGATGTTCCTGGTCGGTGGCTTCTTCATGCTGCGTTCCTCGCCGTCCCTGGCGCTGGTGTTCGTGGTGACCGTGCCGATTCTGGTGCTGTCGCTGGTGAACTTCACCCGCAAGTACTACCGCGCCTCGCATGAGATTCAGCAGATGACGGGCGATCTCTCAACTCGTATTGAGGAGTCGGTGCGCGGTATCCGCGTGATTAAGGCGCTGGGCCGCTCCCCCGAGCAGATTCAGGAATATTCCGAGTCCGTGGATGCCCTGCAGGTGCGCGAGTACGGCAGGTCGATGCTGGTGGCTCGCGTTGCCCTGTACCAGGGTCTGATTGTGGGTGTCTCTACGGCGGTGGCGCTGGCTGTGGGCGCTTCGCAGGTTGCGGCGGGCACCCTGAGTCTGGGCGCGATGACCGCCTACTTTGCGGTGCAGACAACCGTGCTCAGCCACGTGACGCGCTCGACCGCGCTGATGTCTGCCTATTTGAGCTATAAGGTGGCGCTCGAACGCCACAACGAGGTCATGGACGAGCCCGGCTTTGAGGCCGTGCCGCTGGTCCGTGGCTCCGGGGCTGTGTCTGAGCCCGAGCATCCGCTGGGTGCTTCTGATTCGTCAACAGTAGCTGGAGTGTCTGCCGAGGGCGGCTCCGGGAAGGAAACTATGCAGTACCCCAGCGGTGGCGCAGTATCTGTCGCTTTCGATCACGTTCAGTTCAGCTACGACGCAGCCGAGGTCCCTGCCAAGCCTGCTGTTGAGGCAAACTCTGCGGTTAAGGCACCCGAGGTGTCTGTTCTGAAGGACGTAGACTTCAAGGTCTTCCCGGGCGAGATTCTGGCACTGGTCGGTGCAACCGGTAGCGGCAAGTCCACCGTGCTCTCGCTGGTTCCGCGTTTCTACGAGCCGACCTCCGGCTCCCTGCGTTTTGGCACCCGAGATACCGCCGACATGTCCGTTGAGGAGGTACGCGCCCAGACCGCGTTCGTCTTTGAGGAGGCGGTGCTCTTCTCCGGCACGGTCCGTGAGAACGTGCTGATGGGCGTTGCCGAGCAGTACGAGCGCGGCACCGAGGATGAGGACTACCCGAGCCAGGAAGAGCTGGAGGCGACCCTGAACACCGCGCTGCAGCTGGCTGCGTGCGATTTCGTGGCGGAGCTTCCGCAGGGTCTGGATACCGTCATTGGTGAGGAAGGCATGAGCCTGTCCGGTGGTCAGCGTCAGCGCCTGTCCTTGGCGCGCGCCCTAGCGAAGCGCCCCTCCGTGCTACTGCTGGATGACCCGTTCTCGGCGCTGGATGTGAACACCGAGGAGCGTATTATTACCGGCCTGCGTGAGGGCTTGGAGGGTCTGGGCGGCGCTACGACCCTGCTGACGGCGCACCGCCCCTCCACCGTCGCGTTGGCGGACCGTGTGCTACTGATGGTTGATGGTGCCGTGGTCGCTGAGGGCACTCACGCTGAGCTGATGGACTCTTCGGAACAGTACCGCCAGCTAATGACGATGGAGGAGGGCTAATGGCCCATCATCGTCCGGCGGAACGGCGGGAGGAGTTGAGCCCGCAGGAGCGTGCGGAAACTCGAGAGCGCTCGATGGCTCTGCTGCGCCAGATGTTGCGCCCGCACCGTGGGGCGTTGGCTCTGTCGATTATTTCGGTGCTTTTGGTGTCGGGTTCCTCGGCGATTGCGCCGATTCTGATTGCCCGCGTTTTGGATAGTTCCATTGAGCCGCTCAAGCAGGGTAACGTTTCTCCCCTGCTAACCCTGCTGGCGTTCTTCGTGGCGGCTACCGCGGTGACCGCGATTTTCTCGTGGGTCAACGTGGCGTACACGGTGCGCGTGTCGCTGGGCGTGGTGGTGTACCTGCGTAAGCGGGTGTTCCGTCACGCGCAGTCGCTGAGCGTGTCGTTCCATGAGCGGTACACTTCAGGCAAGGTCATTTCGCGTCTGACGAGCGACATTGATACGGTCCGCAGTTTCTTGGATAGCGGCATCAGCCAGTTGGCGATCACGTTGCTGTCCATGGTGATTTCTGCGGTCGCTATTTTCCTTCTGGATTGGCGTATTGGTTTGCTCATGCTGGCGATGGGCGTGCCGATTTACTTTTTGACGCGCTGGTTCCAGAAGGCGGCGGTGCCGGTTTTCCGCACGATGCGTACCGAGTCTGCGCATTTGACGAGCCGTTTTGTGGAGACGTTTACGGGTATCCGCGCGGTGAAGGCGTTTGGTGCGGAGGCGCGGATGCGCACCGAGTACGCTCAGGCGGCGGAGCGTTACCGCCTGGCGGTGATGGATTCGATTAAGATTTTCGGTGTTTATGCCCCAACCCTAACGTTATTGGGCAATCTATTTATTGCCGGTGCGCTGGTGCTGGGTGGTTATGCGGTGCTGGGCGGCACCATGCAGATCGGTACCCTGCTGGCGCTGGTGATTTACGCGAACCGCGTGTTTGAGCCGGTCATGCAGCTCTCTGAGTTCTACAACATGTTCCAGTCGGCAATGTCTGCGCTGGAGAAGCTGTCGTCGTTCTTGGCTGAGGAGCCGGAGGTTGCCGAGCCGGAGCATCCGCATGAGCGCGCTGTAGAGCCCGCAACCGAGTCTGCAACTGAGTCTGTTACTGGCGTTTCTGGCAGCGTGACCGGCACGGTTCGCGGCGCCCTGGTGGAGCTGGATTCGGCGGTCTTTGGGTACACCTCGGATCGTCACGCTCTGAAGGAGACGAGCCTGCGCATTGAGCCGGGTACGACCGTGGCACTGGTGGGTGCTACGGGTGCCGGCAAGTCGACGATTGCTAAGCTGGTGGCTCGTTTCTACGATGTTTCATCCGGTCAGGTGCGTATTGATGGCGTGGATGTTCGCCAGCTGGCGGATGTGCAGCTGCGCCGTGAGGTGCTCATGCTGACCCAGGAGGTGTTCTTATTCTCCGCGTCGATTCTGGAGAATATCCGTATGGGTAACCCGCAGGCGACCGATGAGCAGGTGAAGGCTGCCGCGAAGGCGGTGGGTGCTGATGCGTTCATTGAGCGTCTGCGTGACGGCTACGAGTCGCAGCTGGGTCGCGGCGGTATTACCCTGTCTGCGGGTCAGCGTCAGCTGGTGTCCTTTGCTCGCGTGTTCTTGGCGAATCCGCGGGTGCTGATTCTGGATGAGGCGACGGCTTCGCTGGACATTCCGAGTGAGCGCGCGGTGCAGGCGGCGCTGCGGACCGTGTTGGCGGGGCGTACGGCGCTGGTGATTGCGCATCGCCTCTCGACGGTTCTGGGCGCTGATCGTGTGCTGGTGATCCATGAGGGCTCCGTGGTGGAGGATGACTCCCCGCAGCAGCTGATTGCCTCCGGTGGTCGTTTTGCGGCGATGTACGCCTCCTGGGATGAGCTGAATCAGGTTCAGGAGGCTGAAGCCTAGAACCTTTATGTGCCTCTCCCCGACCGGCGGCGTACCGCGGTGTTGCGTTCTGATTTTTTTTGGGTTATCCTAGGTGAGTTGCCTACGGTATTCGCTGATAGGTCAACATCGGGATGTGGCGCAGCTTGGTAGCGCGCGTCGTTCGGGACGACGAGGTCGCAGGTTCAAATCCTGTCATCCCGACAGCTAGCCCCGGTCCACTGGATCGGGGCTTTGTCGTACCCGCAGTATTTCTGGCGCAGATTCTGGCGCAGATGTTGAGTACATAGAAGCGGCCCTCTACCTGTTCGGATACGCAGGTAAAGGGCCGCTTTCTAGGTTGTGGCTCTAGGTTATGTTCTTCAGCCCGCTTAGCCGCGCCCGGAAATGAGGGCGAGAATCGCCTCCAGGGGGCCGCGTCCGGCAACGGAGCGCGCCACGCGCGACCAGAGGGTGCAGAAGCCCAGGGCGATAGCGGCGCCGAGCAGCAGGAAGACGCTCCAGTACACGGCGGTGCCCCAGCCTCCGGTGGCGACGTAGTGCTCGCCCGCGGTGAGAGCCTTAACGGTGGGACCTGTGTAGATGATGATTCCGCTCAGCACAATGGATGCGCTCAGCGACATCTGGCCCAGGCGAGCGATCGGGGTGAGCATTCCCGCCTGCGCGGAGAGCAGGCGCGCGCATTCTGCCCAGAAGTACAGGGTTGCCGCCAGGTTCAGGGTCAGTAGCACCTGCGGGCTGTTGAGGAATCCCAGCTCGGTGTAGGGGTTGAAGGTGCGGTAGACGGCGAGCGCCAGCACGGCGAGTACCACGGGGATTGCGAGCTTCGCCTGCAGACTGTCGTAGAGGCGCACGAGCACGATGCCCAGGCACATGACCCAGATGAGCTGTGCACTCTGCGCGTGGTTGACGCCGTGGGTTGCGAGGAAGGGCAGCTGCACGGCGGTCCACTGGTCGGCCCGAGCAGCTACGTCCATGAGGAGGGTGTAGGTCCAGGTGATGAAGGGGCTGGTGACGACCGCCAGCGCGGCGACCGCCCACAGGGGCAGGTGCACGACGAATAGGGTGAGCAGGGTGAGCAGCGCCAGGTGCACGAGTATGTCGAAGGGTAGCGTGTAGCTGAAGCCCTGTGCCGGTACGGTTACTCCGGCTTGCGGCAGGTAGGTGATGCCCTGCATGAGCGCCACGCCGAGCAGAAGCAGGGCGAGGAATCGCACGATGGTTCCGGCGAAGAGTTGCGGGAAGTTCGCGGTGCGTGCGTACCGCCAGGCGGCTGCGCCCAGGATCGCGGCGAAGAGCGGTTCGGCGGGTACGAGGGTCTGCGGGATCCAGAACTTCCAGGAGACCGGGATTAGCTGCAGCCAGTATCCGAAGGGGATGAGCAGGCTGAGCACGGCGAAGGCACGGGCGAGGTCGAGCCCGAGGTCGCGTCGGGTGCCTCCGAGGGAGGCGGCGCGTGCCCCGCTGCTGACGGTGGGGATGGGTTGAGTGCGCCCTGCTGCCATGTCCTCGCTCCTTGTAGTGCCGTGTTTGAGAGTCTGTGCGCCGTGCCAGGGGTGTACTCTGCTAGGGGTGTGCGCCCTGCCAGGGTATCTGCCGCACCCGGTAGTGTGTGCCGGATGCGCTGGCATAGGTGTTAAGTGTAACGGTGGAAGCTGTGTCTGTTCGGGCGATGGCGCGGAGGTTTTGCTCTCATGCCACTTCCGTCCCGGCTGTTGGCGAGAGCCTCTTGCCCCTAGTGAGTGCTGTTCAAGTGTTGTTGCACGAGGTTGGGTGTGTACCATTGATACGTTCTTATACGGTGGGACGATCCCGCGAATGCTTCGCCCCGGATTACTTTTCTGTACGCGCCCCACCTGTACATACACCACGTTGAGGTTTTATGTTTTCGACTTTATCCCCTCTTTTTCTGACGGATTTGGGGACTTCTGGTGCTCTTCTTGCTTCGGGCACGACTCTTTCGGAAGGGTCGAGCCACGATAGCGGCCAGTTTGTGTCCATTTTCTGGATTACGTTGGTTGCGTTGCTGTCGCCGATTCTTTCGCGGCTGACGGGTAAGAAGATCCCTGATGTGGTTTTCCTGCTCATTTTTGGTCTGCTGATTGGCCCGAATATGCTCAACCTTGCCAGCAGCGAGGGCGGTATCCCGCTGCTGAAGGAGCTGGGCTTGGGCATGCTCTTTTTGATTGCGGGCTTTGAGATTAACGTGTCCTCGCTGCGTAGCCGCCAGGGTTATAGCGCTATTGCCACATGGTTTGTGTGCTTTGCTTTGGGTATGGCGGGTGCGGCGGTGATTACGTCGTTCTCGCATGAGCTGAATACGTATATTGCGGTGGGTGTGGCGTTGAGTTCCACGGCGTTGGGTACTCTGCTGCCGATGTTGAAGTCTCACGGTGCCGCCGGTACGCCGGTGGGTAATGCGGTGCTGGTGCACGGTGCTGTGGGTGAGCTTCTGCCGATTTTCGCTATTTCACTGTTGTTGTCTTCGCGTTCGCCGGGCATGGCGTTTGTGGTGCTACTGGCATTTATGGTGGTTGCGGTTGTTACGGCGCTGATTCCTCACCGTCTGTTTGCGCATGTGCCGGGTCTACGTCAGATTATGGCTGCGGAGGCGAATACGACCGGCCAGACGGTTCTGCGTCTTGCGATGTTCCTGCTGGCGACCCTGATCATGTGTACTGCCCTTTTTGATTTGGATGCGGTGCTGGGCGCCTTTGCGGCGGGCCTAATTCTGCGTACGCTGACCCCTCCGGCGGCTCTGCATATGATAACTCACCGCCTTGAGGTGGTTGGCTTTACGTTCATGATTCCGCTGTTCTTTGTGGTCAGCGGTATGGGCATTGATGTGTCTGCCGTGGTGGCTAATCCTTTGGGTCTGCTTGCCGTGGTGGTGGGTATTCTGCTGTGCCGTGGTGTTCCGGTGCTGTTGGCGGAGCATTTCTTCGATACCCGTTCGGGGTTGGCCACTCGCGCGCAGAAGGTGCAGTTGGCGTTGTATTCGGCTGCGGGTCTGCCGATTATTGTGGCGGTGACGGAGGTTGCGACCAGTTCGGGTCTTCTGGAGAAGTCCACGGCGTCGCTGCTGGTTGCCGGTGGCGCGCTGACGGTTCTGCTGTTCCCGCTGTGGGCGTTGGGTATTCGTCAGGCGTTTGGTTCTGCTGAACCATCTGCGCAGGCGCCGAGCCGTAAGGAGCAGATGAATGCGCTGAAGGCTCAGCGTAATGCTCAGACAAAGCTTGCCACGGGCGTGGTTCCGGTGGTTCGTCTAAAGTCGCAGGCTGATGCTGCCTCCAATGCCGCTACCGCCCCTGAATCATCTGAGGCTGCCGCCGAGGCGAAGAAGGATAAGGGCTCGGCAGGGGGTTCTGCGCAGAAGTAGCTGCGGCTACGCTGTGGTTTTTCGGCCTTTCATGGGCGGGTCAATAAGCCGGTGTGAGGGGGGTATCCCGCTTACAGTCACCTCAACCCTATGTGGGATTGGGTTTACAAAACCACACACAATGCCAGACAGTCAAAGCCCTGTAAACCAACATGCATCCCACATATAGAGTCAAAGCCCGCCGCATCCTCCATAGAGGCTGCGGCGGGCTTTTTGCGCCCGAATGCCCCGATAAATCGGGGGAAAATGAGAATCTTCCTTAAATTCGGATTTTTAATGCAAATATTACAGAACATGACGTGTCTTAGCTTTCTCAACTGACACCTTGTCCTATAAAATTGAAAGCGGACAGGGAATTTCCCTGAAACACACATAAACCAACATACATACACAGAGTCGCTTCCGCCCCAGCGGGAGCTGGCGCACCTCCCCTCTCACACACGGGAGGTGCTCCTTTCGGGAGTATCCACGACGATACCCCCGGCGGCTCCCAACCACGGAGGAGGATCATATGGGTCAGAAAGGTAATTATTTCTAACCTCACATCTCAAGGCCTCGCACTGAATCCTAACGATTGTCTGCACACACAGTCATTTCCGAAGGAAATATCATGCACCAACTACTCCTCACCGCGAGCACTGGTGGCGTAGAGCTGGACTTCCCGGCCTGGCTCCGAATTACGCACTTCATCAATTTCATTATGATGGGCTTCCTGATTCGTTCAGGTTGGGAAGTTCTCGCCTCTCACCCCCGCCTGTACTGGAACAACCACTGCACCCCGGGTTCCGAGTGGCTCAAGTTCACCAAGGACAAGGTCCCTACCACCCCCGGCGCATTTACTGCGCGCGATGACCAGCGCACCCTGTCTCCCCTGATTTCTCTGCCCGGTAAAGCCCAGATTGGTCTGGGCCGCGCATGGCACGCGCTGGTGACCGTCATCTGGATCGTTAACGGTCTGGTATATGTCTCCCTGTTGTTCCTGACCGGTCAGTGGCGCCGTATCGTCCCGACCAGCTGGGATATCATCCCGCAGGCGTGGGAATCCATCCAGATTTACGCTGGCTTCCAGATTCCCTCGATTGAGCATTTCCAGCCGTACGACGCTCTGCAGCAGATTATGTACTTCACCGTGGTGTTCATCGTGGCACCGCTGATGATTGCAACCGGCCCGATCATGAGCCCGGCATTCTGCGGCCGCTTCCCCGGCTACGTGCGTCTCTTCCGTAACCGCCAGACCGCGCGTTCCATCCACTTCCTGGGCATGGCGTTCTACTGCGTCTTCACCGTCATTCACGTGGCGCTGGTATTCGTGGTTCACCCCCAGTACAACATCGCCCACATGATGCTGAACAAGCCCTACAACGAGGTGGACGCAGCACAGTTTGCTCAGGCAGTCACCATGCTCATTGGTGGCATTGTCTTCGCTGTGGCTCTGTGGATTTTCGCTTCGTACTGGTCCCTGCGCGACCTGCGATTCACCCAGACCTTCATTTGGGGTCTGACCCAGCCGATTCGTAACGTCCTGCTGGACCGTATCACCTCGCGTCAGGTGCAGAAGAAGACCTTCACCGATGCGGATATCTCCCCCTTCCACTGGGTTAACACTCGCCCGCCGACAGAGCGTGAGAGCACCGAGTGGAACCGCCTGAAGGAACACGAGTTCGTCGACTACCGCCTGGAGCTGGGTGGTCTGGTGAAGGAATCCAAGTCCCTGAGCATTGATGACCTCAAGAAGCTGGGCAAGGAAGTTAACATCACCATGCACACCTGCATGCAGGGTTGGACCGGCATCGCCAAGTGGGAGGGTGTGCGCCTGCGCGACGTCCTCGCACTGGTCGAGAAGACTGACGACGCCCGCTACGTTATGGTGACCTCCTTCGGCCACGTGGGCCACACCTACGACGGCCGCCCGACCGAACCCTACTACGAATGCCTGGACATCTCCATGGCAATGGAAGATGAGACCATCCTGGCGTGGGGCATGAACGACAAGCCCCTGCCGGATGTGTACGGTGGCCCGCTCCGTCTGCGTGCGGACTCCATGCACGGCTACAAGATGGTCAAGTGGGTTCAGAAGATCGAGTGGATCAAGGATTACCGCGATGTTGGCGATGGCCAGGGCGGTAGCCGCGAGGACTCCGGTCTGCAGCACTTCGACGCACGCGCCTAAGCACCCACACGGGGCGCTACGACGCTAACCGCCGATACACCACAAGATACTACTCCACAGAACGGTGGCGGGAACATGGGCCCGCCACCGTTTTTGTGCCCTCACAACTAGCGCCTGCGCTTCTGAAAACTAGAGCTGCGAGGGCATAAGAACATCAAGAAGAGGAGAAACCGCCCGGGAGCCTTAGCTCTCGGGCGGTTTCTTTAGAGGTTTGCCGTCTGGCGGCTGTACCTTAGCCGTCTGGCGCTATACCTTAGGCGTCGTAGATGATGACGTCCAGGGTACGGGGGCCGTGCACGCCCTCCACGCGGATCAGCTCGATATCACTGGTTGCCGACGGACCGGAAATCATGGTCACGGGGCGGGTGTAGGTGATACGCTCGATCGACTCGGGAACCAGCTCCACCACGGTGGAACGGGGCACCACGCAGATGTGATGGTCGGGCACCAGGCTGATGGCGCGGCGACCCTCATCGGGGTTGGTGTTCAAGAAGATCGTGCCGGTCTCTGCACAGGAGACGGTCGAACCGGTGACCACAGCGTCAACTGCGTCCAGTTCTTCCAGGCTCAGGCAACCGGGCTTGAGGGTGCTACCGGAGTCGGTGACGTGCTTGCGGTCAGCGGTGTCAGCCGGCAGCCACTCCATGTTCAGGCCCTCGGGAACCACGTAGGTGGACTTTTCACCCAGGCGCTCTGCGATGACCTCGGAGATGTTCTCCTTGTTCGCGTGGAACACGTTTGCCTTGTAGTCAATGAGGCGGTCGACGAGCATCTCAATGGTCTGCTCTTCGTTCAGCTCGCTGACGCGGCGGTAGTTACGTACGGGCTCGGGGGCGACGGGTGCGTCAGCCAGGGACGAGCGGATACGTGCGAGGATATCTTCCTTAGCAGAGGACATTAGTTGTTCTCCTTAGCTTCACGGGCTGCCTGGGCGTCCATAGCGGCCTTGGCGTTTGCTGCCGCCTCAGCGACCTTACCCTTGTTTGCCTCGATGAGGGCCTGAATGTCAACGCGCTGTGCGTTATCGCGTGCCGGAGCCTTGCCCTTCTCCTTCTTCCACCAGTTGCGGAAGGATTCCTTGGGGGGCTCGGGGATGTCGCGGTAAGCGGTCCAGCCGCCGACGATACCGGGAACAGCGGTGATCTTGTGCTTGCGGCCGCTGATCAGGCGGGACATGGGCAGACCACGCTCTGCAATCGACATCATCTTGCCGGAGGTGAAGAGCTTCTTCGCGCCGAGCATCATGCCGTCCATCTGCGAGAAGGGAGCCTTCTTGTTGCCTTCGAACTCGCGGACAGCGTGCTTGGACTCGACATCCTTAGCGCGCAGGTGCACGAGGACCTCGGGGAAGTTAATCTTCACGGGGCAAACCTCGTAGCATGCGCCACAGAGGGAGGATGCGTACGGCAGAGAGTTGTTGTGCGCAGCCTCAATACCGGAGAGCTGCGGGGACAGAATCGCACCAATGGGACCCGGGTAGGTGGAGCCGTAGGCGTGACCGCCTGCGCGCTCGTACACGGGGCACACGTTCATGCAAGCGGAGCAGCGGATGCAACGCAGTGCCTGGCGGCCCAGCTCATCAGCCAGAACGGCGGTACGGCCGTTGTCGATGAGGATGACGTGCATGTTCTGCGGGCCGTCACCGGGGGTCACACCGGTCCACATGGAGGTGTAGGGGTTCATGCGCTCACCGGTAGAGGAGCGGGGCAGCAGCTGCAGGAATGCCTCGTAGTCCTGGAAGGTGGGCAGGATCTTCTCAATACCCATGAAGGTAATGAGGGTGTCGGGCAGGGTCAGGCACATACGGCCGTTACCTTCGGACTCCACGATGGTCAGGGTACCGGTCTCGGCAATACCGAAGTTGGTACCGGAGACTGCCACGGTGGTGTTCAGGAACTTGTTGCGCAGGCGGTTACGCGATGCCTCTGCCAGTTCTGCCGGCTCATCGGTGATGTCCGGGTTGATACCCTCAATTTCGCGCAGGAAGATGTCGCGGATTTCGCGGCGGTTGCGGTGAATTGCGGGCACCAGAATGTGGGAGGGGCGGTCGTGGCCAAGCTGGACGATTTCTTCCGCGAGGTCGGTCTCAATAGCGTTGATGCCGTTTTCCTCGAGGAATTCGTTCAGGCCGGTCTCTGCGGTTGCCATGGACTTGATCTTGATGATTTCGTCCACGCCCTGCTCGCGAATCAGGTCCAGAGCGATCTGGTTTGCCTCGGTGGCGTTGCGTGCCCAGTGCACGTGGCCGCCTGCGGCGGTGAAGTTACGCTCGAACTGCTCGAGCAGCTCGGGGAGGTTTGCCAGAACGTAGTTCTTGACGGACTCACCGGTGTTGCGCAGTTCCTGCCAGTCGGGCAGTTCGCCGGTGACCTTGGCGCGCTTGTTACGGATCGCGTGGGTCACGAAGCGCAGGTTGGAGCGCAGCTGCTCGTTCTTGAGCTCTTCCTTCGCGTACTTGGGGAAGGGGGTTTCTTCGAAAATGTTGCCCTCGCCGTAGTGAACGACCTTGGGCATACCAAGCTGAATAGCGGTCATGAGGTCTTATCTTTCCTTAGGCGATTGAGAGCTCGAGGTGCTCGGCATCAATCTTGAGCGGGTTTTCCTTGGTGGAGGCGAGGATCTCAGCGAAGTGGATGGTCTTCACGTCGGAGCCGCGACGGGAGAGTGCGCCACCGATGTTCATCAGGCAGGAGCAGTCGCCACCGGTGCAGACGGATGCGCCGGTTGCCTCGACGTTGTCGGCCTTGTCGTTGACCATTGCGCCGGAGACGTCAGCGTTCTTGAAGGAGAAGGTACCGCCGAAGCCACAGCACTGATCCATGCCCTCGATCTGGGTGTACTTGATGCCTTCAACGGTGCGGACCAGGTCCTGCTGGCGGGTGCCCAGGCCGAGCATGCGCATACCGTGGCAGGAGCTGTGGTAGGTGACGTGCTCGGGGAAGTAGGAGCCGAGCTGCTCAGCAGCGTTGGTGATACCGAGGATGTCGATCAGCAGCTGGGAGAGCTCGAAGGTGCGGGAAGCGATCTGCTCTGCCTTCAGAGCCAGTGCCTCGTCGCCGCGGCTACGTGCGACCATTGCCTGCTGGTGACGCAGGGAGCCGACGCAGGAGCCGGAGGGTGCAACAGCAACGTCCCAGTCCCAGGAGTCGAATGCCTCGACGTGGTTCTTGATGACTTCGTAGCCGTCATCGAAGTAACCGGAGTTGACGTGCATCTGAGAGCAGCAGGTCTGGTTCGGGGGGAAGACAACCTCGTGGCCCAGGCGCTCAAGAATTTCGACGGTGGCGCGTGCTACGCGGGGGTACATGCCGTCAACGATGCACGTGGAGAAGAGTGCAATGCGCATGACTTGTCCGTCCTTTCCTCTGTGTTCAGAGTTTCTCGGTCTCACCGCCTGCGTCTGGGGCAGGCGGGGCACAGTCCGAACAAGTTCGGTCTTCCAAAGAAGCGACTCAGATGTATTGAGTCGGGGAAGCTGGGCCGGATGATTCCGGCTAATGTGCGCGCCCCAAGTGGAGGTGGGATGCGGTGGGATCAGAAACCGTGGTGATGTCTTTTATCTTTCTAGCCATTTAACACCGTTGGGCGGCTTTTCTCTAGTTGGAATAGCACATACTTTCCTTGTTAAATAACCGGTTAGGTCGACCTGACCTTAAGGTATATTTCCCTACCTTCCGGTACATGTGACCTCATCTCCCATGCACCCCCCGTAAGACCCCTATATTCTTTTCGCAGATTGAACATTTATCAAACACACAGAAGTGGACCATAAACCCCCTAGAAATCCGCCGTTCTGAAGATTTTATGATTGTTTTATGGGGCTTTTCCTTTTTAAAACAACATTCTTTTCGGGTATATGCGTCCAAATGAAGACTCTCCCCTGGGTAAACCAATGACCCATACACCCAACTCGTGATGTATCTGAAAATATTCGAGTTTCAGAACCTGGAATTAACTATCAGAACCGCAATATTTCGGCAGTTTCACTGGAAGCGAGCCCAGGTTCCGGTCGCCTTCCACAAAAATGAGTCAGGTCACTTTTGGTGAAACACCACATTATCCGGTACTCTTCTAAACATGCGATCAATGGTCTGACCACATCCCCATGCAGGGAACAATGACCCGTTCCCCAGCGGGATTATCTATGGTCTGACCACACACAAAACACACCCTGAACCAAAGGAGTTCCAGTGGAAACTTATACCGCTGTAACCAATGCAGTGGGAGGTAGCCTCGGCCTCAGCGCACTCGTGGCAACCATTCCCCTCCTCACCTTCTTTGTGATGCTACTGGGCGTTAAGGCACGCGCTCACTGGTCCGCACTCGTGGCACTGGCAGCATCCATCCTCGTAGCAGTCCTGGGCTTCCACATGCCCGCTGATCTCGCCGGTCTGAGCGCCGTCCGCGGTGGCATCTACGGCCTGGTCATCTGCTGGGTTATCCTCGGTGCAATCTGGTTCTACCAGCTCACCGTTCTCTCCGGCCGCTTTGAAGATCTGCGCCGCGTCTTCGACCGCCTCGGCGGCGGCGACCTGCGCATCCAGGCTATCCTCATCGCATTCTGCTTCGGCGGTCTGCTCGAGGCACTGGCTGGCTTCGGCGCTCCCGTTGCAATTACCGCAACCATGATTCTCTCCCTGGGCGTTAAGCCCCTTAAGGCTGCTGTCACCGTTCTGATCGCTAACACCGCACCCGTGGCATTCGGCGCAGTTGCTGTCCCGATTACCACCGCAGCTGACGTTGGCGGCAAGGACGCACACGTTATCGCAACCATCGTTGGTCACCAGGCTCCGTTCCTGGCAATGCTCGTTCCGCTCATCCTGCTCGTCATCCTTGACGGTATGAAGGGTCTGAAGGACGCATGGCTGCCCGCACTGATCATCGGTGTCTCCTTCGCAATTGCACAGTGGGTCACCGCTGCTACCCCCGCATACAACCTGACCGACGTTGTTGCTTGCATCGTCTCCATGGGTGTTGCTGTTGTCTTCCTGCAGTTCTGGAAGCCGCGCGGCGTCGCAGGCGTTCGTGAACGCTACGGCCTGCCCGCACAGGCTGAAGAGAAGGAAGCTCTGCCCGCCGTTCGCGTCTGGATGGCACTGCTGCCCTACGTCATCGTCGTTGCAATCTTCGGTGTTGCTAACCTGCACGCTGGCCTGAAGGCATGGCTGAAGAGCTTCGTCATCAAGATTGATATCCAGGCTCTGAGCTCCCGCCTCGTCACCGCTGACGGCAAGCCCGTCAAGGACGCTGTCTACAACTTCGCGTGGATGTCCAACCCCGGCACCCTGCTGATCATCTCCGGTCTGGTTGTTGCGGTCGTCTACTTCTTCTTCAACGAGAAGGGCCGCTACGCCTTCAACTTCCCGGCAATCTTCACCGAGTTCGGTTCCGTTGTCTACCGCATGCGTTGGTCCATCCTGACCATTGCTTCGGTTCTGGCACTGGCATACGTCATGAACTTCTCCGGTCAGACCATTGCTATGGGTACCTTCCTGGCAGGCCTGGGCACCGTCTACGCGTTCCTCGCACCGGCTCTGGGCTGGATCGGTACCGCTGTGACCGGTTCGGACACCAGTGCGAACGCACTGTTCGCCAAGCTGCAGGTGTCTGCTGCTGAGAACCTGCAGCACGCAGGTATCCACGGCGCAACCCCCGAGCTCATGCTGGCTGCTAACACCACCGGTGGTGTGGTCGGTAAGATGATCTCCCCGCAGTCGCTGGCTATTGCTGCTACCTCTGTGGACATGGAAGGCAAGGAATCCGACATCCTCAAGGCTGTCCTCCCCTGGTCCTTCGCTATGCTCCTGTTCGTCTGCGTCCTGGTCTTCCTGCAGACCAACGTTCTGTCCTTCATGATTCCCTAATCTGAGGCTCACCCCTTAGAGAGTTCTTGAGGTGAAAGCCTCAAGGGCCGTAGGACATTCGCCCCGGTATTTTCCGGTGGCCACGGCGGGGCGGCGAACCTTCTCGGTTCCGCCGCCCCGCTTTTTATGTCCTGACCACTCAACGAATAGCCCGAAATATCTCTGAATTAACTCTGAGATATCTCAGGCGCAGAGTATTTCTTTTCGTTATCCGCCTCGTTATCAGGAGAGATTATGCCTCGTTCTTATGACGATACCCAGCCTGCTGAGGCGCCCCCTGCGGTTGACCGCCAGCCGATTCTGGCGGACCGCAGCTACAGCATCATCCTGGAGAACTTTGAGCGGCGCCTGCGCCTGGGTGAGCTGCGTGTGGGCGATAAGCTCCCCTCCGAGCGTGAGCTGGCGGCGCGGCACGGTATTTCCCGCCCTTCGGTGCGTGAGGGCCTGCGCGTTCTGAACGCGCTGGGTCTGATTCGTTCCAGTACCGGTTCGGGGCCGAAGTCGGGCGCGATTATCATTTCTGAGCCGTCGGATGCGCTCAGCTGGGCGCTGCGCATGCACATTGCGACCCGTAGCCTGCCGGTGAAGGACGTTGTCTCAACCCGTCTGCTACTGGAGGGCCCTGCGGCGCGTGCGGCGGCTGCCGCGCCGGACACCCCGGAGCGTGCGGCAGCGTTGGAGCGGGCGCGCGTACATCTGGCGGAGATGGATGAGCAGATCAGCGATGAGCGTTTCCATTTCTGCGATACGCGTTTTCACTATGAGCTGTCGAAGCTCGGCGGCAATATTGTGCTTGATACAGTGATTGACTCTCTGCACATGGCGACGATGAGTTATGTGCAGGAGGCGGTTCCTTTCCTAAAGGATTGGGAGGCGGTCAAGCGCACGTTGCAGCAGCAGCATTACGGCATTATTGAGGCGATTGCCTCTCACGATGAGCAGGCAGCCTATGAGCGGGTGTGCGAGCACATTACGTGGTTTTATTCGCTGTCTGACCGTGCTGCGGAGGAGCGGGCGCGGCAGCATCCGGCGCGGGATATTCTGCACGAGGATTTGTGCCACGAGAACGTACATGACGAAGACGTTCACGCCGGCTAGGCTTCGCCCCTCAATCGCATAAACCCACATAGCTAAAGGGCGGTGCCCCGGAAGAATGACCTTCCGGGGCACCACCCTTATGCGCCGAGCAATTATTTCAGCGGGGCAGTTATTGCAGCAGCTCAAGCGGCTGAACCTTCGTTGCCGCGTAGGCGGGCAATGCACCCGCCACGATGCCCACACCCAAGCCGAGGAAAGGAATCCCTAGGATAAGGGGCGGCAGAGATAGCGCCCAGCCGTTGAGAAGGCACACAACCCAGGAACCGAGAATACCGAGGATGAAGCCTCCAAGAGCGCCCAAGGCACCGAGGAGAGCCGCCTCCGCAAGGAAGCTGACCGCCACATCTCGCCGCCCCAACCCTAATGCACGGTTAATGCCGATTTCCCTGCGGCGTTCCCAGACCGAAATCTGCATGGTCATCACAATGCCGAAGCTTGTCGAGACGATAAGAACCACCAGAATAATGGTCGTAAGGGTTCGACTGTCTTTCGTCAAGGAAGCACGAAGAGTCACCGGTGAAGGCGGAATCTCAATGTTTGTATCAACAGGGGCGCGCTGCGGATCGAGTACCTGCTTGAGCTGTTCCGCGACCGTATCTGCACTTCCTGGATTCACGATAACGTCCATACCGCGTTGCAGGGTGTGGGCTTGCGGCAAGAAAGTGGAGGTGGTCGGCAGGATAAGAGCGCTACTGAGAGCAGCGTTTTTGCCGCCGTCACGGATAATGCCGAGCACGTAAGCTCGCATTCCGTTGACCTCAATCATGTTCCGCCCGGGCTCAGTACTGACCCCTAGCTCTTTCGCGAGGGCAACACCCAGATAGACGGTAGGCTCACCGGGGCGTTCGCGGGCAGGCTCCGAAAAGTGCCCTTCGACAATGTGCGCGCCTCGTGCTTTCAAACCTGCTTCTGAAACAATTGCGAGGGGTGTCTGTTGGCCCTCATACCCCGGCCTGTTGACCTGCGGACGCGTTGTCTGCGTATCGATGGTGACTGTACCGGCAGCTTTGACCTCTGGAACTTGGTTAACGCGCCAGAGCAGTTCATCCTCCGGTATATCCCAGGTCTGCGGCTGGAGGCGCACACCGAGCCGGGTGGAATCGTAACTGGCCAGCTGCGAGCTCGTGTTGAGCGCTGACGACTCGCTGACGCCCACCAGCATAATGATGGTGGTTGTTCCCGCGAGCATCGCCAATACCGTGAGCAGGTTGCGGCGCCAACGGTGAACAACTGCAAGGAGAGCGTAGTGAAGGTTGTTCCTTAGCATCTATCCTCCCCTGACAACGGGTTCTTTGAGCGTTTGGTGGGCCGGTTCTTCGGGGCTAGCGAGTTCGGGGCTAACGAGCATCCCATCGACCATGTGCAACTGCCGGTCGCAGCGAGCCGCGATATCGGGTTCATGGGTGATGATGACCAGGCTTTGCTTCTCCGCACGGCCGGCGAGGAGCAGATCCAACACCTTGTGAGAGTTTTCAGTATCGAGGTTTCCTGTAGGCTCATCGCACAGCAGGATGCGCGGGGCGCAGGCTAACGCACGCGCAACCGCGACTCTTTGCTGTTCACCACCGGACATATTGCGTGGAAGAACCTCCAAACGGTGCCCTAAACCCACCTGTTCGAGTGCCTGCAACGCACGCTGATGTGCTTGACGGCCCGGTACGCCGCGCATCCGGAGGGTGTGAGAAATGTTCTCGGTGGCGTTCAGATGAGCAATGAGGTGGTACGCCTGGAAGACGAAGGCAATATGCTCACGGCGCGCCACAGTTCGTTCGGCGTCGCTGGCGGTGCCCATGTTTTGGCCCAATATTTTCAGCTCACCCTCAGAGGGCTGATCGAGTAGCCCGATGATAGAGAGGAGCGTAGATTTTCCGCTTCCGGAGGCGCCGGTAATGGCCACCGATTCGCCTTCATGAATGCTGAGGGTCGCGTTTTTTAGCGCCCAGGTGGCGGGCGGGAAGAAACGCGCAATATTGTGGCACTCGATATTAGGTTTTGAGGCGGTAGCGCTCGCGGGGAGGGCACGTTCTGTCTCGTGATGAGGCATTTTAGCGCTCCTTCAGCTTTACGACGGTGCCTGCCTTGAGTTCTGCTGCGGGGTTGACGAGCTCGCAGATTCCGGCGGAGCATACACCGAGGGTGACGGGAACGCTCTGACCGTTCTCCAGGGTGATGGAGTGCGTTCCGTTTTCTTCGGTTTTGACGGCGGCTTCAAGCACTGCGAGGGCGTTTTCAGCGCCTCGGTTGAGGGTGACGGTTGCCTGAAAATGCGTTGATGCCGTCGTGTTTTCCGGCAGGTCGATTTTGATGGGGTAGCGTTTCCGTGCGGTAGCTCCCGGTGCGGAGGTATCGCTGTTAGGTCGCGCGCTGTTCTGCGCACCGTTGGAGGCACCTGCGTTAGCGCCGCCGTCAGCGTTAGTTGAGCCTTCGGGTGTGAGGGCCGCACCCAGGGTGCCTTCGAGCGGACTTCCGTTATCGCTAAGAATCTGGACTTTCTGTCCCTCAGCGAGTTCATTGCTGAGAGCGCTACCGTCCGCGGAGAGCACCAGACGGTACCCACCTGCAGATAGGGTGCACAGCGCCGGAGTTGAGGTTTGGCCTTTGGTGCCGCAGCTGTTGTCTACGGTGTATTCATTGCCGTCAGCGAAGAGGTATTCAGAGAGCGGCAGTGCGGTGCTGTAGCGTCCTTCTTCGGTTCGGTCAGTATCCCCGGGAGGGTAGTAGCCACGATCCAGGTAGAAACGGTAGACAGCGTTGGCGGTTGCTTCGCCGTAGTTTCCTTCCTCATCCCAGATACTGTAGCCGAGCGATTCTAGAGCTTCTTGGAGCTGTTTAACGTCATCGCCGCGAGCGCCTACGGCAAGGTCGCGGTAGGCGGGGATGCTACCTTTGAACGCAATGATGGGACGCTCGTTGATAGTAGTGATAATTGAGCCGTTACTCAGCTGGGTACCCGCCTTGGCGCCGTCCCTGGTCACCACTCCTTGAGGGGTTCCTACGGTGTAGCTTCGGGCGGGTGACACACTGACTTCTCCCGAGTATGTGCGGGTAACAGTCTGCGTGCTGATTCGGGTTGTTAGTTGCGCGGCGCGGGATGGCTGCGCATTGGACTCAACATTGGTGCGTAGCCCCGTATTAAGCGCGTAGATGGAGAACCCGCCGGTGATGACGAGCAGAATGACGAGCACCGGAAGCAGGTAGGCGCGTACGGTTGCCGTCATGGCGGCGCGGCGGGGGTTTTCTGAACTCTGCTGCGTGTTCATGGGTTCACCTTTCTACGGTGAAATATGGGGCGGGACTAGGGGTAATTGCTGAGGGTAACAACGTGGCGGGGGCTGAATAAAAGGGTGTATCCTCTGCTCTCATCCGCGGGTGAAAGCGGTTGAGAGCAGAGGACCGATAGAAAAATCTCGCTAGAAAATGTCCAACGAGGAATCAGCGTTTACTATTTGCCGTTGGCTAGTTGCCGTTGAGTAGAGCTGCGGCGCGCTCCTGGGCCTGACGCTCGATATCGCGTACTTCAAGGATGAGCGGCTCATGCTCATTGAGCCAGGTCGCCGCCTTTTCGTAGTAGATATTCTGTGCCTTAGTCAGAATCCCAGTGGATTTCTGGCAGTTGTAGTCGGCGTGAGCTAGGGCCTGCTCTTCCGCATTGGCGGCTACATTGGCTGCCTTGTACTTACCCCAGGTTTTCTCTGCGTAGCTGGGAGCATCTCCGAAGTGCTGGATATCGGTGTATCCGCTTTCTTTCATGCATGCACCGTAGGTGGTGTCATTACGGTAGTATTTCCCCATTTCTTCTACTGCGTTATTTTTGGATCCACCCACGATGAGCTCGTTAATGAAGTTGATGTATTTGAGGTAGTTTTCTGCTGAGCCAAAGACAGCCTCTGCCGCACGTCCCAGGCATGAATCTGTTGCCATGCCGGTCTGGGAACCGTTACTCATCGTGATGGTAACGGTTTTGCTGTCTGCGGCTTGGGGGTCGCCTTGAAATGCTTTCCGATATGCCGGGTTTTCCATCGCGGGTGCATTGCTGGAGCTAGCGTTGCCCTGCCGGGTGGATAAGTACCCTTGGGTGGCCGCTTCTTCGTTGGCGAAGTGGGCGTCACTCATCGCAAGTTCATGAACGGAGCTGCCGTCAATAATGTTCTGGCTACCGGAGTAGGTGAAGGACTTCTCACTCATGCACTTTTTGACTTCGTTAACGAGGGCCACGTTAATGTCCGGGGAGGGATTCTCGTAGCTTGCCAGGACATTGCGAATGTCTTGCTTAACTTCAACGGTGGTGGAGCAACTCGATACGCCCAGGCAACAGGCAATACCGATAAGGGCGAGGGGTGTGAAGGGCTTCTTTGCCATGGACTTCACCTTTCTCAAACATCATTGATGGGCGAGAATCGGCAGTGATACGGGCGTATCGTGGATGCTACCTACAGACCTGCTATATGGTGTGAACCTGCATTTTGTGGAGTAGAAGCGTAGTGAGCCGATTACTAACATGATAGAGTGCTACCTCCCCCCCCGTACAACAGATACACAACATATATTTATGACGTATAGCACCTATAAGAATGCATGTAATAGGGCTTATGAGTTAAAGGGCGGTGCCCCGGAAGAATGACCTTCCGGGGCACCGCCCTTTAGCTATCTCTAAGACTTATTTCAGCCCGAAATATAGAGTTTAGAACTTCGTGCCGGTCAGACGCTCATACGCCTCAACGTAACGGGCACGAGTCTTCTCCACAACCTCCTCAGGCAGGTGCGGCACGTTATCCGAACCGTCCCAACCCGCTTCCGGGGAACGCAGCCAGTCACGCACATACTGCTTATCGAAGCTCGGCTGTGCACGACCCGGCTCGTACTGGGTCGCATCCCAGAAACGCGAAGAATCCGGAGTCAGAACCTCATCACCCAGGGTGATCTCGCCGCGGTACGAATCAGTACCGAACTCCATCTTGGTATCCGCCAGAATAATGCCCTGCTCGCGAGCAATCTTCTCGGCAGTGGTGTACAGGCTCAGGCTCAGCTCCTCCAGGCGCTCACCCACCGGCTGACCCACCTCAGCGTACAGCTCCTCACGGGTCACCAGCTCATCATGCTCACCCACCTCAGCCTTACCGGTCGGAGTGAAAATCGGGGTGTCCAGGCGGGAACCATCCACCAGACCCGCAGGCAACTTTACACCAGCAATCTCACCGGTCTCGTTATACGCCGCCAAGCCCGAACCAGTCAGGTAACCGCGCACAATGCACTCCACCGGGAACATGTTCAGGGAGCGGCAAATCATTGCTCGACCAGCCACAACATCCGGAACGTCAGTGGACAGCACGTGGTTCGGAACCTGCTTAAGCTGCTCAAACCACCACAGGGACATCTGAGTCAGAATCTTGCCCTTATCCGGGATCTCGGTGGGCAGAATACGGTCAAAAGCGCTAATACGGTCCGAGGCAACAACCATGACCGAACCGGCACGCAGCTCAGCGTCATCATTGACGGTCAAGCCGGTAGCGTCAAAACGTTCCTCATTCGGAACATACAGGTCGCGGACCTTGCCGGAATAAATGTGAGTCCAGCCCGGGATTTCCACGGGGTTAGAACGAGAAGTCATGAGAATTTCTCCTGATGAGGTGGTGTGATGTGGATGCAAAAAGTCTGTGTAATTACAATACCGCGACAGGCGCGGCTCCCGATAGTGCCAATCAGGCATCAATACGGCACAATCTTGAGGCAAAGAAGCGACCGGCTCCCCCACCCTCAAGCGGGAAAGCCGGTCATATTAAGGTTTTAACCGCGCGGAGCGGGAATGTGGATGCGGTTCTCCACAGCCTTCAACGCGATATCGGTACGGTACTGCGCGCCAGCCCAAGAGATAGCGCGAACACCCTCGTAGGCGGCGTTACGGGCAGCAGCCAGGTCATCGCCGAGAGCAACAACAGCCAGCACACGACCGCCAGCAGTCAGCACACCCTCCTCGGATGCGGCAGTACCCGCGTGAATCACGTGCACGCCCTCCAGAGCATTCGCCTCGTCCAGACCGGAGATAACATCACCCTTGCGGGGAGTGTCAGGGTAGTTCTCAGCAGCCATAACCACGTCCACTGCGGTGCGGGGATCCCAATCCAGCTCGGTACCCTCAGAAATTTCACCGCGAGCAGCCGCACGCAGCAGCTGACCCAGCGGGGTGCGCAGACGCGCCAGAACCGCCTGGGTTTCCGGGTCGCCAAAGCGGGCGTTGAACTCGATAACGCGCACGCCGCGGCTGGTCACAGCCAGGCCGCAGAAGAGCACACCCACGAACGGGGTGCCGCGCTCAGCCATACGAGCCACGGTCGGGCGGGCAACCTTCTCCACGACCTCCTGCACGAAGCCCTCGGGCAGCCAGGGAAGCGGGGTGTAGGCGCCCATACCGCCGGTATTCGGGCCCTCATCGTTGTCAAAAATGCGCTTGAAGTCCTGAGCCGGGGACAGCGGCAGAACGTTCTTACCGTCAGAAATGACGAAGAGGGACACCTCGGGGCCGTCCAGGAACTCTTCGATGACCACGGTACCGCCAGCGTTGAAGCAAGCCTGAGCGTGCTCCAGTGCTGCGGTGCGGTCCTCGGTCACCACAACGCCCTTACCTGCTGCCAGGCCGTCGTCCTTCACCACATAGGGTGCACCGAACTCGTCCAGTGCCGCCTGAGCCTCAGCGGCGTTCGTTGCCACGTAAGCGCGGGCAGTCGGCACGGAAGCCTCTTCCATGACCTGCTTAGCGAAAGCCTTAGAACCCTCCAGCTGTGCAGCAGCTGCGGAGGGGCCGAAAACATCAAAACCCGCCTCACGCAGCGCGTCAGAAACACCGGCGACCAGGGGCGCCTCCGGGCCAATAACGACCAGGTCGGCGTTCAGTTCGCGTGCCAGGGCGGTTGCCTGAGCGGGATCATTTGCGTCAATTGCGTGGACGGGAACATCCTGGGCAATGCCGGCGTTGCCGGGGGCGCTGTGCACCTCGGTTACCTCAGGGTCGCGCAGAAGCGCACGGATAATAGCGTGTTCGCGGCCGCCGGGGCCCAGTACCAAAACCTTCATAGTATTTAGGGTACCCGGTACCCTCTCAAAAATGTGAGCTGAGCACACTAAAAATGCGGCCCTTCTCATGTAGCGGCACATTCGCAAGAATGCACGCTAGAGAAGAGCCGCACAGCGCGGTAACCGAAGCTACCGAATCAAGCTAAAAGCACTAGATGAGGGCGGTAATAGCTGCCAGGCCGCCGAAAAGAATACCGGGAGCGTTCGCGATGATAATCGGAACATCCTTCTTGGGGCGCCACAGACCGTACAGAACCCACAGGGTGCAGTTCACAGCAGCAACCAGAGGCTGGATCCAGTCACCCTTGTGACCGTTCAGGTTACCGATAATCTGCGGGAAGTAGAACACGTACATGAGCACTGCAGTCACAGAAGCAACGCGAGCCAGGATGGGGAAGAACTTTGCGTGGAATTCAGATTCTGCGCTCAAACCGCCCTTGGGGGAGGTGTTCTGTGCGGAGGTGTTTGCGGAGGTGTTGTTCTGCTCTGCCATGGATGTACTCCTTTACATGGTTTGCCTCTCACCGATCAAGAGTAAGTTGAGGGGTGAGGGGCATTAAGCGATGCATATTCGTACCGGGTCGCGTCTAACTAGTTTCGCCTAGATATAGGACCCCGGGGCCGCATCATTTTCCTAACTGGATACATACGCCCGTTCTCAGACTGCATATTGGGGCATGTCAGAGATGATAAACCGTGGATACACTCATAGCTCATCGATTGACGGGGTGGGGTTTTGCTCATCTGCCGCTGCCTTGGTCATCGCCGTATTCATGAGGCGGTACGTCGAGGCGCCGGAATGGTTCATCGGGGCGTCGATCGTGGTCGGTCCTATGCGGTGCTGGGTTTTTCGGTTCGTGCGGGCTGTGCCTCGCTCACTTACCTTAGTCTTACCCGCTGCGCTTGAGCACCCTTCAATTATAAAAATGAATTACTCATAGCTTCAACTCGCAGTAAACGTGAATCTCTTCACAGGGCTCTCCCTCGACCGTGCCAGCCCATCCTAGCTCCGCGCCACCAGAGACAAATAGGGTCAAGCCGCACGCCCCGTTTAAACTAGAAGAATGACCAACAGCACCACCCCACAGGCAACCACTCACACCACCGACCACAGCAGCGCCTTCGACGTAGAACTCGCGCAGCTCACCCGCAACAACTTCATTGAGGCACGCCACCGCGGCCGCCTCATCCTGCTGGGCCCCGACGGCGAAATTCAGCTTGCCCTCGGCGACATTCACGAGCCCTTCTACCTGCGCTCCGCCGCCAAACCGCTGCAGGCCATCGGATCCATGAAGGCGGGCGCGCCCCTGCGCGGCTCCCAGGTCGCCATCGCCTGCGGCTCGCACCGCGGCACCTTCGAGCAGATGCGCGCCGTGCAGGACGTACTCACCCAGGGCAGCACCGAAGCCAACCCGCTCACCCCGGCAAACCTGGCGCTCAAGCCCACGCTCCCCTCCGACAAGCAGGCACGCCAGGCAATGATTCAGGCGAACCTTGCCGCTACTGCCCTGGCGCACCCCTGCTCCGGCAAGCACGCCGCATTCCTGTGGGCGTGCACCGCCAAGCTTGAGCGCGGCGATCTCGAAGAAGGCTCGCAGAACTGGACCCTGCACAACTACCTCGACCCCGCACACCCGCTGCAGCAGGTCATCACCGAAGAAATTGAGGCGTTCACCGGCGAGCCCGTAGCCGCTATCGGCGTTGACGGCTGCGGTGCGCCCGTGCACGCCGTCTCCCTGGCCGGTGCTGCACGCGCCTACTCGACCCTGGGCGCGGCAATCCGCAACCTCGGGGCGGATGCGCGCGCCTCCACGGTCGCCACCGCCATGGTGGACTACCCCGAACTGATTCAGGCACCCGGCTCCCCCGACACCGTGCTCAGCGAAGAACTGGACGCAATCGTCAAGAGCGGCGCGGAAGGTGTGCTCTGCATCGGCCTGCGTTCGGGCGCGTCCGTGGTGGTGAAGATGAGCGACGGCACCCACCGCGCTATGTATGCTGTGGCTCTGCGTGCGCTGGTTGCTGGCGGATACCTGAGCGCCGAAGAATGCGAGCGCCTGCTCGCACTGGTGGTACGCCCGGTAACCGGCGGATACGCTGACGGTCAACCGGTCGAGGTTGGCGAGCTGCGCGTGCACGAGGAGCTCTTCACCACTGGGGAGCTCAATACCGGCGCCCCGGAAGGAAAGTAGCCGTGGCAATTCGACGCAAAACCAGCGAAGAGGCGGGCATGGCTGCGGTGCGTGAGGTGCGTGCGCTCTTCGCCTCGTTCGAAGATAGTTCTGCAGTACCTGCTGAGCCTGTACCCGCCGAGCCTGTGACCTCTGAGGTAGCGCAGGCGTTTGCCGCGCTCCCCCGCTCCGTGCGCGCCACTTTCGTCCGTTTCACCCTTGAAGAGCTGGCGACCCTCGCCCCCGGCAATAGCGTGGAGGTGCGCGTGCCCCCGCTGGGCGTGACCCAGTGCGTGGCGGGCCCCCGCCACACGCGAGGCACCCCTCCCTCGGTCGTGGAAACCTCACCGGTTGTTTGGGCGGCACTGGTGCTGGGCGCCTGCTCGTGGGAGCAGGCGGTCGCCGCCGGGATGCTTGACGCCTCCGGCGAGCGCAGCAACCTCTCTACACTGCTGCCACTTTTTTAGGTGCTGCCGCTCTTTTAAGCACTGCTTAAGACCCCAAGTTTTCGCGGCTTCTGTAGCCTTCTGCCGCCAGAAGCCGCTAATAGCCGTCCATACTGAGGTATTTAGCGTATCCTTCACCACGTCTAGACTGAAACCCGGTACACTTTTAAGGGTCTGGTGTATGCTACCGCACACACAGGCAGGTGCGAGCACAGAAACACACATCCGTCTTGCGCCCGCGCAGACGCATCCGCAGTCCCATCGTCGAAAAGACAGTGAATTGATTCGCCCCGACGGAAAACTCACTCACGACCTCGATCCGATTGACCACGGCCCCAAGGACGCCTGCGGCGTCTTCGGCGTCTGGGCACCCGGCGAGGACGTGGCAAAGCTAACCTACTACGGCCTGTACGCACTCCAGCACCGCGGCCAGGAATCAGCAGGTATCGCAACCAGCAACGGCAAACGTATCCACGTGTACAAAGATATGGGACTCGTCTCCCAGGTCTTTGACGAAGCCACCCTCAGCTCCATGCCCGGCGACCATGCTATCGGCCACGCCCGATACTCCACCACCGGCGCATCCCACTGGGCTAACGCACAGCCCACCCTCGGTACCACCCCGCACGGCACACTCTGCCTGGCGCACAACGGTAACCTCACCAACTCGGCAGACCTCTACGAGCGTCTGATTGAAAAGAACGGCGGCAAGCCCCCCAAGCACGGCGAACTCGCCCAGGGCAACACCACCGACACCGCGCTCGTTACCGCCCTGCTGGCGGAGCACGACTTCGATTCCCTCGAAGAAGCAGCACTTGACCTGCTGCCCACCCTGCGCGGTGCTTTCTGCCTCACCTTCATGGATGAGCACACCCTCTACGCCGCACGCGACCCGCAGGGCGTTCGCCCCCTCGTGCTCGGTCGCCTGGAGCGCGGCTGGGTTGTCGCCTCCGAAACCGCGGCACTCGATATTGTCGGCGCGTCCTTCGTGCGCGAAGTTGAACCCGGCGAATTCCTCACCATTGACGAGAACGGCCTGCGCTCCCAGCGCTTCGCAGAAGCTAAGCCCGCAGGTTGCGTCTTCGAGTACGTTTACCTCGCTCGCCCGGACACCACCATCTCCGGCCGTAGCGTCTACGAATCCCGCGTAGAAATGGGCCGTCAGCTCGCCCGCGAGCACGCTGTTGAAGCTGACCTGGTCATGCCCACCCCCGAATCCGGTGTTCCCGCCGCAATCGGTTACGCCGAAGAATCCGGCATTCCCTACGGTAACGGCCTGGTCAAGAACGCTTACGTGGGTCGAACCTTCATTCAGCCCTCGCAGACGATTCGCCAGCTCGGTATCCGTCTGAAGCTGAACCCGCTCAAGTCTGTGGTTGCGGGCAAGCGCCTCGTCGTCATTGACGACTCCATCGTTCGCGGTAACACCCAGCGCGCCCTCGTGCGTATGCTCCGCGAAGCCGGCGCGAAGGAAGTGCACGTACGCATCTCCTCCCCGCCCGTAAAGTGGCCCTGCTTCTACGGTATTGACTTCGCCTCACGCGCGGAGCTGATCGCTAACGGCCTGTCCGTGGACGAAATTGCTTCCTCCCTGGGTGCCGATTCGCTCGGCTTCATCTCCCAGGACGGCATGATGGCAGCCACCGAGCAGCCCGCCGAAAACATGTGTACCGCATGCTTCACCGGCGAATACCCGATTGAACTGCCCAGCGAGGAACGACGAGGCAAGTCCCTCTTTGACGCTGAGGAAAAGGGCAAGGGTGGCCGCCCCCTCGCCGGTAAGGCGGCTGAGGTGACCGTGGAGCGTCCCGTTCCCTCCAAGCCCGAGCACGCCGAGGCTATCTCCATTGAGACCCGCGAAGGCACCGAAACTCTCGAAACGAAGTTCGACCCCTCCGCAGTACAGATTGCCGCAGACGACGCCGGCATGGGCATGTGCAACCCCGGCCCCGACGCTGACCTCGAGGCACTGCTCACCGAGCAGGACCGCACCCCCGCAAACTCCTCCGCTACCACTACCCCGAAGGAATCCTAATGAGCGAGAACACCACCACCGTAACCTACGCAAGCGCAGGTGTTGACGTAGAGGCTGGCGATCGCGCCGTTGAGCTGATGAAGGGCGCTATCAAGGCGACCCACAACTCCTCCGTCGTTGGTGGCGTGGGCGGCTTCGCGGGCCTGTACGACGTCTCCGAGCTCGTCAAGTACCGCAAGCCCTACCTGGCTACCTCCACCGACGGCGTGGGCACCAAGGTCGCCATTGCGCAGGCACTCGATATTCACGACACCATCGGCTACGACCTGGTCGGCATGGTCGTGGACGACATCGTCGTGTGCGGTGCGAAGCCGCTGTTCATGACCGACTACATTGCCACCGGCAAGGTCGTTCCCGAGCGTATCGCTGACATTGTGCGCGGTATCGCTGGCGCATGTGCACAGGCTGGTACCGCCCTGGTTGGCGGCGAAACCGCTGAGCACCCCGGCCTGCTCGCAGAAGACGAGTACGACGTTGCGGGCGCGGCAACCGGCCTGGTTGAGGCTGACGAGCTGCTCGGCCCCGAGCGCGTGCGTGAGGGCGACGTGCTGATTGCTATGGCGTCCTCCGGTATTCACTCCAACGGCTACTCCCTGGTCCGCAAGGTCCTGAACGTTGCCGGTTGGGGTCTGGAGCGCCAGGTGGACGAGCTGGGCCGCACCATCGGTGAAGAGCTGCTCGAACCCACCCGCGTGTACGCGGCAGACTGCCTGGACCTGGCGGCGGCATTCCCCGTCAACGGCGAAGACGGCACCACCGGCAGCGGTGTACGCGGCTTCTCCCACGTAACCGGCGGCGGCCTGGCTGCTAACCTGGCTCGCGTTCTGCCCCAGGGCCTCGAGGGTCGCGTGGACCGCTCCACCTGGCAGATTCCCGCCATCTTCTCCCTGATCGGTTCGCTGGGCAACGTGCCCCTGGCTGACCTGGAGCGCACCCTGAACCTGGGTGTGGGCATGATTGCTATCGTTGACCCCTCCGTGGCTGAGGCCGCTACCAAGCGCCTGAACGACCGCGGTATCCCCTCCTGGATTATGGGTGACGTTGTTGCCGCTGGCGAGCCCGAGGCTAACAACCCCGATTACGTTCAGGGCGCTAAGGGCGTGGACGGCGGCGCAGTTCGACTGCTGGGCTCCTACGCTTCCTAAGGACGCTTTCTTCGGTAGACAGCGAGCGCCAGCTTGCTGGTGCTGATGATTCTATAGACCGGGGCGGTCACCAATGCGGTGGCCGCCCCGGTCTTTTGTGTGTCTGCCGGCAGGGGCACTGCCCGGCGCGCTGCCCGGTGTTTTTACTACCGGGTTTTTATTTAATTTCGCGTGTATTTCAGGCTATTTTTATTTTTTGCTATCAACTGCATTTTTAATGCATTCCAGTGCTTACACCACGGTGTTAAAACATTTACTTTTCTCCCCGACTCGCAAGAGGCACCGCACAGCCCGCATCGCATACCCTAACCCTCAAGCTTTACCTACATAAACTCTCAACTATCGGGCACTATTCAGCCTGCACAGGTTGATTTTCTGCACATTAACCCGTGAAAAGCACCTCAAAAATCCCTCAAGCTCACCTTGAAGTGATACCTTAGAAACGTACGTTGCACACCGTCCAAAAAAGAGTTCTTCCGGTACGAAAAAAGGGTCCACAAAACACTATTCCCTCACCCCATTTATTACTTCAGCGCGCCCAAAAACAGGCCCCTTTTGTCGCCCCGTAAAAACCCTATCCGCACCCCCGTGCGCCTGCAGGCGGAAACACCAGTACACATCACACAGTCCGCATACCACCTACATCAGGAGAACCAGATGAGGCTTCCATACATCGGCGCGCAGCGCACCGAAACACCTCCTCGCCCCTGCACCGATAACCGCCACCGCAAGCGCCCCGCACGCGCGGCACTGAGCCTGCTCGCCGCCGGCGCCATCCTCTTCGGAGGCGACTTGCCCGCAGTCCTCGCGCAGGCCCCCAGCGACGAAGCCATCCTGGCAGCAGCCCAGGCGGCACCCCAGATCGAAGGGCCCGTCAGCCCCCTCAATCTGATGCGCAATGGCGCAGCACGCCCTAACACCCCCACCGCGCCTGCTCCAGGTACGCTCCCTCAGCAGGCGTTCGACCGCTTCATCGTCACCTACACCGACGAAGCCAAGCAGCGTAAGCAGCAGGACGAAGGCAATCGGGATGCAATCCAAGACATTGCTAATGACGTTAAAGACACCGTTGATGTTGCCAGTGAATCTCTGAACGTTGACACTCAAATCCTGCGCAGTACCTCCACCAATGACGCCGTCATCCAGACCTCCAAGAGCCTGACCAAAAACGAGGCGAAGGAGTTCATGGCGAAGGTCGCCTCCGACCCGGACGTAGCCTCCGTCGAACCCGACTACATCAACTACCCCGCCGCAGAAGGCGACATCACCTTCCAGTACAACGACCCGCAGTACAGCAAGCAGTGGAACCTCACCAACCCCACCACCGGCGTTCAGAACACCGGTAACGCACGCCTGCGCCGCGGCGCATACGTGAAAGTCGCCGTACTCGACACCGGCTACGTACCGCACCCCGACCTGGTCACCGGCATGGCGAACGGCTACGACTTCGTCAGCGACCCGCTCAGTGCCCGCGACGGCGACGGCCGCGACCCCAACCCCAGGGATGAAGGCGACTACGCGCCCTACAACCTCTGTAAGGACCAGGCGAACGCCCACACTTCCACCTGGCACGGCACCAGTGTTGCCGGCATCATCGGTGCCCGCGGCAACAACGGCATGGGCATGGTTGGTGCCGCCGACCTCGCCCGCGTGCAGCCCGTGCGCGTGCTGGGCCGATGCGGTGGCCGCACCTCCGACATTGCCGACGCCATCATCTGGGCTGCCGGCGGACACGTTGACGGGGTGCCTGATAACACCTACCCCGCCAAGATCATCAACATGTCTATCGGCACTGTGACCCGCTGCCCCGCCGCTTACCAGCGCGCGATCGACATTGCCCGCTCCAAGGGCGCACTCGTGGTCGCCGCGGCTGGTAACGGCAACACGGAAGCCTCCAAGTACGCGCCCGCCAACTGCATGGGCGTTATCACGGTTGGCGCAACCACCAAGGCTGGCACGCGAGCGTCGTTCTCGAACTACGGCACGAGGGTTAACATCTCGGCGCCGGGTGAGGACATTCTCACCCTGTCCATGAAGAGCCTCAACCGCCCGGATTACACTAAGTTCAGCTACGACTACGAGAGCGGCACCTCCATGGCGGCACCGCACGTCTCCGCTCTGCTGGCGCAGCAGCTGGTCAACGGCACTTCCATAACCACCAAGCAGGTTGAGGAGGCGTTCACCCTCGCGGGGGGAAACCGCATCAAGTGCGATAAGTATTTCTGCAGCCGAGGCATTATCAACAGCTTCAACCTGGCTAAAAAGGCGGGAAACCTGGACGCAAACGGCAAGGTGACCTTCCTGCGGCCGCGCAAGGTCATTTCTAAGGGTCTGAGCGCCGGCGCGTCTCACACCAAGATTGCGGACGACACCGGGGCCGTAGCCCCCACCGAGGAGAACCGCACCGATGCCCACAGCCAGATTCCTGACGACCGGATTCCCGGCGCCCCCGCCACGGAAATCCCCGAAGATGCCCAGGTCTATGACCTGAACGGTGACGCCGAACCCATCACCCAGGACGAGCCGCTGGTCACCAACCCCGCGCAGAAGCCCCGCGAGGTCAATGAACAATAAGCTATCCGCTACGGACGCCTCACCAGGCCCAGCCGACAGCGCATAGCGAAGCCCCCGATGAGAACTCATCGGGGGCTTTTCACGTCTACAACGAGGTTCGGCTAGTGGAGATAACTAGCGGTGGTTACCGGTCGCGAAACCCAGGTATCCGGTGTTCGGATAGCCGCTGCTCGGGTAGGTATTCGCAGAAGCACCGTACCACGAGCGGTAACGGGGAGTGTGGCCGTGACGCGGACGCGACGGGTACGAGGGGCGAGTGACCGGGCGGGACGGGCGAGTCACCGGACGGGTAGCTTTAGGAGCAGGGGTCACCTTAGGTGCCGGAGTTACCTTAGGCGCGGGGGCCTGCTGACGCTTGGCGTCCTCTTCAGCCTTCTTGCGTGCCGCCTCTTCAGCTGCCTTCTTACGTGCGGCCTCCTCCTCAGCCTTCTTGCGTGCCGCCTCAGCCGCAGCGGCATCGGCAGCCTCACGGTCGGAGCGGACCTGCTGAACCGCACGCGCCGCGTTCACAATGCCGGAACCGCACGCGGACTGGTCACACTCAACACTCTGAGAGGTGGACTGCAGAGCCTTCTTCGCCTGAGCGTAGGTCAGCTTCGGGTCGACCGCCTTCATGAGCGCCACAATACCGGCAACATGCGGTGCCGCCATGGAAGTGCCCTGGTACTCGGCGTAGTCAGCCTTACCGGGAGCGGTCTTGCCAGCGTTAAGGGTGGAGAGAATACCGCCACCCCAGTAGCGGCGGTCGCCACCGGGTGCGCTCACATCCACGCGGGAGCCGTAGTTGGAGAAGTAGGAGCGCTTGCCGTTCTTATCGGTCGCACCAACGTTGATGACGTCCTCACAGTTGCCGGGGCTAGACTTCGAGGCATCAAAGTTGTTGTTGCCCGCCGCGACGACCACGATGGAGCCGCGCTTATTCGCCTGAGCAATCGCCTGGCGGTACGGGGTGGTGCAGGTGCCCTCGCTACCGATGGACATGTTAATGACCTGGGCGGGGTTCTGGTTTGCGGGTACGCCGCGCACGCTACCACCGGCAGCCCAAATAATGCCGTCGGTGATGTCCGAGTCGAAGCCGCCGCAGGCGCCCAGAACGCGCACGGGCACGATCTTCGCCTCGGGTGCCACACCAGCGATGCCCTCATTGTTGTTGGCGATAGCGGCGATAGTACCCGCCACGTGGGTGCCGTGCCAGTCGGAGGCGGTCGCCTTCGAACCGGTGAAGCACTGGTTATCTACGGTCCAGTTACCGGCGTCGGTCGGGTCGGAGTCGCGGCCGTCGCCGTCATTGGAGAACGCCGACTCGGCAATGAAGTCGTAGCCGGGCAGCACGTTAGCGTCCAGGTCCGGGTGGGCGGTAATGCCGGAGTCCAGCACCGCCACGGTCACACCCTTGCCGCGGGTGGTGCCCCACGCCTCCAGCGCGGAGACGCCCTTCTCACCGGTGAGGGACCACATGCGGTTCATCTTCGGGTCGTTGATCTTGACGGTTTCTGCGGTGCTATCCACGGTGGCGTAGCGGCGCATATCGGGCGAGACGGAGGCGACCTTGGAGTTCGCACTCAGGGCGTCCATGTACTGCTGCGCCTGGGCGGGGGTGAGCTCCGCGGAGGTGGTGACCACGCTGGCATCCAGCGCGGTGGAGCGGACGTAGCTGGTCTTAATGTTCAGTAGCTCGTCAATGCTCTGCACCTCGGAGGTGATGCCCGCGTAGAGTGCGTCGGCCCAGGTTGCCTGCTGGGTGCCGGCGGCTGCGGACCAGTCGATCTGGTCTGCGGTGGCATCGGTGGAGGCGGCGTTCTTCGCGTCCTCGGTGTAGGTGATGATGAAGCGGTTGTACGCCACGGGCGCGGACTGGGTTGCCTGTGCGGTGTTAGAAATCTGTGCAGTGTTGGAGGTCTGCGCGGCGTTAGAAGCCTGTGCCGCGTTAGAAGCCTGGTTTGCCTGCGCGGTGGGTACCGCCACGGCGGGGATGACGCTTGCTGAGAGCAGGCAGGTTGCGGTGACGAAGCTCAGCAGGGAACGCTGTGAGGAGCGTGCCTGCGAGGGGCGAGCAATGCGAAGCATGGACGTCCTTGTGTGAGTGGTACCGGGTATGCACGGTTCGGCGCAACATTGCCGATTCGCATTGAGGGCGCGGGTGCGCATTCGGTACGAGTGAATACGGAAGAGTGAGGTGTTGGTGCGTAGTACGGGGTTACGTTGTGGGTTCACAATGTGCATGCACGGGTACGCACCGTGAGATACTCTAGCACCCTTTTTCAGTTACTTTATGAATAAAATATATGATGTGATGCACCTCATTTTATATAAAGATGAGCAAAACTTAAATCACTGCTTTAAGGCATGAGAATATCTCGACTAGGCATTTCTTTATCTGCATTTACATGAAAGAAAAATCTCATTACCTGCGCCACACTATCGAGTTTTAGGCGCTAGATACATAGGAAAAGGTGCTAGGATAGCGATATCTCACCACATAAACTACTTCCGAAGAACTCCCGCACGGGAGTTTAGAGAAAAATACACATCAATGCAGTGATGTGCATTTTCTTTTTCTATTCGCTCCTCACAAGCAAATATGCAAAAGAATGCAAATATTTTCTCAAAAGTGCATTTATGTGAGTGGATGACCAACCCACTTGCCGCTTCCGGCACTCACATACGCAAAGGACCCCGATGTCTTTTACCACTCACCCCTCAGCGCGCCGCATCGCACGCACCGCGCTGAGCCTGGGCACCGCCGCAGCACTCATCGCGACCCTGGGCGCCCCCGCATCCTTCGCGGCACCCGCCAAGGCTAACGGCGCCGAACGCGCCAAGGCGCACACCACTATTTCCTCCCTCAGCTCCGGTCAGCAGAAGGCAGGCTTCAACCGCTTCGTCATCACCTACACCGACAGCGCCCTGAACTCCGGTGGCATCAACTGGGCAAGCCCCGCAGGCACCCAGGTCTCCACCTGGAGCGACTCCCTCTACCAGGGCATCAGCTCCGATGTGAAGAGCATCGACGAGCTGCTGAAGGTCAAGACCAGCTACGTACGCACCACCGCCCAGAAGGCGACCGTGGTGACCCTCTCCTCCAAGCTCACCGCAGAGCAGGCTGAGAAGTACATGGCGGCTCTGAGCTCCAACCCCTCCGTCGCATCCGTTGAGCCCGACCTGCTGCGCCGCTCGAACGCGCGTGCTCGTGGCGCCGCGACCTCCAAGGTGGCTCAGGTCGCCAAGGCTGCGCAGGCATCGGACCAGGTTGTGGCACCGAACGACACCCTCTACCCGCAGCAGTGGAACCTGCACGGCACCAAGGGCCTGGCAGCCCCCGAGGCGTGGAAGACCACCCAGGGTGCTGGCGTGACCGTTGCTGTGATTGACTCCGGCATCGTCAAGCACCCCGACCTGGACGCTAACGTTCTGCCCGGCTACGATTTCATCACCGAGCCTTCCATTGCCCGTGACGGCAACGGCCGCGACTCTGACCCGACCGACCAGGGCAACTGGGAAGAAGCCGGCGTCTGCGACGCGGACTCTGAGGCAAGCGAGTCGAACTGGCACGGCACCCACGTTGCAGGCTCCATCGCCGCAATTATGAACAATAAGCGCGGCATCGTCGGCGTGGCACCGAACTCCAAGATCCTGCCCGTGCGTGCCCTGGGCATGTGCGGCGGCTACGACTCCGACATTGCGGATGCAATGGTCTGGGCAGCCGGCGGCACCGTTGAGGGCGTTCCCGCGAACTCCAACCCCGCCAAGATCATTAACCTCTCCCTCGGCGGCGAGGGCACCTGCCCCGCAACCTACTCCAAGGCTATTGCCGAGGTGAACAAGCGCGGCGCGATCCTCGTGGTCGCAGCTGGTAACGATGGTCAGGACACCTCCAAGGTCGCTCCGGCTAACTGCGGCGGTTCGATCGTGGTGGGCGCTACCGACCAGGAGGGTAAGCGTAGCGACTTCTCGAACTACGGCAAGCTTGTTGATGTGAGCGCCCCCGGCAGCAGCATCATGTCCACCGTGGATCTGGGTACCACCGTTTCCAAGGGTGCGGGCTACACCGAGTACGACGGCACCTCCATGGCAGCACCCCAGGTTGCTGGCGTGATTGCCCTGATGAAGTCCGTTGACCCCTCCCTGACCGCTGAGCGTGCAAAGCAGATTCTGAAGCAGAGCTCCAAGCCGCTCACCTGCGATGTGAACGCTTGCGGTTCCGGCATTGTGAACGCTGCGAGCGCGCTGGCTATGGTGCAGGGCAAGAAGGACCCGAACCCGCAGGTGAAGCCCTGGCCGAAGCGTGCTCCTAAGCACCCGACCCGTGCGGCTCGTGTTGGTTACGTGACTAACCCGGCTGTTAACCACAACCCGCCGTTCCTGATTACTCCCGGCGGTCTGATTCCCGGTCAGTAATCGGTATGTTGCCAGCTCGGAAGCCGGTGAGCCAATAGGCTTCTGAAAGGCCAAATATATACAAAAAGCCCCCGTTGAGTTTTCTCAGCGGGGGCTTTTCGTGAACAGAACGCTGCCGCATCTGATGCGGCAGCTTGCTTCTCCCACCCACCCTCACGACTGACGGGTGGGAGAAATCTTGGGGTACGCCCCTAGCGAGCTGGACGCTAGGTAGAAAGCGCTAGGGACGTACCTGGGAGGCGCGCACACCGGTACGGATACCGGCTGCCTCCATGCGAGCGGACTCGTAGCTGCTCACCGCACGCAGACCCGAAGGCGCGTTGGTTGCCACCGCCTTTTCTCGCGGCTTTTCCTGACTCTGGGCGGGTAGAAAAACCCAGCGGCGCTGGACCGCGAAGCTGACCGGAATGAGGATCAGCTCGGTCAGGATCTTGGCAACCAGCAGGGATACTCCCAGGCCGGTCAGGGTTTCCATCAGAGCCGCATTGGCTGCGAGGATACCCACCGCCAGCACGGCGTACCGCACCAGCGAGGAGGATGCCGAGGGGCGTGCGCCTCCGTCGTGCATGAGCATTCGGTTGACGGTGAAGTTCGTCAGCGCCGAGATGATACGTGCACCGACTACGGCTGCCAGGAGCGGAGCACCCAAGCCCACCAGGATGAAGAGGGCGATAGCATCCACGAGGAAGCCGGTCAGGAAAGACGAGGCCAGGAAGGCGAGCAGCGGTGCGTAGATGAGCGCCGAGTCCTGCAGGGGCCTAAAGTGGCTGGTCGGGTTGCCCGGCTCGTAGACCTTCACGATGGGTACCTGTACCAGGTCCACGTCTGCGCGGGTTGCGCGCAGCAGCATGGAGAACTCGTACTCGTACTTATCGCCAGGGATCTGCAGTAGCCAGTCCAGGATCTGCGGGGTGAAGCCGCGCAGGCCGGTCTGGGTGTCTGCCACGCGGGCGCCGGTCGCCAGGGCGAAGAAGCCTACGGTTGCGCTGTTGCCAATCTTGGAGCGTAGCGGCACCTTGGTGCCTTCTTCGCCGGCGTTGGGGTCGGGCTTGGTACGCACACCGAGCACGATGCTCTTCTGGCCTGCCGACGCCGCGGTTTCGGTGCGCACACCCACGCGGAAGATGTCCTGGGGTAGGTGCTGGCCGTCCGCATCGGCGGTGACGATGACCTCGCCGGGGCGGTTTGCTTTCGCCCAGGCGATGCCGGTGCGCAGTGCCGCACCCTTGCCCCTATTGGCGGGGTGGGTCTGCACGGTCACGCCGTCAATGCGCAGTTCGGTGAAGATCGGTGCGTAGGTGCTGCCGGAGCCGTCGTCAATCACGAGGATTTCGGTGCTAGGGTCCTGTTCGCGCAGGGCCCGGGCAAGGCGGACCAGCGATTGGTCCGGCTTGTAGGCGGGTATCAGGATAATCACGATGCGCTCCCTGCAATGTAGAGGATGTCGCTGGTGCCGCGTTCCTTGGTGCCACCCTGGGGGCGGTTGACCAGCTGGTTGTTGAAGACCATGGCGGAGGAGCCACCACCGTCCAGGTTGTAAGCGGTCACGCAGCCGAGGTCCTTGAACATCTGGGCGAACTCGGGCATGGTCACACCGCGCGAGTAGTTGGTGGAGCGGCCGTCGACCACGATGAAGACCAGGTGGTTGGTGCCGAGCACGCCCACGCCGGTTCGCGGCTGGTTGCCCTGGATGGAGTGGTTACCGAAGTTGGTATCCACCTCGACGCTGTCGATGCCGTCGACGACTGCGGAGTCCTTGACCAGTGCCGGGCCGAAGGAGAGGGTGTTCCACACGCCCTCGCTGACGAGGGTCTGGGCATTGGTGGCGGTTTCGTCGTAGAGCTTGACGGAGCCGTCGCGGTAGAATGCGAGACCCTCGCGAGCGCCGGAGTCACGGTAGACCACACCGTTTCGGATCACGATGCCGGTGGTACGGAAGCCGTAGTAGTCACCGTTGATCGCCCAGATGCCGTTGTGTTCGGAGGCAATGTTCGAGGGGGTGTCGATGATGTTCTGGCCGAACTTGTTGTTGGCGAAGGCGCTTCGCAGCAGGGTTGCGTTGTCGAGCTTGATGTCTGCCACGAAGGAGACGACCGCATCCGAGCCGCTGCCGGTGGTGTTGGAGGTGATGGTGATCGAGCCTTCGTTAGCGGTGAGGCTCTGACCGTTGACCTTCACGCCGGTCAGTTCGGTGGGGTCTGCGGTGGCGGAGCCGGAGGCGCTTGCATTTGCCTGCTGTGCCGCCGCCTCGTAGGCGGTGGTGTCTTCGATTTCGGTGTGCTCTGCCAGGTAGCGGTTGTATGCCCAGCCTGCGCCGCCGCCGACTACTGCGAGTGCGCCGAGGCCGCCGCCGATGAAGATTCGACGGGTGAGCTTCTTCTTGGCTAGCTTCTGCTCTGCGGCGGTTTGCACTGCGTTAGCTTGTTCTGCTGCGGTCTGGGTGGCCTGGTCAATGTTCTGAGTCATGTTCTGTTCGTTGTTCATGTCTCTAGAATGCCGGGCTAGTCTCTGTGCCAGGCATGACTAAGCTGTGCAGAAGCTATGTATGCTTATTCATTTCAAACTTTTTTATTACTGACTATGTTCTATTACCAGATAGAGTTATGCACATCTATGTATAAACATGTGTATTGGCTTTGTGCTCCGCACAGTTACAACCACCATGAGCTGCCCGTCCTCGCGCATCCACCCGGGTGAATCCGCCCGGGTGAATCCGTCTGGGTGCATCCGCACAAACTGCAGGCACGAAAAAACCGGCTGAGCACCCCGTGCGGGGCCTCAAGCCGGTTCATCATCTGTCGAATACGCTCGGTCGATATGCACCGAATCAATCCGCGTATTCTTTATGCCTCATCCTCGTAGGACGCGTACTTTTCTGCGTATGCCGAGTAGTCGTCCTCGTCGTCATAGCGACGGCGGGACGAATCGGAGGACTTCGTTTTCTTCGCGCTACTGAGCTCGCGCTCGAGTGCGCTGTAGTCGGTCTCGGGGCTGAAGTACTTCATCTCCCGAGCCTGCCTTGTTGCTTTAGCCTTCTGACGGCCGCGCCCCATGGCGTGACCCCCTCTTTCATCCTGTCCGAGGCGAACAGCACGCGCGGCGCATCGCTCTCGGATCGTTCAACAGTCTTTACTACACTATAGAGTACCCTGTTTCAGCCCTGAATGTCTCGCTGGACGGCACCTATTTTGCGTATCAGAGCACTTCTTCGCACCGGAACAACCGTTTTATTTTGCACCCGCGACTTTTTTACCCCAGAGGCCACAGAGCCCCGCACCGGACGTATCGCTACATCCAATGCGGGGCTAGGGTCTCCCCTACCGGCTCACTCACAAGACCGGGTTCAGAGAGGGTACCGTGCCGGTCATGACATCCAGCACGGGGCTTGAGGGGCTACCTGCCGCCTAGCTTGCGGTGAAGGAACCCAGCGAGGTGGCGTTGGACGCCAGGGTGGCGCTGGAGGCATCCACGCTATCGGTGGTGGTGTACACGGTGTAGCTCTCGCCCTTGGTGATCTTGGAGCTGGAGACCAGGATCAGTGCGGTGTTGGAGTTCGTGACCTTGTAGTTTGCCACCACGTTACCGGAGGAGTCTGCCACCTGTACGGTGGTGCCTGCGCTCAGGTTCGATACATTGCTAATCTTCACGTAGCCGCTGGTGGAGTTGGTCGAGGGAGCCTCGAACATGTCACCGGAGTTACCCGCGGCCACGGTCGTGCCGTTGAGCAGCAGGTCGCCATTGGTGTCCAGGGAGGCGTTACCACCGGTGAAGGGGCCGTTCACAACCAGGGTGCCACCGGAGAGGGTCGCAGTACCGTTGGAGTCGATGCCGTCACCGTTCGCGTTCACGGTGACGGTACCGCCGGTGATGTTGATGGTCGCGTCGACCACCTCGAAGGTGCCGCCGCCACCGCCCATACCACCAGCTGCACCGCCGCCACCTGCGCCACCACCAGCCGGGGGCTGACCCATAGTGCCCGAGGGAGCCTGACCGCCACCTGCAGGTGCCTGACCCGCGCTACCGCTGGGCGCCTGGGGTGCTGAGTTCTGGCCGCCCTGCGCGCTCTGCTTAGTCGAGGTTGCAGTAGTCGAGGTTGCAGTAGCCGACTCAGTGCTGGTCGAGCTAGTGCTGGTCGAGGTGGTGCTGTACGAGGCGTTGATACCGTCATCGGAGCTGGTCACGTTCACGGTGCCGTCCAGGATGTTGATGTACTGCGCCTCAATACCCTCGTTCGCCTGGGTAATGTTCAGGGTACCGCCGGAGATTTCAAGCACGCGCTCAGCCTTGAAACCATCATCACCTGCAGAGATGTTCACGGTACCGCCGCTCAGGCGTACCCAGCCGCGGTTGCCGTCGGTGTCATTGGTTGCCTTGATGCCGTCCTTGGTTGCGGTCACGGTGATGGTGCCGTCCAGAATATCGACGTAATCCTTACCCTTGATGCCGGTGTTTGCCGCGTTCACTTCCAGGGTGCCGGAGGCAATGACCAGGCCGTCAGAGGTGTGGATACCCTCTTCGTACTTACCTTCAACCTTCAGGGTACCTTCGCCCGCCAGGGTCAGGTCACTCTTGGAGTAGATAGCTGCGTCGGGGCTACCGCTGGCGGTATCCGAGTAGGAGGAGCCGTCAGAGACGGTGTTGGTGGTACCCGAGGCGGTGTAGATAACGACCTCGTCCGCCTCAACAACGTTGATAGCTGCACCGGTGGAGTTGGTGATCGTCGCGTTGTTCAGGATCAGGCGGACCATGTCGCTGTCGGCTGCCTCAACCTTGATCTGGCCCTCGTAGGTGCCGGTGAGCTTGTAGTTGCCCGCCTTGGTGATGGTGATGACGCCGTCGCTGACGGTCACGCCGTCGGTCGCGGTCGGGTTAGAAAGATCGATAGTAACTTCGCTGGAGGAATCCCAGGTGACGTCCTTTGCGGAGTAGTGGGTGTCCTCGGCGAGCTTCGCGCCGCTCTTCACGTCTGTGGAGAAGGAGTCTGCCACCTTCGACGTGGTGCCCGAAGTGCTCGAAGCGGAGGTACTGATTGCGCTCGATGCGCTGGCATTCGATGCCGAGGTTGCTGAGCAGCCGGTCAACGCCAGGGCTGCCAGGAGGGTAATGGAGGTTGCGCTCTTAATCATATTGCTCTTTTTCACGGGTTTTCCTTTGTGTTTGGGTGACCACTCGCGTAGAGCCAGCGCCACAGGGGTAAGACGTATGTGAAATGTGAATATGTGTGAGAGCGGTTATTGCCTGTGTGGGGCGAATAAAGCCGATGTTGTGCTTGGTTCGGGGGATATAGATTGGGGGTGCGGGTAAGGTAGGTGCACTACCCTACCCGCGCATCCCAGATCGCCGTTTTAGCCAGATTGCCGTTTTAGGCGGCTGCGAAACGCTCGGTCAGCAGCTTCTGGTAATCCTCTTCGGTCATGTCATCCACGTTCAGGCGGGTGCCCTCAACCGGTTCCAGGTGCATCCAGTTCTTCAGGGTTTCTGCCCACTTGTTGCTTGCCAGCTGCGGGTTCAACGCCGCCATACCGGTTGCAAACTTGGAAATCTTCGCGGGGGTGATGCCCGCATCCCAGAGGTGCTGGTCTGCCGCGGAGGGCTCCACGCCGGACTTGGTTTCGATGATGACCGCGTTCGGCAGGCCGTAGGTGGTGCCAACCAGGTTGCCGTGGAAGTTGCGGTAGTTCACGCCCGCCATGAGGATGTTCTCGGACAGAGGAGTCCAGGTCAGGGCATTATCTACGGTCATACGGGAGGCGACCGGGTTCTTCTCACTCTGCGGCAGGAAGACCGTGGTACGGCGGTAGCCGGTAGTCAGGACCGCCTCCAGCTTGTGCACAGGGCCGGCGAGGATATCGCCGAGTGCTGCGGTGATGTACTCGTGACCTTCCGCAGTGAGCGTATCGCGGTTCTCGAAGGTGTACGGGATACGCTTCTTGACGGTCATATCCTGCTCACCGTCGGTCTTGACCTCCAGGAAGGTCAGCTTCGAGTCCAGGTAGCTACGGGTACGAATCTTGAAGGTGTCCTCGCGGCTGTAGGCTGCCGAGTGGTAGCTCTGCATCTGCGGGGTGTCGAAGTAGACCGAGTCGTAGGCGAAGTCGCGCTGGCCCTTGATTTCCATGACGGAGGCGTCTGCGTCGAGCGTGGAGAGTACCTTGGCGGCGGTTTCTGCGTCGACAATGTACTTGCGGTCCACACGGGTCTGCATGGCTGCCTTCTCGTTCATGGCTTCCAGGCTGATGCTCTTCCACTCTGCGGGGATGATGTTTGCGGCTACATTAGTCATGGGTCTTCGTCCTTCTGGGGTGCTGCCCCTGCGTTTTGGGCTGTGCGCTGGGGCGGCGTGTCGTGGGTATCGGAGATGTTTGTGCGGTTGGAGTGAATCGGAGGCTTTTATACCGGTTGGTCTTACTTGCCTACCGGGGTGCGCTGGAGCGGAACCATCCGGGTGTCCAGGGTGGTGTGCGCCTCGGCGGTGGGAACCTGAGGTGCTGCCGGGTAAGCCGCAGGAGCCTGCGATGCTACCGTCTGAGCGGCTACAGGCTGAGCCGCCTCCACTGCCGCGGGGGTGCCGCCCTCGGGGGTTTCCTTGGGCTGGTAGGTGACGGTGGCGCGGGTCAGGTTGTTCACCATATCCAGCTCGGTAACGCTGACCGAGGTGACGGTGTAACCCAGGCGAGCGCTCAGGTATGCCTTGAGCTCTTCCTCGTCGCTGATCGCACGATCGGCGGTAACGGTCTGAGTCTTTTCAGTAGAGACCGGGGCGCTGCGCGAGTCGAGGACCGCAATCAGGGCGACCAGGGTAGCCATCAGGGCGAAGGCAATGTACGCCGGGCTGATGTTCACACCTGCGATCATGCCGACCGAGAGGGCGACGAAGTAGTAGCCGACCTCGCGCTGGCTCAGGGCGGTGGAACGCAATCGGATAATCGACAGGACACCGAAGAGGCCCATGCCCATGGCGGATGCGTTCGATCCGGCGGATACCAGCGCCACCGAGACCGTGAAGATGCCGGCGTTGATGACCGCGTAGGAAATCATCAGTTCGCGGTTGCGGTGCCGCACCATGTAGAGGGTGCAGAGGGCTGCGATGGCTATGGCATCGGCAATCGCCATGGTCAAAATATTCATCGGGGTTCTCCAGCTTTGTGTCGTGGTATCCGCTATGCTCTTCGCTGCCTGTTCTTCAGCTCCAAGCTGTGCGTTCTTTGTAGTATCTAGATTCCCGTGCGAGTCTGTGTTTACCCTGTGCTCGCCTTAACTTAGAGATAAGTGTTATGCGTCTCCGATAAACAGCCTTGTCAGTGGTGCTATTTGTCCGTAATTTTTTGCTTCTTTCGCGCCGTTCCCAGCATCCCTAACAGCCTCAAAAGGCACAAAAAATGGGCTCCCTCCGATATGGAGGGAGCCCATCAAAGTAGCTAAAAGCTTAGCGACTAGGCACTATTAAGCCTTCTTGCGCATGCGGGTTGCAACGATGGTCGCGCCACCTGCACCCAGAGCAATCAGGCCCAGACCAGCAGCAGTCATTGCACCGGATGCACCAGTCTTAGCCAGGGAAGAAGAGCTCTTGGAGGATGCGTTCGAGGAACCGGAGCCCAGGTTGTCGCCGGAACCCAGGTTGTCATTCGAGCCGGAGCTCAGGCTGATGCTGTCAGACTTCTTGGAGTTCTCGTAGTCAACGGGCTGCTCGCAACCATAGTCGTCGCCGTCAGCGTTGAACTTCTCGCGGTAATCCGGGTGGCTCTTGTGAATCGGTGCCAGACCTGCAGCCTCAACGTCGGCGCAGTTCTGGAAACGGAAGTGCTGCTCGCTGTCAGACTTCTGCTCAGCGGACTTCTGATCCTCAGACTTCTGCTCTTCGGCAGGCTTCTGGTCCTCAGCGGGCTTGGTTTCCTTAGCGTCCTCAACTGCGGGTGCGGAGGTCTCTTCAGCAGGCTTGGGAGCCTCGGTGGTCGGCTCAGCGGTTGCGTCCTTGGACGGCTCGGGGGTGGGATCCGGGGTCGAATCCTGGGAAGGAGCGGGGGTCGGGTCCTCGGTGGGAGCCGGTGCGGGCTGCTCCGCAACCTTGATGGTCACGGTAGCTGCCTTACCGCCACGGGGAACGTCGCCGTCCTTCAGGGAGCCGGACAGCAGGTAAATGTCAACGGAAACGCTGCCGTGCAGCTCTTCCTGCCAGGGGATGGTGGCGGAGAAGTTACCATCGCTATCAGCGTGGATTTCCAGGTAGTCCTGGCCGTTAATCTTAACGGCGCCCTTGTTCAGCTTCAGAGCCAGAACGGAACCGGAGGTGCCGTCAGCGGTCTTGAAGCCCTCGCCACCAATGTTCAGGCCCTGACCCTCATACCAGGTGTCGGGGGCAATGAACTGTGCAGAGTCTGCGTAGGTGTAGACAGTCTGAGGCGCGCCTTCAACAGCGAAGGTTGCGGGGACGGAAGTAGCAACGAGACCACAGCCAATGAGGGCGGTGGCACCGATGCGTGCAATGTTGTTTCGAATGTTCATGCCCCCCATTCTAACGAGCGAAGCTTGGGATACCGGCTCCCAAGACGCCAATTTGCCATGACCTGACTCACAAACCGGGGTTTTCTTGAAGGTTTATTGAAGGCATGGTTGAACCATAGAGACCTTTTGCACCGCCGTGCACCCCTAAAGTCTCAATTGAGACTTGAAGAAACTAACAGGTACATACCCCATCCCATCAGCACAACCCAATAGCAAAAACCACCCCGTTAAACGCGAAAATCCCCTCCGCCCGAACGCTCGAAAGCATTCAGGAGAGGGGACTCTCACGCACCGCACCGGGCGGCGGCAATAGTTTTAGGAGTTCTTGCGGTTGCGCACAGCAGACACGCCAGCAACACCCAGGCCCAGAGCCACCAGGCCCATACCAGCAATGGTGAAGGCGTTAGAAGCACCGGTGTTAGCCAGGGAAGAGCGCTGAGCACGGCTCGAGGTGTAGCTACTCGAAGAGGAGGAGCCGCCACCCAGGTTATCCAGACCGCCGGAGTTACGGGAAGAAGAACCCGAGGAACCGTTGGAGGAGGAACCGTCAGTGACCTCGCTGTTAATGACCTCGCAGCCCAGGCCGTTACCATCGTTGTCGAACTTCTTGCGGAAATCCGGGTGGCTCGAGGGCATGGGTGCCAGGCCAGCAGCCGCAACCTCTGCACAGTTCGCAAAGCGAGTGCTCTCAGCCGAAGCGGTCACCTGCTCGGTAGCGGAGGCGGAATCACCCAGCTGATCCTTCGCATCGTTCGCAACAGATGCGTGCTGATCAGCAGCTGCCGAAGCCGAAGCGCTCGCAGAAGCAGTTGCCGAAGCGGAGGGGGTCGCCACCACAGAAGCAGAAGCCGATGCGGTAGCCGAGGGGCTCACCGAAGCGGTAGCGGACGCCTTCTCATCGGCGCGGTTCTTGATCTTTGCATCCACGGAGGCAACAACCTCATCAGCGGCAGTAGCCGAAGCAGAAGCCGAGGGGGTAGCAGATGCGGAAGGCGCCATAGAAGCGGAGGGGGTAGCCACCACGGAAGCGGTTGCCGAAGCAGTTGCCGAAGCGCTCGCAGAAGCGGAGGGGGTTGCTTCCTGAACGGAACGAGCCTCAATCTTCACGGTTGCAGCCTTACCGCCGCGGGAGGTGTCGTTGTCCTTCAGGGAGCCGGAGAGCAGGTAGACGTCCACGGAGATGCGATCGTCCAGGTCGCTCTGCCAGGGAATGGAGACGGAGAAGTTGCCCTTCTCGTCAGCCTGAACTTCCAGGTAGTCCTTGCCGTCAATCTTGACGGAGCCCTTGTTCAGCTTAATAGCGATGATGGAGCCGGAGGCGCCGTCCTGAGTCAGGAAGCCCTCACCGGTAATCTTCAGGGTTTCGCCCTTGTACCAGACCTCAGAGATGTGGGAAGCAGCCTTGTCAGAGTAAACGTGGGTGACGGACTCTTCGCTGTTCTGAGCGAACGTTGCGGGGATTGCGGTGACCACCAGGCCGCAACCAATCAGGGCGGTGGCACCGAAGCGAGTGATAGTGTGTCGAATGTCCATCCCATCATTTTATCCTCGAGTGATGGGTGTATCCGCCTGTCCAGGGGCTATTTAAAATGAATTACGCCACAAACTAGCACTTTTGTGCACTGAACTACGGATCAATGCACGCACGGCAAAATTCGCCGGGTGCCGGCGTTACCTAGTCGTACCACCTAGTCGTGTCAGCGCTACCTAGCCGTCAATCTCGTCAAGCATGAGCTCAAGCGCCTCACCCACGCCGCTGCGCCACAGGTAGGTCGCCTTCGCATCGGCACGACCCGGACCACCGTTAATGACGGCAACCGGCTTGCCGGCGCGCAGAGCCTCCAGCACAATCTTGTAGCTGCTCATGACCGCTACCGAGGAGCCGACCACCAGCAGCGCCGAGCACTCGGCGAGCATGGCGTCCTTACGCGCCTTGCGCTCGGCGGGCACGGATTCGCCAAAGTACACCACATCCGGCTTGAGGCGAGTCGAACCGCAGGCGAGGCAGGGCACCATCTGAAAATCGCGGATGTAGCGCTCGTCCAGTTCCACGTCGCCGTCGGGGTTCACGCGCAGGTCACGGACTTCCAAGCGGTCCAGGTAGCCGGGGTTCGCGGCATCCAGGCGCGCATCCAAGCTCTCGCGGCCCTCATCTCGCCCGCAGTCCAGGCAGACGATGCGCGATAGGTCGCCATGCAGGGCCAGCAGATTAGAACTCCCGGCGCGGGCGTGCAGGCCGTCCACGTTCTGCGTGATGACGCCACTGATAGCACCCAACTGCTCCAGCTCAGCGAGCGCATAGTGGGCGCGGTTCGGTTCGGCGCGGCGCATGCGGCGCCAACCTACGTAGGAGCGCGCCCAGTAGCGTTGGCGGGCGGCGTCATCGTAGCGGAATTCCTGGTATGTCATGGGTCGGTGATCGTGCAGGGATCCGCCGGGGCCACGATAGTCGGGGATGCCGGATTCGGTGCTCACGCCGGCACCGGTGAGCACGAGAACCTTACCCGCCTTGAGCAGGCGCGCGATACCTTCGGCAGCGTACTCCTCATCGTGCGGGGTGGCGTTCTCGGAGACAACTCGCTGAATGGAGCGGATCGCGGCACGGTGCACGGAGGCGATTTCTTCGCGCTGTTCACCGGCTGCGGCGAAGTTCTGTTGGTCAGTCCAGCGGTCCATTCTTCTCCTATGCTCTGTGCTCAATACTTTAACGTGCTCAATACGTTAAACGGCTGTGGGGCACCCCCATTTCGAGGGTACCCCACAGCCTATTTCTTATGGTTTTGAACTCGCGGAGTCAGCCACGGGCTAAGCCCGCCGAGCCAATCGGCTCCGTCCGGCTAATCGGTTGGGTTTAGTCCTCAGCCTTCTGCTCGCGCTCGGAGGTCACCGACAGACCATCGCTGGCAACGTCCGGGTTCACATCCACGGTCACGGTGTCGCCGTCGTGGATTGCGCCGGAGAGGATGCCGCGAGCCAGGCGGTCGCCAATCTCGCGCTGAACCAGGCGGCGCAGCGGGCGGGCACCAAATGCCGGGTCGTAGCCGGTCTTGCCCAGCCACTCGAGGGCTGCCTCAGTCACGTTCAGGGTGAGGCGGCGGTCCTCCAGGCGCTTAGCCATGCTCTTGACCTGCAGGCCGACAATCTGGCCCAGGTTCTCAGCCGACAGGGGCTGGAACATGATGATGTCGTCCAGTCGGTTGAGGAACTCGGGGCGGAATGCCTGGTGCACAACCTCCATAGCCTTCTCGGAGCGCTCGTCGAAGGGCAGGTCCTGGTTGACCAGGTACTGCGAACCGAGGTTCGAGGTCAGAATCAGAATGACATTGCGGAAGTCCACGGTGCGGCCCTGGCCGTCGGTCAGGCGGCCGTCATCAAGCACCTGCAGCAGGATGTCGAAGACCTCGGGGTGTGCCTTCTCGACCTCGTCGAGCAGGACCACCGAGTAGGGGCGACGGCGTACAGCCTCGGTCAGCTGACCGCCCTCTTCGTGGCCGACGTATCCGGGAGGGGCACCGACCAGGCGGGAAACGGTGTGCTTCTCGGAGTACTCGCTCATGTCGATACGCACCAGGGCGCGCTCGTCATCGAACTGGAACTCAGCCAGTGCCTTAGCCAGCTCGGTCTTACCAACACCGGTCGGGCCCAGGAACAGGAAGGAACCAATCGGGCGGTTCGGGTCGGAAATACCGGCGCGGGCGCGGCGCACGGCGTCAGAGACAGCGACCACTGCGGCTTCCTGACCGATGAGGCGGGCACCGATGCGCTTCTCCATTTCGAGCAGCTTCTCGGACTCACCCTGCATCATGCGGCCTGCGGGAATGCCGGTCCAGGAGGAAATCACCTCGGCAATATCGTCCGCGGTGACCTCTTCGGAGACCATGGACTCGCTCTTGGCGGTGTCCTCGGCGCGCTGTGCCTCTTCCAGCTCAGCCTGCTTTGCGGGAATCTCACCGTACAGCAGGCGGGATGCCTCAGCGAGGTTACCCTCGCGCTGTGCAACCTCTGCGCGGGAACGCAGCTCGTCAATCTGGGTCTTGATGTCACCCACACGGTTCAGGCTAGCCTTCTCGGCCTCCCAACGAGCGTTGAGGGAGTCGAGCTGTTCCTTCTTGTCAGCCATGTCCTTGCGCAGCGCTTCCAGACGCTCAACCGATGCAGGGTCGGTCTCGTCGGCAAGTGCCAGTTCCTCCATGGTGAGGCGGTCCACAGCGCGGCGCAGCTGGTCAATTTCCTCCGGTGCAGAGTCAATTTCCATGCGCAGGCGGGATGCTGCCTCATCAATCAGGTCAATTGCCTTGTCCGGCAGCTGACGGGAAGGAATGTAACGGTTAGACAGGGTTGCTGCGGCAACCAGCGCGGAGTCAGCGATCTGCACCTTGTGGTGTGCCTCGTAGCGTTCCTTCAGGCCGCGCAGAATACCGATGGTGTCATCTACGCTGGGCTCGCCCACGTACACCTGCTGGAAGCGGCGCTCCAGGGCGGGGTCCTTCTCAATGTTCTCGCGGTACTCGTCGAGGGTGGTCGCACCAATCAGGCGCAACTCGCCTCGGGCAAGCATGGGCTTGAGCATGTTGCCCGCGTCCATGGAGCCTTCGGATGCGCCAGCACCGACGACGGTGTGAATCTCGTCGATGAAGGTCACAATCTGGCCCTCGGACTTCTTGATTTCTTCGAGGACTGCCTTCAGGCGCTCCTCGAATTCACCGCGGTACTTTGCGCCTGCGACCATGGAGCCCAGGTCCAGGCTGATGAGGGTCTTGCCGCGCAAGGATTCGGGCACGTCGCCGGAAACCATGCGCTGTGCCAGGCCTTCCACGACGGCGGTCTTACCGACGCCGGGCTCACCAATCAGAACGGGGTTGTTCTTGGTTCGGCGGGAGAGCACCTGCACGACGCGGCGAATCTCAGAGTCACGGCCGATGACCGGGTCGAGCTTGCCCGCGCGGGCAATGGCGGTCAGGTCGGTGCCGTACTTTTCGAGCGCCTGGAAGGTGCCTTCGGGGTCGGGGGTGTCCACGGTGCGGTCTCCTCGGACGTTGGGGATGGTCTGTGCGATGAGCTCTGCGGTAGCGCCGAGCTTGTGCATTGCGGTTGCGGTGCTATCGGTTCCGCTGGCGATGCCGAGCAGAATCATTTCGGTAGAAACGTAGGTATCTCCGAAGCCCTGGGCGCGGGTCTGTGCCGCCTGCAGAGCGGAGAGTGCGGCACGGCTGAGGGAGGCGTTCTGCACGGAGGCACCGGATGCCTTGGGCAGCTTCTTGATTTCAGCGGATGCCGCCTCGGAGATAGCGTCCACATCCAGGCCTGCAGCCTTGAGGACTGCTACGGCGACGCCTTCGCGCTGGTCCATGAGGGCCTTGAGGATGTGCGCGGTTTCAATAGTGGGGTTGCCGGCGGTTTGAGCGTTAGTATTTGCCGCCGAGATGACTTCTTGACTCTTGGTGGTGAACTTGTTGTCCATGGTGTTCCTTTCGTATTTCGAGGGGCTTATCCTATGCGCCCCTGCATTACATAACTTGAGTCTACTACACTCAATTATTCTGCGCAAGGGGTTAATCAGGGTTTTTGAGATTAAAATTTCGGCGACAACCATGGGTTCTCCGAACGAATAAAGCGGCAAAAACACAGACTCCAGCCATAAACTCCACCCAAAAGCCCTATTGTTATAGTGACCACACTGAGTACTTGCGAGGCTGGGCACTTGCGAGTTCCCACAACATTCACAGACACAAATGGGGACCCACATGAAAATACTGGTTCTAGGCGCAACCGGCCGCACCGGCCGCCTCTTCACCCGCAAAGCCCTAGAACAGGGGCACACCGTCACCGCCTACGTGCACAACCCCGACAAAGCACGAAAGCTTTTGGGTACACATCAGAACCTCACTATCACCCCCGGCTCTCTAGAGGATGCCGAGCAGCTCGCCGCCGCATCCTCCGGGCAGGACGTGATGGTTAGCATCCTGGGGCAGAAAGCTACGGTACGGGAGTTTCTGCACACCACATTCATGCAGGAGCGTCTGCCGCTCATTATGGAGACGGTTGTGGGCGCAGGCGTGAAGCACTGCGTTCTGATGAGCGCCTACGGCGTGGGCGATACGGTACGCACCGCCTCATTCCCCATGCGCCTGGTGTGCAAGGTCATCATGCGCGGCATTTTCACCGACCGAGTTAAGGCGGATGCCCTGGTCGCCGAATATCAGCCGTATATTTCGCGCGCGCATCCAGGCAGGCTAACCGACAAACCCGGCAGGGGCGAGGTGAAGGTATATGACATGGCGAGTGTCGAGCGTACTCAGGGTATTCCGACGATTGCCCGTGAAGACGTCGCCGATGCCCTGCTCACCATTGCCGAGAACCCCCGGAACGCGGGTACGGATTTTTTGGTGACGATTGGGGGCGCTACCCTACGCTCGCCCCAGAAATAAACCGGTAGGCTTAATGGCATGACGATTACGAACACCTTCCCCGCCGCCATCCTCTTCGACCACGACGGAACCCTCGTCGACACTGAACCCGTATGGGCCGCCGCCAAGGTAGCCCTTGCCGCAGAATTTGGTGGTACCTGGACCGAGCAGGACACCCTCGATTGCCTGGGCCTATCCATGCAGTTCACCCTGGATCGCCTACGCGAGCGCGGCGTGAACCTGCCGGACGAGGAGATTAACGATCGACTGGTGGCAAAGGTGCGCGAGGCCCTGGCGCAGCAGCCAGTCGAGTTCCTGCCCGGCATTGAGCGCTTCCTCTCGGAGGTTCACGATGCACAGATTCCGGCCGCCATCGTCACGAACGCCACCACCTCCGTGGCTCGGCGCACCGCGAACGCGGCACCCGAGGGCACGTTCTCAGTGGTTATTGGCAACGATGAGACCACCAACCCCAAGCCGGACCCGCAGCCCTATCTTTTGGCGGCAGAGCGTCTGGGTGTTGATCCGACTCGGTGCGTGGCTCTCGAGGATTCCCCTTCGGGCGTGCGCAGCGCAACCGCGGCGGGCATGCGTGTCATTGTTGTGCCGGGCGAGCTGGAGGTTCCGGCGGAGCTGGGCACTGTGCGCCTCAAGCATGAGGAGCTGACCCTACAGGCAGTGCGTGCACTGGCATAGCCGCTTGGTTCGCAGAGTGGAGGCTCTGTAGAAAACTGAATACGCTTCACCGTAAAGGGTGGGATGCGCGACACGAGATACCGCGCATCCCACCCTTTGTGTATACCTGGGCGGTGAGCCGCGGGCGTTTGGGCGGGGCTTTTGAGCGAGGGTTTAAGGTTGGCGCAACACTCAGATGACAATTTATTACGAATTACTCAAAATAACCTTGACAGCGGCTCCTTAAAATGATTTACTCATAATAACGATTCGGCGGGGCGCACAAATCCCACCGAACCAAAAACATCACAGCATCAAGAAGGAGACCATCATGGCATTCGCAAACTACACCGCACCCGGCCTGACCCTCGAAGAAGGCAAGGGCATTTCTGAGGTTCTCCAGGCACGTCTGCACGACCTGAACGACCTGCACCTGCTGCTGAAGCACGCACACTGGAACGTGACCGGCCCCGGCTTCATCGCCGTTCACGAAATGATTGACCCCCAGGTCGACACCGTTCGCGAGTTCGTCGACGCTATTGCAGAGCGTATGGCAACCCTGGGCGCAACCCCCAACGGTCTGGCTGGCGCACTGGTCGCACAGCGCACCGTCGAAGACTACCCCGTTGGCCGCGCCCGCGTTGCTGACCACCTGCACGCCCTGAACGACGTCTACACCCGCGTGATTGAGGCTCACCGCAAGGCGATTGCTTTCGCTGGCGAGTCCGACCCCGTCACCGAGGACCTGCTGATCGGTCAGACCGCTGAGCTGGAGAAGTTCCAGTGGTTCATCCGCGCGTTCCTGGAGAACGGCGAAGGCAACATCTAAGCCGCAACTATCTAAGTCGTAGCATCTAAACTGCAGCCCACTCGGGCGGCAAGCCGTATAGACGCTAGATTTTAGAGTCACGAACCGGGCGGGTGCACTCTTCCTATGGAGGGTGCACCCGCCCGGCTTTTTATACTCGAAGCTGCCCCGCCTCTTCCCTCCTACTTTCGCTGTTCCCCACCCTTGAGTCCTCGTCCGTGCGGTATCACAAAGTACGTTGAGGCGAACAATAACACCGGGTTAGGCCGTCCTAGATTTTCTGTTCGGAGTGCTCTACAGTGGTTCACTGATTAACTCAGAACACGCAGATTTGAACGCATTATCGACGCATGCGGGGCAAGGTACCCCGTGTGCACCGCATCTTGCGGAAGGGATTTATGAGCACGCACGCACCCTACGAGCACGGCGAAGAGACCGAGATGCTCCAAGGCGAGCACCAGCCGACCCGCCACAGCGCAGTCACCGACCCTACGCCCGCGCAGATTAAGCGCTGGCGCCGATACCTGGCTGATGAGGAGTCGGAGGCGCGTATCTACCGCTACCTGGCGCGCCGCGCCGAGGGCACCGACCGCGAAATCTTGTTGCAGGTTGCTGAGGCTGAGAAGCGCCACCAGCAGCATTGGCGTGACATGCTCGGTGAGCATGCTGACGTGCACGTGCGACCCTCTCTGCAGTCCCTGCTTCTGCAGTTCTTGGCGAAGAACTTCGGTTCGGTGTTTATTCTGGCGATGGCACAGCGCGCGGAGTCCCGCTCCCCTTACGCTGAGGACCCCGACGCAACCGAGGAAATGGCGGCTGACGAGGCGATTCACGAGGAGATTATTCGCGCCCTGGCGACCAGCGGCCGCGAGAAGCTCTCGGGCAACTTCCGCGCGGCGGTCTTCGGCGCTAACGACGGTCTAGTATCAAACCTGGCGCTGATTATGGGTATTACCGCCTCGGGTGCGTCCAGCTCGATGGTTCTACTGTCTGGTATTGCTGGCCTGTTGGCGGGTGCGCTGTCGATGGCGGCGGGCGAGTTCGTGTCGGTGCGTTCTCAGCGTGAGCTGCTGGATGCCTCCCAGCCGACTCAGGTGACCCTGCGTGTTGCACACGATTTGGATTTGGACTCGAACGAGCTGGAGCTCATTTACCGTGCCCGCGGCATGGAGCCGGAGGCGGCGCATCACCGCGCGATGGAGCGTTTCGGCTACCTGGATTGCGATTGTGACCCGTCGCTGTCGCACCGTGATGATGAGGAGCGCGAGGAGAACGTGGCGCTGGGCACCGATATTGGTGCCGCGGCGGCTTCCTTCTCGTTCTTCGCTTCGGGTGCGCTGATTCCGATTCTGCCTTATATCTTCGGCCTGTCGGGTGTGGGTGCGATGATCCTGTCCCTGCTGTTCGTGGGTGCGGCTTTGGGCTTCACCGGCGGTGTGGTGGGTCTGCTCTCGGGTGCGTCCCCGCTCAAGCGCGGTATCCGTCAGATTCTGATTGGCTACGGTGCGGCGTTCGTGACCTACCTGCTGGGTCTGGCCTTCGGCACGACGGTCGGCTAATTCCAATTCCTGAATACGCTTTAGACAAGTCTATATAGCCATTACGGCATGCTCTTCGCTCTCCCGTGAGGCCTGCATCCTGGGCATAGAAAACCCCGGCGGGTGAGTTATCCGCCGGGGGTTTTCTACATGCTCTTAGCCCGTATGAGGGGTTGATCTATTACGGGTGAATCTCCGCGGTGGTGGCCTGACCGGAAACGCTCTCCGAGCCGGTCGCACCGTTGCCGGAGTAGGTCAGGTTTGCGACCTGCACGGTGGAGGTCTGCTTGTACGAAACCCAGCCGTCGTTTGCCGGGAAGCGCAGCTGCGCCGGCATGAAGTTAGTCTGGCTGTAGTACTTGGTGCCGGACTGCTTCATGGTGTACGCCTTGCTGGTGGTGTAGACGATACGACCCTTGAAGGTGTAGGTGCCGTCAGAGTTTTTGGTGACGGTCGGTACTTCTGCGGTCCAGGTGCCGGCGGTCTGCGCGACGGACAGGTACTTTGCCTGGCCTGCGGAGGCTACCAGTTCGGTGGTCTTACCGGTCAGCTTGCGGCCGGAGGGGGCCCATGCCTGGCCGTTGATCTTACCGAACTTAAGGAGCGACTGGGCACTGGCGGAGACGGTGTACTCAACCTCGGTTACGAAGGTCGCGCCCGCTGCGAGGGTGACGCTGCTTCCGGGGATGTAGCCGGTGCCGGTTGCGGTGTCCTTGGTCGGTACGGACCACCAGAAGCCGCTGGAGGACATGTACGCGCCGTTTGCGCCGGTCTGGGAGTTGGTGACGGGGGTGAACTTGCCTTCGCCGTTGACGTAGGTTGCGCTCTTGGGCTTGGAGGTTGCGTCGTCCCAGTTGATGTCGGAGTCGGGGGTGCCGGAGGCGGTGAAGTGCGCCTCGGGGGTTGCCGGGTTGATGGTGCCGGTGTTGTTGGAGGATGCGTAGCCGACGTAGCCGCCGTTGTTCTGCACGCTGACGTACACGCCGTACTGTACGCCGGGGGTTTCCTTGGATGCGGCGTATGCGGGAACGGCTGCGGAGGCTGCGACGACGGGTGCGGACCAGACGCCTGCCTTGGCGATGGCGCGGCGAGAGATGGGCTGGGTCATGAGTGTGGTGATCTCCTGTGAGTGTTTGGTGTTTCTTGGAGCCGCTCAGAATGGTTCTGACTAGGCTCAACGTCCTCCAGTATACAAAGGTTCTGGTTATACTTACATATTTTTGTGGCACTGTGTGCACAATCTTACTTTCTAGTGCAATATTTGCGGGCGGTAGCGGGGCGTTAAAAGCACAGATGCCGGTAGCCTCAGGGACTACCGGCATCTGCCGCGTTTTATGCTATTTACTTCGCTGCGAAGATTTCGCGCATCAGGTTTGCAGCCTCGGAGGGGGTCTTACCGACCTTCACGCCTGCTGCTTCCAGAGCTTCCTTCTTCGCCTGAGCGGTACCGGAGGAACCGGAGACAATAGCGCCTGCGTGGCCCATGGTCTTACCCTCAGGAGCGGTGAAGCCTGCAATGTAACCAACAACGGGCTTAGTCACGTTTGCCTTGATGTACTCTGCAGCACGCTCCTCAGCGTCACCACCGATCTCACCAATCATGACGATTGCTTCAGTCTCGGGGTCAGCTTCGAAAGCTTCCAGAGCGTCGATGTGAGTGGTGCCGATGATGGGGTCGCCACCAATACCGATAGCGGTGGTGAAACCAATGTCGGACAGTTCGTACATCAGCTGGTAGGTCAGGGTACCGGACTTGGAGACCAGACCGATCTTGCCCTTGCCGGTGATGTTCGCCGGGATAATACCGACCAGGCACTCCTCGGGGGAGATGATGCCGGGGCAGTTGGGGCCGATGATGCGGGTGATCTGCTTGCCGTTCTCGTCCACGGATGCCTTAGCAGCTGCCCAGAACTCTGCGGAGTCCTGAACCGGAACGCCCTCGGTGATGACGACGACGAGACCGATCTTAGCCTCGATAGCCTCGAGAACTGCTGCCTTGGTGAAGGCCGGGGGAACGAAGACGATGGAGACGTTCGCGCCGGTCTTCTCCATAGCCTCAGCTACAGAACCGAAGACGTTCAGCTCGATGTCGGAGCCGTCCTTCGCCTTGTGGGTGACGGTGGTGCCAGCCTTGCGAGCGTTCACGCCGCCCACAATGTTGGTGCCTGCTGCGAGCATGCGTGCGGTGTGCTTGGTACCCTCGCCACCGGTGATGCCCTGAACGATGACCTTGGAGTCCTTGTTCACAAAGATAGACATATTACTTCCTTGAAATCCTTTGCTGGCGATTACGCCTTGTGAGCGAGCTCTGCTGCCTTGTCAGCGCCGGAGTCCATGGTCTCAGCCAGAACAACCAGCGGGTGGTTCGCCTCGGAGAGGATGCGGCGACCCTCAGCAACGTTGTTGCCGTCCAGGCGCACAACCAGGGGCTTGGTTGCTGCGTCGCCCAGAATCTCCAGAGCCTTCACAATGCCGTCTGCCACTGCGTCACATGCGGTGATGCCGCCGAAGACGTTCACGAAAACGCTCTTGACCTGCTCGTCGCCCAGAATGATTTCCAGGCCAGCAGCCATAACCTCAGCGGATGCGCCGCCACCAATATCAAGGAAGTTTGCGGGCTTGACGTTGCCGTGGTTCTCACCAGCGTATGCAACGACGTCCAGGGTGGACATAACCAGACCTGCACCGTTACCAACGATGCCGACCTCGCCGTCCAGCTTCACGTAGTTCAGGTCGAACTGCTTTGCCTTAGCTTCCAGCGGGTTCTCAGCGGACTTGTCCACGAGAGCCTCGTGCTCGGGCTGGCGGAATTCTGCGTTGTCGTCCAGGGAGACCTTGCCGTCCAGAGCGAGGATGGTGCCCTCGGGGGTCAGAACGAGGGGGTTAACCTCAACCAGGGTTGCGTCTTCCTTGGTGTAGACTTCGCCCAGCTTGACGAGAACGGGAACAACCTTCTCCTGCAGTTCTGCGGAGAAACCTGCTGCCTTAGCAATTTCCTCAGCCTTAGCCTGGTCCAGGCCAACCAGCGGGTCAACCTCGATCTTTGCCAGTGCCTCGGGGCGCTCAGCAGCGAGCTGCTCAATTTCCATACCGCCTTCTACCGAGCACATTGCCAGGTAGGAGCGGTTTGCGCGGTCCAGCAGGAGGGAGAAGTAGTATTCTTCGGCGATGTCTGCGCCGTCAGCGACCAGCACGCGGTGAACGGTGTGGCCCTTGATGTCCATGCCGAGGATTGCCTTAGCGTGCTCGTAAGCTTCTTCGGGGGACTTTGCGAGCTTAACGCCGCCAGCCTTACCGCGGCCGCCGGTCTTAACCTGAGCCTTAATGACGGTCAGGCCGCCAATTTCCTCAGCTGCTGCCTTTGCTTCTTCAGGGGTGGTCGCAACAATGCCCTTGAGCACGGGTACACCGTGCTTTGCGAAGAGCTCGCGCGCCTGGTATTCGAAAAGGTCCACAGGTGTCCTTCTTCTTCGAAGTGGTGCCGAGTACTGGTGCACTCGGCCTGGTCATTAGAGGAGGTTCCCCCGTGTGGCTGGTACGGTGCGATAGGGGTCTCTCGCACCCGGCGCACACGCATCATTGACGCGGGGAATTTCTCTCGTCTCTACTCTATCGGATTCGGCGTGAGCTCGCACTCACAGAGCCCCAAATCTGAGATTTTAGCGACTCAGCTCACAAATATTTTGGGTAGATTCCACCCAAAGGCTGTGCACCGGGTAACTAACCCGAACTCGCGCTCCCCCATCCGCCGCGAAATACCGGCGAAAATGCGGCGTTTACCGCTATGCTCTGCAAAGCCCCGGCCACCTTCTCAGCAGGCGGACAACACGCCCGGCACAGCCCACGAAAGCGGGGCGGGCACCCCCAGGTACCCGCCCCTCCATCGGCGTTGTTAGGCTCTCGCCCCTGACGCGTTAGCTCACCTTCTCCAGCGGCGCGTAACGCAGCAGCAGGCGCTTCTCTTCAGAGCCGAAGCGAACCTTCGCCACGGTCTTATCGCCGCTACCCTCAACGGCGAGCACGCGACCCTCACCGAACTTGGTGTGGCGCACGGTATCGCCGACCGCCAGGGTCGGGATTTCCTTGCTCTGGTGAACGCGGGAACGGTTCGTCACCTTCGAGGAGGCAGCTGCCGCCGCCAGCCCATAGCTTGCCGAGCCGTTAATATCCGCGGTAGACGGCTCAGAACGGCGTGCGGGGCGGGACTCGTAGGGATCGTAGGAGCCGCGCGAGCCACCGGAGCTGTAACCACCCGAGCTATAGCCGCCCGAGTAGCCGCCGGAACCGTAGTCGGAACGAGAACCGCCCGAATAGCCGCCACCGTAAGAACCACCGTAGGAGCTGCCACCGCGAGCGCCATACGCGCCCATACCGGAGGCACCAAAGCCCGAGAAACCGGCGGTGCGCTTCCACTCGATGAGGTCCTCCGGAATCTCTTCCAGGAAGGGCGAGGGCGGGTTGAACTGGCTCTTGCCCCACATGGTGCGGGTCTCGGAGCGGGTCAGGTACAGGCGCTCCATGGCGCGGGTCAGACCCACGTACGCCAGGCGGCGTTCCTCGCTCATTTCCTTCTCGTCGGTCAGGGCACGCTGATGCGGGAACAGGCCGTGCTCCATACCGGTCAGGAACACCACGGGGAACTCCAGACCCTTGGCGGTGTGCAGGGTCATGAGGGTTACCATGCCCTGCGCCTTCGCCTCAGCTGCTTCGGCGGCAATCTGCGCGGCGGAGGCGTTCTCACCCTCCGCGCTGGCGGGACGGTTCGGAATCGAGTCGGCGTCGGCGACCAGAGCCACGTGTTCGAGGAACTGCTCCAGGTCGGCGCCGGGGTTCTCGGTCTCGAACTCGACCATGGCGTCGAGCAGCTCAGAGAGGTTCTCTACGCGCGATTCGTCCTGAATGTCCTTGGAAGCGCGCAGAGCCGCCAGGTACCCGGTCTGCTCCAGGACCGCCTCCAGGCAGGTTGCGGCGGGTTCGGTGCGGGCAATCTGCGCCAGGTCGTCCATGAGGCGCACAAACTCGGCGTATTTCTTCACCGCGGCGGCACCCAGGCCGGGGATGTCGGCTGCCTGGCGTGCGGCGGCGTAGAAGGAGATGCGGTTCGCACTCGCGTACTCCGCCACCACGGACTCAGACTTGGTGCCGATACCGCGCTTGGGCTCGTTGAGGATGCGGCGCACGTTCACGTCGTCATCGGGGTTGCTCAGGGCGCGCAGGTACGCCAGGGCGTCCTTGATTTCCTTACGCTCGTAGAAGCGGGTACCACCAACCACCCGGTAGGGTAGGCCGGCACGCATGAGCATGTCCTCGAGGGTTCGGGACTGCGCGTTGGTGCGGTAGAAGATGGCGACGTCACCGGGCTGCACGCCGTGCTCATCGGCAAGGCGGTCAATCTCGCGGGTGATGTAGCGTGCCTCAGCGTGCTCGGACTCGGCGACGTAACCGATGATCTTCGCGCCCGCACCGGAGGCGGTCCACAGCTTCTTGGGGCGACGGTCGGGGTTGCGTTCAATGACCGCGTTCGCCGCGGAGAGGATATTCTGCGTGGAACGGTAGTTCTGTTCCAGCAGGATCGTGTGGGCGTTCGGGTAGTCCTTCTCGAAGTCCGTGATATTGCGAATATCCGCGCCGCGGAAGGCGTAAATGGACTGGTCGGAGTCACCCACCACGGTCAGCTCGGCGGGGGGCACGGCGTCCGGGTAGGGGCCGCGGTCAGCCGGTGCCTTCGCGTGGGCGCCGACCAGTTCACGCACCAGCTGGTACTGGGCGTGGTTGGTGTCCTGGTACTCGTCCACGAGGATGTGGCGGAACTTGCGGCGGTAGTAGTTCGCGATTTCGGGGAACTTCTTGAGCAAAAAGACGGTGCGGCCAATCAGGTCGTCAAAGTCGAGGGAGTTGGCGGCGCGCAGACGCTGCGTGTAGACGGTGTAGATCTGCGCGATGGTCTTCTCGTACGGGTTATCGCTCGCCACGCGGGATGCGTACGCCTCGGCGCTGACCAGCTCGTTTTTCAGCGCGGAGATGCGGTTGCCCACGGCCTTGGCGGTGAACTTCTTGGTGTCCAGGTTGAGCTCTTTAATAATGAGGCTCAGCAGGCGCTGCGAGTCAGTCGAATCGTAGATGGTGAAGGTGGACTTCAGACCCAGGGCGGCGGCCTCACGGCGCAGCACGCGCACGCAGAAGCTGTGGAAAGTAGAAATCCACATGTGCTTAGCGCGCGGGCCAACCAGCGCCTCAATACGTTCACGCATTTCGGCGGCAGCCTTGTTGGTGAAGGTGATGGCGAGAATCTGGCCGGGGGTCGCGCGGTGGGTTGCGAGCAGGTACGCGATGCGGTGGGTGAGCACGCGGGTCTTGCCGGAGCCGGCGCCCGCGACGATGAGCAGGGGCGAGCCGGAGTGCAGCACGGCCTCTTCCTGGCGTTCGTTGAGCCCAGCGGTGAGGGAGGCGGGGTCCACAGCGTTGAGGCTGTGGGTACGTTCGCCGTAGGGGTCAGCGGGGTCGAAGTCCTCGCCGTAGCCACCGACGCGGTAGGCGGGCGGCATGAAGTCGCCGAGCGGGTCTGCGGCGGTGAAGGACGCGGGTGCGCCGGGGTCAGGAACGGGCGCACTGGTGGCAGGCGCGCTGGTGGCAGAGGCACTGTAGGCGGGCATGCCGGTGGGCAGGGCGGCGGGTGCCTCCATCGTCCCCGCCTCCATCATCGGGGCGTCCATGGGAGGGGCGTAGTAGTCGTCCTCGGCAGGGGGTACGTCGTAGTAGGGGTCGAAGGGCGGCTCATCATCCGCTACCGGTGCTGAGGGGGTGACGAGTTCGGCGGCGAACAGGCCGTCCTGTTCGGTGAAGGGCTGCTTCTGCTGTTCGGGCTTGTCGCTCATCATCTACCTCGCTGCCTAGAATACACGTTCGATATTCCATGCTACCGCATTTGTTGCGCGGCTCCCACCCGTTCGGTCACCCGGCCGCCCATCTCTCACAGGTAGCGGTGCCTCTGTATCCGAGGTTCCCCGTGCTAGGATGACCGCATGACTCAGACCGCAACCCCCACCCTGTCATGCGCCCTGTGGTGCAACGGCACCGCTGATGAAGCCGCGCAATTCTACACCGAGGTTTTCCGCAACGCCTCCATTACCGAGCAGGTTCCCGGGCTCACGGCGACTATCAGCATTCACGGTTTCAAGCTCACGCTCATCAACGGTGACGACCGGTACACCCCGAACCAGTCCATCAGCTGCATTCTGAACTTTGACCCGCTCCTGTTCGGTGGCGAGGAGCAAGCGCGAGCATACCTCGATGAACTCTACGAAAAGCTGAGCAGCGGCGGTGTACTCATGGAATTGGGCGAGTACCCTTTCTCTCCCCGCTACGCCTGGGTCCGTGACCGTTTCGGTATGACCTGGCAGCTGATGCTCACCAACCCCGAGGGCGACCCGCGCCCCTTCGTCATCCCCTCATTCATGTTTGGCGGCAAGAATCACGGCAATGCAGAAGAAGCCACCAACAGTTGGCTTTCTATCTTTGACGATGCCCGCCGCGGAACCCTGTATCACTACCCGGAGGGCGCCCCCTTTGGATCGGATGCGGTCATGTTCACCGACATTAACCTGCAGGGCACTTGGCTGGCAGCTGCTGATTCTGGTGCTTTCCACGATTTCACATTCACGCCGGGGGTTTCGGTCGTTGTTTCCTGCCGCGACCAGGAGGAAATTGACCGCTACTGGGAGCAGCTCTCCGCGGTGCCCGAGGCGGAGCGTTGCGGCTGGTGTGTAGATCGCTGGGGTATTTCTTGGCAGGTTGTCCCGCACAATATTGCTGAGCTGATGACGGACGAGGCCGCCCGCGAGAAGATTCTGCTGATGGGCAAGATTGACCTGTCTCAGCTATAACAACGTGTTTTCTTGAGCGCTCGTTACGTGCAGAAACAGAGAAACCGCCCGCGCCTGCTAATGCAAGCGACGGGCGGTTTTCTCGTACCGGCACGCATGCCAGTTCTGTGTGCCCCCGAGACGATTCGAACGTCCGACACCTTCTTTAGGAGAGAAGTGCTCTATCCCCTGAGCTACGAGGGCGTACCTATCCAGTATAAAGCACCCCGCACGACTGGTCGCACGGGACCCTATAAGCCACCAGGAGCCGCGCTGTGCCCATGTTTCCGCCCGCACACTGCCCGTCCTGCGTCCCAGCCCGTGTTCACCGCATGAGGACACCCGCACCCGGCACCGGAACCGCTCCTACAATGTACGAATGAGCATCTACATTGACCCGCCCGTCTGGCCCGCGCACGGCACCGTCTTCTCGCACCTCATTTCGGATGTGTCCCTGACGGAACTGCACGAGTTCGCCGCGGCAGCGGACATCAGTGAGCGCGCCTTCGACCGCGACCATTACGATGTGCCGGCGCACCTCTACGAGGAGCTGGTGCAGGCGGGCGCGATTGAGCTCAGCGGCGCGGAGCTAACTCGCACGCTCATTGCCAGCGGTATGCGCATCCCGCTCAAGGAGCGTCCCGAGAAGATTCGCCCGCGCCTGCTGCGCGCCTGGGAGGCGGCGTTTACGCCCCGACTCAAGCATGTGAAGGCTCCTGCCGAGCTGCGGGCTCAGCTCACGGCGCAGGTAGCTGAGCTGGGTGAGAGCCTGCTGCAGGCGTGGGAGCAACCGCACCGCGCCTACCACCACAGCGGGCACCTTTCGCAGATGCTCGCCGATCTGGAGCGCCTGTACACACATCGCGCGCAGGGCGCCACTCCCCTGGCGTCGATTCTGGCGGCGTGGTTCCACGACGCAGTCTACGAGGGCGCGCCGGGTGAGGATGAGCGCCGCAGCGAGCAGCTGGCGGGCGCCTCCCTGGAGCCGCTGGTTGCCGCGGGCCTGCTGACCGAGCACGAGCTGCAGATGGTGCGCTGTCTGGTGCGTGCCACGGCAACCCACGAGCTACCCGAGTCCGCCGAACTACCGGCAGGCTACGCGGTAACGGATATTGAGTTCTTCCTTGACGCCGACATGGCAATCCTGGCGGCTGATTCGGCGCGTTACCGCCGCTATCTGCGCGGGGTGCGTAGCGAGTACTCCCATTTTGACGATGAGGCGTTCCGTACCGGCCGCACGACCTTCCTGCGTTCCATCCTGGGCCGTGAGCGTGTCTTCCTCTCGGAGGAGGGCCTGCAGCTCTGGGAGGAGCCCGCACGGACTAACCTGCGGTCTGAGCTGACCGAGTGGGAGCAGGACCCTCAGAAGCTTCTGCAGGTTCTCGCGTCCTAGCCACATACACCTAAAACACATACCGCCGAGAATGCCCCCGTACTAAGGTGCGCTCTCGGCGGTATTTTTGCGGAACTTCTTGGGTACGCAAAAGGCGCCCACCCCGTGCGGGGTGGGCGCCTTTTGTGAAGTATGTTGGGCTAGACCCAGCTCTTATGCGCTAAGGCTTAGAGAGCGGTGTAGTAGCCGTCAACGGACATCCAGGAGGTGGGGTGCACCATGGTACCGTTGGTGGGGTTCAGAGCGGAGATCATCTTGCCGTCGCCCAGGTAGATACCAACGTGGCTGTAGCCGTTCTGGAAGACGATGTCGCCGGGCTGGGGGTTAGAGGTCGGGCGCAGCTCGTTCTTCATTGCGTAGGTGAAAGCGGTCAGCTTGATGCCGTGCTGAGCGAAAACCCAAGAGGTGAAGCCGGAGCAGTCCCATGCACCGAAGGTCTTGCCGCCCCAAACGTATGCGCCACCCAGACCGCTCATTGCGGTTGCAACGATTGCGTCGCGGGATGCGTTACCGGTGGAAGCGGAGGAAGCTGCGGGAGCAGCGGGTGCCTCGGTTGCTACGGGAGCAACGTAAGCCTGCTGTGCCTCAGCCTGGGGTGCTACGTAGGAGGTCTCAACTGCGGGTGCAGCGGGTGCCTCGGTTGCTGCGGGAGCAACGTAGGTCTGCTGTGCCTGAGCCTGGGGTGCAACGTAGGTGGTTGCGGGGGTGTTGTAGCTGGTGTAGTCGAACTCGTAGTTGGTGTAGTCGTAGGACAGATCAGCAGCAGCGGGGATCTGTGCAAATGCGTTCGCGGGAACGGTCGAGCCGAGCAGGATTGCGCCTGCTGCGAGGGTTGCACCTGCGGTACGTACGATCTTGTTAGCCATTGGTAATTCCTCCATTGCCTGACGAGGTGAGCTGTCGGGCTCGAGCATGGATTCGCTCGGCCACCGAAGTGACTTAGCCCCGAGGCTTCTCGATTGAGAAGCCGTATCCCAGCTTGGGGATTGGGTCCCCCGCTTCTGCCATATTGGGTAGACGTTCATCGAAGCGTTGGCAGAACTCAGCGGAACCGCTTCGACGGTGCCCTCTTACGATTAGGATTTGGGCACAGAAAAGAGAATACACAGAAAACTCCCAGTTGTCACCTCTTTCAGCCTTAAATTTTGGACTTTCACCCCCGGCGGAACAGAGCGGATTGGACTGACTAGACACCCGTTTATTTGTGGGAGCTTAAGCGACTTAAGGCGCTTGACTAGGCATTTCACAAGGATGCACATTCGCTTTTAAGGCACCACCACCCCTTAAGGACAGGGTTCAAAACTCTTAAAAATGAGCCTCGTCTCTTAAGCGTCCACTCTCAGAGATTACTCAAATACCGGCGCTTCCCTCAGTTTCAACCTCAGATTTAAGCGAAAAACACGAAAAATGCACTGAAGCGCAGTTGATAAAACTTTGAGAGAGGAGTATATGCGCCCGCGCACGCGACCAAACTCTGAAACGCCCCGCCCGCTAGGCACCTCAACCCGAATCCCAGCGTAAGACCATATAAACCGCCGCAGACACAAAAACGGTGGCACCGCCTCCACCAAGGGAGGCGATACCACCGTTTAAAGCGTGAACTGGGTTAGCGGACTCTCAGAACTAGAGCTTAGAGGTTGCCGCCGCGCTTGACCACAATCGCGTTTGCCACGTCCATGTCCAGGGAGAGAGTGTCCTCTTCACCATCGGCGTGAACAATCACATCATCGTTCTGACCAGCAACCACGGACACCGAAGCGCCGTAGACAATGCCTGCGTCAGCCAGCAGCTTCAGCAGCTCAACATCAGTCTGAATGGACTCGGGGAAGCGAGAAATGGTGAAGCGGTCCTCGGGACCGGAGTCGCGCGCAGCCAGGGACATGGGCACGGTGCGCTCGTCGTTCTTCTCGCTGGTGTGACCCAGATCTTCCAGGCCGGGGATTGCGTTGCCGTACGGGGAGAACTTGGGGTCCTTGAGCATCTCCAGGATGCGCTTCTCCACCTTGTCACTCATGACGTGCTCCCAGCGGCATGCCTCTTCGTGCACGTACTCGAGTTCCAGACCAATAATGTCGGAGAGCAGGCGCTCAGCCAGGCGGTGCTTACGCATCACCTCGACCGCCTTGTGGCGGCCTTCCTCGGTCAGTTCGAGGTGGCGGTCCGGCTCAACGGTGAGCAGGCCGTGCTTCTCCATGCGTGCCACGGTCTGGGAGACGGTCGGGCCGGAGTGCTCGAGTCGTTCAGCGATGCGCGCACGCATGGGGACGATACCCTCTTCCTCCAGTTCGAGGATGGTGCGCAAATACATCTCTGTGGTATCGATGAGGTCTGTCATGTATCTCTCCCAGCTTTCACCGCAACAGTACTTAGATAGCACTGCCTAAGTCGTTACTTAATTCAATAATCTATTATGTACTTTTTTAGCGGCTTTTGCCACGGCTTAAGTCATTGAGTCGCCCAATGAAAACTCATTGGACGACTCAATAACACCTTATATATACGCTTTTGCTAGCCTACCCCTTATTAAGAGGAGTGGCACGTAGGCTTACTCTGCGGACTCAGCCTCAGCAGTTTCTTCTACAGCGGATTCGTTCTCTGCAGATTCGTTCTCAGCGGACTCGACAGACTCAGCAGATTCCTCTGCCTCAGTATCCTCAGCAAAGTCTGCGTTTTCCTCCACGGCGTTCTCCTGCAGGTCCTCGGGGCGAACACGGTCAGCCCACGGCACCCAATCCGGCGCAATGAGCGCGTCGTCACCGGGTAGCAGACCGACCTCGCAAATCGTTGCCACGCGGGAGCGAGGCGCACGCGAGAGGGTCGCAAACCAGAACCAGCCGCGGTAACCAGGCAGGGTGCACTCGAAGAGGTGAGTGCTCAGGCGCTCCTCCTCGGCGCGTACGTGGTGTACCAGTCCGATAGCGTGCGCCGGGGCGATCTCCTGAACGCCCTGCAGCGCCACGTCCTTGGCGGCGGCAAGAATCTCATCCACCTTGGAAGTGCGGCGCAGCTTGTGCGGAACACCCAGGGAGGGGGCGCCCACCTCTTCATCCAGCGGGGTGAAAGGGTCGGGGGTGGAGTCTTCGGTCTTCTCCGCGTTCTCTGCCGGCGCTTCCTCAGCGGCTGCTTCTTCAGCGGCCGCAGGTTCCTCGGCGTTCACGGAGGGCTGAGTCTCAGCAGGTACAGCGCTACCCTCGTTAGTGCTCTCAGGCGCGGCAGAAGGCGCAACGGACTCTGCGGGCGCGTCAGTAGCGGGCGTAGTTTCGGGGAGCAGTTCAATAACCTGTTCAGACATACCCCTATTAAAGCATCTCGCGTGCACAAACAGTGCGGTCGCTCCCCTAAGCTTCACATACGCTGTGAATTTGGGTCTCAAACCGCTAAATCTGGGGCTTCGCCCACGAACAGCTGTGTGTGAGCTGATACCGTTAAATTCATGAGTAATGAACCCGTACAGGACATGCGCAGCACCGCAGACCAGGCGCCCGCGCCCCTTCCCTACGCTGGAGCCATCCGCTGGCTCGGCGCAGGCGGTGCGCTTCTCGCCCTGATTTGCCTGCTCACCGGAGTCGCCATGCTCGTGATGAAGTGGGTTGGGGCAGCGCCGCCCGCCCTCATGAGCCAGATTCCGCTGGTCCTCCTCCCCGTCGCCTTTATTGCCCTCATGGCCGCACTTATTCTGTCGGTCATGCGCCGCAACAAGGCATAAAAATTTGAGCCGCAAGCTCACACACACATCATTCACTTATCAAGTACAGCCTGCCATTCAGAGAGAAAGATAGAGTATGTCTGCTGAAGCAAAACTCCTAGTCGTCGATGACGAGTTCAACATTCTTGAACTGCTCGCCACCTCCCTGCGTTTCGCCGGTTTTGAAGTAGTCACCGCCGGCAACGGCCGCGAAGCCCTCGAAAAGGCACACGCCGAAAACCCCGACCTCATCGTCTTGGACGTCATGATGCCCGGCATGGACGGCTTCGAGGTAACCCGCCGCCTGCGCGAAAACGGCACCACCACCCCCGTGCTCTTCCTGACCGCGAAGGACGCCACCGAGGACAAGGTCACCGGTCTGGGCGCTGGCGGCGACGACTACGTCACCAAGCCCTTCTCCCTCGACGAGGTTATTGCCCGCATCCGCGCCATTCTGCGCCGTAGCCGTAGCGTCCAGGAAGAGGACGACGCCGTACTGCGCGTTGACGCCCTCACCCTGAACGTGGACACCCACGAGGTGTTCCTCGGTGACGAAGAGATTGACCTCTCCCCCACCGAGTTCAACCTGCTGCACTACCTGATGCTCAACGCCAACCGCGTGCTGTCCAAGGCACAGATCCTCGACCATGTGTGGGAGTACGACTTCAACGGCGACTCCTCCATCGTCGAGTCCTACATTTCGTACCTGCGCCGCAAGATTGACAACAACCGCGAAAACCACGAGCCGCTCATCCACACCAAGCGCGGTGTGGGCTACATGATTCGCGGTTCTCGAGGCTAACGTGGCGCTCAAACCCCTCGACCGGATCCCTCAGTCTCTCTCCCTTCGCACCCAGCTAGTGCTCATCACCTCCATGCTCATCGCCCTCTCCATCGCGGTGACGAGCCTGGTGGCAATTTCCGCTCTGCGCGCCCAGATGGTGCACCAGCTGGACGAAGAGATGAAGAACAGCGCCCCCTCGCTCGTGCAGTTGGCGACCGTGCGCCCCTCCGGCAATCAGGAGCAATCCCTGAGCACCTACCGCCTGTACCTGCTCGATAAGGACGGCAACGTACTGTACTCGCTCAAGTCCGAGGACAGTGAACAGTTCAGCGAGCCGGCGCTGCAGGGCTGGACCGAAGAGAAGGTTCGCAAGCAAAACGAGGAGGCGGTCACCGTCAATTCGGTGGGTAGTTCCTCCGATTGGCGTGTGCTCGCCGTACCCATCGAGTCGAATGATTCCTCCGGGCTGACGGAGGCGGCATCCCTGATTATTGCCATGCCGTTGAAGCAGACCAACCAGGTTGTTGCCCTCGTGGGCGTGCTGACCTTCGCGTTTGGTTTGGCGACTCTTGCCTCCGCCATCGCGATGACCTGGGTGATTGTGACCCGCACTTTCGAACCGCTCGCACGTGTGGAGCAGACCGCCGCCAAGATTGCCGCCGGCGACCTCTCACAGCGTATTGAGGACTACAACCCCAGCAACGAGATCGGTAACCTCGCGGTCTCGCTGAACACGATGCTCGCCCAAATTGAAGTGCTCTTCAAAGCCCGCGAGAAGAGCGAGGCGAAAATGCGCCGCTTCGTGGGTGACGCTTCGCATGAGTTGCGTACCCCACTGGTCAGTATTCGAGGCTACTCGGAGCTGTACCGTCAGGGCGCGTTACCGACCGATGAGGCTGTCGCTACCGCAATGAGCCGCATCGAATCAGAGTCCAAGCGTATGGGTCAGCTCGTGGAAGACCTGCTGACCCTGGCGCGTATTGATGAGCGCCGCGAATCCAAGCTGGCGCCCTTCGACCTGTTCAACCTGGCTGTGGACGCTAGTAACGACGCCTACGCTACGGCACCCGATCGTGCGGTGTCCCTGGTGGGTCTGAATGAAGAGGTGGCGCCGACCTCCGCAACCGTGCTCGGCGACGAATCACGCCTGCGTCAGGTCGTGGCGAACCTGCTGACCAACGCCATGCGTTACACCCCCGACGGCTCTCCCCTGGAGATTGCGGTGGGCGTGCGCGAAGAGGTTCCCGGCTTCCCGCTCTCCGTGCTGGAGGTGCGCGACCACGGCCCCGGCATTCACGGCGAGGACCGCGAGCGCGTGTTCGAGCGCTTCTACCGCACCGACACCTCGCGTTCGCGTGAGACCGGCGGTACGGGTCTGGGTCTGTCCATTGTGGCTGCGATTATTGAGCAGCACGAGGGGAGGATCCACATTGAAGAGACCGACGGTGGCGGCGCTACCTTCGTGATTTCTTTGCCGTTCTACCCGCCGCCCGTCTCGGACGATCAGCTGATGAAGTAGCACTGATGCATAAACCCCCGGATTGTGGAACTTGAGTGTTCTACGGTTCGGGGGTTTTGCTGTGCGCGTCATGGCGGCGTCATTTTCAGGCTGGTTTTCGATTTTTTCGAGATGGTGGAGCCAACCTGGCGGTTTTATCCACAGATTTATCAATTCATCATTTTTTAGCTTATTTGATGCATTTTGAAAGATATAGTGATAACAAGCTTCCGGTCAGGAACTCAACCCTTCCCGAGATCCAAACCCCAAGCGCCACCCGGGGCAACCGCCCCACCTCACCTAATCTCAAAGGAGAAAAACCATGGCACAGTTCAATGTCGATTCCGAAGTCATCGCAGCCAAGAGCGCACAGGCACGATCCTACGTCGCATCCATCACCGCAGACGTCAACGGCATGACCGCATCCCTGCACGACCTGCAGAGCTCCTGGACCGGCTCCGCATCCACTAACTTCCAGGGCGTGCTGGACCAGTGGCACGCAACCCAGCGCCAGGTCGAAGCATCCATCACCCAGATCAACGAGGCACTCACCCGCGCAGGTGTGAACTACGCAGACACCGAGCAGGCTAACGCCTCCATGTTCGTCGGCTAAGGGGTCAGGGCAATAAGCCCAGAAGCCCACCTGCAGGCAAGCGGCAGACCGGGCGGTTTAAAGGTCCCGGCCGCACGGCACGCCGCCCGTCGGATTCGCCAGAAGGCGGCGAACATCTATTGAGAAAACCCCCGCCGCATCCTCGAAAGTGAGGATGCGGCGGGGTTTTATTGCACGGAAATCTTTGGGCTCAAGAGCCCGCAAATTAGGAGCTGAGCTTTAGGAGGCGGGAGTCTCCTGGCGGAAACGCAAACGCCACAGGCCGCGCTCAGCGTCGTAATGCCAGATGCTCGAACGGCTCACGCGACCGCGCGCGGTGGCAACCGCCGCCATGACCAGCACACTGGAAGAATCCAGCACCTGCACACCCTGCTTGAGCGGGGCACCCTGCTGGGTGAAGGCGCGTTCGCGGTACTGCAGCACCGAGGAGCGGGACACCGACTTGCCGGTGGCGGTCACCCACACCAGACGATCGTGCAGCAGGGATTCCAGCTGCACCGCCTCCATGACGGAGCCGCGGCTTTCGAGCAGCTGTTCTGCGGCGGCGGCTTCCTCGGGGTTCAGAGTATCGGGTTTCGGGGCAGGCGAGGCGGGAGCAGCAGGCGCGGGTTCAGAAGGCTGAGTATGCGCAACAGGCTGAGCGGGAGCAGAAGCGGGTGCTTCCAGGGCGGGCTCTACCGCCTGCTCTTCTGCCTGTTCTTCCGTCTCGCCCAGAAGTTCCGCCGGGTCAACATCGTTCGGGTCGAGCCCGGCGAACTCTTCCAGACCAGTCAGGTCATCCTCTTCTTCCGACTGGGCGGCGCCGGATGCCTGCTGAGCGCTCTCCTGCTGGCGCGCCAGTGCCTTTGCGTCACGCTCGGCGGCACGCTCCGCCGCGAGCGCCAACTGTTCCTTGCGGGTGCGGACCGCCTCCGGGTCGGGGGTGTTCACTGCGGAGGCGGGGCGCAGCAGACCGGACAGGCGCAGGCTCTCCACGCCGCGCTGGGCGTTCTCAATCTCGGCTGCGGTGAATTCCTGCACGGGCAGGTGGGCGTCCGCGGAAGACTCAGAAAGTGCAGGTTCTGCGGCCGGAGCATTCACAATCGGGACCTCAACAGCCGCAGTAACGGATTCAGCAGAGGCACCGAAGCCGGGGCCGTGCGCGGGTTCACGGCCCTCCTGGTAGGCGCGCGCGGCACCATTCGCCAGGGAGTCCGCCTTCTCGTTGAGCTCGTGACCGGCGTGGCCCTTCACCCAAATAAACTCGTAGTCGCGGCCGGTCAGCGCCCGATCCAGCGCCTCCAGAAGGTCGCGGTTGAGCACGGGCTTGCCGTCAGACTTCTTCCAGCCCTTCTTCTTCCAGCCGGGCATCCACTTGGTTAGCGAGTTAATGACGTACTGGCTATCGCAGTACACGCGTAGCTTCGCCTCCGGGCGGGATGCGGTCGCCTCGAACAGGTCCAGGACAGCCTTGAGCTCACCCATATTGTTGGTACCGTGCGCCCAGCCGCCGCTCGCCCAGTGGTCGTCGTCGATATACCATGCCCAGCCCGCCGGTCCGGGGTTGCCCAGCGCCGAGCCGTCTGCGGCGGCAATGATCTCTTGCGTGCTGTTCACGGTACCTTCTTTCTGTGCCGCCCCTCTGTTGTGCGGGCGGCTGTCCGTAATGATGTCTGTGATGACTTTACCGCACCGGCGGCGAGGGTGCGTAGCGCGCGGTCAGCGCTGTGGATAACCTCAAGGAGCCTCGCACGCGCGAATTACCGTAATGCCGGGCGGGTACACTAAACCTATGAGCTATTCTGCCCCCGAAACACCCAGCGCACAGCGCCCGGAGCGCCCTACCGCCCGTCCGAGCGAGCGCGTGCAGATTTTCGCTCTTCCCACCCGCACGATGTACGGTTCCCTGCGTTTTAGCTGGTTGAGCTACCTGGGGCTTGCTGAGCAGCAGCATGCGGCGCAGTTGCCGACCTCCACGGCGGCGGTCAGCTACCTGAGCACTCAGGCACTCATGCGTGCCATGGCGGCGGCGCGTCTGGATGTGCCGTCGAGCGCCGCTTCTGAGATTGAGGTGGATCGTTCCTGCACCCTGTGCACCAGCGGTAAGAAGCACGGTAAGCCGCGTATTGCGGGCGTGAACTTCAATATGTCGCAGGTGAACCCGCTGGTGGTGGGTGCGTTTAGTCGTAATTCCTCGGCGGTTCTTGGCGTGGATGTTGAGACTCTGGATGCGCGCCTGTTCTCCGGTTTTGCGCGCCTGGCGCTCTCCAATGAAGAACGTACGTTCTATGAGCGGGTGGCGCAGGAACGCCCCGCGCCCGTACTGCATCTGCTCTCGGTGGCGCTGTGGACCGCTAAGGAGGCGGTGCTCAAGGCGACCGGCCACGGTCTGAGCGTGGTGCCCTCCCTGGTTCGGGTGCAGCTCACCGATGAGCTGCTGGATGCGCTCGAACTTGCCATGAACGAGGAGGTTCCGGGTGACCTTCTGGACAGCAATATTCCCGAGCCGACCGCCCTGCGTATACTGGCTCAGGACAGGTTGGCCGTCCGTGCGACCTTTAGCGCGCCTCTTGGCAGTGGTCAGAACGGTAATCAGGGCGGCGAAGCTATCGAGCGAAGCTTCAGCCTGCAATGGGTACCCGTGGCGCTGCCCGACGCGGAGAACCCCGAGCACGCGCAGAAGATGCTCATCGCCCTGGCTGTGGAGAACCCGGCCGGGGGTGAGCCTGAGGGTGAGTACGGGGGTGAGCCCGCACAGGTTGAGGCTCAGCTTCTGCCGGTGGCTACTCCCCTGGAACTCAAGCGCCTGCTCACCGATTAGCCACGCTCAATCCCTCAACAACTCAGACAACAGCTCATAAAACGGCTGAACGCGCCCGCCATGCCAGCGAGCGCGTTCAGCCGTTTTATTCTGCTGTTTCATTCAGCCGTTGTATTCCGCCTCGTCAAGGCGTTCAAGACAGTACCTACACAGAGCCTAAGGGGTATCCTCACCCAGGGTATCCACGCCCAGGGCGCGGCCAAAGCTACCGAGCTTCGTACCGGTCTCCGTATGCTCCAGCTCCGGGTCGGACTCAGCCACAATACCCGCGCCGGCGTACAGCACCGCCTCATCCGGGCTGACCTGGGCGCAACGCAGCACCAGCGCCCACTCGCCGTTACCCTCGGCATCCATGTAGCCGACCAGACCGCCAAAGTAGCGGCGCTCAAAAGACTCCAGCTCACGAATCAGCTGCAGAGCCTTCTCGGTGGGTGCGCCACAAATCGCGGGGGTCGGGTGAATCGCGCGGGCACCGTCCAGGCAGGTCAAGCCCTCCTTCAGCACGCCGTCGATGGGGGTCGCCAGGTGCCAAAGCTGCGGGGTCTTCAGCAGCGAGGGCACCTGCGGCACGTTCAGCTCCTCGGCGATGGGTGCCAGGCGCTCGGCAATATCGTTGATGACGTAGGCGTGCTCGTGGCGGTCCTTCGGTGAGGCGAACAGGCGGTCACGAATCGCCTCGTCCTCGGCGCTACCGGGCTCGGCAATGCGCGGGGCGCTACCGGCAAGCGGGTGGGTCTTGAAGGCGCGGCCCTCGGTGCGGAACACCAGCTCCGGGGAGGCACCCATCAGGTAGCTGCCGTTCATTCCGCGCTCGCCATCGGGCAGGCGCACCGCAAAGTTGAAGGCGGAACGCTGCTGGGCGCGCAGGTTGTTATACAGCGCCTCCAGGTTGAGGGCGCCGGGTGCGTAGCGGGCGGTGAGCACGCGCGAGAGCACAATCTTGCTCAGCTCACCCACCTTCATGCGCTCCACGGCGGTGGCCACGGCGGCACGGAACCGGTCGTTCTGACGGCCGGTGACCGATACCGGTTCGGCAAGTTCGGCGGTCTGTTCGGGGACCGATACCTGCTGCTCCTCCAGGCGTTCGGGCACGAAGAGGTAGGCGGGCATGTCCGGGTCAAAAGGAATCAGACCCACGACGGCGGTGCCGGCGCGTTTTGCCTCGTCCAGGGCGTTATCAAAGGTGACAGGGGTCATCGCACCGGCGGCGCGGAGTACGCGGGTGCCGGTGGCAAAGATAAAGTCAGGAAGGTTCGTCATCGTACTTCTATCAGTGGTGTGTAGGTTCGCGCCGGGCATCTAAACGCCGGACGCGGAGTGCCGTTAGAGGGTGGCGCCGCCGTCGGCGACAATCTCCTGCATGGTGATGTGGCGTGCCGCCTCCGAGATGAGGAAGGCGTTGACCGCCGCGATGTCGGCAGGGTCGGCGATGCGACCCAGCGGAATACCCAGGCGGAACGTCTGCGGGTTACCGGCAACCGGCAGGGCGGAGCGGTCCTCGCCCTCCCAGGCGTCGGTCACCATGGGGGTTCGGGTGGTGCCGGGGCAGACCGAGTTCACGCGAATACCGTGCGCGGCAAGCTGCAGACCGAAGCTGGAACTCACGCGTGCCGCCGACGCCTTGGACGCACCGTAGGCGCCGAACTCCGCGCGGGGCACACGCGCCGCGTTGGAGGCGACCGTCACCAGGGAGCGGCTGTTGGTCGGGTCGGACTCCTGCTGGTCAATCATGATGCGGGCGAATTCGCGCAGGCACAGGAACACGCCGTCGGAGTTGACCGCGTGCAGGCGCTTCCAGGTGTCGAAGCTGGTTTCCAGCAGCGGCTGGCTGTGGGCGATACCCGCGGCGAGCACCGCGCCGGTGATGGGTTCGTCGAGCGCCGCCACGGCGTTGGCGAGGGCGGTGACGGACTCTTCTCTGGTCACGTCCACGGAACGGTAGCGGAAGATAGCGTCCCCGTAGGTGCCGAAGGAGGCGATAGGCTGCTCGGCGAGGTCAGCCGCAAATACCGAATAACCGTTCTTAATGAGCTGGTGGACGGTAGCCTCACCAATACCGCCGTTCGCGCCGGTCACGATTACCCAGCTCATGCGCGCGCCTCCTCAACAGTTTCAGCCTTCTCAGTACCTTCAGCCTTCTGCAGGTCTGCGAGGACATCCGCAGTGTTCAGCACGCGAGCACAACGACCCGAAGCGTACTCGCACGCTATACGGTGTTCCTCCTCCGAGAAGTCGGCGAGCGCGTCCGCAACCATGAACGGCTGAATGTCACGCATGAACGCCTCCAGGGCGGTGGTCAGGCAGCCGATGTGCGCGTACACGCCGCCGATAATGAGCTGGTCGCGGCCGGATTCCTTGAGCAGATCCTCGAAGGGGCTGCGCACGAACGCGGAGTAGCGCCACTTGGTCAGCACGGTGTCGCGGTCGGTCGGTGCGAGTTCGTCGAGCACGCGGGCGGACTCGTCGTTCTGCAGGCCGTCGCCCCAGAAGTCGATGAGCAGGCGGCGATCTTCGGGGTTCTGGCGCGGCGGCTGCGCGGTGTAGTAGACGGGGATTCCTGCGTCGTGGGCGGCGTCAATGAGGCGGCGCAGGTTCTTGATGGCGACGTTGATCTGGGCGTCCGGGTTACCGTTGCCCTCTCCCAGATTGGCGCCTTCGAAAGCCTGGACGAAGTGTACCTGCATGTCGTGCACGAGCAGTACGGCTCGGCTGGGGTCTACGGGCCAGTTCACGCGGTTGCTGTGCTCACGGTCAATGTAGGTGTAGGGCTTGATTTTGGGCAGTGCCATGATTCTCCCGGTTCGTGCCTATGATGTTCGGTTGTATGTGTGGCGCAGGTGGCACACTGTGGTGGGCGCAGTGGTGAGTGAGGCTCTCCTCCGAGGCCCTCGCACTAGCCACTCGGTCAGTGAGCTTGCGCTTATCTCATAACCATCTTAGGGCATGCTTAGCTATAGGGTATATCTGCGCCTTAACAAAAATGCTTCCCCACCCGCACCCCCGTTGACAGCACAACGGGTGGAATGGGCAGGGAAGCACTCGGACAAGCAGAAACGCTACACGAACCGCGAATTCAGGCGCGATTCTAGTCCAACTAGTTCACGGGCACCGCGACGGCAAGAACCTCATTCAGACCCTCAGTAATCGAGGGGTGAGTGTAGATTTCATCGCGCAGCTGCGAAGCAGTAATGCCGTAGCGCATCGCCAGAGCCACCAGGTTAATAACCTCCATGGACTCGATTACCAGCAGCTGGGCACCCAGAATCTGGTCGCTCTGCGCGTCAATCACGAACTTCATGATGCCGCGCGGGTTCTCCTGGGTCTTCGCGCGCGGCATCGCGGCAACCGCGGCAACCGGCTTCGAAGCGACCTTCACCTTGTGGCCAGCCTCAATCGCCTCACGCTCAGTCAGACCCACGGAAGACAGCGGCGGGTTCATGTAGATGGTCGAAGCCACTGCCTTGCGGTCCTTAGTGGAACGGGAACCGTCACCGACCAGCTGGGAGAGCACTACGCGGTAGTCATCCATAGAAATGTAGGTGAACTGCGGGCCGCCGTTCACGTCACCGAGCGCGAAAATGTTCGGCACGGTGGTGCGCAGGTGCTCATCCACGACGATTGCGCCGCGGTCGTTGGTTTCGATGCTGGTGTTCTCCAGGCCCAGGCCCTCGGTGGCGGGCTTGCGGCCGGTCGCAACCATCACGTAGTCCACCTCCAGCTCCCGGGTAGCGCCCTCGGAATCGAGGTAAGTCACGGTCACGGAGTCAGCGCCGTCCTTGAAGGACTGCACACGCACGCCGGTATGAGCGGTAATGTCCTGGTCGGCGATAATCTCGCGGGCAACCTGGGCAACATCCTCGTCGTAGCGGCCGAAGAGGGCGGGTGCGCCATCCAGAATGGTCACCTCAGTGCCGTAGGAGGAGAAAATACCGGCAAACTCAACACCGATGGGGCCACCACCAATGATGCCCAGGCGCTTGGGGCGCGGGGTGAGCTTCTGCAGCTCGGTGGAGGTGAGCACACGCTCGGACTCACGGACGCCCTCAATCGGCGGGATGACCGACAGGGCACCGGTGTTGACGATGAAGTAGTCGGCGGTAACGCGCAGGGTGTCCTCGCCCGCGGTGACCTCAACCTCGGTGTCGGAGATGAAGCGTGCGTGGCCATCAATGAGCTTAGCGGTCTCGTTCGACAGCAGAATCTCGCGGTTCTTAGCGCGCATCATGCCGGTCAGCTTATCGCGGAAGATGACGGCGGACTCGTAGGCAGCGTTTGCTTCTTCAAGGCTGCGCTCGCCGCTGGCGCGGAACTCGTCGGCACGGTGAACCAGCGCCTTGGTGGGCACGCAGCCGATGTTGATGCAGGTGCCGCCGTACATGCCGGTGGACTGCTCGATGAGGGCAACGTTCTTGCCGGTCTTAGCGTAGGCGCCGGCGAGGGTCTTGCCGCCCTTGCCGAAACCGATGACAACCATGTCAAAGTGCAGCTGAGCGGGGGTGGTCATAATATCTCCTGTGGAATTTAGATGATGATGTCTTCGCAGAGTTCAACGGGAAGAAATGAGTATTATTCCCGAGCGCCACATTTTTCTTTCAAACCGACTCTTTCAAGGCGACTCATTCAAGGCGGCGAACACGCGGGCGTAGACTGAAACTACCCGGCTCCCTGCAAGGAGCCAGCATCTTCAGGAGGATTCCATGAAAACCCAAGACATTCTGCGTGACGCCGCCAGCCGCCCCGGCATCGAAGCCGCCGTGGCAGTCAAGGGGCTGTCAGCCGAGGCTTTGAACGCCCACCCGGGCGGGCACCCGAACTCTATTGCCTGGCTGCTCTGGCATGCCGGACGGCAGATGGACCTGCTGCTCTCCGCCCTGAACGGTCAGCCGCAGGTCTGGGAGACTCAGGGCTTCAGGGAGCGTTTCAACCTGGGCGAACTCGGTGACACCATGGGCTACGGCCACACCGCCGAGCAGGCCCGCTCCATCGTGGTTGAAGATTCTGCGCTGATGGTGGAATACCTTGTGGCAACTGGCGAGGCGCTCGCGGACTACGCGGAGACGCTGAGCGAGGCTGATTTGAGTGAGATTATTGACCGTTCCTGGACTCCGGCGGTGACTCGCGGTGTGCGCCTGGTCAGCATGATTGACGATGCGGCGCAGCACGTGGGTCAGGCGGCGTACGCGGCGGGTATTCTCGCGGCGCAGGGCTAGAATTTCACACCCGCTAGAGGGGAACGAAAAAGCGGTGGCGCCTCGGATTGTTATCTCCGAGGCGCCACCGCCTATGCTTCTAAAAGCCGCTACTGGCGCTGCAACAGCACCATGACCTCGTAGTGGTCCGTATGCGGGAACATATCCAGCACGCGGCCCTGCACCGGCGCATACGACGGCATGCGCACCAGGTCCTTCGCCAGGGTCACCGCGTTACAGCTCGAATACACCACGCGGTCAATACCCGAGCCCTCAATCCACGCGCACAGGCTCTCACCAATACCGCGGCGCGGCGGGTTCACCACCAGCATCTGCGGCACCGCACCCGAAGACACCGCGAACTCCGGCGCGTCCTGCGCCGAAAAGTTCACGCCCTCCAACCCGTACTCAGCGACCGTACGCTGCGCCGAAGCGACCGCCTCCGTACTAATCTCAATACCGGTCACCAAGCCGCCATCCATCACCGAGGCCGCATGCAGGGCAAAACCACCCACGCCACAGTACAGGTCCCACAGCGAGCGCGGAGCCACCTCACGCACCCACTCACGGCCCTGCGCATACATCGCCTCAGCGACCTTCGTGTTCGTCTGGAAGAAGCTCTGCGGGCGCAGGTGCAGGGTCAGGTCGTTCACCCGCATCGGCAGGGTCTGACGCTCCGACAGGATAATCTCCTCATCACCCTCAACACGTGCTACCGGCTCACGCAGCAGGTTCACCGACAGCACCGCCAGGTTCGGCAGCCGCTCATTCAGCCAGTCCATTTGGCGGCGAATCGGCACCAGAAGCTTCTTCGAACGCAACACAAAACGCACCATTAGCTCGTCCGCCGCCGAAGCCGTCACCAGAATATTCTTCAGCTCACCGCGACGATTCGGAATGTCGTAGGGGATCAGGTCTGTGCGCTGAATCAGCTCACGCAACACCGGAATGGCCGCCTGAATCGGCTCCATATAGAGCGGGCATTCGCCAAGATCAGTGGACGCACCCGTACGGTAATCCACGATGCCCAGGGTCGGGTTCTTCGCCGAACCACCCACCACAAGCTTCGCCTTATTGCGGAAACCCGCCTCTGCGCTGGTTACCGGGTCCAGCCACTGCAGCTGCGGGTACGCGGCAAGCAGGGCGCGGGCGTGCTCCTGCTTCGCCTGCACCTGCGCGGTGTAGGCGGTCTCAATGCTGGGGCAGGAGGAGCAGAGGTCTTCACGAAAATAGGCACATTCCATAGGGGCACCATTTTACCGCCTCCACGAGCCGGCACGCCGCCGGCCTGTCACACACGAGCGCTTAGGAGCGCGAAGGACCCGATGGCCGAGTCCCGGGGGTCCCGGGGCGACGATTTACTTTCAATACCGACCGATACGACCCCACCGAAAGCACGGAGAGCCCTGAAAAAACCGACAGCACGCCAAGAAAGCCCAGGCACGAGGCAACGGCTCCGGCAGAAAAGACAGAGCCGATGGATCCAACCGAGAATACCGAGCCAATCGAAAACACCGAGTTCACGGAGCCAATACTGCAGAACGAGTTCACCGACCCGATGCTCAGAATCGATCCCCGCGAGCCGATGCTCTTCACGCTCCGGTTGGTGCAGTCCGGGGCCTGTGAAAGATGAGAGGAAGACGTGGTGTTAGAGCTCATGTTCTCAGCTTATCTTGTGAAAGACGTAGACATCCTTCGAAAACATTCCATGTCCTAACAGGTCGTCCACCGACAATGACGAAACACATCCCACTCAAACGCTCTGCAAAATATACTAAGAATATGCTTAAGCGTTACCGCTATCGTGCTTACCCAAAGCCGGGTCAGGTCGAACCCATTGCCCAGCTCTTTGGGTGCGTTCGTGTGGTCTACAATGACGCTTTAGCGTATGCACAAGATACGTACCGTAAGACGGGTAGGAAGCCGTCTGCTGCTGAGCTTTCAGCTAGATTAACGCAAAGCAAGAAAACCGAGGAACGGGTTTGGCTTGCTGAGGTATCGTCCGTGCCCTTGCAACAATCCCTGAGAGATTTAGATAAGGCATACAAGGCTTTCTTCGATACTGTTACGGGTAAACGCAAGGGCAAACAGGGCGCAGGCGTACCCCGTTTCAAAAAACGTGGTAACCGCCAGGCCGCTCGATTCACTGCGAATGCAGTATTCCGCGTTAGAGAAACTACTCACAGAGTTGGGTTTGTACGGTTGCCAAAGATTGGTGAAGTGAAGTTTGTCTTGTCTCGCCCCCTGCCATCTGAACCATCATCTGTGACGTTGATTCGCGAGCCGGATGGGGCATATTACGTTTCTTTTGTTGTTGATGTAGAACCTATCCCGGCTCCGCATCCAACAGCATATGCAGTTGGCGTAGATATGGGCTTAAAACATCTGGCAGCTACGGTAAATAGCGAGGGAAACCGAACCTTGTTCGCAAATCCTCGACCTCTACACCAAGCAGAGAAGAAGCTAGCCAAACTTCAACGCCAGCTTTCCCACAAAAAGCGTGGAAGCCACCGCTATGAAAGGCAACGTATCCGTGTAGCTAAAGCCTACGCAAAAGTAAAACATACCCGTACTCATTATTTACATCAGATAGCCAACCAGATTGTTGACGAGAACCAAGTCATCGCTTTGGAAAATCTGATATCAGCTGACCTAGTACGAACACATTTAGGAAAATCCATCATGGATGCTGGCTGGGGACAGCTACGCCGTCTAATCATGGAAAAAGCAGCAGAGCGAGGCCGACGCGTTGTATTTGCGGACCGTTTTGCGCCTACAACACAGGCATGTTCTGTCTGCGGAGCATCTGAGGGTAAAAAACCTCTAAAGGTCCGCACTTGGGTATGCTCACACTGCAACACGCGTTTAGACCGAGATTTGAATGCGTGTGTAAATATCATGCTCGCCGCAGGGCTTGCGGAGAGCCTAAACGAACAGAAGAGACATGTAAGACATCTGCTTGCAGATGCTGTAGTCGCCGACGCTGTTAACCCACTAAAAGCCGCACACCTCTAAGAGAGGTGTGCGGCTAGTAGGAATCCATCTCAATTATGAGGTGGAGGAGGTCACATCATGCCGCCCATTGCGTCCGCACCGGGAGCAGCCGCACCAGCGGGCTCCGGCTTGTTGGCAACAACAGCCTCAGTGGTCAGGAACAGACCAGCAATCGACGCAGCGTTCTGCAGAGCCGAACGGGTCACCTTCACCGGGTCAGCAATACCAGCAGCCATCAGGTCCTCGTACTCGCCGGTCGCAGCGTTCAGGCCGGTACCAGCAGGCAGGGAACGAACGCGGTCAACCACAACGCCCGGCTCCAGGCCAGCGTTAGCAGCGATCTGCTTCAGCGGTGCGTCAATAGCCACGCGCACAATGTTCGCGCCGGTCGCCTCGTCGCCGGTCAGCTCCAGCTTGTCGAAGACCTTCACGCCAGCCTGAATCAGAGCAACGCCACCACCGGGAACGATACCCTCCTCAACAGCAGCCTTAGCGTTACGCACAGCATCCTCAATGCGGTGCTTGCGTTCCTTCAGCTCAACCTCAGTTGCGGCACCAGCCTTCAGCACAGCAACACCACCGGCGAGCTTAGCCAGGCGCTCCTGCAGCTTCTCACGGTCGTAGTCGGAGTCAGAGTTAGCGATCTCTGCGCGAATCTGAGCCACGCGACCCTCGATAGCTGCTGCGTCGCCTGCACCCTCGATGATGGTGGTCTCGTCCTTGGTCACAACGACCTTGCGGGCGGAACCGAGCATGTCCAGGGTTGCTGCGTCCAGGGACAGGCCAACCTCTTCGGTAATGACCTGGCCACCGGTCAGGATAGCGATATCAGCCATCTGAGCCTTACGGCGGTCACCGAAGCCCGGAGCCTTCACAGCAACAGACTTGATGGAGCCGCGCATCTTGTTCAGCACCAGCAGAGCCAGAGCCTCACCCTCAACGTCCTCAGCAACGATCAGCAGCGGCTTGCCGGACTGCATGACCTTCTCCAGGACGGGAACGAGGTCCTTAACGTTCGAAATCTTCTGGTTCACAACCAGGATGTAGGGGTCCTCCAGGACTGCTTCCTGACGCTCCGGGTCGGTCACAAAGTAACCCGACAGGAAGCCCTTGTCGAAGCGCATACCCTCAGTCAGTTCGAGGTGCAGACCGAAAGTGTTGGAGTCCTCAACGGTGATGACGCCTTCCTTGCCGACCTTCTCCATTGCCTCAGCAATGAGCTTGCCGATCTCAGCGTCGCCAGCGGAAATAGACGCGGTTGCAGCGATCTCTTCCTCGGTCTCAACTTCCTTCGCGGAGGAGAGCAGAGCCTCGGTCACAGCCTCAACAGCCTTCTCAATGCCGCGCTTGAGGCTCAGCGGGTCAGCGCCAGCAGCCACGTTGCGCAGGCCCTCGCGGACCAGTGCCTGAGCCAGAACGGTAGCGGTGGTGGTACCGTCACCTGCGATGTCGTCAGTCTTCTTAGCAACTTCCTTGACGAGCTCCGCACCAATCTTCTCGTACGGATCCTCCAGCTCGATTTCCTTCGCGATCGAGACACCGTCGTTGGTGATGGTGGGGGCGCCCCACGCCTTCTCCAGCACAACGTTGCGGCCGCGGGGGCCGAGGGTCACCTTCACTGCATCGGCGAGGGTGTTCAAACCGCGCTCAAGGCCGCGGCGTGCCTCTTCGTCAAAAGCAATGAGCTTTGCCATAAGTGTCCTCCTGGACGATCGGATTTTTTCCTTCACCCCTGCGGGTGCGGTACATCTAAAATCGGGTGGCTGCCCCTCCACAACACCCCCGTTACGGAGGCGCGGGCAGAGCAGGGCATAAAGCACCCGAACGCTACATCAATTGTGGCACCCGCACCGGCATGGAGCAAACGTTTAAGCCCAAGGTTGAAGGGTTAATCGCCCAGTGCTTAATCTGCGCTCATCAACCCCGCCAAAAGGGGCGTTAAAAGCATCAACCCCACCCGGCGCATCAGTGGAATTGCGCGGATGGGGTTGAACAGAAGTCGTTATGGTTGAAACAGCTGGCGCGGGCTTAGATTCGAGGGCTTAGACTCGCGGGCTTAGGATCACCCGGGCAACCGCCTGAACCTATTCCGCGGCAGTAGCGGAGCCGGTGTAATCCGACGACAGAATCACGATGACCTCGTGGTTGCCCATCTGTACATCGGAAGTTGCCTGACGCACCTGAGTAATACCCAGCTTCGAGGCGATGCTCTGCGCCTGCGACTGGTAGCCCTCAGCGTAGTAGACCACGCTGGTTGCCGGTGCCACACCCGTGTAGTTTGCCGTCTCGTTGATGGTGTAGCCGGTCAGCAGAGCCGCCGCACGGGATGCACTACCCGCAGGAGCCGCCGCATTGTAGACCGCCACAGAGATGGACTCAGCCAGACCGGTCTTCGTAGCACTTGCCGAAGCGGAAGCCTTAGCCGGCGCAGAGGACGCAGAGGCGCTTGCGGGGGCGGAGCTACTTTTCGCGGTGGACGCCGAATACTGCGGGGAGGCGGTGCGCGGCGCGTACACGTACATTGCGCCGCCGATGAGCAGACCAACTACGCCTGCAGCTACCAGGGGGATGGCGCCCTTGGGGCTCTTTGCCGGGTCAGCATTGACCGCGCGGTAGGTTCCGCGGCGGGCGGTGTTTTCGTCTACCTCGTCAAATTCGTCGCGGGGGTAGCTCATTTATCCTCATTTCACGGGTCTCTGTTTACCGGCTGGTACCGTACCACCCTGCCTGGCGCATGGGCTGACGCATCGCGCGGCTGCGGAAGGCGCGGTCTTGGTGTTCTAGTACCTAGAGTACCGTCTCATCTAGCGAGAACCAACGTGAACGCCCCGCAACCGGCTGTGAAAGAGACGGACACCGCACAGTGTTCAATCTCTGGTTGAACTTGAGGTGTGCGGGGTTGAAAGCAGGAGTTGGAGAGCTCGCACGGCTCCCCCAGTTTGAGCCCCTAGTCAGCGTCTCGGCGGGCGCGCAGAACGTCGATCATCTGCGGCGCTGCGGCGCGTACCCGCTCATCATCCAGCATCACGTTCAGGCGCTGGTAGTAGGCAATCGGGGTGAATCCGGCGGCGATAATCGCCTTCTCTTTGGAGCCCTGGTGTTTGAAGCGGCGGCGCTCCACCTCAAGGATGCGGCGCTCCACCGGGGTCAGGCCACCGGGTTGGTTCTCTACTTCCGGCTGGTTCTGTACTTCCGGCTGGTTTTCTACTTCCGTCTGGGTCTCAGCGGTTTCAGCGCGTTCCTGTTCTGACACGTTCCCTCCTGTCTGCAGCTCGTCTGCCGCGGCTGGCGTCTCCTAGCGCGTGTATCCGTCATCCCCTAGTCTAGAGGAGGACCTCAGTCTAGAAGAGAAACTCAGTCTAGAAGAGAAACGTTCATCCCGCGCCCGGTTCCGTCACCGTCCGGGTTGCATCAGCACCAGGAGATTCCCGAGGAGATTCATGAACCAGCCCCTCAGTAGCATTATGAGCGAGGATTGGGCGGCAGCACTTGCCCCCGTCGAAGAGCAGATTCACGCCATGGGCGCTTTCCTGCGTGAGGAGCACGCGGCGGGGTACCGTACTTTCCCGCCTGCTGCCGATATTTTCAATGCGTTCCGCCGCCCGATGAGCGGGGTGAAGGTCCTCATTATTGGTCAGGACCCCTACCCTACTCCGGGCAATGCGATGGGTCTGTCGTTCTCGGTGCACCGCGGTATGCCGTTGCCTCGTTCGCTGAACAATATTTACAAGGAACTTGAGGACGATCTGGGTATTGCCCCGGCTGATCACGGTGACCTGTCCTGCTGGGCTGATGAGGGTGTCATGCTGCTCAACAGGGTTTTGACGGTGCGCGAGTCTGATGCGGGTTCGCACCGCGGTAAGGGTTGGGAGGAAATCACCGAGTGCGCTATCCGTGCACTGGTGGCGCGTAACCAGCCGCTGGTTGGCCTGCTGTGGGGTGCGGATGCGCGCAAGTGCGCACCTATGTTGCAGCCGTACCCGAGCGTGGAGTCGGCACATCCCTCGCCACTGTCTGCTCGCCGTGGTTTCTTTGGTTCGCGCCCGTTCTCGACCGTAAATTCCCTGCTGGTGCAGCAGGGGGCGGAGCCGGTGGATTGGACGGTCCGCTAGGCGCAGCACATGAGCCAGTATGAGAGCTGGCGCAATGGGCGTAGTGAAGGGGCGGTAGCTTGTGAGTTCACCTCGCAGGCTACCGCCCCTTCCCAACATCCAATATATGCAATATTGGCTATATACCCTTGAAAAAGGGCTAAGAATCAGCCGGTTCCACGTTTCGCGGAGTCGTAAAACGCTGTAGTGCATACTGCATCGTGTAATTACCCAACGCAACACCCGAAGCCATCGCCACCACAATCGAAACCGCCGTAATCATATTCTGCATACCCAGAATCACGTCCGTCTCAACCGTCAACAAATACATGCCGCGGAAGAACGACAGACCCGGTAGCAAGAACGTAATCGCCGGAATCGAGAAGATCGCCTGAGGCACATGCAGACGGTACGCAAAATACGTGCTCAACGCACCAATCACAACCGCCGCACACGCCGTCGGACCGCGACCAGTACTCGGGCCAGCCAGCAGCTCATAACCGTAATACGCCGCCAGACCGCAGCCCGTAATGACCATCAGCCACCCGACCTTCACCAGCTTCGTCTGCAAGGTAATCGCAAAGGTCGCAATCGCCACCAGGAAGAAGAACGACGCCACCAGCGGGGTTGTCGGCTCAAAACGCAACTGCTCAATATCCAGGGTCGGGCCGTTGAAAATATTGATCGCGCTCACCGCGGTCGCAATGCCAACCACCAGACCCAAGAAGCTCATGCCCGTAGACACGAAACGACCCGCAGCCGTCACCGGGAAGCCATTAATCGCGTCCTGTACGGCACCCACCAGACGCGGAGTCGGCAAGAACATAATCATGCCCGCAGCCACCACCAGAGGCGCCGAAATCGCCTCCCCCTGACGCTGCAACACCGAAAGAATGGATCCCTCACCGCCCAGCCAAATCGCCAAGAAGGTCATCAGACCCGCACTAGCAGCCATACGAAAGAACGCCGGAATACCAATCGAACTCAACCACTGAATCAGCAGGTACACCGGAATAAAAATAATCGCCGCACTCAACGCCGTCGCAAAACTTGCACCCAGCGCCGCCGTTAGGGTTCCGGCACACGCCAGGTTCGCCAACCACACCACCAGAGGCGGGAACGGCTTGGGTCGGTGGGTAATCTGGTTCAGCTTCAAATCAGCCATTTCCAGGGTCATACCACCGCGAGTAATCTTGTAGATTAGGCCGTACACCTCAGAAAGCGCCTCGTAGTTCTCCGTAGAGGAACGCACCACACGCACCAGGGTGTGCGTAAAGCGCTCCTCAGCGTTCGCATTGCGCTTGGCGATGCGGGACTCCATGTAAATATCGGGGTCCGAAGTGTAGTTGATGGTCACCGACTGGTTCGTAATGTCGACTTCCACAGAGTCCAGCCCGTACGCCGAAGAGACCGCAATAATCGCCGAGTCCACGTCCATTGCATCCGCACCGTAGTGGAACATCGCCTCCGCCAGGCGCAGGGTGAAGTTCAGAGTATCGCGGGCGTACTCCTTCTCACGGCGGAACGCCTCACGGCGCTCATGCTCCTCAGAGCGGATCGTCGGCACGAACTGGCGCTGCGCGATGCGCTGGGCACCGCGCGGGGCGGCGGGTGCCGCCTCCTCAGTGCGCACGAAGGAGCGGAAGCGACGCGAACCCCAGCGACCACCGCTACCGCGCCCAAACAGGCCGCGAGAGCCGCCCTCAACCAGCGGTACGGAGGTGGTGGGCATCGAGACAGGCCCGGTCTTCGGCATTGCGGTAGGTTCCGCACCGTAGCGTCGGGCTGCGTGAGAGTTGGGCACCTGCGGAATCATGCCGGTCATGGGCACCGGCTGGGAGGGGCGGGTCAGCGCCGCCTCGGTCACCAGGTTGCTGGAGGTGACGGGGTTCGGTTCCTCGCGGTATGCGTCCAGGTCGTCGTCAGGTACGAGGGAGGGGTCAATGACGGTGCGCGCACCGTGGCCGTTAGGGATCGGCTCGGGATCGCTGGCGGGCTCTACCTCCTGCGAGGTGATGCCCATATCCGCTGCGGCTTCCTGCAGTACCTCGCTGACAGCTTCAGCAGCGACGGTACCCTCCGAGCTCTTCGTGGAGGCGGTCTGCTGAGCCAGCACGCGGCGCAATTTCTCGTCGGTGACCTGATCTAGCGAAACCAGGGGAAAACCGCGTTTACCGGCAATGTAGCCCGCGGTGGTGTTCTGCTCGCTTCCTTCCGTTGCGGCAGTATTTGCCTCGCCTGCATGCGAAGCTTCCCGCGGTTTGGATTCCGCGGGGGTGTTCCTCGATTCTGCCAATGTCCCTCCCAGATAGACAGTGCCTTTTTAGTCTAACAAGGGCACGATTCTGCGGTAGCACTGGGACGCAGAAATATCACTTTTCTGACCGGTGGTTTTGCACGCAAAAAGCGCACTGCGTAACCAACACCAAATATCTTCATCGATATGTAGAGAAATCCGGGGCGCTACTGTACAGAAGATATTTGGGGATATATTTTTGGAGCTATTTCCGAGGGAAAATAAAGGTTATATATACATTAAGATTTAGCAGAGAAATATTCCCCATGCCCCACCCACACCTCAATAAAAAATGAATTATTCATAACAAAAAAATATCCCGCCACCGAAGTGACGGGATATTCACGCTTTAAGGCTGTAGCCTTCACAGCATCCGAAGCGCACCGCTCGGGGTCACTTCAGAGGCGAAAGTCAATTACTCAGCGTCGTGGTCGGTCTCGAGGATCTTAACCAGCGAGTCCAGAGCCTCTTCAGCACCTTCACCCTCAGCGCGCAGGACAACAACGTCGCCGTGCTTTGCACCCAGGGACATCAGGGACAGAATCGATGCAGCGTCCATAGCCTCATCTGCGGGCTCGCCCTTAGCAGCGATGGTCACCTCAACGGGGAGGTCGCCAGCTGCCTCAGCGAAGATAGCTGCCGGACGTGCGTGCAGGCCAACACGGCTTGCAATAGTGGCTTCGCGCTCTGCCATTATGTTTCTCCTTTGATCAAGGAACTGAAAATATATCAGTACCTATTCTAAATGAACGGGGCGCTTCAGGACCCGCCCTTACTCTATAAATTGTACCGTTCAGCCATACGCTAACAAGTACCAAAAATGCCGGATGCAGAAATAAAACTCTACACCCGGCATTTTTATGGACTCAGGCACCGCCCAGCACACCCCATCAAGGCGCGGCAGGCAGCCCCGAAATCGTTTTAAGGCTTAGAGGCCCAGCTCATCCAGAATCGGCAGAGCCTTGCGTGCGCTCTCCTTCGCCTCAGCAGAAGAAATCTGCTGCAGAGCGATAGCCGCAATCTGCTGTGCCTTCTCCTTGGTCACGGACTTCAGAACCGCAGCCACAGCGGGAATAGCACCAGCGTTCATGGACAGGGTGTCAACACCCAGACCAATCAGAACAACAGCCAGAGCCGGGTCAGCCGCAGCCTCACCACAGACGCTCACGTACTTCTTCTTACCCGCGGTGACCGATGCACGCTGAGCACCCTCAACGGTCATCTTAATCATCTTCAGCACTGCAGGCTGCCAGGGGTTGTTCAGGTGTGCCAGGTCGCCCAGCAGACGGTCAGCCGCCATGGTGTACTGGGTCAGGTCGTTGGTGCCGATGGACACGAAGTCGACCTCGCCCAGGATTGCCTCAGCGTTCATCACAGCTGCGGGGGTCTCAACCATCACACCGTGAACGGGCAGGCCAATCTCCTTGAGCATGTTCGCGAAGTTGCGTGCCTCGGAGGTGGTCGAAATCATCGGAGCCATAACCCAGATGTCAGCGTCGGAGTCCTCAGAAGCAGCCTTGATAGCCTCCAGCTGGCGGGTCAGAACGCCCGGAACGGTCCAGTCAGTACGGAAACCGCGAACACCCAGTGCGGGGTTCTCCTCGGGGTTCACGTTCAGGAACGGCAGGGGCTTGTCAGCGCCAGCGTCCAGGGTACGAACCACAATGTGCTTGCCGGGGAATGCGTCAAACACGGACTTGTAGGTCTTAGCCTGAGTCTCAATGGAAGGCTCAGAGTCGTGGCCCAGGAAGCCGAACTCGGTGCGCAGCAGGCCAACACCCTCAGCCTTTAGGCTTGCAGCCTTCTCAGCGGACTTGCCGTCACCAACGTTTGCGTACAGCTCAACGCGGGTGCCGTCAGCCAGCACGCCCTGACCGTCGAAGTCAGCGACGGGCTTACGGTTTGCGTACTTGATTGCTGCCTCACGGTCAGCGTCGGTGGGCTCGGTGTCAACGATGCCTTCGTTGGAGTCCACGTAGACGACGGTGCCGTCAGCAATCTCGGTCACACCCTTAGCGGCCACAATAGCGGGCAGGCCCAGGCCGCGAGCCAAAATAGCGGTGTGCGCCTGGGGGCCGCCGTCAGAGGTGATCAGGGCGATAACCTTCTCGGGGTCCAGGGTCGCGGTATCAGCCGGTGCCAGGTCAATAGCGGCCAGGATGAACGGCTCATCAGAAACGGGGATGCCGGGAGCCTGCTGGTCGGTCAGCTCAGCAACAATGCGGGCACGCACGTCGTGGATGTCGGTGACGCGCTCAGCCATGTAGCCACCCAGGGCAGCCATCTGGTCTGCGAAGGAGGTTGCAGCCTCCCAGATAGCGCGCTCGGGAGCCATCTCCTGAGTCTCAACCAGCTTAATAGCGCTCTTGATGAGTGCACGGTCGGTAGCCATCTGAGAGGTAGACTTCAGAACAGCCTTGCCGTCACGGCTAGCGTGCTCTGCACGAGCGAGCAGGTCTTCCTTCACGCGGACCGATGCGTCCTTAATGCGCTGCGCTGCAGCCTCAGCGGTCTCGCCGCTCAGACGCAGACCGTCCTTGGGTTCCTCGATGGGCTTAGGCATCTGAAGAACGGGGCCAATAACGCGGCCGGCGTATACGCCGACGCCCTTGTAGGTAGTCATAAATTCATGTCCTATCTGTGGTTTGTCTACAGTGTAACGTGTTTTTTCACGCTCACGCCTGCAAACAGACGATCAAATGAAGGTGAGGTTATACGGCCTTTATGCGGATGCCTTAGAGCGGGCACCCAGGGACTTCAGCACCACGTACAGTAGCGCCGAAACAACGGTACCGGCAACAACAGCCGCCAGGAACATCAGCGGGTTCTGTGCCAGACCAATAATCCAAATACCACCGTGCGGAGCCGGGGAAGCCACGTGCGCACCCATGGAGATTGCACCGGCAATAGCGCCACCAACAATGGTCGAAGGAATCACGCGAGCCGGGTCAGCCGACGCGAAGGGAATAGCACCCTCAGAGATGAAGGATGCACCCAGCAGCCACGCAGCCTTACCGTTCTCACGCTCGTTCTCGTTGAACAGCTTGGGGCGCAGGGTGGTTGCCAGAGCCATAGCCAGCGGCGGAACCATACCGGAAATAATGACGGCAGCCATGATTTCCTGGTTCACGGTCGCACCCGAGGACAGGCCAGCGGTTGCGAAGAGGTAAGCAGCCTTGTTGATGGGGCCACCCAGGTCAGAAGCCATCATGGCGCCCAGGATCAGACCCAGCAGCAGAGCGGAACCACCAGACATGGAGGTCAGCCAATCCTGCAGGGTGGTCATAACCCAAGCCAGGGGCGCACCGAGCAGCAGGTACATTGCCAGGCCTGCAACCAGAGAAGTCACCAGCGGGGTGATGACCACGGGCATCATCGAGCCAAGCCAGCGGGGCAGCTTCAGGGTGCCCAGAGCGTACGCAATCAGACCGGCGAGAATACCGCCAACAATACCGCCAAGGAAGCCCGCGTTCACCGCAAGAGCCACCGAACCGGCGATGAAGCCCGGAGCAATACCGGGACGCTGAGCCAAACCGTACGCAATGTACGCGGCAAGAGCCGGAACCATCAGGCTCAGACCGAAACCACCGATGGTCTGCAGAACAGCACCCAGGTACAGGGTCCAGTGCACATCACCGAGGTTGAACAGGGTTGCCGAGTCAAGAATCGCCTTGGTGTTCACATCGCCAAGGTTCGGCACCGTAATTGCCTCGAAAACGAAGCCCAGAGCGACCAGAATACCGCCGGCGGCAACGAACGGAATCATGTAGGAGATACCGGTCATCACGGCCTTGTAGATGCGCGAGCCCCAAGCGCCTTCGGTAGCGCCTGCGCTGTCCTCACCGCTGGATGCGGCAGCGGCAACGCGTGCACCGTTGGGGTTCTCGGCCTCAGCCAGAGCCTCCGCAATCATTTCCTTAGGCTCGTCAATACCGCGCTTGACGGGAGACTCAACAAAGGGCTTACCTGCGAAGCGGTTACGCTCACGCACGTTCACCGACACCGCAAAAATCACGGCGTCTGCGGCGTCAATATCAGCCTGAGTCAGCTTCTCGTTACCCGAGGAGCCCTGGGTTTCAACCTTCAGGTCGTAGCCGAGCTCTTCAGCAGCGTACTTGAGGGCGTCCGCAGCCATGTAGGTGTGAGCAATACCGGTGGGGCACGCGGTCACAGCAACGATCTTCTTCACCGGAGCCGAAGCAGCGGGGGTTTCCTGAGCGGAGACGGCAGCTGCGGCGGCGGGTGCAGCCTCGGCGGGCTTGGCCTCTGCCTTCTTCTCGCCCACGCCGAGCGCACCGTTGACCAGCTCAACAATCTCTTCAGCCGAGGAGGCTTCGCGCAGGGACGCGGTGAAGCTCTTCTTCATCAGGGAGCGTGCCAGGGTGGAGAGCAGCTTCAGGTGGGCCTGGTCAGCGCCATCGGGTGCAGCAATGAAGAAAATCAGGTCGGCGGGGCCGTCCTTTGCACCGAAGGAAACTGCCGGGTTGGGGCGTGCCATTGCCAGGGTCGGCTCGGTGACGGCGGCGCTACGGCAGTGCGGAATCGCAATACCGCCGGGGATACCGGTGTCAGTCTTGGATTCGCGTGCCTCGGCAGCCGCGTAGAGCTGCTCGAAGTCGGTAGCGCGTCCAGCATTTACGACTGTCTGGGCGAGCTTGGCAATTACGTCGAATCGGGTCTCGCCGAGGTTCTCGTCCAGCAGGACGAGATCTGCGGTGATCAGATCAGACATATTCCCTCCTCGGGTATGTGTTGGGGCGGGGATTCGCTCAGCGGTGCCGGGCTTCTCCCCTATATGAGTTCAAAGTGTGCGCAGTGTGTGTTGAGTGTGCAGCGTGCGTATATGTGTGACATATGCGCACAGCACCCCAGCTTATATTCCCTTCTGAGAATAAAAGCCGGAGGTGCGAAAACAGCCCGAATTAGAGCTGCAGCTGACGAACAGTGACCTTCTCAGGAGTGGTCTGCTCCAGCGAAGGCATGCGGGTACCGGGCAGAGCAGCAGCAGCCGAACCGTGAGCTACCGCCTGAACCAAGCAACCGGGGGCATCCTCACCACGGGTGTGAGCAATCAAGAAACCGGACAGCGACGAGTCACCGGCACCCACAGTGCTACGAACCTGAATCGGCTCGTGCACAGCGTGCCAAATACCCTGCTCAGTGACCAGCACTGCACCGCCGCCGCCGAGGGTGGCAAGCACGTACTCGATGCCGTCGCCGAGCAGCTTCTGGGCGGTGCGGGCGGTCAGCTCGGGGCTAGCCTCCAGCTCCTCCCAGTTATCGCCACCGGTCAGCTGAGCCAGCTCCTCCGAGTTGGGCTTAATCAGGGTGGGCTTGTGCTCACCGGCGACGGTCGCAATCAGCGGCGCCTCAGAGGTATCAATCGCGATCTTGCCCTCGTAGCCGGAGGCGCGCAGTGCCGCCACCAGCTCGGAGTAGTAGGTCGGTTCCAGGCCCGGAGGCAGCGAACCAGCCAAAACCACCCAGTCGGCACCCTTGGAACGCTCAACCACCAGCTCGTCCAGCTTCTGACGCAGTTCAGCATCAAAAACGGTGCCGGGGGCGTTCAGCTTGGTGGTGGTGCCATCCGGGTCAACCACGGTGATGTTCGAGCGAATCGGCTCACCGGTGGGCAGGTTAGCGAACTCAACGTCCACAGCCTGCAGTGCGGTCAGCACCGGGTCGGTGGCTTCACCGGGCACAATGGCGAGGGTCGGCACGCCGGAAACCTGCAGAGCGCGGGAAATATTCACGCCCTTGCCACCGGGATCCTGTACGGCGCCGACAGCACGCTGCACGGCACCGTGGGCCAGGGGCGCACCGAGTTCAATGGTACGGTCCAGGCTGGGGTTGGTGGTCAGAGTAATAATCATTAGGCAATCACAATCTCAACGTTTGCGGCCTCAAGTGCCTGACGGAGGGCACCTTCGGGCTCGCGATCGGTAATGAGGGTGTCAATATCCTCAAATCCGGCGAAGCGGACCAGGGATTCCTGACCGAACTTCGCGGAGTCACAGAGCAAGACAACGCGGCGGGCCGCCTTGCAAATTGCGGTCTTGACGATGGCTTCGTTCATCCCGGGGGTGGAGATGCCGAAGTGGGCTTCAATACCGTTGGCACCAATGAAAGCAATATCGGGACGCATGGTGCCGAAGTGCTCTGCGGCGCGTGCACCAACAGCAGCCCAGGTCATCTTGCGCAACTGACCGCCAACCAGTTCAAGGGTCACGCCTTCGGCTTCGGCGAGCTTGACTGCAATGTGCAGTGCATGGGTGATGACGATGCGGTCATTGCCGGTCTTGAGGCTGAAGTTTTCGGCGCCGATGTGGTCGGCGAGAATTTCGATGGTGGAGCCTGCGTCCAGGACGATGGAGCCCGCCTCGGAGTCGCGCAGCATCTGGTATGCCTTAGTGGCGATGCGGCGCTTCTCGGGAGTGTTCATACCCTGTCGGGAGGAGATGGAGGACTCCAGGGAGGTGGACTGCTCAATGGTGACAGCACCACCGTGGACACGGCGGAGCTTACCTGCTTCTTCCAGTGCGGCGAGGTCACGACGCACGGTCTCCATGGTCACATCGTAACGGCGCGCAAGGTCAGCGCCGTTGACACGACGTGCGGAGGCAACAAGCTTTGCAATTTCGGCACGGCGTTCTTCTGCGAACATAAATCTGGTGTTCCTTTGGGCTAGTGGGAGGAAATCTGTGCGTTCTTTTCTGCGTTCTGCTCGGCTTTTATGGCCGTGAGAGACATGGTTTCAGCGAGCCAGCAGAGCGCTTGAGGGTAATACTTGATTTTATGTGGGTTTTTGTGGGCAAGTCAATATAAAACGCTGTATTTACCGGAATATTACCCGAACGTTCCCTACCGAAACCACACTATGTTGGGAACCACTGCCTGTTTATGTCTGTTTGACCTAATGAGCTGTTGGGTTTTCCCACTCCCCACCATCCGCGCCCACTATCCACATAGTGCCAAGCACCTACACTGCGCCCTCATGAGGACAAAAAGTGGAGGCGCCGGCTCCGAGAACCCTCGACGAAAACCCTCGCCGAGAACCCACGAAATCAGCGCCTCCACCGGGCACAGAACCTTACTTACCTGTACGTTCGCGACGCACGCGACGCCAACGATGCACACCCAAAGCACCCGCCGCACCCAGCAGGGCACCGGAACCGTTCATCAGCACATCCACCGGGTCGCCGGTGCGATCAGGCATGAAACTCTGAATTGTCTCAATGCAGGCGCTGACCAGGAACCCCGCGTACAGCACGTGCGGGCGAGCCTTCGGCTTGAGCAGCAGGGCGAAAAGAAAACCGCCCGGAATGAACATGATGACGTTCGAGAGCTGCTCGATGCTCGAATAGGTGATGAACGCAGGCAGCCAGCCCTCGGCGTGGCCGCTATCCAAAAACTGCGCCAGGCGGCCGCCCATCTCGTTATCGTCCACGTGCACGGGGGCGAACACGATACTCGCCACCGTCGCGCAGTACAGCGCCGTGACGGGCCAGAGAATCAGTCGCCACACGCGAGCGCCGAAGTGACCGCTACCGGGTTGTGCTTTGACCAAACAAGGCGACCCGCCTCGTCGAACTGCTTGGTCGAGTCCCACGCGAACAGGCCCGGCACGTCAATCGTGAGCGGTTCGGCATTCGGCACGGTCACGGTCCACTCTTCACCGGCTGCTGCGGAGAGGGCGCGGCGGATAAAGCTGCCGTGGCTGACGGCAATAATCTTCTGGTCGCCCGAGGCTTCAGAGATTTCACGCACGATATTGCGCAGGGTACGCACCGCACGAATGTATACGTCACGCTCGGATTCCACGTTCGGGTAGTAGCGTTCCGGGGCGCGGCGTTCAGGGGCGGGAATGTCCAGGCCCTCGCCGGCACCGTAGGCGCGTTCTACCAGCTCGGGGTAGGTCTTGTGCACCTGCAGGTCGAAGTGCTCACCGACCAGCTGCGCCGTCTCGTGGGCGCGGGATAGCGGCGAGGACACCAGCACGGTGAATTCCAGGCCCATGTCGGCAAGCTTCTTGCCGGTGGTGCGTGCCTGCTCGCGGCCGGTGTCGTTGAGCGGGATGTCGGTGATGCCCTGCATCAGGTTCGCCTTGTTCCAGTCGGTCTGGCCGTGACGAATCAGGGTGAGGGTCGTGTTCTCGGCCCCCGCCGGGACCTCTTCGGGGCCCAGCTCGGGTTCCAGGTGCTGCACGAGCAGGCGGTCGATTGCCTCGTCCAGGTATTGCAGGGGCACCTCGGTCAGGGAGGCGTTCACCGGGATCGGGTAGATGCCGTCTTCGTTGAGCAGTTCGGGGTGGCGGTCTGCGACCAGGGCGGTCATGGTCAAGGCAATGAGCATGCCGTGCGCGGCGACCACAACGGTCTGGCCCTCGTATTCGCGGCGGACGCGGTTCAGCGCCCCGAGGGAGCGGGCGAGGAAGTCCTTCTTGGGTTCCACGTTGTACGCGTTATTGGACTGACGGGAGGCGAGAATCAGCTCGCGGGTAGCGACCTGGCCCTCCAGGTCGCCAAAGGAACGTTCCTGGAAGCCGTCAACGGCGCCACGGTAGGGTACGCCCAGGCCTTCGGCTACAATTTCGGCGCTTTCTACGGCGCGGGAAAGGGGCGAGGAGACGATAGCGTCCACGGTGGTGCCCTCAGCTGCCGCCTGCTGCAGGGCGCCGATAGCGGTGCGGACCTGCTCCCTGCCGGTGTCGTTGAGGGGGATGTCGGTGCCGCCCTGGAATCGGTGGTCGATGTTCCAGTCGGTCTGGCCGTGGCGCAGGAAGATGATGCGGGTTCCTGCCTCGGGGTTGGCTACCGGAGTGATGATGGGGGTGTTCTGTGCGTCGGTCATCCTTCTAGTATGGCACTGCCTCCGTGTAGTTCAAGGCTTCCGTGCGGTTCAAGGCCTCGGTGCAGTTCAAGGGGTGCGCGGCTTATCCCTTCTGCTGAGGCGTGCTCATACCGCGGTATGAGGTGCGGGGCGGTTGAGCGCCCGGTCGGGCGAATTTTTACAGGGTTTTCCCATATTTTTCAGCCCCCAGACGGAGGGGTGAGCCGCCAAGAAGCTGAGATGATAGAAATGTACTTCCGTTAGTTCATACCCAATGAAGGTTGTCATGACGCAGAATCCTCAATCCCAGAACCCGCAGTTCCAGGCTCAGAACCCGTACTCAATGACCCCTCCGCAGGCGGCGCAGCCTGCCGGTCAGTATTCCGCTCAGCCCGGTCAGCAGAGTCAGCCCGCTCAGCCCGGTCAGCCTAACCAGCAGGCGGGCTACTATCAGGGTCAGCAGGGCTACCCGACTCAGGCGCCTCAGCAGATGCAGCAGGCGCCCTTCGCACGCGGTGCGATTATTTCTGCCCGTAACCTGCACAAGTCGTACGGAAATAACCCGGTGCTGCGTAACGTGAGCCTCGATATTTACCCGGGCGAGTCCGTGGCGATTATGGGTCCTTCCGGTTCCGGTAAGACCACCCTGTTGCACGCGCTTTCGGGCATTATCAAGCTCGATGCCGGTTCTGTGCTATTCAATGGCCCGACCGGTCAGGTGGCGGTGGAGTCCCTCAGTGAGCGTGAGCGCACCTCCCTGCGCGCTAACTCCTTTGGTTTCGTGTTCCAGCAGGGTCTGCTGGTTCCCGAGCTGACCGCGGAGGAGAACGTCTCCCTCGCCGCGATGATTGCCGGTGTTCCCCGCCAGCAGGCGCGTTCCATTTCGGCTGATCTGCTGAACCGTCTGGGTTTGGGGCAGATGCTGGACCGCCGTATGGGTGAGATGTCCGGTGGTCAGGCTCAGCGTGTGGCGATTGCCCGCTCCCAGGTGAATGGTGCCCCCGTGACTTTCGCGGATGAGCCGACCGGTGCGCTGGATTCGAAGACTGCGCGTGAGGTGATGGCTCTGCTGCTGACCATGATTCCGCAGCAGGGTAAGACTCTGCTGGTGGTGACTCACGACCCGAACGTGGCGGCTGCGTGCTCCCGCGTGGTGTACCTGCAGGACGGTCAGATTGTGAGCGATCAGCGCAATAGCCAGGGCGGTGTTCCCGCGCAGAACGGCTTCCAGAACCTCGGCGCTCAGTCTCAGGCAGGTGCATAATGCAAATCTATGCTCTACTCGCCAAGCGAACCCTATGGAGTTCGCAGGCGATTCTTCCCGTGCTGGCTTTTGCCGCCTCCTCGGCACTGTTTTTGACGGTTGCCGGTGGTGTTCAGGCGCTGAGTACGTGGCTTGAGCACGCCAACGTTGACCACGAAATGATCAACCTGATGGGCATTCAGAAGCTCTACATGGGTTTGGCGTGGGTTGCCGCTCTGGTGCTGATTGTTCCGCTCTTTACCCTGGGCGCTTCGGCTGCTCGTTTGAGTGCCCGCCGCCGTGATGAGCGTCTGGCTTCCTTGCGTCTGATTGGTGCCTCCACGACCCTGATTGTGGGTCTGTCGGTGGCGGACGCGCTGGTGTACTCTCTTGTGGGTTTCATCATCGGTCTGTTGCTTTACCTGGTGCTGATTTTCCCGTTCGGCGCCCTGCACTTCATGAACGTTCCGCTGGGTGCTGAGAATATGCTCCTGCCGGTGAGCGTGATTTTCTACTGCTTCCTGGGCTGTATGGTTCTGGCGGCTCTCAGCTCCCTCTTCGGTTTGGCGAAGGTCAGCATTAGCCCGCTGGGTGTGCGTACCCGCGCGAAGGCTGGTTCCGCCGGTTACATTGCTCTGGGTATCGGTGTTGTTCTGGTCATTGCCGTGATGATTCTGGCATCGACCTCGAAGGGTTTTAGCATGTTCTCGCCCTTCCAGGACGGCGGTGCCGATAGCGCGATTAAGAACCTAGCGATTTTCATTGCTCTGCCGGGTCTGCTGATGATGGTTGCTATCGACCTGATTGGTACCTTCCTGGTGTGGGCGTACGCAAAGATTCGTGTGCGTATGACCCAGAAGGCATCGGTTCTGCTCGGTTACCGTGCGGTGCTGGAGTCCCCGCGCGGGGCGTGGCGTCAGGTTTCGGGTGTGGCACTGTCGACCTTCTTGGTGACCTTCTTCGGCCCCATCCTGATTCTGGCGGGTGAGATGAACAAAACGGCGAAGGAGGTAGGCCCCGCCGCCGGCCCCTTCATGACCATCATGTCGGACATGTTCCAGGGCATGCTGCTCATGCTGTTCTTCTCGTACCTGCTGGTCACTCTCTCCGCAGTGTTGAACCAGAGTGCCGCCATTTACGAGCGTGGTTCCCTCTACTCTTCGCTGAATATGATGGGTACCCCCACGAGGCTGCTGCAGGCTTCGCGCCTTACCGTGGTTTTCGGTCCGCTGGTGCTCATCAGCGTGGTTTCTGCGCTGCTGGGTCTGCCGCTGACGGCGTTGATTGCGGCGCAGGGTCTTTCCGGTGAGATTCTGACGAAGATGTTCGGTATGACCTTCGGCGCTATTGCGCTGGGTCTGGTGCTGGTCTATGTGGGCCTGCTGGCGACCATTCCGTTTATGCGTCAGGTGACCCATAAGCCGGTGTCTGCTCTCTAAGCTGTTTTAGCTTCTACCCTCCCGTTGCGTCCGTTCTGGATGCGGCGGGAGGGTTTCTTCATGTCCAACGTTTGTGTTGCGTGCTTTTGTACCCTCACCCGGTTTGCACCCTGCATGTTTTCTCACGCACCGGGCCACCGCTTCCATCGCCTAAAGCCCTGTGAGAGACTGACATTATGTTTGAACACACAGTACCCTCCGATTGGTTCCCCCGCTGCGCAATCTTCGACTGCGACGGCATCCTCCTCGACTCCGAGACCGTCTGGAACGATGTGCAGCGTGAGCTTTTCGCACGCTGGTCTGTTCCCTTCACCGAGGAGGTGGAGCATCGCCTCACCGGCCTGGCGGCAGCCGACGTCGCGCAGGAGCTTGCCCTGCTCTCCTACGAGGCGCAGAACGGTCAGAAGCCGGACACCGCCTCCGCAGAGTACGCCGAGCACCATGAACGCGTGATGAAGGATCTGCTCACCACCGAGCACGAGGTCATCAGCTCCGGCGTGGACCTGATTGAGGGTGCGCAACAGTTCCTGGGCTTCCTGAGTGAGCACATGCCGGTTGCGGTGGCGTCGAACTCCACCGCGAACATTCTGACCCTGAAAATGGAAAGCTACGGTTACGCCCCGCTGGTGCGCACCTGGGTCAGCAGCAACGACGTTCCGACCGGTAAGCCCGCCCCGGACATGTACCTGGAGGCGGCACGTCGCCTCGGCTTTGAAGGTCACGAGGCGCTGGCGTTCGAGGACTCCCCCGCGGGCGCGCAGGCGGCACGTGACGCCGGTACGAAGGTCATGATTTACGTTCCGGAAGGCACCGACCCGGCAAAGGCACCGACCGGTTTTGGGCGCTTCGATTCGTTCAATGACCCGCAGCTCTGGGAGGCGGCACGCACCTGGATCGCCAAGCTTGAGGCGGCACAGCAGTCTGAGGCATAGCAGTCTATGGCGGCGCAGGGCTAAGCAGCAGGGCTAAGCACCTACCGTAGACACCTCACCGCCTCACCGCGCCACCGCCTCACCTGATAGGCAGCATCAAGAAAGACCCCCGGCCCGCTCCTCAAGGAGCAGACCGGGGGTCTTCTATGTTGTATCAGCCGTACCTACAGTACCTACAAGGCCTACAAGGGGCACGAGCTTATCGGCGCATAACCTTCTTCGCCAGGAAGTTACCGATGAACTGAACCAGCTGAACCAGGACGATAATAATCGCCACAACAGCCCAGGTGATCTCATCGTTGAAGCGCTGGTAGCCGTCCACAATCGCGATCTTACCCAGACCGCCAGCACCCACGTAACCGGCCATAGCGGACATATCCACCACGCCAATGACGAGGAAGGTGTAACCGAGGATCAGCGGGCCAAGCGCCTCCGGAATCATCACGGTGAACAGGATAGTCAGCTTCGAAGCGCCCATCGCGCGCGCCGCCTCAATCACACCCGGGTCAATGGAGACCATGTTCTGCTCCACGATACGGGCAATAGCGAATGCAGCACCGAAGCTCATCGCGAAGACCGCCGCATTCACGCCCAGGCGGGTACCCACCACGGCGCTCGTCAGCGGACCCAAAGCCGCAATCAAAATAATGAACGGAATCGGGCGAATCACGTTCACCAGAATATTCAGGACCGTGTACACAAAGCGGTTCTGGAAGATATTACCCTCACGGGTGGTGTACAGCAGAGCACCCACAATCAGACCAACCAGACCGGCGCACACCATGGTGATAGTCACCATGTAGAACGTATCGCCGATAGCCGGGAGCAGCTTTTCGGGCAGGAACTCGGACCAGTCCGTCTTAGACGCAGCCAGCGGAAGAGTAGTAGCAAACATTTAGCGCACCTCCTGCACGCGGGCAACGGTCTTCAGTTCAGCAACGGCGGCATCAATGCTGGTGATTTCGCCGAGAAGTTCCAGGGTGAGGGTACCGTACGCCTTGCCCTGCAGGGTCTCAATACCGCCGCCCACAATGTTGAAGCGGACGTTACGGGCGCCCAGGTAGGACAGCACCTTACCGAGCTCCTGGTTGCCCTCCACGATTTCAACGTTGATGAGGTAACCCTTGTGGTTAGCGCGCAGCTCAGCCGCTTCCTTGCCGGTGGGGGCGAGCTTGACGGTGGTCGCCACGAACAGCTTCGCCACATCGGTCTGCGGGTTGGAGAAGACGTCGTAGACGTTGCCCTGCTCCACCACACGGCCGGACTCCATGACTGCCACACGGTCAGCAATGCTGGAGACCACGTCCATCTCATGGGTAATGACCACGACGGTCACGCCCAGTTCGCGGTTCACACGCTTAAGGAGCGCAAGCACTTCATGAGTGGTTTCCGGGTCCAGCGCGCTAGTGGACTCATCCGCCAGTAGCAGGGCGGGGCTGGTCGCGAGCGCACGGGCAATACCCACGCGCTGCTTCTGACCGCCCGAAAGCTGGTTCGGGTAGTGGCCTGCGCGGTCGGCAAGACCCACGAACTCGAGCATTTCCAGGGCGCGGGCGCGGCGGTCCTTCTTAGACCAGCCGGCAATCTTCAGGGGGAACTCAACGTTACCGAGCACGGTGCGGGAGTTCATCAGGTTAAACTGCTGGAAGATCATACCGATGTTGGTGCGTGCTTCGCGCAGTTCGGAGTCGCGCTTACCGGAAATCTCGAAGCCGCCAACGGTCAGGGTGCCACTGGTGGTGGTTTCCAGGCCGTTAATGAGGCGGACCAGGGTGGACTTACCGGCGCCGGAGTAGCCGATAATTGCAAAGATTTCACCGCGGTTAATGGTGAGGGAGACGTTGTCGACAGCAACTACTGCCTTGGGGCCGTTGCCGAAGACCTTGGAGACTCCGTCCAGAACCACCATGGGCGAGGTGCTGTCGCCGAAGCTCTGTGCCAGTTCACTCATAAATATGTATCCGTAAATGTCGTGGTTGGGGCGCTAAAGGGCCTTAACGCCGTTACGCAAAGGACGGTAAGCCTTCACCCGCATCGGGTTCTTAGACTTACCGCCTTTGCGTATGCCTAGAGGAGGCGTGTATTTAGAAGATTACTTCTTGGCGCGCAGCTTGGCTTCTTCGTTAGCCAGGGACTGACGCAGCTCGTCGGTGCTCACGTTGACCTCAACGGCGGTGCCGCGGGTCTCTTCCTGAACGACGTCCATGACGGCCTTGGAGTGGAAGAGTTCAACGATCTTCTTGTAGGTCTCGTCGTCAGCCTTGTCCTTCTGAGCAACGAAGAGGTTCACGTACTTGATTGCCGAGGGGTCGGTCTTGGGGTCGTCCTGAGCCAGTGCGTCTGCGGGCTTCAGGCCTGCATCCTTGAGGAAGTCGTTGTTGACGACTGCGCCGTCAGCGGACTCCATGCCAACCACGGTCTGGGTTGCGTCAACAGGGGTGACCTTCACCTTGGAGTTAGCGGTGTCCACGTCGTCGATGGTGGGTGCGTCAACGTCAGCGTTCTTGAAGGTAACCAGACCGTTGGTCTTCAGCAGCTTCAGTGCGCGTGCTTCGTTCACGGTGTCGTTCGGGATAACGATCTCGCCGCCCTGGGGGATGTCAGCCAGCTTGGAGTGCTTCTTGGAGAACAGAGCCATCGGGTAGATGACGGTCGGGCCGACAATCTGCAGATCCTTGTTAGCGCTCACGTTGTAGTTAGACAGGTACGCGATGTGCTGGAAGCGGTTCATGTCGATGTCACCGGCGTCCAGTGCGGGGTTCGGCTCGGTGTAAGCGCTGAACTCCTTGTACTCAATGTCGATACCCTGCTTCTTAGCTTCTTCCTTCAGGGTCTTGTTGAACTTCTCAGAGCCAACCACACCGATGGTGACCTTCTTGGATGCGGAAGAGGAGGAAGAGGAGGAGTTGGTGGAACCGCAGGCTGCCAGGCCAAAGACCATGGGGACAACTGCGAGAGCAGCAGCAAACTTCTTCACGGCTATGAATCTTTCTGTTGAATGATGATGCGTTCCACCGGGTGCTGACGTTGGTATTAGCACGTCCGATGGGAATGATGATGGGACAATTACAGCACGCGCGGGGGCGGGTGTGGAAGTTAAGAGCTATTCATGAGACACAGAACGTCAAGGTCGTCATATTTTGTCATATTTCGTCATGCAGTGATTATTTCCAGGTCACAAAGCGTCATTGACGGTGTATTCAGGCGCACACAAAACGCCGGCAAGGGTACAAAAACCCAAGCCGGCGTCCATCTAACCCACTCATTACGAGCAGGCGGCGAATCAACCAGTACTACTGATCGAACTCACCCGAAGCAATCAGCTGCTCACGCACCTTACGGCGCAGAACCTTACCCAGCATCGAACGGGGCAGGTCATCCACCACCACGATGCGGCGCGGAACCTTATAGCGGGTCACCTTCGAGTAGCAGTGCTCACGCAGGGTGTGTTCCTGCACCACGCGTCCCGGGGCGGCAACCACGGCGGCAACGACCATCTCGCCACCGGCGGGCAGCGGAATACCGACCACTGCCGCATCCGCGACCATGTCGTGCTGCTTGAGGGCGACCTCAACCTCCGTCGGGGAGACGTTGAAACCGCCGGTAATAATGACTTCCTTAATACGGTCGACAATCTGAATGAAGTAGTCCTCGTCCAGGCGCACAATATCGCCGGTACGCAGCCAACCCTCGGGGGTGATGGTCTTCGCGGTCTCGTCCTCACGCTTCCAGTAGCCGGCAAAACGCTGAGGGCCCTTCACCCACAGCTCGCCCTCTTCGCCATCAGGCACGTCCTCGCCGGTCTCCGGGTCCACCACACGAATATCGGTGGAGGGGAACGGAACACCAATAAAACCGGCACGGCGAGTGTCATTGAGCGGGTTACAGGACACCAGCGGCGCGCACTCGGTCAGGCCGTAGCCCTCCACCATGAAACCGCCGGACGCTTCCTCCCACTCGGCAACCAGCTCAGGCGGCAGGTTCATCGCACCCGAGACCGCGTAACGGATACCCTCCAGGGACACGCCGCGCTTCTTCGCCTCATCCATGAGGCGGCGATACACCGGCGGAACCGCAGGAAGAATGGTCGGGCGGGTCTTCTTCATCGCCTTCAGAATCAGGTCCATGTCCACAGTCGGGAACAGCACCAGGCGGGCACGGCACAGCGACGCAATCGTCACGCCCAGGGTCATACCGTAGGCGTGGAACAGCGGCAGAACCGAGTAAATCACCTCGTCATCGCCCGGGTTAATCCATGCCTCACCCATGCGGCCGTTAGACTCCAGGTTGCGGTGCGTGAGCATCACGCCCTTCGGCAGACCGGTCGTGCCGGAGGTGTACTGTAGCAGCGCAATATCGTGCGCGGTCGGGCGGCGATGCGACGGGTCAATACGCTCGCTCTTCACCAGCTGAGCCCACGGCACCGTACCCGGAGCGGGACCAGTCAGCTTCTCACGCGAAGCACGCGCACTCTTCAACGGCAGCTTCAGCGCGGTACGCATCAGCGCAGGCATCGCCGAAATCATGTTCACCGAATAAATATGGTTCGGGCGGATATCCGCCGGAAGACCCGTAATATGCGAGGCGATCTTATCCCACACAATCGCGACCTTCGCGCCGTGATCCTCAAACATGTGGCGCAACTCCGCGCCCGTGTACAGAGGGTTATGCTCCACCACAATCGCGCCCAGGCGCAAAATCGCGTAGAACGCCGCAATATGCTGAGGGCAGTTCGGCAAAATCAGCGCCACACGGTCACCCGCCTGCACACCCGCTACGCGCAGACCCTCCGCAGCACGCTCAATCTGATCCCCCAACTCAGCGTAGGTCGTGGTCGCGCCAAAGAACTCCAGCGCCACCTTGTGGGGTACGGTGCGGACCGCCTCGTCAATGAGGTGGCTCAGCGAGGTCTCGGGCAGCTCAATATCGCGGGCAGTCCACGAAGAATAATTCTTCAACCAGGGGCGATGCGCCAACGGATGCGCACCAGCCGATACGCCAGCGGGGGATGCAGGTGCCGCCGCATCCTGCAGATTCGTGTTCTTCTGAGCCTCAGTCATGCAATGATTGTGCCTTCCCGCCCCCGCAGGCTTCAACTCAGCACCGTTTCTTTCCACGCTGAAAATCACACGGCACACCCGCCCCAGATACCGCAATAAACACCGAAACACTAAGGCAGAACCCCGCAACTCTGGGATACTTAAAGCATGAGTAAACGACAGCAAGACATCACTGACGAACAGTTCAAGAAGCTCCTCCGCGAAATTTCCAAACGATTCGCAATCGCCGGAGGAGTCGTCATCCTGTTCGGAATGGCCATCATCGCACTTGCTTATCTTCTGGGAGGAGCCCACTAATGCACACCCCGCAGCGCCCCAACGGCGACATCTTCAACCGCATGGTCTCCGGCGCCGCCTACATGCCCGACGCCGAATGCGCCGCGCAGACTAAGCGCATCCACGCTGCAACCGTCCTCGCCGAAGAACACTACGCACGCGGCGAGCAGGCCCAGGCAATGCACGTCTACCGTGAACACCTCGGCCACCTGGGCGAGCACTCGCACATCCGCCCCGGTGCACGCTTCGACTACGGCGTGAACACCTATATTGGTGACGGCTCCTTCTTCAACTTTGGCTGCGTCTTCCTGGACGTCTGCCCGATCCGCATCGGCTCCACCGTGCTCGTCGGCAACAACGTGCAGTTCCTCACCCCCACCCACCCGCTCAACCCGGTCGACCGCGCCGCATACTGGGAAGGTGGCAAGCCCATCACGGTTGAAGACAACGTCTGGATTGGCGGCGGCGCCATCATCCTGGGCGGCGTGACCATCGGCAAGAACTCCGTGATCGGTGCGGGCACCGTCGTCACCAAGGACGTCCCGGCTAACTCCCTGGTCGTCGGCAACCCCGGCCGCGTGGTTCGCACCCTGGACGAGAACGAACGCCCGGCGTACCCGCACACCTACTCCGCAGAAGCCCTGGAAGAAGCACGCGCCTTCTACGCTGACCGCAACCGCTAAATCAGCACCCAGGACTAGAATCCAAAGGATTTAATGAACGCACAGAACAACACCCCGCAGCAGCGCCCGACCGCGGCGTCCACTCCCACCGAAAGTGACCTGTGGGAGGCGGCATTCTCCTCCGACGACCCCACCGTGGTTCTGACCGATGAGGAGCTGAACGCCGCACGCCGCGCCCACGAAAAGGCGCGTGAGTCGGTCTCTTCGGCTCAGTCCTCTGCGCAGTCCTCGCAGGATGCGACCCGTCCCCTCACCGAGGCGGCTCCCGCAACCCAGCCGCTCCTCTCCGCAAACAGCGCCGCTCAAAGTGCAGACTCCGGTGCTGACTTGGGTGAACCTGCTACCGACAACCTCAGCTGGCTCGACAAGCCTGCAGCTCCCAGCGCGGACAACGTACGCGGTAATGCTTCTACCGCTCCTACCGCTGCGGCAAGCTACGAGGTGCCCGCACCCAGCAACGCCCATGCGGCACCCAGTGCCCAGCAGGCTAATCCGGCGGATGATGACCACTTCGTCATCCCCACTCCCGCCGGTGATGCCGGTGCGGCGGGTGCAGAGCCCATCCTCACCGCCGCAACCGCGCTGTCCATGCAGAAGAGCCGCTACTCCCGCATGCACCTGCTGCCCGGCCTGCTCGGTTGGCTGATTACCATCTCCCTCATGGACGGTGGCCTGTGGGCTATCCAGTCGTGGCTGACCCTAACCGGTCAGACCGAATCCATCGAGTACGCCTCGGTGGTCTCCCGACTCTTCAGCGGCGCGTCGAACGCCGTGCCGGTCGCAGTGGCGCTGAGCGTACTGATTTTCTTCGCCTACTTGGTGGGCGGCTACGCAGCGGGCCGTATGGCACGATTCGCCGGCGCAAAGCAGGGCATCGCCGTGTGGCTCTGGCAGATTATGGCGCTCATCCTCGGATCCCTGGCGACCTTCCTGGCGCCTCAGCTGTTCCAGAACGGTGTTGCATCCCTGTCCCTGCAGAAGCTGATTGCGGGTGACTTCGCGAACGGTCTGCTGGCGGTTCTGCTGGTTCTGGCGTTGAGCTTCCTCGGCGCCATCCTCGGCGGCCTGTGCGGACGCCTGTACCACCGCCGCGTGGACAAGTACCCGAACGACCAGGTGGCACGCGAGGACGCCTAGGCTTCTCAGCACCTGCACCTCGTTGCGATAGGGATAAAACGTGCAGAAAACCTCCGCTACCTTGAGACAAGGTACCGGAGGTTTTCTGTATCTGAATCTGTATCCTAAATAGCTTCAGCTACCCAGCAATAAAACGCCGACTAGCCAAAACATGCCGCCTAGTGATCCAGTAGCAGTGCAGGCTCCTCAAGGATCGCAGCCACATCAGCCATGAAACGAGCCGACAGGTCGCCATCCACCACGCGGTGGTCGAAGGATCCGCCCAGGGTCGTCACCCAGCGAGGAATAACCTCACCATCAACCACCCACGGCTTCTGCTTGATCGTACCGAAAGCAACAATCGCAACCTCACCCGGGTTAATGATCGGGGTACCGGTATCAATACCCAGCGAACCAATGTTCGTAATGGTCAGGGTGCCGTTCGCCATCTCAGCGGGCTGAGTCTTACCCTCACGGGCACGGGTGGTCAGGTTATTCAGCGCAACAGCCAGCTCACGCAGGGACAGCTCCTGAGCATCCTTAATGTTCGGAACCATCAGACCGCGCGGGGTCGCCGCAGCAATACCCAGGTTCATGAAGTGCTTAATCTGAATCTCGCTATCGGTCCAGGTCGCGTTGACCTGCGGGTTACGCTCAGCAGCCCAAATCACGGCGGCGGCAAGCACCAGCAGCGGGGTGACCTTCACACCCTCAAAGTGGCGGGAACGCTTCAGACGCTTCACGAACTCCATGGTGCGGGAGGCATCAACATCCACAAAGATGGACACGTGCGGGGCGCTAAACGCCGACGAAACCATCGCCTTCGCGGTTGCCTTACGCACGCCACGCACCGGGATGCGCTCAATGCGGTCACCGGGGGTGGCTGCGGGCTGCCAGAACGGCTGACGGGCGCCGCTATGCTGCACATCGCTCAGGTGCGCCACATAGTTCATGAGGTCCTGCTTGGTCACCTGGCCGCGCGCACCGGTAGCGGTCACGTTCGCCAGGTCAACGCCCAGTTCCTTTGCGGCAAGACGCACCGGAGGCGGCGCGAGGGTCGGGCGGTGCGGAACCTGCTCGGGCGGCAGAGTCGGAGCCGCGGGCTCGTGCGACAGACGCTGCACCACCGAGTTCAGCGGGGTGTTCTCCACAAAGCGGGAGGCACGCTCAGCCAGCTCGCTCAGCAGGCCCTGGTTACGGTTTACCGGGTTGGAGGGGGTGTGCGCCACCGGTGCCTGAACAGCCGGTGCCGCCGGTGCCGCGGGAGCCTGTGCGGGCTGGGTTGCGGAGGCGGGGCGCTTGCGGGCGCGACGCTTGACCGCGTCCGCCTTGGGGCCGGAGCCGACCAGTGCGGTGCCGGATTCAGTCTCGGTTGCGGCGGGTGCAGCCGGGGCTGCGGGTGCGTTGTCGCCACCGGAGATGCTGATAATCGGGGTGCCCACCTCAACGGTTTCACCTTCGGCAACGAGCAGCGCCTCGACGGTGCCGGCGAAGGGCGAGGGCAGCTCAACGACGCTCTTAGCGGTTTCAATTTCGACGAGGACGTCATTGATGGCGACCTCGGTGCCGACGGCTACCTTCCAGCTGAGGATTTCTGCTTCGGTCAGGCCTTCACCCACGTCAGGGAGCGGGAAAATCTGGGACATTTTTACCTCTCACTAGGGCATATACCCTATACGGAATATTCTGTGCGGGTTTTTCACCCGCCATAGCGCAACACGCTGATACGTCAGATCAGGGCATGCCTAGTAGTCAAAAGCGCGGTCAACCGCCTCAAGAATACGGTCAATATCAGGCACGTACTCTTCCTCAACACGAGAAACCGGGTACGGCATGTAGTAGCCGCCCACGCGAATCACCGGCGCCTGCAGGCTGTAGAAGCAACGCTCCGTAACAGCCGCCGCCAGCTCGCCACCCATACCACCGAAAGTCGGTGCCTCGTGCGCAATAATCAGGCGACCGGTCTTCGCCACCGAAGCGGCAACCGTCGGCACATCCAGCGGCGAAATCGAGCGCAGGTCAATGACCTCGATCGAGCGGCCGTCCTCCACGGCAGCCTCTGCGGCAGCCAGAGCAACCGGCACCAGCGGACCGTACGCAACGATGGTCGCGTCGGCACCCTCACGCACCACCTGGGCGCTAAACGGATCAAAAGAAGTGTCGCTAAAGTCCACTTCACCCTTGAGCCAGTAGCGGCGCTTCGGCTCAAAAATAATGACCGGGTCGGGGCACTCAATCGCCTTGCGGGTCATCCAGTACGCCTCGTGCGGGGTCGAGGGGGTCACAATACGCAGACCCGCGGTGTGGGCGAACAGCGCCTCCGGGGACTCGGAGTGGTGCTCCACCGAACCAATCACACCACCGTACGGAATGCGGATGGTCACCGGCACCGTGTACTGCTTATCGGTGCGGTTATGAATCTTCGCCAGCTGGCTCGTGATCTGGTTGTAGGCGGGGAACACGAAGCCGTCGAACTGAATCTCCGGCACGGGGCGGTAGCCACGCAGCGCCATACCGATGGAGGTGCCGATAATGCCGGACTCGCCCAGGGGCGCGTCCATGACGCGGCGGTCACCGAAGCGCGCCTGCAGGCCTTCGGTCACACGGTACACGCCGCCGAGCTTGCCGATATCCTCACCGAGCATGACGACGGTGCGGTCAGCTTCCATGGCGTCTTCCAGGCCGCGGGTAATCGCCTTGGCGAGGGTCAAACGTTCAATTTTCTCGCTCATGCTTACTCCTCTTCAAAGCCTGCAACGTAGTTACGGTAGAACTCGCGGTCGTCTTCCACCTGCTGGTGTTCCTGCACGTAGACGCGGTCGAAGAAACGCTCAAAGTCGGCAACTTCGGAGTTCAGCACTGCCTCACGCACGCCGGATGCGACCTGCTGCGCGGATTCTGCAACCTCTTTGAAGAAGGCATCGTCGGCGTAGCCGTTATCGCGCAGGTGCTTTTCAAGGCGAAGCATGGGATCGCGGCGCAGGGGACCTTCCAGGTCGGCATCGGTGCGGTACTTGGTGGGGTCGTCCGCGGTGGTGTGCGGGCCGAGGCGGTAGGTCTCAGCTTCAATCAGCACGGGGCCTTCACCGGCACGGATTTTCTCCATGGCGTAGCGGGTTGCGGCGAGCACCGCGAGAACGTCGTTGCCGTCCACGCGGATACCTTCAAAGCCGTAGCCTGCGGCGCGGGTGGACACCGGCACACGGGACTGCACCTCGAAGGGCACGGAGATAGCCCAGCGGTTGTTCTGCACGAAGAAGAGCACCGGCGCGTTATAGGAGGCGGCGAAAACCATGGATTCGTGCGCGTCACCCTCGGTGGAGGAGCCGTCGCCAAAATAGACCGCCACGGCGGGTTTCTGGGTGTCCTCGGCGGGGTCGGTTGCCTGGCCCTGACCGGTGCGGCGGGTGCCGGTTTCAGCTTCGATGTCGGCGTCGAAGTTCAGGCCCATGGCGTAGCCGACGGCGTGCAGGGTCTGAGCGGCAAGCACCTTGGTGTAGGTGTGGAAGTTGTGTGCCTTCATGTCCCAGCCGTGGGTGGTGGAGCCGCGGAAGATGGTGATCAGATCGCGGAAGTCCACGCCACGCGTCAGAGCGACGGCGTGTTCACGGTAGGAGGGGAAGATGTAGTCGTTGGGCGCGTAGGCGAGTGCGGAGCCGACCTGTGCGGCTTCCTGGCCTCGACTGGGTACCCAGAGGGCGAGCTGGCCCTGGCGCTGCAGGGCGGTTGCCTCGTCGTCGAATCGGCGGGTGGTGTACATGAGGCGGTATGCCTCGCGCAGGGTGTCTGCGTTGACGTCTTCGATGTACCGGCTGTAGGTGGGGTGTTCGTGTACGGTGCCGTTTTCATCCATGAGCTGGATGCGTTCGGGCACTCCGGGGTACTTGTCGTTCTCGTGCATCTAACCTCCACACGTGACGAGGGCTTGGCCCTCAGCGGCTTGGGTTTTAGTCTCAACGTTCACCTGATGGTGCAGGGTTTGAGGTGTTCCGGCAAGCCTGTGAGGGTCTGGGCATATGTAGTTACCAGTCTACTCTTTTCGGCTTTATCTCGCGGCAGTTACGCTGATAACGCAGTGTATTGTGCCCTGTCATTCACTATTTGAACATCATTAAATTAAACCTCCCATATATTCTTTTTACGGAATATACGGGAGGTTTAATTTAACTCTTGAGAGCTTTTTCGAGCCATCATTTTTCCCGCGCGAGAACCATTTGAAAAGCCCAAACGAACCTCGACAAGGGAAAATAGTACATTGTTCAATTATGGTCGGGTAATCGCCTAAGCCCCTTCACAAGAGGCTCTAGAGACCCTTCGCGAAGACCTCGCATAGCGAGAGGAAACGGTCGTTCGCCTCCACCTCACCGATGCTCACGCGCACGCCCTCGGTACCGAACGCACGCACCGACAGCGCGTGCTCAGCCATCAGCTGCACAAACTCACCCGTACGCTCCCCCAGGGGCAGCCACACAAAGTTCGCGTAAGTGCTCGGGAACTCGTAGCCCAGCTCGCACAGGCGGGCGGTCACGCGCTCACGCTCAGACACCAGGTGGCTCACGCGCTCCATCACCGCATCCTCATGCTCGATGGAGGCGATAGCCGCCGCCTCCGCCAGCGCCGTCACCGCGAACGGGGTCGCCGCCACGCGCAGGTGCTGCGTAATCTGCGGATGCGAAATCGAGTAGCCCACGCGTAGACCCGCCAGGCCCTGCGCCTTGGAGAAGGTGCGCAGAATGATGACGTTCTCGTAGTCACAGTAGATATCCAGGCCGTTCAGCGGAGGCTCTTCACCCTCCTGCACGGTGGAGGCAGCGCAGAATTCGAAGTACGCCTCATCAATCACCACGGGAATGTGGGAGGGCACCTTCGCCAGGAACGCACGAATCTGGCTTTCGGTGACGGCGGGACCGGTCGGGTTGTTGGGGGTGCAGACCAGAATCAGGCGGGTGCGCTCGGTGATGGCGGCGGCCATGGCGTCCAGGTCGTGCGAGCCGTCGGGCAGGTTCGGCACCTGCACGCTGCGAGCGCCCATGATGCCGACAAGGATCGGGTACGCCTCGAAGGAACGCCAGGCGTAGATGACTTCGTCCTGAACGCCGTCGGCGTTTACGCCGGCGAAGGTTTTGAGAATCTGGTTGAGCGCGCCGAGACTACCGGCACCGGTGACGATGTCGTCAGCGTCCACACCCAGTCGTGCGGAGAGCTTCTGTCGCAGGGCGGTGGAGAGCGGGTCGGGGTAGCGGTGCGCGGTCGCAAATTCTGCGAGGACGCGCGCAACCTCGGGTACGGGGCCCAGCGGGTTCTCGTTGGAGGAGAGCTTGTACTGGGTGAGGCCTTCAACGGGTGCGGGCGGCTTGCCTGCCGCGTAGCTGGGCAGGGTGTTGAAGACGGGGCGGACCGGGATGTTGGCGTGTTCAGCTGACTGGCTCATGCTTCCAGTATGTGCCTGCGGGCGGCTCGGAGGCTAACGCTTCTCACCTGGAGAGCAGGTCGCGAGCAAGCTGTACCTGTGCAGGTAGCAGAGACTAGCCGCGAGCGCTGTACGCATAGATGGAGGGGCGCCGCCGGGTATTGGACCGGCGGCGCCCCTCTTCTCTTCTCTACTCTACTCGTCCCCTCCACCCTCCACCGAGCCGTCAAGATTGGTTCTTGAGATTGGGCTTTTAGACCATCAGGGGTTCACGCTCCTCGAGGGGAGTCAGGTCCTCGGGAGGGCCTGGTGCGCGGAACCCGGGATCGATATTCTCGGGCGGAGTTGGTGCGAGGAATCCCGGGTCAATGCTCTTGGGCGGGAGCATGGGCGCAGGTTTCAGGTCCGGCAGAGTGGGGATGAGCGACTCACCGCCGTCGTAGTCTCCGCCCTGTCCAGATCCGAAGATTGGAGGATTCTTGAGCACAGAGCCCACACTAGGGAGCTGCAACTGATCGATGAATGGCTGAGTAACAGCCTTTTCGATGTGCGTATGCAGATCTGCAGGTTTGGGCAGAATGTCCGGCGGGATCAGCCCTGCAGGGGGTAGCTGCCCTTCTGCCTCGATTCGAGCGGGCATCTTGATGGGCGCAGGCTCCGGACGACTCAGGTCCCCGGGCATCTTGATGGGGGCAGGCTCGGGGCGGCTCAGGTCGCTCGGCATATTGATGGCGGACGGCAGATGCTGCGGGTTGTATCCCTGCAGGAGAGGCACCTTGGGCATCTGTGGCACAGGCATTTCGGGCCATGCAGGCTGCGGGTTCTGAGATTCCTGTGGAGTCGGCTCAGGGTGAGGGATGGTCTTTTGGGCGCCCTCGATGACGGCGGGGATTTGCTGAGCAACCGCCCAGGCGGCTTCTCCGGCTTCTCGCTGGAGACCCTCAGCCTTCTGCTTGGCAATCTCCATGCCCTGCTGGACGTCTGAGATGGTATCTTCGACATTCTGCCGAGTATTTTCAACGTTGGCACGCACTACGCTATCTACTCGGTGTAGTTCCCCATCTGTTAGTTGGTCTATACCCTCATATAAAACTCGAGGATCAAGCTGCACCCCAGCTTCAAGAGCCTGTTTACCGTACCTAGCTCCACGCAATCCATACTCGTTCAGACGTTCTTCAAACGTGTAACCATCAGGCATAGCGGAAGCCGAGGTAACCTTTTGTTCCCCTTGCACGTAACCTTTATTACCCATGGCTGCTTTGAGAGCACCCAGGGTCTGGTTTCCGTATCCTTCACGTTGCAGGGTTTCTCTATATGCCCCGCTGTCATGTTTGAAATTTGAGACCGTAATTGCGGTATCACGTTCATCGGGACGCCAGCCTCCTTCAGGCCTAAACGCAGAGTCAGGAACCCAGTCTCCATCTCCTTCCACGTAGTCCACTCCAAAGTCACGACGTTTAGCCGGCAGACCTCGTAGCGGGGAAGCTTGAGCGTAGACACCCACGATGTTGATTTCTTTAGCAACTTCAGTGCTATTCGCCATGTTGTAGGCAATCATGCCTCCCTGGCTAAAACCTTCCATGTACACGCGGGCACCTTGAGGTGCTCCGGCTTCACGTAGAGCCTGCAGAACCATCTGATAGGCAGGGTTCTCCAGAGTATCGTTACCCAGTGCTTCGCGTAGAGTCCCAGGGAGATCTATAGGAGAGCCACCCACGGATGAGAAGTTCGTACCCGGAATACTCACCACATACAGGGCATGGGCTGGGTCACCTTCGTGTCCTGCTTCGTACATGACAGTGACGAGTACTGCACCGCGTTCACCCTTTGTCGGCTCTTGTTGGGAACGTTCAAACTCCTGGTCCTGCGCCTTGGCAGCAGCCTGCAGACGTTCAGCGCTAGCGTCCACCGTTAGACGGTTCTTCTCGCCGGAATGTGCGCTGACCCCGTAATCGTCGGCTGAGGCAGTGCGCATGTTATGCGCTTTCTTATCAGAATCCGGATCACGGAGAGGGCCGACGATTCCAACTCCGCCTACGGCCAAGACTTTTTCGATGATTCCCTGGGGTATTTTTGTTACAGCGGAGAGTCGCCCAGCAATACGCTGACGGGCAATTTCGGGATTCCATTTGGCGTCCATATAGGCGGTGAAACCGAAGATAATGGCTGCTACTACAGGCGAATGAGGCAATACCCAATAGGCCGCGAAATACCCAAGCTCGGGAATGGTGAGCTTGATGAGGTAGTCGGCTTCGCCGGGTTCTCCGGCGATGAGGCCGCGCAGGTGATCTCGGGTGCTGCGTCCATCGGGTAGCTTGCCGTCCTTTGCGATGCCCATGGATTCGAACCAGCCTGCGACAATATTTTCGGTCTGCAGGTAGGAGCTGTGGGCGGTGCGGACGGCGGCTGCGGTGGCGCCGAACTTTAGCGCGCTTCCGCCGAGCTCTGTAGCAAGGCCGGCGCAGAGACCAGCAGCCTGCTGGGCGCGTCCGTTGATACCGAGGAAGAGCCTGGTTTCGGCAGCGATGCCGAGAATCGGCATGGTTCGGTCGGCGCAGGTGCGGCTGACGGTGTCGAGCCCGTCGGCGATGGCGGGCATTTCTTCGAGGGTAACGCTGATGGTGCCTGCGGTGGGTCCTGCGGAGTCGGCGAGGTCACCGATGGGCGCAACGGTAGGTCCGGTAAGCATGGTGTCTCCTGGGGTGAGGTTAGTGGGTTCGGATGAGCGAGCTCAGCCCGTCGGGCAGGTTCACGTGCATGAGTGAATCGAGCGTTGACTGGGCTTTTTGCACGCCTGAGCGGGCGATGATTTCGCCGGGGTTGAGTTTTTCGAGGGCGTCCGCGACGCCGTCGGCGAGTTTGCCGAGCAGGTTATCTACGGCGGAGGCGGCGGCTTTGATGGCTTGCGCTTTGGCGGTGAGGTCGTTGGCGAGTTCTTCACCGGCGGCGGCGATCATGGCGGCGGCGCTTTCGGCTTGTTCGGCTTGGTTGCGGATTTTGTCGCGGTGTTCTTCGAGTTGTCGCCGGTAGGCGCGTCCTGCTTCTGAGGTCCAGTGGTCGCCGTTAAGTTCGGTGGCACGTTGGTGTGCGGTACGGATTTCTTGGGCTTCGGTGCGCATCCGGTGGGAGAGTTCTGCGCCTTTGGCTCGGGCGAGGGTGGCTGCTGCCATGAGCTGGGTGGCGAGGGCGTGGCCGGCGGCGGTGCCGATGCCCATGTGTCCTGCTGCGCGGAGAATATCGGTCGGTTCGATCCGGGGCAGCTGGGGTACGGGTGGTGGTGTGGTGTCGACGAGGGTGCTCATAGTGTGTCCTTTCACGGCGGGTTTGTTTTAGGCTAAATCTGCCGCGGTGACCGTGCAGGTGGAGTGCGGCAACCTGTGGATAACTCAGGCTTGTTTCGAAAAATTCGCACGTTTTTACCCCTTATCACCCGAAAAATGCCCCCTCCGTACCCCCTCGTTTTGTCATATTTCTGCAACTAACCCAGCCACCCATCACGTCCATATGCTCTGCCCGCCTCTTTTTTTCGGCGAATTCATGCAAAAATAGAGTTATGTCTCACACCAATAACACCTTCTTGCCTTCTGGCCGTATTGATCTGGGCACCGGCGAACTTGCACTGGGCCCCCTGGACGGACGCTACGCATCCGTGACCGCACCCCTGACCAACTACCTTTCTGAGGCGGCGCTGAACCGCGACCGCATCCACGTTGAGGTTGAGTGGTTCATTTACCTGTGCGAGCACGAGGTGCTGCCGGGTCTGTCCCCGCTGAGCGAGGAGCAGAAGAAGGGCCTGCGCGCCATCGTGACCGATTTCAACGCTGATTCTGTGGCGGAGCTGGCTGAGATTGAGGCAGTCACCGTTCACGACGTGAAGGCGGTTGAGTACTACATTGGTCGCCGCCTGGAGGGCCTGGGCCTGGGTCACCTGGTGCCGCTGGTTCACTTCGGCTGCACCTCCGAGGACATTAACAACCTCGCCTACGCGTTGGGCATCAAGGACGCTGTTGAGAACGTGTGGGTTCCGGCTGCTGAGAACCTGGTTGAGGTTCTGCTGAAGCTGGCTGAGGAAGGCCGCGACGTGCCGATGCTGTGCCGCACTCACGGTCAGCCTGCAACTCCCTCCACCCTGGGTAAGGAGTTGGGTGTTCTCGCCTACCGTCTGAAGCGTCAGGTGAAGCACGCTGCTGCTACCGAGTTCCTCGGCAAGATTAATGGTGCGACCGGCACTTACGCTGCTCACTATGCGTCGGTTCCTGACGCTGATTGGCAGGCTGTTTCTCGTGGTTTTGTGGAGCACCTGGGCCTGACCTGGAACCCGCTGACCACCCAGATTGAGTCGCACGACTGGCAGGCCGAGCTGTACTCGGATATCGCGCACTTCAACCGTGTGCTGCACAACCTCTGCACCGATGTGTGGAGCTACATTTCGATTGGTTTCTTCCGTCAGATTCCGGTGGCTGGTGCGACCGGTTCGTCGACTATGCCGCACAAGGTGAACCCGATTCGCTTTGAGAATGCGGAGGCTAACCTGGAGCTCTCTAACGCTCTGCTGGATTCGCTGGGTTCGACCCTGGTGACTTCTCGTTGGCAGCGTGACCTGACTGACTCCTCGGCGCAGCGCAATATTGGTGTGGCGTTTGGTCACTCGGTGCTGGCTATCTCCAATGTGGTGAAGGGCCTTGAGCGTCTGGATATTGCGACCGAGGTTATTTCCGCTGATCTGGATGCGAACTGGGAGGTTCTGGCTGAGGCGATCCAGATGGTGATGCGCGCTGAGGCTATCGCAGGTGTTCCCGGCATGGAGAACCCGTATGAGCGTCTGAAGGAGCTGACTCGCGGTCACCGCGTGGATGCTGCTCGTCTGAAGGAGTTTGTGGCTACTCTGGGCCTCTCCCCCAAGGCTGAGGCGCGTCTGTCGGCTCTGACTCCGCACACCTATAACGGTATTGCGGCTCAGCTGCTGGACCATGCGAAGAACGCTTAGTCCGTAGCAAAGATATAAACAAAAGACCCCGGGTCCCTGCATTCAGGGATTCGGGGTCTTTAGCGTGTTGGGTCTTCGCTATGTTCCGGTTTTATGACCGGCGAGGATTTTAGCGGCCGAGCATGCGGTGGTGACCGGTTTCGGTGTCGTTGCCCTTGTCGCGGGTGAAGACCTTGCCTACAGCCTTACCTGCGTCTTTGACGCCCTTGAGCAGGGAGCCAGCCACGCTGGAGGAGCCTTCCGAACCTTCGCCGCCCTGTACGCGCGGTGCACGCGGGGTAATCATGAGCTCTGCGGGGAAGTAGGCGGGTGCGTCGCCGAAGGCTCGGCGGATGTTGCGCACAACGTCCTTGCCGAGGGTCAGGTTTGCGCCGCCGCCTACGATTGCGCCTACGCCGAAGGGCAGGGCGCGGCCGAGCAGTGCGCCGGTCTGGCGGGTGAGGAATCGGCGGATGAACAGGTTGCGGATGGTCCGTTCGACGCTGAACATCTTGCCGCTGGAGGAGTTGCCGAGCAGCATACCCCACTTGTTGGAGACGCCGCCTGCCTTGCCGGTCTGCAGCAGCACGGTGTTCATGAGCTGGGAGCCTTCTTCACCGAGCATGATTGCCATGACCATGGAGCGGGCGGTTTCAGCGTCGTGTACGTGCACGCCGTGCAGTTCTGCGACTGCCTGGGCGTAGAGTGCGGTGCGTTCGAGGTAGCCGCCGACTGCGAGCGCGGACAGGCTCATGGAGGTGACGGTACCGACGCCGGGCACGAATGCGGATGCGCCGGTGACGCCGCCGATGGCGGTGATGTCGCGAAGGTAGGTGCGGTCGAGGCGCTTGTGGATTTGTTCGGGGGTTTCGTCGGGGTGTGCTTCACGCAGTTTTTTGACGATGGACAGCGCGAGCGGTCGTTGCATGCGCAGTACGTTGTCGAGGGTGGTGGTCAGTGCGGGACGGGGGTTGCCGTCTTCATCGAATAGAGACTTCTTCGGGTCAAGCATGCTCTCAGTAAATCACGGCTTGGTGAATTTTTCCTGAATATGGGGCCTGTGGTGGGGTTTGGGGGGTGAAATTTCACCGAGGGCGTGGAGGTTTTTGATCGCTTGTTAGGGTGTTTTGGTCTTTATTTGCGCCCAATTTTAAAGCGCGTAAAATTGTCGTAGATTACACACTATTCATTGTTTGCATAGTGCGTGACCTGCTTCACGGAGATTCGGGTTGCGCCTGATGACAGATAGCGGCTAATACCTCTTCTGAATCCTAAGGAATACTATGACTTCTTCCACCCATACGCCCAATGCTGCGCGTTCTCCCCTGGCGACTCAGGGGCTGGGTGTTGCGTACGCGACCGGCGCGATTATTTCGGCGCAGTTCGGTGCGGCTCTTGCCAAGCAGCTCATGGGCGATTTGGGCCCCTGGGGCGTGGTCGCTCTGCGCCTGCTGACATCTTCTATCCTGCTGTGGGTGTTCTTCCGCCCGCAGATTCGTTCGTGGACCCGTCAGCAGTGGATGGCGGTCATTGTCCTCGGTGTCGCCCTGACCGGTGCGAATGCCTTCTTCTATGTGGCTATTGAGCAGGTTCCGCTAGCAATTGCGGTGGCTATTGAGTTTATGGGTCCGCTGGTGCTGGCGACGGTTATGTCGCGCCGTAAGCTGGACCTGGTGTGGATTGCTCTGTCATTTACGGGCATGGCGATTCTGACTGCTGAGTCCCAGGCGAAGCCTGAAGATTTCGCGTTGATGGGTGTGGTTTTCGCAATCCTGACCGCTATTTCTCGTGCCGCCTATATTCTGGCGACTGAGAAGGTTGGCGCTCTGATTCCGGGTATGGGCGGCATGGTCGTGGGTAACGTTGTCTCTACCCTGCTGGTTCTGCCGTTCCCGTTCCTGATAAGCGGCAATAACCTGTTGAAGGTCACCCAGGATGTGCACCTGCTGGCTATTGGCTGCCTGATGGGTCTGCTGGCTTCTGCCCTGCCGGCGCTGGGTGAGGTTTCTTCGCTGCGTCTGCTGCCCGCGCACATTTATAGCGTGGTGCTGTCCCTGGAGCCTGCGATTGCGGCGGCTGTGGGTATTGTGATGCTTGGTGAGGCTACCGGCCTGGTCCGTTGGGTTGCTATTGCTCTGCTGGTGGCTGCGAGTATCGGTATTTCGATTTCTCACGCTCGTGCGCAGAAGAAGGCGCAGGAGGACGGCACGCTGGAGGATGCGGACCATTACCTGCCGGGTGCGGTGGATGCGCACGCGGTGGATATTGCGCAGATGGCGACTAACTCTATTACGATTCCGTCGGCTGAACAGATTAAGGCTGACCGTGAGGCGAAGGGCCTCTAATCTACTGAACTGTAGCCGTGTCAACGGCTTCTAGCCCCCCCCCCCGGGTAACGAGTAGGATAGTATCTCGTGTTGCCCGGGGGGCGCGCTCTTTAAACGGCGCTATTGGAGCGTTCGTTCTGCCCCGTAGCGGCACAGCATGCACACGTGGAGAAGTACCGCCTTGTGAGGCGCAGGAAGGAGAATCATGCCGCATACTTCATCTCAACGCCCCGCACTGGGCATTATGTTTGTGCTGATGTCCTGCTCATCGCTGCAGTTCGGTGCCGCGTTCGCGGTGACGCTCTTCCCGCTGTTTGGTGCTCTGGCTATTAGTGTCAGCCGTCTGGCGATTGCTTCCATGGTGGTGGGTAGCGCCGTGTGGTTGGCGGCGCGTTGGCGTACCCGATGCGGCGGCGAAATGCCGCCGGGTGCGCTGTCTTGGTCGAAGGAGCAGTGGCGTGCCGTCATCATTTTCGGTATGACTTTCGGTCTGATGAACGGCTTCTTCTATTGCGCGATTGACCGCATCCCGATTGGTTTGGCGGTTGCGGTGGAGTTCTTGGGCCCGCTGGCGTTGGCGTCCATGCTGACGCGCAGGCTCCGCGACGCGGTGTGGGTGCTCTGCGCCCTGGCGGGCATGCTGGTGCTCGGCTATGAGGCGGCGGTTGGTAAGGATACCGATTACCTGGGTCTGACGTTCGCGTTGATTGCTGGCGTGTTCTGGGCGTTGTATATTCGCTCTAGCGCGAAGGTGGGTGCCCTGGTTCCGGGTGCGAGCGGCCTGGCGGTGGCGATGCTTGTTGGTGCTGCGTTTATTGCCCCGGTGGCGGCGGTTGTTCCGGCGCCTCAGCCGATTTGGAATGCGGCGCAGGATCCGATGCTGCTCCTCATGATTTTTGGTACCGCCATGTTCGCTTCGGTGATTCCCTATAGCGCGGAGCTGATGGCTCTGCGTAACCTGCCGGAGCGCGTATTTAGTGTGCTGATGAGTATGGAGCCCGCTATTGCGGCGATTGCCGGTTGGGCGTTGCTGAATCAGGAGACCGGCTCGATTCGTTGGGTGGCAATTTTCCTGCTGATGACTGCGAGTGTGGGTATTACGCTCACCACCACGAAGGGTGGTTCCTCCACGCAGAAGGGTGAGGGCGAGGACCCCGTTCCCATGCCGCTACCCGAGTAAAACCAAAATTCTGCCGGCACGTGGCATATAGAAAACCCCTATAGAAAACTCATAGTGAAAACCGTTGAGGCGGGTACCTAGTTGGTACCCGCCTCAACGGTTTTGTATGCCGGGATTAGCTCTCGGCCAGCTCTTCCAGCAGGTCGCGCAGCCCATCGGTGGTGAGCACCTCCGCCGGATGCGGGCCCAGGGCGTAGAGCCAGTCCTGGGTGTCCTCGTCCAGCTCGCGGGCGGTACCAACCAGCACGAGGTTGCCTTCGTTCTGCCCGCTGAGCAGGGAGCTTTCGCACAGGCACCACACGTGGTCAAAGACTTCCAGCATGGCGGTTGCCTGCAGCTGGAAGAAAGGCAGACCCGCATCGTCACCCACGTTGATGGCGACCATGCCGCGCTCGCTCAGGGCGTCCTTGAGCTCTCGGTAGAAGTCGCGGTTTGCCAGGTGGGCGGGCGCATCCATGCCGGTGAAGATGTCGAGAATGATCGCGTCGAAGCCGGGCACGCCCAGCAGTTCGGGCAGGTTCGCCAGCTGCTCGCGAGCGTCACCGACCACCAGCTGGCAGTCGGTTCCGGCGGGTAGCGGCAGGCGGTCCGTTACAAAACCCATGAGCTCGGGCTCAATATCCACGGCAACCTGGCGGGAGCCGGGGCGGGTCGCCTGAATATAGCGCACGAGGGTGAGCGCACCGGCGCCCAGGTGTGCGGCGGTGATGGGTTCGCCGGCGGGTGCGAGCGCATCCACCGTGTTCGCGATGCGGCGCAGGTACTCGTAGAACACGTAGTCGGGGTTCTGCGCGTCCACGTGGGACTGCTCGGCGCCGCCGATTTCGAGGACGTAGCCGTGGTCGCTGAACCCGTCGGGATGGATTTCGGCGCGCTGACCGCCGGAGAGCTGAATGTGCGCCACTACTTCACGCCAGCTTCACGCTTGAAGGTGCTGACCAAATCATCCACCGAGGAGGACGAATCCAGGCTGTCAACGACCTTGTCGTTCACGACGAAGGTGGGGGTGCCCTTCACGCCAATCTTCACGGCGTGCTCGTAGTCGCGCTGAATGGGCTTGACGGTATCGGAGGCGAGCAGGACCTTGTCGAATTCTTCGGTGTTCAGACCCAGTTCCTTGGCGTAGTCGTTGAAGAGGGTGCGCAGCTTGTCGCGTTCCTTGATGCTCTTCCAGTCGTTCTGGGTAGCGAAGAGCTTGTTCGCCATTTCAAGATGCTTGCCCTGCGCCTCGGCGGCCTCCACGGCGAGTGCGGCGGGTACGGCGTTGGCGTGCATGTTCAGCGGCATGTGGCGCACGGTTACGTTCATGATGCCGTCGAGCTTCTTGGCGGCTTCTTCGAACTTGGGTTCTGCCTTGGCGCAGTAGGGGCACTGGTAGTCGGTGTACAGGGTTGCGGTGCCTGCGCCGGGTACTTCGCGGTTGAGGCGGTAGCCGACGTAGCCATCATCGGCGGTTGCCGACGCGCTTGCCGAAGCCAAGGAGTTAGCGGATGCCGAAGCGCTCGCGGTAGCACTTGCGGATGCGCTTGCCGAGGTAGCGGCGGTGCTTGCGGATGCGCTTGCCGAACCGCTCGCAGATGCCGATGCGGAGGGCTGGGAGGAGCTGGAACCGCATGCGCTCAGTCCCAGGGCGGCGGCGGGCACTACGCCCAGCAGCAGGGTGCGGCGGTTGAGGGGTGAAGTCATGGTGGTTCCTCTCTCTACGGGTGGCGGTCTGGCCTGTGGTTGATACGCCTGTGGTTGATGTGCACTGTGAGGTGCTGCCAGCCGCCGTGGGTACAGGGTTTATTGTATGCCTCTGCCCTGAACTTTCCCTATCTTCGGGCGGGTTTGCGGGGTGAATGCAGTGCACACCATAGCTGCCCTATCGCCTGCTCCCAGCTGCGGGGCCGGTGTTGAAAGTAATTAGCCTCTCCCCCGCCTTTTTGGTACTATTGCGGGGTATGCACTGTTCGCCGGTTGCTTTCGGGCGTCTGGGAACAAACGTATATGTGCCTCTATAGCTCAGGGGTAGAGCATTTCCCTCGTAAAGAAAAGGTCGTGGGTTCGAATCCCACTGGGGGCTCCACATCCGCCGTAACGCGTGCCGGTTTCCGGTGTGTTGCGGCGGTTTTTAGCATCTGAGAGTTGTCGTTTTCTCGAAGATGTCACCGTCGAACTTTAGGAGATTCTCATGTCTTCTCGATCCGCATCCGCTAAGCGCCAGAGGGGCCGTTCGCAGGCTGATCGTGCCTCCACGGGCCCTGCACGCCCGATGAGCCCCACGATGCGTTTTGCTCTGGTGTACGTGTTGGCGCTGGTGGTTTCCCTGGCGGTGTGGTTCTTCTACCGTTCGGTGTATGAGGATGACACCTCGTTCCTGGTGCCAATCGTGATTTCTTTGGTGACTTCGTACGTGTGCGCTCATGCGCTGACGGGCGGCAAGTCGCCCCGCAACTAGTAGCTAAGTTGTAGCGCGCCAGAGGTTTCAGGCAGATAAAAGCCGCGCATCCGGTTCCCCATTCAGGGGTCGGATGCGCGGCTTTTTGCGCGTGTACTTTAGGCGAGCACCTTACTTGGAGGCGCGCTGGAAGTCGCTGTCGGTCTTGCCCCACAGGCCGTAGACCTTGGCGAGTTCCTTGACCTTCTTTGCACGCAGGTAACGCGGCAGGTAGGAGCCATCGCGGGGGCCGTCGAGGGGCACGTCGAGCATCTGGTGTGCTTCTTCGATTTCAATCTCGCTCGGGGAGAATGCCGCGTTGATAGTCTCGGTCTGGCGGATGTCCAGGGTGATCTTACCGGTCATGCCGTGGTCGTTCGCGTAGCCGCATGCCTTGGAGAGGTCGGCACCGTATGCGCCGAGGGTCGGGCCGTCGATGGGGCCGGGCAGACCACCCAGGGTGGATGCGATGACCAGCTGCGAACGCACGTAGGCGAGCGCCATGGGGGTTGCGGAGGAGCCGGTGTCGCGGCGGTAGTCGCCTGCGCCGAATGCGAGGCGGAAAGTGCCGATTGCGCGCGCAATTTCGATGGAGTGGTGCACGCCGAGTGCGGACTCGATCAGCGCGATGATGGGGGTTCCGGGGGGCAGCTCGGCTGCGGTGCGGTCAATGTCGGTGGCGTGCTCTGCGGTGGCGAGCATGACGCCTCGCAGGCCCTTCACGTTCTTGAGGGCCTTGACGTCCTTCCACCAGTGTTCGGTGGTGATGGCGTTGATTCGCACCCATGCGACGACGCCGGAGTTGAGCATACGGACGACCTGTTCGCGGGCGGCGTCCTTCTCTTCGGGGGGGCAGCCGTCTTCGAGGTCGATGATGATGGAGTCAGCCTCGGATTCGAAGGCCTCTTCAAAAACTTCTTCAGTGGAGTTGGCGCGCACGAGGAGCCAGGAACGAGAGAGGCTGGGGCGCAGCTGGCGTGCGCGCTCGTTGCGGTGGAATTCAAACATGGTGTGTGACTTCTTCCGTGAATTATTGTGCATTGGGTTGTGCCGTAGAGGGGCAGGAAAAAGCCTGCGGTTCTTCCGCGCGTACCATCGCGTTGTGTCGTCACCTCCATTGTGACGGAACCGCATAAGAAGTGTCCCACACCCCTTCTTTAAGCGTATCGCCTGTTGAGGTGCACATCAAACTAACCCGCCCTCTCGGCACCGTTCAGATTGGCCGTGTTCATCTGGCGGACGCGGCACGGTGGGCGGTTTAAATGAGCCTGCCCGCAACGTCCGGTGTGGGTGCTGCGGGCGGGTCACGCGATTGGTGTTAGGCTTCGACGAGTTCGGTGCGGCCTACGGGGATTCCGTCGTCGAAGGTCAGCTCGCCGGCGGCTTCCTTCTGGGCGCGCTGAATGAGGCGTTCGGCTTCCTCAATGTGCTGAAGGACGGTTTCCACGCGGCGGTGTACGCTCACCTGGCGGTCGCATCCGGTGGCGCATTCGCCGAAGCAACGAGCCATGGCGAGCGCTTCGGCGCAGAGGGCAACGGCGTTACCCGCCTTGGAGAGGGCACGGTTCAGGTCGGAGTAGGTGCCGAACGGGGAGGCGGGAATATCGCCGTCGCTGGGGGCGAGGCGGTGCGCCTCCATGGCGACTGCGCGCACGCGCGGAATCAGGTCGGCGAGCGCGTTTGCGTCCGGCACGATGAGCTCAATCATGGAGGTGGATGAATCGGTTGCTGCTAGGCGTTCGAGGACCTGGTGGAAGCGGTCGATGCCGCGGATGAACCGGTCGTGGGATCGGCGCCAGATGCCTTTGCCGAGTTCGGCGTCGTCGCGGCGCGATTGCAGGTAGCTTTTGAGCCCCATGTGCCCTCCTTTGCGTGGTGTGTGTGCCGTGTTTGTTGGTCGGTGGAGGCTGCCGGTGATGGGCTCTGCGGCGACCCGCAAACCTCCCTATGCTTAGGTTACCCTAAATTTCTTTTAGTGACGAGATGTCAGCAGTCAGCTGATTATTTCAAGCCCAGATTCTCACCACGCCCCTCACGCGATGCTCCCCGCGGCACCCACGTGAAGCGGCACCGCGGGGAGCGCAGCGATTTCTAGACCATGCGCAGCACAATCTTGCCGCGGTGCTGACCCGAGTCGAAGTACTCGTGGGCGGCAGCTGCCTCCTCCATGTCGAAGACGCGGTCGAGCCCCACACCAATCCTGCCGGATTCAATCAGCGGCAGCACGTGCTCGCGTACACCGCGCAGAATCTCAGCCTTCTGTCGGTCGGAGCGGGTGCGTAGGCTCGTGGCGTGCACCGACAGACGACGGGAGAGCATGTACCCCAGGTTCACTTCTGCCTTGGCGCCTCCCATCAGACCAATAATGCACAGGTGGCCGCCGTCGGCGAGGGTGTGCAGGTTGTCGTCCAGGTACTTTCCGCCCACCACGTCGAGGATGTAGTCGGCGCCGCGGCCGCCGGTTTCAGCGAGCAGGACTTCACGGAACGAATGTTCGGTATAAATAATGGGTTCCGCACCTAGTGAGCGCACATATTCCGCTTTTTCCTCGGTGCTGACGGTCGCGAACACGCGAGTGCCGGCGGCGAGCGCCAACTGGATGGCGTGCACGCCAATACCGCCGGTACCGCCGTGCACGAGCACCACCGCGGGTTCGCCGTCTTCCTTGAGGTTTTCGGCGGGGTTCATACTCATACCGCAGGTGAGCACCAGGTTCGAGTAGACAGTTGCCGCAACCTCGGGAATGGCAGCGGCCTCGACAAAGCTCAACTGTTCCGGCACGGGTAGCACGTGGTCGACCGGCACGGTCACGTAGTCGGCGTAGCCGCCTCCGGCGAGCAGCGCCATAACGGAAGTGCCACGGTTCTCCACGGAGACACCCTCACCGACCGCCTCAATAACGCCGGCTACTTCGAGGCCGTAGATGGCGCTCGCACCAGCGGGCGGCGGGTAGAATCCGCGGCGCTGCAGAGCGTCGGCGCGGTTGATTCCGGCGGCGTGAACACGGATGAGAACTTCGTGGGAGCGGGGCACGGGGGCGGGTACTTTGGTGATGGTCAGAGCCTCAGGTCCACCGTGGTTTTTCTCGATAATTGCTCTCATGAGTCCTCCTCATTGCCGGAAGCACCATCGTCGGTGCGCGATTTACAGAAAGCATACAACGTGCGATAATCTCTTAGTGCCCTGCGGCACGGTATTGCCATAAAATGCCGGTCTCTGGAGTGCATGGATGGTTGTCCGAGCGGCCGAAGGAGCTGGTCTTGAAAACCAGTAGGCGGTAACCCCGTCTCAAGGGTTCAAATCCCTTACCATCCGCGTTATAGCTTCTGCTTCGCCTCATGTGCGGAGCGCAAAGAGCCCCGTTCCTCAACGCGAGGAACGGGGCTCTTCGCATATGCCGTTTTGAGTTACCGGGAGCATCGTTAGTGGATGTGTGACAAGGCGTTCAGAATCAATATGATGAGGGCAACGATAGCAATGACAATGCCGATTCCTATCCCGCTGAGGATTAGGCCTCCGAAGGCGTGCTTGCCGTACCGGCGTGCCACGAACACCTGCCAGATGCCCAGGATGCTCAGTAATGGGGCAATAATAGCCAGGACTATACCGTTTTCAAGCTCCTCGGCAAACAACCAAATCCCCAGGAAGAGAAACAGCAGGCCCAGGGCACCGAAAAGGAGGGATAAGTTCGCTGCTCTTTTACCGGCTTGTGCCCTCCGCACGTCGGGAGGTAGCTCGCTTTCATGTAGCGACCAGTCGTCCGTATCGTCGACCTCGGGCTGCTCGCTGTCATCTTCCTGGTAGAGCTTGGTGTATTCGGGGTTGTCATCGAAATCTTCGTTGTTTTGGGGTAGCTGCGACATCGCATCCACAACCTTTCAATACCGGGTGTTACGTGGCTAGCGACTCGGGAGAGCATCTGAGCTCACCATCGAGCCAGCGTCATTAGTTGATGCCTGACAAGGCGTTCACAATCAGCATGATGAAGGCGGCGATACCAATGAAAATGCATAGCCCCAGCCCGTTGAGAATCAGGCCACCGCTGGCACGCGTACCGCGCCGCCTTGCTGTGAATCCCTGCCAGATACCCAGGATGTTCAGGATTGGGGCAAGGAGAGCTATCTGCAGAGCAGTTTCTTCAAGACCTTGGACAAGACACCAGAACCCTAGAAAGAAAGACAGCGGGCTGAGGAAGACAAACAGTAGGGAGAGGTTCGCTGCCCTTTTACCCGCCGCTTGATCTGAGAACTCACCCGGAGACTCATTTGCGGGTAGTAGCTGTTCGTCAGAAGTATCCGGGCTAGGCTGCTCGTTGTTATCTTCCTGGTAGAGCTTGGCGTATTCGGGGTTGTAATCGAAGGCTTCGTTGTTTTGGGGTAGCTGCGACATCGCATCCACAACCTTTCAATACCGGGTGTTCCGTGTCTATCGAAGTGAAGAGCATCTGGGCTCACCATCGAGCCGGCATCGTTAGTGAAGGCCAGAAAAGAGAATCGTGAGGAACAGGGCGAGGGCACCTAGGAGCATGAAAATAATCATGCCCGCTACGTTGACAATCATGCCCACGGCAGCATACACGCCGTGCCGTCTTGCCACTCGTGCCTGCCAGATACCTAGAGCGCTCAGTATCAGTGCGAGGGGGATAAAGTACACCGACGAGGGGATGCCGGGAATACACGCAAAGCTTAGAGCACCGAAGAGTAGGGAGAGGTTCGCGGCGAACCGTCCAGTTTCCTTGCTCAAGACGTCATCGGAGAGCCCATTGGCAAGTAGTAGCTGACCGCCCGAAGCGACAGCGCCGAGGGGCCCATTGTCATCCCCTTGGTGAGGCTCGCTGTATTCGGGGTTGTAATCGAAGGCTTCATTGTTTTCGGGTAGCTGCGACATCGCATCCACAACCTTTCACATTCCACACACGAGGGGTGTTAACTTCACCCTAGACCTTCCCTACCTGGGGAACAAGCATGTCGAGCTCAATCCAGGAAACACACGGCATACATACAGCAAAGCCCCGCACCTCACGTCGAGGAACGGGGCTTATGCGTGCCCTCCAGTGAGGGCGAAAGTGTTTAGAAAAGTGCCAGTATCTGCGCAACATCCACCAATCTGGAATTGGCTGCGGAATCTGAAGAAGCCAGCAGAATCAACAGCAGAATACTACCGCCGTAAAACACCAGGAAAATGCCACCAATAACTACGGTAATCCAGTTCAGGATGCGGCCAGCCGAAGCCGCCACGCCGAAACGCTCAGCCTCATTAGCTTTCATAATGCCGATAACGCCCAGAATTAGGGAGGGAATACCAAGCATGAACCAGCCAAGCGTCAGAGCACAAGCTAAACCAATAATACCGAGCACCGTGGAAGTCTGAGCAGCCTTCTCACCGGCAAGCTGTTCGGGAGTCTTCTGCAAAAAGCCCACAGGAACCATCATGGGCTGACCGTACTGGTCGGGCTGCTGGTACTGCTGGCCGTACGGGTCGTACTGATTCTGACCATACGAGTCTTGACCGTACGAATTCTGACCGTACTGGTCGTAGGAATACTGATCGTAGGAGCTCTGCCCGTACTGACCGTAAGAACCCTGACCATACTGGCCATACTGAGTGTTCTGCCCATACTGACCGTTCTGGTTGTACTGCTCGTTCAGACGGTTGTAGTCCGGGTTGTAGTCGTAGGGGTCTGAACCCCGAGGATTCTGAGACACGGCATCTCACTTTCGTACGGCTGGTGTGTATTAAACCTAATTCACCCTAACCCATGAATGGAACGGGTACAACTAAGCCCGTTATGCAACCCCGCACAATGCGCCTTGATGCACTGGGCACGGGCTTTACAGAGCGCACAAAAGCCCGCGTGCGCACAGGGCGCTCGCGGGCTTTCTCAAATCATGAGGCTACTGCAGGTAGCTTCAATCTTAGTACTTTACAAAAATCTTCAGAGCGACCAGCAAAATAATACTGACGACACCCAGAACAGTACCGGCAATAGCCATACCGCGGTTCTTCAGCTCGGGGTTATTCATAGCCAGGCGGCCGGTCACAATAGCTACAGCCCCAAGGATGAAACCGAGGACAAAGAAGCTCACAATACCGCTCACCAGAGAGACAATCGACAGGGTCTTTGCCTTCTTCGCCTGAGCCTGCTGCTCAGGGGTCTGAACGGGCACACCGTAAGGAGCCTGCTGACCATACTGGGGTGCCTGCTGGCTAAACTGGGGGTCCTGGTTGAACTGGGGCTGGGGGTTGTTGGGGTTTTCAGACATGATTTCTCATTTCGTTGAGTAAATAAGACAACTCTGGCAACGTTGCATGAAAAAATCACACGCCAGAGACGCCCTCTATTTATCGGTGGGACAGTAGCAGTCTATCGAAAATGCATATGAGCCTCAAAGCCTACAATCCATAGTCCACCCTATAGAGCAATACACACTCAGAGATATCCCCCGAAGCATGGGCCGAATTGACCAAGCGCAAAACAGCCTATATTCTTATAGGGATGCGCTCACGAGCGCACCGTGGAGACGTGCCAGAGCGGCCGAATGGACTTCACTGCTAATGAAGGGTCGGGGTTAAACTCGACCGGGGGTTCAAATCCCCCCGTCTCCGCCACAAAAAGCCCCGTACCAGCTGGTACGGGGCTTTTACATTACCCATTTCATTCGGGCACGAAGCCTAGAAGTGCCCGGTCTAAAAGCTCTTGAAGTCCACGAGGCGCGCATCCGCACCATCAAGCAGAGCCCACTCCCCCGGCACCTCAAACACCGCAATAGAAGAGGGCGGGAAGCCGTAGTACACATCCATCGACGCATTCGGGTCAGAATCAGGGCTCATCAAACGCTGCGCAGCATCCTGCACACCGGGCAGATGCGACACCACCATCAGAGAATGAACATTCTCCGAAACGCTGTTAATGCGCGAAATAATGCGGGACGCAGACACCTCATACAGACCCTCATCCAGATGAGCGGTAGGCGCCTTCGCGCCCAAACCATCCGAAACCCAAGTCGTCGTCTGGCGAGTACGCAAAGCCGATGACGACATAATCTGCTCCGGAATATAACCGCAAGAAGCCAGCCAGGCGCCAGCGGCGGCAGCCTGCTCATGACCGCGCTTCGTCAGCGGACGATCAAAATCATTCAGACCCCAATCAGCCTCCGCATGGCGCATAATAATCAGACGCTTGACCCCGCTGCGGTGCGAGCCAGATGCAGTGTTGGAAGAATTTTCAGCCATACCCCCATTCTAGCTAGAGGGCGCCGGAACGTCCCGCACGCCACCACAGCACGCACACTAACACCCATAAGGCGGGCACAAGTAAACCCCGGCGCACCGGCATCACGCCAGCACACCGGGGTGCACTCTGCAGAAGCTAAATTCTGTACACGCTAAATCGAGTATTCCGGAGCAGCCCAGACAACAACCTCGGGGTGCTCAAAGAAGCGGTAACCCTGACCGCGCACCGTACGCACGGTACCCGACAGGCGGCCCAGCTTCGAACGCAGACGACGAATATGCACGTCAATCGTACGCTCATGCGGATGCTCGTCACCGGAGCTCCACAGAGCCTTCAGCAGTTCCTCACGACCCACAGTGCGGGATGCGTTCTCCACCAGGTGCGCCAGTAGCTCGAACTCCTTGAAAGTCAGCATGAGCGGCTCACCATCCAGGAACACCTCGCGGCGCGCCAAGTCAATCAGCACACCCGAAGAGTGGCTATTCGTGTTCTCTGCCTCGCGGACGGCATGCGCCTCCGGGTGCATGTACATTGCGGTCGGATCACCGAGCGCATTACGCACAACCTCAAGGTCGCTACCCTCAGCATTCACAGGAGCCAACGCCACAGCGGCGTACGACTCCGACTCGGGAGCCAGATGGTGTGCATAAGTACGCAAATCCTGAACGATACGCACCAGGGAGGTGCCGTTCGCCGCAGCAAGTTCCTCGTTCAAACCCACATAGAGCACAAAGCCGCGTGCCTCATTTTCCTGAGCCTGCTTATGGACAGAGTCACCAGCTGAGAAAGTCATCGGACGCAACGTGGCAGCCGGCGCAGCGGGACGCTGAGGCTGCACGACCTGACGCTTAGCAGCGCGGCCGCGCTGGGAGATGTGTACATATCCAGGTACAGCGCCTGACATGGTTCAACCTTCTCTCAAAGTCTGTGTACGGGATCCCAGTCGTACGTGGTGTGGGGTGCGCCGGAAGTGACGCCGAGTCAAACAGTCCCCAATACCTGTTCGAGTCTCAATCCTCTTACTTAATATTTCTCCTATTTGACGGATAAATCAAGCGGATTCAGCATAGTGGATTCATCTTTATGGGCGAGAGGAGTACAATGCCCCCTCTCGCGTTTTGGGGTTTCAGGGGCTACCTGAAGCTTTCAGTATTTTTTCCCTTATAAATATTCATAGCTTCTTTTATTTACTGGTTTCACCCTGTATTTTCATGTGAAGCTGTGAATATGCTCAATATATTTTAAGCCCCTCAAAGCACTATAGTGTTCCTCATCACATATTATCAAGGGTGTTTCATAAACCCACACAAGCGCCTAACAACACCATAAACACCCAAGACAGCAGACCGTTAGACACACATCCCCCAACACCACACCATATAACCTGCGCACAGCCTCCAGCAGACACAACAAAGCGCCCCCGCACATGCTTAAACATATGCAGAGGCGCCCCACTCACATCACGTGAATAACGCTGAAAACTACTCAGCCAGACCGTACAGGCGGTCACCAGCATCGCCCAGACCCGGAATAATGTACGCCTTCTCGTTCAGACGCTCATCACGAGCAGCCAGGAACAGGTCAACATTCTCCATACCCTCAATGCCCTTCTCCAGAGCAGCAATGCCCTCAGGAGCAGCAATCAGGCACACGCAAGTCACAGACTCAGCACCACGCTCACGCAGGAACTTAATGGCCTCAATCAGAGTGCCACCGGTAGCCAGCATCGGATCCAGCAGGTACACCTGACGACCAGTCAGGTCCTCCGGCAGACGCTCAGCATAAGTCACAATATCCAGGGTCTCCTCATTACGAGCCATACCCAGGAAGCCCACCTCAGCGGTCGGAACCATGCGAGTCATACCCTCCAGCATGCCCAGACCAGCACGCAGAATCGGAACAACCAGCGGCTTAGGATCAGCAATACGAACACCGGTAGTAGTCGCCACCGGAGTCACAACCTCAACCTCTTCCACGCGAATCTCGCGAGTCGCCTCGTAAGCAAGAAGAGTCACCAGCTCATCAACCAGCTGACGGAAAATCGGGGACGGAGTGTTCTTATCACGCAGAACACTAATCTTGTGAGAGACCAGCGGGTGGTCAAGAATCTTAATACGCATAATACGATTTTACCCACCCCCGAATCAGCAAGCAGCGGTAAAACCCTGGAAGTGGCACACACCCTATAAAACCAGGCGAATACCGCCGCACAGCCACCCACCAACGCACTCACCAAAGCACCCGTCAGCACCACCCCAGAACAACCCGGGCATGCAAAAACCCGCCGAGACGAATCTCGACGGGTTTTCGTTGGTGCGGTGGTGGAGGGATTTGAACCCCCGTTGGCTTTTACACCAAACATCATTTCGAGTGATGCACCTTCGGCCGCTCGGACACACCACCAACAGTGGAAAACTATAGCACACCCCCAACAGGAGAGCAAGAAAAACCACGTGCGGCAGCCGGGTGTCGCCCTCTTCACGGCCCCTTTTCACCGTGCCCTTTTCGACACCCGACACCGAAGTCCCGGCTACGTCTACAGACCCCAACAGGTCCGCCTAATGACGGATATACCCATCTACAACCAGCATGACAGCACGCGTTGCATCCTCAGCATTGCGCTCCGCCTGATGCACTTCACGATCCATAGCAAACATGTAAATCGCACCGAACATAGAGATCGCAATCGCACGAGGATTCTGAGCGGTATCAACCGTATAGCGGCGAGCCACAGCCTCCGTCATCTCCTCCAAAAAATCCAGAAGATTCAGACGGTTATCGCTCATCGCCTCAGTCCAACCATCCGCACCCTTCCACGCCTCCGAAAGCCACATCCGAGTAAAACCCGGACGGTCCTCAAGATACTGGAACGCGGCGCGAACAGCACTCCGCAACGCCTCACGCGGATCAGAATGAACCGACGCCGCGCGACGCGCATCGCTCAGCAGCAACTGCGTGCCGTACTGAACCAGCTGATCCACCATGGTCTTCTTAGAACCGAAGTTGTAATACACGGTTCCCTTAGAAACACCCGCCCGGGCAGCCACCTCTTCAACAGTGGCGTACTCAAGCCCCTTTTCGGTCATGATTTCCATAGCAGCGTTGAACAACTTCAACTGAGTTCTACCTGTACGGCCGGGACGACGACTTGAAGCTTCAGCGACTGGGCGCTGCAACATCAGCAGTCCTCCCTCCCTTTTTGCAGATATATCTCTATTTTATTAGACAGTTTTCCCCCGGTGCGACTAAACAGGGTTTGTTACACCGTAATCTCCGGAGCCAGCTTCTTCAGCGACCACGTACGATCACGACGCGTGCCAATGTAACCCAACATCAGACCAGCCAGACCCCACAGAGTCAAAACCAGCATGATGCCCCACAGGCTCGACTCATTAATGCCATACGCCAAACGACGCGTACCCGCCACCGCATAGCCCATCGGGAAGAAATCATGCATCCAACGAATCGACTCAGGCAAAGTCTCATACGGCATCGTGCCGCCCGCAGTAATCAGCTGCAGAATCAGAATGACCAAAGCAACAAGCTTACCCGGCGCACCCAAAATCACCGTCAAACCATGAATGAAACCGGTAAAGACCAAAGCCACATAGCAGAGGAACAGCCACACCAGCCACGGATGAGCCATCTCAAAGCCCAAACCAAACTTAATCGCGGCAAACATCAAAGTCGCCTGAGCTATACCCACCAGGCCGAACGGCATCCAGCTACCGAGCATCACACGGATCGACGGAGCATGCGAAGCCAACGCACGGTTATTCATCACGCGCAACGTCTGAACCAGCATCAAGCCGCCAATCCACAACGCCAAGCACATGAAGAACGGGCCCATGCCTTCACCATAGTTACGGCCCGACGCCAAGGAATCATGCGACAAAGTCACCGGGTTCGACATCGTATCCGCAACCTTCGCCTGATCAGTCGGCGCAAGGCTCGGAACCTGCTTAGCACCAGAAGCCAGGCCGCTCTCCAGCGACGAAGTACCATCCTTCAACTCGGAAGCACCATCATTCAGCTGAGTCGAACCATCAGACAGTTTCGCCGTACCGTCAGAAAGCTGCGACGCACCATCCTTCAGCTCATTCGCGCCATCAGCCAGCTTCTGCTGACCCTCAACCGCAGACTGCTCCTTCTCCGCCAAAGTACCGCTACCATCCTTCAGCTCGGCAGTGCCGCTCTTCAAAGAACCAGTACCCTCCTTCAGCTCAGAAGCACCACCGGACAGAGTCGCAGAACCACTCGCAAGGCTCGAAGCACCCGAAGCAATCTTGGAATTACCATCCGCCAAAGTCGCCGAACCCGACGCCAACGAGGATGCGCCAGCATCCACACGAGCGGCACCATCAGCCACCGACGAAGCACCCTTCGCCAACGACGAAGCACCGGAATCCAGCGAATCCACGCCAGAAACCAAAGTCTGAATCTTCGCCGCAGTCGACGACGTACCATCAGACACACAATGGCTCGACTTCAACGCGCTCAACTTCGACAGGGCATCAGCAGCGGCAGCATCACGAGTAGCCAGATGCGACTGCAGAGCCTTCTGATTCAGCTCAGCAACCTCATTCTTCGTCTCCTCAGAATCAACAGCCGCCACCAGCTGATCAGCCTGCTCCTGAGTCAACGTACCCGCCTCAACCAGCGGAGTCACCCGAGCACGAACCTTCTGCGCACTCGCAGACACCACAGTATTCGACAAGTCACGACCAAAATCGCCACTACCGGCAGAAGTATCCGTCTCATGCAGACGCATGCACATCGCGTTCAGCTGAGCCGGCAGCTCACGAATACCCGCCTGGTCCATGCCTTCACGCATCTGATGGATACCCGACGCCAAATCATTAGCGCCCTTCGCAACCGCCGCAGAGCCATCCTTCAAGCTCGCAGTACCCTCAGCCAGAGTCGCCGAGCCGTCCTTCAGCTTCGCCGCACCATCAGAAGCAGACGCCGCCGCCGAAGCCAAGGTCGACGAACCATCCTTCAAGCTCGAGGCACCATCAGCAAGCTTCGCGGCGCCAGAATCCAGCTTTGCGGCGCCCGAATCCAAAGTCGACACACCATCAGCAAGCTTCGCGGCACCCTCCGCCAACTGCTTCTGACCGTCCAACAGCTGGGACTGACCATCAGCCAAAGAGGAGGTGCCATCCTTCAGCTTCACGGCACCATCATTCACCGTGGCGGTGCCGTCCTTCAGCTGAGTGATAGCGTCCGCCAGCTTCACCGTACCGTTATTTACCTTCGACGCACCATCAGCGGCCTCACCCATCTTCGAATGGATGGTCGTGAAGCTAGCCAACAGCGAATTAGCCGTCAAATTACCGACCTTCTCAGCCACCGAATCACGGACCGCAGTGCCCGCCTTCGTGACGATATTCGTCAGCACATAGTTATTGGCATCATTCGTAATGACCTCAATACCCGCCGAACGCGCATCAATAGTGCCCGTCTTACCGTCAGCATCAGGCTTGAACGAACCGGCACTCTGCAAATTGCGGGAGAAATCCTTCGGAATCACCATCGCAAAGTCATAGGTACCCTTCTCCACGCCCTCAACAGCCTCAGTACGAGTCTGCACCTGACGCCAATCGAACGTACCGGCATCCAGCAGGGACTGGCGCACATCAGCACCGGTGTTCACCTGCTGACCCTCAGAATCCGTCGCGCCTTCATCCTCAACCACCAGGGCACCCACAATGCCATTCACATGACCGTAAGCATCCCAGTTACCGTACAGGTACAGGGCACCGTACAGCAGCGGAATACAGGACATCGCAATGAGCACCAGAACCGGCAAAACACCGCTAGTCAGGCGCTTAAGCTCAACAAGAGCCACACGCAGAACAGTCATTCTTACTCCTTCTCAGCGTTTTCGCCATGTTCGGGGGAATCATTGGAGGGTTCAATCTCGCCCTCAACAGGAGCCGGCACGTTTTCCTCAGGGACACGACCGACCACAGCACGCGCACCATGCCACGATTCAGAAATATGCGGAACAACAGCCACAACCGTGCGAGGGTGGTCCTCATCGGCGGCAAGCTCCTCCAGGTACGGAAGCCACATGTACGTGTGGTTCAGGTGTCGGGAAGGAGTATCGAAAACCAGCAGGTCAGAGGGGCTATGCTGAGCCAAAGCAGCCATCAGCTCAATATTCATCTCGCCACTAATCTCATCCATCCACAGGCTGTCCAGCTCCTCAAGACCGCGCTCGGCCAACCAGCGGCTCGCACGGGAACGACCAAAAATTGGCAGGTTATAGGAGAGCATCTCCGACACATAATCGTGCACGCGCATATGCTGCTCAGGAGCAGTCACATCAGGAGAGTCCACCACGCTGCTGAGAGCACGCAGACGCTTCATCGAAATACGGCGAGGCTCATCATCGCCCTTGCTCCAGCTAATCGTTCCGCCGGACAGGGGAAGGCGACCAGTCAGCGCCAACGCGAGAGAGGTACGCTCCAACTGGCTATCCGCCTGAACGATAATGACTTCACCCTCGCCCACTGAGAAGGTGGTGCGGTCAAAAAGCGGAGTGTGGCGCCCTTTTGCCCAAATATTGTCAACGCTTAACACGGTTAGATCCCCTCAGAGAATGGATGGTTCGGGTGAGTTTCTGGGAGTCATCCGCGGGCACCGCGCGGGGTGTTGAACGTCAGGCGCGGGCAGGCGGAGGCTCCAATGCCTATATATGGTAGACCCGGTTATGTGTGATGTGGTGGGCTTTTCTTGAAAAACATGGGCCATTTTTGAAATTTTTGAAGTATTTTTCAAATAAATGGGGTTTTTCGTACAAATAACGCGAAAAGCCACGCATTCCCTGCGCGGCTTTTCACGTTATACAAACTATCTTTTAGGGGTGAGGCCTAGGGCAGGTCAGAGGCGGCGTTCCTTAAAGAAGTCCACCATCAGCTGCGCACACTCATCAGCACGCACCCCCGCATACACCTCGGGAGCGGGAGCAACCCTACCGTCACGCAGTACATCGTAACGACTGCCAGCAGCCCCCGTCTTCTCCTCCCAAGCACCAAAAACCACCGTCGAAACGCGCGACGCCAGGATTGTGCCGGCACACATCAGGCACGGCTCAACCGTCACCACGAGCGTGCACCCGTCCAGGCGCCACTGACCACGATGCGCCGCCGCCTGACGAATCGCATTCACCTCCGCATGGGCACTGGGATCATGCTCCCGCTCGCGGGTATTGCCTGCCGAACCAATAATGGCACCCTGCTCATCCACCACCACAGCACCGATAGGAATCTCGCCACGCTCACCTGCAGCGGCACCCTCGGCGAGGGCGCGGACCATCCACTCGCTGTGTTCGGGGCGAGCGGGAATATCGCTGAGCACAGCGGAAGAACCGTCTGTGACCGTCAATTTTGAATATTCCGAATATGACATACAACCTCGTCAGGGGAATAAATAAACGTTAATAGGCGCAACTAGTGGGTAGTAGCCAAAGAGAAAGGATACACCGCAGAAGCACCCGCCAGCCGCAGCTCACGCGCCACAACCGTGAACGCCCACCGCGAATCCACGACATCAGAAACCAACAGAACAGGGCACCGATGCTCACGCACATAGTCCAGAACTTCTGCAGGCACCCGGTACGAGCGCAGCACATCCGCACAGCGGAATGCGCTATTACCGCCAAAGAAACGCGGCTCCCCCACCAGAGACACCCGGCCCAAATCCACCAGACGACCCACCGACGCCAATCCCCTACCCAGGGACTGAGCCAAACGAGGACGCACCGGCGAAGGCAAAGTCAACACCGCCACCGGACGACCTGCCTCAGACCACTCCCAAGCGGCAAGCACCTTCACACAAGCGCGACCCAGCTCGGCAGGGACCTCAGAATCAACCGGCTCACCCAGCTCATTCGTCGCCAGAAGCTCACGCAGACGTGTACCGTACCCCATGTCGCTCAGACGTGCCAAAGCGTAACCGGATTCAGCCTGCTCGTCCTTAGACAAACGACCGCGCGGCGCATCCGCACCCATCAGCTGGTCCAGCCCGCTCGGCCACATGCGGCGCGGTTGCAGGGGCACGCCCACCGTATTGAAGCTGCTCTGTGCCGCCTGCTGCGCCTCAGCGGGAACTTCAACCGGGTACCAGGGGCCCGCGCACACATCGCAACGGCCGCAAGCAGTCGCGGAAGCATCATCAAGCTGCTGAGCTAGGAAAAGCATACGGCACTGACTAGTACGTTCATACTCGAGCATGGCGTTCTGCTCCGCCACACGAGCCTGCGCCACCGCCGCGTAACGGGCACTATCGTACTGCCACGGCGAAGAAGTTCGGTGCCAATAGTTGCCTTCCTTCACGGCGGCACCCTCAACGTCCAGCACCTTCAGCAGAAGCTCCAGGGTGGAGCGGCGCAACTGAACGCGCGCCTCCAACGCAGTAATACTCAACCCATCCGGGGACTGGGCGAGGGCATCCAACACCGCCAGCGCCTGCTCCTCGTTAGGCATGGAGGCGGTCGCAAAATACTCCCAAATGGCGCGGTCTTCACGACCGGGCAGGAGCAGAACATCAGCGTTGACGGCACCTCGTCCGGCGCGGCCAATCTGCTGGTAGTAGCTCACCGCAGACGACGGCGCACCCAGGTGCACAACAAAACCCAAATCAGGCTTATCAAAACCCATACCGAGGGCACTCGTCGCAACAAGGGCCTTCACCCTGTTTTCCTTGAGTGCCTGCTCTGCAACCAGCCGCTCATCCGGGTCAGTTTTACCGGTGTAGGCGAGCACCTCGTAGCCGCTGGCACGCAGAGCATTTGCGGTATCTTCTGCCGCAGAGACAGTCAACGTGTAGATAATGCCCGAACCGGGCAGGCTGTTCAGGTGCGTGAGCAGCCAACCGATGCGTTGCGCCTCATGGGGCAGGGTCAGAACACCCAGGCGCAGGGACTTGCGGGACAGCGGACCACGCAGCACATGTACAGGTGCGGTGGTATCAGTGCTGAGCTGTTCGGCGATATCGCGGCTAACGCGGTCATTCGCGGTTGCGGTAGTCGCCAGCACCGGCACGCCCACCGGCAGAGATCTAATGAGCGAACCAATACGGCGGTAGTCGGGGCGGAAGTCATGGCCCCAGTCAGAAATACAGTGCGCCTCATCAATAACGAGTAGCCCCAGGCGCGGCAGCAGGTACGGTAGCCACTGCTCGCGGAACGCCGCGTTATTGAGGCGTTCGGGGCCCACCAGGAGTACGTCGAGCTCGTTAGCTTCGAGGCGGGTGCGGATTTCATCCCATTCGGTGACGTTCGCGGAGTTCACCATGGCGGCGCGCACTCCCGCGCGGGATGCCGCCTCAACCTGGTCACGCATCAGGGAGAGTAGCGGGGAGACAATAAGCGCCGGGCCCATACCGCGGGCACGCAACAGCAGGGAGGAGATGAAGTAGACCGCGGACTTACCCCAGCCGGTACGCTGCACCACCACAGTGCGGGCTCGGTCGGCGACGAGGGCACGAATCGCCTCGTACTGGCCATCGTGGAACTCAGCATCAGAAACTCCGGTGAGGCGACGCAACACTTCGCGGGCTTCAGCGTACAGAGGGTCAGCGTGCAGGGAATCGGTGCGCAGGGAGTCCGCGGGGCTGGATGCTGACTGCTGGGGGTTCATGGTTCTCTCCAACGGTGGGTGGTTGGGGTCATCGCTACGCCGCGACGCGCCGTGCTCTCTTTCCATCATGTCACACCCGGTATCACCCGGCTCTGCTGATGGTCATTTCTTGGGGAGGCGTGCGAGCGCCGCGTCACCTCGTGTAGTTTCGCGGTGCGGGTGGGGAGATTTACGCCTCGCTCACCCGTGCATCCGGCGTAAATGCCGGTAGAATTGTGCCAGTAATGCACAGCCTCCGCATAGTTTTGCACAATGTTCACCATAGGTACGCTTTCTATGCTGGTGTTACTCCGCCGCCGATCCGTGTGTGCGGTCCACTCACAGTTCAGGATTTTTCATGACTTTTCTTGCCACCGCTTTGGCGCATCTTCCGGTTGCGCTCTTGGGCCTCGACCTTGAGCAGTTCCTGCTTAATACTGGCCCCTGGGTTCTGGTTGTTTCGGCAATTATCGTATTTATTGAGTCTGGTGTTCTTTTCCCGGTTCTTCCGGGTGACTCTCTGATTTTTGCTCTGGGTATGCTGCATGAGCAGATGGGCCTGTCCCTGTGGGTTGCGTTCCCGGTCCTGGTGCTGGTTGCTATTGCTGGCGCTGAGGTTGGCTACCAGATTGGTGCCCGTTACGGCCGTAAGATCTTCAAGGATGACGCGAAGATTCTGAGCACTAAGAACCTGCACACTACTGAGGAGTTCTTCCAGAAGCGCGGTAGCTTGGCTCTGGTGCTGGGTCGTTTCGTACCGATTGTTCGTACTTTTGTGTCTCTTGCGGCGGGTATTTCTTCGTACGACCGTAAGAAGTTCCACCTGTGGAATGTTGTTGGTGCGGTTGCGTGGATTGGTTCGATTGGTCTGGCGGGTGTGCTGCTGGGCGGTATCCCGTTCGTGCACAACAACATTGAGTACATTGCTGTGATTATTGTGGCGGTTTCTGTGGTGCCGGTTATTATCGAGTACCTGCGTGGCCGTTCGAAGGCGAAGCAGGAATCTGCTGAGTAATACGTGAGTCCTTCTCGGCTGCTGAGCCGGGAATGAGAGAGGGTGGGGATACCGTCTGGTATCCCCACCCTTTTGCGTTCTCTCAAGCCCGGTGGAGGCGACGTTCCGGAAGCGAGCTACGCCTCCGCAAGGTTACTACCTCCGCGGGGTTACTTTAGGCCCATGCGTCGCAGGTCTCCACGCATTTGGATGTATCGCCCCACCTGCGGCTGGCAGAGAAGAACAATAATCACGATGCGGCTGATAAAATCAAAGGCGAGCTTCGCGCACAAGACTTCAAGGGTCATAAACGGGCCAAAGAACAACACCCTAAGCATTTGCGAATTGTATCCATTGTCAAAGAAAACGTGGGCACAGAGAACTACATACACAATATCCAGGATCATGCGTAACGCGCCCTCAATAATAATCACCACTCGCGCCCACTCATAACCCTCATTGAGGTACCAGGCAGAGACTGCTCCAAGGACAATAGGGAGAACCATCGTAAGCCCCATCGTCATACCTGCAAACATGTAAGCGCCCGTAAATTCTAGACCCACAAGAGGCTGTAGAGGGTATGTGGACATGTACAGCACCAAGAATAGGGATACAGCCCAGATGGCAATGGGACGCGACGGAAGATTAATAGCACGCTGGACGTCCGGAACACCGTGTACGGGGCGAGAACCAGCAGGAACTGGAGTCTGGGGTGCCACCGCTACGGGTGCTGCGAAGTTCGGTGCCGGAAAGTTCGGTGCTGCGGCATTAGGCTGAGGCGCCTGAGGTGCCAGCGCGCCCGCCGAGGCGCCTGAGGTGCCAGCGCGCCCGCCGAGGCGCCGGAAGCGTTGTTAAACATCGTCGTTCTTTCTCTCGTATGCTCGCACTATGGTGTGCAAATCGGTGTTTGTTCCACTTTTTTAGGTAGATTTACGCGAAACCTACCTAAAAGAGTTATTTGATGTAGTTAGCTGAGAGAATAATACTTTTTCAGTATAGGGTAAGCCCTTAGGGGGAAATAGGGCTTTTTATAGAAAGACTGGAACCTTTTAGGCAACTCAAAGGGTTTTACCAGCTAGAAGATTGCGATGTTTAACGCGAAAGGGTGGGGATACCGTTTGGTATCCCCACCCTTTTCATGCTCTAAACCTTTTGGTGATAGTGGTGCCGTCTGGGGCAAACGCCCTAGTTGAGGCGGTTCCCACCCTCGTTGGAGTTTGGGTCAGATACTGGCGAATTCTGACCGACCACCTGGCTATGCGGTGTGTTGCCGGTAGCCGTGTACGCCCACGCAGAGGGACGAGTCAGCAACACAATGTTCCGGATGTAGAGGATAGTAATGACAACACCAACCGCGGTACTCAAGAGAAGAGAAATCGCCAGGTCCATAGAGTCGTAGGACTGCAAATATTCCATCAACCAGGTGAGATAGCGGGAGTCCATCAAGAAATCTTGCGCAAACCAATACATACGGCTCAAGACCTCGTAGGCGCTACACACGAGGATAAGTATGTGCGCCCATCTGTGCCCTTCCCAGGTCTTCCAGAAGAGGAAAACCTGGATAAAAATGAAGATGAGAGGGAAGCCCAGCGTGAAGAGAAGAGACAGCGCCCCCAAGCTGGAGGTTAGATTCTTAAGGAGTATGAACGTTTGAATATTCCTGAAAAGCAACAGAATAATGATGACGGTCATGCACCGCTTAGCACTGCGCAGGGCCCTCGGGCGTACCCGACCCGCACGTTCGGAGGCGACAGCGTAACCGGCGGTCGCCTCCCGGTAGCCGGTGGTGGTTTGCTCGGAGGCGCTGGCGCCGGGTGCGCTGTCCCCCGCCGCATTACTCTCTGCAGTGCCACTGGGGGCGGTACTGGTGGGGGCGGCGTTACTCTCTGCCGTGCTATTTTCAGCCTCGTCGGAGGGCAACAGCACACTGTACTCGGGAACCGTGTACTCCGGGTCATTCAACGGTTGCTTCGGGGTACGTTCTGACATCGTCATTCCTTTCTCCCCTGGCGCCCACCCCGCGTTACAGTGCACAGGGCGGGCGTTAAAGAGTCTTACCCCAAGGATATAAGGAGGCGCGCCACACCCCAGGAAGGCGGTACCCTTTCTCAGCGTATTCAGAGGTACCCGAGTCATCACGTGCGCCATTCCGAGAGCTAGCCTCGGAACTCCTGACGTTGTTGCGCCTTTCTACGTGCCCCATCCAGCGCTACGGTGTGGCGGGCGAGGGTTGTTTCTCTCTGATGAGATGCGTTCGCCGTCCTTGTCATCAGCGAAAAGTTCTCGAAGTTCTGCCGGGACCTGACCGGCAGCCTGTCTCGTCTCAGACATCATCTGCTGGTGTTCTAGTGCACGTGCTCCGCTAACGATTTGGGTGTACGTCCTAATAGGAGCACGAGTCAGCAGCACAATCATCAGGAGGTAAAGAATGAGAGTAAAAACGCCGCTCACGATACGCACCAGGCTGGACGCCGCAGCCGCTCTAGAGCTTAACTCCGAGAAATTATCCGCAAGAATAAGCACACCGCTAGCAGCCGCGAGAGCGCAGTAGATGATGGCAAGAATGCGCGCCCACTCGCGGCCATCCCAGATCTTCCAGAGAACAAAAATCGGGATGGCGGAGATGATGAGGGTAACCACCAGTGCAGAGAAGAGAACACTCACCACCATCTCAAAATCGATATACGACCGGCTTAGAATCGGCAGAAAATTACTCAGGGGCCCCAGCACGATAATGGCGGCAGCGCACCACATGACGCTGCGCATAGCCTTCGGGCGCTCCGGAATTACCTGCTCGGAGGCGGCAGTGTAGCCGGTGGTCGCCTTCCGGTAGCCAGTAGTGGTTTGCTCGGGGGTGCTGGCGTGTTCGGAGACGCTGCCGCCGGGTGCGTTGTCCTCTGCCGCGCTAGTGTCTGCGGCGCTACCGGAAGCTACGTTGCTGGAGACGGCATCGCCCTCTGCCGCGCTGTTTTCAGGTTCGCTGGAGGGCAACAGCACGCTGTACTCGGGAACCGTGTACTCCGGATCGTTCAACGGCTGCTTCGGGGTACGTTCTGACATCATTGTTCCTTTCTTCTCTTCGCACCTGCCTCGCGCGCTGTAGCACGGGGCGGGTGGCAAAGAGTCTCCCCATGGGGAGGGGCATCCGCCCTAGTTGAGGCGGTAGCCTTCCTCGGTGTACACGGAAGTATCTTTGTAGCCGCGCTGTTCGTTACGGGAGTTCTTCCGCGCATCCGTGCGGCGGGTCGTCTTGTACTGCTGAGCGACCGCTTCTTCAGCGCGTCGGTTAGCTTCCTTTTCTTCCCGACGTGTCTGCTCCTCTTCCAGGCGAGCACGCGTTTCTGCGTCTGCACTCTGATGACCAATGACATGACCGCCACCGGCGTTCACCTGTTCGCGTGCTTCCATCCGTGCCAACCTCGCGGTAGCCATAAACAACCTGGTGGGACGGCTAATGAGCAGCACAACTATCAGGGTGGAGAGGAGCGTAATCAAGGTGTCAGCAACATTCTCAGACAGCACAGCTGACGCGTAGTACTGAGAACTCCACGTCTGCGTACCATTCAGCAACCGGGAAAGATAACCAGTCGTCAGGAAGGTGTTCACAAAATCTATCAAGCCCCTGATAGCTATAAAAGCGAAGCTAATAAAGATGACGACATACGCCCAGAGTCGGCCCCTCCACAGTCGCCAAAGGACAAACATCGGCATGGCGTGCTCAACGAGGAGGAGCACTACACCGGGGATGATGAAACCCACCCATAATTCGACGCCACCGGCTGAACGCCCATCAATCATATGTAGGAAAATTTTATGGATTGCTTCCACCGCCATAATGGCAACAAAGCATCGCATGACGATACGTAGCGACTTCGGGCGCGGCGGGAGCACAACCTTAGGCGCGGCAGGCGCGGTGGAGGCGGCGGTAGCCTTCGCACCATCGTGCGCTTCCTGTTGGGGCTTATCCGACCCGCCAGACGCGCCTCCGAAGTTAGGCTTTACACCCGCCTTCTGGGCGCGCTGAACCTGCTGTATCTCAGCCAGCAGGCGGTTCTTCTCCGCCGGGTCCTTCGACAACGCATAATCGGCGGAAAGCTCACGCAACAGATGCTCGGTAGAGTCCTTGACCGGGCCTTCTTCCTTCTCGATCTGACGAAGAACATCCTCACGGGTCGGCTCTTCCTCATCATCCGCCATGCTGTCCTTAATGATCTGCATCTGCTCCCGAATCGCCGCGGGGCTCGGGACCACGCCCACAGCCGGGCGAGTCAGCAAAAACAGGAGAACGGCGCTACCCGCCGTAATTACCGCAACCAGAGCCTGCGTCACGATAGACGAGGCGGTAGCAGGATGCGATACAGGGTCAAGGGCGGTAAACGCGGGGAAAAGCACCTGCGCCAGGCCAAAGACACCGGCAAAAGAGAGCACACCGCTCAAGGAACACAGCAGAAGGTACAGCATCAGCAGGCGGCGCGGATTAACGTACCCTGCCTTGATGTAGTCCAGAACGAACCAGAGGAACGGCACCACAAAGACGGCGTCAGGCAGAATCTTCGGCACGGCATAGCCAATGAACGAGCCGATGTTCAAACTACGACCCGCAGTTACGAGAATCTGGTACGCGTCCAAGAGGAAGTACACCAGAATGAGCATCATCGCAATGGAATACGCTTTACCGAGAATCGCCATTCCCCGGTCGAATTGTTGCTCCTTATCGCCAACTATGCCGAGGTTCCTTTTTGCCTCTTCAAACGCCGCCCTCTCATCGTAGGTACGCTTGGCAACGCCGGGGCTCGTCTGCGGTACGGACTCGTGTGCAGGTTCGGAAGTAGGGTGCACGGGTCATCCTAACAGTGGTTGGTGAATAGTGGTTGGTGAATAATGTTATCGGTGAGCCGCAGGCCCGAAACCCGCGGCTAGAATCTATACGACCAGAATCTGCAAGGCTAAATCAGGTAGTCCTCGCTACGGCGCAGACGCCAATCACGGCGCGCCTCCATGTAAGAACGCGACTGACGAGACCACACCAACGCCAACGCCACCACGCACACCAGCATGTACGGCGCAGCAATATACACGGGCGTGTACAGCGGTGAAGCGCTACTGAGCAGCAGCTCAACATCCTGGCTCGGCGCACCATTCAACGTACCCAGAAGAGCCGCAACCGCCAGCATAATCAGCAGGGACGCCAACACACCCAACGCCAACGCCACCGACAGCACCAGCGCCGCCCAACGGTAACCACGCAGGTACGCCACCGTGCAGAAAGCATGCAGCGCCACGTTACCGAAGGCACTCACCAGCAAGAACATCACCGGATAGTACGCCTGCGCCTCCACCAGCGACTGGGCGCGCCAGGTCGAAAAATGCGACAGCTGCGTCGTCGCATACGTGACACCCGTGTACCCGATCAGCACCAGCCAACCCACGGCAATAGCGAGCAGAACCCAACCCGCCACCGACACGAGAGTCGGGGTGGCAGGCTTCGTAGGATGCGTGGTGTTCGGGGCGGATGGCGGAGAGGACTCGACGGCGGACATAGCGGAATCTTTCGGATGTCGGCTGATAGTGTGCGGAAGATGTATGAGCGAGTGTGTGGTGTGTGGGTGGCGGCGCGGCGTTCGTCTACCGCGCCGCCTCAAAAAATTAGGAAGAAATGGACGGGTCAACCGTCGCGGAAATACTGTCAGGTAACGACGGCGAATCTGCCTGATTCGCCATCGCAATCCGCAAGTTATTGAAGCGGTAAATGGTCAGCAACGATAAGCCGACCTCGCTCAACCAGACCAGGCCCAAAGCAACAAGTATCAGCAGGGGGTCTAGGCCCATCGAAACCCCAGCCCAGTCAAGCATCAGCAGCAGGAACGTAATCGGTGAAAGCACCAGCCCCACCGCAACATACCCAATCAGGGAGCAGATAGCCCAGACGCTATACACGGAGGCGTCCGCCGAATCACGCGGAGGGCGCATCAGTGGCCACATCTGAACCACCAGGTAAAGCGCCGCCACAAAACCAAAGCAAATCGCCAACGGCTGCGTGTACTGAGAAATAATGAGACCCTCAACCAGGCTCAAAATACACAGAATAACCGCGCGGACCAGCAGGTTCTTCTTGAGCATCTGCTGGCGTTCCTTCACCTCTTCAGCGGTGTAAGTGCGCAGAAAAGCGGGAACCTGACCCTGCCCCGGGAACGGCGGTAGAGGACCCGTCGGATGCGTACGCACCACAATCGGCGGGTTCGTACCATCCTGAATAATGACGGTAGAAGTCGCCGAAATAACCGGATGCGAACCAGTCACCACCGACGGCACGTTCAGAGGAACGGACACCTCCGGCGTGGCAGGAGTCGCGTGGCGGATAGGCGCCTGATAGCGAGTCTGCACACTGATATCTTCATCCGGGTGTTCTGCGGATGAAGCAGCATCTGTGTTCAGATGTGTAGCGCCCATGGGTGACCTCCTGACAGGTGCTGGTCGTGTTTCTGTCTCTACCGTATCACGCGTACTTTAAGGGAATCTGAGCAGTAGCTGGGCGCCGCAGGCAACGCCGCCCAGCATCATTATTTGCCTCCGTTGAGGCGCAGGTTAGCCCTGCTCCGCCGCCTGCGAAACCTCCACGTTCGGCCCTGCTACCTTCTGCTCTTCTGCATTCTGGCGCCCTTCCTCCGCCTTCTTCCGCTTGCTACGGCGCAGGCTCCTGCGAACCGCCAAACTATAGAACAGCGAGAACAGGATCTCCAACGCGAAGGAAGCCATCACCGTCAGCAGGCTCACCGTATAGAACATGCCCACACGGTCCAGCAGAGTCTGCGGGCCGTGCAGGGTTACGAGTACATACGTGAAGAACGCCGTCATGATGGTAGCCGCAACCCCGGATGCCACATTCGCAAGCAGCACCAGCTTCACCGAACGGTTCGCCCGGTAAATCATGGCAAGCCATATGTGCATCACCAGGTACACCAGCGGCACCGCACCAATCGGGAAAAGCGTGACGCGGATGAAGTAGTAAACAATAATCAGCGAAGGAACCACCAGCAGGAGCACACGCACCAGGTAAAGGTTCTTAGCCGGCAGCGGGTACTCACTGGCAACATTCCAGAACTCATCAGCCTGCTGCTCCAGCTCCTCAATCACCTGCAACTGCATGAGCTGCGCCTGCGACATGTGCTCCTGGGACATATGCTCCTGCGGCACAAGATCCGCGGAGCCCTCCACCGGCGCAAGCTCAGCGGCAGAAACCGGTTCGCTCCTCCGCATACGAGCGGAATCAGCCATACTAGCCCTCAAAAATGCCGCGCGAACGGTCCTTACGCACGCTCTCAGCAGGGAAAATACGGCCGCTCATGCTGATGTACACGCCCGGCTCCAGCAGGTTCAGGGCAGCAATAGCGGCACCCAGGTTGAAGCCGGCATCCGAACGAGCCATCACAGCGGGCTGCATCGCGCCGGTCAGCACCACAACCTTATCGCCCAGGTCGGCGTGCTCCACCAGGTAGCGGGCGGTCTCCGGCATGGTGTCGGTACCGTGGGTGATGAGCACCTGGTCGTTAGTGACAGCATTCAGAGCCTCGGTCAGCTCGGCACGATCCTCATCGGTCATGTCCAGGCTGTCCTTGCCAATCAGCGGGCGAATATCGAAACGCACATCAGTGATAACGCGGTCCAGCAGGTCCTTAGCGGCAGGCTCACCAATGTCCATGGTGCCCGCGACGGAGTAGAACTTATCGATCGTGCCGCCAGTGGCAAGAATCGTAATTTCTTCGGGGTTCTTAATGGTGACGCTCACGGGGTTTCCTCATCTTTTCGGGTCAACGTACACGAATTAAAAACTGCCAGGCCAACCCGGCAGAATACGCCCCCACCGCACGGGATAACCACGGGGTAAAACCCCGCGCACGAGGGTGGAGACGCAAAAACCCGCCGACCCCCGCAAAGCGGGAGGCGACGGGTCGGCTAGTGCGCCCTGTGGGGCTCGAACCCACGACCTGCGGATTAAAAGTCCGTAGCTCTACCGACTGAGCTAAAGGCGCTCCTATCCACACAAAACTGAAAGTGTGCAGATAGAAATACTATACACTACCGGCGCACTACCAACCCCAGCGCAGTGGCGGTACACTGGAAAATCCTATGTCTACACCCGCAGCATCAACCGGCGCCTCCGGGCGCACCCGACACCGAACCCACCACCGACCCGTCCTCTACTCCGCCGAGAAATTTGAACGCCACGAAGGCGGCATGGACCCCGCCGCACGCGAGGAGGCGGCACACGCCTCCGCACGCATCCTGCTGATGCGCGGACGCGGCACCGACGAGCAGATGACCGAGCGGCTCGTCAGCTTCACCGACGACTACGGTATTGAGATGCTCGCCGAACTCTGGTCCCACGCGAGCGCCCACTCCCTGCCGGGTGCCCTGTGGCGCATGTACTGGCTGCGGGATACGGTGCACCGTTCTCCGCGCGGGGTGAGCCGCGCCTTTGAGCTGGCCATGGCGGAGGATTACCGTTCGCACGTGGTGGCGGGTGTTCCCGACCCGCCCGGTGCCGATGAGGTGGTCCGCACGATTGATGAGATTCTGGCGGGCCTGTACACCGGCGATATGGATATTGCGATGGAGCGTTGCGCGGCGTTTGCGCACGTGGTGGCGTTGGGTATTCGTACCGATTATGCGCGCTCTGCCGGTCAGGATGGTGCGGTTCCGGGTAGCCACGAGGTGAAGCGTGAGGCGGTGGAGCGTCGTGCACGCCTGCCGCGTCAGGCTCAGCAGATGGAGCAGATCGCGCACGATTTGGAGGCGGTTGCCGCCCAGTTGCGCGCCGTTGAGGCTGGTCAGCAGGCTAACGGGGGTTCCGAAGCTGATTCTGCGCAGGAAAAATCGCAGACTAACCTCGAAGCATTCTAGTCTTCTGCGCCGTTTAGCCGCCCAAAAATGTGGTTTCGTGCCGCGAATTGGCACAGGTTCCACATTGGGTCGCACAGGCGTGAAAAGCCTGTTTCCGATTGACTCTGCGCCGGGTGCGGGTAGATAATAATTACAAGATGTCGGGTTGCTAATAGGTAGCCCCGGGCTCCAAATCTTTAGCCGCTTCGAGCGGCCTTCCGCCGAGAGGCGCTCCCAACCCGACATCCCTAAACGTTCCGGTGGGGGTCGAGAAATCGACCCCCACCGTTTTATGTTTAACCCCGGTCAAGAGGCCGCTATCAGCTCGGCACGATTGCGCATGAAAACCGGGTGTCCGTGAGATACCCACGAGCTGCGCGCACCCGCAACCCCTAATACTGGTTAGACTGGGAACTATGCTGCACCGCCTTTTTCCCCACGCTAACGAATCCCTCGCCTCCCTCGCTGAAATTTCAGCGCAGGTCGGTGAGGCAGCCGCGTTGCTCTCCGAAATGGTCGGCTCCCCCGTCGCAGAGTACCCCGAACTCTTCGAACGCATGCTCACCCACGAGGCGGACTCCACCAACCTGCTGTTCCGCACCCTCACCGAGGTGCGCAGCTCCTTCTCCCCGCCGATTCCGCGTGAAGACCTGTACACGCTGGCACGCAAGCTCACCAACGCCGTTGAGAAACTCACCAGCGCCGCGCACGTGCTGTCCCTGCACAGCATTGACGGCTTCGCCACGCACATCACCTCAATCCTGGACATTATTCAGCGTCAGGCGGTGCTGACCGCCGCCGTCATCCCCAAACTCGCCGATATTCGCGGCCTCGACAACTACTGGATGGACATGCTGCGCATCTCCCGCCAGGCGCTGCGCACCGCCGAAGAATACGACGCGTACATTGCCGAACGCTACACCCCCGAACGGTACCGCCGCTACGCCACCTTCCTGGCGCAGCTGACCGCCGCCTCCAATGCTATGCGTGATGTGTCCGCCGAAATCGGTCGCATCATCGTTCAGGAATCCTAATGCTCCTGGGTCTTCTCGCCTGCTGCGCCTTCATTGCCGCGGTCTACGTCACCGGTGTGCACGACGCCTCAAACGCCGTCGCTGTTCCGGTGCGTACCCGTGCCCTCGGCGAGCGCTCCGCCCTGTACCTTGCCGCGCTGTTCAACGTGCTCGGCGTGGTCGGTGCGTTCCTGCTGCTCGGTGAGTATTCCGCCTCGTGGGTGAGCGCCCCGGAGGGTACCACCGGCCTGAACGGCATCGTTGCGGCGCTGCTGGTCTGCGCTATTTGGGGTGTGCTCACCTGGTTCCTGCGGTTGCCGTCCTCTTCGACCCACGCGCTGGTGGGTGCCCTTGCCGGCGTGAGCTGGTGGACCCAGACGAAACTCGAGGACGGTGCTGAAGGCTTCGGTTCCCTCGCCTTCCTGCCGCATATTTTTGGGGCGACCCTGCTGCCGCTCTTCTACCTGCCGCCGCTCATTTTTCTGCTGTCCTGGCTGATGGTGGTGCCGTTCTACCGGCTGGTGGTTGGTCATAACCCGCGCCTGGTGAATCAGCACGCCCGCGAGGTACTGGCGGTGTCTGCCTCCGCAATTTCGCTACTGCACGGCCTGCAGACCGGCTACCTGTACCTGCTGCTGTGGGCGCTACTGAGCGAACGCATCATGGACCCGGCGCTGATTCAATCCCTCACCCGAGGCGGCATGCTCCTGGGCACCCTCATCATTGCCCTCAGCCTGGGTGCCGGCACGCTGACCGGTGGCCGCCGCATCGGCTACACCTTCGCGTACAAGATGGTGCGCCTAGATCCCTTCCGCGGCGCGGTCGCACAGGGCACCACCGCCGTGGTTCAGGTACTCGGCTACTTCCTGCTGCAGGTGCCGTTCTCCTCCTCGCACCTGGCGACCGCCTCGGCGCTCGGCGCGGGCGTGAACCAGCGTTTTAACGCGCTGAAATCCAGGATTGTTCTGCAGATTCTTCTGGTGTGGCTGGTAACCATTCCGGCGTGCTTTGTGCTCGGTGTGCTGGCAATGGTGGCGCTACAGTCCATCCACTAGATTTTGGGGACGCTGCATACCCCACCGTGCCTACTGCCGCGGGATAGGCGGGCGGCGGGTTGAGTCTGAACAGTGCACACCTTCATAATGGGTTGAGTTCTTGGGCTGGCACGCGCCCACTCACCCTCGACTGATTGTGGTTATGTCTTCTCCTACCGTAGCTATTCTGGTCCGCACGAAGGACCGCCCCCGCTTTCTGCGCCGCGCCCTGGAGAATATTGCGCAGCAGACCTTCACCGACTACACGGTCTGCGTGATCAACGACGGTGGCGACGAGCAGGCAACCCGCACCGTTATTGAGGCATCCCCGCTGGGCTTGCAGGGCTCTGATGCGCAGGGTTCCGGCCGCGTGCAGCTGCTGACCACCGCCGGCGACAACATGGAGGCGGCATCCAACGCCGGTTTGGCGGCGACCACCTCCAAATACGTGGCGATTCACGATGACGACGACCTGTGGGCACCCGAATTCCTGGAACGCACCGTCGCCGCGCTGGAAGAGAGCGGCGCGCTCATGTGTACCACCCGCATTGTGGAGCGGTACGAGCGTGAGAACGCCGATGGCGAGTTCGAGGTGTACGAGGAGCGTATTTTCCACGACGGCCTGCCCGGCGTAGGTTTGCAGTTCCTGTTCCGCACGAACCGTGCCGTGCCGATTGGCATTCTCTACCGCCGCAGCCTGCACGAGCTGGTCGGTTTCTACGACGAGTCTCTGCCGGTGGTCGGCGACTGGGAGTTCAACATGCGTGCCGCCTCTGTTGCAGATATTCTGCTGGTGGATGAGCCGCTGGCGTACTGGTCGCTGCGCCCCGACGCGGAGGGCTCCGAGGCGAATAGCGTGAAGCGTCAGGCTGATCACGCCCGCTTCGATTCGATGGTGCGTGCCCGCGCTATCCGCGAGGATCTGCAGGCGGGTGCCCGACCGGGCGCATACCTGTACCAGGCACATCTGGCGGCTGACCTGGAGCGCCGCGTGATTGACGGGCACGATCTGACCCGCGAATCCCTGGACATTCTGCGCTCTATTGAGAGCCGCCTGGAGCGTATTGAGGCACGTCAGCAGGCTATTGAGTCCCGCCAGCAGAGCATCGAGGAGCGCCTGCGGGTTCTGAAGCACCTGCGCGCACCAGGCCGTGCACTGCGTTCCTTCGCGCAGCGTTCGCTCAATCAGCGTTCTCAGGCTCGTCGCGGTGATGAGACTGGTTCTACCGGCGAGAAGGGCGCATAGCCGTGGCAGAGAACAATCATTCTTCTACAGCACTGCCCGTTACTGAAGCACCGCACTTTAATGAAGCACCGCGCGTACTCGTCATCGGCGATATTGGCCAGCACACTTACCACGTGGGCGACGAGGCCATGACCATCGCGAGCGCCCAGGCACTTTCCGAAGGCGGCGCGGCGGTCACCCTCATGACCCGCGATGTGGGCCATTCGGCGCGCTATATCGGCGCGGCTGCTCATGAGGCGGGCGCCCCCTACGAGTACCTGCCGTTCCTCCTCTTCCCCTGGGCACCGGCTGAACGCGAGCTGACCCTCGCGGCGCTCGAATCTGTTCTGGCGGAGCTGCACGCTGACCGGGAGCGGCCCTCCACCGCCGAGCTGGTGGCGTTACCGCAGGTGCAGGCGCTGCCGGAGGTGCTGCATCCGCTGGAGCAGACCGTCGAGCGCATGGTGGAGTTTGCGGACTCCATCGCCGCCATGGACGCGGTCGTCATCTCCGGCGGCGGCAACCTCAACTCCCGCTACGGCTGGCTGCTCTACGAACGCGCCGCCGCGGTGCGTGCCGCCGAGCATGCGGGCGTGCCCGTGTACGTGACCGGCCAGTCCCTGGGCCCGGTCCTCAACCCCGAGGACGCGCAGATCCTGGAGCGCATGCTGCGCACCGCCCGTTCGGTGACGGTGCGCGAACGTTCTTCCCTCGCTTGGTGCCGTGAGCGGGGTATTGACGCGCGCCTGAGCGTAGATGACGCCACCGACTACCCGGTAGCTTCTCCGGCGCGTACTCTGCACTATGCGGAGGGTGTTTCCGCAGGTCAGGCGCTTGATGAGCTGCCGGAGCACTACGTCTGCGTGACCGTCAACGAGTGCACCGACCAGCAGGCACAGCAGATTGCGCGCCTGCTCGACGGCATGTGGCGCGAGCACGGCTACGCACCCGTCTTCCTGAGCCACTACGGTGACCCGCAGGACCCGGCAAGCGGCGATATTCAGGCGCACCAGCGCATCGCCGAGCGGCTCAGCCCATCCACCCCGGCGACCCTGCTACCGATTCTGCACGCCGACCAGAGCATCGCCGTGCACCGTGCGGCGGCGTTTACTCTGACCAGCCGCTACCACCCGGCGGTGTTCTCCGCCGCGGCGGGTATTCCCGTGCTTGCCCTCGTGCCGGATGCCTTCACGCAGATGCGCGTGGGCGGCGCCCTGAGCCTGTACGGGCTGGGCGAGTTCACCCTGCCGTTGGGCATGCTCGCCGGTGGTGTTCCCGAGCTGATGGTTGCCGCCGCCCTGCGACACGCGGCGGTGACATCGGATGCGCGCCGCACCGAGCTGCTGGAGGTTCTGCGAGCCGAACGTGCCTACCTGCTGGCGCAGATTCTTGCATCTGGCGCAGAAAAGCTGGACGAAGTAGAGGCACCCGCGCCCTTCCCCGCCGTGGAGCAGATTCCGGCGATCCCCGAACCGCTGGGCGCGACCGTCCGTGCCGCCCGCGAGCTCTTCACCGAAACCTCCCTCACCGCGGGGTTCGAGTGGGCGATGTCTGACCAGGCGCATTCCTGGGATGCCGAGCACCGCCGGCAGCTCGAACGTGCCCGCGCAATCGGCGGCGGGTACAGCGCGCATGGTATTCACAGCGCACACGGCGCCGAAGAAACGCACCCCGTAACCGTTGAATCTGACGCACCTTCCGAGGCACCCACCGCCCGCCCCGGCCTACTGGCGAGGGTAGCGCGCCGCCTCCGCGGCTAGATTCGCGGCTAAGCCCCTTGCACTGAGGTTTCGGCACGCAAGCTGAGGTTTCGGCACGCAAAACCGCCCAAGCCGGGGCGCTAAGCAGGGTTCGGGGCGCGGGGTCTCTCACACTTCAACCCAACACTCCCCTACCCCCTTGTACACGGCACACGCGCCGGTATGATGGTGCCCATGGCACGATTCGCAGACATTCTACGCACTACTGAACAGAACACCCGACAGTTCATCCGTGAGGGTATTCACCGAGTCCGAGCAGACTTCTTTCAGTCTGTGCAGATTGTTGCGGCGTCTATGGGCGCTTGGCTTTTCGCTGAGCGCGTCCTGGGCCACCACGAGCCCATTTTCGCGCCGGTCGCTGCCCTCGTATCCCTCGGCTATGTGAGCGGCGCGAAGCACTCCCGCCGAATCCTTGAGGTCTCCTTCGGCGTGACCCTCGGCATTCTCATTGGCGACCTTCTGCTAATCCTGCTTGGTCACGGTACCTGGCAGGCGGCAGTGGTGCTTTTCTTGACCGTGATTATTGCCCGATTTATTGATAAGGGCATTATTTTTACGATTCAGCTCAGCTTCCAGGCCTGTTTCACGTTGCTGCTGCCCGTACCTGACGATGCGTTCACCCGCAGTTTCGACGGCATTGTGGGTGGCGCCTTTGCATTCCTCGCGATGTACCTGATGCCGCGCGACCCGCGCAAGAACCCGCGTGCCCGCGCACAGGCCCTCATGGATGCGTTCGCGAAGGTTTTCCAGCTCTCCTCCGACGCAATCCGCTACTACGACTACAACAAGGCGTACCAGAGCCTGCTCGACGCGCGCGCACTGCAGCCGCTCTACGATGCATGCCGCGGCGACCTGATTACCGCGCAGGGTATGAGCGAGCTGTCGTGGAATAGCCGCAAGAGCAAGGGCGAGCTGGCGCGTATGTCGAAGACCCTCGCCGCGGTGGATTTGGCGATTCGTAACGACCGCGTGCTTAACCGCCGCATGGCATCCACGATTCACCACGTGCAGTTGCGTACTGCTGCGCAGCTCTCGCTCAGTGACGCGCTGAACGAGCTGTCGCTGGCGGCGCAGAGCCTCGGCCTGGGCATGTCTGCACCGACCGAAGGCGAACGCGAGCACTACATGATGGAGGCACGCGAACGCATGATTAAGCTTGCCGGCACCCTCGAGCCGCGCACCATGGGTGTGGCGACTTTTGAGGGCGAGTCGCTGGTGCTGATGCTCCGCCTGATTGTGGTCGACTTTTTGGAGGCGACCGGCTTGTCCCACAAGGACGCCGTGGCGGTTCTCGTGCCCCTCGGCGAGGCAGTCACGAAGCATGCACCGCGCACCTCGGCAATCCCGATTGTTGACGCTGACATGGACGACTCCACGGTGGTTGATGACGTGACCGATAGCGCGGTGAACACCCACCACACGAACAAGCTCAATACCCGCTCAATCAACATTATGTTGCACGAGAACGAGGAGGAGAGCCGCTCCTCCTAGCGGGGCTCTAGCAAGGTTCTGGCGGGGTCAGCGGCAACCGTCAAGACACAGAGGAGGGGGCTCCCGGCGGCATTCACGCCAGCCGGGAGCCCCCTCTGCTGTGTTCTTAAAGGTTTTACTTCTGCGGGAAGAGCAGCGCGAGCGCCTCACCCAGGGTGGTTACCTCACGCACGGTGACACCCTCGGGTACGTCCCCCACTCCGGTCGGGGAGGCGGGCACCAGCACGTGCGTGAAGCCCAGGCGGCCCACCTCCGCGATGCGCTGGCGGATGCCCGGAACGGCGCGCACCTCACCCGCCAGACCGACCTCGCCAAAGACCGCGAGTTTGCGCGGTAGCGGCTTATTTTGCGCCGCCGAGGCAAGCGCCATGACGCACGCCAAATCGGCGGCGGGCTCAGCAATTTTCGCGCCGCCCACCGTGGAGACGTAGCAGTCGAGCTTGCCCACGTTCAGCCCGGCGCGGCGCTGCAGCACCGCCAACAGCATCTGAATACGCGCCGAATCCAGACCGGAAACGGTGCGGCGAGGGGCGGGCGCCACCGCCTGATCCAGCAGCGCCTGCACCTCCGCGAGCAGGGGGCGGCGACCCTCCATCGTGACGGTCACACAGGTGCCAGCCACCGGGTGCGGGGTACTCGAAACAAACATGCCGGAGGGGTCCAGCACGGGCGCAATACCGTCCTCGTACATGTCGAAGCAGCCCACCTCATCGGTGGGGCCGCATCGGTTCTTAATCGCGCGCAGCATGCGGATATTCGAGTGCTTATCACCCTCGAACTGGCAGACCACGTCCACCAGGTGCTCGAGCAGGCGCGGGCCCGCGATGGTGCCCTCCTTGGTCACGTGCCCCACGAGCAGGGTGCACATATTGCGTTCCTTCGCGGCGGCAATGACAGAGGCGGCGACCTCGCGCACCTGGGTGACGCCGCCGGCGCTACCCTCAACTTCCGCGGAGGCGAGGGTCTGCACGGAGTCGATGACCAGCAGGGAGGGGTTGACCTGCTCAATATGCGCCAGGGCGGTGCCGAGGTCGGTTTCGCTGGTCAGGTAAAGGGTCTGCGCGATAGCGCCGATGCGGTCGGCGCGGAGCTTGACCTGCGCAGCGGATTCCTCGCCGGTGATGTACAGGACCGGGCGCGGCGGCTGGGGTGCGCTATTCTGCGCGGGGGTGTTCGTACGGTTCTGCGCGCCCTTCTGCCCCGTAATCCCCGCGGTGCCGCGCGCGAAGGTGGCGGCAACATCCAGCAGCAGGGTGGACTTGCCCACGCCGGGTTCACCCGCCATGAGGATGACCGCGCCGGGTACGAGCCCGCCGCCGAGCACGCGATCAAATTCGGGGTTTCCGGTGCTCATGTAGGCGGCTACGCGCGAGTCAACTTCTGCGATGGGCTGGGCGGGTTTCTGCACGCTGGATGCGGCGCGGGTGCGCGCGCGGGTGCCCCCGGCGGCTTCTTCGACGGTGCCCCAGGTTTGGCATTCGCCGCAGCGGCCTACCCATTTGGCGGTGGTCCAGCCGCATTCGGTGCAGCGGTAGGCGGGTGCGGTTTTGGTGTTTTTCGTGCGCGCGGTCATGGGTCTATTTTAGGGTCTGGGGCGATACGGCGCGCGGTGTTTGGTCACGGCGAAATGGGGTGCCACAGAACGCATTTTTACTCTTAAACGCAGATAGTTTAGCCCGGTGCACTCCCGTATAAATATCGAGAATATCCGTTCGTTTTTGAGGCACTTTAGCCCGCCGTTCCGCCCCTGACCTGGCTCAATAACCACCCTTACGGGTACAATGGTTTTCGTGCAGATGAATTATAGTGACCTATTGCTTAAAACTATCGCCCGAATCGCCCCCGGCACCGAGCTCCGCGAGGGCCTGGAACGCATCATGCGTGGCCGTACGGGCGCACTCATCGTACTCGGATCCGACCGCACCGTATCCTCCCTGTCCTCGGGCGGTTTCAACATCGACACTGAGTTCTCGGCAACCCGCCTGCGCGAGCTGGCGAAGATGGATGGCGCTATCATCTGCGACCGCGACGCCACCCGCCTGCTGCACGCCGGCGTGCAGCTCATGCCAGACGCCTCCATTGAAACGAACGAGTCCGGCACCCGCCACCGCACCGCCGAGCGCACCGCAATTCAGACCGGTTTCCCGGTGATTTCGGTGAGCGCGTCGATGTCCGTGATTTCGGTATACGTTGACGGCACCCGCTACATGGTTGAGGACAGCCAGTACCTGATGGCTCGCGCAAACCAGGCGATTCAGACCCTTGAAAGCTATAAGAAGCGTCTGCGTTCGGTGCTCTCCAACCTGTCTGCCCAGGAGATTGAGTCGAACGTTTCCCTGAGCGACGTGGCGATGACCCTGCAGCGCATGGAGATGGTGAACCGCATTATCCGCGAGGTCAGCCACTATGTGCTGGAGCTCGGCGTGCACGGCCGCCTGATTGCCCTGCAACTGGAGGAGCTGCGCGCCCCCGAGATGACCGCCAGCGACCTGATCCTGCGCGACTACCTGCCCGAGGTGAACGACGAGCTGATTACCGCCGGCGTTGAGGCGCTGCAGAACCTGGACGATATGGACATCGTGGATCTGCGCACGATTGCCCGCACCGTCGGCTTTGGTGAGAACCCCGACCTGGAGCTTCATCTGCAGCCTCGCGGTTTCCGTCTGCTCGCCGGTATTCCGAGCATTCCGAACGCTATTTCTGAGCGTCTGGTGGAGCGCTTTGGTAGCCTGCAGGCTCTCATGGCGGCGTCCCTTGAGGACTTGCGCGCCGTGGACGGTGTGGGTGAGGCTCGTGCCCGCACGGTGCGTGAGCAGCTATCCCGCATGGCGGAGAGTAGCCTGGAGAAGTACCTCTAAGAAGACCTATACGAAAGCCCCCGCGCCGGAAGAATATCCAGCACGGGGGCTTTTTTCTGACCTCGCGAGAACCTTTTGCATTATGATGTAGTGACAGTGAAGCTTACCCTTCACACCTTGACACCCCAAGGAGGTCACAATGTCGTACTCACAAACTAAACGCCCCCTCCCGTTCTTCGTGTGGGCGTCCCCCATCCTGTTCCTGATTTACCTGCCGCTACTGTGGTTCAAGGTCATCCCCAACTCTTTTGAGGTGACCGACCTGTCCACCCTGCTGTTGGCGGCTCTGCAGTGGACTGCCTTCGGTAGCCTGCTCGGATACCTGGGCGAGCGCCGCTTTGCTAAGCCTCGCGCTTCCAAGTAATAACCATATAAAAGCTAAAGCCCCCGCGCCGGAAGAATATCCAGCACGGGGGCTTTTCGCGCCCATTCATAGGCAAAAACTATGAAAGTTCAGACGTTGTGAACATCAGGTTGGTGAACTACTGAATCACAAAGTTCACCTGAGCCGAGCTCACACCATTCACCGTAGCGGTCGCCCAGTAAGAACCCTTCTGAGCGGTCGAAGCGGAAGAGCAACCCAGGACGTTGATCTTACGGTCCCACGCCAGGTCGGTTGCCGCCTCGGCACCTGCGGCTACCTCAGCCTTCTGAACGGCAGTCGCCGCGCACAGGCTGCGGGTGTACACCTGAGCCGCACCGGAAGTGATGTTCAGGTCCACGCCGGTGTTCGCGCCCTCGCCGCCCACAGCGCAGGGGGTCTTCGAGGAGTTCGTGTAGGTCACGTGGAAGGACACCTGCTCACCGGCGGCGAAGGTACGCTTCGCGGGGGTGACGGTCACCTTCAGGTCGTTCGCGGTACATGCCGCAACAACAGCCGCGTTGGTCACGCTCGGAGTCGGTGCGGGAGCGGTCGGGGTTGCTGCGGGGGTGGTTGCCGCAGTGGGGGTCACGCTTGCGGTGGGTGCCGCAGAAGCGGTCACCGAAGGAGTTGCCGAAGCAGTAGCACTAGCCGACGCAGACGCGGTTGCAGAGGCAGTCGCGCTAGCGGACGGGGTAGCCGAAGCAGTTTCGGAGGGGCGAGCACTGAAGCTCTGGAAGGGTGCACCGGAAGCCGTCGCAGTGGAGGCTACAGTGGCGTCCTTCTTGCCGTTAATCATGCCGACCATGGAGGTCACGCCGGCGACCAGCAGCAGAATGACAGCGAGCAGAGCAATGACCGCCACGATACGACGACGGCGGTACACTTCGGGAGGCAGAACGGGACCATTTTCAGACATACCCTTAAGGATACCGGGTTTAACCCTGAGAATCACAGTGAACCCCGTTCATGCGGTTTTGGGAATATATGCCCTGTGGCGTAGGCTTTTCGGATGACCTCAGAGCCCAAACGCACCGCACGCACACGCCCCGAACCCGCCCTACCCGAAGGCACCAACATCGAGGCACTCCACCACCGAATCAATGGATGGTTCCTCGACCAGGCACGCGATTTGCCGTGGCGTCGCGACGAGTGCACCCCCTGGGGTGTGATGGTCAGCGAGTTCATGCTGCAGCAGACCCCCGTCAAGCGCGTGCTGCCCGTGTGGGAGGAGTGGATGCGCCGCTGGCCCACCCCCGCCGACCTTGCCGCCGAGCCCGCCTCGGAGGCGGTGCGCGCCTGGGGCAGGTTGGGTTACCCGCGCCGCGCGCAGCGTCTGCACGGTGCCGCAGTGGCGATTGTGGAGCAGCACGGCGGTGAGGTTCCCGCCGACTACGAGGCGCTGCTGGCTCTGCCGGGCGTGGGTTCCTACACGGCGGCGGCGATTAGCGTGTTCGCGTTCGGTCTGCGCGCCACGGTCATTGATACGAACATCCGCCGCGTGCACGCGCGCGCTGTCTCCGGCAAGGCGCTACCCTCCCGCTCGTTGACCGCGGCTGAGACTCGCCTGGCGGAGGCGCTCATGCCCGCCGATACCCCCACCTCCTGCCTGTGGAATGCGGCGACCATGGAGCTCGGTGCGCTGGTCTGCACGGCGAAGTCCCCGAGCTGTCAGCTGTGCCCGGTGGAGGATCTGTGCGCCTGGGTTGCGGCAGGCAAGCCGGAGGCGGACTACACCCCCAAGGGCCAGAGCTGGCACGGCACGGACCGTCAGGTGCGCGGCGCGGTCATGGCGGTGCTGCGTGCGGCGCATGAGCCGGTGGAGCGCGACCTCATCCTGGGTGCGGGTGTAGCCTCGGCTGGTGACACGGCCTCTTCACCCACTGCGGCTTCTTCGCCCGATCTGGCGTTCCCGGCGGACGCACCCGCGGCGGTGCACCGCCCGCTCAAGGCGCTGTACGCCCTCTCCCCTGCCGCCGAGCAGCTGCAGCGCTGCTACGCGGGGCTGCTGGCGGACTCTCTCGCCCGCGAAGTCACGCAGGGTGGTACTGTGCTCGTCTCGCTCTAGTACCCGCCACAGAGAGGCTCCTAGAGCCTCCCAAAAGCATAGAAACGCCTGAGGGGCGGTACCGGAAGATTACCGGTACCGCCCCTCAGGCGTTTAGTGCGCTAAAACTTAGCTACCTAGGGCTTAGTCCCCACCCTGACCCTCTCGAGCCTCAGAAGCAGGTGCCTCAGCTGCGGGAGCCTCAGCGGGAGCCTCAGCGGGAGCCTCGGAGGACTCGCCCTCGTTCAGCTCCTGCACCGAATCCAGAGCCAGCTCCTTCATCGGCTGAGAAGAGAAGACGAACTTCGCGGAGTCGCCCTCACCCTCAACATCCACGGTAATCTTCTCACCGGGCTTGATGTCGCCGAAGAGGATCTTCTCAGACAGGGCGTCCTCAATGTTGCGCTGCATCTCGCGGCGCAGAGGACGAGCACCCATGGACGGGTCGTAACCCTTAGCCGCCATGAGAACCTTCGCAGCGTTGGTCAGCTCAATGGACATATCCTGCTCCGCCAGACGCTTAGCCAGGCGACCCACGAACAGGTCCACAATCTGCAGAATCTCAGACTCGGAGAGCTGCGGGAAGACGATAATGTCGTCCACACGGTTCAGGAACTCGGGGCGGAAGTGCTCCTTGAGGTTCTCCATCACGCGTGCCTGCATGCGCTCGTAGTCGGCTGCGGTGTCATCCATCGCCTGGAAACCAACCGGGATGCGGCGGTTCACGTCACGCGAACCCAGGTTGGTGGTCATGATGATGACGGTGTTCTTGAAGTCCACCACGCGACCCTGCGAGTCGGTCAGGCGACCGTCTTCCAGGATCTGCAGCAGCGAGTTGAACAGGTCGGCGTGAGCCTTCTCAACCTCATCGAACAGGACCACGGAGAAGGGCTTGCGGCGGACCTTCTCGGTCAGCTGGCCGCCCTCATCGTAGCCAACGTAGCCGGGAGGCGCACCGAACAGACGCGAGACGGTGTGCTTCTCCTGGTACTCGGACATATCCAGGGTGATGAGCGAATCCTCATCGCCGAACAGGAACTCCGCCAGAGCCTTGGCAAGCTCGGTCTTACCCACACCAGTCGGGCCGGCGAAGATGAACGAACCACCGGGACGGCGCGGATCCTTCAGGCCTGCACGAGTACGGCGGATAGCGCGGGACAGTGCCGCAATAGCGTGCTCCTGGCCGATGACGCGCTTGTGGAGCTCCTGCTCCATGGTCAGCAGGCGGGTCGACTCTTCCTCGGTGATCTTGTAGACCGGAACACCGGTGGAAGCAGCAAGAACCTCAGAAATAACCTCGGGGGTCACGGTGCCGAATGCGTCGCCGCCTTCGCGCCATGCCTTCTCAGCTTCTTCCTTCTCAGCCAGGACCTTCTGCTCCTGATCACGCAGGCCTGCGGCCTTCTCGTAATCCTGGGAGTTGATGGCGTCTTCCTTCTGCTGGCGCAGCTTGGCGGCCTTCTCGTCGAGCAGCTTGATTTCCGGGGGTGCGGTCATGCGCTTGATGCGCAGGCGTGCTCCCGCCTCGTCAATCAGGTCGACAGCCTTATCCGGCAGGAAGCGGTCAGAGATGTAGCGTGCCGCAAGGTTCACGGCGGTCTCGATTGCCTCGTCGGTAATGGTGACGCGGTGGTGTGCCTCGTACTTGTCGCGCACGCCCTTGAGGATCTGCACGGCGAGCTCCTGGGAGGGCTCCTCAACCTGAATCGGCTGGAAGCGGCGCTCCAGGGCGGCATCCTTCTCAATGTGCTTGCGGTACTCGTCCAGGGTGGTGGCACCGATGGTCTGCAGTTCGCCTCGAGCCAGCATGGGCTTGAGGATGGAGGCAGCGTCAATCGCGCCCTCAGCTGCACCCGCACCGACGAGGGTGTGAATCTCGTCGATGAACAGGATGATGTCGCCGCGGGAGCGGATTTCCTTCAGGACCTTCTTCAGGCGTTCCTCGAAGTCACCGCGGTAACGGGAACCTGCAACCAGGGAACCGAGGTCCAGGGTGTACAGGTGCTTGTCTTTGAGGGTCTCGGGGACGTCACCGTGCACGATAGCCTGTGCCAGGCCCTCCACGACGGCGGTCTTACCGACGCCGGGCTCACCGATCAGCACGGGGTTGTTCTTGGTACGGCGGGAGAGGACCTGCATAACGCGTTCCATCTCCTTGTGGCGACCAATAACCGGGTCCAGCTCGCCCTCACGCGCTGCGGCGGTGAGGTTGCGGCCGAACTGATCCAGGATGGTCGAACCCGCGGGAGTGCCTTCGCGAGAGTTACCTGCACCCACGCCGGCGGTTTCCTTCTCACCGGAGTTGTTGCCGGGGTAGCCGGAAATCAGGTCCATGACAGCCTGGCGCACGGCGGCAGGCTCAGCACCCAGCTTGACCAGCACCTGGTTTGCCACGCCCTCGTTCGCGCGCACCATGCCCAGCAGGATGTGTTCGGTGCCGATGTAGCCGTGGTTCAGCTGAATAGCCTCGCGCATGGACAGTTCGAGAACCTTCTTCGCGCGGGGGGTGAAGGGGATGTGACCGTTAGGCGCCTGGGGGCCGGGGCCGACGATGTCCTGAACCTGTTCACGTACTGCGTTCAGGGTAACGCCCAATGATTCCAGGGCGCGAGCACCGATGCCTTCGCCCTCGTGAATCAGACCGAGCAGCAGGTGTTCGGTACCGATGTAGTTGTGGTTGAGCATGCGTGCCTCTTCCTGGGCAAGCACCACAACGCGCCGAGCTCGATCGGTAAAGCGTTCAAACATTTACGCACTCCTTGCATTTTCCTATTGATACAAGAGTACGTTGAGCTGCGGGTTTATGCCCCGCGTGTGGGCGCCTGTTCGCCATCAAGAGAACAGATGAGCTGTTCGGGGCGTATTGAGCGTGTTTTCGGGCGCCTAGGAGGGGGTTCCGCGGGATTTTGGGGAGGTTTCAAGGGGATAGCTCAGCAGGCGAGGAAGATAGCGGGACAACCAGCACGGAGGGGCTACAAGTGGGTTCGGAGGGGCGGTAGCGCCGATACGAAGGCTCCCGAACACGAGGAACACACAAGAAGCCACACAGACCCACACGGGAACCCCTAGTTTTCTGCACGCGCGTGAATATAATGCAGAAATTTTTAAAAATTTATATGTTTGCGTGAGAAATTTCAATAATTCGCAAAAATATATACAGCGCCATTGGCGATAAATATTTTTACGCAATTCACAGGCAATCCGCAGCAGAATTTCCACCGATAATCATCGTGGTATCGGGGGAAGTATCAGGGGAAATCTCCACGACAGCACACGGTGGCACACTTATTATTTTCGGCTCTATTCAGGGTAGACCCCACGCCCCACACAGAGGGAATATCCGACGAATAACAACAGCATCAAAGGGATTAATGCGCCAACACCTTTAGTGTTCCTGCCGATGCATGAAATCTAAATGAACGCAGATTCCGAATGTAAACTATGCCGCTGTGGCCGACCAACTCCCCCTCATCATTGCACAGAATGTACCATCAACCAACCCAATATATTTTACGCGTAAATAGTTAATTGGAATTAGCCATAAAACATCCGCCCCATTCAGATATGCAGAACATACAACACATACAAGAGGGCAAAACAAAAGGCGGACGGTGATAACACCGTCCGCCCTAAGCACCCGGAGGTTTAGAACCTTAAAGAACCAACCCCTCCGGCTACACGCAATGCGTAGAACCCTTAGTCCTGAGCCTTCATTGCTTCGTAGTATGCGTCCTGAATATCCTGGTGGATGCGGCCGCGGTCAGAGACCTTGTGGCCGTTAGCCTTAGCCCACTCGCGGATTGCTGCGGTCTCGGGGTTGCGCTTGACCGGAGCAGCGGTGCCGCGGGGTGCACGGGTGCGCTGGGTAGCGGTACCCTGCACGCGGCGGGACTTTGCCACGAAGGGGCGGATAGCGTCACGCAGACGAGCTGCGTTAGCGGAGGACAGGTCGATCTCGTAGTGAGCGCCATCCAGGCCGAAACGGATGGTTTCGTCTGCGGGGCCGCCGTCGAGATCGTCTTCAAGGATGATGCGAACCTTCTGTGCCATTGAGGCACCTCCTCATCTGTTGCATATATCCTGTGGATAAACCCAAAAGCCTCTATCGGAGATTGAGAAAATAGTGTGCCGGATATATTTATGTACTAATTTTCTTTCACATAATAACAGAAATATATTAAAGATTCCGAAAACTTCCTGAATATTGAAACAATGCGCTGATCGCCCTGAGCGATATATCCATTCCGTTCACCTCCGTTAAATCCTCACCCACCCCGCACACATTAATGCGCAGTTTAGAGTGCAAATACTTTGGATTCCTCCGGCACACACTATGGGGACAATATCGAACAATGCACAACACGGCACCACCAACAATCCCCAGGAATTACATCACCCGCACGGGCACCCACAATACGCCATTCACTCCAGGCATTCCTAGGCTATTCAAAAGCGAAATTCTGATCCTATCCCAACAGCTCATTCTTTTCTACACAACACATTTGTGTACAAGAACAGAAGCATCTGCCAGAGTGAATAGAGCAGCATAAATCAGCACCAGAATAGAACGAAAATCCCCTTTAAAAGCCCCTGACCTGTGCAAATAAACAGAAAACTCCACCTCAGAAGCTATACACCGTGCAAAACAGTGCACATAGAACGGCGGGTGCCGCAGATACATACCGTACCCGCGGTACCCGCGGCACCCGCCGCTACAAGAACCCTAGAGGTGAAGTAGAAGCTTAGGCTTCCGGCTTCATCAAGGGGAAGAGAATAGTCTCACGAATACCGGGCTGACGCACCACAGTACCCGGACGCTCCGGATCCTGGTCGCCCGCCAGCAGCATAATCAGACGGTCAATACCCAGACCCAGACCACCCATCGGGGGTGCACCGTGCTCCAGGGCGCGCAGGAAGTCCTCATCCAGCTCCATCGCCTCGTCATCACCGGCAGCAGCCAGCAGCGACTGAGCGGTCAGGCGCTCACGCTGAATAACCGGGTCAATCAGTTCGGAGAACGCGGTGCCGCGCTCCATACCGCCAATAATCAGATCCCACGCCTCAATCAGCGGCTCACCGGAACGGTGCGGACGCGCCAGCGGCTGAGCGCTCGGCGGGTAATCGTACACGAAAGTCGGGTTCACCAGGGTCGGCTCAACAATCTCACCGAAGAGCTCGGTCACCAGCTTCTCAGCGTCCCACTTCAGGTCGATGTCCACCTCGTGCTTCTCTGCAATCTCACGCAGAACGGAAGCGTCAGTCTCCGGGGTGATCTCAACGCCTACAGCCTCGGACAGGCCCGGGTACACGCCAACCCACTTCCACTCACCGAACAGGTCAATGGTGCCGTTCTCGGTCTCAATACGCTCGGTACCGACAGCCTTCGCGCAGCTCTGGATAATCTCCTTCATGCGCTCAGCCATCACAAACTGGTCAGCGTAGGTCTCGTAGCATTCCAGGGTGGTGAACTCGGGGCTGTGGGTCGAGTCCACACCCTCGTTACGGAACACGCGGCCAATCTCGTACACGCGGTCAATACCACCCACCACTGCACGCTTGAGCGGCAGCTCGGTCGCAATACGCATGGTCATCGGCTGGTCAAAAGCGTTCAGGTGGGTGCGGAACGGGCGAGCCGTCGCGCCACCGTGCACCAGCTGCAGAACGGGGGTCTCAACCTCAATGTAGCCGTGATCCTCCAGCACGCGGCGGACGGTGCGGGTAATCAGGGCGCGCTTCTTCACCAGCTCGCGAGCCTCATCGCGAACCATCAGGTCCAGGTAACGCTGGCGAACGCGGGTTTCCTCGTTGAGGTCCTTGTGCAGAACCGGCATGGGGCGCAGCGCCTTCGACGCCATCTTCCAGTCGGTCACCATAATGGACAGCTCGCCGCGGCGAGAAACAATCACGCGGCCGGTCACGAACACGTGGTCACCCAGGTCAACCAGGGACTTCCACTCAGACAGGGACTCCTCGCCAACTTCAGCCAGCGACAGCATCGCCTGGATGCGCTTACCCTCGGTACCACCCTGCAGGGTCGCAAAGCACAGCTTACCGGTGTTACGGACGAACACCACGCGGCCACCAACATGCACCACACGGTCAGTCTCGTCGCCAGCCTTCAGCTCCTCAGCAGCCAGCTTCGGATCGTACTCGGCGCGCAGATCCTCAATGTGGTTGGGCTCCACGCGGTTACCCTCAGAATCCAGCAGACCCACCGGGTATGCCTCGCGACCCGACTCGATCAGCTTCGCACGCTTCTCCAAGCGAATCTGCATCTGCTCGGACATATCAGCAATCGCCGGTGCGGCAGTGTGCTCAGTGCTCACAGTGATACCTATCTGTGTAGTGTGTTGGGGACTCTTCTAAACGAACGAACGCTTAGCGCAGGTCCATGTTGTCAATCAGGCGGGTCGGGCCAACGAACGCAGCAACCAGTGCCAGCACTCGCTCCGACTCCTCAGTCGGCTCACCGAAAGTCATCGGGTCGACCAGTTCCAGGTAGTCAAGGCGTACACCCGGAGTGGAGTTGATACGCTCACGCGCACCGTCCAAATCAATCTCGTGGAAGCCACGGTTCAGCGAATTCTCACGCAGCATCGCCAGGGTGCGGGACAGCACCAGGGCAGACTCGCGCTCCTCATCCGACAGGTAGCCGTTACGCGAAGACAGCGCCAGCCCGTTATCGTCGCGAACGATTGACACAGGGCGCATGGTCACGTCGTGGTTGAAATCGCGCACCATACGCTGGATCAGGATGTACTGCTGAGCGTCCTTCTGACCGAAGTACGCATTCACCGGGTGGTTACCGGCTGCGGGGCGAATAATGTTGAAGAACTTATTGACCACGGTCAGCACGCCATCAAAGTGGCCCGGACGGGTCGCACCCTCAAACTTGGTGCCCAGCTCGCCGCTCGAAATGCGGATGAGCGGGTCGCCGTCGGGGTACATCTCTTCAACCTCGGGAGCAAAAATAATGTCAACACCGGCAGCACCAGCCAGGGCAGCGTCTGCCTCCAGGGTGCGCGGGTATGCTTCGTAATCCTCGCCGGGACCAAACTGCAGCGGGTTCACGAAAATGGAGGCGACCACTACATCGTTCTGTTCAGCGGCGCGACGCAACAGGGTTGCGTGGCCGTCGTGCAGGGCGCCCATGGTGGGCACGTAGCCCAGGGATGCGTTCTGATACTGAACTGCGGTGCCGTTCTGCTCCGCCTCCTGGCGGGCTGCTCGGTCCAGTTCCTCCTGCGCTGCGGCAAGGGATTCGGTGATTGCCGTGCGGAAATCCGCAATGGTGGTCACGACTCGGGGCATCGAAGTCTCAGTCATGACGAGAACTCCTTGTTTTCGGGGGCTGAATCATCAATATCGCCGGGGTGGTTGCGGTCCGAAGACTCACCCAGCAGATTCTCAATTCGTCCCAGTTGTTCATCGTTTAACAAACCTCTATTATGCGCTCTTTTTGCGGTTGCGTGTGCCAGAGCGGCGTAAGAGTCTGTAATATCACCTGTTTTCTCATGCTCTGAGTACTCATTCAGAGCCTGAAGGTGAGCCTTCACGGTGCCGGCGTCTCCACGTGCCACGGGCCCGGTGAGAGCGCCTTCGCCGCTGGCGAGCGCATTGTCCACGGCGGCTCGCACGAGCGGCCCCATGTAGCGTGCCGGGTCCTCAATACCGATGGAGGCGAGCATCTGCTGGGACTGACCCAGGATGGTCACGAGGTGGTTCGCGGCGTGCGCCAAGGCTGCGTGGTAGAGCGCCCGGTCAGCCTCAGCAACGTGCACGGGTTCGCCGCCCATTTCCACCACGAGTGCCTGAGCAATCGGGATGAACGGTGCCGGCCCGGTCACGGCGAAGCAGGTGCCGTTCAGGCGCTGCAGGTCCACAGACATGCCGGTAAAGGTCATGGCGGGGTGAATCGCCAAACCGATAGCGCCCAGCGCGGTCGCCGGTGCGAGAACCTCGGTGCCGTGACGGCCGGAGGTGTGCACCAGAATCTGACCGGCGGTAATACTTCCCGAGGACGCCAGGTAGGTGATAAGGCCCGGCAGCTCATCATCGGGAACCGCGAGAATCAGCAATTCGCTACGCTCAGCAATCTGCTCCACCGGCAGCAGCGGCACATCGGGAAGCAGCATCGCGGCGCGCTCCTGAGAAACCTCAGACACCGCGTGAACACCCACAATAGTGTGCTCGCAGGCGCGCAAAGCCGCACCGAGGACGGATCCGACCCTCCCGGCTGAAATAATTCCAATGCCCAAACGCGCAGGTTTTGAATGCTGTATCACGGCTTTAAGTATATTCTCCCTTTCACGCCGGCCCTGCCGTCAGTGTTATGAAGAACACCGGCGGCAGAGCGCGATCTGTAGTTTTACTGGCGGGGAAGCTCAGCTGACGGATGAGCTAAACCGGCAGGTTAGCGCGCGCTGTACCCGTTCGCGCTGTACCCATTCGCAACAGGCGCAGAACCCAGCGCAGGTTCCGGTACGCGGTAGTAGGGCTCAATACCCTCCAGCCGAACCGTCATCAACCACACCAGGTCCTCGCAGACGCGCTGCGGTAGGTGCATCATGAGCGTGCGCACCGGGCCGGGCACCGTACCGAAATGCACGCTCGCGCATCCGAAGGCACGCTGCAGCGGGCCCTGACCTCGGCTCACGCTCAGCACACGGCTGACCGGAACAATCGACAGCGTACGGATAAAGTAGCCGCCACGAATCAGCAGCAGGTCACCTCGCGTATGCTCGCCAACGCTCGAACGTGCCGCATCAGAATCAATGCGGGTGGTCGCCCGCACCGAACCGGCAGTGTAACCGACCGTGGTTACGCCGTTACGCTTCCAGGTGAGCAGGTCCATCCAGCGTGCCGAAGAGGGCGTCACAATCATTGCCGGAACCTGCGGCTTCTGACTCTTCAGCGAACCATCGGCGGTATCCAGCAGCACCTGCGCCTGCGCCTCATCCAGGGCGGGCAACAGCAGACGCAACACCATCAGCGCCTCCTGCCTGTTACCCACCGGCAGGGCAACATTGCGGGTCACCAGCTTCTGGTTGTCGTTCTTCTCAATACCAATACCGGCAATGGTCATCTTGATGCGGTACCAGCCGAACGCACGCCACAGGATGGACTGCTCCACAGCCAGCGCCTGAATACGCTCAACCAACACGTTCTGGGTGTGCGTGCCGGTGAAACCGTACCGCAGGGTCACGCCGCCCTGACCGCTGGGGGTGATTTTGAAGTTTGCGGCACCATCAAAACGTGTCCAGAGGGCAACCACGTAACCAACCATGGGCGCGAAGGTGCCGGGCAGTATCGCCATGAAAATGAGGAACGGGCTCTCACCAGCCAAGATCGCGGTGAAGACAGCGGCACCGATCATGACGCCCACGGCGGGCACCAGCCACACCAGGTGCTCCAGCATGATGGAGGCAATCAGACGCACATTCGAGATGCGGAAAATCGGCGGCTGCGAGGGGTCTGCAGCGACCGGCATCGGCATACGAGCGCGAGCGCTGCGGCGGGATGCTGCGGGTTGCTGAGGTGCAGGCTGCTGGGTGCCGTCTTGATAGGGTGCAAACTGGTCGGGTGCGGGGTGCTGGGGTACAGACTGCTGAGTACCATCCTGCACCGGCGCACCATAGGAGGCCTCGAACGGCTGGTGCAGCTGATCCGCAGCCGGCATGCGCTCCGCCGAAATCTGCATGCTATCGGGCAACACGTCGACCGGGCGGCCAGCCGCCTCCGAACGCAGCAGGTTAATGCTCGCCATCGCGGTGCGGCGCAGAACCTCCGCCTTGCGGGCAGAAACGTACTTGATGTGCAGCGCCTCCGAAGAGCCGTCAGCCACCTCAAAACGAAGCTCCGACAGACCCAGCAGGCGCGCCACCAGAGGACGCGAAATGTCCACGCTCTGCACGCTCTCCAGACGAATCGTGCGGTTCTTCTTGAACAGAAAACCGCTGCGGCGGTGAATCGCTAAATCATCCAGGCTGTAGCGGGTAAACCACCAGTCAATCGAGCCACCGACCAGAATCAGTACGAGCACGGCGAAGCCGATGAGCTGCGAGTACGTCGCGCTGAGGTAACTACTGTTCTCGTCGAATGCCTGCGTCAGGCGCGCACCCCACTCATTCGGCGGGGTGGTCAGAATATTCAGGATAATGCTCTGAAAGAAACCAAACGCCAACAGAATAATGAACCAGAGGTTCATGATGAACGTGCGGATATCGGCACGCCACCACTTCTGCTCCTGCGGCACCTGAGATACAGGAGGCTGCGGTGCCTGCGACGCGGGGTTGGGCGGAACCGGGGTACTCATTAGAGTGCCGCCATTCGCTCATCGGCGCGGCGCACCAGATCCGCGCGCAGCTCCTCCGCCACGTTCAGCGGAATACCGAACAGCACCATCGTGCCGGTCGTCGTGCCCGCGGTGCGCACCGTCAGGCGGGCAACACCGCACATGCGCTCGAGCGGGCCCGAATCCACATCAACATACTGGATACGACCGTACGGCATGGAGCTCATGGAACGGAACACGATGCCACGGCGAGCCATCAGGTGATTCGACTCCAGCGCGTAGCCGAGTGCGCGAGTGCGGCGCGGAGTGGTCAGAATCCACCACAGACCCCACAGACCAAACACCGCGATTACCGCCAGACCGACGATGCGTAGCGCCTCCGGGCCGCCGAAGAACGCACCCGCACAATACAGGGCAACACCCGCAAGAATCGGGAACGCCAAGGCAGAAATAGTGTGCACAAAACGAACCGTCAGGTAGCCGGAGGCGGCGGGCGCCCACTGCGGCTCCGGCACAGATTGCGGGGGCACAGGCTGGGAAGATACTGGCTGTGGCGCGTTCGGGTACGCGGCAGCGGGCGGAACCTGCTGACCGTACTGTGCCTGCTGCTCAGGCTGGGCTTGCTGTCCATAAGGAGCACCAGGCTGACCGTAAGGCTGCTGGTACTGCCCGTACTGGTTCTGCTGAACAGGCTGACCCTGACCATACTGACCCTGCTGGGCGTCCTGCCCATACCGTCCATTCGGCGAATAACTATTCTGGTTAGGAGCCGACATAGGTTCCTCCCTCTCGCGGCTTGACAGCACCGGAAGAGGAGGCCGCATCCTCATCATCCTCCGGCGGAATACGACAACAATGCTGCGCCCACAGGCCAGCAATCAACAGGGCAACACTGCCCACACAATTAACAAGAACCTCCCAAAAGACCACCGAAAAACCGCGCGTAGACACCATCGCCACATGGTAGCCAAGAATCGCACCGCACCAGCCCGTCAACAGGGCACCGGTCATGATGGCCCCCTGCGCATACGCCACCGCACGCGCCGCAAGAATCGGGCCCATATGCGGCACCTTCTCACGCGTCTGAATACGACGATAACGAGCCACCTGCACGCCCAGCCACACGGCACCCGCCGCAACCAGCAGGCACACCGCGCCGAGCATCCACGAAAAATTCAGCTCGCCAAAACCGGCGCGAATCATCACGGAATTCACCATAACAGCGACAGCGGCAGCGCACACCGCCGCCACAATAATCGCCCGATAGCTCAGGGGCTTCATGGTGTTTCCTTTCGGTAGGTTTCTCTACCTTCCAGAGTGCCACATTTAAGGCTAATCAGGTACCTGCATCTCACGCATATAGCTAATAGCGTCTTCATCCGCCCCAACCAGCGTGCGGGACAGCTCCGCAACGTTCACGACCTCGCGGCTCAGCGGCGCAGGAACCTCATCCGGCCGCTCCCCCGAAGGCTCCGCACGCCGGGTCACCGTCAGGCGCGCCTGCGGGTCCATCTGCGCCCACGGCACCAGCACAAAAGCACGCTCCTGCGCCCGCGGATGCGGCAAAGTCAGCACCGGATCCTCAGAGATCACGCCGTCATAGTCAATCACGTCAATATCGAGGGTGCGCGGGCCCCAACGCACCAGGCGCTCACGGTGATGCGCCGCCTCCACCGCGTTACACAGCTTCAGCAGCTCGTAGGCGCCCAGGTCAGTGGCCACCTCAATGACCGCGTTCACGAAATCCGGCTGACCCGCCGGGCCACCCACCGGGGCAGTACGGTACAACCCGGAGGCGCGCACCAGCTGCACGCCGCCCGCCACCAGGTCGGCGACGGCACGCTCCAGGGTGTCTTCGCTTTCGCCCAGGTTCGAGCCCAATGCCAACACCGCGCGGTGTGTATATTCTGCTGCGCCCGCCACTAGCGGCCGCCCTCCACAGCACCCTCAGCGGCGCGTTCGCGGAACACACTCACCGCAACGTTACCGAACGGCAGCTCAATCGGCACCTGCGGCTTCGACACGGTAATCTCCACCGCCTCAACGTACTCAAACATCGCGAGAATACCCTCGGCAATGTTCACCGCGAGGGTCTCAATCAGGTCCAGCGAACCGTTCGTCACGTGGCGGTGAATCAGATCCACCACGAGCGCGTAGTTCGTGGTCTTCGTCAGGTCATCCGTGGCGGCCGCGGCGGAAAAATCGCTGTACAGGGTCGCGTCCACGACGAAAGGCTGGCCGTCGCGCTTCTCAAAATCGAGCACGCCGTGGTAGCCCCTGGCGGTAATGCCGGTGAGGGTGATGCGGTCGTGGCGTGCGTAGTCTGCCTGGGTCATTGGGGTCTCCTAGAGGGTATTCGGGTAGTCGGCGGTCGCGGATGGGAATTAGCTGACAGAACGCAGCGCGGAGGCGACCGTCACCGCATCCACGCTGGCGGGCACGTCGTGCACGCGCACCGCCCACACGCCCCGCGCCGCCACCAGGGCGGTCACCGCCGCAGAGGCTGCGGCACGATGCTGAGCCGGGCGCGGCTCCGACAGCGACTGCCACAGTTCGCGTTCAGCCTCACCGGCATCGGTTGCGGTGAAGCCGCTCGCGTTCAGGCGCTCAGCCAGCGCCATATCCGCCGCGGTCAGGGCGTTCGCGATAAAACGCTTGCGGGAACCGGCAATGAGCAGGCGGTGGCCCAGACCCTGTAGCTCGTCAATGGCGGCGAGCAGCTCCCAATCCTGCATACCGCCCTTCGCGAAGCCCAGGCCCGGATCAAGAATCAGGTTCTGCGGCAGCACACCGGCGGCGAGGAAACGCTCACGCAGGCCGGTCAGCTCCTCCACAACCTCGGTGACCACGCCGCGCGGGTACTCCGCCAGACTGTCCATGGTCTGGGAGGTGCCGCGGGCGTGCATGAGGATGTACGGCACCTGCAGTTCAGCGGCGGTTTCAATCATTTCATTGCTGACGTTCAGACCGGACACATCGTTAATGATGTGCGCACCGGCGGCAATGGCGGCGCGAGCGGTCTGCGGGTTCATGGTGTCAACGCTGATGGTGGTGCCCATCTGCGCGACTGCCTCGATGACGGGCAGGATGCGGCGCTGCTCCTCCTCCACGCTGATGCGCACGGCACCGGGGCGGGCGGATTCGCCGCCAATGTCGATAATGGAAGCGCCCTCGGCAATCATACGGGCGGCGCGGGCGATGGCGTCGGTGGCGGCGTAGTGCTGGCCGCCATCGCTGAAGGAGTCGGGGGTGACGTTGAGAATGCCCATCACGAGGGTGCGTTCGGCGGCGAGCGCGTCGCAGGGCAGGGGTGCTACACGGGTGGATTCGGTCATGGTTTTAATCGTACCGAATCTGCCGGATGACACAGCGCGCCATATTTGCATATGGCATACCGATTTAGGGGTATCCTGGGAGGGTATGCTCTGCCTGCGTCACAGCGGTGTGGGTTGGGCACCTCATACACATACATACTCTAGGAAGTGACTCATCGTGAATATGAAGACCGGCGCTTGGATCCTGTCCCTGGTGGCTCTTGCTGCGCTTGTGACCATTGTGCTTGCTGAAGGCGCCCCCGCGGTCCGCTGGATTGCTTTCGGCACCGCAACCGGTTGCGGCTTTATTGCTGTGGGCCTGATTGTGACTCTTGCGCTGGGTTGGGACGATAAGAACGAAGCCCGCTAAGGGTCTTTGAGTCTTCTTCGGGGTTTGTACGGCACCATTGCCGGTGCCGTCGGCTCCAAGGGACACAACCGCACGGCAAAAGGGGCGGAGGTGAAAACCTCCGCCCCTTTTAGCGTGTCTATAGGCCGTGAATAATTTAGCTCCACAAACGGGTTTCTTCCCAACCTTGCGGTATACCCATTGCCCGGGAGATATCAACTCCAGGAACGGAAATATTAGGACGTTCCTTCAGAATCCGCGTTAGAGATTCCGTATCCCCGATTCCACCCTGGTCCATCAGATATTTGAGGAGGGTGAGCATGCCGAAGGTCTTACGCATTTTATGGTTTTCTTCAGGCTGAGGAACACCGAATAAGTCAATAACCTCACGGATTTCAGGACTCTCGGCCCTTCTACCCGATGTTGCCCTAGGTAGAAGAACTTTGGAATGCACCCTGTTATACAGTCGTGCCTGATGTGCGCAGATATTTCGAATGCCTCTCAACGAACGTATCCAGCTTCCAAGCTGCGGATCGGTACAGTTCATATCCTGTGCTATCTGGCGACGAACTCTTCTCGGGGAAAGCATGTATAGAGTCTGCAAGGCTCCCAGGTCTAGAACCTCTACCAGCACCCATACGGGGACTTTACCATCGTATTGTTCTATGTGATGTACAGCGAAATCTTCCTTAGAACGTTGAAGAGAGTCACCACAAATCCGAACAAATTTATTCCAGATTTCTCTCCTTGCAGGAGCTACATCTAGTAGATTTTCCTTCTCGTGAATTAGCGGGTCAATCTCTCCCAGTAAATACCCCAGCCTAGCTCGTAGGTACACTTCAAGCTGGGATAAATGGGGAAGTGCAATAGAACGCAAACGCCGGTCGTACTCATAAAGAGCTACAACGTCATCAAAACATACCCCTTCTCTAAACTGGTCAACCGGGGTAATCTCTCCAGAGGCATCACGCTCAGTCTGGCGTAGGGCATGCCAATATCCGCTGAGACGGTAGTAATTAACCTTGGCGAGGGATTCAATCGCTTCTTCACGATTTTCTATCGCCATCCCTCGCCCTTCGAGTATGGCTAGTTGCTCACCGTAGCTTTTAAATTCTTTAACTTCCCGCACCGTAACAAGACCCGAATCTACTGAAGATAAAAAAGAAGACCGGTCCTGTACTCCTTCAGAATTCTCAATCATTCATCAGGCAGTGGTGCCGGTTCTAGTAGTAACAACTTTACAATCACTAATGCTCTTCATGCAAGGGCTCTCGTCATACAGCCCAACAAATGCGACCGCATAGCGCAGGGGGCAGGATTCCTTAGAATCCTGCCCCCTGTCATATAGCTATATGCTCATCCGGTGGGCTTAGCGCTGCGAGAAAATCAGGCTCATCGCCTCCGCACGGGTTGCGGTGTTCATGAGCGCGCCGCGTACCGCGCTGGTCACGGTCTTCGCGCCCGGCTTACGCACACCGCGCATCGACATGCACATGTGCTCAGCCTCAATCACCACAATCGCGCCGCGCGGGTTCAGGTGCTCCTCCAAAGCCTCCACCACCTGCGTGGTCAGACGCTCCTGCACCTGCGGGCGGCGAGCGTACAAATCCACCACGCGGGCGAGCTTGCTCAGGCCGGTAACCTTACCGTCCGGGCCCGGAATGTAACCCACATGCGCCACACCGTGGAACGGCACCAGGTGGTGCTCACAGGTCGAGTAAAACGGAATGTCCTTCACCAGCACCATCTCAGAGTGGGCAATGTCGAAGGTCGTACCCAGAATCTCGCCGGCGTCCTGGTGCAGGCCCGAGAAGAACTCCGCGTAGGCACGCGCCACACGAGCCGGGGTCTGCTGCAGACCATCACGGTCCGGATCCTCACCAATCGCGAGCAGAATCTCACGGACGGCAGCCTCAATACGCGGCTGGTCGACGGCGTTCTTAGCCTCGCTCATTCTCTGCTCCATTCTGGTTCGGGGTGCCGTTCTCCGGGCGCTGCGCCGGAGGGGCGGGGTAGTTCGGGTACTGCTGGGTGGGCATTGCGACGGTCGGGTCGGCGTCCGGGTCGGTGAGGGGTGCCTGAGGCGGCAACGGCTGCGTAGGTGCTACCGGAACCTGCTGCGCGGGTGCAGCCGGTGCTACCGGAACAGTAGGTGCCGTAGCAGTAGCGGTAGGTGCTTCCTCAGCCTTCTGCGCCTCCTGAGCCAGCTCGCTCGGTGCCTTAACCGGCGGGATGTCGGTACGCTCGCGGGTCGGCTTGGAGTACCAGTGCTCACGCTCGGGGCGCTTGCGAACATCCTTGAAGATTTCGGCAATCTCGTTCTCGAGCAGGGTTTCCTTCTCCAGCAGGGCGAACGCCAGGCGATCGAGAATATCGCGGTTTTCCAGCAGAATCTGGAATGCCTCATCGTGTGCCTGCTCCAGCAGGGCTCGGATCTCAGCGTCGACCTTTGCCGCAGTTGCGTCGGAGTAGTTGCGTGCCGAAGCGCCGCCACCACCGAGGAACGGTTCGGTGTCTTCGCCGCCAAGCTTCACGGAACCAATCACGGCGCTCATGCCGTAGTCGGTGACCATCTTGCGGGCGGTGTCGGTTGCCTTCTGAATGTCGTTAGACGCACCGGTGGACGGGTCGTGGAAGACAATCTCCTCAGCGGCACGGCCACCCATCGCGTACGCCATCTGGTCGAGCAGTTCGTGGCGGGTCGTGGAGTACTTATCGTCCTGCGGCATGACCATGGTGTAACCCAGGGCGCGACCACGCGGAAGAATCGTAATCTTGGTGACCGGCGCGGAGTTACGCAGTGCCGCCGCGACCAGGGCGTGACCGCCCTCGTGGTATGCGGTGACCTTACGCTCGTGCTCGTTCATGATGCGCGAGGAACGCTGCGGACCAGCCATGACGCGGTCGATTGCCTCGTCGATAGCGCGGTCGTCAATCACGTTGCCGTTATCGCGGGCGGTCAGCAGAGCCGCCTCGTTCATGACGTTCGCCAGGTCAGCACCGGTGAAGCCGGGGGTGCGCTTAGCGACCTGTGCCAGGTCAACGGTGTTAGCGATCGGCTTGCCTGCGGCGTGAACGCGCAGGATGTGTTCGCGGCCCTGCATGTCGGGGGCGTCCACACCAATCTGACGGTCAAAACGGCCGGGACGCAGCAGCGCCGGGTCCAGAACGTCGGGTCGGTTCGTTGCCGCAATGACGATGACGTTCGAGTTGCCGTCGAAGCCGTCCATCTCAACCAGCAGCTGGTTCAGGGTCTGCTCACGCTCGTCATTACCGCCGCCCATGCCGACGCCGCGGCGGCGGCCAACAGCGTCGATCTCGTCGACGAAGACGATGGCGGCGGGGTCGCTCTTCGCTTCCTTGAACAGGTCGCGCACGCGGGACGCACCCACACCCACGAACATTTCAACGAAGTCAGAGCCAGAAATCGAGTAGAACGGCACGCCAGCCTCGCCCGCCACAGCCTTGGCGAGCAGGGTCTTACCGGTGCCAGGAGGGCCGTACAGCAGCACGCCCTTGGGGATCTTTGCACCCAGGCGGGTGAACTTTTCGGGTTCAGCCAGGAACTCGCGGACTTCTTCCAGTTCGGCGAGCGCCTCGTCCACGCCGGCAACGTCGCTGAAGCGGACTTCCGGCTTGTCCTTGGTGAACTTCTTCGCGCGGGACTTGGAGAAGCTCATCACGGAGGAGCCGCCTCCGACTCGTCCCATCAGGAACCAGAAGAGCACACCAAAGAGCAGAATCGGCAGGAGCAGGGACACCAGGGAGCCCAGGAAGCTGTGCTCAACGGGCTGGTCCGTGTAGCTTTCCAGCTCGGCGGATTCCATTGCCTTAGCAACTTCGTCGCCGCGGGGCTGCACGTAGTAGAAGCGCACCGACTTACCGTAGTTGTCGTTGCCCTTCTTGTAGTCGTCCTTAAGCTGCAGCTCGACGCGCTGGTCGCCGTCGTAGATCTTTGCGCTCTTGACCTGGTGGTCGTTGAGCAGCTGAAGACCCACGTTGGTGTCCACCTGACGCGAGGGCTGAGTGAAGAAGGAGGCCATGAGGAAAGCCAGCATGATTACGAGAGCTGCACCCGGCCAGAACCAGGGGCCGTTAATCAGCTTCTTCAGGAAGCCCTCCGAGCCTTTCTGCGGAGTATTGGGGTTTTGCGCCAATGCTTTGTCCTTACGTTGCGGCTGTAACCCGTTGGGGTGCGGCATGCCTGCCGGAACACCCAACGGTGCAACCTTAAATGTACCCTACCCCGGCGGGCGGCTAGGTACCGGGCTTCTCTATTTCACCTGCGGGCTAAAGGGTTGTAGCACTCGGTGGGGGTGAAAGTGCATCTTCTTCGGCGGGTACATCCGCCCCCGAGTACATCCACCGTCGGGTACAGCAACGCCCCGCTCCCCCACAAGCGTGAGGAGGCGGGGCGTCACCACCTACAGCATGGTTGCTGAGGTGAAGGCTTAGGAGTAAACGTGCGGGTGCAGGGTTGCGACGCAGTCCAGGTTGCGGTACTTCTCAGCGAAGTCCAGGCCGTAACCAACAACGAACTCGGGCTCGATGTCCCAGCCGACGTACTTGACCTCAACGTCAGCCTTGACAACCTTGGGCTTGCGCAGCAGGGTGCAAATCTCAACGGAAGCTGCGCCGCGAGAAATCAGGTTCTGCTGCAGCCATGCCAGGGTCAGGCCGGAGTCAATGATATCTTCAACGATCAGGACGTTGCGGCCCACCAGGTCGGTGTCCAGGTCCTTGAGGATACGCACAACGCCGGAGGACTTGGTGCCGGAACCGTACGAGGAAACAGCCATCCAGTCCATGGTGTAGTGGCCCTTGAGAGCGCGGGAAAGGTCAGCCATGATCATGATGGCGCCCTTGAGAACACCCACCAACAGCACGTCCTTACCGGCGTAGTCTTCGTCGATGCGCGCCGCCAGTTCGGCGACCTTCGCATTAATCTCTTCCTTGCTGAAGAGAACGTTCTTGATATCGTCCTGCACGTCGATAGCCTGCACGATGTATTCCTTCGTATTCTTTTAGACGCTCTGCGCCTCCGCCGGGGGCCCCGGGTGCGAGGTTTCATGCCTTCCCACGGCGGATAATGTGGATGGTGTTCGCCTTAAGTATGGCTTAAAACGGCGCCGCGGCGCACCTCACCATGCAGATAGTGTGTGCTGAGGATGCTCCGCGGGCATCTAGCTGGGCACCTAGTTAGGGTCGAGTTGGCACTAATACGAGCACGTCCAGGCGTTCACCGGTTGCCGGATGCACAATTTTGCGGCGGCGGTACGCGCTCACGTGGCCGGGCATCTGAACTGGCCCAGCCACCGCGTATTCGGCAGTGAAAGAGTCCAGCGCCTGCAGTCGCTCGAAGCCGGGGTTCTCTCCCCCGGCGGTCTTGCAGGCGGTCGCAAGCACACGCAATCGAAGCGCCGGGTGTAGCGCCGCCACCTGTGCACGGTCCAGTAGCACGGCGTCGTCACGTTCGATGCCACGCACGGTGGTTCCGGCGGGTAGGAGCGCCTGCTCGTAGGCTGCCTGTGCCTGTTCGTCGAGGTATTCGGCGTCGGGGCCAGCTACGGAGGCGGTGCGCGCCAGGGAGCGGGCGACGTCCCCGCCGAGGTGCTCCTCCAGGTAGGGCAGCACGCTGTGGCGGATGCGGGCACGCATGAGGGTTTCGTCGGTGTTGGTCGGGTCGATCCAGGGGGTGAGGGTTTCGGCGTCGCAGATGTCGAGCATGTCGGTGCGGCGCAGACCGAGGAAGGGACGCAGGTAGGTGACACCCTCTTCGATGCGTACGGGCGGCATACCGGCAAGGGAGCGTGTGCCGGAGCCGCGGCTTAGGCCGAGTAGCACGGTTTCTGCCTGGTCGTCGAGGGTGTGACCGAGCAGTACGGCGCGGGCGCCGGTGGCTTCAACAGCTTTCGTGAAAGCGGCGTAGCGGGCGGTGCGCGCCGCCATTTCGGGGCCCATGTTGCCGACGGGAACCTGCACTTTTTCGGTGATGACGGGGTGAAGCCCCAGGTCGGTGAGGGTCTGCGCGGTCTGCGCGGCGACCGCGGCGGAGTCTTCTTGCAGGCCGTGGTCGACGATGATGGCGCCTACGCGTACGTCGCTGCGGCGTGTGAAGTGCGCGGCAATGGCTGCCAGCGCGAGGGAGTCGGGGCCGCCGCTGCAGGCGACCAGGAGCAGGGGCAGGTCGGCGGCATCCGCGGTGGAGGCGGTGCGGGAGCGCCCGGTAGCTTTGATGCTTCCAGCGCCGAGGAGCTTTTCAAGGGCGGCGGCGAGGTGGCGGCGAGCAGTGCCGACGGCGGGGTGCAGGCGTCCTGCGCGTCCATTCTGCATGGTGGTTCCTTTATATAGGCGTGCGGGAGGGGTTAGGTGAGGGGGTTGGTGATAGCCAGCTCGATGCCGAGCTCTTGGGCGACCTTGAGGACCGCACCAATTGACGGGCCGGGTAGCCCACGCTCAATATCGCGGATCGTTTTATCGCTGAGCCCAACCATCCATGCCAACTCCATTTGGGTGATTTTTTCGTACTTGCGGACGGCGCGAACCTGGGCACCAAATTCCTGTGCGAACCCCGTTGCGTCGAATGCCATGGGGGTTTCCTCCTCACCGCTACAGAACCTCACGTTATACGAACTATTCTTCGTAATATGCCCATAATAGCACCTCGAGAAGCTCTCTGAGGCTATTTTCCGAAGAATAGTTCGGTTACGCACCCTTCCACGGAACCTCCGAACACAATCAAGGAGCACAACAAAAGGGGGCGTGCCCACCGCCTCCAGTACGCACGAAAACTCGCACGAACCAGACACGGGGAACACGCCCAGCAAGCCCTCCGCTCACCTGCCGCTAGGACAGCGACTGCAGACGAGCCACAATGGGCGCCAACTCCTCGTGGTAATCAAGAACCATGAGAGGGGTGAAAATAGTGCGGTACGAAGCGTAATAGAAATCCGGTGTTTTATTGAAATCCCACGGCGTGTACCCGTTAGTGAAGAAGTTAGTGTCATACGCCCGAATATCTCCCCCCTTCGCCAGCGCATGCTGGTACACCCAGCTCATTGCTCGATGCAACTCACTCCCTTCCTTAATGGGAGCAGCACCCTTCTCAGCACGCACAGCATTCGCCGCATCCAGGGATTCCAGAGTCACCTTGGGGCTACCCGCAGCACGATAAAGGAAGGTAAAGTAGGCGCCACGGCTCGCCGGAGTGTCATAGTGGAAGGAGCCGTCAGACCAACCAGCGCTCAAACCCACGCGGGTCGCCCAGATAGCAACCTTATAACGAGCATCGCCCGGAGTCAGGTCGGTGTACGGGGACTTCTCCGGCAGGTTCTTCACCTCGGGTGAACCCGCCAGATGGTACAGGTACTCCAGCAAGCGGCCACGCGAGATAGTCATGACCCCGTTCGGCAACTTATCTTCATCGGTTGTAGCCAGCCCAACAACCTGATTCTTCGTAATCAGGCCAGTGCACTCTGCCCACTTCAAACTGCTTATAGCGTTCTTGCCGTAATAGAAGTACATATCAAAACAATTAATATCAAATTCCAGCTCTTCAACAGGCTGTGCAGATTTCGGATGAATGTATGCCGCCTGGGCTACGCCCTGACCCATATACCCCATAGCCAGTGCCAACAGTGCCGCCGCGCCGCGGGTCGAAAGGTTTTTCTTCATTTTCTATCCTCGGTGAAAGGTGTGAGATTAGAAGAAGAGTGAATCCCTTTGAACATACTCGGGATTCACTCTCCGCGCAATTATTTCAGAATGATTAAAATTTTATGTCATCTTTTTTATTCGAATTAATAATACTATCTAGCGAGGTCCTCATGACCTTAAAATTAATATCAATATAGAAATTTCTCCAGGGGACACTGGAATCGTACTTAAAGAAAAGGTGCCGGTCGTCACCCTGGGTCAATTTATTGCCATTACGTGATGAACCAGCCACAATACTAATATCATCCAGCTTATTCTCAATATAAAATCCATAACGTGACGCCTTCCTGTCGGATTTAGGATTAGCAGAACGCGGCGCAACAAGACGAGCTCCAGAAGCATTTCTACTGATATACCAATTAGCCGCCTGGTCCGTCCGAGCTGCACCCCTTAAAGTGATTTTATCTTCATAGCTTGATGACTCACCCAAACAGTTCATAAATTGATTATCTTTAAATCCAACAATCCATCCGTGCCCACCATTCTCCTGAGCGGTACATCCGATGAACATATTCCGTTCGCCAAAAATCGCCCACCCGGCACCAGACTTTCTGCGGTACTGATCTCTATCGTGATAAAGGTCGGAATTTGGCTTATTGCGAATAGCAAACCAGGCGGTACATGCCACAAATTTACATTGAGCTCCGTACACCTCAATTGCCCCATGATATCCGCCACCAAGATTGGCATCAGAGACCTCAACCATCACAAACTTATTATCCGCAGCTCCAGAGTTCAAACTCTCTGTTCTACGCTGAACATGACCCACCGGCTTTCCCACCAAGAGCCCTTGTCTGCGAGTTTTACGAATGCGGACCTTATCAACCTTCATAGCACGATCATGTTCACCCAGGATGGCAATTCCGATTGCCGTATCCCAGATTTCAATATTTGAAATAATAGGGGCAGCTTCAGGTTCATTAAAAATATCATATCTTGTATGAACAATAATGCCCGCAATATTATCCGGTATATAATTATCAGCAACGTGCTTACCCTGAGCAATTTGATACTCAAAAAATCCTTTACGAATATTAGGATTCAAAAGATTAAGATTGGCGGCACGAATAAACATATCCCGTACCCCAAAACGCATTGGTATATTTGTTCCCATATCACCCACAAAGGTATTGTATGACCCCATATGAAATACCCCCTGACACTCCATATCGTCACCATCAACATCTCTTAAAATCTTCGGGTTTTTATTAAACCCAATAATTTGTGTTGAGAATCCATGACCATACACCTCTACCCTATCCCTGAGATTAATAAAATCATTACTCACAAGATAGATTCCCGAAGGAATCTCGACAGAACCACCACCGGGAACAGCGGCCACCGAGTTAATGGCATTTTGAATTGCTGGTGCGGAATCCTTCGTACCGGTTGGGTCTGCACCAAAATCCAAAACATTCACATGCTTTGATTTACTATAATCAACCATATTGTATTCCTTTCTTAAGCCATGTAGTTCAAACGCATTCAAATAGTTTGAATGCCAACCCACCAATTTTCCCTGAATATCTATACATAAAGATGATTTGATGTTTAATTCTATTAAATCTGTACCAACCCCCTATCAATCATCTCTTTTTGCAGAGCAAGATTTCCCGAATCCACAACCCTGCGATTACCCCCATAATTGTTTTATGGGGCAGCTATTGTGGTACATGTCAACACGCCTCCCGGCGTCCTAACACTAATCCGATAGGAAGCCGACACAGTAGATCCGCCGTATTCGCTACGACCCGGGAAATACACGCCAAAGCACCCTCGTTGAAACAACTCTTCCGGCTGAGAAATATCTTTATCTACCTCAAGACCCCATTCCCAGCGCTGAGCTTGAATAAACGCACCGTCATCTTCTCCAAGGGATGCGTTTCCCTTCATCTCCCCTTGGTAGACACCACAAAAATACTCAGTGCTCTCCGTTGAGGCACCACGCGCACGAACCACCTTCAGACCCGAGTCTTCACGCACTGTCAGTGATGGTGCAGCCGGGTACCCCTCAGGAGAATGGCTTGTCAATCCCATAGAACCCGGCTGCCAACGGCTCATCTGCACCATGTATTCTTGCGATCCACTCAGCTGTTCAAGCTCAACCACAATCTGCTGACCCGAAGGAATTTTAGACAGCCACTGCCCTGTATCACGGTGAATATGGGGACGAATTACCTCATATAAGGCTGACTCTTCTTGATTCCCCATCAGTTCTACCGACGGAAGCGCATGCACCCCTACAAAAGGGCCCGAAAAGGGAAGAAGCTGAAACCACAGAATGACATTATCTGCACCATTAGTCGGCACCCATGCTTCACGAAGCGGGGCAACAGTGCATCCATCTATTTGCTGGGGAGACCCAACAGAGCCCTGAATACCCCATGCCGTGCTCTGAGGTGCTGCGAAGAAACTTACCAGGGCAAATGACGAAAGCCGGCACACATGCCGGCGTGACAGTTCAGACATGATAGTCCTTAAATTAAGTTGAGTGATGACAATAGTGTGTGGCGTTTACGCTTCGTCGACGCTCTATACACCACACTCCTTCAACCCTACTCTGAAAATTCACCGTTTCGAGTATTCACAAGCAAATATTTCATTCTCGTGAAAAAATATATATCAATGTAAACCTGAAGTTTATTAAAATCTCACTTTAAACTTGAATATTTATGTAACTAGAACTTTAGAAATATCTTTAAAAATCTGAACTTTCAGAAATATTACAAGCCCCACCGCGCAAAGTACTTGTTGAAATCGACCTCGACAAAGCCCTGGGCAACAACTCCGAGCACAACAAAAGGGGGCGTGCCCACCGCCTCCAGCACGCACAAAAAATCGCACGAACCAGACGCAGGGAACACGCCCCCTACAAAACCGGGTGCACCTAACGGTGCGGCAGCTTAGTGACCCTCAGCTGCGAAACGGTCGATAGCCTCCTGGACCATCTTCTCAGCAGCAGCCAGATCCTCCCAGCCCTCGCCCTTAACCCACTTGCCGGGCTCCAGGTCCTTGTAACGCTCGAAGAAGTGCTGAATCTCAGCCTTCAGCTGCTCCGGAACATCAGCCAGGGACTTGATGTGGTCGTAGCGCTTGTCGGTGGGAACGCACAGAACCTTAGCGTCGCCGCCAGCCTCATCGGTCATGTTGAATACTGCAACGGGGCGGGACTCAACCAGCACGCCGGGAACAACGTCAACGTCCAGGATCAGCATTGCGTCCAGCGGGTCGCCGTCCTCACCCAGGGTGTTCTCGAAGTAGCCGTAAGCGGTGGGGTACTGCATGGAGGTGAACAGCACGCGGTCCAGGCGCAGGCGGCCGGTCTCGTGGTCCACTTCGTACTTCACGCGGGAGCCGCGGGGAATTTCAATAGTGACGTCGAGTTCCATCGGAACCTTCTTTCTCGTGAGTTAGAGTCACTTTCGCGGCGACTTCGGCGCGCAAGGTGCGAAAGTTAGGTGTTGAACTCACCCATTGTAACCCGTTCACGCACACCGAAACCGCGTATTCGGCGCCAAAACCAGCGTAATTTACCACGCGCACACCACTGTTAACGTTCCGCCTAGTCCCGCGCCCGCCAACGCGACCCGCCGCCGTGCCGGACAGGTCAGATAGGGTTCGTGAAGGGCGGGAGGAACGCGGCAGGAGTGTTCCAACACCGGCGCGTAAATTCGATAGGCACCCCATCCGCCCGCTATGCTCAAAAGATGCCTTCCAACAAGCCCAACACACAGACCACCACCCTCACCCGCCGCGCCGCCCTCACCCTCGGCGGTATGTTCCTCCTCACCGCCTGCGGATCCGCCGCAACCGAACAGAAACGCCCCGAAGGTTCCGCAAGCCCCAGCGGCAGTGCGTCCGGTACCGCCGAGGCGACCGCCTCCGCAACCCCGAGCGCTACGCCGAGCCTCGCGCCCGCACTGCCCGAAGCGGAACAGGGGCAGCTACGCAACGCCCTCACCGCGCTCTTCGCGGACGGCACCTACCCGCAGTACAGCCTGCTCGTCACCGGCATGGACGGCAACCTGCCCAGCATCAAGGCGACCACCGCACCCGCCGACCTGTACGCCGCCAACGCCGACACCGCGCGTGTGCCCGCCTCCACCTTTAAGGTGCTGACCCTGTTCGCGCTCAACCACTACGCGAACCTGCAGGCGCGCCTGCGCACCCGCGTCACCCGCGACGCCGCCGGACTGTACCTCATGGCTGGTGGCGACACCCTGCTCGGTGCGGGCGCCTCCAACCCGAAGCAGATTGTGGGACGCGCAGGCCTGGGAACCCTCGCCGAGCTGACCGTGAAGGCGCTTCTTCAGGGTGAGAAGCCTGCCGCGGCGCTGCCCGTCTACCTGGACGGCACCTTCTTCAGTGGCCCCGGTGTGAACCCCGGCTGGGATGCTGCTGACGTGGCGTCCGGCCAGATTACGCCCATTCACCCGATTGCGCTCGAATCGCACACGGTGCCGGGCAAGTCGACCGCAAGCAACCCGGTACGCCCGGATGATGCGGCGGTTGCCGCCCAGCAGGCGCTCGTGGATGCGCTCAACACCGCCGGTAAGGAGTCCGGGCTGAGCTTCACCCTCGCGGAGCGCCGTACCGCCCCCGCGGAAGCGGTTGAAATCGCCGCGGTCGAGTCGGCAACCCTGCTGGAGCAGGCGCAGCACATGATGCTCGAATCCGATAACGCCCTGGCTGAGGTGCTTGGCCGTTGCGCCGCCATCGCCGCCGGTAAGGAAGGCAGCGGCGAAGCGGCACAGCAGACCGTGCGCCAGGCGCTCGTGGATGCCGGCGTGAACGTTGAAAACCTGGTGCAGGCGGATGTGTGCGGCATGTCCCTGACGGACCGCGTGACCGCCCGAACCCTCGTGCAGGTTGTGGCTCTGCTGAATGCTGATGAGCATGCGGAGCAGCTCATGAGCACGTTCCCGGTCGCGGGCGTGAGCGGCACCCTGTCCAATCGTTTTGGCGCGGCGAACGCCGTGCACGCACGCACTTTTGTGCAGGCGAAGACCGGCACCCTGTACACGGTGTCTTCGCTGTGCGGTGTGGTGACCCGGCCCGACGGTACCCGCCTGATTTTTGCGATTATTCTGAACGATCTGGGCGGCTCGGATGCGCTGCCCGCCGCGAAGGAACGCGTGGACGCCGCGGCGGCGGCGATTGCGAACCGCTCGACTGCGCCGAGTGCTTCTAGTGCCTCTAGTGCTTCTAGCGCGCCGGAAGCTACTGCAGAAGCAGTAAAAGCCCCCTAAATCACCCTGTGCGGGTTGATTTTCTATAGTGTTTCACGTGAAACCTGAAAATCAACCTCTCGGGGTGAGGTAGCCCGGAGCGCCGATAGGCTCCTCAACCGGGCTCACGCCCACTCACCCGGCGGGGTTTTATGCCCGCCTTGTTTCTCTCTCCTCCAGCAGAAAAGTCACCATGGACCTTACCTTCACCCTCGCTGACCTGACCGCCACCTCCGCCTGCGAGCTGCGGCTCTACACCGAGCTCCGGGAGCGTGCGCAGAAACAGTCTGCACGCCCGACCGCCGAGAAGTCCGAGCGCGCCCGCGAGGCGTACCGCGAGTGCCTGCGAGTGCTGGCCGAAGATGGAGTGATCGGCGGTGAGCACGCGGGCGGCACAGCGCGCCCGGTACCCCTGGTAGCGACCTCCGCGGCGGGGCTGACCTACACGGTGGAGCTTGACCGTCTGGAGCACCCGACTGCGGACAGTACCGCACAAATCATCTGCACCCCGCACCTGGGTGAGGCGGCGCATCGGGCGCTGTTGCGCGGTGCCCTGGCGGCGCATCTGCTGACCGCCGGTGCCGCCGAGACTGCCACCGAGAGTGCCAAGAACGCGGTGCGCCTCGACCTCTGCCTGGAACACGGCGCGGAACCCGATTCGGAGCATACTGAGCATTCCTCCCCCACTGGTCAACCTCACCGGGTTGATTCGGCGCTTATTCTGCCGCTCATCCGCCTGCAGGAGCAGCGCCTCCTCTCGCTCACCCAGGCACTGAACGAGGGTGTGGAACCGGCGGAACTTGCCGAGCGCATCCCGTATTTTCTGACCTGCGGCGAGTGCCCGGCGTGCCTGAACGCATGCCTGAACATAGCGGCACCTCTTGCCCTCGCAACGGATGCCCCGGAACTCGTCACCGAATACGCTGCTGGAGACGACCCCGAAACCGAAGAGCATCTGGTCATGTACCGGGTGCCCGCCGCCGTGGAGAACGACAGCGAACAGTACCGCCTGCAATGCCTGCTAGATGCCCAGCTCGCCTCCCTCGAAGAGCACGCGGCGGAGCACGGCTGGGGCGCCGGTGAGCTTGAGGCGGCGATGCTACTGTCCATGACGAATTACCACCGCCGTGAGCGCGCCCCGTTCTGGCGTGAGCACATTCGCCGCCTGGAGGACGGCCCGACGGCGTGGGTGGCGAGCCGCGATTACGCGTACCTTGATCGGGTGCAGGTGCTTTCGGCGGAGCATGCCCATGCCCTTCTGAACACCCCCGCAGACCTGGAGGCGCTTGCCGCCGCCATGAAAGAGCCCACCGAGGTTGAGGACGCCCCCGGCTGGTATCGTGTGCGCGGCGCGCAGGTGCGCCTGTTGCGTGCGCGAATTGAGGCTGACCCGAGCCTGGTGATTGCGCCCTCTGACCGTGCGGTGTTTTGTGCGTATGAGGCGGGTCTGAGCCCGCAGATTGCGCTGGACCGTATGGAGTCGCAGCTGAATTATTTCCGTGCGTCGAATCCGGGTGAGCGTGTACCCGCCGAGTTGGCGGCGACGGGTTTCTTTGGCATGCGTGTGCTGGCGGTGGCGCAGGGCGGTTTCCGTGCTGGATCCGTGGATTCTGCGGATCCCGAAGAGGCTGCCGCTGAGTCCGGCAAGTCGACCGGCGAGTCGGCTGGCGCAGAGTCGGCTGGCGAGTTCTTGGAGGTGCTTCTGCAGGAGCGCATCCGTGTGAAGGATGAGCCGCACGGTGCCCTACCTTCGGGTATTGGTCCTGGCGATCCGGTGTCTACGGCGACGATTGAGGCGGCTCTGCAGGCCGATGTGCACGGGCTACTTTTCGATGGCGCCCTCATGCCGAGCGACCCCGTGCTTAATGGCCCCGTGCCCGGCGAGGATTCCGGGGCTTCCGATGCTCCCTCCTCGTCCCGCGCCCTGCCGAGCGTGCTCGATGCGGCGGCTTCGCTGACGGGGGTGGAGAGTGCCTCCACGGATTTGTTGTTCCGCCGCGCGCCGCGCCTGAAGAAGGGCGCCTCGAACGCCAAGAATGCAGAAAATCTACCCCTTGAGGTTGATTTTTCCGCCTCTGACCTGCCCACGGTGGATGCCGTGCACGCGGCGGTTCGCGCTCTCGACCATTCCTATGTGGCGGTTCAGGGCCCTCCGGGTGCGGGTAAGACCTTCCTCGCCTCGCATGTGATTGCGCGTCTGGTGGCTGAGGGTGCGAAGGTGGGCGTGGTGGCTCAGTCGCATGCGGTGATTGAGAATCTCATGTTGGCGTGCTGTGCCCGTGATGGTTTTGATGTTTCGCGTGCGGTGCGTCTGCGCGGTAAGTCGGTGACTCCGGACGCCCCGTGGTCTGAGGTGTCTGATTCTGAGCTGGTGGAGCTGATTTCTGGTGCGGGCGGCCTGCTGTTTGGCGGTACGGTGTGGGATTACGTGAGTGAGCGTCGCGTGCCTGCCGGGTCGCTAGATGTTCTGGTGGTTGATGAGGCGGGCCAGTTCTCGCTCACGAATACGGTGGCGGCGGCTCGTGCGGCTCGTTCGGTGCTGCTGTTGGGCGATCCGCAGCAGTTGCCGCAGGTGTCGACGGGTGTGCACCCGTACCCGGTGGACGTTTCGGCGTTGGGCTGGTTGTCTGACGGGGCGGCGGCGCTGGATCCTCGTTTTGGCTATTTCTTGGGTGAGTCGTGGCGTATGGATTCGGCGTTGTGCGAGCGGGTTTCGTGGCTGTCGTATGATGGCGCGTTGGCGAGCGCGGCGGCGACGGCTGGTCGCGCCCTGCGGGGTGTTGCGCCGGGTGTGGTGTCGTATCCGGTGGAGCATGCGGGTTGTTCGGTGCGTTCTGTACAGGAGGCGCAGGCGGTGGTGGATTGCGTGCGCGAGTTGTTGGGTCGTGAGTGGGTTCCGGCGGCTGGTGCTGAGCCGCGCCCGTTGGCGGCGGAGGATTGCATTGTGGTGGCGGCGTATAACGCGCAGGTTGATTGTGTGCGTGAGGCGCTGATTGCTGCTGGTTTGGCGGATTCTTCGGGTGCTGGTGTGCGTGTGGGCACGGTGGATAAGTTCCAGGGTCAGGAGGCTGCGGTGGTGTTGGTGTCGTTGGCGTCGTCGCGGGTTGATTCTGGGCGCGGTGCCGGGTTTGTGCTGTCGCCGAATCGTTTGAATGTGGCGGTGTCGCGCGGTCAGTGGCGGGCGGTGTTGGTGCATTCGCCGTGGGTGGCGCGTTCGGTGCCGCAGGATGTTGAGGAGGTGCTGGCCCTGTCGGGTTTCGCGGGCCTGGTGGAGTAGCGCCCCTAGCGCGGCCCTTATTCTGCGCTCTTCTACGCTCCCCCGCCCGCTGCGTTGCGGGGCTGACTGTAACAGGGTCTGACTGTAACAGAGTCTGGCAGTGTGGATTGGCGGAGCCTGGTTGCGGGTGTCTTTGGCGTGCCCTGATTCGGGTTCAGCCGGGTTTAGTCAGGGCTCAGCCGGGCGGAAGCACCAAGAATAAATTATAGTCAAACTAACCCTAATGTCAATACTCAAAATGGGGAAAGTTTTTCAACCAGTGTTCATGTATATGATTACCGTCTCTTATAGAATCTAAAGTATCGCGCGACACACTATTTGTGCGGGGGGGGGTGGCTCCCGATGAGCCGCCCCGTGCATCCTCAACCACCCCGTGATGACCGGCGGGCCCGTCATGACCGGCGGGCACAGGCGAAAACAAGTGAAAACAGACGAATACAGGCAGGCACAGCCGACTGTCGGGGTATTCACTCATACGATTGCGCGCTACGAATTGCGCACAACGAACTACGCACGACGGATTGCACACCGCGCGACACCATAAACCCCATCGTGGAGGTCCCCCATGAGTGTCAACACCGAACTACTCAAGAATAGAGATTTTCGAAATACTCTCTTCGCCATTGGAGCCAACCAGCTCTCAGACTCGATGAGCTATATCACCACGCCCATCATTATTTTGGCGCTGACCGGCTCCCCCGAGGCCGCGAGCATCACCCTCTTTGTCGCGGGTGTTCTCGCTACCTGCGCCGGAGCGATATCCGGAACGTGGGTTGACCGAATCGGTCCCTCAAAGTGCCTGGCACTGTCCTGTATCGGCCAGGCGCTGTCCTGGGTGGCGATTCTTCTCTACCTCGTTTTCAATGTCACCAATATTTACGTTTTGGTGATTACGATTTCTCTCGCCGCCATCATTTCCACCTTTGACTACCCGAGCGAGCAGTCCATCATCACCCGCGTGGTGCCCAAGGAACACCTGGGATACGCCTCCGGCATGGGTGAGACGCGCGAGTCCACCGCCAACCTGCTGGGCGGCCCGGTCGCCGGCATCATTATCGGTTTCTCGACCGTGCTCATGACCGCAGTTCACGCGGTCGTCAACCTGCTGGCATTCATCGTCGCACCCAAGAGCTACGGCGCTAGTCGGCAGCCCGCAGAAGAGGAGGAAGGTGAGAAAACCAGCTTCTGGCAGGACTCAAAAGCCGGTTTCGAGTACATCCTGAAGAACAAGGTACTGGTGTCCATCGCGTTCGTTTCAACGCTTGCGAACTTTGGAACGGTCGGTATTCCACTCACCTTCATCTACTACTACACCCTGGAGGGCGCACACCCGCTCTTCATCGGCATCTTTGCGAGCGCCTTCGGTGTGGGCGTGCTGCTCGGTTCATTCTTGGTCGGCCCGCTGACCGAGAAGTTCGCGCTCGGCCCACTCGGCATCACCTCCCTGGCCATCATGTCGGCATGCTACCTGTTGCTACCGGTGGTTCATTCGATGCTGTGGGCGGTGTGCCTGCTGATTGTGCTGGCGGGTATTGTGCTTCCCTCCTTCAATTCGAGCATCATTGCGTACATCAACGCATCCACCCCGGAGCACATGATCGGTCGCGTGCACTCGGTGCAGGGCATCCCGAATATGGCGCTGACCCCGCTGGCTGTTCTGCTGGCAGGCTTCCTCATTGTTGATTGGGGTATTACGTACACGGCGCTGTTCTACGCGGTGTTCATTTTCCTGTCGCTGGTGGTGATGGTATTCCAGAAGCCACTGCGTCAACTGCCTCATATCTCGCAGGTAACGAACGCACAGTAGTTCCACGGTAGCCCCGTCTATCAACTCCACTCAACGCCCCCGAAAGCGAATAATTCAACGTGCACTTGCATGAAAATTATTTTCCTTTCGGGGGTGTTCTACGTCCTTTCGAGGATTTCTACACACAGTGCACACTCACGATAATTCCCCTTATCAATGCGTATTTTTGGGGCTTTAAATGTTGCCGGTATTACGGCGAACCTTACGCCGCTTGTTGAAGGTTTTACGGCATAATAGGAAGGTGTTCGTTCTAACCTTTATTCAACGTTCCGCACAGCACTCACTCACTGCACTGTCGGACGAACTCGCAAAGCTCAACCCGCGTATTGCCTTCGCCCAGACATACCCTGACGAAATTCAGGGCGCCTTCGACCGCGCCAGCGACGCACTACACGCGGCGCTCATTGCCGCGCGCGATAACGGCTTCTGGGTCGGCATCGGAATCGGCGAGCTCAACATCCCCCGCTTCGCAGGCGCACTCGGCGCCGTCAGCACCACCGACTGCACCGGCGACGCCCTCGAATTCTCACGCCTCGCCGTCGAAGAAGCACAGGGAGGCGCACCCGTACGCTGCATCAGCGTCAGCGCCGACAACCGCCACCTCGCAGACCTCGCCGCAGGCTCCGCACGCCTGCTCTACCGCGTATGCGCCGACCGCACCGACGCCGAATGGCGCGTGGTCAACCTGCTCGTACCCGGCGTGCGCGGCCAGCAGAAAGCCGCCGCAACCGCACTCGGCATCACCACCCAGGCGGTCAGCCGCACCCTCGTCCGCTCCCTCTGGCATGAGGAGCAGGCGGCACGCGGTGCACTCATCGAGCTGCTGACCCGTATTGACCGTTCGCGCCGCCGCGCCACCTAAAGGCCGCCGCGCATCCCTCAATTCTTTCGCGCCTGCCAGCCTTTCGTACCTGCCAGCGCGGAACCGAACACACGATCCCGCCCGTGATGGTCGCCCCCTGCCAGGGGTGAACCGCCGGGCGGGACGCTCTTTAAGCCTGGATTTTCACCGCTTCCGCAACCATCATCCCGGCGGGCAAAACCCGAGAAAAGGTAAACTTATCTTTATGCCCCTTTCAGAACTTTCCGTCAGCACCCAGAACTACCTCAAGGAAATCTGGAGCCTCGAAGAATGGACCAAAACCCCTGCCACCGCATCCGCCCTGGCAGAGCGCATGGGCCTGCGCATTTCTTCGGTATCTGACGGCCTCAAGCGCCTCGCCGCCGCCGACCTGATCGAGCATCAGCCCTACGGCGCTATTGAGCTCACCGAAACCGGCCGCTCCTACGCGCTGGCAATGATTCGCCGCCACCGCCTCATTGAGACGTTCCTCGTGGAGACTCTCGGCTACACCTGGGACCGTGTGCACGACGAGGCGGAGGTTCTGGAGCACGCGGTATCCGACTTCATGGTGGACCGCATCGACACCCTGCTGGGGCACCCGGCCCGCGACCCGCACGGCGACCCAATCCCCGACTCTTCGGGGCACATTAGTTTTCCGCAGACCGTGCCGCTGAGCCAGTGCGAACCCGGCGAAACGGTCGTGCTCGAACGCATTAACGATGACGACCCGCGCCTGCTGCGTTACCTGCAGGGCCACGGTTTTGTGCCCGGTGTGCGCCTGCACATTGAGGAGGGAGCACCCTTCTCTGAGGCGGTGAACGTGAGCGTGGTTGGTGCCGGTTCCGGCAACCTGCACGAGACGGACGCAGCCGGTGCGGTAAAGCCCGGCGGCACGATTATTCCGTTGGGTGCGGAGGCGACCGCCTCCCTGTTCGTGTCCCGCACGGTACGTTAGAGGTGCTCCTAGAAACTTCAGATGATAGCAATAGGCGGAAAGCCCCACGGTGGGGCTTTCCGCCTATTGCTGTATGTGGTGAGTGTATTCAGTGAGCTTACTTAGGAAGCTGAGGGCTCAGCTTCCGTCGCTACCGGGGTTTCAGGCGCCGTCACGCTCTGTTGCCGTCACGCTGAGCCGGCGGGCGCGCATCCTGCCCAGCAGACCGTAGCGCGGGGCGAACACGTACGCCAGGGCAAACAGCAGACCCTGCGTGACGACCACAGCACCGCCGGGGGATACATCCGCGTGGTAGCTGGCGTACAGGCCGGTCAGCGTGCCCACCAGGGACACGCCCACGCTCACCGCGAGCATGGGTACGAACCGGTCAGTGATCAGGCGCGCGGTGGAGCCGGGGATGACGAGCATCGCCACGACCAGCACCACACCCACAATCTGCAACGCCACCACGGAAGTCAGCGCCAGCATAATCAGCAGCAGCGCGCCGAGCAGACGCGGACGCAACCCAACCGCCTGCGCAAAGCCCGGGTCGAAGGCGTACAGCACGAAGTCACGGCGCTTCACCAGCAACACAGCGGCAACAATCACCGCGAGGATAGCGACCTGCCAGACGTCCAACCAGGACACACCCAGCACGTTACCGAAGAGAATGTGGTTCAGGTCGGTATTCGACGGCGTCACCGAAATCAGCACCAGACCAAACGCGAACATGGTCGTAAACACGATGCCGATCGCGGCGTCCTCGCGCACGCGGCCGCTGCGCCGCACCCCGCCGATGAGCGCCACCGCCACGAGCGCGGCAATGACCGCACCCACCGCGAAGGGCGCACCGAAAATGTAGGCGAGCACCACGCCGGGCAGCACCGCGTGCGAGATTGCGTCGCCCATGAGCGACCAGCCGAGCAGCACGAGCCAACACGAGAGCAGGGCGCAGACGGCGGCGGCAATCACGGTGACCACGAATGCGCGGAGCATGAAGGGCAGGGTCAGCGGCTCCACCAGAAAGTTGAGGATGTCCATTTAGTTCTTCCCTTCCGCAGAGCTGTTCGCAGTAGAGCCGGAGGTAGTAGCGCTGGCGGCAGTCGGCGCACCGGCGTTCACTTCCATGCCGAAGGCACGCACCAGGTTCTCGGGGGCGAGCACCTTCTCGGGGGTGTCGTGCATCAGAATCTCACCGCGTAGCAGTAGCGCCTCGTCGGCAAACTGGCGCAGGGTCGCCAAGTCGTGCGTGGACACCAGCACGGTCGCGCCCTCGTCGCGCAGCTGTTCGATAACCTGAATGAGCATCGCCTCGCTACGCTTGTCCACACCGGCGAAGGGCTCATCCAGCAGCAGCAACTGGGCACCCTGGGCGATAGCGCGTGCCACGAAGGCGCGCTTACGCTGGCCGCCCGAGAGCGCCCCAATCTGACGGTCGGCAAGGTCGGTCAGTTCCACGCGGGCGAGCGCCTCATCCACGGCGGCACGGTCTGCGGCACGCAGGCGGCGGGTGATGCCGAGGTTGCGGTAGCGCCCCATGCTGACGACCTCGCGCACGGAGATGGGGAAGGTCCAGTCGATCTCTTCGCTCTGCGGCACGTAGCTGACGAGTCCGGCGCGGTGGTGCGCGTTCTTGCCGCGACCGCCACGGTGACCGCCGACGGGCTGCCCGTCGAGGGTGATGCTGCCGGCGTGCACGGGCACGACCCCCATGATGGCTTTGAAGAGGGTGGATTTGCCGGAGCCGTTCATACCGATCAGGCCGCAGATACGCCCGGTGTCCAGGGTGAAGGATGCGCCGGTGAGGGCACGGACTGGCCCGTAGTTCACGTGCACATTTTCGCAGCTGAGAAGAGTGCTCATTCCTGTGTTCTTTCTGGTGGTCACCGTATGCGTGCGGCGGGTGTACTTGCTTGTGTGGTGGTGAGTGGGTGGGTGTGAGTGGGCGCTGTGTGAACGAGTGTTAACGGCGTGGGAGGAGCGGAGCCGTGAAGGCGACCGCCCCTCCTATCCTATCGGGGGTTTGGGGTTTACCCGGGTTTATGCCGGGCTTATTCGGGGTTTAGGAGTTGCCCTTGAGGCCCGCCACGATGGTGCGTGCGTCGTAGCGGATCATGTCCAGGTAGGTGGGCACGGGGCCGTTCGCCTCCGAGAGCGAGTCCACGTAGAGTACGCCGCCGAATCGTGCGCCGGTGGCGTCGGCTACCTGGCGCATCGGGTTGTCAGAGACAGTGGATTCGCAGAAGACTGCGGGCACCTGATTCTGGCGCACGTAGTCAATTGCGGAGGAAATCTGCGAGGGGGTCGCCTGCTGTTCGGAGTTGACCGCCCAAATGTACTTTTCCTTCAGGCCCGCGTCTGCCGCCAGGTAGGAGAAGGCGCCTTCGCAGGTGACCAGTGCGCGCTGGTTCTCGGGCAGGGTGGAGATTTCCTTGACGAGCTCGTCACGCACGTCCTGCAGCTGCTTCTTGTAGGCTTCGCCGCGGGACTTGTAGTCGGCGGCGTGGGCCGGGTCGAGGGCGCTAAATTCGCGAATCATCACGTCCACGTACTTCTGCACGTTGCTGGGGCTCATCCAGGCGTGGGGGTTGGGCTTGCCCGCGTAGGCGTCCTCGGTAATGGAGATGGGCGTGACGCCCTCGGAGACGGTCACGTGCTTGGCGTGGGATTCTTCAACGAACTTGGCGAACCAGGATTCGAGGTTCAGGCCGTTGTCAAGCACCAGGTCGGCAGCGTGCGCCTTCTTCAAGTCGGAGGGGGTGGGCTCGTACTCGTGAATCTCTGCGCCGGGCTTGGTGAGGGATTCCACGTTCAGGTCGTCGCCTGCCACATTGCGGGCGATGTCTGCGAGCACGGTGAAAGTGGTGAGCACGGTCTTCTTGCCGCTACTGCTCTTAGCGCCATCGGTGGTGCTGGCAGTGGTGCCGCAACCGGTAAGCACGAGTAGCAAGGTGAGTGCGAGGGCGGCGCAGAGCGCCTGGACGAGGCGGCGTGCGTTGCTGCCTGCGGGGGTGAAAGCGTTCATGAGGCATCCTTCATTGGAAGTCACGGGTTTGAGCATGTGGTTGATGTGTGGAATTTGCCGCGCCGGGGCAACAGGGACACGGTGTGTCTGCGCAGGCATCATAATGCGCTTTTGCCTGTCGTCCCGGGCGGAATTTAACAATAGTTCGGCAAGCCGAACTTTTCAACTAAGCCACACAGAAAACCCGAAATATCGACAGAAACACAGGGACAGACACACAAGGGCAGGCGCACAGGGACAGAAGCACCGGCAGATACAGCAAGGAGGCGAGGGTCCCCTCCCCCGCCTCCCTACTACACGCGGTTTTACGGCAAGCTATGCGCTCGGCTTAGTCGGCAATCTCAACCACGACCGGCGTGTGGTCGCTTGCGCCTTCACCGGCGCGCTCCACCTTATCGATCCAGGCGCGTTCCACCCGTGCGGCGAGCGCGGGCGAGAACAGCTGGAAGTCAATACGCATGCCCTCGTCCTTGGTGAAGCGGCCCGCCTGGTAGTCCCAGTAGGTGTACTCGCCCGGGGTGTGCGGGCGCACTACATCCACCATGCCCTCATCGAGTAGGGCGGCGAAGGCGCGGCGTTCAGGTTCGGACACGTGGGTCATTTCGTTGCGCAGGAAGAAGTCAATATCCCACACGTCGGTGTCTTCGGGGGCGACGTTCCAGTCACCGACCAGGGCGAGCTGCGCCTGCGGGTTGGCAGCCAGTTCGTTGTGCACGTTCTGGCGGAGCGCCTCCATCCAGCGGAGCTTGTAGTCCATGTGCGGATCGGTCAGGCCGCGGCCATTGGGCACGTAGAGGCTCCAGATGCGCACGCCGCCGCAGGTCGCACCGATAGCGCGCGCCTCCAGCACCTCAGGCTCGCCAGGCTTGCCGAAGTGCGGCTGGTTATCGAAGCCGCGCTGCACGTCTTCGAGGCCAACTCGGGAGGCGATTGCCACGCCATTCCACTGATTCAGGCCGAAGTGCGCAACCTCGTAGCCCATGAATTCGAAGAGGTCGAAGGGGAAGGTTTCGTCTTTGGTTTTGGTTTCTTGCAGGGCGAGCACGTCAACGTCGTGTTCGTCGAGCCAGTCTTCAACGCGGTTTTCGCGGGCGCGGATTGAGTTGATGTTCCAGGTGGCAATCTTCATGCCTTCTAGCTTAGCGGGTATCGCGTTCCCGCCTTGTAAGAGCGTCCCGATACAGCACACCGCCCGCCTGCGCAACCCATTGGGTCGCACCGGCGGGCGGTGAATATGTGTGCTAGTCAGCACTGAATCTAGTCAGCACTAAAGCTAGTCGGCATTACTCCTAGTCAACGGCTTCCTAGTCAACGGCGGGAGTACCCACAACCTTCAGGCCCTTATCGCCGTACGCCTTGAGCATGTACAGGGCGTCGGAGAAGTACAGGGGGCTGGCGGGGTCCACCACGTCTACTGCGCCGTCACCGTCGCGGTCGACTTCGGGGTAGGCGCCGAGCGTGCGGGCTGCCCAACGGTTTTCGGTCTTGAACTGCTCAACCTTCTTAGCTTCGGCACGTAGCGGGCGGCGGATCTGGCGCAGGCGTGCGGCACCGTCGGGGCTACCTGCGGCGCGGTAGAGGAACGCGGCGAGGGTGTTGCGGGTGGCGTAGTCATCCGGGTGGAAGAGCCCGTCATCCCAGCCGGAGGTGATGCCCGCGTCCGCCGCCCAAATGTACGCGGCGTAGTCGGGGTCGGTGGTTGCCACGTCCTTGTAGGGGGAGGTCTTGGGCAGGTTCTTGACGGTCGGGGATCCCGCCATCCGGTAGAGCATGCGCACGAGTTGGCCGCGGGTGACGGTTGCGGTGCTGTGGCGGCGGGTGACGGTGTATTCTTCGCTGTCGAGGTAGCCGTGGCAGACCGCCCACACGCCGGGGGTGGCGTTCATGGTGCCGACAAAGGTGGCGACGCATTCTAGGTATGCGGGGTCGTCCTTGGGCTGCTGTGCCTTGATGACGAGCTGCAGGTTCACTGCGGGTTCTGCGGCGGCAGGCTGTGCGCTCACCGCGGAGGTGACTGGTACGGCACCGAGGGCGAGTGCGAGGGTGAGGGCAAGGGTGCGGCGTGCGCGGGGAGCGGGTGTGAGTGCTCGGGAGATAACCGAAAACATGGGTTGTCCTTATGTAATTGTGGTTGGGAACCGGCCGGAAGGAACCGGTTTTTAGGGTCGATTTTGGGGTCGCCAACATGGAGCGAATAAGAGAAGGGGAAAGGGGTGCGTTGAGGAATAGTGAGAAGCGGCAATGAATAGGGTCTGACGTGCGGCGATGCGGCTTTGTCCTACACTGAGGGGACTGTCACCGAGGGGACTGTTCCGCGTCGTGAGGACACGTCTGTGGTGGTGCACAGTGAATGGACTGTTTTACACCGCCATAGAAAGTTTAAAGTACATATTGATATTTTATTCAATATTTAATTGAGACTTTTATCAACTAAAAATTAAACATTGTTCTAAACAACAAAGCAGCTGCGAATGGTATGTATTCCATTCGCAGCTGCTTTGATTTTTAGCTGATATATCGCGGTATAACGCGCCCACTAGGGCACACGCCCCTGCATTACGATTCACAGAAAAGTCCCGAACCGGTTCGGGCGTGTCTACCAGCCCCGCTAACCGCGCATCACGTTGTAGGCTTCCTTGGTGAGCTGACCGGCGGGCGAGGTGGAGTGACGCAGCTCTTCGACCTCAATAACCACATTCGCGCCGATTGCGCCGGTAATGTACACGCGGCGGCCAAGCATATTGCCGTCACCGATACGGTCGTCCTTGGCGGTGCCTTCGGTGATGCGCAGGTCGTAAATCTTGTTTTCAATGTAGAAGCCGTACAGGGAGGCGGGCTTCTCCGGCGGGTTGTAGGAGACGGGCGCGACCATGCGGGTACCGCGCGCGTTGCGGCCGATGTACCAGTTGGCTGCCTCGTCGGCGCGGGCGGCACCGCTGACGGTGCCTGCCCAGCTGGAGCCTTCTGCTTCGCATCCGATGAAGATGTTGTGCGCCCACTCAATAATCCAGCCGTGACCCGCGTTGGAGCGGGCGGTGCAGCCGATGAACATGTTGCGTTCGCCCTGCACGATCCAGCCTGCGCCGGCGTGGCGGGTGGCGGGCTCGTAGAGGGCGTCCTTGTTGCTGGTGCGGTGGTTGCTGTTGCTGGAGCAGTTCTCGAATTTCGCCTGCGCCGCGTACACCTCGATACCGGCGTAGGAGCCGCCGCTGAGGTTCGCTTCGGCAACGTCTACGCCGCGTAGCTTGTTGTCTGCTGCACCGGAGTTCAGGCCTTCGTTGGGGCGGCGAGGGTGGCCGGCGGGCTTGCCGAGCAGCAGGCCCTGGTTGAGGGTGCGGCGGATGGTCACATCGTCAATTTTCATGCCCTGGTCGTCCAGACCGAGCACGGCAACGCCGATGGCGGTGTCCCAGACTTCCACGCCGGCGATAACGGGCACGATGTCCGGCTCGTTGAGCTGGTCGCCGGTCAGGTGGGTGTGGAAGATGACGCCGGCGACGTTGTTCAGCGGGGCGGTGTGCGCGTCGAGCGGGTAGCTGTTGATGGGGGTGTTGGCGGCGTTGGTGCGGATGTGCAGGTTGCGCACGCCCATGCGCATGGGCTTGTTGGCGTTGTAGTTGCCGTAAACGGGGGTGGTGTAGCTGCCGACGTGGAACACGCCGGTGTATTCGGTGTGGCCGTTGGCGGTGGCGGGGATGGCGCGGTCGGAGTGCGCGATGACGACGGTTGAGGAGCCGTAGCCGAAGATTTCGACGCGGTGTTTGATGTCGATGAAGGGGTAGGAGACGCGGTAGATGCCGCGGGGTAGTTCTACGGATCCGCCGCCGCGTGCGGCGACGTCGTCGACGGCTCGCTGGATGGCTGCGGTGGAGTCTTTGGCACCGGTGGGGTCTGCGCCGTAGTTGATGGCGTTGATGCTCATGGGCGTATCGGGCATGAGGGTCTCAATTCTTTCGATGGGTACCGCGTTCGGTGCTGAAGGCGGCGTGGTGAGTGAATCGAGTGAATACGGCTGTATGCGGTGAATACGGTGTTGAAGTTGAGTGTGTCTTCGCAGGTGCGTTGGTGTGTTCGGGTCTGTGCACCGGTAGACCTGTTCCTGCTCAAGGGTACCGCATTGGGCGTGTGGAGGCGACGACCGGGCGCTGTGATACCCGCTCCCCTGCCCCGTTTTTCTACGGTTTTTCAACGGTTTTTCGGCTGTTTTGTGGGCGGGTTAAACGCCGAGGGGCGGGGATTACTCCCCCCTCAGACGTTTAACGCCTCATGAGAAAATTTTTTAGTTAGATAGTGTCGTGATACACACCTAAATATATTACACTTAAGTGCATGAGCCCAGCCTGGCGTACGACCAGACTGGACCTATCTGTATTCGGGCCGATCACGGCAGACAACACGGTCTGAAGCAGTAAAAATGTCGACAGCATCCACTGTTCAGGTTCCGTGCGGGCATCGTTGATTGCACGACCGCAGGCGCATTGAGCACCCCGGCATAACTTGGCAATCACCGAATAATTTCTGATCAACACACAACGAAGGGTGTGACAAAAATGCTTCTTGACGCGCACGATATTACCTACGCGTACGGGGCTGGGAAACCCGCCCTCACCGACGTTCAGCTCCAAGTCTCTTCCGGAGAGATTCATGGATTGATTGGACCTAACGGCTCTGGAAAATCCACGCTCATGAAACTGATAAGTAACCTTCTACACTCCAAGAAGGGCAATATTCAGATTAGCGGTCATGAACACCAGAGCCTTGCTGCTCGCACCTCCTTGATGTACCTGGCAAGCAACGACTACCTGCCGGAATTTCTGACCGGTCTGGAATACCTGCGTTTTATCCACTCTCTGTACAAGGAGAAAGTGGATGAGAATGCTGTAGAGGAGTACTTTAAGCGTTACCAGATGATAGGTCGACAGCACGACCTGATGGAAGATTACTCCCACGGTATGCGCAAGAAAACTCAGCTCATTGCAGCGTTGCTATTGCGTCGACCTCTCACTCTCATTGATGAGACGCTTAACGGAATCGACATCGATGCAATTTACACCTTTGAACGCGATATGCGTACATTACGCAATGAAGGATGCGGAATCCTGCTGTGCAGCCACGACTTCACGCTTCTAGAAAGGTGCGCAGACCGTGTTACCTTCCTCCACCGCGGAGTAGTGCTCGAGGACGACGCTACCGATGTTCTTCTAGAACGCTATGGAACTCTCGATGCTATGGTCCGAAAAACTGTGGATGAAATCGAGGGGGACCTATGAGGTTCAGTGCGGTTCATCAGCTCGTCCATTTTTATTTCCTCTTCCTGCGCCGCCGTGTTTTAGGAAGGGGAGTTCTGGCAAATCGACCAATTCGTTACACCGCGTTTTTTGGTGTCTTAGCACTATACGCAGGATATGTTCTGCTGAGTATCAGTGTTGTTAGGCAAACATTTAATAACCCGGAAATAATAGCGCCGATTCTGGAAGGAATGGGTATCTCATCTGTTTTTTGGGTTGCCGCATTTTACACAATTGTGCGAATCCTATTCCTGAAAGCAGATGAGCTAACAGAACTGACATACACTCTTCCCGCGACCAATAAGGAACGCCTGATTGCGAGTGTTGTATTCGAGATGCTTCTTGTCGGAACAGCTACTATTGCTCTTTCAAGTGCGCTGGCTATTGCTTGTAGCATTGTCGTGGGGTGGAAAGCTGCGGAGCTCTTCCTGTTGGGTGTTGTGTCACCAGCTCTTGTTACTTACCTGATCCTGCTAGTAATTCATTTGGGAGTAGAGCGACTCCTTGCCCTCGTGGGAATGGCACGTTTGCGCGGTCTTGTGATTCCTGCTCTTCTTGTGGGTCTTATGGCTATTGCATTTAGCATGATGCGTGACCAAAGTGTGGAGTACATGCGGATTCGTTTGCTTGAAGATACTGCCCCATGGGTGCCCCAGCTGGCGTTTCTCCGTATTGAGGAAGCTATCGGAGGGGTACTAGGAGCAGCGGGTGCTGTACTCGCCTTGCTAGGAGTATGTGGACTGCTACTAGCTTTAGCTATAGCAATTGCGCCGAAGGACTACACCCCGCTCAGGAGCTACTTCCTTGCGCTACCTGGAAGTCTTGCGAGTACTCGATTGGGCACTTTGGTGCTGATGCAGTTCCGTAGCTTCGAGAACCAGTTTGTGCTGGTATCTGCTGTGGTGGCAGCTTTCGCAATTCCTTGGAAGAGTTGGAATGCGCCTCCGGCGTACATTATGCTCCCGGCTTTCTTGGGAATCTACGCGTACGCATCTTCTGAACCCCTGCGTCGCCTTACTCCGTTCCGCCAATCGGCAGGTGTGTTTTACCTTCAGCTGATCGGTTCGCAGGCAACTATCATGCTTGCGCTAGGTGCAGTTCTTGGAACGGTTTATCTAGCGCAAGGGGGTCAGCTATCAGCTATCTTGAGTGTTTTTGGATTTGGGCTGATGTCCATCGTCATGACTAATCTCGTGGGTATTATCTTCCCGCCAGAAAAGGGAAACCCATTCTCTGTGGTTATTGGTGTGATTCTTCTGCTATCGGTCGTTGCAACTTTTGCTGTGGGTCTGAATATGTTTGGGCTCCCGACGGAGGTTAACGTGACCATTATTGCGGTGCTTCTTGGATTCGCCGTGTTCTTTAGTGTCTTGGGAATTTCCCGCAATGAAAAAGGAGTGCGCCATGAAATGGTTCACCTATAGTATTTCTTCGCTTGCTACTGCTGCAGTAGCCACTGTAGCGGTAGTCATCGGAAGCACCATCTATACGCTCTTTAGCCTAGGCGAGAATAGCTCTATGGGAGAGGCGTTCTTTGGCACGATACGCTTGCAATCAGAGGCGGTCCCGGACGGAGGAGTTCGCATGCAAATGAGCATGGTAAATCCTGCGCCCGTGGTGGTGACGCTTATTCTCTTGACGCTCTTTATCTTCGCCGTAGTTGTGGCGTATAACCGACCGTCGGCACGCCGCGCTCAGTCTGAAAAATAACCTATTACAGGACCAGCAATAATGCTTGAGGGGCGGGGATTACTCCCCGCCCCTCAAGCGTATGCGTTTTAAGATTTTGTGATTACGAGCCTCAGCCCGCAGAGCCTAACCCGTGAGGGTTAGCCCATGAACACGCCGTTGCCGCGCTTCTCCAGCTGCTTCGGCGCGAAAGTCGCGTGGCGAATATGATCCACCTCAATGAGCACGTTATCGCCCATAGCGCCGGTCACGTGAACACGGCGGCCGACCATGTTGTTCTCACCAATACGGTCATCCTTCGCGGACGCAGTCGTAATGTGCATATCGCGAATGTTGTTCTCAATGTAGAAACCGTACAGGGAAGCCTTCGCCCAGCTGTAAGGGTTGTGCGAACGAGGAGCCACAAAACGGCTACCGCGTGCGTTACGGCCAATGTACCAGTTCGCCGCCTCGTCACCTCGGGCAGCGCCGGTAACAGCATCCTGGAAGCTGGAAGACTCACCCAGGCAGCCAATGAACTGGTTGTTACCCCACTCCACGAGCCAGCCGTGACCGGCGTTCTCCTGGGCGGTGCAGCCAATGAACATGTTGCGGGTGCCCTGAATGAACCAGCCCGCACCCACGTGGCGGGTCTTCACCTCGTACAGGGCGTTCTTACCCATGTTGCGCTTGTTGAACCAGCTGGTGGACGCCTCGAACTTGGACTGAGAAGTGTAAATCTCGATACCCGCGTAGGTGCCGAAGCTCATGTTTGCGTCAGAGACGTCAATCATGGAGAACTTGTTATCTGCCGCGCCGGGGGTGTCACCCTCACGGCGGCGCAGCGGGTGGCCGACAGGCTTGCCGACCAGCAGGCCCTGACGCAGGGTCTGGCGGATGCGGATCTTGTCAATCTTCATGCCCTGGTCGTCCAGACCCAGGATCGCAACGCCGATAGCGGTGTCCCAGATTTCGATGTTGGACAGGGTGGGCACTGCGTCCGGCTCACCGGGGTTAGCATCCGCAATGCGAGTGTGGAAGATGACGCCTGCAACGTTGTCAACGGGCTGGGTGTGCTTCTCCAGGAAAATCTGGTTGCTCTTAGAATCCAGCGGCAGGTTGTACTTGTTGGTGCGGATGAACAGGTCACGCACGCCCATACGCATGGGCTTGTTCTGGTTGGTGCCACCGCTCATGGGGGTGGTGTAGCTACCGGTGTGGAAAACGCCGGTGCATTCGTAGCTACCGTTCTTAGACGACGGGATGCTCTTGTCGGTGAAAGCGACGATTCGGGTTGCCTGACCGTGGCCGAAAATCTCGACGCGGTGCTTCATTTCGATGAAGGGGTAGGAGACGCGGTACATGCCGCCGGGAATCTCCACGGAGCCGCCGCCCTGCGCAGCAACATCATCGATAGCCTTCTGGATAGCACTAGTGGAATCTCGTACGCCGGTGGGGTCAGCGTTGTACTTGGAATCGCATACGTTCACGCTCATGATGGTAGCCATGGAGTGTCCTCTTTCTTGGCGGATACAAACAGCGATTAGCGCATAGATAGAATCTAAGCGCGTCATTAAGCTGAGTGTATCCAGTTGTGTTTGAGTGAATAAATGGTTTTGAGCTTCCTTCCGGTTGAGTGAGTGAATCTCTTCCGATGTGGGATGCGGGCGGGGAGTGAATCCGCTGCATCAACGCTCGTGGGCGGTGTGAGGGAGTGAATCTCAACCGTTCCCATGTGAGTCATAAATTCTTGCATACAGGATGCGAATCTGTCTAACCCACGACAAAACATTCTAGGGCAAATTTGGGGCTTTTTCGCCGCTCAACGCCCGATAGTGTTGATTGTCTCCTCGGTCACTTTTATGCAGTGGAGTGCACATACCCCACAAAAACCCAACTGACCAGTACAAATACCACATTTTGCACACAAATGCACTAGTCAGGGAATTTTTGGCAGTGCGCGCCACATCACTTCATAAACCGATTGATACGGCCCAAAGTCCCCCATTAAAACCCCTCATCAGAGGCTTATCTCACAGACTCAGAGGCCCCCAATAGCACCCGCCGAGCACCCCGGCAGATAGGGTTCAAGCCCCTACTGAACTTCCTTTGCGGAGGCTGCACCCACCACATCCAGGCGCGCATAGCGGCCCGCAAGCCAGGTACAAATCATCAACTGAACCTGATGGAAAATCATGATCGGCAGCATCATCAGGCCCAGCGAGCCCGCACCAAAAATAATAATCGCCATCGGCAGGCCAGCCGCCAGCGACTTCTTCGAACCGCAGAACTGAATCGTAATACGGTCGGCACGGTTGAAGCCCAGGCGCTTAGCCAACTGGTCAGTCAGCCACAGCATAAACACCACAATAATCGCCATGAGCACGACCAGCAGCACAATCTGCCACCACGCCACGCGCGTCCACACGCCCTGCACCACCGAAGCGGAAAACGCCGAATACACAATCATCATGACCGAGAACTTATCCAGCCACTTGGTCGTCGGCTTCTTAGCGAACTCCCCCACCCAGCGGCGCGTCAGCTGACCGAGCACGAACGGCAGGAACAGCTGAATGGCGATATCCAGGAAGACCGTTCCAGAGAACTCAATATGGCCCGTGTTCATCAGTAGCATGGCGAGCAGCGGGGTCGCCACCACGCCCACAATCGAAGAGAGCGAAGCGCTCACAATCGCCGCCGCCACGTTACCACCCGCAATCGAGGTGAACGCAATCGACGCCTGCACGGTCGAGGGCACAAAGGTCAAGAACAGGATGCCCATGTACAGCCCATCGCCGAGCACAAAACGCAGTGGTGAAAGCGCCAAACCGACCAGCGGGAACAGCACGAACGTGCAGCTGAGAATCATCAGGTGCAGACGCCAGTGGGTCAGGCCGCGAATAGCCTCCGCGGTGGAGAGGCGAGCGCCGTACAGGTAGAACAGCAGGGCGACCGCGAACTTCGTTCCGGTGCTGAACCATTCGGCGAAGTCGCCGCGCGCCGGCACAATAATTGCGAGGATGACCGCGCTAATGAGCATGGTCAGCAGCGGGTCGAGCTTGATAGAGCGAAGTGATGAAAGCATGCTGTCCATTCTATGCCTGCGGCATGCAGCGGATGCCGTGGCGGGCGCACCTTCTCACCTGGGGGTCACGCAGGGAGAGCTTAGGAGTGTGCAGGAGGCGGTTAACAGCCGAACCCGCCGGAGTGCGTTAGCACCCCGGCGGGTTCGTGAAGGTTATTGAGCTGTGCGGCTCAGATGAGACGTTCAGAGTAGGCTCAGCGGCTACTTCTTATCACCGTCGAAGCCGTAACCGTACGAGCCACCCTCAGAGGAGTTGTTGCCGTACTGGCCGTAACCGTACTGCTCAGGAGCAGGCTGGCCATTAGAGGGCTGCTCAGGGGCGGACTGGCCTGCACCGTTCTGGGTTGCACCGTTCTGGCCTGCGGCAGGCTGGCCTGCGGCAGGCTGACCGAAGCCAGGCTGCTGACCGTAGGCGGGCTGACCCGGTGCGGGCATCTGCGGGCCACCGGGAGCACCCGGTGCCGGCACGCCACCGGCGGCAGCGTACGCATCCCAACGCTGGCCGTGGAAGGCACGAGCCTGCTCGGTGAGCCAGCCAGCGAACAGCGTAGAGTTCGCATCGAACTCGGGGGCGTTCTCGGGCTTGGAGTACACGTCCACGGTTTCCAGGGTGTGGTCAGCCCAGGTGTCCTGGTGCTCACGCATGAACTCGGTGGACTGAATCGGGTCAGGCCACATGTGCACCGGCTCAGACGCCGGAATCAGCACAGGAACGCGCGGTGCGGCATCCTTGACCGGGTTCTCCGTCGGGCGCCAGAACAGGCGGCCCGGCTGGGTGCGGTCACGCAGCGCGTGCGCACGCCACGTGAGGATGGGGTGGCTTGCCAGCAGGTTCACGTACCAGACGGCAAGACCGCGGTCGGTCACGGCACGGTCGGCAAGCTCATCGAAGTTGACCTGCTTGTTCAGGTACTTACCTGCCGCAAGCACCTTGACGGCACCCTCAGCGCCCTCGGGGCAGAAGCGGTAGCCGAAGTTGTCGGCGGTGTATTCCTGCGAGCGGGACAGCGCACTCGACAGCACCGGAATCTGGTTGAACAGCGTAGTGAAAATCAGACGGAAATAACCGACGTGACCTGCGGCGATGTGGCCCACCTCGTGGCCAATGATGAAGCGCAGCGCCTCCGGATCACGGGACTTACCACCGATCTCGAACAGGTCAGAGTACAGGCAGATGTAGCGGCGGAAGCCGTGACCTGCCGCGAAAGCATTCATCACGCCGTTACCGAGGATGACGTACGCGTCCGGCACGCGGCGCAGACCCGCCGCCTCCGCTGCTTCGGCGAGCATCTGGTACGCCTCAGGGAACTGGGTCGGGGTGATGCGCACACCGCGAACACGCTGCTGCGCGTAGTAGATTGCACGAACGATAAAGATGGCAATCGGGCCCAGGATGAGCAGGCCAACCGTCTGGAAAATCAGGTCTTCCAGGCTCGCGGAGGTGCTGCCGGAAGGTACTCGAACCGAGCCTTCACCGGTTGAGCTGAAGACGTAACGCATCATCGAGCTGAACAGGTCAGCCAGCGCCATGAACAGCACAATGTAGCCGACCGCGGTGACCGCGTAGGCGGCGACCAGCCACGGAATTTCGGAGGGGTGACGCAGCGCGTGCAGCACCTTCGGCGGCAGCATCGACTGGTAGGCGAAGAGCTTCGGCTGGGGCAGGGGGCTGACCGGCTTCTGGCGCTCGTCTTCGGGGAGCCAGCCGGCGGAGAGGTCCTGCGGGAGGGGCTCACCGGGGGCGTGGAATGCCTGCTGGCCGGGCTGGGCGTTGAACTGTCCGCCGGGCTGCTGGTGGTTTTCAGGGGGTTGAGTCATGTCTCGTCCGCTTCGTATCGAGTGTTATCTGATTCCACTCTATCGTTTTTGGGCACTTACTAGTGAATGTGAATGCGCTTTTTCTCATAGAATGCCCATTCGCGACGCTACAGTACGCCACAGCATCGAAATGCACAGCGCCGGAATACACCGCATCGGAATGCGCAGTGCCGGGGCGCGCAGTGCAGCGGTGCTCAGTGCAGAGACTCAGAGGCGCGCAGCCTTGCGGGCATAAGAAATCCGCCGCAACACCCGTACAGGACGGGTGCCGCGGCGGATAACGTTACGCTGAGCCGCCTACACGGCGGGGTGCGTGGGGCTTAGAGGCTCTTGACGAGTTCCTCGGTAGCCTCAGCGATAGCCTTCTCCTCGTTGGTGGGGATGACCAGCACCTTGATAGCGGAATCCTCGGTGGAAATCACGCGCGGCTCGGGGGAACGCTTAGCGTTCTCCTCCTCGTTGTACTTGATGCCGAGAGCGCCGAGGCGGTCCAGGACCAGCTTGCGGAAGTCGCCGGAGTTCTCACCGATACCTGCGGTGAAGATCAGTGCCTGCGCGCCGCCGACAACCAGGTTGTAGCCGCCAATGTACTTCATCAGGCGGTAGGAGGTCATGTCCAGTGCGAGCTGTGCACGCTCGTCGCCGGACTGTGCAGCCTCAACGACCTTACGCATGTCGTTGGAGCCAGCCAGTGCGAGCAGGCCGGACTCCTTGTTCAGGATGGTGTCCAGGCGTTCACCGTCAATGCCTTCACGGGACAGGATGGTGGTCAGTGCCGAGGGGTCGATGTCGCCGGAGCGGGTACCCATGATCAGGCCGGCCAGGGGGGTGTAGCCCATGGAGGTGTCGACGGACTTGCCGCCCTTCACAGCGGTCACGGACGCGCCGTTACCGAGGTGTGCGACAATGCCGTTGAACTCGTCGCGTGCAATGCCGAGCATGTCAGCTGCAACGTGGGAGACGTACTCGTGGCTGGTGCCGTGGAAGCCGTAGCGGCGGATGCTGTACTTGTCAGCCAGGTCGTAGGGGATTGCGTAGCGCCATGCTTCTTCGGGCATGGTGGAGTGGAACGCGGTGTCGAAGATAGCGACCTGCGGCAGGGAGGGCCACTTGTGCATTGCTGCGCGCATGCCCTGAGCGTGTGCGGGGTTGTGCAGCGGTGCCAGCGGGGAGAGGTCGTCGATCTGCTGGACAACTTCCTCGGTCAGCAGGGTGGGGTGGGTGAACTTCTCTGCACCCTGCACCACGCGGTGGCCGACTGCCTGCAGCTCACGGCCGTGCAGGACGGGCTCAAGCTTCTCGGACATGATATCGAATGCGACTTCGTGGTTGGGCACGTCGGTGCCGATGTTTTCGACGAGGCCGGAGATCAGCATCTGCTCTGCCTCGGGCAGGGAGGTGTCACGCACCTGGTACTTCAGGGAGGAAGAACCGGCGTTCACAACGAGAATAAGCATGAAAGTATCTTCTTTCGTAGTTTTCTTTTCTGCTCCATTCTCGCACTTTTCGAGCCTGCGTGCGAGACGGCCCCGACCGTGTTTTTAACGGGGGGTTTTTACTAGGGGTGACATCGAGGGGCAGGAGGCGGGGGTTTGGTGGGGTGGAGAGAACGCCTGGAGGATAGGTTAAGGTATGACCTAATTACTGGTGGTGTTTTCAGAGCTTAGGTATAGTTGGGGTTAGCAAGGTAAAGCAAGATCCCTGACGTAGTTGCTGCAAGGCAATGAGGTATAACGGGTGAGCCGTAGCGGGGTGTACCGGTGGATCCTGGTCGAAGCTACGGACCTTGCGCATAAGGCACCCTCAGCGGGTGCCTTTTTTGTGCGCCGAGCCTGACTCCGACCGCGCATGACTGAAACGGTTGCGGGGTAGGTATAACCTCCGTATAGTGGGGGTTGTCAGGATAAAACGACGGATTACCGCCTACGGGCCCAGGGATGAAGGCTCTAAGGGGCAAGCTGGAGGACTCCGGCCGAACTTACCGCTCCTGACACATAAGGCACCCGTTGAGGGTGCCTTTTCTGTTTAACTACAGCTCAGGGGAGGGGACGCACTCTGGTGCGGCCCCTCCCCTGTTTCTTATGCTCGTGGGCTATTCTTCGTCGTCATCAACGGCGGGTAAGTCCAGCGGTGTCGCCTCGCGGTCAGGTGTGCACAGTGTGGCGCCGTACTCGTTCAGAAGTGCCACCGACGAATCGGTCCAGGCTATAGGTTTGGCCCTATAGATTCGCATTTCGTCCTCGATAGTTCTTGGAGAAAAACGTAGTACTTGGGTCAGCTCACGCATCTAAATTCACCACTTCTTTGAAGCAATCAAGGTTAGAGCGCGAGTGAAGGACAATCACAACCTGCTTGTCACTGCCCTCGATAGCGCACGCCATCGATTCGAGCTCAGTGCGCTCCTCTGACGGAGTGAGACTCTTCAAGGTCTCATCAAGCAACACAAGCCGGGCAGCGCCTTCACGTAACACGGAACGCGCAAGCATGAGCCCGCTCGAATTCGATGCTTCAGATGCGAACGGATCGATATCCGGTACGATTACCACTTCGCCTTGGGGATACCGGCGGTATAGAGCATCAAGCATGACGGACTTGCCCGCGCCAGTTGGTCCAATCAAGGCAACCATAGAACACCCAGAGTCAAGAACACTCTCAAGCAGAGCCAGGTCAGCAGACCGCACGGGCGGATAAGAACGGTCGGCCCGGTACTCTTCAAGCATCCGAACACGCTCCGCAGTCAAGCTGACTACACCAACCTGTTGCAGCGTCTCCACCGTAGATTGGATGCCAGATGACAGAGTTACTGCAAAATATATTACGACCGCGGGAGTAACCACTGAGTTCGATTCTTCGACCATCAGTGCCAATACCACTGCAGAAACATTCAGTGACAACACAAGCGACTGAATCAGTCCCGTACGCAGTGCGTAGGCGTTCGCCAGCTGAATCGAGCTGCTGACGTATGCAGCCTCCGAATGAGCGTAGGCTTCTTCTCCAGCCCGACGCAGCCCTGCACTGACGGGCGCAGCGTGTAAGCCAGCCTGGGCACCAGCCACCCCGATGAAGTCACCTCGGCGATTGGCAGCCGTCGTCGAGGCAGGGAGAATCCACTTTGAACCCTGACGCATAGCAAGCATCGCTAGGGGTGCTACCGCCAACACAGCAATCATGAACAGCGGGGCGCCGGCCACCGCGCCTCCGATGAGCATAAAGGTCTGTAGAATGACCATAAATACCGAACCCAGGGCGCTAGGCACCGACATCTGAAGGTCGGAGAAGTCTTCACCCATCCGCCCCATGACCGCACCGCTTGTTCTAGGAGTAGCGAATCGATCGAGCCTGCGTATAACCCGGTCGTGCAAATCGCTCAGCCTAGCGATGGGAGCCCAGTAGAGCGGGCCAAAGAACATGACGGACCCAACAATTGCTGCCAGTGCGCAAGCAGCTGACACTCCAGCAACCTGAGCAGACAGCCCATCACTGTGAGCAATCGTCATTGCAAAAGCAACTTCGGATCCGCTCAAGAGTAGGGCGCCACACGTAATCCACACCAAATGCGGTCCAAACAACAACAGGGCCGATCGTCGGAATGTGGCACGCTTCGGCTCAGGGTCAGGAAGGTCCTGTCCCTCGCTCACATCCGTCGAACCAGCATCTGCCTCCTTAGCTGCCCCGGGGCTATGAGCCTGCAACTCAAGAGGGTCTACCCTCGCATCATTGCCGGGGGTGAAGGCACTCGGTACGTACTCCTCCGAGCTTGCCAGAAGTGTGCACGTTGGCACGCACTCTAAGATCCTCTCGGCAACCACTTCTCGTGTTACAGGATCAAGCGCTGCGAACGTATCGTCCAAAATTAGCCAGTCCGGTTTGTCTGCCAAAACGATAGCGACAGCAGCACGGTGTCTCTCTCCTGACGACAAGGTTGTTGCGTCTTGCCAGAACCGCCCGATCACATCCTCACTGAGCCCCATACCTAAAGCGAGGCTAGTGAACCGGGATACCTGATGTGGCGAAGCAGAAGCTCGCCACGCTGACAACACCGAATGGGATATTTCCGGGTTGCGTGGTACGAAAGCGGAATCGGGGGTGGTCACGGATGTGCGCAATGCTTCAGCGCGCTCAGACGTAGCTGCAAGCACCTCTCTAGAATTTGAAGGCTGCCCCACCAAGTCCTGCTGTTTAACCGTGCAATTTGGAGACGACTCGAGCTTGTCGAGCTCACGCATCATTGGCACAGCGAGCCGAATAACCCGATAGTTTACGATGTTGTTCTGCACCGCTGCGTACAGGTAGCGGGCTGCCAAAATAATTCCAATACCGAAATGAGCGGATGGCCAGAGCCACGCGCCGAGAACCGCAACCACAGCGAGCACCGCAGTTAGTGCTCCCCGTTCAAGGAATCCATTCAGGATCTGCAACGGGACTCGTCTGTGCAGAAGCTGCTCTTCGGTGTTTCGGATGCTAGCGACCTTATCCAGGGCGGTACCCCAGCTGGGGATGCTTTGCCCTCGAGGCAGCGCGTTTGCTACACGCTGGATCCACTGCCTACGCTCTCCCTCTAGAGCGACGTACTGTTCCCATAGTCGGCCCACCAAGTTGATGAGACGGACGCTGACGAATACCAATCCAGTGATGAGCAACGCAGCGATGGCGCCGCTTGCACCATATAGCGCGAGCGAAGCCGCGAGAAAGGCAATAATCTGAACGGTTGAAACGGCGAAATCAACAACGAAGGCAAACTGGCTGATCTGTCCTGGGTATGTGAGAACATGCCCGTGAGCTTCCGGCGGATGGGATGACCTACTAAAGATGTCCCGGAAACGGCGGTATGTGAGCTGTCGAACCGCGATTGTGAGAATAAGCTCTTGGCGTTCCTTCACCCAGTACCCTAGGCTTTCAGCCAGGAAAGCGAAGATGAGTAACCAAATAGCACTGCCTGGGGTCCTCTCACCTGACGTTACCCGGCCGATACCTGCCGTAATCATCAGAGCCCCTGCAACATTCAGTAGGCCAGCGGTGAAGACGGTGAAACTCGTGCTCGTTGGCGCGAATATCAAAGCAAGCCAGCGGATCCGTCTCGGCAGGTTCCGCGCTATCCTTTGATAGCGTACATACAAGTGCGCGATGGGCATGTCTCTCAGATGCAGGCTAGGAGCGCTCTGTGCTTCGCCCCGTCGCTTGTGATTGATCACCATTACGTTTCCAGTCATTCGGTATTCGAGTTCAGGTGTACGGCCTCGTTAATAAGTTCGTCGTTCGGAAAACGGGCTTGGAGGTCGTTGAGAGCTACCTGGACATCTATGCTCGGATCGAGAGCAGTCCGAGCCTGCATGAGCAAAAGCTCTACCTCAGCCTTCGACTTCGCATCGAGTTGCGCCTGCGCGGCGCGGAATCTGGCTTGCACAGTCCATTCGGGCGTTTCCGCCTCATATGATGCGCGTAGCATGTCCAGGACAGCCTCATCATCCCCAAGATTTGCTGCTTTCGCATACTCGTCTCTTGCGCGACGAGGGGCCCCTAATTGCATAAGGATGAACCCGAGAAGTCGGTGCGCTTCAGGCATGCTTGGGTCGAGCTCAACCGTCTATAATGAACAGCCAACGTCGGCTGAGGTGTTGCCTTCTCGGGCACGCACTGAAATTGGGTACGAGGCAAATATACAACAATTTGACCAAAATCCAACATATAAGCGTGTCTGTCGGGCTCATCCCCGCGCGTGCGGGGAACACCTGCCGCCTTACCAATAAGGTGGCGGGCATCCACGCGTTAATGCCCTCATCGGGTAGCTGCCCAAGGTGTTTTAGCACCCTGACTAGGTATCACGCGGCACAGTGATGATGCTGAACAGCTGATGCAGCTCCTCCGGATGCACCTCAAAATACCCGCGATCCGGGCCGCTAAACATGGAACTCTGGTTCCAGCCGCGGCGGCCAGCACGCACATAATCAAACCGGAAATTACTACGCGCCGCCACATGATTCATAAAAATGCGAGTCGCACGACCATTACCCTCACGGAAAGGGTGCGCATGGTTCAGGTGCGCGAAAATCGCGGCGGCAGCCTCCACAAATTCCTGATGGTTCAGGCTCGCCCAGTCAGTCGCACGGCTAGTAGTGAAAACGTAGTCGAGGTACCGGTCAATGCTCAAGGGCCCGCGCTGAACGCTCGCGAAAGCACTCACGCCCTTAGACATATCTACGGTGCGGTACTCTCCCGCCCAGTCGTACACGTCCTGGAAGAGGTAGCGGTGAATGGCCTTGAGGTGCTCCGCGTCGAAGGTGTGGGCGATGAGCTCGGGGTTCTTGGTGAGCTCGTAGCCTCGTCGGGTGATGACGCGGTGCTCGTAGAGCGAAAGCGCCGCGGGGTCCTTGATGCCCGGCTTGTTCCGCATGACGTGCTGGTAGGGTTCGGGGTAGAAGTACGCCGCCCAGTTCTGCTGATGACTCATGACTATTCGCCCTCCTCTGCGTGCTGGCCCACGTTTTGGCTTGTCAGCACCTGGTAGGCGAGCGCTTTCGCTAGTGCCTGCCGGTCGTATTCTTCTGCGGTGATTCGCCCGAGCTCGTAGTCGATGAGTAGCGTGACGTCTTCGCGGGTGGGGTTGTCGCCTTCAAGCCAGGATGAGGTGAGGGGCTGCATGACGTTGCGGCGCTGCTCTTCGGTGAGCGGCTCGAATAGTTCGGGGTAGCGCAGGTGCAGGTCAAAATGATCTGACACTGTATGTTCCTTTCTTGACCTTCACGGATCGCCCTCACGGCTGGGTTGTGAGGGTGGGAGGTGACGGTTAGCTGAGGTGCAGACCGTATCTCGGCTCGTCGAGCAACACCTTGGAACCGGCACGCCAGTACACCGGTTCGTACCAGTGGGTGTTGTCGAAGACCCGCAGGGTATCCACAGAGGAGGCGAGCACCTGCAGGTTCGCGTGGGAGCTGTCGTAGCGGCGGCGGATATCTGCCTCGTCAACACCGTGCCCGCCCTTGGCAACGCGGGCGGCGACCCGGTCCACGGCGGTGTCGGCGCTGTTGAGCGTCACGTACAGTAGGGTCACCTCGTACCCTTGGGCGTGGGCGCGGTCGATGAGGTTCTGGAAGGATTTGGCGTTACCCGCAAGGGTGGTTTCCTGGTGGATGGACTCACCGGCCGCGAGCGCTTGGCGCAGGTCCTGCACAGTGTCTCGCATGGCGCGGGCGGCGTCGGCGGGGTTGCGCCAGTCGCCTCCTGCAGCGCGGAGTATCTCATCGGCGTTGAGGCGGCGGGTGTCACCGAAAATCTGCGGGTTGGTGCGGTAGAGGGTGCTCTTACCGGCTCCGTTGACTCCGCCGATGATGATGTATTGGGGCTTCATGTGCGGCTCCTTAGACTGCCTAAACGGCTTAGACGACGAAGTTCTCGTCAGCGAGAACAATGCGCTGCTTCTGCTGCAGGGAGTAGGTCTGCAGGGCGAGGTAGAAGCGGCGTTTTTCGTCGTCGTCTTCGGCCTCGATAAGCGGGGTGAAGACCTCTGAGCTGTTGTCTACGAGGTACTTGTGGAGCGCCTCAAAATCGGGGGTGTTGTCTTCCATGGTTATTGCCTTTCCGGAAGTGAGTCGACGGGCTGGTACTGCCCGGTTGCGTTGGGTTCGGTGGAAGAGTTCGTTTCTTGAACTTTTGCCTAGTCGGCAGGCTTTTCCACTGCCTGCTTCTTCTCTCGTCGGCGGCGACCCCACTCCCCAAATTCGGGGCGGCTCGTGTACTCGGTATTCCACGCCTCCGCGGTAGCCGGCAACCAAATTCTCTTATTGCTGTGCGACATAAAATCGGGCTCGGGCAGCTCGCCTCGGCGGAGCAGACCCGCAGGAGTCATACCCAGAAAACGCGCCATTTCATTGACGCCTACAATCAGCATGCGATCCATTAGGTGGGTCCTTTCGTTAGTCTTCGCTGCGGTGGCGACGGATATACCATGCGCATGCATGGAGTACGGCTGCTAGTGCAAGCATTCCAAAGGTAATAGCGGATACGACCGGGTAAGTCGGAAGCGATACTACTGTGCAGATAATGGCGATAGCGTAGGGAAAAACGGTATACAGAGTTTTCATCTTGTGATGCTTATGATGCTTAGAAAGTACCGGCTCTTCCCGATATTTCCCTCGCAGCTTCACCTTTCATTGTGTGGCTGGTTAGTGCGGGGCGCATCTCCCATACTCTTGGAAGGCACCTCGTATATTCCAGCCTAACCCAGGTACCGAAAACAGGCACTGCCCGCGGTCATTCTGGGGAGGGCACCGCAAAAATGACCGTTTGCGTTGCTAGAGATTCCCGCGCTTGGTAACCTTGAGGTACAAGTTAAAACTCATCTCGTACGCTCTGCGCAAGTTACCGTGCTACTCATCATGTAAGTGATGAGTTCCTATCAGACTTGTTCTGTGTAGGGAGGGGAAAGGGTGAGGCTGCGGGGGGAAGCCTGTTTGGCCGAAGCCGTGGACCTTGTCATGGGTATGAGGCGTGGTCCCCATAGGGTAGCGCCTCATAACGCTTTAAGGGCGAACCTTTAGGGGTTCGCCTTTTTTGTGCGCCGAACCTAGACCCCGACCCCGCATGACTGAAACGGTTGCGGGGCAGAAGTAACCTCCGTATAGTGGGGGTTGTCAGGATAAAACGACGGATTACCGCCCTCCGGGGCCCAGGGATGAAGGCGCTAAGGTATGAAAGCTGGAGTATTCCGGCCGTTCTTGGCGATCCTGACGCATAAAGGCACCTTACGAGGTGCCTTTTCGTTTAACTACAGCTCAGGGGAGGGGACGCACTCCGGTGCGTCCCCTCCCCCGTTTCTTCTGCCCGTGGGCTATTCTTCGTCGTCATCAACGGCGGGTAGACCCAGCAGGGCGGTTCCCGCCTCGGTGAGCGACCAGCGCATCGTACGGCCAGCCTTCACACCCTCAACAAACCCAAGCCCCTGCAACAGTTTGAGCCTATCGCGCAGAGTCGGCGCCGTAACACCCAGCGCATCCTGCAATTCGCTTGAGGTAGGCGCAACCGGCGCACGGAAAATCTGCACCTGCCCCAGCAGGTACAGCAGCCGCAGCACATCATCACGCTTCTTCGAAGTCAGCCCGGGGGTGCCACCCGTCCAGGTGCGGCTGCCCTCCAGCTCAGCGATACGCCTGCCAAGAGCACGCCACGCACGGTCGCGTGACTCCAGTTCGTCTACCAGGTGCTCCTGAGCCTGCTCGATCAGCCCCAGAAAAACGTGCAGAAAACCGGTCACCTCACCGTAGTTGAGGGGTTCTTCCGCCGCGCTAAACGCCTTGTAGTAGCGGCTCTTCTGAATGTTGAGAGTGCTCGGCAGAGTGAGGGTCGTCAGCCGGGTGAGCGTCTGCCCCAGGTGGGACACCAGCAGGTACCTGCCCAGGCGGCCGTTGCCGTCGTAGAAAGGATGCGTGTACTCCACCATGAAATGTGCGGCGATTGCGGAGAATAGCGCCGGCACGTTCGGGTTGAGGGCGTGGTCAAGCGCCACCTGAACGTTAGCGGTGATGGTCGCTTCACTGTCGGGGGCGCGGTGAATTTCGCGGGTGTTGTCGTGAATAACCACGGGTTTGGTGCGGAATAGCGCCCCGTCTGGGCGGTCTTCTTCCGCGAGGTGCCCTTCGAGTAGCGTGTCGTAGAGGCTACGTACCTGCTCAACTGTGGAGGGTGGGCGGTCTGCCCCCAGGTCTTTGAGGAGGTTCACGAATTCGACGGCGCGCTTAGCGCGGGGGTCCTCACTGTCGCCGGAGGTAAGCGCCTCAGAGATGAGCTGGCGTGTGGTGTGTACACCTTCGATGCGGTCGGACGCCACGATACTGCGTACTGCCAGGTCGAGTAGGTAGCTCTGCATGGCGATGCTGGGCAGTTGGGAGCTCAGCTGTTCGATGTGCCGTTCACGGCGCATGATGCGTTCGAAGGATGCGAGCGTGGTGCGGTCTGCCAGGTAGAACAGGGGGTGCTCCCCTACCGTGAATTCGTTGAGGAGGTGGGTGGAGTGGCCGTTGCGGCGTGCCTGCAGTTCGGTTTGTGCGGCGGCTTTGCCGCGTTCGTGAAAGATGCTTTTGAGGGTGCGGTACCTTGTGCTGGTGGTGTTCACGGGTGCCCTCCTTGATGGTGTAAAAAATCGCGGTTTTTTTCATTATCCTCCCGATTTTCAGGAAATAATGAAAAAATCCGCGATTTCTTTCATAATTCAGGTCACAAACGGGTGATTAGGGTGCTAGACAGGATTCCGCCTTACACCTTCACTACGCCCGCTAGAGCACCTCTGGGTGGACCGCCACCTCCACGGCGGCAGGCAGCACGCGCGCACTAATACGGTACGCCGACGGTGCCGGGTCGCCATCCACCTCAACAGGCTGCGCACCATCCGGGAACTCCAACACCGCTTCAGACCCCACCAGGTGACGAATCACCGGCAGCTCAATACGCGGCGAACCCAGAATCGTGCGGCGCGTAACCTTCGCCATCAGCAGCCCCCACTCCACCAGATTACGCGGCGACGCCACAATCACCTCAAGATTGCCGTCATTCACATCCGTCATATCCGCCAGGCGAATACCACCCTGCAGGCGGCCACAATTCGCGATCAGCACCGACCGCATCGGCAGAGTACGGAACGGCGCACCATCCACGCTGATACGCACCGGGTGCGACCTGCCCAGCATGTGCTTCATGCCGGACTGCACGTACGCAACCCACCCGAACTTCGCCTTAATGTCCTCGTTCGTGTCGTTCATGACGAGCGCGTCAAAGCCTGCACCACTCATCACAAAGAACGTGTGTTCGGTTTCTTCGCCGGGGGTGCTCGTCGTCGTCATCTCAATCGCATCAACACTCTGACCTGCACCGTTGAGCGCAATATTCACACACGCCGCCACGTCACTGACCGGAATATACAGGTTACGCGCCAGCAGGTTACCGGTACCCATCGGCAGAATACCCAGGCGCGGTTTGGTCCCCTCATGATGCGCCAGCGCCGCCGCCACAGCACGCACCGTACCGTCACCACCGGCAGCAATGAGCCGGTCAACACCCTCAGCGATCAGCTCGCGGGCAGCCTCGGAACCGGGCTCGTCCACGCGGGTGGTGCGCACCAGCGGCTGCGGGTGGCCGTTCGCCGCGAGGGTACGTTCCAGAATCTCGATAGCCGCCGCAGCGCCGGGCTTGCTGGGGTTGTACACCACGCCCACGCGCTGCGCCTCACCGGTGGGCAGGGTCGGCAGAACGCCGAAGGGAGCACCCAATTCGATAGCGCGTCGGCGCGCTTCACGGCGGGCACGAGTGACGGAGGCGGTCAGCGCCGCCGCCGCGGAAACACCAAGAAGTTTACGGTATAGAGGCATAGTTCTTAGATTACCGGGATACGCGAAAACCCGCCCACCGTTTACGCGGTGAGCGGGTTTTTTAGCTGGTTATGAGATTACTCAGCGGGCGGGGTTTTCCCTTACTCAGCAGCTACTACCGGGATGACCTCGGCGCCACCCATGTACGGGCGAAGAGCCTCCGGAATACGGACAGAACCGTCAGCCTGCTGGTGAGTCTCCAGGATGGCAACCACCCAGCGGGTCGTCGCCAGGGTGCCGTTCAGGGTCGCTACGGAGCGGGTGCGGCCCTTACGCACGTTGCCTGCCTCGTCCACGGTGTCCGGGGTGCGCTCGCGGATGTTCAGGCGGCGCGCCTGGTAGGTGGTGCAGTTCGAGGTGGAGGTCAGCTCACGGTAGGTGCCCTGGGTCGGGACCCACGCCTCGCAGTCGAACTTGCGGGCTGCGGAGGTACCCAGGTCGCCTGCAGCGGTGTCAATCACGCGGTATGCCAGGCCGCAACGCTGCAGCATTTCCTCTTCGAGGGACAGCAGCTTCTCGTGCATCTCTTCTGCCTGCTCGATGGGGCAGTAGACGAACATTTCAGCCTTGTTGAACTGGTGCACGCGAATGATGCCGCGGGTGTCCTTACCTGCGGAGCCAGCCTCGCGGCGGTAGCAGGAGGACCAGCCGAGGTACTTCTTCGCGCCCTTCTCGAAGTCGAGAATTTCGTCGGTGTGGTAGCCGGCGAGCGCCACCTCGGAGGTGCCGACCAGGTACAGGTCGTCGCGTTCGAGGCGGTAGATTTCGTCGTCGTGCTTGACGTTGAAGCCGGTGCCGTTCATGATTTCGGGGCGTACCAGGGTGGGGGTGGTCATCATGGTGAAGCCGTGCTCGGTTGCGAGGTCGAGCGCCATCCACATGAGTGCCTGCTCGAGGCGTGCTACCTGGCCCTTGAGGAAGTAGAAGCGTGCGCCGGAGACCTTTGCGCCGCGTGCCATGTCGATGCCGTCGACGAGTTCGCCGATTTCGAGGTGGTCGCGCGGTTCGAAGCCGTCAGCTGCGAAGTCGCGGGGGGTGCCGACTTCCTTGACGACTACGTAGTCGTCTTCGCCGCCGACGGGTACGCCGTCGATGATGAGGTTTTCGATGCTGCTGATCAGTTCCTCGTATTCGGCGGTTTTCGCTTCGGAGGCTGCCTTTGCTTCGTTGACGCGGGCTGCCAGTTCCTTGGCCTGTGCGACGAGGGCGGGCTTTTCTTCCTTGGGGGCCTTTGCGACGGTCTTGCCGAAGGCGTTCTGCTCGGCGCGCAGGTTCTCGTATTCGCCGATGAGTGCGCGGCGTGCGGTGTCGGCTTCGAGGATGCGGTCGACGTGGGTTTCGTCCTTGCCGCGTGCTCGCTGGGAGGCGCGGAAGACGTCGGGGTTTTCGCGGAGGAGGTTAATATCAATCACTGTTTTATCCTACCTAATCTTGCGGTGGGTTGTGGGCGGGGTTTGCGCTGGTGGGGCGCGGGTAGGTGCGGGGGTGGCTAGCGGCGGGCGGCTGGTGGTGCCGCCGGGCTGTTGAGGATGCCGCCGCTAGTGGCGCTGCAGGTGTGCGGGGCGGCCGTTGGGGAAGAGCGACTCGACCCATTCGTGTGCGGCGTCGAAAGAGCCGTCGGAGTGAATACTGTCGACTTCGGTGTTTTCGTGGTCGGCGCGCGGGTAGGAGCCGAGGAATTTCAGCGTTGGGGAGACGCGGTGCAGGCCGCGCAGGGCATCGCGCATGCGTGCCTCGTAGATGTGGCCGTCGGCGTCGATGCTGAACGAGTAGGAGCCCATGCCTTCGCCGGTGGGGCGCGATTCGATGCGGGAGAGGTTCACCCCGCGTACCGCGAACTGTTCGAGCAGTTCGAGCAGGGCACCGGCGCGGTTGGTGGGCAGCGGCACGGTCAGGGTGGTCTTGTCGGAGCCGGTCGGTTCGGGGATGTCGGCGGTGCGGGAGAGCAGCACGAAGCGGGTTACGGCGTTCTTGTTGTCGCCGATGTTGTCCTGCAGTACGTGCAGTTCCGGGTGGTAGTTCAGCAGCGCCGGGGAGCAGATTGCCGCATCGTAGGTGCAGCCCTCTTCGAGCAGGCCGACAGCCGCCGCCGCGGTGGAGGAGCCGGGCAGGTAGGCGGCGGTGGGCACGTTCTCCTGCGCCCAGCCGCGCACCTGCGCCCAGGCGTGCGAGTGGGTGGAAATGGTCTTAACGTCCTCAATGCTGATGGGCTTCGCGGCGACCAGCACGAAGCGGATCGGCACGAGCACCTCGCGGATAATGCGTACACCCTCGCTGGCTGCGATAGCGTCCAGGGTGGCGCTCACGCCGCCCTCCACGGAGTTTTCGATGGGCACCATGGCGGCGTCCACCTCGCCCGCGTTCAGGCGTGCGAGCGCGTCGGGCACGCTGGTGGCGGGGATGCGTTCGGCGTCGGATGCGCCGGGGACGCTCAGCAGGGCGGATTCGGTGAAGGTGCCGGAGGGGCCAAGGTAGGTGTATCGCATGCCACTATAGTAGCGTCTGCCGTGGAGGGGGCGCCGAATTCGGTGATAGGTTACGGTCTTTGGCGGTAGTTAAAAACCCCCACCAAAGTCACTAACCTATGGTCGAAAAACTTAGGTTATGGCCAGAAAACCTGAGCCGCCCCCGAAAACCTATACCGCGGCTGAAACCGCTACCTCACGAACTGGCGAACCCGCGCGGTGTCCCAGTACTGGGCGGGCACGCCTCCACCCATGAGCTCACGGGCGATAGCGGCAGCCTGCACGGAACCAGCCTCCGGCAGGGGCGCGTGGGAACCGGCAATAATGACGTTGCCGCGGCGGCGGCCCTTCAACATTGCCGAATCCGCCACAATGCACACGTACTCGAACACCTCAAGCAGGGCGGACGCCTCCGCGCGGGCACCGGTCAGCGCCGGCCCATCACCGCAATTGAGGATGTACAGGCCGCCGGGTGCCAGCGACTCGGCAACGGTGCGGGTGAACTCGACGGTGGTCAGCGCCTCGGGCGTGGTGTCCCCGGCGAATACGTCACGAATCACCACGTCACGGGATGCGGGCGCGAAGGTCGCGGTGACGGCACCCGCCTCACCCACACGAATCTTCACGCGCGGCGCCTTGGGGATGTCGAACCAGGCACGCACATACTCGGCGAGCTTGGCGTCCAGCTCAACGACCGTGTTGCGGCTCGTCGGGTACAGGTCAGCGAAGTAGCGCGCCATGGAGCACGCGCCGCCGCCCAGGTGGGTGATGCGCAGCTTCGCGACGTCCAGGTGCTCCTCCACATGCGAGGAGACGACCGCCGCGATCCAGCGTATGTACTCAAAATCCAGCTGGCGGGGCTCACCCACAATCACGTGGGAAGACTGCACACCATTAATGAGCAGCAGCCAGCCGTCGGCGTGGTAGCCGTCGGGGACCAGCTCCGCCTCACCCGTAGAGATCGGGTACACGCCAGCGGCGGCACCCTGCACGGGGGTGTTCTCGGTATCGTCGATGCGGTTCTTCTGGTTCTTCTGCTGCTTCTGGGTTTTCTGTGCCTTCTGGCTTTTCTTGGGTGCCCTGCTCTTTTTCGCCATACCCACTAGCCTAACCGACACGACTCAAAGCAACAGCGCCGCCCAATAGCCACTACCCCCTAGCCGCCCCCACATAGCTACCGCCAGCACGCCCCTAGCGTACGCACCCGCGAAGGACCGCCTCCACAGGGGCAGGCTGAGTAGACTAGAACCCATGGGATTTGTATGTCAGGGCCGCTACGCGCTCGCACCGATTGAACCGACCGACGCCGAAAAATACGTCAACCTGCAGCTGGACTGCATGGAACAAACCTACGACCCGATCTACTTTGACGCGCTCGGGGAAAGCTTCACCGCCCGCCACCGCGCCGAACGCGACGAATACCTCGAAGACTTCCACCGCCACCTCGCCTCCCCCACCGTGCGCGGCTTCTTCGCCTACGAGGTGCCCGGCTGGACCTCCGACGGTGGACTCTCCTGCTCCATCGGCGCACGCATCGACTGGGATAAGCCGGTCGGCGTGGCACTCTCCCTATGCGAACAATCCGCCTGGGAACTCGAACGCGCCGATACCCTCCCCGAACTGCCCGCAGGCACCCGCAAACTCACGCACCTGTACACCCTCAACCACACGCACGGCACCGGGCTCGGTCGGGCGCTCTACGACTCCGTCATCTACCCGGACGAAAACTCCTACCTGTGGGTCATGGCAGAAAACGAACGAGCGCTCTCCTTCTACGAGCACCTCGGCTACCAGCGCAACAGCATCGAATTCGAAGCACGCGGCATCTGGGCGCCCGGCCACAGCGTACGGTACGCGCGCATCCTCAACCCCTAAACCACACACCGCAACAGGGGAACAGCCCGCCCACATGACGCAGCGCACCGCACACCCTGTTAGGCACCACCCCCACAACGCCTTAAGATAGAAGATGACCTATAAGCTCGACGCACCCGCGCACAGGAGCACATACACCCCTGCGCAGCCGCGGGACCCAGCGCCGAACATCCGCATAGAAGGAAAGTAAAACTATGACCACCGGTCTTTACCTCTCCGCTATGTCCCAGAACTCGGGCAAGTCCCTCGTCGCCCTGGGCCTAGCAGACTCCCTCATCAAGCGCGCAGACCGCGTCGGCTTCTTCCGCCCCGTCTTCGACGGCGCAACCATCGCCGACGACCCCATGGCACGCCTCATCCGTGAGCACTTCGGCCTGACCGAAGAGCAGGTCGGCGGCGCAGTCTCCATGACCGACGCACTCGCACTTATCGCAGAAGGCGACACCGAAGAGATCTCCGCACGCGCAGTCTCCGCCTACGAGAAGGTCGCAGCACACAGCGACGTCGTAATCGTCGACGGCGTCTACCTGCCCGCCAACGCGCTCTCAGTCGAATTCGACCTGAACGTCCAGATCGCACGTGACCTCGGCCTGCCCGTCGTCGCAATCGTCGGCGCACAGGAAGCAACCGTCGAAGAAGCAGTCACCGCAGTCGACGTGGCACGCACCGAGCTGCTCGCCTCCAAGGCAGACCTGCTCGCCATCATCGTCGGCCGTGCAGAACCCGAACTGCGCGAAGAAATCGAGAAGTCCGTCAAGCGCGGCGACGCAAACCTGCCCGTCTACGTACTGCCCGAAATCCCCGAGCTGAACGCACCCACCGTCGGTGAAGTTGCCGAGGCCCTCAAGCTCGACACCGAAGGCATCAAGGCAGAAGACCTCAGCCGCGATATTCACGGCATCAAGGTCGCAGCAATGAACGTCTCCAACTTCCTGAACCAGTTCGTCGACGGCGACTTCGTGATTGTCCCCGGCGACCGTGCAGACATCGTTGCAGCAACCCTCGCATCCGCACTGGCACCGACCTTCCCGGCGCCCTCCGGCGTGCTGCTCACCGGCGGCCTGGACGCGCTGCCCGGCAAGAACACCGCAGTCGGCTCCCTCATCGACAACGCGCCGTTCCCCGTGCTGTCCACCACCAAGGACACCTTCAAGTCTGCACGCGCAGTCTCCCGCGTCCGTGGCGCCCTCGAAAGCGGCCACCAGCGCAAGCTCGCAGCAGCAATGGGTGGCTGGGACGAGCACGTCAACAAGGACGAACTGCTCGCACGCCTCGAAATTGAGCGCCCCGCATCCATGACCCCGCTGCGCTTCCTGCACAACCTCATCGAGACCGCACGCGCAAACCGCCGCTCCGTGGTCCTGCCCGAGGGCTACGACGTGCGTATCCTGCGTGCCGCCGAGATCATTGCACGCCGCGACTTCTGCGACCTGATCCTGCTCGGCAACCCCGCCAAGATTGCAGAGATTTGCCAGGCTGAGGGTATTGAGCTGCCCAGCTCGATCCGCATCATCGACATCGAGAACAACGAGTACACCGAAGACTTCGCAGCAACCTACGCTGAGCTGCGTGCACACAAGGGCGTCACCATCGAGGCTGCTCGCGAGCGCATGACCGACCCCTCGTACTTCGGCACCATGCTCGTCTACAAGGGCATCGCCGACGGCATGGTTTCCGGTGCAGTGAACACCACCGCGAACACCATCCGCCCCTCGCTCGAGTTCATCAAGACCCGCCCCGGCACCAAGATCGTGTCCTCCGTCTTCCTGATGCTGATGGAAGACCGCGTTCTGGTCTACGGCGACTGCGCAGTGAACCCGAACCCCAACGCAGAGCAGCTCGCCGACATCGCGAAGGCATCCGCGGAGACTGCACGCCAGTTCGGCGTGACCCCCAAGGTTGCTATGCTGTCCTACTCGACCGGCACCTCCGGCGCTGGCGCAGATGTGGACGTTGTGCGCGAGGCAACCGAGCTCGTGCGCGCATCGAACCCCGACTTCGCGGTCGAGGGCCCGATCCAGTACGACGCTGCATCGAACATGTCCATTGCGTCGACCAAGCTGCCCGGCAGCGAGGTTGCTGGTCAGGCTACCGTGTTCGTCTTCCCCGACCTGAACACCGGTAACAACACCTACAAGGCTGTTCAGCAGTCTTCGGGTGCTGCCGCTGTGGGCCCGGTTCTGCAGGGTCTGCGTAAGCCCGTGAACGACCTGTCGCGCGGTACCACCGTTGAGGACATCATCAACACCGTTGCGATCACCGCAATTCAGGCACAGAGCCTGTAAGGTGCACGCGGCGCTGTAGCGTGAAGGTTGCGGCGTTCCGTTGATATAGAAATCTCCCGCACTGGGGGGCATGCCTTGGAGGTGTGCTCCACCCGGTGCGGGAGATTTTTTGTAATTACAGGGTTTCTTGTAGTGCCATTCCCCGGTTAGTCCTTACGGGTGCGGTCAAGGCGCACATAGTTGATCACGCCAAGAACAGCCATACCCACGGCGACCAGCACCGGGTCGAGGGCGGGCGGGAAGAGCCAGGTGAGCCCCGCCTCCACGGTGTAGGCGATGAGGCGGCAGACAAGGTAGGTACACACCGCCACGAAGAGCGCGTAGGCGACGATGATGCCGACCGGGCGGGGCTCGTAGCCTTCTCGTCGGGCGCGCAGAGCGGCACCCAGGGCGTTACCCAGATACAGGGCGAGAGCACCGACGACGACCGCGGCGGTGAGGGCACCGTCGAGGAGCGTGCGCGGGGTCAACGGTGCGGTGCCTGCCTCAGAGAAGAGGTTGAGGATGCGCACCGCGGCGTAGGCGTAGCAGAAGATGACTGCCGCGCGGATGGTGAGGGGTAGGTTAGTCCAGAAGGTTTTCATGCGGCCCCTTTCGAGGTGGAGGGCGGGCTTCTGTCTGGGTGTTACCCCAAGGATACCTAAGAACGCCGGCCTGTGATGCGAATCAATAGCGTTTGGGCTGGTGTGTTCTGCGTGCGGGGCGGGGTGATTGCTGCGCCGAGTTTAATCGCCGAGAAGCCACATGTGTTTCGAAAAGCAACATGTTACGTGGCTTCTCGAAACACATGTGGCTTTTCGAGGAAAGGCGTATGGGGGGAGCCGCCAGGATTTTTGTAATTACAGGATTCCACCACCCCTCCCCCGTGAACCGGTGACCACCCAAGCAGCAGCAAACCGCCCGTGCTGCTAGGCTGCTGCTATGACCACGACTGACGAAACTCTCCCCCTGGGACTCTACGAACACCTCAAGAGCGCATCGCTCATGAGCCGCGCTATCCCCGAAGGCGCGCAATGGCAGGAAGAAATCCTCGAAAAGGACGACTACAACATCCCCGAACTGCTCACCCAGTTCTTCGCCACCCAGCTGGCTCCCGCCCTCGAAAGCCTCAAAACCCCCGCAGACCAGGTGGAACTCATCAACCGAATGATGGAGCTCCTGCCGCAGGATGCCGAAGAGCAGAACGATTCGTTGCTGACCGATGACGACAGCAACGTAATTCAGATGCGCGAGCTCGCCCTCACTGACGCAAAAACTACGCGCCCCGATATTCCCCTGAGCGACGTCGCTCTGATGACGAATACTTCTAAAGACCTGAATCTCAATACTGAAATTCAGAAAGAATTAGAAAGTGCAGACCGTGTAGATTTGCTCTGCTCATTTCTTAAAATGTCCGGCGTTAATAGTTTGAGTGAGCAGCTTAAAGCTATTAAAAATCGTGGTATTCCTTTCCGCATTATTACCACCACCTACATGGGCGCGACCGACCGCAAGGCTATTGACCGCCTCGTTGAAGAGTACGGTGCGGAGGTGAAAATCAGCTACCAGGGCGACAGCACCCGCCTGCACGCCAAGGCCTGGCTGTTCCACCGCAATACCGGCATGTCCACCGGCTATGTGGGTAGCTCGAACCTGTCCAGCGCCGCGCTCACTGACGGCCTGGAGTGGAATGTGCGTATCTCAAGCCCGATTACTCCCGGCCTGATCCGCCAGTTTGAAGGCCTGTTCGAGAGCTACTGGAAGAGCGGTGATTTTACCCTCTATACCGCTACTGACCAGGAGAAACAGGAGCTCGACACCGCCCTGGCCAAGGCCGATATTACCGGCCGCAAGAGCAAGGGCCTGGAGTACGATATCGACTCGTCCCTGCTGGATGTGCACCCGTTCCCGCATCAGGCGCGTATGCTCGAAGAAATGCAGAACGCTCGTTCTAAGGGACGTCACCGCAACCTCGCCGTGGCCGCAACTGGCACCGGCAAGACCGTATTCTCTGCCCTGGATTACAGGCGCCTCTGCGAGCAGTCCGGCAAAAAGCTGAAGCTGCTTTTCATTGCGCACCGAAAAGAAATTCTTGACCAGGCGCGCCGCACTTTCGGCGACGTCATGCTTAAAGGTAATTTCGGTGAGCTCCTGACCGGCGGCAAAAAGCCCGAATATAACGAGGCCGTTTTTGCGACCATTCAAACTTTGTCGGGTGCAACTCTTGAGAATTATGCACCGGACTATTTTGACGTCATCATCATGGACGAGTGTCACCACATTAAGGCCGCCAGCTGGGACAAGGTTTTCAACTATTTTGAGCCCCGCGAATTTATTGGCCTGACCGCAACCCCCGAACGAGAAGACGGGGTGAACATCGCCGACAAGTACTTCGGCGGCTACGTGGCGACCTCAATTCGTCTGTGGGACGCACTCGAAGACCACCTCCTCGTGCCCTTCCAGTACTTCGGCATTGCCGACGGCACCGACCTGCGCCGTATCGACGTTCGAAGCGGCAAATACGACGAAAACGCCTTGGAAAACCTGTACACCAAGGGCGAGGCTGAACGCCGCCTACGCATCATCGTGGAGGAGCTGCGCCAGAAGGTCGACAACCCCCTGCGCATGAAGGCGCTCGGGTTCTGCGTGAGCGTGAAGCACGCCGAATACATGGCGCAGAAGTTTAACGAGGTGGGTATTCCCGCCGACTTCTTGGTCGGTACAGATTCCGCCGAGCGCCGCGCCGAGGTCATGAACAACCTTGCAGACGACAGCCACGAGCTGACCACGATCTTCACCGTGGACCTGTTCAATGAGGGCGTCGATATTCCGAGCGTCGACACCCTCCTGATGCTGCGCCCCACTCAGTCGCTCACGCTCTTCCTGCAGCAGTTGGGCCGCGGTCTGCGCCGTGCACCGTTGAAGTCTGTTCTGACGGTCCTCGACTTCGTGGGACACCAGAACAAGAACTTCATGGTTCACAGTAAGTACCGCGCCTTTGTGCGGCAGGGCGCCCTGACCGAGCAGGACATTAAGAGCCCCGAACTGCCGGCCGGTTGCCACTTCCACCTGGATGAGCTGACCCAGAAGCAGGTCATCCAGAAGATTCGTGAGTCCCTGCGCATGAACCAGAACGCCCTTATCGACACGGCGAAGAGCTACCTGGAAGATATGCGGCGAAACTCCGCGGGCACCGATATTGACCCCACCGTCATTGACTTCATCAACCGCTACAGCATGGGTCTGCCCCAGATTTACGGCCGTAGCAGCAAGGTGCCCCTGCCCGGTATTACTAAGCCTGTTGCAACGACCTGGACCAGCCTCAAGGCCGCGAGTGGACTGTACCCCGACCTGGTGGTTCCCTTCCAGGACAACGTGGCCGTCGAGACGAATAAGCGCGTCAAGGCACTCACACACGTGCACGACACGTTCCGCATTAACGCATACCTGGAGCTACTGAACACGGACATCCTGGAACAGGACATGACCGATGAACAGCGCCGCCACGCATGGATGCTCCTGTTCTCCATCTGGCCGAAGGCCAAGTGGGACGGTTCCTCTGAGAAGTTCAGCCTCGACGAGGGTCTGGCGACTCTGCGTAAGAACCGCGGCATGCTGCAGGAGATGGAGAGCGTCTGGAACTTTAACGCCGGTACGGATACCACCTCCACCCTGCCGCTCTTTGAAGGCGAAGGTATCCCCCTGCGCACTCACGCCTACTACTCTCGCGAGGAGTTGTTTGCTGGTCTGGGTGGTCAGGAGGAGAACTTCAAGGTACCCGGCGGCGTGGTCAACGGTGTTGTGCCCTTCGACCCGACGAATACCACCGCGCTACTGGTGACGTTGGAAAAGTCTGAAAAGCACTTCTCCCCGGCCACCATGTATAAGGACTACGCCATCAGCACTGACGAGTTCGCGTGGGATTCGCAGAGCGCGACAACCCCCGAAAGTCCGACGGGTCAGCTCTTCCAACACCATGAGGAGCGAGGCCGACGCATCGTGCTCTTCGCCCGCCAGCACAGGGAGAATAGGCTCGGCCCCGAACCCTACATGTGCCTGGGCACCGTGAAGTACATTTCTCACGAGGGTTCCAAGCCGATGCATATTCGCTGGTCGTTGGACCGACCGATGCCGGCGTCCATGTTCCAGATCGCGAAGATTGCCTCGTAGGCTCTGAATAACCGCAGCAGGCGGCCCCGAATGTTTGAATATTCAGGGCCGCCTGCTTTTTAGACCGAGGTTTTCGATAGGTTAGTGTCTTCTCCGTGGGTCTTTAACCCGCAGTGAAGACACTAACCTATCGACGAAAAGGCTAAGGCATAACCCATAACCAGCTCTCACCTACCTGGCGCAGCCGGAGATTCGGTCATGGGTTACGGATTTGTGCCATAGGTTAGTGTCTTTGGTCGTAGTTAAAAGCCATGGTCGAAGACGCTAAACCATGGCACAAATTCTGCTGAGGCGGCGCCTCCGCGGGCGCAGAGATATTTGATGCATAAAACATTGAGAAGCCCGAATAATGACCAACCACCGCCACCATCCTCAAAAGAATGCAAACGACGGCAAACATGCGGTAGGGTGGTAACTGTAGTACTCAATAACGCACCGATGCGCTTAATGGGCGAGCTACGGGGCTGTTTTCCTTCCGGCAGTCAGCTTGACCTGTGAATAACGGCCCGACATGCACATATGCATCACACCATCACCGACGATAGGAGCGTATCTTCTATGGATTCGACCATTTTCAACCGCCGCACCCTGCTGGGCGGCGGCGCACTTGTGGGCCTGGGTGCCCTGCTTGCGGCATGTGGCCAGCAGGCAAATAACGAGGCGGCAGCTACCGCCTCCGCAGCGCCGAGCGAAACCGTCTCGGCGTCTGCGGCGGCATCTGAGTCGCCTTCGGCAAGCGCAACCCCGTCTACTGTTCGAGGCTACTCGGGCGGCTCGAAGGCGCCCAACGGGGAGTACCGCCCGGCGGATAAGTACGGTCCGGCACAGAATGTGCCGAAGCCTACTGAGCCTGAAGACGGGTACCGTGAGAAGTCTGTTGAAGGTATGCGTAAGACTTTGGATGCCTGGGTCAAATGGGGTAATTATGGCGTGCAGACTGGTGATTATTCGATGGCTCGTCAGTTTGTGTCGCCGACTTTTAAGAGCGAGTTGGAGGCTTATGAGGGTGTCGAGAGGCTTTACCAGCATGGTGGTTGGGTGATTGATGGTATTGAAAGCTTGACTGCTGATGGCGCGCCGTGGTCTGAGGACGGGGAGACTTATTTTTGGAAGGCTTACCATGTCTGGGAAAAGGAGATTTATGTCGCGGCTGATGGTAGTTGGCGCTCTTGGACCAATGAAGATAAAACTAACGACACTTATAAAATTGAGCTAAAGCACAACGGTCAAAAATGGGAGCTTATTGGGTATGTAAAGGTTGAAGATTAAAATGAAGCAGTGGCATAAAATTCTCTTCCTCCCTTTTGTAAGCATACAAATATTTCAACTTAGTATTCTCCCCTCATTTGCAGATGTAAAAACGAGTGAATGTTCATCAAATAATACTGCTAGCATATGCCAAGAGAAAATTCCTCCTAAAGAAATGGTTGGAAATGAAAATACGGAAAGAACAGGAAGCGCTTCAGATATTGATTCCGTTACAAACCAGCCAGTAACGCCTGCCCCCGAAACAGATACGACAAAACGGCGCGAGGGATTTTATGTTACATCTTATAAAGACAACCCCAACAATTTCTTCTGCACCACGCTAGACGGACGAGTAGGGCATGTTGGATATACAAACATGACCGTAGACGAAAACGGAATTCCTATCGACCGTGGTGGAAGCAGACATAGTCCTTCTTCTGCTAGCTGCATTCCCAACGATACCCGCACCCTGACCAGTGCCGACAGCCCGGGTCCCGCCGGCCCGACCTACGAAGAAGTTATGGAGGAAATCCGCCACGCTGCAGAGTCGCTAGAGCCGGGCAAGCCGACCCTGCACCAGTCCTACAACAACCCCGCAGGAACCGGCCGAGCAGAAGGGGACCCCAACGTCTACAAGGGCGACCAGATCAACTTCTACGTCGATGATGGAGGCCCCTACCGTCTGGAAGCAGACATGCTCGCCGGACACGTCGAAATTGAGCTCATGCCCTCCTCCTATGTCATCGAGTACGGCAACGGAGATACAGATACCAACTACACAGCGGGCAAACCGGTCACCACCTACCCTCGTGAGCGTCCGCGTCAGACGGATACCAGCTACGCCTACAAGCGTTCGGGTAACTTCCACGCGTATGCGACCGTGCATTACACGGCTCGTTTCCGTGTGGATGGTGGTCCGTGGCAGATGATGATGGTGACCCCGCAGGCGACCAGTGACCCGTTGCTGGTGCGTGTGTGGTGGGTTGATGTGGGACGCGTAGCCGGTGACTGCAGCTATGACGACACTCGTTGGGGCTGCAAGAACGACCCGACGATGGGCAAGAAAGATAACCCGAACCCGCGTCTGCGCAAGGCCGATATTCGTACCGGTCAGCGCTGGCACCTGAACGATAACGGTGACGGGGACACGGAGTATTCGTTGCACCGTGACTGGCCCGACATGTAAATCAGCCCCGTGGGTCTTATGCTGAGAAGCCACATGTGTTTCGAAAAGCCACTTCTTTGGTGGCTTCTCGAAACACATGTGGCTTTTCGCCGTTCATAAGGGAGGACCGGGGGAACTTTCGATAGGTTAGTGTCTTCGCCGCGGGTCTTTAACCCGCATTAAAGTCACTAACCTATCGAAGAATCCCCCTATCGACGAGCCCCCCCCCCGCACCCTCACCGCGTAACAGTCCGTAACGCCCCCTTGCAATATACCCCCCTAGGGTATATACTGGAGTCATGGAAACCACCAACAACCAGTGCTGCCACAGCACATCCGACCAGGTCAGCACCGCATCCGGCGCCCCCACTGAGGAACCCACCAAGGCACACACCGGCGCATGCTGCGGCGGCGAGGCGCCCGAAACCCAGCACGGTTACGCCTCCAACAAAGAGGCGCACCTCAAGCGCCTGCGCCGCATCGAAGGGCAGGTCCGCGGCATCGCCCGCATGGTCGACGAAGATAAATACTGCATCGACATCCTCACCCAGGTTGCCGCGGTCTCCAAGGCACTCCACGCCGTCTCCCTGAACCTGCTCGAAGAGCACATCGGCCACTGCGTGACCGGCGCCGCCGTCGAATCCGAACGCACCGGCGACCCGACCATCGCAGAGGCCAAGGTCAAAGAGGCAACCGCCGCGATCTCCCGCCTCATGCGCAGCTAAACGCCCCGCACCTAAACACCGGGCGGACCCAAGTTTTCAACCCATTATCGAAAGGAACTCATCATGAGCACCACCACCGTTAAGGCAACCGGCCTGACCTGCAACCACTGCGCTATGAGCGTCAGCGAAGAGATCAGCGAAGTTCCCGGCGTGACCGGCGTGAACGTGGACGTCGTCAAGGACGGCATCTCCACCGTGACCATTGAGCACGAGGGCACCCTCAACACCCAGGCTGTTGCAGACGCTATCGTAGAGGCTGGCTTCACCCCCGCCGTCTAGCGCGGCAGCCGGCTCGATTAGGAGTCATCATGGCTTACCCTCCGCAGTACATTGCGATGGTTGTTGGCGCGGTCCGCACCCTTGTCGGCGCCGAAAACATGCACCTGCGCGACGCGATCACCCGCGTGGCCAGGCAGATGAATCTGGATGCGGCGCTGGTCGATTCGTGGGTGAAGCAGAGCCCCGAATACACGGCGCGTGAGGATGCGCCCGGTGCGGCGCGACGTAGCGGCACGAGCGCGAATAAGCGTTCCGCCGAGCACGAGCAGGGCGTGAAGGCGCGTGAGAAGGCGAACGCTTCGCCGTTCCCGCGGGCTGCCGTGAAGCGTGCCTACGGTGTGTCTGATCGTGGCGCGAAGGTGACCGGTATTCGTCCGCATACGAGCAGGCCGGATGGTCTGCCCGGCGACCACTGAGCCGCCACAGCCTTACTCCCACCGCAGCTTTCGCCCTCGCGCGCGTTCGATGCCGCGTCCCGATACTGCACCATACACCGTCCGGGGCGGGGTCCTTCGGGGCCCCTCCCCCGGCTTGGTGTACCTTTTTTCTACCCTCCCGTTTTTGAGTTTTGAGGAAGTATTGTGTCTTCTACACAGCCTTCAACAAGCACCCGTGAGCCCTCATCACAGAGTGAGCGTTCTCTTTTTAATTCTACCGGAACGACCGTAAAATCAACGGAGTCAACCCGAATCATCCACGTGGATATTCAGGGTATGACCTGTGCATCCTGCGTGGGTCGTGTGGAGCGTAAGCTCCGCAAAATCCCCGGCGTTGACCCGGCGGTGAACCTGCCGCTGGAGTCGGCGCGCGTTATTGTGCCCGAGGGTGTGAGCGACGAGCAGATTGTTGAGACCATCAACAATGCCGGCTACACGGCGCACCTCAAGAACGGGCCGCGCGCGGGCGCTGGAACGAACGCGAGCGCATCCGGCGGCGGCAACCAGCACAGCACCCCGAGCATGAATGGCGGCTTCACTGACCGCATTATTTATGCGGCGATTTTGGGTGTGCCGATTTTCTTGATTTCGATGTTCCCGTCGTTCCAGTTCCCGAATTGGGGTTGGGTTGTGGCGGTTCTGACGGCACCGGTTGCGTTTTGGTGTGCTGCGCCGTTCCACCGGGCGGCGCTTATTAATGCGCGTCATGGCTCGTCCACGATGGATACGCTGGTGTCTCTTGGCGTGGTGTTGGCGTATTTCTATTCGCTGGCGCAGCTGCTCATGAACCCGGCGTTGACGGCGCATGTGCATCATGCGGGCGGTAGTTTCTGGTCGATGTTTACCGGCAACCATGCGCCGCTGTATTTTGATTCGGCGTCCATGGTGACGCTGTTCTTGCTGATTGGCCGCGCGATTGAGCACCGCACTCGCAACCGTTCTTCGGAGGCGCTGCGCACCCTGCTGAGTATGGGTGCGAAGGAGGCGACTCTGCTGCGCACCGATAAGCAGGGCGTGACGAAGCAGGTTCAGGTTCCGGTGGAGGACCTCATGCCGGATGACCTGTTCTTGGTGCGCCCGGGTGAGAAGATTGCCACGGACGGCGTGGTGGTTGAGGGTTCGTCGGCGGTGGATGCGTCCCTGTTGACGGGTGAGTCTGTGCCGGTTGAGGTGCATCCGGGTGATGCGGTCACGGGTGCGACGGTGAATACGTCTGGTTCGTTGACGGTGCGCGCCACCCGTGTGGGCGCTGAGACGACTCTGGCGAAGATGGGCGAGCTGGTGGCGAGCGCGCAGGAGACGAAGGCTCCGATTGCTCGCTTGGCGGATCGTGTTTCTGCAGTGTTTGTGCCGGTGGTTTTGGTGATTTCGGTGCTGACCCTGGTCGGTTGGTGGCTGGTTTCTGGTGACGGTGCGGCGGCGTTTAATGCGGCGGTGACGGTACTGGTGGTGGCGTGCCCGTGCGCTTTGGGTTTGGCTACTCCGACGGCGTTGCTGGCGGGTACGGGTCGCGGCTGGCAGTTGGGCATTTTGATTCGTAATGCGCAGGTGTTGGAGGCGACGAGCACGGTTGATCGCGTGGTGCTGGATAAGACCGGTACGGTGACGACTGGTGAGATGTCTGTGGCATTCTACGGCACCTTTGGTGACTATGAGTCGGCGGGTGACTTGTCCGGTATTTCGCCGGATTCTGCCGGTTCCAAGAACGATCGTTCCCTGTCTGTTTTGCGTGATGCCGCCGCCGTGGAGGCGCTGAGTGAGCACCCGATTGCCCGCGCGATTGCCGGTTTTGCCCGTGAGCAGGGCGTGCTGGCAGAGGGCGCTTCGGCGCCGAGCGTGAGCGGCTTTGAGGGTGTTCCCGGAGGCGTGCGCGGCGTGCTGAGCGGCGCGGGTGAAGGCGCTGAGAGTGGCGCCTCCCAGCTGGTTGTGGTGGGTACTCCCGAGTACCTGCAGGCGGCGGGTGCGCTGCTGAGTGAGGCTCAGTTGGCTCTGCTGGATCAGGCTCGCCGGGCGGGTCTGACGACGGTGGTTGTCGCCCGCGGCGAGGCCCCGAATGATGAGGCCCCGAACGGTGAGGCCCTGAGCAGTGCCTCCGCTCTGCAGCCGGTCGGCATGATTTCGGTTGCCGACACCCCCAAGCCGGAGGCCGCCGAGACCATGGCGCAGCTGCGCGAGCTCGGTCTGGAGCCCATCCTGCTCACCGGTGATGCCCCGCAGGTTGCGCAGGCGGTCGCCTCGCAGGTCGGTATTTCGGCCGAGAACGTGTACGCCGGCGTGACCCCCGAGGGTAAGTCGCAGGTGGTGCGCCAGTTGCAGGAGGCCGGTCACCGCGTGGCGATGGTTGGCGACGGCGTGAACGACGCCCCGGCGCTGGCTCTTGCTGAGCTGGGCATTGCGATGGGTTCGGGCACGGACGTTGCCGCGGAGGCAGCCGATATTGTGCTGACCCGTTCGGATGTTGCTTCGGTGGTCACGGCGCTGCGTCTCTCCCGCGCTACGCTGCGCACCATTAAGTCGAACCTGTTCTGGGCGTTCGCCTACAATTCGGCGGCTATTCCGGTTGCCGTGGCGGGCCTGCTGAACCCGATGATTGCGGCTGCGGCAATGGCGTTTAGTTCGGTGTTTGTGGTGCTGAATTCTATGCGTCTGACGGCGTTTAGGAAGTAGCGTTCCGCCGCTATACGGGCTGGCACGGTTATACAGGCTGAATCGCCCCACGCGATTTCAAACGAAAAATTCAAAAGCGCATCTTACCGTGCTTTTCGCGCGGTAAAAATATAAAGAAATGCACCGCCCGTGTAAAGGCGGTGCATTTCTTTATATTTAGTTTTCATGGGCGGCGGCTTGAACATCTAGCTCAAACGCTTAGCTCAAGCGCCCGCCCGAAAACCCGAGCCTCAACAGCCCGGCAAAAACCTTACGCCCAGGTGACCAGGTCCTCGATGGAGCGGCGGCTCTTCGGCGCAATCTCGTGGGCGCGGTAACCGAAGGTCACAGCCACGGACACACCGAACTCCTCCGGGTCGAACAAGCCAGCAGAAGCCAGCAGCTCGTTCACTGCATCGTAGTCCATACCCTCGATGGGGCAGGAGTCGATGCCGAGCATTGCGGCGCCGGTCATCATGTTGCCCAGGGCGATGTAGGTCTGCTTGGATGCCCAGTCGAAGAGCGCGCGGTCGTCTTCCAGAACCTTAATGCAGTTCTTCTGGAAGTCACTGTAGCGCTCGAGTGCGGCCTCCATCTGCTCCTCGGTGAGGTTGCGGCCTTCGAGGGTGCGGCGCATCCACGGGGTGTCGTAGCGCAGGCCCTTCTTCGCGAGCAGCACGACCAGGTGGCTTGCGTCATCAAGCTGACCGACCATGCCCCAGGCGATCGGCTTGAGCTTTTCGCGCAGTTCGGGGTCCTGGATGACCAGGAACTTCCACGGCTCGGTGCCGACGGAGCTGGGCGACAGGCGCGCAAATTCGAGGATTGCGGCGAAGTCTTCGTCGCTGACGCGGCGGTCGGGGTCGTAGGCGCGGGTTGCGCGGCGGCGGGCGAAAATTTCGAGGGCTTCTTCGCGGGTTACGGTCACGGTTTCATCCTTTGCATGAGGGTTTCAATACCCTGTCATGCTACACCTGCGGAGGGTGCGGGCGGTCTAAATGTGGCGAGTTACGCCCGCAGGAAATACGCCCGCGAGCGCCGGGGTCGTATTGCCGGTGTCATGTTAGCGGGCGTAAGAATCCGATGGGCTGGCACCCCGAGCGTCCCCTATGATGCCCCTACTAGGCACCGGCTTTCATCCACACATCCGAGCGGGCGCGGCGACCGAAAATGACCGCGCGGATTCCTTGGAAGTACAGAATATACGCCGCCCACAAGCCGCAATACCCGGCGAGCGCATCCATGGTGCCGGCGCCGACAGCCCAGTGCAGGCCGAGCATGACGGGCACGTACATCACGAGCATTATGAAGCAGCCGATTGCCAGGTATTTCACGTCCTGCGCGCCCATGAGGATGCCGTCCAGGGTGAACACGTACGCGGCGATGGGCTGACCGAGCGCAATGATGACGGTGGCGATGGTGAAGAGGAACGCAACTTGCGCATCCTGCGTGAAAATCCAGGAGCCGAAGAAGCCGATAAGCGGGCAGATCAGGCCGGTGATGACGCCGTAGATGAGGCTCATGCGGAGCAGCCGGTTTTTCAACTGGCGCACCTTCGCACGTTCGGATTCTACGTTGAGGTCGCGTTCGCCGAGTTCCTTGCCGAGTAGCGCTTGGGCGGCGATGGCGAGGGAGTCCAGGGCGTAGAGGAAGAGGTTAAATACGCCCATGCCGAGCTGGTAGGCGGCGGTGTGTTCGGTGCCGAATCGTGCCACGACGAACACGGTCAGCAGGGAGGCGATACGCATGGACAGGGTGCGCAGCATAAGCCAGGAGCCAAGCGAGAGCACCGAGCGCATGCCGGCTACGTCGGGTGCCCAGGGGACGGCGTGTTCGCGGGTGCCGCGCATCATGACCGCCCCGAGCGCGGCAGCCATACCCCACTGGGTGAGGGAGGTGCCGGTCGCCGAACCGGCAACACCCCAGCCGACCGGGTAGATGAGCAACCAGTTCAGCACAATGTTCACGAGTGTGCCGACCGTGGCGACTTTGAGCGGGGTGACGGTGTCTTGCAGTCCGCGGAGCATGCCGACCTGCGCGAGGATAATCATCATCGGCGGAATGCCCCACAGCGAGTGGTGCAGGTAGTCGAGGGCGTAGCTCATGGTTTCGTCGGTCGCGCCGAGGCCGCGCAGCAGCGGGTCTGCGAAGGCGTATCCGGCAATCATGAGGAGCATGCCGAGGCCGAAGGCGACCCACACGCCGTCCACGCCGATCTGCCAGGCGCGGCGCAGGTTCTTCTCGCCGAAGGCGCGCGCCACGGCGGGCGTGACGGAGTAGGCGAGAAAGTTCATGAGGCCCACGACCGTGGTGACGAGCGTGGCGGCGATGCTCATGCCCGCAAGTTCTGCCTTGCCGAGCTGGCCGATGAGGGCGGAGTCGGTGAGCACGAAGATGGGTTCGGCGATGAGCGCGCCGAAGGCGGGTACGGCGAGGGCGAGGATGCGCCGGTTCAGCGAAGGCTCGGAGGTGTTCGCGGCGGCATTCGCGCTGGGGTTCACGGCGTTCTGACCGGACGCGTTGTTCGGGTGCTTCTGTGTGCTCATCCTTCTAGGCTACTCCCCGCCGCCGCGGCGGGTGCCTGCGCGCGGGGCGGGGTGCACTCTGCGAGATAGGCGTGCGAGATGCGCTTTAGGTGCCTCGGCCGCGCAGTTCGTCGAGGGCGCGGCGTTCCTTCTTGGTGGGGCGGCCGCTGCCTCGTTCGCGTTTGGCGACCGGGGGCATGGAGAGGTAGGCGGGGCGAGGGCCGGAGAGGTCTTCGTAGCAGGTGACGGCAATGGGGGCGCCTACGCGTTTGACGAGGAGTTTTTCGACTTTGAAGACGCGTTCCCAGCCGGGGTAGCGCACGCGCACCACGTCGCCTTTTTTGAGTTTTTGGGAGGGTTTGGCGGGGGCGTCGTTAACGCGCACGTGGCCGCCTTTGCATTCGTCGGCGGCGAGGGAGCGGGTTTTAAAGATGCGCACCGACCAGAGCCAGAGGTCGAGTCTGGCGCTGGTTAGTGTGGTGGTGTCTTCTGCGGTCATGTGTTCATTGTGGCGCGAGGCGGGCGGGGCACCAAATCAGGTGCACCGACCTATCCTGCGCAATCTCACCGTAATCTCACCAGGCAAATCCGCAACCGGCACCAAACCCGCCATGCGGCAGAAAATTTTCTATTGCACGCACCAGCCTATTGAGCACAAACCCGCATCCACTAGGGGTATTGTTAAGTCACCTTCTCAAGAAGTGTTCTCAAGGCCACCTAGTTCGCGTGGTCTACGGGGGGGGTTGTGGCCGCGACGCCACGGGCTCCCCGTAACAGATTGGATATACACCATGTCAGCTTTGAAAAAGCTTCTGGCGGCTGCCCTCATCAGCGCTGTGCTGTCTTCTTGCTCCTTCGGCCCTTCTCTAGAGAAGGACGAAAGTGCCCGCGCGATTTTCGACGCAGAAAATGACCAGGTAATCCTACCCCTGGACGCATACGACACCACCGGCAAAGACGAATACTTTACCAAAGCCCTTGAGCTCGCCCGCAAAAAGTGCTTTGCCGAACACGGGCAACACTACAAGATGTTTGTCCGCACCGAGGGATCCGGCAGGAACCTGGGCAGGACCTACGGAATCTGGAACGTTGAGTACGCCCAAAAATACGGCCTCCACAAGAGCGAAGACTCGAATACGCTGGACCTGTCTTCCCCTGCACCCTCATCCGACCCCGGGAAGGATGTCAGCACCGAATGCTATCAGCGCGCCAGCGATGAGATGAAGCAAATTGGAGAGATACCCTTCGGCTCCGCCACGTATAGGCGTGTGGAGACTGACGTTCGAAACGCCGCTGGGGATAGACAGCTCAAAAAATCCCTCGACGACGAATGGAAGCGATGCGTCAAGGACAAGGGCCTCACCCCCGATAGTGAGGTGACCGTCAAGGAAGAAAAGAACATTCCTCAGAGCACCACCCCCTCAGAAGAGGAAATTCGAATCGCCGTCATCCAGGCACAGTGCAATCAGGATGTAGGCCGTTCACAGAAGCTCTACGACCTGGAAGCGCAGTACCAGAAGCCGCTCGTCGCCAAGAACCAGGCAGCCCTGGAGAATGAGCTTAAAGAATTCAAGCGCCGGGACGAGCAGTTCAAGCAGTACGTGCTCGACAACCAGTAACAGCGAATAACAGCCGGTAATAGTCGGTGTGCCGAAAGGGTGTGTGCCGTGTTCAGTGAACGCGGCGCACACCCTTCTTACGTTGTACCGGCGACCCAACCCGCGGCGCTTATGCCTCCACCGTTGCGGTGCGGCGCTCCTTGAGACCCCAGCCAATCACGCCGGTCAGCAGACCGAACGCAATCCAGGAACCGAGCACCAGCCACTGGCCACTCGTTGCGGCCTCCGGGAAGTACGCAATCGAACGCAGCAGCGTCGAGGAGGCACCCGGAACCATCATCTGGCCAATCTGACCCCACGCACCGGGCAGGAACGCGCTCGGCATGGACGCACCCGAAATGGGGTTACCGATGAACATGGTCACCACGGCGCCCAGACCCAGGCCAGCGGCGGGAACCAGCAGGGCACCCATACCGATCATGAAGGATGCGGTAGCCAGGTAGGTTGCGCCGAATGCGGCCCACAGGGTTGCGAAGTCACCGGGGATGAAACCGAACCAGGTGCTCAGAATCAGGGCGGTCAGCGCACCGGCGATGACGGCGTACAGGGTTGCGGTGGCGAAGCGGCGCCAGGTGCCGTTCACGCGCAGGGCTGAGAACGAACCGCCCAAAATACCGCCAATGACCAGCGGGAACGCGGAGATAGCGATACCGGAACCGGAGGAGTCACCCTCGCTCAGGGGCACCACGGCGGTGGTCTTCACAGCCATGGCGGATGCCTGCTCGGCCTGCGCCTTCATCTGCTCCAGCTGGGCGGCGGCTTGCGCACCCTGCTCACCGCCGGCCTGCACCGCCTGGGTGAGTGCCTCGGTCTTGGCGGCGAGTACCTTCTGCTGAATCTGCGCGTTCAGCTGGGTAGCAACGCCGTTGAGCATCTGGGTTGCTGCGGCGTTCGCGGCGGGGGCGGTCAGCACCTCGGGTGCGGCACCTTCGGTGAAAACGATTGCGCCGTAGGTTTCGCGCTGCTTGATCTGCTGCTCGGCCTCTTCGCGGGATGATGCCTGCTTCAGTTCGAAGGTCTCGATGCCCTTGTCTTTGAGGGACTGTTCGAACTGGCTGACGGTTACCTCGGGGCCCGCGATGGAGACGGGCAGGTTTTTGGTTTCCATGGTTTTGGTGGGCCAGGTGAAGGCGAGGATAACGAGCGAAACGATCAGGGATGCCAGCAGCGAGGTGCTGATGACTTTGATCCAGGAGGAACGCTCGGGGGTTTCTGCCAGGGTCTTGGTGGTTTCGGTGGTAATGGGGTTGGCGGCGCTCACCGATTCTGCGGTGACTGCGGTGGTGGGTTCGTTGCTCATGACAACCTCCAAACAAAATGCTTGTTTCGTTTACGAGTCAGAACTCTACTCCCGTTTTTGACCGAGCGCAAACACAATAGCCATTTTGTTTACAAAGTCACAAAAAGAATTTCCATTGTGTTTGTAAGTTTTACGCCAACTCCCTAGACTGGAACCATGCCCCGACTAACAGACGCCACCAAAGCCGCACGCCGGGCCCAAATCATCGAAGCTGCCGTTAGCTGCTTCCTCGAAAAGGGCTACACCAACACCTCCATGAGCGACATCATCAAAGCCTCCGGGCTGTCCTCCGGGTCCATCTACTCGCACTTCACTGGCAAAGAAGACATCCTCGTCACCGCCATCAACGAGCGCCTCGAAAACGTCAAAAATCTCTACGCCGCACTCCCCGAAGGCGCAGGCCCCCAGGACATTCTCGAGACCATCTACACCAACCAGATGGTTAACGAGAACTTCTCCGCCATGCTGCGTATCCGCCTTGAATCGCTTCACGCACCCGAAATCGCCAGGGCAACCGCAGACATCATTCCCCTGCTACAGAGCATCATCATAAAGACCCTCACCCCCTGGGCCGCTGAACAGCTGAGCGTTCTGCACGAGATTAACCCCGATCCGGCACAGCGCACCCCCGAGCAGGAGTCGCTCATCACCGATTACGCCCGCGACACCGCAGACGCCTTCATGATGGTTTTTCAGGGGTACATGCTCCGTTCCTTCCTCGGTAGCTCCGACGAGAAGGACCACCTCTACCGCGTCGCTTTGGCACTCCTTCCCGAGTAGCTAACCGCCTGATAATCCCTAAAAATCACCCTTGAACGGTTGTCTTTCAGCATTTAGACCGCGCAGAGGCAACATAGGTCATCCACATCCTGCAGGCGTAGAATCGAGGAATTATGACTGAATCCTGCACCCCCGCAACCCCCGAGCCACGCACCAGTGACCCCGCCGAGCTGAACAACCTGCGTGCCGCACACGCCGACGAGCTGTCTTCGCGTACCCGCGCCACGAGCATCCCGGCGGACTCCTGCTCCCTCTACGACGACGAAGCACTCGGCGGCACCGCCGGACGCGCCACCGCCTGGCTGGCGCTCGAACACGTGGGCCAATGGGGGCGCGACGTGCTGGACGGATCCGCCCTCGGCGAGGAGCTTTCGGAGGCGTTGGGCGAGGCAGTCTCGCAGGCGGGTTTGAAGTTCCTGCTGATCCGCCAGGCGGGCAGGGCAGGGCGTGTACTGCACGGCGCGCCGGATGCATCCGGCAACCCGACCCACCGGGTGCTCTACGCGCTCTGCACCCCGGGTGAGGAGAAGCTCTACTCGTTCAGCGTGAGCACCCCCGAACAGTTGCTCGACCTGCCCCTGGGCAACCCCCAGGAGTTGATTCAGGCGACCGGTGCGGAGCTCATGGGATCCCCCGCCATTCTCGTGTGCACCCACTCCAAGCGTGACCGCTGCTGCGCCCTGCGTGGTCGCCCCATTGCGGCGCACCTGGCGGATATCCTGCCGGGTAATGCGGTCTGGGAGTGCTCGCATACTGGCGGTCACCGTTTTGCCCCGGTCGGCATTATGCTGCCCACCGGCTACACCTACGGTCGCCTCTCGGAGCCTTCGGCGCTGGCGGCGTACCTGTCGCTGACGGGTCGTTCCATTCCGTCGCTGCACGGTCTGCGAGGCCGCAGCACGGATACCCCGGTGGAGCAGGCGGCGGAGGTTGCCGTACGCCTCGAGCTGGAGAAAAAGGGTGAAGAAGTAACCTCTGGCGGTTTGGTTTCACGTGAAACATCGGGGCGGGAGGCGTTCATTGCACTCCGCGAGGCGGGCATCGATGTGAACGTCGAGACAAGCACTGAGTTCTCCCCTGAATTTTTTGCGATGTTCTCCTCTAAAGATTTCTCCGAGCATCCCACTATGGAGGCGGCACTCACCTCCCACACCGACGGACGCACCTGGGTCACCTTCTTTGAGCGGGTCACCCTTGAGCCGCGCCCCAACTCCTGCGGCAAGGGTCCCTCGGATGCGTTCAGCCGCGAGCTGCGCGGGCTGTATCAGCTCTAGCACCCGCGCATAATTAGACAGCGCAAAGCCCCGGCGGGCACCTTTGAACTGCCTCCCGTTTCTTGGACACCAAAACTAAAGTCCAAGAAACGGGAGGCT